>NZ_JACHNX010000058.1 GCF_014199595.1 Sphingomonas yabuuchiae | reverse complement strand
AGGGGATCGTTGCAAAAGACCTGCGCAGGTGATTGATTATCGCGAGTTGGGGGGGCGTTTGCGATGGATCAGGGTTGCTTAGTGGATGGCCTGGTGTCGCCGCGTCTGGGTCGCAATGTCCGGCTGGAGCGGTTGGCGCGGGAAGTGGACTGGGCCGATCTGGGGTCGCTCTTGTCGCCGCTGCGTGCCGAGCGGGGCGGTCGCCCGCCCTTTGATGCGCTGCTGATGGTCAAGGCGCTGGTGTTGCAGCGTATTTATGCGCTGTCGGACCATGGGCTGGAGGAAGCGCTGGACGACCGGATGTCGTTTCGCCGCTTTGTCGGGCTGTCACTGGAGGATGCGCCGCCCGACCACAGCACCATCTGCCGGTTCCGCAACCGGCTGCTGGAGGCGGGCCTGGGCGAGGCGTTGTTCGTCGCCTTCGAGCGGCAACTGGCCGTGCGTGGGCTGATCCTGAAACAGGGCACGATGATCGACGCCTCGCTGGTGGCGACACCGTTCCGCCCAGGGTCGCGCGATGGTCGCCGGGCACCGGTCGACGGCGATGCGGCCAATACCGCCCGCAAGGGCAGGCCGGGCGGGCATTTCGGCTACAAGCTGCATATCGGGGTGGATCATGGCAGTCGGCTGATCCGCCGGCTGGTGCTGACCCCGGCCAACGTCAACGATACCGTGCCCGCCGACGATCTAGTTTGCGGCGACGAAAGGGCGGTCTATGCCGACAAGGCCTATGCCAAACGCGCCCGCCGCCAGTGGCTGGGCGTGCAAGGCATCAAGCCGCGGATCATGCACAAGAGCTGGGGTGGCGGCCCGCCGCTGACCCGGTGGCAACAGCGACACAATGCCCTGATCGCGCCGATCCGCGCCCAGGTCGAGGGCGTCTTTGCCACCCTCAAGCGATGGCGGGGCTTCGACTGCGTACGCTACAAGGGGCTGGCCAGGAACCGCAACGACAGCTTTCTGCTTGCCCTGGCGTACAACATGACCACCGCGCTGCGTCTCACCTGAACCCCTTGCGCCCCCGAACCTGCTCACCAGAGCTCGAGTACCCCGCCATCCACCGCCCGCTGGTCAGCGGGCGGGGCCGCTGACACCCAGCCAATCCGAAATACCCGCCCAGTTCACTGCAATCGGGTTTTGCAATGATCTCCT
>NZ_JACHNX010000057.1 GCF_014199595.1 Sphingomonas yabuuchiae | reverse complement strand
GGCGCGACCGCGACCAAGAATAATATCGGCAGCTTCGACACCAGCCTGCTCGGCACCATTGCTGTTCTTGGCGATGCTGGAATGGATGCCGGTCGACAGACGGGTGATCTCGCAGTGGTGCTGAAGCGCTTCGGCGCTTTGCAGGCTGGCCCGTCATTCGGCACGATGTACGAGACCCCGTCGCCGATCCTCATGGGCAAGCTGTGGGGGTGCATGCATGTCTCGGACAACGCGGCCCTCAGCTCACCTGGTGGCGGCACCGTGGGCGTCGCTGTCGGCCCTACCGGCGACATTCCGCATTCGAAGGTGGCGAAATTCGATGCTCTTCTGGGCAAGGCAGGTGGCCGGGCGACCGTCGCAATCGTCTTCGACGATCTGAAGCCCACCCAGTATTCTTTCGCCTATCCCCTGATGAAATCGCTGGGCATTCCGGCGGGCGTCAATTTCGTCGGCACGACGAGCTCCAATTCCTCGGCTTTCGATATGCCCAGGATCAAAGAGACGTATGCGGACGGCTGGGACGTCAACCTCGACAGCACTTTCAATGACAATATCACCGCCACCTTCGGCACGCTGGCCGCAGCAGGTGCCAGCCTGCAACAGAACAAGGATTTGGCGGCCGCCAACGGCATTACGCGCGGCAATGAGCATGGCTGCTGGACTGGTGGGCAGATCGAGTCGAACCCGCCATCGGCGCGTGTCTTTGTAGCTTCCGTCACGTCTTCGGGTACGGCAGTCGTCACGATGTCTTCGACTAGCGGCATCGTCGCAGGGATGCGGGCCATCGGCCACAACGTGCCCAATTCGCCCATCACGACCGTCGTTTCGGTGGACAGCTCGACGCAAGTCACCCTGAGCGCAAACGTGCCGTCACAGACGAAGCCGATGAAATTCGAGGACACGTCGCCCGAATTCTACACCATGAAGCTGCCGGTCTATTACCGCGACGTCATGGGCATGAAGCTGATGCGCACCACCCGTGCACAAGGGGGGATGCACACTCGCTTTGGCTTCGGCGATCGGGGGATGTTCGTCTTCGGAAACGCCTTGCACAGCCTGACCCTCGCTCAATTCAAGACCGTCCTCGATCGTGCTGAGCTGCTCGGGCTGACGGTCATATTCTATACCCATAGCATTATCCCTGGCGGCGCAGCCGTCGACAGCGACACCCAGCTTTTCACAGACCAGATGAATGAGCTGGCCAGCAGGCAAAATGCCGGGCGTCTGGATTGCATGACGTTGAGCCAGATCTGGGCGCGCGATGGCGGCGCAAGTGTCCCTACCGGCCTTCTGCCCCCGCCAACGGTCGCCCCTACCGGCGTGAGCTTCGTATCCGCCTCGGCCGCGAATGACACGCCCGCCGCACC
>NZ_JACHNX010000056.1 GCF_014199595.1 Sphingomonas yabuuchiae | reverse complement strand
TTAGACCCCATGACTGCCGGAGCCTTGGAGGCTCGAATCTGAGATGCTGATGATGGATTTGTTAGCAGCGGAGACGAGTCATGACGGAGGCAGTGAAATACGTTGGTCTGGACGTTCATAAGGAAACCATCGCGGTCGCGGTTGCCGATGGGGAACGCGGAGGCGAGGTACGTTTCGTCGGCACGGTCGCCAACGAGGACGATGCGATCAGGAAGCTGGTCAAGCGGCTGACGGGACCGGGTGTGACGTTGAACGTCTGCTACGAAGCGGGACCCTGTGGGTATGGCTTGCATCGGCTGCTGTCGAAGCTGGGACAGAATTGCATCGTCATCGCCCCCTCGATGATGCCGCGACGCCCGGGCGACCATGTTAAGACGGACCGGCGTGACGCGATGACCCTGGCGCGGCTGCTACGCGCCGGCGAACTCACCGCGATCTGGGTGCCGGACGAAGCGCACGAGGCGGTACGCGATCTCATCCGCGCGCGACGCAGCGCGCAGGACGATGCCATCGGGGCCAAGCAGACGGTGCGCAGCTTCCTGTTGCGGCATGATCGTCGTTTTGGCGGCAAGGCGGCTTGGACGAAAATGTACTGGCGGTGGTTGTCCGAGCAGCGGTTTGAGTTTCCCCACCAGCAGCTGGCATTCGAGGAAATGCAGAAGCGGGTGCTGGAGGCCCAGGCACGGGTCGCGCGCCTGGAGGCGGCGCTGGCTGAAGCGGTGGATGCGTGGTGTTTTGCGCCGCTGGTCCGCAATCTGCAGGTCCTGCGCGGTATCAGGCTGGTCAGTGCCGCAACGCTGGTCGCCGAGGTGGGCGACCTCACCCGCTTCGACAATCCCAAGCAACTGATGGCGTATGTCGGCCTGGTGCCGTCCGAGCACTCCAGCGGTGCCAAGACCAAGCGGGGCCGGATTACCCGCGCGGGCAACGCGCAAGCACGGACGATGTTGATCGAGGCGGGCTGGTCGTATCGGCTGTCCGCTCGCGAGGAGCGACGCTACCGTGAACGGGTCATCGACTTGCCCGAGGACATCCAAGCGATCGGGTGGAAGGCGCAGGTTCGCCTGTGCCAGCGCTACCGTCGCCTGGCGGCCACCGGAAAGCCCCAGCCCAAGGTGACCACCGCGATCGCGCGTGAATTGGTCGGCTATGCCTGGGACATCGCCCGTCGAGTGTCGCCAGCGATAGCCGGCTGATCCACACAGAACAATTCCAGGAGGAGGCGCCAGGGCACCAACTGCATAGCCTTGGCCGGCGTGCCGCGGGCACCCGACTGTGATGGGCAATCCACGGTGTACGGTGGGGCAGGTTCGTCCGACGCCCGAACTTAGACGGAGGATAGGCCCAGCGACGGATACGGGTAGTGCGGTAACCAACCCGCGGATGAGAGCATGATCAATCGTCGTCGATCAGGCGTCCGCGGCACACCCGCCAAGGTCAATGCGAACGCTGGTCTTGCGGCCAGCGACAAGGTAAACTCGGCCAGCGTCTCGGATGGCAGTCATGAGAG
>NZ_JACHNX010000055.1 GCF_014199595.1 Sphingomonas yabuuchiae | reverse complement strand
TCGCCGACCAGGCCGATATCGGCGACCTGGAAGATCGGCGCATCCTCGTCCTTGTTGATCGCGACGATGATCTTGGAGTCCTTCATCCCCGCCAGATGCTGGATCGCGCCCGAGATGCCGACCGCGACATAGACTTCCGGCGCCACGATCTTGCCGGTCTGGCCGACCTGATAGTCGTTGGGGGCATAGCCCGCATCGACCGCCGCGCGGGACGCACCGACGGCGGCACCCAGCTTGTCGGCGAGCGGGTCAATCAGCGCATGGAACTGCTCCTCCGACCCCAGCGCGCGGCCGCCCGAGACGATGATCTTGGCGCTGGTCAGCTCGGGCCGGGCATTCTCGGCCTTTTCGGCACCGACGAAGCGGGACTTGGCCGCGTCGCCCGTCGCGGCGACCGCCTCGATCTCGCCCGAGCCGCCCTCGGCCGCTGCCTTCTCGAATGCGGTGGTGCGGACGGTCAGGACGAGCTTGGTGTCGCTGGTCTTGACCGTGGCAATCGCGTTGCCCGCATAGATCGGCCGAGTGAAGCTGTCCGGCCCCTCGACCGACAGGATGTCGCTGATCTGCATCACGTCGATCAGCGCGGCGACACGCGGCGCGATGTTCTTGCCCGTCGTGGTCGAGGGCGCGAGGAAGGCGTCGTGATGGCCCATCAGCTGAGCGATCAGCGGCGCGACGTTTTCCGCGAGCGCATTGGCATAGGCCGCGTCGTCGGCGACATGGACCTTGCCCACGCCCGCGATCCTGGCGGCGGCCTGCGCCACGCCGTCGACGCCCTGACCCGCGACGATCAGGTGGACCTCGCCCAGCTTGCCCGCCGCCGTGACGGTCGCCAGCGTGGCATCCTTGACGGCCCCGCCGTCATGCTCGACCCATAGCAGCGTCTTCACTTGGCCACTCCCAGTGCTTTCAGTTTCTCGACCAGTTCGTCGACCGAGCCGACCTTGACGCCCGCTTGGCGCTTGCCGGGCTCGGCGACATGGGTGATCGTCAGCCGGGGCGCGATGTCGACGCCGTAGTCGGCGGCGGTCTTGGTCGCCATCGGCTTGGACTTGGCCTTCATGATGTTGGGCAAGCTGGCATAGCGCGGCTCGTTCAGGCGAAGGTCGGTGGTGACGATGGCGGGCAGCGTCAGCGCCACCGTCTCCAGCCCGCCATCGACCTCGCGGGTGACGTTGGCGGTCTCACCGTCGATCTCGACCTTCGAGGCGAACGTGCCCTGCGCCCAGCCGAGCAGCCCCGCCAGCATCTGGCCGGTCTGGTTGTTGTCGCCGTCGATCGCCTGCTTGCCCAGGATGACGAGGCCGGGCTGCTCCTCTTCGACCACCTTGGCGAGCAGCTTGGCGACGCCCAGCGGCTCGGGCGCCTGGTCGGCGGTGATCAGCACCGCCCGGTCCGCACCCATGGCGAGCGCGGTGCGCAGCGTGTCCGCCGCCTTGGGCTCACCGATCGAGACGACGACGACCTCGGTCGCCGCCCCCTTTTCCTTCAGCCGGATCGCCTCTTCCACCGCGATCTCGTCGAACGGGTTCATCGACATCTTCACGTTCGCCAGATCGACGCCCGTCCCGTCCGCCTTCACGCGCGGCTTTACGTTATAATCCAACACCCGCTTCACGGGCACGACGATCTTCAT
>NZ_JACHNX010000054.1 GCF_014199595.1 Sphingomonas yabuuchiae | reverse complement strand
CCACCATCGGCGCGATAGAAGCCATTGTCGGCCATCGCCTGACTGCCGGGGTCGTTGTGCGTGCAGGCCGACAGCGGTGCCCACGCCTCTCGCACATAGAGCCGGTCACCGACCGCGCAGCGCGCCAGCGGCGACGAGGCCAACCGGCGGGTCTGTGTCTTGCGTCCAGTGAGCAGGGCACGCACCATCGGGGCCGAGAAGATGATGGGACGATCGGTCATACCGCCGCCTGCTCGGCGTCGGGCGCGCGATAGATGATGCGGTGATCGTCCGGCAGGTATCGGCGGAAGGCGGCGACGGCCTCGTCGATGCTGGGATGGCGTGCAGCCATGCCGCCCTCGTGGACACGCTGGTGAAAGGCGAAACGGAAATGCCCGGCGGCCCGCGCGGTGATCTCGCACCGGATGCGCGCCTCGTGGCAGAGCAGGACCAGCATCGTCAGCGGGTAGAAGTCAAAGGTCGCCATGCGGCCATCACGCCACGGCACGACGACGCCGCTCCAGCGGGCACCGTGGCCCCACTCGACCTTGTCCCAGTTGATCGGGGCATTGTAGATTCCGCCCCCGACCATGCCGCAGATGTCCATTACCTTGGCCTGGAACTCGGTCAGCGTCTCGGGGCGCGGCTTATAGCCCTTCCGGTTCCGATAGATCTGGTTCGCGGCAGCGTTGTTCTCTTGGACCCAACCGGCGTGGTCCATGTTGGCGTAGCTCATACGATCGGAGCCTCATTCCAGAGGGAAGCTTTCACTTCGAAGGGCGGGCGGTGGCGCGCTTCGACGCGGACGAAGCCGGGGCGGTCGGTCTGCTTGGGCAGCTTGCGCACGCGCAGCGTGTGACCCGGAGCGACGGTGACGGAGCGATATTCGGCGGCCATCAGCGCGGCTCCTCGGCCTGCCGGTCGGACGATGCCGCGCCAGTGACAGGGAAAAGCACCGCGACCGCGTGCCAGCGCTCTGCGATACGCTCGACCATGGCGCACCACACCTCGGCGATGCGCTCATGGGACTCGATCAGGTCACGGCCGATTGACCGGGTGGAATAGACGCCGATAGCGGCGATGGCGGCGATGCTGCCCGCGCCGACGGCATGGGCGACGTGGTCGGAAAAGGTCATCGGATTGCCTTCCGAGTAGTGGAGAAGATGGGGCGAGAGCCGGAGCCGCCAGCGCCGAGGATGCGGTCCTGATAGAAGCCATCGTCGGGCTGCCTGGGGCGGCGGAAGGGCCGGTGGCCCCAGCCGTCGGCAAAGACGATCTTGGGCTGGCCGTCAGGTGCGATCACCTTCACCTTGTCGCCCGCCATCCGCTTGATGATCGGGCAGTCGAAGGCGAAGACCGCGGGGAGCGTGTCGACCGGGATCCAGATCTCGGCGTTGACCGCTTGGCGTCGGACTTCCATCGCCTCGCAGGTCAGCGGGTCCAGCCCGCGATGGAGGATCGCGGCGGCCTGCTGGGTGGTCCAGCGCTCGCCACCGACCTGGATGCCGTCGACATTCCGATAGCCGACCACATTGCCGTACCATGGGGTACGCACCGAGGGGCTGACCTGACGCACGGACGGCTGCCGCCCGACCGGCGGGAGATTGGGATCAGCCAAGGCTCGCCTCCACATACTGGAGGGCTTCGCCGAGGGCGGCGAGATCGGCCGCAGCCTTCTTCGCTGCACGCTGGGCAATGATGAACTCGACGCGGGCGTCGGATGCCACCCGCTCGGCATATCCCATACCATCCTTCAAGTTGGCGACCACCGCATTGACGGCGGGCGACTTGCGCTGGCCGCGCGGCGCCTTCGTCAGCGCGGCGGCCACCTCAATCAGGCGGATCAGCGCGTAGGGCGACTTGATCCCCAGCTTCTCGGCGCGGACGCGGAAGGACTCGAACAGGTCGCCCCGCTCGTCGATCTT
>NZ_JACHNX010000053.1 GCF_014199595.1 Sphingomonas yabuuchiae | reverse complement strand
CGGTACGCGCGCTCTAGCGCCTGCGCGATGGCGCCAGCAGTGTCGACGGCGATCCCGTACTTCCGATTGTAGCGATCCTTGGCGACAATGCCTCGTGCGATTTCGCGAAACCGCGCCTTGCGCCGGGGATCGGGACGCAGCCGTCCAGACGCCCCGGTCATGTCGTCACCGTGGCATCAGGGCTCACGTCACCCCGTGCGCGAGCCACGATCCCGGCGACTGTGTTCTTGCTGAGTCCCAGGTCGCGAGCGATCCAGCGATAGCTCCGCCCCTCGGCGATATGCGCCAACACTTTGGGCGCGAGGCGGTCCGACTTGGGCCGCTCCCCCAGTTGCCGGCCGAGTTTGCGGCCACGTGCCCGAGCTGCAGCAAGGCCAGAGCGGACCCGCTCGCTCAGCATGTCGCGCTCGAACTGGGCTATACCTGCGAGCATCGTCGCCATCATCCGCCCATGCGGCGTATCGACCTCGAACGTCATGCCGCTCATCGCGACCACCGACACGCGCCAGCCTGACAGCCGGTTGAGCGTATCGAGCAGGTCTTGGGTCGAACGTCCCCAGCGGCTGAGTTCGGTGACGAGAATTGCATCGATGTGGCGCGTCTGGGCCAGCTTCATCACTTCGGCACGTGCCGAGCGATTGGCCTTCATCCCCGAGGCGGTTTCGCGGAAGACCTCGACCACCTCATAGCCGCCACGCTCGGCAAAGCCGGCCAGGTCGCGGAGCTGCCGTTCGCACGACTGGTCGGCTGTCGAAACCCTGGCGTAGATGGCGGCGCGCTGTCCCAATTGAACCCTTCTGGAATTAGGCCTCGAAAAGCCTTGATTTGCGTGGGGTCAGTGTTGTCCAAAACAGACTTCTGTTCAACAGGGACAAAGCCGCATGCCGAGACGCCATATCCTGAGCGCCCGGCAGCGGTCGTCGCTGCTCGACCTGCCGACCGACGAAGCGTCGCTGCTACGGCATTATATCCTGGCGGACGACGACCTGATCCACATCGACCGGCGACGCCGACCGGAAAACCGGATCGGCTTCGCGCTGCAACTGTGCGCGCTGCGCTATCCGGGACGAATGCTGGTGCCGGGCGAGGTGATCCCGCTCGCGGTATCCGCTTTCCTCGGCGCCCAGCTCGGCATCGCCGGTGACGTGCTCGTCCACTACGCCGTCCGGCGCCAGACCCGCCAGCAACATATGGAGGTGCTGCGCTCCATCTACGGATACAGGACGTTTCCTGGTCAGGGCGCGCCGGCACGGACGTTCCGTGACTGGCTGTTCGCCGAAGCCGAGCAGGCACACTCGAACGACGATCTCGCCCGGCGCTTCATCTCCCGCTGCCGCGATACCATGACCATCCTGCCGGCGATCACGACGATCGAGCGCCTGTGCGCGGATGCGCTCGTCGCGGCCGAACGCAGCATCGAGAAGCGCATCGCATCTCGCCTTGATCTTGTCGCCTGCACCCGTCTCGACCGGCTGACGACCGAGATGCTGCCGGGGGCAATCAGTCGCTTCATCTGGCTGCGCCGGATCGAGCCGGGCAACAATTCCGCCGCGGCAAATCGACTGCTCGACCGGCTTGAGTTCCTGCGTGCGATGAACCTCGATGATGGTATACTTGCCGGTGTTCCACCGCATCGCGTCGCCCGGCTACGCCGGCAGGGCGAGCGCTACTTCGCCGATGGCCTGCGCGACCTCGGCGCCGATCGGCGCCGCGCTATCATGGCGGTCTGCGTCATTGAATGGGCCACGGCGACTGCGGATGCGGTGATCGAAACACATGACCGGATCGTTGGCCGCACCTGGCGCGACGCGAAGCGACTGCATGACGCGCGGGTCGTAGAAACCAGAGGCGCTACCACTGCGACTTTGAACGGCTTCACTGCACTCGGTCAATCATTGCTCGAAGCGCATG
>NZ_JACHNX010000052.1 GCF_014199595.1 Sphingomonas yabuuchiae | reverse complement strand
TGTAGCGCGACATCGTCGGTGACTGGTCAGCGACATTGATGGTGATGTGTCAGCGGTGACGTTGGGGATAGTGTCACACGAGGTTGGCCTGGATCAAGAGGCGTTGTCGCGCAGCGATGTCGCTGGCATGGTTTCGATGTCGCTGGGCGATGTCGCTGGATCAGGAGCACTGTCGCGGAGCGATGTCGCTGAGGCCAGGGCGGATCGCCTGCGATAGCTCTCGACGTTCATTTCCAGGATAGTGGCGTGGTGAACGAGCCTGTCGATGGCAGCGACAGTCATTGCCTTATCCAAAAAAATGGAATCCCAACCGCTGAATGGTTGGTTGGCGGTGATCATGATGGAGCGCCTTTCGTATCTGGCAGAGATGAGTTCGAACAGGACGCTGGTCTCTGCCTGGTCCTTGCGGACGTAGGACAGGTCATCGAGGATGAGCAGGTCGAAGCGGTCGAGCCTGGCGATCTCCTGGGTCAAGGTCAGGGACTGACGTGCGGCCTGCAAACGCTGGACGAGATCGGTGGTTCGGGTGAAGAAGACCCGGTATCCGCGCGCGACGAGCTCGTTGCCGATGGCGGCTGCGGCGTGGCTCTTGCCGGCACCGGGCGGACCAAATGCCAGAAGATTGTGGCCCGCCTTGAGCCAGGCATCTCCTTGGGTCAGAGCCATGACCTGGGCCTTGCTCAAGGTGGGAACGAGGCTGAAGTCGAAGGCATCCAGGGTCTTGCCGGGAGGCAGCCGTGCTTCTGTAAGATGGCGCTGGATCCGGCGTTGTTCGCGTTCGGCGAGTTCCAGTTCGGCCAAGGCTGCCAGCAGGCGCGAAGCCGGCCACCCCTCCTTGTCCGCTCGTGAACAGAAGTCCGGCCAGAGACGGGCAATGGTGGGCAGACGCAGCGTGCCAAGCAACATGGGCAGCTGGGCGGTGTCGACAGTGATGCTCATGCGGCCATCTCCCTGGCGGTGAGCAGATCGTCGTATGTGTCAGGCTGGGGAATATCGACGACCACATCGGCCGGCTCTTTGCCGGGGCGTTGGAAGCGCTCCTGCAGATCCCTCAGATCGGGTAAACCCTGGCCATCGAGTATGCCGGTCAGGGTCGCGGCGAGCTCAGCCTCGCAGGCCTGGTCATGCGCAAGCCACAGCAGCCCCACCATGCTGCGGCATGCGGCGGCTTTGGGAAGCGCACCCTCCAGAGCATCCCAGCAGCGGCGATATTCGCTGCGAGGGAAGAGCTTGTCGCGATAGACAAGGTTTGCCAGCGCGTGGGGCTTGGTACGCAGGCTGTGGATCACGTGCCGATAATTGACTACGTGGTCATGACCGCCCCGTCCGCGATCGGGCGCCCTCCCGCGTGGCAGGGTCTCGATGGGCTGCCCGGCCAGATAAAGGTCGATCCGGTCATCGAAGATCCTGGCTCGCAGGCTATGGCCGATGAGCCGGGAAGGCACGGTGTAGAAGACCTTGCGCAGCACGAAGCCGCCCGATGAGGTGACGAGCACCGTAGCTTCATCATAATCGCAGCTGCGGCGTGAAGGTAACGGGCGCAGGTGCTCAGCTTCGATGCGCAAGGCATCGCGCCGCCGGGCATTGTGGCGGCCCACGATCTGGGCGAGGAACGTGCGCCAGTCCTCGATGGAGGCGAAGTCACGTGTCCCGCGCAACTGGAGTGCCTGATCGAGCCGATCCTTAAGGTGACCATGACGGCTTTCTATGGACCCATTCTCATGGGCGACCCCGCGATTGTTGCGGGTGGGCTCCATCTGGTAATCGGCGCACAGGGCGGCATAGCGGGTCCGCAGATCTTCCTGGGCATCTTGCTCCAGGTTGGCGAACGCCGCGGAGAGGCTATCGGTGCGATGCTCGTGCGGCACGCCGCCAAGCTGCCACAGCGCATTCTGAAGGCCGCAGGCCAGCGCCGTGAAGCTTTCTCCTCCCAGCACGACCTCGGCATGCTCCCACCCGGAATAGACCAGCGCGAAGTGATAGATCAGGTGCGGGCTCGGATTGCCGGAGATGGTGACCTTCAGATCGCGGGCGTCAAAGAAATCCGACATGCCCTGTCGGCCTGGCGGATGGTCCTGCCGGAAGATGACCTCACGCTCTGGTCCATACTCGGCCTTCCATAGCCGTATCCGGCGTTCCAGGGTCCTGCGGGCTGGTGTTAGATCGAGACCGGGGTGGCGTTGCTCC
>NZ_JACHNX010000051.1 GCF_014199595.1 Sphingomonas yabuuchiae | reverse complement strand
GTAAGCGTCCGGTGTTCCCCGCCTTGCTGACGAGGTGATGCGCAAGCCACAGGTGCGGCACTGTGGCAGGCACCGGTGCGGCATTATGGCGACGCGAATTATCGAGATGGTTGGGGCAGAGCCGCGGCGACGGTTCAGCGACGATGACAAGGCGCGGATCGTGTCGGAGGCGATGATGCCGGGGGCGAGCGTGCTGGACGTGGCACGGCGTCACCGGGTGTGCACGTCGCTGGTGTACCGCTGGCGACGCACGCTGCTGCGCGACGGGGTCGCAAGCGAAGCTTTGCCCTTGCCGGGCGCGGCGTTCGTGCCGGTCGAGGTGGCGAACGTGCCCATGGCGCCGCAGCCGGAGCCGCTCGGACCGGGTGTGGTGGAGGTGGTCGGCCCGGCCGGGCAGCGCATCCGCCTGGCACCTCCCATCGACGCGCGGGTGCTGAAGGCCGTGCTGGCCGGGTTCGCTTGATCGGGCCGCCGAGCGGCGTCCGGGTGTATCTGGCGGCCGGGGTCACGGACATGCGCAAGGGTTTCGACGGACTGGCGGCGCTGGTGCAGCAGCGGCTGCGCCAGGATCCGTTCGGGGGTGCGGTGTACGCCTTCCGGGGCAGGCGCGGCGATCTGGTCAAGCTGCTGTGGTGGGATGGTCAGGGCCTCGTCCTCCATGCCAAGCGTCTGGAGCGTGGTCGGTTCACCTGGCCGACGACCGCGGACGGCGTCGCAGTGCTGACCCCGGCGCAGTTGTCGATGCTGCTCGAAGGGGTGGACTGGCGGCATCCGATCCGGTCCTCGCAGCCGACCCTGGCCTGGTAAAAAGCACGGTTTCCTGCGGCTTTCGCGTGTATCGGCACGACTGTTCTGGTATAAGCAGGCGTGTCGCCCGATGCCGCCTCGCTGCCCGACGATATCGCCCTCCTGAAGGCCATGCTCATTGCTGTCGGCGCCGAGCTGGAGCAGTTGCGGATGCAGGTCGCGCGGCTGCGGCGCATGGCCTTCGGCCGTTCGTCGGAGAAATTGACGCATCAGGCTGACCAGCTGGAACTAGGGTTGGAGGAACGCGAGGCGGAAGCCGCCACGGCGGCGATGCCGGTGGCCACCCGGAGACGGGAGACCGCCAAGCCGTATCGACAGCCGCTGCCCGACCATTTGCCCCGCACCGAGGTCGTGCATGACGCACCGTGCGTATGCCCCGACTGCGGTGGTGCCATGCGGCGTATGGGTGAGGACGTCACGGAGCAGCTCGACTATGTGCCCGCCTCATTCCGGGTCGTGCGCCACGTCCGGCCGCGGCTGAGCTGTCGGTCATGCGAGCGCATCGTGCAGGCGCCGCTGCCGTCCATGCCCATCGAGCGGGGTCGGCCCGGTGCCGGGCTGCTCGCACATGTGCTGGTGTCCAAATACGCCGACCATCTGCCGCTCTATCGCCAGTCGGGCATCTACGCGCGCCAGGGCGTCGACCTTGCCCGCTCCACCCTCGCCGACTGGGTCGGGCGCTCGGCCGCGCTCCTCGACCCGCTGGTCGACGCGCTCGAGCGCCACGTCATGGGTGGCGTAACCCTCCACGCCGACGACACGCCCGTGCCGGTTCTGGCCCCCGGCGCCGGTCGCACCAGGACGGGCCGGCTGTGGACCTATGTGCGCGACGAGCGCGGGGCTGGCGGCGAGGCCCCGCCTGCCGTGCTGTTTCGCTACGCGCCCGACCGCAAGGGCGAACGCCCCGTCGCGCACTTGCGAACATTCCAGGGCGATCTGCACGCCGATGGCTATGCCGGGTTCGACAGGCTCTATGGCGAGCGCATCGCAGAGGTAGCCTGTTGGGCGCATGTCAGGCGCAAGTTCTTCGACGTCCATGCCGCAACCGGCTCCGCCACGGCCCGCGAGGCGCTGGACCATATCGCCAGCCTCTATGCGGTCGAACAGGACGTGCGCGGTCGGCCCCCGGACGAGCGACGACACGTACGCCAGACCAGAGCTGGACCGCTGCTCGATGCGTTCCGTCAGTGGCTCGACGCGACCGGACCGAAGCTGTCCCGACGCTCCGACCTCGCGGTCGCCATCCGCTATGCGCTCGCCCGCTGGACGGCGCTTACCCGCTATGCGGACGATGGCCGCCTTGAGATCGACAACAATGCCGCCGAGCGCTCGTTGCGCGGTATTGCCGTCGGTCGCAAGAACTGGCTGTTCGCCGGCTCCGACCAGGGCGGCCACCGCGCCGCCGGCATCTACAGCCTTGTGGAAACCGCCAGGCTCAACGACGTCGACCCCGAGGCATGGCTGACCGACACCATCAGCCGCATCGCCGACCATCCAGCCCGCCAGATCAATGAACTGCTGCCGTGGAACTACCGTCCCGCCTGACGCGACGCCTTCACCGGACGCTTAC
>NZ_JACHNX010000050.1 GCF_014199595.1 Sphingomonas yabuuchiae | reverse complement strand
GGCGCTGCGTTCTTCCACGAGGTCCCGGCGAACAACACCCGCTTCGTCGACGGCTATTTCACGGGCCTCGGCCCGATCGTCGGCGCGGCTGTCGCTGCGGTGCTCCAGGTCGGCAAGGGTAGCAGCGCACAGCAGGAGGCTAACCTAGCGACCGCGCTCGATAAGCTGCCGCCTGTGACAGCTACCGCCGAGCCCAAATCCGAGGGCTGATCAAGTCGCCCCGCTTGGGGTGGTGGTGAGCGCGGCGACCTATCGCAGGGTCTGCCGTTCTCAGGACAGCAGACCCTGCGGCCGGTCCCATCGGGGGATGCCAACCGGCAAGGCCCCATACCAACGGCTAACGAAGCCGTCATCTTCGAAAGGATAGAGCTATGGACGTTGCACTTGTGCAGCGCCGTCTCGGCGTGCGCGCTGACGGCGCCTTCGGCCCGGTGACGTTGACCGCGCTGGTGCGAAAGCTCGGCGCACCGGCCGCGACCGCCGCGGGGCTTGGGGCTGGTGTATCTGCCCTGGAGGGTGCGATTATCCTGGACGCGCCCTTGCGGCTTGCTCATTTCCTCGCGCAGGCTGGCCATGAGTCGGCAGGCTTCACGCGGATGTACGAAATCTGGGGCCCGACGCCTGCGCAGCGGCGATACGAAGGTCGGGCCGATCTAGGCAACGTCAAGGCGGGCGACGGCTTCCGGTACCGCGGGCGCGGCATTCTGCAGATCACGGGCCGTGACAACTATCGCCGGTTCGGCAAGCTGATCGGCGTCGACATCGAAAGCCAGCCGGACCGGGCGGCGGAGCCCGCGATCGCGATCGCCCTTGCCTGTGCATACTGGACCTCGCGCCGGATCAATGCGGCAGCGGATCGCGACGACATTGAGGCCGTGACGAAGCTGATCAACGGCGGGCTCAACGGCATAAACGATCGGCTCCAGCGGCTGGAGCGCGCGAAGGCCATTCTGCTGTGACCCGCCTTCTGTCGTCCAAGCTCGCCGAATTCCGGCCGGGCCGCGTGGCCTTCTGGTGTCCGGGGTGCGGCTATGAGCACTTGGTCGTGGTCCAATCCACCACGGGCGAGCCGGTGTGGGGTTTTAACGGCAATCATGAGGTGCCGACATTCACGCCCAGCGTGCTGGTACGGACCGGTCGCGCCGTGGACCCGGCTTTCATTCCCGAATCTGGTGACCCGCCCGAGGTCTGCCATTCCTTCGTTACCGATGGGCGCATCCAGTTCCTCGGGGACTGCACGCACCATCTGGCAGGGCAGACGGTGGACATGCCGGAGTATCCGCAATGTCGTGGCTGATCCTGCTCCGCCGGTTCTGGCCCGCCCTGATCGTTCTGGCGCTCGGCCTATGGGCGGCGCGGCTCGACCATCTGCGTGCCGATCATCTCCAGACGCTGACCAATGAGCGCGCAGCCTGGTCTGCGGCAATCGCGGACGCGGACAAAGCTCGCTTCGCCGATCAGGCACGCTTCGCCCAGCAGCAGGCCACCGCCGCCCAGACCTATGCCGCCACGCTGGCCGCACGCCAGCCCCTCATCGTCCACTCGAAAGACACGGTGACACGCTATGCGCAGACTGATGCTGGTCGCGCTCTGTGTCGCGCCCCTGACCGGGTGCGCGACATCGACGCGCTCGATGCCCTACTCGCCCGAGATCCCGCCGCCCCCGGCCGCAGCGGGCGAGCCGTGCCGACCGACGGCGCAGCGCCGCCAGCCGGACGGTAGCGCCACAGCGGCCGACGACGACGCAACCATCCGCGACGGACGGTTCGACCTGGCCGACTGTGACGCCAAGCGCCGGCTTCTCTGGGACGCCTGGCCGACCAACTCCCCGCACCCTCGAAAGGACTGACCATGGCTGACGTATTTTCTTCCTCGGCGGACACGGTGTCCAGCCCCGCCACGCGCGCCGTCGCGATCACCCCAAGCGATTCCACGGACCTGCCCGACATTCCGAAGGGGGTCTATGTCGGCACGGGCGGCGATATTACGATGATCGGCGTGGGCGCTCCAGCGTCCGCCACTGGCGTGACTTGGAAGAATGTGCCAGCCGGGGCGCTGATCCCCTTCCGCCCGCGTCGCATTCTGGCGACCGGTACCACGGCTGCCTCCATGCTGGGGCTCTACTGATGCCGGGCCTCGGCATCGGCCTGGGCATTGGCCTGGGCGGCGGTATCGGCGCAGCCGGTCTGATCGCCAGCAAAGCAACCTATCTCGTCAACATCTCTCAGGGCGCGTTGATTGCTGCGCTGGCCGACCCGTTCGGCACGGGATCCACCTATTCGGTTGTCGGCACTCCGCCATCGCAGCTTGCGCTATCTGATGGCAAGATTGTCGCGGGATCGGGTGCCCAGGTCGAAGGACAGGCGACAATCGTCATTCGTGCGTCCAAGGGGCAGCGAGCGATTGAAGAGCCATTGACGTTCACAGCGCAAGCGGCGTCGGTCACACCAACACCAACACCAAC
>NZ_JACHNX010000049.1 GCF_014199595.1 Sphingomonas yabuuchiae | reverse complement strand
GGGGGGAAGCTACGTCCGGGCTACGCCCGGCCTCCGCTTCCCCCCACACGTCATCTACGATGTCGCTGACCCTTCAACTGCGATGTCGCTGTGCAGTTGCGCCAAAGGCGGAGGCACCGGCGCCGACCAGCAGCGCGAGCACCAGGAGGAACGAGGTCTTGGCACTGGCCCCGGCGGCGGCATCGGCGGCCTGCTCGGCCTTGGCGACCGCTTCGTTCTTGGTCTGAACGAATTCGGCCTTGGCCTGATTCACCTGGGCCTGGACGCGCCGCGCGGCCGCGACCGACCGATCGGTGGCGTCGCCGATCCGCTCGCGCGCTTCCTCGATCAGGCTGGGGGTGGCATCCTCCACCTCGCCCGCGACCGACTGGGCACGACCGAACAGATGCTCGGCGCTGCCCGCAACCTGATCGGTGACGCCCGCCACCTTCCAGTCGCGGCTGTCGACCGCATCGCCGATCGTCTTTTCCAGCTTGCCACCGAAATGGCGCGCATTGCCGTGCAGTGCATGCGTGCTCATCATTCGTTTCCGAAAATGCAAGGAAAGGGCGTCAGGGAGCCACGCCGCAGGTGGCGGCGGCCTTGCCGACTTCCAGTGCGATCTTCGGGTCCTTGATCTCGCCCGCGACCCGGATCAGATCGCCTGCGGTCAGCTGGCCGGGATTGGGATCGTCACGGCGATAGGCCGCGGCGGCATTGCCCAGCTGTTGCAACTGCCCCAGCGACAGGTTGCGCTCCAGCCGCTGGCCGACACAGGTCGAACGCTGGCTGTCCAGGCCATAGCGCTCCAGCCCGGTGGCGATCCGCGTCGAGGGCGGGGTGCACGCCACCGCGACGAGCGCGATGCCGATACTTGCGAGGATTTTGGCCACCCGGTTGCTCCCATGCGACCGGCGGCGAAATGCGACCGATCTGGCCGGGTACAACTTATGATAAGTTAAGCCGTTCCTGGTATTTTTGCGGGAATGGTTGGTAGTCTTGGACCAGTTTCGAGCCGCTGGCGGGCATATGGGCCGGGATGCCAGCACCATCACGCCATTGATGAACGTGGCGGCACCGCAAAGGATTTCATCGCCAAGCCACTGTCTTGACTACGTTTTTTTGCAAGCCGCCTTGTGTGATCCGGCCATAAACGGCACCTTCCCCTCTCCGACATGGTCGAAATGAACCAACGGATGACGAGGGAGGATGATTGATGAAGCTTCTGTTGGCGGCTGCCTTAACGGTGACGATGGCCGCATCCATGGCCCCTGCTCAGACCACGCCTCAAACCGCCCCACCGGCGGTGATCGAGGATTTCCGCCCCTCCTCGCTCAACCAGCCGGGCCAGTCCTATCCGCAGGTCAATTCGCAGGGCTATGCCCGTTTCCGCATCACCGCCCCCGATGCCAAGGCGGTCAAGGTCAGCCTGGGGCTAGGCGGACGCGGCGGCACCGTCCTGACCAAAGGCCCCGACGGCAGTTGGACGGGAACGTCGGAAGGCCCGCTCGACGAGGGATTTCATTATTACCACCTGACGGTCGATGGCGGCACCTTCAACGATCCGGGGACGTTGAACTTCTATGGCTCGACCCGCTGGGAAAGCGGTATCGAGATTCCGGCGCATGACGCGGATTTCTATGCGCTGAAGGATGTGCCGCATGGCCGGGTCGAACAGATTCTGTTCCCGTCGCCCAGCACCGGCACGTCGCGACGCGCCTTTGTCTACACCCCGCCCGGCTATGACCGGAACACGCGCGATCGTTATCCGGTGCTGTATCTTCAGCATGGTTGGGGCGAGGACGAAACCGCCTGGTCCAACCAGGGCCATGCCAACCTCATCATGGACAATCTAATCGCGGCCGGAAAGACGCGGCCGTTCCTGATCGTCATGACCTATGGCATGACCAACACCATTCGCCCCGGCGCGCCCGGCGGTCTGGCGAGTTTCGACATCCGCCCCTTCCAGACCGTGCTGCTGGACGAGCTGATCCCCTATGTCGACGGGCATTACCGGACCCTGTCCGACCAGCGCCACCGCGCCATGGCCGGGCTCTCGATGGGCGGCTTCGAGACGAAGCTGATCGCGCCCAGGCACCTCGACCGTTTCGCCTATATCGGTCTGCTCAGCGGCGGCACCATGTCGCCGGAGGATGTGAAGGTCACGCCGGGTTATCGCGACAAGGTGAAACTCACCTTTGTCAGCTTCGGCAGCCGCGAACTGGAGGGAGGGCGCAGCGGTCCGCCCGGTGGCCCACGCAGCGATCCCCGCGCCAATGCTGCCGCCCTGACGGCTGCCGGGATCAGGAATGTCTTCTACGTATCGGAGGGCACTGGGCACGAGTTCCAGACGTGGCGGCGCAGTCTTCAGGCAATGGCGCCGCTGCTGTTCCGGGATTGAGGTGATGGGGCGGCGGTCATGCGGACCGCCGCCCCTTCCGGCTCGTCAGTTCCGCAGGCTGTCGGGCACGATCCCGCCATTTTCGGCGAGCTTGGCCATCACCGCCTTGTGAAGCGCGATATTCTGCTCGGCCGAGCCGTCCTCGGCGGCATGCACGCCCAGTTCGTTGGCCAGTTCCTTACGTGCCGACAGGCTTGAATCCAGGTCGAGCAGCTTCAGCAGATCGACGATCGAGCTCTGATAATTGCCCCCGCCGTCCTTCATCGATGCCATTTCCGACAGGACCGCACCGACATCGACATTCTGCGGCGCCGGGGTCGGGGCGGCGGCGGGGGCCGGGGTCGGGGCGGGTGCAGCGGCCGGTGCGGGTTGTGCCTGGACCGGGGCGGGTGACGGTGCAGGCGCGGCTTCGGCCTTGCTGCCATGGTGGAATATCTTGTTCAGGATATTGCCGAAAATGCTCATCGGGTGGTTCCTTCGCTGATCGGATGCGACGATGCCCGCTCTAACGACGCAAGCGCCTTGCGGGTCCGCTCCTTCAGCGAGATGGCCTCTGCGGGAACGTCATCGCCCGACAGACGCTTAGACAGCATCTGTCGTCATTTCAGGGGTTTGCCATGACCATTCGTTCGACCTTCATTGCGACCACCGCCTTGCTTGCACTGGCGGCCTGTGGCCAGAAGCAGGACAATTCGTCGACCTACACGACGAATAGCGCCGATACGTATAACCAAGCGGATGCGTCCGCCCCCGCCCCGGTACAAACCCCTGCCACAAGTGCGGCGCAGAACTTCGTGAACACCGCCGCGGCCAGCGACGCCTTCGAGATCGAGACGTCCAGGCTCGCGCTCACCAATGGCGCTTCGGCCTCGGTGAAGTCCTATGCCCAGAAGATGATTGACGCCCATACCGGCTCGACCGCCAAGCTTAAGACGCTGACCGGCGGGATGAACCCGGCGCTGACGCCCGATGCGACGCTGAATGCGCAGCAGCAGGCGACGCTGGACCAGTTGAAGTCGCTTAAGGGAACGGCCTTCGACCAGGCGTACATCGCTGCGCAGACGTCTGGGCATCAGCAGACGCTGGATGCGCTGAGGGGGTATGCGACGACGGGCGACGTGCCGGCGCTGAAGAGCTTTGCGAGCGG
>NZ_JACHNX010000048.1 GCF_014199595.1 Sphingomonas yabuuchiae | reverse complement strand
CAGGATCATGCACCACGCCCCGAAGGAGGGCGCCCGACCCTCGGCCCGCAGCTGCTGCACATCCGGCTGCATCTGCCAGCTGTAGGCGCTCTCGCTCATCGCGAAACCGGAGGCGGTCATGCGGCGGCCCTCACGCGGAAAGTGTTGGCCTTCCGCCAACGCAGGGCGATCCCGCCACGCTCGCGCTCGATCCACAGACGCGCGCGGGTGACGTGCCAGCCGGGCGGGTCGACGCTATCGCCCGTTCCGACGTGGTGCACAGCGAAGAACACAAAGTTCCAGACGCGATGGAGCGCGAACGAGGGCGTCGGCTGATTGTAACGGTAGAACGACCAGCCGTAGCCGCCCGTCTTGCCGAACAGCCGCTTGTGCCCTGCCACTTGGGTCAGATTGTCGACGTGGTGGATGATACCGAGCGTCGTGCGCTTCGTGAAGCCGTACCTGCTCACTTCCGCCCCTCTCCGTGCGAGAGGGCGGCGAGGAAGGGATGCGCTATCTCGCTTTCGTACAGCCCCGAAGGGTGCATCCTTTCGCCCCGAGCCTCGCAAGCATCCTTCAAATGGACCAAGGGTTGCGCGTCGAAACCGCAAGTGTTGCACTCGTACCCCGTATCCAGCGCCCCTCCCTTGCAGGCCGGACAATTATCCCAATCAGGATCGTCGGGATTGCGGCGGACTTCTTCTACCCCATCCGCCACAGTCTGGGGGGTGCGTCGGCGATTTTTGATTGCGCGGTCACTGCTCGCTTGAAAGCGTAGGTACTGCTCGCGGGGTAGCGTCGGTAGCGTCTCGTCGCCAGCGAGCCAACGGCTGTAGGTATCCACCTCCCCCGCCGGGACCGCATCGACAGCGGGTTTCGCCTGATGCGTGGCCCCTGCGATGAACGCCGCGCGCTCGGCGGCCTGATCCTCACCCGGGTACAGCGCGCAAGCGTGTTCGCTGGCACCAAACGCCGCCAATTCGGCCGCATCACCGGAAACACCTTTACCGGCCGGGCAATGGCATGTGCCGAGCCATTCGCCGTCGATACGGTGAACGTCGCCGGTATCGTCACAGTCGGGGCACCGCCCGCCGTTGTTGTCCTTGCCCAGGCCGACAGAGTCCTGGGATTGCATGGCGAGAATGGTGTCTCGGGCCTTTTCGCCAAGCGATACGTGGCGCGTTTCTGCACACACGCGATAGGCTTCCTGTGCGGCCTGTCGCAAGATGCTGGCCCGTTCGTCTGCCGCATCGGCAGCGGGCGCGGGGGTGGCGGCGATGTCTTCAGCCGATTTCGTCTCGGATAGTGCGCGGGCATGTCGCCACCATTCCGCCAACTTGGCGGCAGCTTCCTCATGCCCGACAAGCCACGTTCGCTCGGCAAGCGTCTGATAGTGGACCAGCATAAGGACAGCATCCTGCCATGCCTTATCCTGCATCCAATGGTGGAGTTGGGCCGCGTCCGCTTGACCTTGCGCGTAACCGGCGGTGTATTGGTCACCCTCCCCCGCATCGCCCGCGCGGCTGTCGAGGGCGGCGAGGCGGTGGGCGGCGAAAGCCTGAACCAACGTGCCAGCATCGCCCTCATCTTCACCCATCGTCGGGCGTCCATTGGCAATGTCACTCATCAGGCGGGCCGCCATGATGCGATGAAAGGCCTGCACCGCGTCGCGGTCGGCCTGCGTTACAGGTAGCAGGTCGCTCATTTCCGGCTCCGCTTGTTCTGGTAGGCATCCACGACTTTCGACGTGTGGTGATGCGGCGTTTCCTGACCGCAGATCGGGCAAGCGAAACCGCCCCGCCCTTCCGCCTCGCGCACAGCATCCGGCGTCTGTCGGGTGGTCATGCGGGGTCTCCCATGAAAAGATTGCCCTGGCGCTGCGCGTCCTCGATGCGACGGCAGGCTAAGTTGAAATGGGCGTGGTCGCGCTCAATCCCGATGAATCCACGCCCAGCCTGCACGGCAGCAACACCTGTGGTTCCGCTGCCCATAAATGGGTCACACACAACTTGTGCTGGCTTGGTGAAGTCCGCCACCAGTTCAGCCATCAAACGACGGGGCTTCTCCGTAGGATGCTGGCCAGTGCGCTCAGGATTATTGACCAGGTGCGTGTAGACGCCGCGCTTTCCTCCAGCGTTCCAGCTACGATGGCCGGGGGCGCACCAAGCTGTGACAGCGCATTCAAATCCTCGTGCCGCGCCCTGACCATTCATCCTAGGCGTTGAGTCCGGCTTCACCCAAGCAAGACAAGTATCGTACTTGGCTCCGACAGCTTGAAGATCGTCACGCCAAGCGCGGACGCCCTCGGCAAGCGTGAATAGAATGACCCATCCTTGCGATAGGCGGACGCATTCGGCCGCAATCGCTGAACGATCAGCGTTGACACCTTCGAAGCCAAAGGACGTTAGCCGGTTTGAGGCGTAGCTTTTTCCGTCGTTGCGAAGCGTCGCAAACTTACCAACGGCAGCGTGCAACTCATCTTCGTATGGCGGGTCGCTAATGACATGGTCGACCGGGGCAAGTGTTGGCAGGATATGCAGGCAATCGCCCAGATAAAGCGTAGCGTTGCCGATCACCTCTTTGCGCTGGTAGGTCATGCCTTCCCCCCATCGCTGGCGTGAGAGGCGGGGGTGGCGGGGACGAACCGGCCGTCATGGAACTCGCCGCTGTTGCGGGCCCACAGCTTGCCATCCTCGCCACGGTAGATGACTAGCTCCGCGTGTTCGAGCTGGGGCTGTCCGGCCTGCAACTCCGCCGTACCGATCACCTGATAGACAGTTCCGCGCTTCACATGACGCCACTTCCCCTCCCCCTGGCGGATCGCGTCTGCGGAGAGGGTGGAGAGGGTCGGGTCTAAGCCGAAGAGAGCGGGATCGACCCCGAACATGGCGGCATCAAAGCTAGAGAGCACATCCGCCAGTCCGCACGAGCAATCGACACGACATCCATCATCGGTTGCCTCTCCCACAATCGAACGGCAGGTAGGAGAATGGCGCATCCAGGACCGGCCAAGCAGCATGGCGGAGGTCACCTTCTCCACCGCCTCCCGATCCATCGCGGGCGGGGCGGCGCGGGTGTTCCAGGCGGCGATGGCACGCTGTTTGCTGTCCATCACCGGCCCTTCAAAGCCGCATGCGCATTGGACGCCAAACAGCGTCTTCCTATCGAGCGGTTGAACGAAAAGGCTATCAGGGCAGTCGCACCACGGGTTCGGGCACGGCAGCAGCTTCGCGCTATCGGGTATTTGGTCAGCCACGGGCGGACTCCTGCGGGTTGGCTGCGCTCGCGGCCATGCGGTCGATGTTCTCGGCGGTGACGGTGAAGGTCAGCGCGACGACGTCCGGGTTATCGCACCAGCATTCGCCGTCCGTGCGGTGCAGGGACGACCAGAGGCGAGCGAATGCTCCGGCGGCGGTCGGCATCTGCGGCAGGTCGGCCTCCGGCACATGCCAGCCACCTGCGATCTGCTGAACGCCCTCGGCTTGCGCGTCGGCATCCGTGATTGAGCACAGCGGCTGGATACGGGCATCGACCACCGTCAGCGTCAGGCGTGACGCCCAGCGAGGCTGGTGGATCGATGGCGTCCACCGGCTGATTTGTCCCTCAATCGTGCCACCATCG
>NZ_JACHNX010000047.1 GCF_014199595.1 Sphingomonas yabuuchiae | reverse complement strand
GAACCTAGCTCATAGCTGGTGAGCTAGGGGTAGCTCATAGCTGGTGAGCTACCCCCCCCCGCTAAGTTGATGATTATAAATGGTTTTTATTTAATCCCTTCTATGATCTTATGATTACCCCCTGAAAGGGGGCTGCGAGTTATCCATGCCCCGCCATAGCGCTATCCAAAAGCTGGCGGCGGCGGGGGGTGGGTAACTCGCTAATCAGGCCGCCTACGGCGGTGATGATGAGTGCCGCTAGTCGCGGCACGCGTTAGGCGCATGACGGACAGGAATCCGCATCCCTTCCACGTCGCACACGCTGCAAGGTCGCAATTGGCTATCAGGGGGTGTGCAGGAGCCGATTCCGGCCCATAGAGCGCAGGGAGGCGTTGGGGGGTAGGTTTCGCCATCCAAGGGCTTGGCGGTGCCCTGACGGGCACCAGAGGGTAAAATCAGGGGTTTTCGGTTCCGCGCAGATGGCAAGGCGGACATTCGCCCTCGCCTGCCGTGCCCCAGCTATCGAGCCAGCGGGCCACTTCCTCGCCGGTCAGATGCAGCCCGGTTTCCTGATATTCGGCCCATGAGGCGAGGGCTTCGGCCTTGAAGCTTTCGCGGGCTTCCACGTGGCCCACGATCAGATTTGTCCCGTCGCCACAAGCTGGCCGAGCAGGGCGTTTACACGGGTTTGCCATCCGGGGCCGCTGTCGCGCAGATGCTCCACCGTCTTTGCATCCAAGCGGATTTTCACCTCGACCTTGGGAGCATCCAGCTTGGGCCGCCCGCGCTTGCGGCCCATCTTGGCGTCAACCCAGTCAACACCATGGACCTCACGCGCCGGACGCATACCCTGCATGAACTCCTCGGATAGCGGAGCATCTTCGCTGTGAATTTCGGGATCAAACTTGGGACGCATAGTAGAACCTCACCTCGTGTTTCTCCGCTCTGCGGAGGCTGATGGCGCGTATTGCATCGTCCGTTGAACCATCGGCATAGGCCAAAAAATAGAGGCGGTCGCCGATGAAGCCGATGGATACGAAGCGAACTTCGCCATAGTCGAACCGTGTGTCTTCACGGTCGAGCGATGTTGTAAAATCGAAGTCCGCCGCAGCCTGCAATGATACGCCGTGCTTGGCGAGATTAGCCTCGTCCTTGGCCGGATCGAACTCGACTTCCATAGCAATCTCGTACACCCATTAAATGTTAAGAGCAAGAATTTACGTACACCCGATAATGAACTGGCCTATTGCGCCTGCAAGGGCACCCAATCGCCCTTGCAGCGTTGAGTTTTGGCGTCCCATCGTGCGGTGCAGCCGTATAGCCGCTGTTCAATCTTGGGTTCCTTCGCCCACTGGTAGGCGAGGGCCGCGGCGAAGATCAGGCCCAGCCCGATCATGGCCGCGTAGAGCCATCCCTTCAGATGCTCCCACCCGATGGCTGCGCTGACGCGCTGAAGCTGCGTAGCGGCCCGCAGGAGTTCGTTGAGCGCGTTCTGCGTCTGCTGCCCCGCTTCGGCGCGCTGGCGGGCGTCATGCTCGATCTGGCGGGACAGGGCGGCGACCTGCTGGGCGACCCCTTCGGCCCCGGCCTTCCGCATGGCGTCGAGCAGGATGCGATAGTCCGCGCCGGGATCGGAGGGAGGGGGCGCGTCGAACTCGGCAGGGTCGAAGGGATCAGGCATCGGCAGGGCCTCCCTTGAAGGTCCAGCCCTCGAACGCCTTGCGGTCCTGATCGCGGCTGATGCGGTTCATCAGGTCATTGAGGCGGGATTCCCATGCGGGGTCTTTCATGGCGGCATCGAGGAGCAGGCCGCCGAGGATGATCTTGCGGCGCGCATCGGCCTTGCGGTTCATGGTGGCGGCGCGGGCTTCCAGTGCCTGCAACCGGGCCTTGGCCTGCTGGACCTTGCGACGTGCGGTTTCGATAGCCTCTGGCGTGGGAGCGGCCATGGTCAATCCTTTCGCTGCGCGATATTGATAGCACCGGACCCGACCGAACGAAAGAGAGGAAGGGCGCACTTATGCAAACTTGCGTTTGCGTGCGTCAGGGGATACCCCTGAACCCCAGCGGGCTATCGCCCGCGCCATGCTCCCGCATGGCTAGTAAGGGCGCGGCGATGGCGAGCTTCCATCTTGCGGTTAAGACGATCAGCCGTTCCGCCGGTCGCAGTGCGACGGCGGCAGCGGCTTATCGTGCGGGCGTCGAAATCACGGACGAGCGAACCGGCCTCGTCCACGATTACACCCGCAAGCAAGGCGTCGAGCATAACGCGCTTGTTGTGCCCGCCGACGCCCCGGCGTGGGCCAACAACCGGGCCGCGCTCTGGAACGCCGCCGAGCAGGCCGAGACGCGCAAGAACTCCACCGTCGCCCGTGAATATGAAATCGCGCTTCCGGCCGAGTTGTCGGCCGAGGCGCGGCGCGAGCTTGCGCTGGGCCTCGCGCGGGAGATCAGCGAGCGGCATGGGGTGGCGGTGGACGTGGCGATCCACGCACCAGGTCGCGAGGGCGACCAGCGCAACCATCATGCCCATCTGCTGACGACGACGCGGCGGATCGGCCCGGAAGGGCTGGGCGAGAAGACCCGCGAACTGGACCAGAAGACGAGCGGGGAGGTCGAGCGCTGGCGTGGCCGGTGGGCCGAGATGCAGAATGTTGCCCTTGAGCGCGCCGGTAGCGTGGAGCGGGTGGACCATCGCAGCCACCAGCGGCAGGGGATCGAGCAGGAGGCGACCGTGCATATGGGGCCGAGCGCGACGGCGATGGAGCGCCGCGCCGAGCATCAGGCGATGCGGGAGGGGCGGGCCTATGAGCCGGTGACGATGGTGGGCCAGCACAACGCCGGCGTCATCGAGCGGCGGGGCCTGCGCCAGTATATCGAGCGGGGGACCGAGTGGCTACGCGATGCGGGGCAGCGCATATCGGGCAGACTCCATGCGTTCGCGGCGACCTTGAGCGGCGCGGTCGATCGCGATCGGCGCGATGCCGCCGAGGCGCAGCGTCAGGAGCAGCTTGCCGCCGAGCGCGCCCGTGAGCAGGCACAGGAGCGCCAGCAGGCGCAGGAACGGGAAAAGGTGGCGGAGAAGTTCAGGACCATAGCCGGGAAGCGCGAGGCGGGCGCCCACGGCTATGGCGACCATAACAGCGACTGGAAGGCGACCCCGGAGGCGCTCCGCAAGGCGGTGGATGCCTATAACGGGGCGAACCAGCACACCAAGGATCTCTACATCGAGCAGATCCAGCGCGAACCCCAAATGGCGCGGGCGGTGGGGCAGTTGCTCCACGAGCGCGAGCTGGTCCTGCAACGGGATCGCGGCATGAGCCTGTGAGGGTGACGGAAAACCCTGAAATCGGGGTTTTCGTGCGGACTTCCAATGCGTCAGGGTTTTTCGTGCAGCCAGATCGCAGCGGCGGCGTGGTCGCGACTGGGGCGGTCAGCCATGCGCGGGTTCAGGTGAAACCCGCCGCCCTCATGCCTCATCGCCGCTAGGGCTGTTGCCCTGGCGGCTGAACAGACGGGACCAGAATCCACGCTGGGGGACGGGTTGAGGGGCGGCACGTTGATCGGTCAAAGCGAGTGTCGCACGTTGCGCTTGTTCCCGCCAAGCGTCCCGGTCGGCCTCGGCAGTTGCGGCCCTCCGTTCGGCGGCTTCAAGCTGTGCCCGTAGCACAGCCGTTTCCACCGTTTCCTTTGGAGTTTCCAATCGTTCATATTCAACGGTTTCTGGCTGTTTCCGTGGAAACGCGCGGAACAGTTCGGCGGGGTCTATTTGGTATCCCGCAGGGGTTTTGTCAGCATAGCTTAGCTTACCTGATTTCAGGGCTTTGCTAATAGTTCCCTTGGCAACACCAGCAGCCTTTGCGGCTTCTCCTAGACTTAGATAGGTCACGAATCTTCACCCGTTTCCAATCGTTCAAATGGTGGTGTTTCCGGGGTTTCCATATACTGCGCGGGCAAGTCAGGTTCCATCCCCGGAAGTGATGGTTCAGACGGGGGCGGAAGGCCCGGACCGCTTGGCAACTGACGCTCTCCCGGGAACAGGTTCGGCAGGCGATGGAGCGCCGGTTGTGCGCCCAGTTCATCACGATCCGGCTGTTCATCATCTGCAATCAGCACAGCCGCTGAGAACAAGCTGTAGCGAATGCCATCACGCTTGCCGCTCCATGCGACCCGATCATTGATGATATAAGCGCAGGCTGTCCCGGTTGGGCCGATCTGGCGGACTTCGATCCACCCTTGTTCGCGAAGTATGGACAAAGCCCGCTTAAGGGTGGGGAGTGAGCAATGGGCTGCCTTTGCCAATGTCGTTTGGCTGGTCACAATGGCATTATGCCGTCCCATTTGAGCCACCAGCACATGAAGCACCGATGACGCACGGGGGTTGGCGATGGCCAGTTGCGCCCATCTCTCATGAGCGGCGCGATCAGTCTGCACCCATGTCCCGCCCGGTGCGGTGGTCAAACCCAGTTGCTTTGACTCTTGCGACATTGGCACTCCCCAGTCCCACAGACTGATAAATTTGATCCAGCGTGAGCTACCCCTAGCTCATCTATGATCAAAATCAGAACGTCATTGAATGAAATTCAAAACCGACGTGCCGAAAACGTGTTGCAATTTCAATCATAAATTTTCGAATTTTGTTCGAACCTAGCTCATAGCTGGTGAGCTAGGGGTAGCTCATAGCTGGTGAGCTACCCCCCCCCGCTAAGTTGATGATTATAAATGGTTTTTATTTAAT
>NZ_JACHNX010000046.1 GCF_014199595.1 Sphingomonas yabuuchiae | reverse complement strand
CCATCTGATCGTCCGTCAGCCAAAAAAGGTCGCTCATCACCAGTCTCCTCGTGGAGCCTGAATCAGATCGCGACGCTCACATCAATGGGTCCTGATCCTAGGTGGCCGTGGAACGGTGGACTCTGCTTTTGATAGTGCAAAATGGTCCGGTGTTTCTGGCGCTGGAAAACCGCTGACCTTTACGGTCGGGGCAAGAGGCAACCAAACGTCCTCTCTTCCATCCGGCTACAATCATGGTCTTCGCGGACCTGACGGACAAGTCTATTGGGATGGCTCGTATCCCAACTTACGAACTGATGCGTATAACCGCAGTTACACTGTTTGTTGGACGAACGGCGGCGAAGTTTGGGGCATCCGACATTTTGACGTTTATGGTAACGGCGCGGTCGCTTACGAAGGCGGCTATGGTTCATCAGCCGGGAGTATGGCGCATCTTCTTCGCGACATCTCCTTTGTTTCAACCATTGTGACCTATACATCTGATGAACCATCGGGCAACCGCCTGAATGAGGGTCTTGCGGCTGAAATGTATAATTGCGGCGCAAGCCGCTCAGTCTTCGGAAGTTCAAATTTCCCCGCTTGGTCGTCCTACCTTCTGATCGGCCAAAAAGGCGTCGGCGAGGGTAATGGCACCGAATATTTTAGCGCTGGCGGACCCAGTAGCTATGTCCGTGCGACGTTCTCTATCGTGAATGGCGTACCTTCGATTGGCGGCGCGTCTATCAAGGATGCCCGCGACTTGGCGTTCAGTGATGGTCGCGGCGTGGACGTTCTCCGTGGCGTGGCGGAAGGAGCTACGGTTGGTGCGCCGTCCGGCACCATGGTTGGCAATACTGAGGCCCAGACCGTCACGAATTGGGCCTACACGGGTCAGCAGGACCCCGCAGGGCGCATCAATCGTGGGGAAACGACTACGATCAATGGCGGGCGGATAACAACCGGCTCCATCACGGCGAACCAGATTGCTGCCAACACGATCACCGCTGATCGTCTCAATGTCACGAGCTTATCGGCACTCAGTGCAAACATCGGTGACGTGACGGCGGGCGTCGTCCGCAACGCATCAGGTTCGGCGAAATTCGACCTAAACGCGGGCCGCATCATCTTTGACAATGGCTCGGTTATGAAGGTGTCTGGCAACGGCTTTGGGTCGAGCGGGCAATTCATCGAGTGGTTCGGGCCGCGAAAAGCGAACCTCGCCGACTGCACCGAGGCCAATGCGAACTACTATCTGAAGACTGACGGCAGCAGCTATTTCGGTGGTAGTCTGTCCGCTGGCACGACGAAGAACGCGATTGGCACAACCAGCACGGCCACAAATGCGAACGTCACCACGGGCTTGGTGGGATCACGCGGCGGGACGCGCGTCGTCGTGCTGAGCTATAGTTGGTCGTGGTCACAAAGCGTCGACAAATTTCAGAATGAAGGGTCAGGCAGCGACCTGTCTGCACAAATCGTCCTGTCGAGAAATGGTGCGGATGTCGCCACGCGGACCGCGACCGGGTCATGGTATCGTGATCCCGCTTTCAGTGCCGATGAACCCGGTAGCTATCGGGAGGGTATCGGCGGATCACTCACGTTCACTGATAACTCGGGCGGCACCACCGTGACTTACTCTGCACGCCTTACCGGTCGCAACACGGGGCCGGGACCACAAAACGGATCGAACAGAGGCGGCATTGCGACACAGAACATCTCCATAGTCCAGACCGAGCAGTGATGGATGGCGTTCAGCTAAATACAGAATGTCCACCACCACACTTTCAGATGCTTACGAGGTAGTCACCGATTTTCATAAAGCGATTTTAGAAGAATTAGTCGAAGAGCAGGCGCGGAGCGCAGCCGCGTACGGCGCAATCCTTGCGAAATTTACGGAAGCCGCGAAGTCAGGTGTAGTTTATCAATGCGCTCAGCAGTGTGCAAACCAATCCGGATACAACTATCAGTTAGCGATGCTGCGGCAGCAAATGGGTCTCGATCAACCGATGCAGATGGCCCCGGTGGCGAATGCGTAAGTCGAAGTGGCAGCGCTTGGCCGGTACGGCCATGCGAACGGCCATGCGATACGCCAAGATCGTTTGGGAGGTGCCCGCCGTTAAATCCGTCGCCCTGACGTGGCTCATTCGCGCTGGCCTGTCAGCATCTGGCGCTGCCGCCCTGACCGCGATCGTGGACGCGGTGGCGCGATAATGTTCGAGACATCCTCGCTGATTGAATGGGCAGCGGGGCTGGCGACTGTTTCGACCGCCGCCGGGCTCATCGTCCGAGCGATCACCAAGGAGGCGATGAACAAGATCGCTCTTCTCGCTGACGAGCATGACGACCTGAAACATCAGATCAAGAACCAGACCGCTCGCATCGACGCGGTCGAACATCTGCGGACGGCGGATGTCGAGCGGATCGTCAAATTAGAAAGTGCGGTGCAGGCGATCGACAAAGCGATGGAGCGGGTCGAGCGCGGGCAAGACAAGCTCACCGACATCGTCAACGACCGCTTCGACACGCTGGCCGACGCTATCCGCAAAGCCTGATTAGCAAATTTTGGAAGGGTCAATCCGGGAATTTCCCGGATACAAATTACAACTCTTAATTAATCACTCTCACCCCACTTATTGCCCGAAATTATATTGAGCGGGCTAATGACTGACATCGTAGCGAAACTGGAGCGCCTCAAAGCCCTGAAAGATCAAGGGGCGATGGATGAAAGTGAATATAGGGCTGCGAAGACACAAATTCTGAGCGCCAGTAGCAATGATATGCTAGACCGACATATGCCTCCTCAGCCTTCTGATGAGGTTACACCCGAATGGGAAGACCAGCCTGTACCATTTTGGAAGCGCTTGCTGCTTGGCCTTATCATCATCCCTCCCCTTCTTGCGGCTTCGATATGGTTCGGGTTCAAGGTCGCTCCAAGCTTGCTAGGCGGCGTGCCCGCGAACATGCGGCACCAGTGCGTGGCGATTGGCCCCGGCGGGATCACCGTCGCCAGCTTCAATCAGCCTCTCGACGTTTTTCTGGCAGGCTTGAAAGCCGAAAAGATCAACGTCACTGGCTGGGATAGCAAAGGTGAAGGCCTATACGCGCTACAGACCGAAAAAGAGGATGCGCTTCGCAATCGAACCGACAAAATGACCTTCCTTTTCCGTGAAAAGGAGGGCGGGGGCGGGTCAACATGCGGTCCCAACTCGCTACTAATGGAGGGCATCGCTGAGAACGGCGTCGCGATGGACAACTTTGTCACCGCTGCATGGTTCGTCATGGGCAGAGGCGCGGTTGCGCTCGGCATCAAGCCGGGAGAATTGAAAACACCGGAGGAACATAAGATCGATGCTACCAAGTCGAATGCCAATACGGCGAGTTCTGCGGACGTGGCCGAATCAATGGAAAAGCAGGCCGACGAGCTTGACGCTCGGAGTGATGCAATCAGCAACAACGCCGCCAACGAGGTGTTGGCCCAAAATCAGGCGACAAACGGCGATACGGATGTTGGCGCTTTGTGGCGACGCGAACGCGAAAAAGAAAAGCCCACAGCAGCTATGCGTGCGCAGTTTGCGAAATATCCTGCCGCGCCATTTGAACACGGTGGCGACGTGGCAGTGCCGATCCTGACAGGCGGGAACCCACCGAACAAGAATTACAAAACTGCTCTTGAGAAAGTGCTGGGCGGCGATCCCGATTTTGCAGGGAAATACAATATCGCACGCCTTGGTTGCGGCATGTCGTGTGAATTTGTGAAGTTCATCGATCAAGATACCGGGACGGTGATCGACTTGCCGAGCTTCCTACAGCCCGAAGCTCATCGCCTCATTCGACAACCCGAAAGTCGGCTTTTGAAAGTCGTATCGTATCTCGACATGGCCAACGATAAATGCCGCTTCACCGACCTCGTGTTGACGAACGGCCGCTTCGAAATTTTGGACGACAAGCGAGGCCCCTGCCCTGCCGAATAGCAAGAGTGACGTTATGGCGTCTTATTTCCATCGCTCTGACTCATCGAATGAGGATGGGTGGAAGATGGTAATCAGGAGACTGAGGGGGTGATATGCTGAGCCAGATGCTGACTATCGGCGTGGTGGTTGCGCTGATAGTCGTGGCGATTTGCTCGTGGCTTAGCCCGGATGAAAAGCATCACCCTTGGATATAATCGGCGTCGTCTGACGAAATTAAAGCCACCCCAACATCCGGCCCGCCACCCCCAAAGCGCTGATACCGCTCGCCCCAGCCAGCAAGTAACCACGGGTAGAGCCCGACCGCATTCTCAGGATGACAAGCGCCAAGATGGTCCATCCGGGACCACGCTCCGTCAGCTTATTGAGAACTGATGCTTCATGGATGTTCACCGGGCGCACTCCACCGTCAAAAATCGAAATTAGATTTGAGACGCTGGGTGCAAAGCCGCACTGCGATGGTTTTATGGATCAGATTTTTGAATTGGCGTCAACCAGCGTTGCGTCGAACCGACAGACGAAAAAAGGGCCGCGATTGGTTTCCCGGCCCTCGCACAATGCTTTCTTCCCAAATTTACGCAATCGACTCAGGTTCGCTCGCCGTCAGGCGGCTGCCGCAATCTCCGCTTCTTGAGGAACCGGAAGGCCGAAGACCTCGCCTAGACCGGCCTCCCGAACGATTGCCGCCAAATGGGCCTCCCAAGCGCCATAGGCACGCCGCAGATCGTCAATGGGGTCGTGGCGGTCATAGATACGCTCGACGCCCGCAGGGAGCTTGTGAGCCAACATCGCCTCAGCAGTCAGGTGGCCGATGCCGAATCGCCGCGTATTCGACCTGACGGTCCTCCGAAGGTCATGCGGCTTCCAGTGTCCGACAGGACCGCCACTCGCTTCGGTCATTCGTTTGATGAGGCGATCACGGACCTTGTACCAGACGTAGCGCTGCGGCTTTTTGGGATCGTTTTCGCAGGGCAGGACCCATTCTGATCCGCCAACCGCCAACGCCCGCCCCCATGCTCCCAAGGGGATCGCGTGGTCCTCACCGTTCTTCACGTCACTGGCCTCACGATACCAGACGCCATCGCGTATCGAAGACGCCTTGGCCTGAGCGATTTCCTGAATACGGCACGCGGTCAGGAGCATGAGAGCGAAACCCCGGCGATATGTCTCCCGCTCAACGGCTAGCGCCCTAAAGAACAGCCCAATCTCTGCATCTGAGAGCGTGTGCACAGCGACATCGCAGTTGAAGGGTCAGCGACATCGTAGATGACGTGTGGGGGGAAGCGGAGGCCGGGCGTAGCCCGGACGTAGCTTCCCCC
>NZ_JACHNX010000045.1 GCF_014199595.1 Sphingomonas yabuuchiae | reverse complement strand
ATGTTAGGTCCTGCCCACAGGATGTCCTTTCTGTCCTTTCAGGGCTATCCAGAAGGACACCCTGCACAGGCCCCACTCTCCTTCTTCGCCGAATGGGGTGGGCCCGAGGGCCCACCCCATTCGGCAGCGATCGAGGAGAGGTATGGCGGAGTTGTTGTTCTCGGCAGAAACGTTCAGGCCCGATGGCTCATCGGTTCTGGGCGTGCCGATGCTGCTCGACGCGAAAATGCGACTGATCGAGCCGGCCTGTGCCTGGCTGATGCATGTCGCGCTGGTGCGTGGGCGGACGCGCAGCCCCGAGACCTGGCGCACCTACGGCGAAGCGCTCTATGACTGGTGGCAGACGATTGAGGCGAATGACTGGCGCTGGGACAGTGTCGGCTCTGGTGAGATCGCAGCATACCGGGACAATATGTTGCATCCACCTGATGACGACGAAAAGCCGCTGGCGCGCAGTACGATCAATGGCCGGTTGCGCACCATCGCCCGGTTCTACCACTGGTGTGCCGGGACCGGCCTGATTGATCGAACGCCGTTTACGGCAAGCGACGTCGCACTGTCGCGAAGCCGCCCGCCAGGCTTCTTCGCTCATATCGATGCGAGTGGCGGCCGCGAGCGCGTCAACGAGCTGACCGTGCGCCATGTGACGATGCTGCCGCGTCCGCTGGCGCCGTCGGCGATCCGGCGGATCATAGCGGAAATGCCGGTCAGGGACCGGCTCGTTGTCGAATGGGCGGTCACGACCGGGATAAGGCGCATGGAGATCGCCGGGTTGAAACTCCGCCTTCTTCCGAAGGCCTGCGCCGAACCGATGATGCCGGTGCGAATCGACGCAACAAAGGGCGGAAAAGCCCGCGTCATCTATCCGCCGCCCACGCTTCTGGATCGGACGTGGGCTTATGTGCGGGAGGAGCGCGCCGTCACGGTTAGAAAAATGCAAGCTCGCGCTGGGCCCACTGACCCTGACGCGCTGTTCCTGACCGTAAGGGGGCAGCCGATGACGCCCCGGCGGGTTGGCGCGATGTTCAAAGCGGCGGCAGACGGCGCAGGCGTACCGGCGACGTTCCATGCGCTGCGCCACACGTTCGCGGTAGCGATGCTGAGGTTCCTGCAGCGCGAGGCACAAACCCATCCGGACCTCAATCCGCTGCTCGCGCTGCAGGTGTTGATGGGGCACGCCGATCTTGCGACCACAGCGATCTACCTCCGCGTCGTCGCAACCGACCTCTCGATCATCGAATCCTCAGTCGATGATCTCTATGCGGCACTGCTGTAGTGGCACGCCGCCGGAAGAATTATCGGGTCGCACCATCGCCGATCCCGCTGATCAGCGAGCCCGGTACGCTCGTCGTCAACTTCGTACAAGCAGACGGCACGCTCAAGCGTTCGTTCGATTTTACAATGTTCGGAAAAGTGCCGATGGCGGCCGAGCTGGCGCTGGCGTTCCGACATCATCTTGGCGACAAAGCAGCGTCAACTCGCATCAGCACCTATCGTCGGCTTCCCCTGTGGTTCTCGTTCATCAAGGAACATGATGATGCAATCACGTCGATGCGTGACGTCGATACAGCGGTGCTGCGCGCGTTCATCGCATCGCTCGATACCAAACCCTGGGTGAAGGCGACGAGACATGGGGCATGGTCGTGCATCAAGCAGTTGATCGCATGGTTGCAGCGAAACCGGCCCGAGCTGACCCACTCCGACCTTGATATCCCGTTCAACGCCTTCCCACGCAAGAATGCCGAGACACCGCCTCGAGCGGTGCTGAGCCGAAACGAGATGGAGCGCGTGCTAGCCGCAGCCCGCGCCGATATCACTGCCAGCTGGGCGGTGTTCCAGGCTGGGTGCGCGGCGCTTGCGCGCCTCGACCGTGCCGCGATCGCGGCTGAGGACGATCTGGCGCGGCTTGATCTGGACGATATCGGGGTTCTGCTTGCGATAATCTGCGATCGGTTCGGCGGGATCGTGCCACCGACGCGGGTGATGTCGAAGCCGGGAGCGAAACTGTGGCGCCTTCACTTCGCGATGCTGCGCCATGGCGCCAATCTGAAGGTGGCGGCTCATCTCTACATGATGCCGGAAACGATCGTGCCCTACATGATCGCGATCGGCGCGCAGACCTACGCCAATGCCGAAGCGCTGCGCTTGCTTCGTCGCGACTGCATGAGCGAGCACCTCCTGCTTGACGGCCGCGTGCTCGTCACCTGGAGCAAAGGGCGCTCGAGCCGCGAACAACGGCGCAGCTTCCTCAAGGATAAGAGCTTCTCGGTCCCGACGTTGATCGAGCAAGTGCTGGCAATGACGGCTGCGCTCATCCCGCATGCGCGGCCCGAGGACCGGGACCGCCTGTTCCTGATCGACAATATGAACAGCTCGCGGATCGTCGGCGTGATACCGAACTATCTGGTATCGGCGCATGTCCGGCGCTTCGTGAAGCGTCACGATCTGCGAGACGATCTGGGCAGGCCCTTGCAACTGAGCATCGCCGCGCTTCGGGCATCTGGGCTGACGCTGGCGCATGAGAGGCTGGGCCATGATATCCTGAAAACCCAGGCGCTGGCGAACCATGCGACGCCGGACACCACGCAGCGTTATGTGGATCGGCCGCTCGTCCGACAAGCCCAAGCCATCGCCGTTGGCGCCTTGCAGGCCCGGTTCGTCGAGATCGTGCGGGGGGAGCCGGATGCGGAAATACCCGAACAGCCTGACGTCGACGTTCGCCGTGCGTCGGCCTCGGGCTTCATCTGCGCCGATCCGATGGGTGGGGCGGCGGAAGGCCAGCGTGCGGGCCAACTCTGCACGGCCTGGCTGGGGTGCTTCACCTGCCAGAACGCGGTCATCCCGCTCGATGTGGAGATGCTGGTTCGGCTTAACGCGACGCGATCGGCGCTGATCGACGCGCGAAACGGGATGGTGCCGGGTCGTTGGCGGCTGCTCTATGCCCCCAAACTGGAGATCCTCGAACGCGATATTCTGCCGCGCTTCCCGGACACGCTGCATGATGCAGCGGTCGACCGTGCGCTGCCCGTGCTGCCGCCGATCGAATGAGCGTGCGGCCACAAACGAGGGCGGGGGCGCCGGCCTGGGAAGATATGGCCGTCTCGCCCTGGAGCCGATTCGGCGACGACGAATGGCGCCTCGACATCAGGACGTCGGGTCGCCGCGCCGATCAGAACCGGCTGCGCTGGGTCGTTGCGATGCCAAAGGATGCGAGGATCGGCATCGGGGAGCGCGCGGCCCTGATCCATGCCGCGAAGCACTTCCTCTGGTCGATGCGCGTCGATCCGCCAGCGGGACGAAAGCGATCATCGCTCGCGTCGCTTCATATGAAAGGCCTGATTCTGCGCACGCTGATCGGGTGGATGGCGATCGAGGGGCTGCGCCGCTTCTCCGACATCGACCCGAGCGCTGTCGATCGCCTGTGCGTTTGGTTGCGCGGTCGTCCCGCCCGCAATGGAAAGGCGCGGGTCAGCCCAAGCACGGTGAGCAACTACCTGCTCGCCATAAAGGATCTCTATCGGCAAAGAACCAAGCTGAGCGATGCTCCGCGCGTCGATCCGCTGCCGTTGGACACGACCTTCGAGGCGGCGGGCGTCACGCGCGCGACCAAAGGGACAATCCCGTTCATCCCGGATGAGGTCGCCGTCGCGATCCTTGGCGAAGCGTTGCGCTGGGTGGAGGAGCATGGCGAGACGATCATCGAGGCTGAAACGATCCGCTTACGAGCCAGGGCCATCGGCCTCGCTACCGGCATCTCCCGCCAAGCCTCCTACTATGTGCGCAGGGCGCTGCGGCAAGCGCATCTGACGGGACCGCTGGGGGACAAGTTGGATGGCGCTTACGCCGTCCGTCACGCCGCATGCCACCTCGTCGAAGCCTGCTACATCGTCATCGCGGGCTTCGTCGGGATGCGGGTGAGCGAGATCCTGTCGATGAAGGTCGGGGCGATCGAATACCGCCCGATCGGCGAGACCGGCGTGGATCAGGCCTATGTGGTGGCGCGGTTGTTCAAGACGGTAGACCATCCCGAGGGGCGGGAGGAACGCTGGGTTGCCCCCGCGCCGGTGGTGCGGGCCGTCGATCTGCTCGAACAGCTGAGCGCCCCGCTGCGTGCCGCGTCGGGACGCGATGAAATCTTCCTGGTCAAGAACACGCAATATGGCGAGATCGTGCCGGTGACCCACATGCACATCGGTTGGCGGATCAACGACTTCGCGCGGCACGTCGGCGTGCCCGAACATGAAGGAAAGCCTTGGTCGTTCAGCACGCACCAGTTCCGCAAGACCTTCGCTCGGTTCGTGGCACGGCGGGATCGATCACAGCTTCTCGGGCTGGCCGAGCACTTCAAGCATGCGTCGGTCGCGATGACGGCCCGAAGCTATGTGGGGAACGACTTCGATCTGCACGGCCTTATCGACCATGAGAGCCGCGCCGAAACCGCCGCAGCGCTCGATCAAATGCTGACCAGCAAGCGCCTTGGTGGCCGGATGGGGGAGCGTATCGTTGCCGGCAATGTCCGGTTCCGCGGCCGTGCCGGTGAGCAGGTCCGGCGCGACTATATCGCATTTATCCTCGCGGAGACCGATCTCCGGGTGCATGCCTGCGATTATGGCTGGTGCGTGTTCCAGCAGGAAACGGCGCGCTGCGGCGGTGAGGCCGGGCCGAGCGAAGCCGGGAGGGCGCCAGCGGTGTGCCTGTCGTGCGCGAATATGGTCGTTGAGGAGCAGCATGCCGGCTACTGGCGAGATCGGCGTGCGCGCAATGCTGCCCTGCTTCCCCGAGCCGGAGCGATGACAGCGGCGGTGCTGACCGAGGCGATCGAACAGTGCGACGGCGTGCTGGCAAAGATCGGAGGGCAATATGAGGGGAACTGATGCGTTGCGCCGATCTGACGCGGTCGCAAGGAGCTACCGGGCTGCACTCGCCAGACTTGTGCGCGGCGAAGGGCGGCATGCCGATCATGCTGGGCGCGTCGTGCGGATCAGCCCGGCTTCGGTCGCGCGCGAGGCTGGGCGTAGCCGCAATCCGCTCTACACGACCCATCGCGACATCCTCGACGAGATCGAGGCGGCGGCGGGTGGCCCAACACCGGCGACCGATCTGGCAGCGCGCATCGCCGAGCTTGAATCCGATCTGGCGGACCTGAGGGCAGCCGCGCGCCGTCATGCGGAAGAGAAGCGTCTTTTGGCGAGCGAGAACCTGACGCTGCTTCATCGCGCGAGGACGGCCGAGGACCGGCTCGCCGGCAGCCTACGGCGGATGCCGGACGCACCCGCCGCAATCCCAATTACGCCGCAGCGCTGAGTTGCAGCGCCGGCTGCTGTGCGTGCATCCAGTCGACCCCCGCCTGGGCTTTGCTCGCCGCAGTGAAGATGGCGGAGGTATCGTTCTACAGCACCCTCGCCCGCGCCGCCCGCGACAAGGACACTTGCGATGTTACCTAC
>NZ_JACHNX010000044.1 GCF_014199595.1 Sphingomonas yabuuchiae | reverse complement strand
GCCGGTATTTGTTGTCGGGCTCTTTGACATTGTAGGTTAGATGAAGGGACATGCGGGCGGCGGCTTGGCGGTTGTTCTGGGCATTCAAGGTGCTCGGGGATCGTTAATAAGCAATAAGCCAGTTCGTATGTCTCGTTACATATCCACTAAGAATATGTGATGTGCAGGAATTGGCTCCTTGAAGTGAGCGGTTTTTGTCTGGTCATTCCACCGGGCAAAGATCGAGCATCAAACTTGAGAGTTTGATCCTGGCTCAGAACGAACGCTGGCGGCATGCCTAACACATGCAAGTCGAACGAGGCCCTTCGGGGTTTAGTGGCGCACGGGTGCGTAACGCGTGGGAATCTGCCCTTTGGTTCGGAATAACAGCTGGAAACGGCTGCTAATACCGGATGATGACGAAAGTCCAAAGATTTATCGCCAGAGGATGAGCCCGCGTTGGATTAGGTAGTTGGTGGGGTAAAGGCCTACCAAGCCGACGATCCATAGCTGGTCTGAGAGGATGATCAGCCACACTGGGACTGAGACACGGCCCAGACTCCTACGGGAGGCAGCAGTGGGGAATATTGGACAATGGGCGAAAGCCTGATCCAGCAATGCCGCGTGAGTGATGAAGGCCCTAGGGTTGTAAAGCTCTTTTACCCGGGAAGATAATGACTGTACCGGGAGAATAAGCCCCGGCTAACTCCGTGCCAGCAGCCGCGGTAATACGGAGGGGGCTAGCGTTGTTCGGAATTACTGGGCGTAAAGCGCACGTAGGCGGCTTTGTAAGTCAGAGGTGAAAGCCTGGAGCTCAACTCCAGAACTGCCTTTGAGACTGCATCGCTTGAATCCAGGAGAGGTCAGTGGAATTCCGAGTGTAGAGGTGAAATTCGTAGATATTCGGAAGAACACCAGTGGCGAAGGCGGCTGACTGGACTGGTATTGACGCTGAGGTGCGAAAGCGTGGGGAGCAAACAGGATTAGATACCCTGGTAGTCCACGCCGTAAACGATGATAACTAGCTGTCCGGGCACTTGGTGCTTGGGTGGCGCAGCTAACGCATTAAGTTATCCGCCTGGGGAGTACGGCCGCAAGGTTAAAACTCAAAGGAATTGACGGGGGCCTGCACAAGCGGTGGAGCATGTGGTTTAATTCGAAGCAACGCGCAGAACCTTACCAGCGTTTGACATGTCCGGACGACTGGCAGAGATGCCTTTCTTCCCTTCGGGGACTGGAACACAGGTGCTGCATGGCTGTCGTCAGCTCGTGTCGTGAGATGTTGGGTTAAGTCCCGCAACGAGCGCAACCCTCGCCTTTAGTTACCATCATTTGGTTGGGTACTCTAAAGGAACCGCCGGTGATAAGCCGGAGGAAGGTGGGGATGACGTCAAGTCCTCATGGCCCTTACGCGCTGGGCTACACACGTGCTACAATGGCAACTACAGTGGGCAGCGACCCTGCGAGGGCGAGCTAATCCCCAAAAGTTGTCTCAGTTCGGATTGTTCTCTGCAACTCGAGAGCATGAAGGCGGAATCGCTAGTAATCGCGGATCAGCATGCCGCGGTGAATACGTTCCCAGGCCTTGTACACACCGCCCGTCACACCATGGGAGTTGGATTCACCCGAAGGCGTTGCGCCAACCCGTAAGGGAAGCAGGCGACCACGGTGGGTTCAGCGACTGGGGTGAAGTCGTAACAAGGTAGCCGTAGGGGAACCTGCGGCTGGATCACCTCCTTTCTAAGGAAACGTGGCGGAAAGCGTCGAGCTTCGGTTCGAAAGAGCTTCCTCCCATTCCAAAGACATTCCAATCCGCCGTCCTCATGTCCCTTCATCCTAGGTTACTTCCCTGACGGGGAGTATAGCTTGAGCTGGCTTACCGCCTCGCGGCCTTATGGCCGGTGAGTGCAGGGGGCCGGTAGCTCAGGTGGTTAGAGCGCACGCCTGATAAGCGTGAGGTCGTAGGTTCAACTCCTACTCGGCCCACCACTGCGCAGGCAGCGAGACGAAATAGCGCAAGCTATTTCGCACGCAGCCCAGCACGGCCAGCGCAACATAGCGCGCCATAAGGCGCAGCTTTGCTGCGACTGACGGCGTGCGGAGAGTGAGGGGCTTTAGCTCAGCTGGGAGAGCGGTTGCTTTGCAAGCATCAGGTCATCGGTTCGATCCCGATAAGCTCCACCACTCTTATCCAAGCCATAACCTAGAGATGAAGACACCAGTTCCGCTGTGCGAGCAGCGGTTGCGAACGCCTAGGAGCGTTCATCTTTGACATTGTGAATGGGTTTTTAAAATCGATGCCGTGAAGGTGTCGGCTTTGAAAGTGAGGCGAGGCCGTAAGGCCAAGTCAAACGGACAGGCTGGCAATTCACAATATCTGGCTGAGTATTTAATGACCACACCGATAAGCTACCCAATGCTGCTCTGCCGAGTCGGCTTTGTCGTGAGACAAGCCCAGCGTTGATGGTGGTGGTGTGGGCTCTCAAGCGTGAGGTAAGGGCAATTCGTGGATGCCTTGGCATGTACAGGCGATGAAGGACGTGGCACGCTGCGATAAGCGTCGGTGAGGTGTGAGCAACCTTTGACCCGACGATTTCCGAATGGGGAAACCCACCTATCCGTTTAATCTTGCACGTCAGCGATGGCGTTCAGGGTTAGGCGGTTCAGGTATCTCTTAACTGAATACATAGGTTTCGAGAAGCGAACCCGGTGAACTGAAACATCTCAGTAGCTGGAGGAAAAGACATCAACCGAGATTCCGTTAGTAGTGGCGAGCGAACGCGGACCAGGCCAGTGCCTTTCATTCAAGTAGCAGAACACTCTGGAAAGTGTGGCCATAGCGGGTGACAGCCCCGTATGCGAAACTGATGTGAAAGGACTCGAGTAGGGCGGGACACGTGTAATCCTGTCTGAACATGGGGGGACCACCCTCCAAGCCTAAATACTCGTACATGACCGATAGCGAACTAGTACCGTGAGGGAAAGGTGAAAAGCACCCCGATGAGGGGAGTGAAACAGTACCTGAAACGGATTGCCTACAAGCAGTAGGAGCCTCTTTATGGGGTGACTGCGTACCTCTTGCATAATGGGTCTGTGACTTAATGTTTCAAGCAAGCTTAAGCCGATAGGTGTAGGCGCAGCGAAAGCGAGTCTGAATAGGGCGACATAGTTTGAAGTATTAGACCCGAAACCCGGCGATCTATGCATGACCAGGATGAAGGTGCGGTAACACGCACTGGAGGTCCGAACCGATTAACGTTGAAAAGTTACCGGATGAGTTGTGCTTAGGGGTGAAAGGCCAATCAAGCCGGGAAATAGCTGGTTCTCCGCGAAAACTATTGAGGTAGTGCCTCGAGCGGACACCATAGGGGGTAGAGCACTGGATGGTTGCGGGGGTCGCGAGATCTACCAATACTAACCAAACTCCGAATACCTATGAGTGATACTCGGGAGACAGACGGCGGGTGCTAAGGTCCGTCGTCAAAAGGGAAACAGCCCTGACCTACAGCTAAGGTCCCCAAGTCGTGTCTAAGTGGGAAAGCATGTGGAAATCCCAAAACAACCAGGAGGTTGGCTTAGAAGCAGCCATCCTTTAAAGAAAGCGTAACAGCTCACTGGTCTAAACAAGGGTTTCTGCGGCGAAGATGTAACGGGGCTCAAGACACGCACCGAAGCTTAGGGTGTACACTTTCGTGTACGCGGTAGCGGAGCGTTCCGTAAGCCTGCGAAGCGATCTGGTAATGGGTCGTGGAGGTATCGGAAGTGCGAATGCAGACATGAGTAGCGATAAAGAGGGTGAGATGCCCTCTCGCCGAAAGACCAAGGGTTCCTGCGCAAGGCTAATCCGCGCAGGGTGAGCCGGCCCCTAAGACGAGCCCGAAGGGGGTAGTCGATGGGAACCACGTTAATATTCGTGGGCCTGGTGGTGTGTGACGGATGGTGTGTGTTGTCTGACCTTATCGGATTGGTCAGGCTTCGAAACTGTCCCGGGAAATAGCCCCACCGTATAGACCGTACCCGAAACCGACACAGGTGGTCAGGTAGAGTATACCAAGGCGCTTGAGAGAAGTGTCCTGAAGGAACTCGGCAAATTGCCTCCGTACCTTCGGAAGAAGGAGGCCCCATGTAAGCGCAAGCTCTCATGGGGGGCACAGGCCAGGGGGTAGCGACTGTTTAGCAAAAACACAGGGCTCTGCTAAGTCGGCTTCAAGACGACGTATAGGGCCTGACGCCTGCCCGGTGCCTGAAGGTTAAGTGGAGGAGTGCAAGCTCTGAAATGAAGCCCAGGTAAACGGCGGCCGTAACTATAACGGTCCTAAGGTAGCGAAATTCCTTGTCGGGTAAGTTCCGACCTGCACGAATGGCGTAACGACTTCCCCACTGTCTCCAGGACATGCTCAGCGAAATTGAATTCTCCGTGAAGATGCGGAGTACCCGCGGTTAGACGGAAAGACCCCGTGCACCTTTACTGCAGCTTCAGAGTGGCATTGGACAAGAACTGTGTAGCATAGGTGGGAGGCTTTGAAGCATTGGCGCCAGCCGATGTGGAGCCATAGGTGAAATACCACCCTGTTGTTGTTTAATGTCTAACCTCGTACCGTGAAACCGGTACAGGGACCCTCTGTGGCGGGTAGTTTGACTGGGGCGGTCGCCTCCTAAAGAGTAACGGAGGCGCGCGAAGGTTGGCTCAGGCCGGTTGGAAACCGGCTGTTAGAGTGCAATGGCATAAGCCAGCCTGACTGCGAGACTGACAAGTCGAGCAGAGACGAAAGTCGGTCATAGTGATCCGGTGGTCCCTCGTGGAAGGGCCATCGCTCAACGGATAAAAGGTACGCCGGGGATAACAGGCTGATAACCCCCAAGAGCTCATATCGACGGGGTTGTTTGGCACCTCGATGTCGGCTCATCACATCCTGGGGCTGGAGCAGGTCCCAAGGGTTTGGCTGTTCGCCAATTAAAGTGGTACGTGAGCTGGGTTCAGAACGTCGCGAGACAGTTTGGTCCCTATCTGCCGTGGGCGTCGAAATTTGAGAGGAGTTGACCCTAGTACGAGAGGACCGGGTTGAACGTACCTCTGGTGTACCTGTCGTCGTGCCAACGGCGCAGCAGGGTAGCTATGTACGGACGGGATAACCGCTGAAAGCATCTAAGCGGGAAGCCTCCCTCAAGATAAGATTTCTCAGGACGGTCGAAGACCACGACCTCGATAGATCGGATGTGGAAGTGCGGTAACGCATGGAGCTAACCGATACTAATTGTCCTATTCGCGCTTGAGAGCTCCACACCCCCACCATCAGCCCTGGGCTAGATGGCAGGGTGCGGTCATCATACAAGCCAGTGCACGCATCGATTTTATACCCATCACCCTCGAGCCAACCCTCGAGGGTCAGTATTCGCGGACTCTATTGCCTGGTGGCCATAGCGTCGGTGTCCCACCCGATCCCATCCCGAACTCGGCCGTGAAACCCGACTGCGCCAATGGTACTACTGCTCAAGCAGTGGAAGAGTAGGGCGTCGCCAGGCATTACAGCCCGCGAATACAAAAACCCATTCACTTGTCTCACCACCTTCCACAGCGTCGCGGGGTGGAGCAGCCCGGTAGCTCGTCAGGCTCATAACCTGAAGGCCGCAGGTTCAAATCCTGCCCCCGCAACCA
>NZ_JACHNX010000043.1 GCF_014199595.1 Sphingomonas yabuuchiae | reverse complement strand
GCCGCATCGCCGACCATCCAGCCCGCCAGATCAATGAACTGCTGCCGTGGAACTACCGTCCCGCCTGACGCGACGCCTTCACCGGACGCTTACGGCACGACGCCCGCCAGCTTGCCTTCGCGCAACTGCTTTCGCCACGTGTAGATCAGGCTGCTCGACACCTCGCGCCGCGCGATGACGTCGCAGACACCAACTCCCGGCCGGAACGCCTCGGCCAAGATCTCCAGCTTTCCCGCGTCCGACCAACGGCGCTGGCCCGATACCCGACCGACTACCTCCATCCGACCAGTCATACGAGTGCTCGTATAACTGGTCGTAGAACCAATAACTTCCCGCACCGCCTGCGCCCTCGTCAAAGGCGACAAGCATCCTCGCTACCAGCCCTACAGCAAGGCGGCCTCCAGACCGCGCTTACCGTCACTTGAAATTATGTCGATCGAGACTTCCTAGCATCATGACCAGCGACGCACAGGCGATTGCCGCTCCGACCGCTGCGTAGTGTGGCGAGTGGACATCCTGCGCCACGCGCACAGGCATCATCCAGGGAATCCAATCCGCCTTGTTTGTCCGGGCTATCGTCGCTGCCAAGTTGACGAGCGTTCCACTCATTCCCAGTGCGATAGGAGCCACGAAACTGGGAAAGCGCAAAGCGGCCCAAGTCTGCAGGACAGCCATGGCACTGGCGCTCGTCGCAAGTTCAAGCATTGTCTCGACAAATTGAGCGCCTGGCAACTCTCCTCCTATCGACGTCTCGAATACCAAAGCGCTCGTCAGGCCACCCAGGACGACCATCGGGATCACCAGTACGGTCATGAGATAGGCTGAGGCGACGACCAGAAGCGCTTTTGCCAGGAATATCTGCCAGCGTGGTATCGGGAGCGTAAGGACATGGTCCCAGCCTCGATTGCGATATTCGATCTGCCCGACGAGCGTGGAGAACGCCGCCAAAGACATAGGGAGGAGAAAGAGCGCCCATAATGGCAGTATGAGATCATGGAACAGCGTCGACCAGACCGGCGGTTTAGGCGCGGCGAAGCCGATGACGAAGGATAGGATTCCGAGAAGTGCCGGAACGACGAGAAGCAGGGGAAACGCGAGAGAGCGCCGGAGTTTGAATACTTCGACCTGAAGGACGCGCAACATCATGCCGGGATTCGCTCCTGTTGTCGGACGGCGTCTTGGTAAAGATGCTCCAGCGACATTCGTGCCGGTGCGAATTCGTGGATTTCAAGCCCAGCGACGACCAGTGCTCGTGCCAATTCGCCTGCCTTGAGGTCTTCCGTTGAATTCGTGTCGGCCCGCAAAATCAAGGAATGGTCATCCATCTCGCTCGCGATCAGTTTCAGATTGGCTGCCACTCTCTTGCCGGCGCTGGGATCATCGACGAGAACTCGATAGGCGGCTTGCTGACGCAGAAGCGTCTCGGTCGATCCTTGCAGCACCAGCCGCCCCTTCAGCAGCAGCCCCACATGATCGGCAGTCTGCTCGACTTCGGTCAAGAGGTGGCTTGATACGACAACCGCGCGGCCTTCCTGATGGGCCAGTCGGCGGATCAGATTGCGTATGTCGAAAATGCCCTGCGGGTCGAGCCCGTTTAAGGGTTCGTCGAGCACAAGCACCGTCGGTGAACCGAGCAGCGCGCGCGCGATCGCCAAACGCTGCTTCATGCCGAGAGAGTATTCTCGAACGCGGCGCGATGCGGAATGTCCCAAGTCTACAAGATCGAGGACGCGTTCGATTTCCTTCGCTGGAAGAGCGAGCAATCTGCGAGTCAGATCAAGGTTCGCATGACCGGAAAGATGGTCATACAGCGAAGGCGCTTCGATCACCGATCCCACGGTGCGGAGTGCAGCGGATCGATCCGTCGCCAAGCATCGATTCATGATGCGCACCGAGCCCGTATCCGGTTTGATGAGACCGAGCATCATCCGCATGGTCGTGGATTTTCCCGCACCGTTCGGCCCCAGAAAGCCGAACACGCTTCCTGCCTCCACGTTCAGGTCCAAACCATCGACAACCCGATGGTTTCCGAACGACTTGCCAAGTCCTCTGGTCGATATTGCCAGCATAGCTCCTGCCCGATCCTTGCCGCCGTCAGGCCGCCTGCCGGTTACTTCCCATCTTTTGCATACTAGCATGTCTCGATGGTGAAAGTTTGGAGTGGAAGACGGACTGCTGCATGCTAAACCCTACTATAGATGGCACGGAGCGGGTCATCCTCAATGCTTGATATGCGCATCCGGTGGCGCCGGTCATCAAGCCGGACCGGTTCAGCCATGCGTTACCGCGTTCGCGACCGAGTTTATTCTGTATGCTCACAACGTCCGCGATGCGGGTCAGAGTCGCCTCGAGATGGCGATCATCGATTTGTTCGGCATAGAGGAGTGGGAGTTCCAGTCGACCAAACTCTCCAGAGAGTACGCTCAGATCTTCTGCCGATCGAGAGTTCAGCGTGGTGGTCATCGCATGCTCTAGGTCGTCTCGAATGTCTTTACCATCGAAACCCGCCTCGATCATCGCCAGTCGCGCTATGCCTACGCCCGGAGCTCCGTGCGCCCATGAGCAGCCACAATCCGGACCTTGAGTCCGAAGCGTGTAATCACGGAGGTCGCGCCAGTTGCCCGCGTCCGGGACGAACAGGGATCTTTCAAAGGCCAGACAGCCCTGAACGGCTTCCGCCAAGGCATCCATCCCGGTCGCCGCATGCATTTTGGCGAAGGCCATTCCGAACCCCGACGCGCCGTGTGATAGGCCGGAAAGCGAATTCCTGCTCGCGATCCGCCAGGAATAGCCGATCCCGTGTGGAACACGGTTGCGTTTAAGATGGGCGAAGCAGCTTTCTGCCGCCTGTAGGGAGGTTCGCGATCCCGTGGCCAGATACAGCTCCACGCAAGCCAAGATGAAGCCGGCGGCACCTTTTGCGACGGAAAAATTACGATCCACGCGGATCAGTTCGTTGAGATCAAGCGATTGGATCAGCGCTTCGGCTTCCTCTAGAAAACGGTCCTCGCTCAGCATCGCCGACAGTGCCACCTGTGAAAGTATCACACTGCCCCAGCCCCCGAGCAGCCCCAAGCATCGAATCGAGTATCTCGCTTCGTCAAGTCGCCGGCGGAGGTGATTGTAAGCCTTCATCGCTAGGTCGACGTCGGCACCAATGCCTAGCGCTGTCCCCCGTGCTGAGAGGAAAAGAATTTCACCGGGCATCCCGCCGCTCAGGTCATAGAATGCGCCAGAGATGCCCACTGTCCTTCCGTCTTCGCTAAGAGCCTTGGACACGAGCCAACGTGCCTCCGCATCGTCCGAATACACCCTGTGCCGTATGGCGGTGGTAATCGAAGCGCTGATGTCCAGGAGACGCCTGCTAAGATCGAGATCGTTCGGTTCATACTGAACGCGCTCGACGGATGGCGTAGCCATCGTCAGTTGCTTTTGGACATTGGCATCGGTGATCCCGAGGGATTCTCGAATGACCCAAAGCTGTTGCGCTAGATCCGCCTCAGACATTGCATCTAGACGTTCTCTGACGAGCGTCATGCCATCGCGCACGAAGAAATCGGTCAGCACGGTATCATCGTCAACGACGAGATCGCGAGATCCTACGGGGCACGTGAACATCGGAACATCGCCGCTGGCCAGATGGCGGATTTCGTGAGGCGCGAGAACGGTGCCGAGGCCGAAGTCTCTGGACAACTTGTTCAGAGAGGAGAAGTGCCTCTCGCGCGCCTGCTCGGACAGCAGGTTAACGGGATGACGCCCTTCATCGAGCAGATGCGTGTATGTCAGCGTATGGCGGAACAACACGCGAATCTGAGTGCCGAGAAAGACGGATAGGCGGCGACCGATTTCGGCGCGCTTCGTCAGGATCTCTCGATACATCCTGGAGAATCCGGCTTCCAGTTGTAGAGAGCAACTTTCATTCAACGGACGCTTGCGTCCATCGAGGATCGGCACATTGCTTCCGCCGAGGAGTTGGCCCTTGCGACGGATGAGCGTTGGGTTCCCGTCCGGCCCCCGTTCGACCGTCATGCGTTCGACCAAGCCTTCTTGACCCGCAACGTCGCTGGACCCAGCAATGTTCACGGTGTCTCCGGATTCGAGTTCCAGACGGACCGGCAGAATACCTGTCCTGAGGACGCTCTGCTCGATACCCTCATTCGTCTCGGTTCCGACTATGGGCGTCTGCGGGCGGAAGAAGGTCTCAAGATCGATGAGGACCGGATGTGACCGATGAGCGATGACGTTCTCGTAGTGGAAGTCGGTAGCCTCAAGGATGTAGAGAAGCGCCAGCATCGCTCCTAGCCGTTCGTAATAGGCATCGACGTCGCCTTCACACTCGCAAGGTTCGTTCGATATGAATTCGGCCCAACCGTAATCTTCTTTCGACACGACCTTGGGCACCTTGAACGTCATGCCGACGTCCGAGCCTAAATGGGTCAGCATTTCGGCGAACGCCTGATCTATGTCGAGTTTGCGGGGCTTGTAGACGACCCGTGAGCCGTCGCTCAGACTCAGAATGGCCACGGTCCGCCCTCCGCGGTGGGGATCCCCCAAACCAAACCGGCAGTCGATAAGGGACGGCGTGGCCCTCTTTCCGAGAATCGCGCGCCCGATGTCGTCGAGATCGTGCTCGAACCGACGAAACACTTCGAGGGCGGTAGCGACCCGTCGGTTGGATAACTTCGCGAGTTGCGCCGAGAGTCCAGGGAAACGACCGTGGAGAAAGTCGCGGGTTTCGGACTGTTCGAGCGAGTCGAGAAACGCTTCGTAACTGACCTTCTGCTCGATTAGTTTGTATTGCGCGATGAGAGTCCGATAGCAGGCATCGAACATCTCCCCACGGAGCTGGCGCCCGAGCGAAGAAATAAGCTCGTCTGTTATGATCGATCTAGGCGTTCCAGCGCGTATGGCGTCCATCGCCCGCGCCGCGTCATCCTCGAAGAACGCACAAATGCGGCGCATGTCTTCCACTGTCTGCCTCCGTGAATGGGTTGAAGCTGGTTGCGCTTGACGTTCAACGCCAATCTCGCGCGGACTGATCAAGAGCGAGCATCGAAATACGGGCAGCACAGCGCGCCGCATCGTAATCAACTATATTAAGTGACTTGGCTAACGCAGGATACAATCAGAGTTTCTGCCAGAATTGGCTAATTTTAGCGCAGAATTTCCGAACAGATTAGGCAGATTTTGCCCTGCGGCGTATAACGCCGCAGGGACTGTCAGATCAATGGCCCCAAGAGAGCGGATTGCAGGGCGTGCCGCCGGTGTTGCATTCACCGCTGAGCGAACAGACCCAGCCGGCAGAAGCCGCGCTGCTTTCCAACTGCTGCGCTTCCTGCGCACCGCCGACGACGGCGATGAGATCCGCCTCGGTCAGTTCGCAACCCATCGATGCGAGGACGTTCTCGTTCTGCATACTTCTTCTCCCGTTGAACCATACGTACTAGATGCCACGCGGAATTGAGTGGCAGCTGCAATTTATATGTTGGTCGAGATACCGGGCAAACTGAACAAGAACGGATGCCGTTCCAGTTTTCGCCGCAGTCCCGGTTGCGTGATCGGGGAAGCCGACCATTCCGAATGAGATCACCGACGTCGACGCCGTATCCGTCGCTCATCCGGCCTCGTAGAGGCTGTTATGAACCTGGGGCGAGCGCGGCAGCCTGCTTCGTCATGAGGCATGCGAAGGCGACGACGTAAAGTCCTGCGAGTGTTTCCGCGT
>NZ_JACHNX010000042.1 GCF_014199595.1 Sphingomonas yabuuchiae | reverse complement strand
GGGCTTTGCTCGCCGCAGTGAAGATGGCGGAGGTATCGTTCTACAGCACCCTCGCCCGCGCCGCCCGCGACAAGGACACTTGCGATGTTACCTACCTCATGAAGGCAGGTGCGGTAGTAGTTGATCTGGTCGAAGAAGGCGACTTGGGGCGGCACCGCCACGTAGTCGGCGGATGGAGCATAATAGGCCTTGTCCCCGCCGACGCGCAGGTCCACGCCGGTCGCGGCAATGAGCGCTTCGGCAATGGGCACGATCTTGCGCTCGGGCAGCGGCGCGGGGTCGCAGGCCAGACCGGGTTGCAAACCCTCGCACTGCGCGACATTGAAAACGGTGAAGCGCTTGAGGAACGGTACGGCCCGCGCGTCCTCGTCCTCGCGCGCCGCGCGTTCCGCCTCGCCTTTGGGAATGAAACGATCGGCGTAGACCACTGTGACCCCGCGCTCGCCCTTGCGGACGCAGCCTCCCGCCGCAACGGCCTGCCGGAAAGTCAGCCAGCTTTGCGAGGCATGGCCGTGCGCGATGCAGGCCGCCCACAATAGCAGTATGTTGACGCCGCTGTAGGTGCGGCTCGTCACGGCGTTGCGTGGCAGGCCCGGCGCTGCGGTTCCTGTGCTCCCCCATGGCTGGACCCAAGGGAACCGCCCCGCCTCCAGCTCCGCCACGATCCTGGTGGTCACCTCGTCGTAAAGGCTGGGTCGCGGCTCTGTGGCCGCGCTCTTCGCGACCTCTCCACGCACACGAGGCCGGTTGTTCGAACGCATCACTGCAACTCCTCTTCGCTAAAGCAGCATGCCTCCCCGGAAAGCGGGGGTGGGCGGCGAAGAGCGACCGGAAAGGCCCGCTTCGAGCGGCGGGCCGCACCCCAGCGACAAGCGCAGGGGCGTAACGCAAGTGGAGCAGCCGGCAGGCTTGCGGCGCGCCGTGGCGGGCCTAGGAGGAAGCGACGCCCGCACCCGCTATTCGGGAAGGCCCACCAACAACGCCGCGGCCCTGCCGCGACGACATCGACCGGCGAAGATGGTCATCCGCCAGGCGATCGTCACCTCCGGCCGAGACCCGCAAGGGGCTCGGTGCGCAGGCAGAGCCGAAGCATAGAGCGCGGCGCCGTGAGGCGGGCGGCCCGACGTCCGCAGCTTTCGATGAAAGATGCAGCGGATGGCCCGCAAATTGGTTTGCGGATTGATTGTGAAGTTAGGGGCGATGAGCGTTTACCGGTCGATGCGACCAGGCCAACACGCTCGGGATCGCGCCCGCCGGCGGCATCCAAGCGTATTGCTATATGGATCGACGCGCGCCGCGCGGCCCGTCGATGAGAAAGCCGAAGGGTCGGCGGGGAGCAAACCCATCCGACCCGGTGGGTTTGAGTGTTACCGCGCCGTCTTGGCAAACCGCGCTTTGAAGTCGGTCAGGTCGAAAGCGAAGTCGTCGCTGTCGTGAAACGCCTCATCGGTTTTGCCCGGCTGCTCATGGTCTCGATACCAGGCGGCGTATTGCGCCGTTTCGCGGCTACGCTTCCGGTAGTGCGTCGAATATGTCTCCACCCTGACCTTTGGCGTTGCGGCTTCCATCTCGAACCTCATCAACCGCAGCCAGCCGTCACCTATGCCATTGAACAACGTTGGAGCTAGCCCCGCATCCTTTACCGTCTGGTTGCGATCCTGATAATCCGACAGGATTTGATAGACCTTGTGGCCGAATTCGTTGCTGTCGATGCGGAACGCCTGCCCGTTCTCGTGGCCGCACAGAACCATAAAGATCTGATCGTGCTGCTTGATGAATTTGTCCCAGATCATCTGCGGGGTATTGTCGTCGGGATCGACGGCATGATTGTCGATGATCGGATTGGCCAACCGCTCGCCATTGCTCATCATGTAGTCGTGGGTCGAGATGATCGTTGGCAGGCCGGGGTACGTCTTGACCACGCGCGCAGCCCATTCGAGGGCGGCGTTGGGCGCGTGGAACTGCAGTCCTATATGCAGGAATCGGTAACCGCCGGCGACGAAGATCTGGGCGCTGTTAGCGCCGCCATTGAAAGAATCGACGTACCATTTCTTTCCCTTGAAGAACGGCGTGTCCTTGCCGAAAACCGAAACGAAGTTCGCCGTGCCGCCGGCGTGCACCATTCCGACGCTCGACATGTCCTTGAACTCTTTTGCGGGCGGATGATTGATATCGGTCCACATGGCGTCATGATCGTGATTGCCCGGCACGACCGAGAAGGGCACTTTTCCCGCTATCATCTGATAGCCCTTGAGAGCCATCGGCATCTCGACGGTCTTCACCTTTGGCGTGGGCGCAAGATGCTCGTCGAAGAACGGGTTCGGCGCGCTTTTGAATCCACGGGCGATATGCGCGGGATCCATCGTCAGCGACTGGTGCTGCCAGACGTCTCCCAGGGAGGTGACGAAAGCGATGTCGCCGCCGACGCTTTCGACATTTGCAGCAACATATTCCATCTGCTCGAGGAATTGCTGGCTGGCATCGAACGGAAATCCTTCGACCTTCTGGTGTGTGTAGTCGATATAGTTTTGCGTGTCGGGCAACACCGCGATCGTGAAACTATCGTCATGGCTGTTCGCCTGGGCGGCTGTCCCGGCAGCGAGCGCCATAGCCGCCACCGATGAGAACGCAATTTGCCGCGTCCAATGGCCAAGGAGGGTCATGTTAAACTCCAATAGTTGCTTGTATGTTGGTTGGCTGATCAGAAAGTGTAGCCGAGCGAAACGCCATAAGTGCGCGGCGCGCCGCGGAATGCCGCGTAGACGGGCGGAGCCACGTAAAGGGTCGTCGCGTATCTTTTATTGGTGAAGTTGCGAACCCATGCCCCCACCGTCATCCTTTCGGCAAATGCCAGTTCCATCTGCGCATTGCCAAGGAAATAGCCCTTGATCGGCTGGTAATTGTCGAGTTCGGTGTAATAATCGTCGACGAAGCGGCCATTGACCGACGGCGTCAGCACCCTGTCGCCGCCCAGCGGTATCGCATAGCGGATCGAACCGGTCAGCGTCATCTTCGGCGCAAAGGGCAGTTCATTGCCGATGCGCCGTAACCTCTCCGCCGCATTGCCCGAACGCATGTCGAGTATTTTGCTATCGAGAAGCGAGACGCCGCCCTGTATTTCCAGCCCGTGTAGCGGTCGGACCGTGATATTCGCTTCCGCGCCATAGGTGCGAGCGCTGCCCACATTGGTGCGGATATTGGTGGGCAGGCCGTTGATGAGCTTGTTGAGGCTCGCCTGAAGATTGTTGAAGTCGTTGTAATAGACCGACGCATCGATCTGCACCGGGCCGCCGCGCGGCAGGAATTTGACGCCCGCCTCATAGGTCCAGACCCGCTCCGACTTGAACGGATCGGTTTCGGGGAGGGTGACGGAGGTCGATCCGTCGAAACCACCCGCCTTGAACCCCCGGCTGACCGAAACATAAGCGGTCGCGGACGGCGAGATTTCGTAACTGACATTCAGGCGGCCCGACAGGCTGTTGTCGGAGAAGGTCCGGCTGAAATTGAATGGCATGGGACCGAAAACGGCCGGGGCGATGCTCACACCGAAGGGATTGAGGTCGACGGTCGATCCGTCGAACCGGCTTTCATCATGGGTGTAGCGCAGGCCCGCGCCGATCTTCCAGTGACTGCCCAGCCTGACGCTGCCATCGGCAAATCCCGCGACGCTGCGGCGTCGCTGGATATAGTCGGCGGACAGCACGCTCAGCACGAAATCGGTCAGGTCGAGGTTACTGCGCAGCCGCACCTTGTCCCTGTAAGCCGTTGCACCCACCACCCAGTCGAACCGGCCGGGCGTCGCATTCTGGAGGCGTAGTTCCGCCGTCCCCTGCTCTACATTGTCGCGATAGATGATGTCGTTGATCCGCGTCGGAACCACGTCGCCCGCAGCAGAATATTGCTGCTTCAACTTTTCCCAGCCGAGAATGGCGACCAGCAGCATATCACCGCCGATCTTCTGGTTCAGCGTGACCGATCCGCCATAGCTGGTCTTGTCGAGCGACGGATCGATGGCGGAATCGGTCGTAAAGGGCGCCAGCGGCGCAAAACCGCGCACCGTGGCGGTGCGCTCGAAAAATTGCACCGCGCCGGATTCATGGAAACCATGGGCATTAAGCGTGACCGTTGTGCCGTCGGTCGGCTCCAGCAGCAATATCGCGCGACCGCCGTAATATTGGGAGCGATTGGCCTCGGTGTTGACGCCGGGATCGGCGAGCGCGGGGACGGCAGGATTGGCCGATCCACTGACACCGCGCGTGCCGATATTGGTCATGAACCCGTCGGTGCGGTCGAAGACGCCCGCCACCCGCAGCTTGACGCCATCGGCCAGAGCGCCGCCCGCCCCAGCTTCCGCGCGCCAGGAGTTGAAGCGGCCATATTCGACGCGCGCCTCCCCCTCCCATGTGTCCGTGGGCTGGCGCGAGATGATGTTGACCGCGCCCGCCGTGGTGTTCTGGCCGTAGAGCGTGCCCTGCGGCCCCTTCAATATCTCTATGCGTTCGACATCGAACATCTGTCCGCCGACCAGCGCCGCCGAACCCTGATAGGCGCCGTCGATGCTGACGGCGGCGGACGGATTGCCGTTGGGCCGGAAATCATCATAGCCGATGCCGCGAATGGTGAAGGTCTGGATGGTGCGACCGCCGGAAATCTGGGGTGACACGACCACGCCGGGAGTCAGGCGCGAGGCGTCGATCAAGTCCTTCACGCCCGCTTCGCGCAGTGCCTCTGGAGACAGGACGCTGACTGCCGATGGAACATCGATCAGCCGCTGGTCGCGTTTCTGGGCCGTGACGATGATGTCGCCACCTGCCTCGACAGGATCGTCGGCGGCGTAAGCCGGGGGAGCCGCGATCGTCAGGGAAGCGAAGGCGGAGGATAGCAGATGAACGCGGCGGAACTTGTGCTGCGATGAGCTGGCCATGAAATCAGTCCTTGGAACATGTATGTCAGAAGAGGGCGAGCGACATCGGCCACCGCCCGGATCGGGGGTGGATCTCGCGTCGCTCAGGACAATGAGGGGCCTAGTCGGAGACGACAGGCCGTTGCGGCATACGCCGGGACCCCGCCCATCGATGGATGTGTGAATACTTCATAGGACCCCCTGCCCGAATCGAACGGCTGTACAGGTAGGTGTATCGTGTGAATCTTCTATGACAGCCGGAGAAACGCTCGTGGGTATCCTGTGCGGATGCGCCGTCGGCGAAGCGATATGCGCGATGCCGTCCTGCTCAGGGAGCAAACTTGGCAACGGTGTGGTGAGGCTCTATCTAGATTGGGAAAGCCAGCCGAATTCGGGCGGAGCTTAATTCGAACGGCTGTACAGAAGGGTGTCAGGTTTGAGTCGCTTGCGATATATGTCCGATGAAGCCTCGCCCCAGGCAGAGCGGATGAGTGAGGCCGCGTATGACCTTGCCGAAGAGAGCGGTCTGGCAGCGCTCAGCGCACGAAGTCTGGCGCGAAAGACAGGAATGAGCCCGTCGGCAATCAATTACCACATCGGCAATCGCGAGCGGCTCATCGCGCAGATCGCGTTCAAGGCTATCGCGGTATCTAGCCGCTGGCGGCAGTCGCAGGCCGCTTTACAGGAAGAGGGTGCCCCGAGGTGGGCCGAGCTTGATCACGTGTTCACGTCGCTGTTGCAGGATCGGTTGAGCACCGGCCGTATGGTGATGGCACTTTTGCAGGAACTGGAGAACGAGGCCGTCGCCAGCGGTCAGACCGCTATCGAAGAGGCGCTGCGCGAGGAAATGTTCGCTGAAACGGCGTTCTGGCGCGATCTGGCAATCCGCCATGGCGAAAGCGTGGATGCGTGTAGCGCGACATCGTCGGTGACTGGTCAGCGACATTGATGGTGATGTGTCAGCGGTGACGTTGGGGATAGTGTCACACGAGGTTGGCCTGGAT
>NZ_JACHNX010000041.1 GCF_014199595.1 Sphingomonas yabuuchiae | reverse complement strand
GTCCGCGGCACACCCGCCAAGGTCAATGCGAACGCTGGTCTTGCGGCCAGCGACAAGGTAAACTCGGCCAGCGTCTCGGATGGCAGTCATGAGAGCGTATATTCGGGTCCACTATATGTGACGCCCCCTCCTTGGATCGCGCGAATGGCTAAGGGCAGCGCATCGGCGACGACCACGATCTGCGGTCCCATCCAAGACGCGCGATCGTTCTCGGGGCACGTTGCCGTCCGCTGGCTGACTGATTTCTGACAGGAACCTTCCCGGGCAGGTCTCGAACGCACGAGCGGGATGCCGTCACGTCGCATCTACTGTGTGCGTCATCTCGGTCGTCCTGTTCCATCGAAGTGGAGGAGAGGGAGCCTTCGGCTTGGTGGGCCTGAGGTTCAGGCTCGCGCGACGTCGTCGACGGCGCGCCAACTCCGGATGGAGACGACCGATGATCAAGTCCGTGAAGGTCAAAAACCTTTCGCTCTCGAACGACAATGTGCGCAAGCGTGGCCGGGAGGTCGGCCTGGAGGAGCTCGCCGCCAGCATCGCTGCCAACGGCCTCCTCCAAAATCTGGTGGTGACGCCGCTCAAGAAGGCCGGCACCTTCACCGTCAAGGCCGGCGGTCGACGGCTGCGCGCCATTCAGCTGCTCATCGGGCGCGGCGCACTTGCGGCTGATCACGAGGTTCCCGTGCTCGTCCTGTCGGTTGATGATGCCGCTTCGGTCGGCGCCAGCTTGGCGGAAAACCGGCAGCGCGTACCGATGAACCCGGCTGACGACTGTCTCGCGTTCAAGCATCTCATCGATCAGCTTGGCATGACCGTCGAACAGGTCGCGATCCAGCAGGCCGTCACCGTTCGTTTCGTCGAGCAGCGCATGCGGCTCGCCGACCTCGCGCCGGCCATCTTCGAGGCCCTTGGATCGGACGAAATCGATCTCGGCGTGGCGCAGGCGTACGCCGTGACCGCCGACGTCGATCGCCAGGCGCGGGTCTTCGAGCAGATGAAGCATTCCTATTACGGCAAGCAGCCCGACAACATTCGCCGCGCGATCCTCAACGGTACCGTGCGGCCAAACGATGCCAAGGCGCGCTTCGTTGGGCGGGAAGCCTATGTCGCCGCGGGCGGCCGTATCGACGGCGATCTATTCGCGCTCGACACCGACGACGAGAACTGGACCGACGTCGACCTCCTCGAGGACTTGGCGACCAAGAAGCTCGAGGCAGCCGCGGCGGAACTCGCAGCCGCGCAGGGTCTGGCGTTCGTGACCCCGATCGCTGCCACCCACGTCCCCTATGATGTCGAGCGGCAGCTCCACGAATTCCACCCGGTTGCTCGGCCCCTCACCGACGAAGAGCAAGCCCGGATCGAGGCGCTGGGCCTCGAGAACGATGCGCTGATCGAGGCGCTGGAAACCGATCTGGCCGAGGGCACTCCCGAGGCGAACGCGGCGAACGACCGCGTTGAGACGATCGAGCGCGAAATCGCGGAGATCGACACCGCCCGCAAGACGATCGATCCGGGCGTGAAAGCGAATTTGGGCACCTTCGTCTATATCGGCGGTGACGGCGAGGCCCGCGTTCACACGCGTCTGTTCAGCGAAAAGCCGCTGGCTGACCCCCGGGCGGGTGGCGCTGCGAGCGGCAATGGCGCTGGACCAGGCGAAACCGGCAGCGGTGACGACGCCGTGGCGGACCCGTCCCCGCGGCTCAGCGCCACGCTGATCGAGGAGCTAGCCACCCAGCGTCGCCAGATCCTCGTTGCGCACGTCGCGAGCGATCCGATGATCGCGCTCGATCTGACCATCTTCCTCATGGCCCAGAGCCTCGTCTTCACGACCAGCTATGTGCGCGATCACTCGACCCTGCGTGCCGATCCCGCGCAATTTCCGATCTTCGCCTTTCGTGACGAAGCATCGATGGCCTCACAGACGATCGAGGATCAGCGTCAGCATCTCGACACGACCTGGGTCGGGCACACCACGATGTCGGAGAGGTTCGATGCTTTTCGAACGCTGCCGGACGATGCTCGTGGCGCGTGGGTGGCGTTTGCCGTGGCGCAGACCCTCGAGGCGACGCTCAACGTTGCCGATGGCGCACGCGCGAACGGTTTCCACGATCATCTTGGCCGTCTGCTCGATATCCAGGTCGCGTGCTTGTGGCGTCCCACGGCCGAGAATTACTTCGGCCGGGTGAAGAAGGACGTCATGCTCGACGCGCTGGAGGAGATCGGCGGCCCGATCCTGCGCGGGCGCTACAAGGATGCCAAGAAGGGCGAATTGGCGGCCACCTGCGCGGCACTCTGCAACGGACAGGGGATCGTCGAGGCGGAGATCCGCGAGAAGGCGACGGTCTGGCTTCCGGAGGCGATGCGCTTCGACAACGTCGAACGGCCGGAACGCGTACCCGCGCGCTCGACCTTCGTTGACGACGGTGACGCCGTCGGATCGGACGGTGACGAGCTGGACGGTGACGATCTGGATGGAAGCGAGCTGGACAGCGGTGCGAACCCGCTTGGTGACGCGCCGACACAGGAACCGGTCGACGACGATTATCCCCAGGCCGCCTGACGCCTGACAGCATGTTCGAGGAGCCTCAGGGCGGTGCTCTCTCGGGAGTACCGCCCTCCTTTTCGTGCCTCTGCGTCGTGCCGGATGCGAACCCCCGCCGACGCTCGAGCGCCCCTTTTCCAAGCCAAGGAGCCCACCCGTGGCCAAGACCACCGATGCCCCCTCCCCCGCCGAGATCATCACGGCGGCCATCATCGATCGCCTGGACGCTGGCGTGAGACCTTGGGTGAAGCCCTGGCGCCCAGGCCTTGGCGGTCGTCCTCTCCGGGTCACCGGCGAGCCTTACCGCGGGATCAATTGCTTCTGGCTGTGGCTTGTCGCGGAAGGTGCCGGATACCATTCGCGCACGTGGATGACCTTCAAACAGGCCGATGCTCTCGGCGGTAAGGTTCGGCAGGGCGAGCGATCCGAAATCGCGATCTTCTACAAGTCCTACAGCAAAGCGGTGGCCTCGAGCGTGACGGGTGTCACGACGGACGAGTTGCGACGTGTCCTTCGCAGCTATGCTGTCTTCAACGCCGATCAGATCGAAGGTGCGCTGTGAAAGCGTGAGTAATGGAGTATCTCGAATGAGATTAGGATAGCTGGAAATGTCCTATGCCTACCAGTCTTACTCTGGCCTGCAAGGGCTTGATCCTCGAAAGGGGCAGGGAAACATAGCATGGCTGGAAAAGGCCGGAAGTCGCGAAACCATTGTAGCGGCGGACGGTCAAGGCAAGACTTGTATGGTCAAAGCTACACTGCCTGAACCCAAATCCCGAGCGGTATATCTGGTGCCAGCCACGCAGCAATGGTTGAGGCGTGGTTCCGAGTGCTTAAAGGCGCTGGTCTTTCCTTCGAGGACCGGCGCATCCAGCCTACTCGGCGCAGCCCTGTATGGGGACAAAGGGATGAACTGGGGGCCTAACCAAGTCGGAACTCCCTACACACGTCATCACAGGATGGCCTGTAGCAGGCGGACTTTGGTCCGTCCTGTATGGCCACGGAGCCGGAGTAGTACTCAAACGCCCGGGGTAACGCCCGGGACAGGCGCACCTTCGGGAGCGCACGACCGGCGGTATAAGGGTCGAGGTGACTCGCCCGAAAGCCCAACCGGCCGGGGGAAGTCCGGCAGCTTACGTCGCTCCACCAACGAAGGAAGGGACTAGCTGATGCTGTCACATACCGTCCTGAAGCGGATGGAGCAGTTGCCAAAGTTGTCTATCGCGGGGAAGCGGGTCAACGGGCTGTTCAACCTCATGAAGTGCGATCTCCTTTGGGAGCAAGCATATGAGCGGATCGCCCGTAATCAGGGTTCGCTGACGTCCGGCGTCGATGGTGAGACTTTCGACGGCTTTTCGCCTGAGAGACTTCACCGGCTGATGTCGCAAGTGTTTAGCGGCTCCTACCGCCCGTTACCCGTGCGCCGGGTCTATATTCCCAAGGTCAACGGTAAATTGCGTCCTCTTGGTATCCCAACGGTCAACGACCGGTTGGTGCAGGAGGTGGTCAGAAGCATCCTTGAAAGGATTTATGAGCCTGTGTTTTCCGAACACAGCCATGGATTTAGACCGGGGCGTTCCTGTCACACCGCACTGGACGCCGTTCGCGGCGTCTGGACCGGCGTCAAATGGTTGGTTGAGGTCGATGTGGTCGGGTTCTTCGACAATATCGACCATGACGTGCTGCTCAAGCTGCTCGCAAAACGGATCGATGATGAAAGATTCATCGGCCTCGTTCGTGGCATGCTAAAGGCGGGCTATCTCGAAGACTGGCAGGTGCGTGAATCTTTCAGTGGCACGCCACAGGGCGGTATCGTCTCTCCCTTGCTGGCCAATGTCTATCTTCACGAACTCGATGAGTTCATGGAGGAATATAGGCAACGGTTCGACAAGGGCGGTCAACGGTCCGTCCCGGCGGAATACTGGCGGCTCAGCGCGAACATGCAGTACCGTTGGAAGAAAATTCGTCGGCTGCGCGCTGAAGGCAAGGCTGATGATCCCGCTGTTGATCAAGCACTCCGCGAGATCGAGCAGATCGGGGAGAGGCGAGCATCGCTTCGTGCGCGTGATCCGTTCGACTTGAATTTTCGCAGGCTGCGTTTCGTCCGCTACGCTGATGATTTTCTTATTGGGGTCATCGGTTCAAAGGACGAAGCGCGTGAGGTCATGGCGACGGTCAGGGCTTTCCTGTCCAATAAACTGTGTCTCGAAGCCTCGGAGGAAAAGAGTCGGATTGCGAAAGCGTCGGATGGGGTGAGGTTTCTCGGCTACGACGTTCATACACATACCCAGCGTCGAACCGGGAAAGTTGTGAGGGATGGCCGTGTATTCAGGCCGCGTATGCCCTCCGATATCATGCAATTAAGCGTACCTTGGGACAAGGTCGCACAGTTTTGCGCCACGAAGGAGTATGGCAACTGGTCGGCTTTTGTCAGCCAGCACCGCCCACGGCTTCTTCATTGCAGTGACGTCGAAATCGTGATGGCCTATAATGCGGAGCTACGAGGATTTGCTAATTACTACGCACTAGCATGGGACGTCAAGAAGAAGCTCAACAAGCTGACCCACATATGGCGGGCTAGTTTGGGGCGGACGCTAGCCAACAAGCATAAGTGTTCGGTGATGCAGGTCTTCAATAGGCTTCGGTGTGGAACCGATTATCAGGTCAGCTACATGGTCAGGGGAGAGACCAAGACGGCCAAATTGTGGAAGTCGACCGAGTTGACGGTTGGAGAAATCCGCTACGGAACGATCGACATCGTTCCCGCCACAGCAATGTGGAGCCTCAACCGTACCGAGTTTGTCGAACGTCTCAACGCCAATCAGTGCGAGCTGTGCGGTGCCGAGGATAAGGCATGTGAGGTGCATCACGTCCACAAGATGGCTGATATGAAGGTCGCGCCTTTGGGTCGGAAAATGATCTCGGCACGGACGCGCAAGCGTATCGTGCTGTGCAAACCCTGCCACGTGGACCTCCATGCGGGCAGGCTACCAGATAGGCGACAATTGCAACTCTGACGTAGGTGGAGAGCCGGATGCGCTGAAAGGTGCAAGTCCGGTTCGGAGGGGGGCCGAGGGACGTTCTCAACGAGACGCCACCCGGCCTACCCTACGCCTTCCCGAGCGGTTTCACCCCACGCCGCTTTCTATCGTGCCGCCGGCCGATGCCTTGCCATCCCGCGCCCAGACCTTCGTCGAACGCCTGCCAGCCACGGTTCACATCCGCGGCGACCGCGCATTCTACGATCCGACGGCCGACAGCATCACCATGCCGCCGCCCGAGCAATTCTCCACCCGGGCTTATTGGGCATCGACCTTGGCCCACGAAGTAGGTAACATCGCAAGTGTCCTTGTCGCGGGCGGCGCGGGCGAGGGTGCTGTAGAACGATACCTCCGCCATCTTCACTGCGGCGAGC
>NZ_JACHNX010000040.1 GCF_014199595.1 Sphingomonas yabuuchiae | reverse complement strand
ACGGCGCGTAGCGGCCGCAGGGCATCCGGATCGGGCCGGTCTTCGACATTCCAGCTATAGTCGCCGGTCAGCGAGATATGCTCCCAGCCCAATGGAGGGCATCGCGTGGAAGGTACGCCAGACAACGCTAAGCGAGAACATTTCAAGAACCGTATGATGGCCGTTACCGCCGGAGGTCGCTAAGCCCCAGTTCTTCCCACATCCATGTAAAGTCATAGGTGCCCATCGGATCGGCGGTGCCCGATTTTGCCGCGCCATTTTCGATATATTTGAGCCAGTCGGCTACCTTTACCCGCCCCGCCTTTGTACAGGCCAGAACGCGTGGCGTCTTGTGGCTGAGGGCTGGGACCGGCTCATCGAGCGTTTTCGTATATTCACGGGTCAGCATATCGTGAACGATGCGCTCCATTTCATGCGGTGGAATATCCAGCGCCTCGTCCTGTGGCGTGCGGGCGGCATCGTCGGCCATAACCTGATCGAGCGTCCGGATTTCGGCCATAGGCGCGCTCACGCAATCACCAAGCCATTCGCCCATCTGGGTAATTGCTCGCTCCGCGCGGGCGGCACTGTTTACCTCGACGATCAGCTTGCGCCCTGCCAGTTCCACATTGGCAAAAACCGGCGTGCCGTCATCCATGGTCGTGACGAAGGCCCGCTTGCCTTTGGTCGCTTGCGGCTTCTTGTTCTTCGTCGCTGGTGCCAGCCAGTTCCAGAAACTGTCGCTGGCAGGTTCCAGCCATTGTGCCGCGTTCAGCCTTCGGATCAGGCTCTTGCCGACCACGCCTTTCGCCAGCGGAAAAACGATACGGTGGAACACCAGGTCATCGCCGTCGGCGTTGACCATATCCGGCGCGCTGCCGGGCATGGCCTTGCCCAGACAGTCGAGCAGCCACATGTTCGTGAACATCGGTCCCGATGCTCCCAGAAGCGCGTCCCGATCGGACGGGTCCAATTCCGCAGTGTCCTGAGTTTCGTCGGCAAGTCGGGAAAATGCATCGACCACTCGCACGGCGCCCTCAGCGCTGAACGGCAACAGCGCTCCGGAAATGCCATGGCGCCCGTTCACGTCGACAACCCTTGCGGCGATCTTGTCCCAGTTGACCAGGGTCTGGGTTGCACCGTGTTCGCGCACCGTCACCGGAGCAACGTCGCGCAGCAGATCGCGCAAGGTCATCGACTGACCAGGCACGACTTCGCTGACCTCATAGAGCGACATGACCGTATCGCGTAACGCGCGCATATAGGCCTTGTTCGGCGCCTTTTCGTTCCAGCCCCGGCGCTTGAGATAGTCATCGACCAGATTGCGACCGTCGGGTTCCAGTTCCTGCGTAAGCAGATCTTCAAAGGCGCAGCCCCATAGCGGCCCTTGCCAGTGATCGCCAATTATCTCGAATATGGCGTCAGGCTCGAGTCCGGTCGCTTCGCTCGCCGGATCGAGATGCGCGGACAGCATTTCGGCCAATGCCTCATCCCATGGCGCGCGATCCGCATATTTCATCAGGCCGGAAAGATCGTGAGCCGATTTCGATCTGGACATTCAGATGGGCCTTTCCACGCCGAGGCGGCGCATTTCTCGATAGATGGTCGATCGGCCGATGCCGAGTTGTCGTGCTGCTTCTGTCGGCGAGATGCTCGCTTCGACCAGTTTGATGGCGGCATGTACCTTGGACATGTCGAGCGGCTGACGGCCGGGCAACTTGCCTTTGGCGCGCGCGGCGGCGATCCCATCCCTGGTTCGCTCGGAGATCAGTCTCCGCTCGAAATGGGCGATGGCCCCGAACACATGGAAGATGAGTTCGCCGGCGGCCGACGATGTGTCGATCTTTTCCTCAAGACTCAGGAGCGCGATGCCCTGGCCGCGTAGCGTCTCGACCGTGGTGAGCAATTCGGCGAGCGAGCGCCCAAGCCGATCGAGGCGGACCACCGCCAGCGTGTCGCCCTTGCGGGCATAGGCGATCAGTTCGGCCAGACCGGGCCGCTCCATGCTCTTGCCCGACATGACGTCGGTGAACACCTTGATCGCGCCGGCCTCCTCCAGACGCATGGTCTGTCCAGCCACGTCCTGATCGCCGGTGCTGACGCGGGCATAACCCAGAATATCGCCCATCCCGTGCGTCTCCCAAACGGTCGTTCTGTGGACGATCTGAAGGGCGATCGCTTCGCCCATCCATATCCGTCCACATACTATGTCTCTTTACTCATGGCTGTCCATAGGCCCAGATGACCTTTTGTGGACGGGAATCGGAATGACGAAGCGTAAGCATCAACTCCTGACCGAGAGCGAACGCGATCAGATCCTCGCCATCCCGAGCGAGCGCGACCATCTAGCCCGGCTCTACACCTTCGAGCCTTCGGACATCGAGATCATCGGCGCACGACGGGAGCGACGGAACCAGTTGGGTGTCGCGCTGCAACTCGCGCTCTTGCGGCACCCGGGCATCACACTGGCGCAGTTGATACAGGACAAGGGAGCGATACCCCATGATCTCGCCGCCTTCGTCGCGGAACAACTTGGTCTACACGTAACCGACCTGGCCAACTATGCAGCGCGGGATCAGACGATGACGGACCATGCCCGCGAGCTGGCGATGCGAGCGGGCCTTCGTGGACCAACCCGCGCCGACATTCCCTTCATGATCGAAGCGGCCGCGAAAACGGCATGGGCGACCGACAAGGGGATGACGATAGCGATCGGCGTTGTCACCGCCCTTCGCGAGGCCCGGATTCTACTGCCGTCCATCTCCACCATCGAACGCGCCAGTAGTGCGGGACGCGCGCGTGCCCGCAAGCAGGCTGCCTACGCCCTGATCGCTGATCTTAGCGCCGAACAGGTCCACGCCCTCGACCAGGTCTTTGACGACGCCGGCGGCATGAGCCAACTCGCTTCGCTCAAGACCATTCCCGTTGCGGCCAGGCCCGATCACATCCGCCAGATTCTCGACCGCCTGCGGCAAGTGCGGAAGATCGGCATCTCCCCGGACGTGGCTGGCCGCATCCATGCCGACCGATTTCGGCAATATGTCAGGGAAGGCCGCGCTTCGCCTGCCTATATGATCGAGCGATATATTCCCTCCCGACGGCGCGCTACGCTGGTTGCGTTCCTGCTCGACCTCGAGGAACGACTGACCGATAACGCCTTGGAGATGGCGGACAAGCTGATCGGCAGCATCTTCACCCGCGCGAAGAACGCCCAGGCGCGCAGCTATGCCACCACGTCAAAGAATGTGGCGCGGCTGATGCTGATCTTTCGCAGGACAATCGACGCATTGACCGATGCGGTCGATACCGGCGAAGATCCAATGGAGGCCCTGGACGCATCGGTCGGGTGGAACACCCTCCTGAAGGCGAGGCCAGAAGTGGCGACAATCGCGGAAACCGCCAACCTTGATCCGCTGACGGTGGCGGCCGACCGCTATGCGACGTTGCGCAAGTTCGCCCCCGACCTGCTTGAGGCGCTCCAGTTCAGGGCCGGAAAGGGCAGTGCAAAAACGATCGCCGCCATCGAGATGCTGCGCGACCTCAACAGGTCGGGCAAACGCGATCTGCCTGCCGACGCTCCGATGCCCTTCCGCAAGGAATGGCGGAAAATCGTCGTGGGCGATGACGGCAAGATCAACCGGCGTCTCTGGGAAATCGCGACGATCGCGCATCTGCGCAACAAGCTGCGTTCCGGGGATGTCTGGGTGGAGCGATCGGCAGGATACCGCCGGTTCGACAGCTACCTGCTCAGCGAACCCCAGGCGAAGCCGATCGTGTCGGCTCTCGGTCTGCCACCCACAGCCGGCGAATGGCTCGAACAGCGGGGCCGCGAACTTGACTGGCGGCTTAAGAAATTTGCCCAGCGCCTGAAGCGCGACGCTCTGGAGGGTGTGCGATATCGCGACGACCGCCTCCAGATATCCCCCGTTCGCACGATCGCGACGCCCGACGCCGAAGCGCTGGCCGACCGGCTCGATGCCATGATGCCACGCATCCGCATCACCGAGCTACTGCATGAGGTGGCGCAGGAAACCGGCTTTCTTGCGGCGTTCACCAACCTGCGTACCGGCGAGCCGTGTCCCAATGAAAACGCGCTGCTCGCCACGATCCTCGCCGATGCGACCAATCTCGGCCTGTCGCGCATGGCGGCGGCGAGTCAGGGCGTCACGCGCGATCAGCTCCTCTGGACCCATGACGCCTATATCCGCGACGACAGCTACCGCGCGGCGCTGGCCCTCCTCATCAACGCGCACCACCGCCTGCCATTCTCACGAGTATGGGGCGACGGCACCACGTCCAGTTCCGATGGCCAGTTCTTCAGGGCCGCGAAGCGCGGCGCGTCGGGCGGCGATATCAACGCCCGCTATGGCGTCGATCATGGCTTCAGCTTCTACACCCATAATTCTGATCAGCGCGCGCCCTACCACGTCAAAGTGATCTCGGCCGCGACGCATGAGGCGCCCTATGTCCTCGACGGCCTCACCAGCCACGGCACCGATCTCAGGATCGTCGAGCATTACACCGACACCGGCGGGGCGACCGATCATGTCTTCGCCCTGTGCGCGATGCTGGGATTTCGCTTCTGCCCGCGCCTGCGCGACTTCCCCGACAGGCGGCTCGCGCCGATCGCGCCGGTCACGGCCTATCCGTCCATCACCCCGCTGTTGGGCAAGCGTATCCGCACCGACATCATCGGTGAGCAATGGGAAGACGTGCTGCGCCTCGTAGGGTCGATCAAGGCCGGCCATGTCGCGCCATCGGTCATGCTGCGAAAGCTCGCTGCCTACGAACGGCAGAACCAGCTCGATGTCGCGCTACAGGAAATCGGCAAGATCGAGCGGACGCTGTTCATGCTGGACTGGCTAGAAAATCCCGATCTGCGCCGGCGATGCCATGCCGGTCTCAACAACAGCGAGCAGCGCCATGCCCTGACGCAGGCGATCTACACATTCCGCCAGGGCCGCATCATCGACCGCAGCCACGAGGCGCAGCAATATCGGGCGTCCGGCCTCAATCTGCTCGTCGCCGCGATCGTCTATTGGAACACGATCTACATGGATGCCGCCGCCCAGCATCTACGATCAACATCGGTCGCGGTGCCTGATGATCTACTCGCCCATACGTCCCCAGTAGGTTGGGAGCATATTGCTTTCTCGGGCGATTTCCTCTGGGATCGAGCAGCCGCTTCCGCTGGCCGCAAGGCCCTCAATCTGCCGCCGGATAGCCGCGCCGCCTAAGCGTTCGCTGATTGTTCGCCCTTAGCGTTGTTTAGCGTACCATCCACGCTATGCCCTCATGTAGCCCCCACCGCCAACCCCCAAGTCGCTACCATGTCGATCCGGAGGCCGAAGCAGGATCGCGACACCTGACGATCGCTCTTGCATCGGATATATGCATCACGGAAGCGCCCGGATTTCCGCCGTTCCCGGACTGATGCAGAACTTTTGATTTCTGCATCAACCCAGCGGGTCATCTCCAAATTCGTTGGGTCCACTTGTGCCGGGTAACCGCACATGGGCTACAGATCGCCCCGCGAGTACATCAATCAAACCCGCGAGACCCCGTCAGGCTTTTAGGAGGCCGTTTAATAAAAAAGCGGATTTGACCAAAACACATGCGTAACGCTTGAGACCGCTCAGAACACGGGCACAGCTTCCGCGGCGGGCAACGACACCCCTAGGACGTGCGCGATCGACGGTGCGATTGCGCGCATGTCTACGATGCCAAGATCGCGATGGGGAATGGTAGGACCGGCGACGATCAGCGTCGATCGCATTGCCGGATCGCTTGGCAAATAGCCGTGCATTCCCTTGTAGGTCGCGGGTTTGGCAATAGGTCCGGCGGGGTCGCGGCCGGTTTCAAAGCCGGGCTGTAGCGCGACGAAGAAGCTTGCCTCGCTCGCGCCGCCGGCTTTTGCGACGGCGCTGCGATCCAGCACTGACGCGATGTGATAGGCCGGGTCGGTAGCAATCGTAGCGAGGACGCTGCGGACCTTACCGACCAGCGCCGCATCGTCGGGCCGCGCCAGCCGGATCGCGGCAGTGCCGCCCGCCAGCCACGGCATCGCCTGCCAAGCGGTGGGTTTACCGTCTGGCCCGAGGGTGATGAGGCCAACGTCGACGAACGGCTTGAACAGGTTAATGTCGGTCGCGACCGACTGAAAGCCGTGATCCGACACCACGACGATCGTCACGTCCGGCATCGCGGCGCGGGCTGCGGCGACGAGCTGGCCAACCAGCGCATCGGTTTGCTCGATCGCCACATTGGCTGCGGCAGAGCCTGGACCGCTGCGATGTTCCTCGTGATCTATCCCGGCAAGATAGATCGTCGTGAAGGCGGGCTTGCGCACCGTCAGGATCGCAACAGCAAAGCGGACGCGGGTGGCGTCGCCCTCGACACTTTCATCAATGCCTTGCGCATACGGAACGCCGACGCGCTGCTCCAATTCGGGCAACAGCCCCGGTGTCGCCAGCGCTGCAAGCAACTTTGCATCGTCCGGGGTGCCAGTGCGCCAAATTTGCGGCAGATTGGCATCGAGCCCCGGCGCACCGACCGACACAGGCCAATGCACGTTGGCGGTCGCCAGCCCCTTGGCGTGCGCAGCCGCCCACAGCGTCGGCACACGCACGTCGCTGGCGTACCAATACCAGCCGGTCTGGTTGATGGCCTTAGGATCAAAGGTCAGGTTGTTCGACACGCTGTGCTTCGCCGGCGAGACGCCCGTGATAAGCGTCGTATGGCTTGGATAGGTCAGCGTCGGCAGCACGCCGACTACCCCTTTCGCCGACGCTCCCTCCGCAGCGAGCGCGGACAGGACGGGCAGTTTCAGTCCGCGAGCCTTCGCCTGGCGCACATCGTCCGGCCGCAGGCCATCGAGCGAGACGAGCAGCACTGGCGAGGCGGAAGCCTCGCCGATGGCCATGAAGCTTGCGGCTGCAATGACCAGCGAGCGAAGCATTCTCAGAATCCTTTGCGCAGGGATACGAAGACCTGCCGCGGCGCCCCCGCCAGCAACGTCTGGTTGTCACCGCTCGCACCATAGCCATTCGACCCGATCGTCGAGATGTACCTCTTATCGGTCAGGTTGGTCACGCTGCCCTCGATGACCAAGCCACCGAGCGCCGGGAAGCGATAGCCGATGCTGGCGTCGACCAGCACGCGGGCGCTGACCGACTGGTCGTTGAGGTAGGTGAAATAACGCTTCGACATGAAATCGGCACCAGCGCGGGCGAAGAAGTGCGTGTCGTCATAGACCAATTCCCCCTTGGCCATGTTCTCCGGCGTATCGACTACGGTCTTGCCGCGCGTGGCGGTCAACACCGCACCAGCGGCATTGCGGACGTCGTCGCGATAAGTCGCCTTGTTGTAGGAATAGCTGGCGAAAGCGGAGAAGGCACCGGCAATCCGGTAATAAGCCGACAGTTCCGCGCCATAGCTTTCGACACTGCCCGCATTGTTCAGCGTCGGCGGATTGCCGATGACGCCGGCACCATTGGCGAAGGTCAGCAGCCGGTTCGAGAAATCGACATAATAGCCGACCGCCGACAGTTGCAGCCCGCCACTGCGCAGGCGAACACCGCCTTCCGCGGTCTTCGACGTTTCCGGCTTCAGCGTCGAGCGAATCGCGTTGAACCCGATCTGAGTCGTCGCGAATGGGCCGGTAGTGGCCGACGACACAAAGGCGCGCATATTCTCGGTATAGCTGGCGAACACTTCGGCCCCGCCGCCTAAGCGGAACACCGCGCCGACCTGCGGCAGGAACCAGTCCTTAGCCTCGATCTTTCCGGCGACGAGCGTACCCGTCCTCAGGTTTGCAGTGTTCTGGACGCGCATCCCTTTCCACCCGCCGTTGATCGTCAGCTTGCCGAGCGTCAGGGTGTCAGCAACATAATATTGCAACGTGAACGTGTCGTATTTGCCGTTCCACTGCGTGAAGAACGGGTCCTTCTGAAATGCCAGTGTGTCGCGGTTCGGCGTCGCTGCATCCGCCATCGCGTAGAAGCGGCGCGCCTGAGTGAAGCTGTTGCTCTCGACCCAGCCGCCAAGTTCGATCCGGTTGGCACCAGCTTCATAGGCGACGTGGGTGAGATTGCCGGCGCGGTCGATGCCGTATTCGGTGGTCCGGAACGACAGCGGCGATGCCGTCGCGATCGTGCCGCCATTGCCGTCCCGCGCACCCGCCGGCGTGCCAACATAGGGTGTGATCCACGATCCTTGGCCCTTATTCTTGTGGTAATAGCTGGTCGAGGTGACGGACAGTTCCGGCGTCAGCGTCGCATCGAACGTCACGCCACCGAGCCAATCGCGGCGTAGACCGCCCGCGTCGAAATAGACGTCGTCGACCGTGCCTATGCCTGCCGGAAATGTGACGCCCGCGCTCGGATATGGCCGGGCGGCGACGCTTGCGGCATTCTGGTTGGCGTAGATCTTGGCGATCTGCAACGCGAGCGGGTAGTTGTCGCCGATGTTGTCGTTGTTCAGCCCACGACGACGGATGATGTCATAGCTGAGATCCTGATAATCGGTTTCGCGGCGATCCGAAAAATTCAGGAACGCGGTGATGCTGCCGACCCCCCTGAGATCCTTGACGATCTTTGCGTTCGCCTGGTGCTGGCGCTGGTTGCCATAGCCTTTCCACTTGTCGGTCTGAAGAAAGCCGTAGCTGATATATCCCTTCAGCCCGTCGCCGAGGTCGCCCGTGTCGAGGCGAATAAATCCGCGATAGGTTTGGTCGCTGCCATAGGTGCCCGAACCGACCACGTCGAATGTGTCCGATGGCCTGCGGCTGACGAACTGAAGCGTACCGCCCAGATTGCTCGTGGAGGCGGTGCTGATCGCGCCAGCACCCTGCGCAACCGTCGTGGACGCGAGGTTTTCCGAAATGATCGCGCGACTGATGTGCAGGCCGTTGACGTTGCCGTAGCTCATGTCGCCCAGCGGCACGCCGTCCAGCGTGAACCCTAGCTGGTTCTGGTTGAACCCGCGCAGCGAGATGCGCGTCGACCATTCATAGGCGCCGAAGGCGTCGGCGGACTGGAAGTTGACGCCGGGCAATTTGGCGATCGCTTTCAGCGGCGAGGTTCCGGGGGTCAGCCGCTCCATGTCGGTCGCGCTGACGGTCTGCACCTGCCTGCTCTGTCCGAAGCCGAGCACGACTATATCGTCTCGAGTGTTGTCGGTATCCTGGGTTGTAGCATCGACGACCGGAGACGCCGGCAGATCCTGCGCCTGCGCAGGCTGCACGATTAGTGCCGCAGGCGCAGCACCTGCGAGCACCAAAAACTTCGCGATCATGATCTGGCCCCTTGGTTTTTTTTGCGTCGTCGCGGTGGACCACCTATCGTTGCCGACCGGCGTGACGATGTCGTGACGCACCCATTACGGATCAGTGAAATCCATGCTCGGCACTTTACCGCCCGAACCCGATATCCGGCGCGGCGCGTCCGCGCTGGCGCTCCCGCTCGCGCTCGGCCTGCGCCGATTGGTCCATCTCGATCCCCGGCGCTTGCTCACGCCGGGGTGAGCGATCGAGCGCCGGCAGCGCGTCGAACCCGTCGCCGATGCTGGTTTGCAGCCCCTGACGGGATAGCTACGATGATCGAGGGACCCGCCCCACGATCAACTCAACGCGCTGATGGATTGAGCCTTGTGGCTGCCCAACCCGGAACCGCGCCTCTCCTGGACGGGGCGCTTACAGGTGGCGGGCCGCATCCATGCGCTGATGCAGGATACGGATGACGGCGATGCCGTAACTGGTCAGCTGGAAATAGATGACATGCTGCTCGACACCACGTCGCCGATAGCCTGGTCGGATGTTGGCACAGCCCTGCGCCTGCTGCGGAGCTTCGGCCAGATCGGTGCAGGCAGCTTCAATGAGGTCGGTGTAGCGCATCGCCTGGGGCAAACCCCAGTGCGCCACGGTATAGTCGAAAACTCCATCAAGGGGTCGGTTCCGGCTGAGGGCGAAATGACACCCTAAGCGAAACGGCAAGAAGTGGTGGGTAGCTGCCGATCAGTTGCCGGGCATGCTCAGCACTTTCCAGCGCTCCTCATCTGCCGATGGTGCAAAGCGACTTGTCCTTGCGCCCAGCGCAGCGCAGCGCTTTCACCGGTTTTCCGGCTTAGACTGCGATAGCGGTTCACGATAACGTTGCCATCAGGCTCGGACAAGTTCTTGAGCGTGCAACGCGCCTCGGGATCGGCGGACCCCAGCTTTTTAAAAAGCTCAGTCTTAGCCGCCCATTCGCTGTCACTATTACCCTTATAGCGATGGTTGTGCGTGTCCGCCCAACCGGGAACATAATTATGATCCTGTGCCATGGCCGCGCCCGGCATGATGATGGCTATCATAGCGACAAGCACGGATCGATATCGGTTCATCAAAGCAGCCTTCTTAATGTGATGTAAAGATAACCCAGAAGTTACCCTGATGATCCGTTACATTATCTAAAGCAAACGACCGCTTGGGGGCGGATGCTGCCCTTCACCATTCCGCCGGATGGATGTCGATCAAATGGATCAAATGTCAGTGAGATCCTCAGGGTACATCCCACCGCGCTGG
>NZ_JACHNX010000039.1:9667-10936 GCF_014199595.1 Sphingomonas yabuuchiae | reverse complement strand
TCAATCAGGCGGATCAGCGCGTAGGGCGACTTGATCCCCAGCTTCTCGGCGCGGACGCGGAAGGACTCGAACAGGTCGCCCCGCTCGTCGATCTTAGCGGCCAGCGAGCGATACAGCTGCGGGTCCGTGGTCGCCTCGATGATCATCGGCCCAAGCTGACGATAGCGACCGACCTTCCAGCGCATCTCTTCGACGGTCTGGTCCAAATCGGGGTCGATCTCGGCCAGCGTGACGGGACCGGGGCGGCGGGCGGCGGCGCTCATGCGACCTCCCCGCGAGCGAACTGGCGCTCCCACTCGACCCGGCCTGGCCAGGCGTTCCAATATTCGGTGGCCAGCGCCTCGGCAGATCCGCCCGGCAGCGTCATTTCAAATTCCGACCAGCCGATCACATCGGTCTGGTGCTGATGGCAGCCCATCGACAGTGGGACGCAAAAACGATCGCTGACCTTGCTGCTCAGCCCCTTCGCGTCAGCTGTCCCCTTCCCTGCGTGATCGACGTGCGCGGCCTGGACAGGGCCCGAGCAACACTCGTTTTTACCCTGGCAAGCGCACGGCAGGCTGCGGAGCCAGCGCTTGAACTCTTCGCAGCATTTCCACGCCGGGCGACCCGCGCGCGGCGGCTTGCGACGCTGGAACGCTGATCGCGGCAAAATCGACGACCGGCGCATCAGCCGCGCGCCATCAGGTGCAGCATGTCGACCTGCTGGCCGACAGGGAGTGCTGCGTATCGCGCTTGTAGCGCGACCATGGCGACGTCACGGCGCCGACCACGCGCCGAAGCATCGACATGAGAGGTGGTCAGCGCCTGCGCCATTATGCGGCCTCCACCTGAGCGGCGGCGGGGGCATCAGGGTCGATACCATGCGCCTTGCACCAATCGAGCGTCCATTCCAGCGCCTTGCGCGCCGCATAGCCGCCATCCGTTTCCTTACCGTCGACCTGGGCACCCGCTGCATCACCAGGCGTGATCATCATGAACCAGCGCTCGGCGGGGCGGTCGCTGTTATGATCCAAGGCTTCGCCGCTTACGCCACGCGGCTGGGCGATCGTGCCGACGAGACAGGCGCATTCGGTCCCGCTGTTTCCATAGGTGGAGCCATCGACCTGCCCCGCGCGCAGCTTGGCGACCAGATGCTGGGCCTCCAGCGGACCGGCAGCGAGCGTCGAAAGCGTGAGGAAGAGATCCGCCTTGAAGGGGCGAAGAGCTTCTTCCGGCAGGTCGGCCCCCGACAGGTAGGCCCCCGACAGGTAGGCCCCCGACAGGTAG
>NZ_JACHNX010000039.1:0-9569 GCF_014199595.1 Sphingomonas yabuuchiae | reverse complement strand
AGGCCCGCGACAGGTAGGCCCCCGACAGGTAGGCCCGCGACAGGTCGGCCCCCGACAGGTCGGCCCCCGACAGGTAGGCCCCCGACAGGTAGGCCCCCGACAGGTAGGCCCGCGACAGGTAGGCCCCCGACAGGTAGGCCCGCGACAGGTCGGCCCCCGACAGGTCGGCCCCCGACAGGTAGGCCCCCGACAGGTAGGCCCGCGACAGGTCGGCCCCCGACAGGTAGGCCCCCGACAGGTCGGCCCCCGACAGGTAGGCCCCCGACAGGTAGGCCCGCGACAGGTCGGCCCCCGACAGGTAGGCCCCCGACAGGTAGGCCCCCGACAGGTCGGCCCCCGACAGGTCGGCCCCCGACAGGTCGGCCCCCGACAGGTCGGCCCCCGATTTCACCGCCCAGCGGATCGCCAGCCCGAGCTTTACGCGGATAGATGCATCCGGCGAGCAGATGATTTCGGCGGTGAACTGGACGGCATTGGTCCAGCGGTTGCGGACCTCGAATTTTTCGGTGTGTGCTTCGACCGACAGGGCGGACATAGCGATCTCCTCGACCGCTTCGCTCGCATCAGGCGACGATCAGCGGTGAGGGCAAATTAGTGTGATTATTCCCACCATGTCAATGATAAATGTGATTTCTCACATCGTTCTTGTATTGTTCCTGATCTTGATCATGCTGGTGAGGCCGGGAGGTGGTGATTCGTGCTGGACGATGATGTCGATTTTCTGAGGGTGGTAGGGGTCTCGCATTATCAGGATGCGGTGTCGCGTTGCTCGCCGGGTGAGGCGGTTCGCTTCGTCCATGAACCCGACAATCCTCACGACGCCACCGCGCTGCGCGTGGTCTCGCTCTTAGGCGAGACCATCGGATATGCCCCCAGGAATAGCTGGGTGCACCATATGATCCACCAAAGCGGGCGGGGCGTCTCAGCAGTCGTGCACAGCGTCGGCTACAGCCGTTCTTGCCTACTGGGCGTGCTGCTCAGCATGGCCGTCTGCGATGATGAAATCGAGCGCGCTTCGTACTATCCGGGCAGGCCTGCTCCTGAACCGCCGCCCGGCGGGTTCCGCTATTGGATCAGTACCCCAGGCGACGTCGAGCGGCGCGTGGCAGGACGAAAATGACTGGTCGGGCCCACTCGATCTCTATGTCGACAATATCCTCGGCGTTTAGCGACCGCAGCGTCCATAACCCCGGCCTGGTGCCAAATGCGAGCTGCTTTACATAGGTTTCGCCGCTACTCGCCCGCACGACGCAGAAGTCGCCGACATCGTCGGGGCTCACCCCAGGCGCGGCCTTTTCGATGTACAGGATGTCGCCTGCCGAATAGCGCGGCAACATCGATATCCCATCAACTTCCAGGGCTTCAAGTTCGCCGCCCATGCCAGGCGGCATCGGCACTGCGCCTCCGTCGACGGGCTCGAAAATTACCGAGCCGCCGGCCCCAACGCGGCCCGCTACCCGAATGCTGCCGCCGCCCACGATATCGGCGATCGACACCTCCAGAGCATTCGCAAGACGATGGAGATTGCCGAGCTTGACGTCATCACCGTCCAGCATGTCGCGGACGAACGTCTCCCCTTTGCCTGCCTTCTTCGACAGCGGCTTCGCCTTGATGCCCTTTTGGTCCATCAACTGGCGAAGGCGTTCCTTCACGCGCGCAACTTCGTCCTGCTCATTCATGTGTGATCTATCACACAATGGCGAGCCTAAACGATAGATGGGTGTTTTCACACCTTGACGGTGTGACAATTCACACATACTGTTATGCTCATGGAAAAGATCCTGAGCGACATCGAGGCTTTCCTCGCCACGCATGGCATAGCACCAACCCGGTTTGGTGATGAGGCTCTGGGCGACCGTCATTTGGTTCGCCAGCTCAGGGAGGGCCGGAGGCTGTGGCCTGAGACCGAGGCCAAGGTCCGCAAGTTCATGTCCGAATACCAGCCTGCGCGGGCGGCAGCATGAACATCGGCTGGCCTCAGGGCACCATCCTGGCGATGATGTTCCTCGTCGTGTGCATCAACGCCTCGCGCAATGGTGAGCCTCGCCGCGGACATTACGACCTCGGAGCCGCGATGATCGGCGCAGCGGCGGAGATCGCTATCTTATACTGGGTCGGGTTCTTCTCGTGACCTGCGCCGCCTGCCAGTCCGCGACCTGCGCCCATTCCGATCCGGTCTATGCCGGTATCCACCCTCTCCCTGCGGCTGCCGCCTCCGTACTCCCATGCTCTGGCCGCAGCACCTTCACCGGCGGCTGCGCACTCCCGGCCGCCGCCGGTGACATTGTCAACCAGCGCGCGAGCGATCGCGATGCGGACGGCTCGCGGTGCGGTGGAGAGGCTATCCCTGTTCATACCGCTGGAGTTGCCCGATGACCGGCTCAACTGTCGTTGCGAAATCGGAACAGATTTCCAAACCCCGGTTGCATGCGAAGATCATGCGCGGCTGGGCCCGCGCGATCGACCGCATGGGAAAGGGTGCCTTCGCTGACGCGATCGAATGCAGCGCCCAGGCTCTGGACAAGCAACTGGCCGGGTCGATGCCGTCGCTTGAGACGCTGGACCGCGCCCTCGCTGCCGAGCCGACCATTCTCGACGACTGGCTGGCGGCGCGCGGAAAGCGCCTCGTCGACCAGGACGCGACCTGTGACGTGGACGACATGAGCCTGCTGATCGCCCGCGTCATGGTGATGATCCAGGAAGCCGAGCACCCCGAGGGGCCTGGCGGCCGGACGATCGTCCCGCAGGAATATCTCAGCGGCGAGAAGATCATGCGCGATCTGCATGCGGTGACTGGTCAGTGGCTGGAGCGCTGCTCCGCCATCCGGCGACCGCGTGAGGTGGCCTGACACAAGGAATTGAACGCCGCTGAACGCGGCTTGGAGTGACGACAATGACGATTGCCAATGACGACGCGGGAGCGGCTGGCGCTGCTTTCGCGACCGAAGAATTGCGTCTTGCGATGGTGCAGCCTGCGGCGGCGGTGATCGTCTCCGGCGGCAAGAACTATCGCTTCCTGCCGATCGCCTACACCGCGCAGGCCGTCATCCCTTTGCTCGAGGTGGCGGCGTAATGGCTGACGAAGCCGACATCGCCGCCCAGCTGGAGGCGGAGCACATCAGCCGCAGCCTCCAATCGCTGCCTGTGCCGATTTCCGGCACAGATGGCGGCATTTGCGACAGCTGCGAATTGCCCAGCCCACGGCTGTTCGATGGCGAATGCGCCTGGTGCCATGACGGCCGGGAGCGCCCCGACCACCACCAGCCTGAGCCCGCGCCGCGGATCACCCCTGTAACCTTCGCTCGAGGCGGAAAACCGTTCCTGCCCGCCCCGATAATCCGCGCGGCGCAAAACGCGGGTAAACCCCTCGATGTCTTCGTCACCGAGATGATCACGCGCGGTTTCGCAGCCTTCGAAGCCGAGGCACGACAGGCGTGATTCCTTACGACGCCCCGATGATCGACGCGATCCTGCGCCGCATGCCTGCGGAGCGGCTGGCGATCGTCGTGCCGTCGGATTTCCAACGCTGGCCGCTGGTTGTGGTCACAGCCTCCAGCATCATCCGTGAACTGATCACCAACGAACGCGCACGGAGGCGCGAACATCATGGACAATGACGTCAAGATGTACTCGCAGGTCGCTGCGGCGGCTGGCGTGACCGATCAGGAGGCTATGGTCGCCTGCTATATGCTCGGCCTCTCGCAGGCCGGTAAAACGCTCGATGAGGCCGCGACGTTATTGCGCGTCACGCGGCCGATCGCCCGGCGACACGCTCGTAGCTGGAGCATCCGTTTCCCTGATTATCCATCGGCCGCCGCGCCCGTCTTCCTGACTTGGGAGAAGGAGAAGGGCGGACGGTGGGTGCTACTCGATGGCACGCGCGAGCTCGCCGATGCCGTCAGCGATGGCACGGGAACGGGTCGCTATGTCGCCCGGATCATTGGCCATTCGGCTCGATATGACGGATCGTCCGCCGAGGTCGCGATCGCGCGCTGTTCGGAAGCGATCGAGGAATCCTGCGTCCATCTGATCGGCGCGGAGGATGTCGTCATCCTGGGGCCGAAGAAGGGCGATCTCGTGCGCGTGGCGCCCACCAACATCGGCGCCCCGACCACCCTCGCCCGCGCCCTCCATTCCTGATCACCAACCCCGAAGGAATTAATACCATGGCAGACGAATTTGACAGCAGCGGCAACGTGACCGCCGAAGAACTGCGACTTCTGATCGAGCGCGCTGAGCGCTTGGAGGAAGAGAAGAAGGGCATCAGCGACGACATCAAGGATGTGTTCGCCGAGGCCAAGGCGCGCGGGTACGACCCGAAGCAGATCCGCAAGATCATGGTGATCCGCAAAAAGCGCCGTGAGGAATACCAGGAGGAGGAAGCGATCCTCCACACCTACATGACCGCACTGGGCATGATCTGATGCGGCCCGGAGATGTCTCGCGCGGCTTTTACGTCGCATTCGGTGCAACCTTTGGGGTCACGGCGGCGGTTGGCTGGGTAATCGTGCTGATCAAGGTTGCCCGCGCCCTTTGGCGGGTCATCGCGTGATGCGCTGGCCGCTGTCATCTCTATTCCGCCAGGCCCCCGTTGACCGCCTCGCCCCGCTGCGCGCCGACCTAGACGCGGCGCTTACGGAACGTCGGATGCAGCGGCCCACCTCCCCCCGCTTGGAGACGCGTCGGTTCGAACTGGCACGTCCCAAGGTCGAAGAACTGCGGCGCTCGCTCGCCGATCAGCAGGTGACATTCTGATGGACGACCATGCGCAGCATTCGCGCGGGCCAAGTGCTCGGCGGCTGGCATTGCAGCGGGCCTGCCCGACCTGCGGCGCCCTACCCCGTCATTCGTGCATTGGGTCGCGCGGTAAAGCGCGCGTATCCGTCCACGCCGACCGCTTGGCCCAGGCACGGGGGCAGTGGCCCGCGTGACGCTCCTGACCGGCTTTGATCTGTGCCGTGCCGCCGTCGCGGTCGAGGCGATCAGCGCGCCCGAGCAGAGCGTGCTGATGGTGCTCGCCATCATGGCCGACAAGCAGGCGCAGTGCTGGCCCAGCATTGCGGGCTTGGTGAGCAAGACGAAGCTGTCGGAACGGTCTGTGCAGAATGCGGTGAAGGCGCTGGCTGAAGCTGGGCACCTCACGCGCAAGGAGCGCCCAGGTCACGGCGTCGTCTACACCGTACACCCCCGCACGGCATGCGCCCCCGCACAGGCTGCACCCCCGCAGGAGATGCGCCCCGCAGGAGATGCGGCAACCCCCGCAGGAGGTGCACCCAAACAGCCAAGAACCACCAAACCTACGAAGGCTTCGCCTTCTTCGGTACCGCGAGCAGAGCGGGCCACAAAAGTCCCGGCGGACTTTTGGCCAGCGCCCGCCGCCACCTCCCTCACCGCAAAGGCCATGGCCGACTGGCCGCCTGGTGAGATCGAGGAGCAGGTCGAGCACTTCATCGACCTGCACACGACGAAGGGGACGACCAGCCTCGACTGGCAAGCCTCCTGGAGAACCTGGGTCAAGAATTGGAAACGCTTCAATGGCAACCGACCTCGCAACCACCGCAATCCCGATGAACTCCAAAACCCTATGGTGCGGGCTCTCCGAAACGCCGAAGCTCGAGAAGCTCGTCAAGGAAGCGCCGTCGTTCAGCCACGTCTGCTCTCCTGAGGAGCGGGCCGCGCTGGTCGCGCTGGTGCCGCAGTACGAGGCGTCGCTGGCGCCAGCGTCCCGGCAAGGCTGCCGCCGCGCAATAGCCAAGCTGGCCATGGCCTATCCGTCTGCGAAGGTCAGCGACATCGAGGCGGAAGCACGGCTGGAGATTTACGCCGATGCGCTCGACGACGTGCCCGGTGACGTGCTCGCCGCCGCCTGCGCCGCCGCGCTGCGGGAGAGCCGCTTCTTCCCGACCCCGGCCGAAATCCGCGAGCGGTGCGGCATGCTGGCCCGGCGGAAGTGGGAGCTGTCCAAGATTCGCGCGCTGGTCGCAACGCATGACCGCATGTGGCGCCCCGATCCCGCACCGCTGAGCGCCGAGGAGGCGGCCGAGGTGTCGAAGATCGCGGCGCGGTTCAAGACTGACGACCAGGCGGCGGAGGCCAAGGCAGCATGAGCGAGTGGTGGGTGAAGCCGACGCGGATCGAGCTACGCCTGATTTGGGTCGTCATCGGGTTTCTCATCGGCAGGTTTTTATGACCGCAAAGGGGTGAGCGATCCACGGTGTTTATGGTATGTTCTCAACAGATTGGCAGGGCGGATTTTATGGGGCGCAGCAAGGGCAAATTGAGCAAGGGGCAGCCTCGGGGCAGCCGGTCGGCGTCGGGACGCAAGCGTGATCGGACGCCTGTTTCGCTGATGCCATGCGAGGGCATCCAGCGCCGCCGCGCTTTATATGGCCTCCCAGCGAATGACGTGGGCGAGGTAGACGCCAAGGCCCGCCAGGATCGTGGGCGCAAGGCGGAGACGGACACGTGCGACGCCATCGGCCGCGCCTATTGCGCCGGGCTGCTCGGCACTGGTCGGCAGGCCGAGGACCGACTGAACGCCGCACGCCGCATCGCCGCCGCATACTGGGCGGCCTATGGGTTCGGCACACCCGACAGCCTCGCCCGGTTCCAGCCCCAGCAGGGCAAGCTGCCGTCGGACCCTGAGCGCGATGCCCTGCGCGAAGCGTCGCTGACCCGTTCGCTCGAGCTCATCAATGCGCAGGGTCGTCATATCAGGAACGCCTTTGACCAGTTGGTCATTGATCCCAACCCGGACAGCGGCCCGGCGTGGTTGGATGCGATCGTCATGGCCCACCGCGCCAAGGATCAGGCTCAGGCCAGCCAGTACCAGCAGATGGAGCGCGCGCTCGACGGTCTCGATTTGATCGCTTGACGTTCCCGTTTATTTCTGGCAGGTAGCCATCGTGCACGTTGTGCGTTCGGAGTGATCAAGAGCCGCGCCCTTTGGGGTGGCGGCTCTTCTCATATGCGGGGTCGACATGGGGAAGCTAAAAGCTCTGCCCTCTACCCTGTCTCGATTGCAGCCTGGATTGGGCTCGCTACCTGCGCCTGTCCGGTCGACCAACGCCGAACGATCCACCTATTCGCCTTGGCGCAAGCTCTACAACACCGCCCGCTGGCGCTCGCTCCGCATGAAGATCTTCATGCGTGACGGGTTCACCTGCCAGTGGCCGGGCTGCGGGCATGTCGAGGGCAACACCTCGCTCCTGGTCGCCGATCACCGTCAGCCCCACCGAGGCGACGAGGCCCTGTTCTGGGACGAGGGCAACCTTTGGACCCTCTGCAAGCCGCACCATGACGGGGCGAAGCAGAAGGCCGAGCGGGCCGGTCGCAGGGGCTGACCCCACCCCCCGGTCAAAAGTCTGGCTGCCTGCGTGGTCGCAGACCGCTGGTTCTCTCACGCGCAGAAAAAATCCTGGTGGGTGATCCGGGGTGCGAACTTGGGCCGGAGGTGGCCGCCGATGGCAACCCGAAAATCAACTATCGACTGGCCTCGTATCGAGCTTGAATACTTGGCCAACGAAGATTCGATCCGCGAGATTGCTGATCGGCACGAGATTTCAGACACCGCTATTCGTAAGCGGGCGAAGGCTGAAGGCTGGGTTCGGGCGGTTCGCACTGCGAACCGTCGCGAACCGGACCGGTCGCCACCTCCTCCCCCGGCCATGGACCCCGAGAAGCGCCGCGAGCCGGGCGAAATCGCGGATGATGGACGCGGGATCGTTGGGCGGATGCTCGACGAGCTGGACACCATCACCAGTCGCCGAGGCGAGCTGGAGGATATGATTGTCGACGCGACCGATGGGGACGAAGACGACGCCCGCCGGGACGCGATGATGAAGGCGGTCAGCCTGCCGGTCCGCGCAAAGACGATGCAGACCTTGGCGCTGGCGCTGAAGACCTTGAACGAGGCCTCGGCGCCGCAAGGGAAGAAGGCCGCGCAGCAGGAGAAGGCGAACGCCATCGGTGGGGGGAGCCGATTCGCTGGTCTCGGCCCACCTAAGCTGAAGGCGGTCACCTGAGGTGGTGACGTGGTCGACGGCGTGCCCAGATTGGAAGCGCCGGATCCAGGAGCGTCGCTCGCTGATCCCGTTCTCGCCGCTCTTCCCCGCCTCGGCAGAGGCGAAGATGGCGGTCTTCACGTCGCTGCAGATCGTCGACCTGCCGGGCCGTCCGACCATCGGCGAATCGGCCGACGAGTGGCTGCTCGACTTTGCCGCTGCAATCTTCGGGGCGTATGACCCGGACACCGGGCAGCAAATGATCCGCGAGGGTCTACTTCTGGTGTCGAAGAAGAACACCAAATCGACCATCGCCGCGGGCATCATGCTGACGGAGTTGATCTGCGGCTGGCGCGAGAGCGATGAAAACCTAATCTTGGCACCCACGATCGAGGTCGCGGGCAACAGCTTCAAGCCCGCCTGCGACATGATCCGGGCCGACGAGGAATTGGACGCGCTGCTCCATATCCAGGAGCATGTGCGGCTGATCACCAACCGCCGCACGAAGGCGACCCTGAAGGTGGTCGCGGCCGATGCTGCGACGGTATCGGGCAAGAAGGCCAGCCGGGTGTTAGTCGACGAGCTTTGGCTTTTCGGAAAGAAGGCGAGCGCGGATGCGATGTTCCGCGAAGCGACAGGCGGTCAGGTGTCTCGGCCGGAGGGGTACACCCTCTATCTGACAACGCAGTCTGACGAGCCGCCTGCTGGCGTCTTCAAGGAAAAGTTGGCCTATGCCCGTGATGTGCGGGACGGTCTTGTCGACGATCCCGAATTCCTGCCGGTGCTCTACGAGTTTCCGGACGAGATGATGGCGAAGGATGAGCATCTCGACCCCGCCAACTTCTACATCACCAACCCCAATCTCGGTCGGTCGGTCAGCCAGAAATGGCTGGAGAGCGAGTTTCGGAAGGTCGCCAATGCCGAGGACGGCACGAAGCAGGTCTTCTACGCCAAGCATCTGAACGTCGAGATCGGCGTCGGTCTGCGGCACGATGCTTGGATCGGCGGCATCTACTGGTCCGGTGCCCATGCCGATCCCGCCCTTTGGGACGGGTCACTCGAGCAGATGCTCGACATCTCGGAGGTGGCGGTCGCAGGTGGTGACGGCGGCGGTCTTGATGACCTTCTCGGCCTTGCCCTGATCGGGCGACACCGCGAGACGAAGCAATGGCTTCTGTGGTGCCGCGCCTGGGCGCAGCAGGATGTGTTTGACCGCCGGAAGGATATCGCCTCCCGGTTGAACGACTTTTCGGCGCAGGGATCGCTGATCAAATGTCGCGAGCCAACACAGGATCTGGTCGAAGTCGCCGACCTCTTGGAGCAGGTGAAAAGGGCGGGGCTGTTCCCCGAGCAGGCTGCGATCGGGCTCGATCCCCAGGGGGTCACGGCTCTGGTCGACGAGTTGGCTGGGCGAGGGTTCACCGCTGATCAGATGCTGGCGGTCAGCCAGGGCTTCCGCCTTTCGGCGGCGGTCTGGGGCATGGAGCGCAAGCTGAAGGACGGCACGCTGGTTCATGGCGGCCAAGAGCTGATGTCCTGGTGCGTCGGCAACGCCAAAGCCGAGCA
>NZ_JACHNX010000038.1 GCF_014199595.1 Sphingomonas yabuuchiae | reverse complement strand
TCAATCAGGCGGATCAGCGCGTAGGGCGACTTGATCCCCAGCTTCTCGGCGCGGACGCGGAAGGACTCGAACAGGTCGCCCCGCTCGTCGATCTTCGCGGCCAACGACCGATACAGCTGTGGGTCCGTGGTCGCCTCGATGATCATCGGCCCAAGCTGACGATAGCGACCGACCTTCCAGCGCATCTCTTCGACCGTCTGGTCCAGATCGGGGTCGATCTCGGCCAGCGTAACGGGGCCAGGGCGGCGGGCGCCGCTCACAGCACGAACCCCGGCACCGAATAAATGCCCTGATGCCGCGCCAGCACCGTCACGACGCTGCGGCCGTCACAGATCAGGCGGTCACCGGTGGCTAGCTTGACCACCTGGCAGCCGAAGTCGGCGGCGACGCACACCGCGCGGGCGTGGGATCGAATCTCCGCGTCGGCCGTCTCGTAATCGGCGCGCGGGTTGATCCGCTGCATCCACCGATTGACCGCGTGGCGCGTGACGCTGTTGTGGTGCTCGGTCATCGCGCGCCCCACGGATCGGCCAGATTGGCGCGGTGAGGAGACTTGCGGAAAAGGCGCTGGGCTATCGCCATCAGGTCGACCTTGTTCTTCGCCTCGAAAGTCTTCTCGCCCCGATGGCTCTCACGGTGACACGCTGCGCACAGCGGCACGGTGAATGCGTCGCTCGGTTTGATGCTGACGCCTGAATTTGCGGCGCGCCGGACGTGGGCGGCTTCGATCTTATTGCCCTCATCGCCGCGCGTGCCGCAGACGGTGCACACATGGCCACGGACCCACTGGAGGTGCTGGCGGCATCGCAACCCGGCGTCCGCCTTCGCGGATTTCGCCGGTTTGCGCTGTGGAAGAGACGACCGCAGCATCAGCCGCGCGCCATCAGGTGCAGCATGTCGACCTGCTTCGCGACCGACAGTGCCTGGTACCGTGCCCGCAGCGCCGACAGCGTCAGCTGCCGACGGTCATCGTTCCTATGCTGGGGAATGCCCGCGATGCAGGACATAGCGATCTCCTCGACCGCTTCGCTCGCATCAGGCGGCGATCAGCGGTGAGGGCATAACACCATATTGGTGCCGACCTGTCAACACCGTATTGGTGTTATTCTTCTGGCGGCACCCAATCGGGCTCGAAGCCATAATCCGAATCGACGGCGTCCCAGTCCGGCGGCGGCGCGGCAGCGGCGATTGGCGGCAACACCGGCTGCTCTCCGTTGAACGCGACGCGCACCCAACCGACCTTCGCCTCAAGCGCTTGAAATATTGCGATGGTGGTGTGGCCCTGGCGCCAATAGGTGCCGATCAGCACGGCGCGCTCAGAAGGCAGGTAGCCGAGCTGGATGCCACGACAGGAATATACGGCAATCGCGTGCTCGTCGTATTTGTTATCGGGCTCGGGCCGCAGGTCTACCGACTCCCCTTCCCGGCATATCGCCAATTCGAACCGGCGATCAGGCCCTCGCTTATTGGGGTGGTCGATTCCGACGATTGCAATGCTAACGCTTCGGGGCACCTGGAGAACCTGATGCGGGCGGCGCAATGGGCTGCGCTTGTATTATTATTGGCTGGGGAGCGGCCGCCGGGGCGTCGGGCTTGATCCAACCCAATCCGCCGATAATTCCGCCAACGATTAGCGCGATGGCACCCACCGCTGTAGCAACCCATTGCCATCGAAAAGTCGTCAGGTCGCCCTTAGTCGGCAGTTCAGCAGTTCGCTGTAATAGCGTGTCAAGCTTGCCCTCGATCGAATCGAGGTCCTTCTTGACGTACTCCATATGAGTTTCGAGGCGAGTGACTCGTTCCATAAGCCCGACCGATGTGCCATCGCCCCCGCCACCTTTCAAGGCGAAGGATGCCCGTTTGATTTCAACGCCTCGCGCAGCCGCTTCGTCGTCAAATGAGACGGTGTTACTATTAAAAATTTCCCGTTCATTCTCCAAGGCCCACCATGCCTTTCACGACGTCAGCGGCCCCAGCAGACACCATCATTCGCATGAATTGCGCAGTATTAAACGCATCACCCGCAAATATAAAATTGCTCTCTTGAAATGTCACATTGTTTAGTATTGGCAGCGGCCCGCCCTTATAAACCAATCTACAGCCTAAGTATATTGTATCGAATAAAGCCGCGCCATCAAGCTCAACTATTTCCCCCTGCACCACCTTCTGCGCGGGCTTAGAACCTCTAGCTTCCATCACAAATCCCTCGCGAAGCGTATAACCCGCCCCCAGATGACGACGTCATTGGCATCGACCTCATATGGATCGATCGTCTTGTTATCTGATATGACGAGAACCTTAGTACCGCCGGCTATTGGGCGCAGGCGCTTGATCGCGGCACCGCCGTTGATCGAGGCCGCATAGATCCGGTCGGCGTGCAGCAACTGGTTCTGCGTCGTGTCGATCCAAACCAAGTCGTTCGGCAATAGCGTGGGGAGCATGCTGTCCCCTGCCCCAGCGGCCAGCCGCAGGCGGTGGGGCGGCGTGCGGGTGAATGATCGGAGATAGCCCAGGTCGAACGCGATTGGCTCTTCCTCGACATAGTCGTCAACGGTCGCGCCCGGCCCCATCGGCAGCGACAGATCGAGACGTGTGATTTCTACGACCTCGCCCCCGTCGACTGATTTGGCCACAGGCTGCTCAGGAACGACCAGCGATACACCTTCGGATATGATGTCGGCCGGTGTGACGCTGAAGGCATGCGCCGCCTTGTCGATCCACTCCTGGCTGAGCTTGCGCTGCCCTTTCTCGAGGCGTTCGACCTGCTGAGGGCTGGTGCCCATGCGCTTTGCAAGCTCTGGGCGCGCCCACCCCCTCGCCTCTCGAAGCTTCTCAATGTTGTTCACGCTTGCCACGCCGCGTTGTGCACCAATCTGGTGCGGTGCAGCCATCCTCCATTTTGGTGTTGACAAACAGTGACGCATAGCACCATATTGGTGTTGCAAGGAGTTCACTGGATGACGCTGAAGGAATGGCTCGACCGGGAAGCGATGAGCGTTCCCCAGTTCGCGACGCGAATTGGGCGCAGCGCTGAGGCTGTTCGGCGGTATGTCAGCGGCGAGCGCATCCCCGATAAGGACACGATGCCGCTGATCGCCGAAGCGACCCAGCGCAAGGTGACGCCCAATGACTTTTTCGATCTGACTCCGATCAAGCGGCGGCGGTCGATGCCTTCGCAGGTAGCAGCATAATGGCCTGCCACCCCGAACAGCCGTTCACGGCGGCGCAGGAAGCGCGGCTGCGTGAAATCGCCCGCGAGGAAATCGACGCTGCCGCCGTTCGCAAACGGCTGGAGCAACCTGTCCTTCAGATGGTGATTGAGGACGGTTGCTTCATAGGTTTCCGAACCGCTTCGAAAGCTCTGCCTGAATCGCAATCTTCGGGCCCATCGGAGCTTGGTGGATGCTGATGCGGTTGAGCATTTCCTTGTGGACGCGCTGCACCGCTTCCTCGCCGATGACGCTGCGCAGTTCATTGCAGAGCGCCGCGACCCCGGCCATTGCAGCCATCGCTGGCGCCGCCGCGAGTGCGACGATGTCGCTGACGTCTTTAGCGTCCTGTTGGTCCATTCTTTCGTCCTTTCGTGCGTGTGTAGGATCTCGCACGATAGCCGAAGGCCGGAGCGCGTCCAGTGCTCCGGCTGGAGGGCGCTGATATGACCTGCGCTGCTTGCCAGTCCGCGACCTGCTTCCATTCCGATCCGGTCTATGCCGGTATCCACCCTCTCCCTGCGGCTGCCGCCTCCGTACTCCCATGCTCTGGCGGCAGCACCTTCACTGGCGGCGGCGTACTCCCGGCCGCCGCCGGTGACATTGTCGACCAGTGCGCGAGCGATTGCGATGCGGACGGCGCGCGGTGCGGTGGAGAGGTGATCACTGTTCATACCGATCGAGGTGCCCGATGACCGTCCCAACTGTCGTTGCGAAAGCGGAACCGATCTCGAAACCCCGGTTGCATGCGAAGATCATGCGCGGCTGGGCTCGGGCGATTGACCGCATGGGAAAGGGCGCCTTTCTCGACGCGATCGAGTGCAGCACCCAGGCACTGGACAAGCAGCTGGCAGGATCGATGCCGTCGCTCGAAACGCTGGACCGCGCGCTCACTGCTGAACCGACAGTCCTCGACGACTGGCTGGCGGCGCGCGGCAAGCGCCTCGTCGATCAGGACGCGACCTGCGACGTCGACGACATGGGCCTGCTGATGGCCCGCGTGCTGGTGATGATCCAGGAGGCCGAGCACCCCGAGGGGCCTGGCGGCCGGACGATCGTCCCGCAGGAGTATCTCAACGGCGAGAAGATCATGCGCGAACTTCACGCGGTGACGGGTCGCTGGATCGAGAAGTGTTCGGATCTTCGACGGCCCCGTGAGGTGGCCTGACACAGGGAATTGAACGCCGCTGAACGCGGCTTGGAGTGACGTCAATGACGATTGCCAATGACGACGCGGGAGCGGCTGGCGCTGCTTTCGCGACCGAAGAATTGCGTCTTGCGATGGTGCAGCCTGCGGCGGCGGTGATCGTCTCCGGCGGGCGGACCTATCGTTTCCTGCCGATCAGCGATCCGGGCCGGGCTGTGCTACCGCTGTTCGAGGTCGCGGCATAATGGCCGACCATATCGACATGGCGAATGACCTCGCCGAAGCAGAGACGGCGCGTCACATCGCTGCCGCCCGCCAGCCGATCCCGGTCGGCGTCGCTGGCCAATGCGAGCAGTGCGGTGACGAGTTTCCCCGGCTGGTGCGCGATCATGGCGGCCTGCGCTGCGGCTTCTGCCGTGACGGTCGGCGGAAGCCGCGCTGATGGGACGCGGATGCAGCGATAGCTCCTGGGCGCTGATGCAGGCGCTCGTGCAGGAGCACACGCCAGGGACCGTGCTGGCCCTGATGCAGCGGAGCGTGTCGGGCGACGTGCCCAGCTTCAATGCGATCAAGCAGGCGCGCACGGACTTCCTACAGTCGCAACCGCAGCGTGCCCGCCGCCGCGAGCCTCAGGCCACGATGCCGGTGCCGGTGCGCAAGCCGCCCCGTCCGCCCCTGTCCTTCGACGAAAAGCTGGCCCGCGTCGCCGCTGGCGCCCGCCTCGTCACCGTTCACCCGCTGCGCAAGCCGGCCCCAGCCTTCACGCTGGGCGGCGTCGGCAGCTCCACCCTTTGACCTGAGGAGAAGCCAATGATCATCGACCCTGAGAATCCGCCTCGCGCGGCCGACGGCAACCGCATGCCGCCCGCCGCGAATAGCTTCGGCGACTTCGTCCGCTTCCTGGAGGACGGCCAGCTGGACGCGGAGCTGTCCGAGGTGCTGCGCAAGATGTCCAGCGACATGGCCCACACCGCAATCGAGAGCGGCGGCAAGGCCAAGGGCAAGCTGACGATCTCCCTCGACTTCGCGCTCGACGGCCGGGTCTTCACCATCAAGGCGAAGCACAAGGTCGATGTTCCCGAGGCCAAGCGCCCCCAGAGCGTCATGTGGTCGACCGAGGACGGCCGCTTCACCCCCAGCAACCCGCAACAGGGTCAGCTTTTCGGCGTGCGCGAAGTGCGCGGGCCCGGCTTCCGCGACGCCGTCTGATCGCGATCACCTGAAAGGACATGACCATGGAAAGCATCAACGGAGACGGCGTGATCGCCCAGGCGCGCGATCTCGTCGAGGATTACGTGAAGGCCGAGATCATCAGCGTGGCGGAGCCGAGCACCGGCATCACGCTGGCGGCGGTTCGGCACGGCAACGACATCCGTGTCTTGCCGCCCTCGACCTTCGACCCGTACCGCCCCCAGCCGCTATTCCGAACCGGCTCGGCGGTTATGCTGTCGCTGGACAGCCTGATCGAGCATGCGAACCGGTTCAAGGATGACGACAGCGTCGTCTTCGCCGACGACAGCCGCACGAACCCCAGCATCATCGTCGTGCTCGACTATCACCGCGCTGGCGCCGCTGCCGATCCACGCTTCGGCAAGCATCGGTCGACTTTCACCTTCCCGCTCAGCGACGAGTGGAAGGCATGGGTAGCGAAGAACGCCGAGCCCATGGGCATGGTCGACTTTGCCGCGTTCCTCGAAGAGCGGATCATCGATGTCCTCTATGTCGAGGGCGAGGACGACGTGTCCGATGATCTGGGGCGCCTGATCGACACCCTCGGCGGCCGTGACACGATCGCCACGCCGAACAAGCTGATGGAACTGGCGCGCGGGCTCCAGATCAACGAGGCGGCGGTCGTCCAAGAGGCGGTCAACCTCGCGTCGGGCGAGGGCATCGTCCGCTTTCAGTCCACTCATACCGACGAACACGGCGCGCCGATCAAGGTGCCCGGACTGTTCCTGATCGGGATCCCGGTCTTCCGCAACGGCCCGCTGTATCGCGTCGCGGCGCGTCTCCGGTACCGCAAGTCCGGCGGCAAGATCGTGTTCTGGTACGAACTGTGGCGCACCGACCGCACCTTCGACCACGCCTTCAAGGAATCGGTGGAGCGCGTGAAGGCTGACACCAGCCTGCCCGTCCTCATCGGTAAGCCGGAGGCCTGATCCCATGTGGTCGCTGCTCTCTCGTCGCCGCCAGGCCCCCGTTGACCGCCTCGCCCCGCTGCGCGCCGACCTCGACGCGGCGCTGGCGGAACGTCGGATGCAGCGGCCCACCTCCCCTCGCTTGGAGACGCGTCGGTTCGAACTGGCGCGTCCCAAGGTCGAAGAACTGCGGCGCTCGCTCGCCGATCAGCAGGTGAGTTTCTGATGGACGACCATGCGCAGCATTCGCGCGGGCCGAGTGCGCGGCGGCTGGCATTGCAGCGGGCCTGCCCGACCTGCGGCGCCCTACCCCGTCATTCGTGCATCGGATCGCGCGGCAAAGCGCGCGTATCCGTCCACGCCGACCGCTTGGCCCAAGCGCGGGGGCAGCGACCCGCGTGACGATCCTGACCGGCTTTGATCTGTGCCGTGCCGCCGTCGCGGTCGAGGCCATCAGCGCGCCCGAGCAGAGCGTGCTGATGGTGCTCGCCATCATGGCCGACAAGCAGGCGCAGTGCTGGCCCAGCATTGCGGGCTTGGTGAGCCGTACGAAACTGTCGGAACGGTCTGTGCAGAATGCGGTGAAGGCGCTGGCCGAAGCTGGGCACCTCACGCGGAAGGAGCGCCCAGGCCACGGCGTCGTCTACACGGTACACCCCCGCACGGTATGCGCCCCCGCACAAGATGCACCCCCGCAGGAGATGCGCCCCGCAGGAGATGCGGCGACCCCCGCAGGAGGTGCACCCAAACAGCCAAGAACCACCAAACCTACGAAGGCTTCGCCTTCTTCGGTACCGCGAGCGGCGCGCGCCACGAAAGTCCCGGCGGACTTCTGGCCAGCGCCCGCCGCCACCTCCCTCACCGCCAAGGCCATGGCCGACTGGCCGCCTGGCGAGATCGAGGAGCAGGTCGAGCACTTCATCGACCTGCACACGACGAAGGGGACGACCAGCCTCGACTGGCAAGCCTCCTGGAGAACCTGGGTCAAGAACTGGAAACGCTTCAATGGCAACCGACCTCGCAACCACCGCAATCCCGACGAGCTCCAAAATCCTATGGTGCGGGCTCTCCGAAACGCCGAAGCTCGAGAAGCTCGTCAAGGAAGCGCCGTCGTTCAGCCACGTCTGCTCTCCTGACGAGCGGGCCGCGCTGGTCGCGCTGGTGCCGCAGTACGAGGCGTCGCTGGCGCCAGCGTCCCGGCAGGGCTGCCGCCGCGCAATCGCCAAGCTGGCCATGGCCTATCCGTCGGCGAAGGTCAGCGACATCGAGGCTGAAGCCCGGCTGGAGATTTACGCCGATGCGCTCGACGACGTGCCCGGTGATGTGCTTGCCGCCGCCTGCGCCGCCGCGCTGCGCGAAAGCCGGTTCTTCCCGACCCCGGCCGAGATACGCGAGCGGTGCGGCATGCTGGCCCGGCGCAAGTGGGAGCTGTCGAAGATCCGCGCGCTGGTCGCGACGCATGACCGCATGTGGCGCCCCGATCCGGCACCGCTGAGCGCCGAGGAGGCGGCCGAGGTGTCGAAGATCGCGGCGCGGTTCAAGACTGACGACCAGGCGGCGGAGGCCAAGGCAGCATGAGCGAGTGGTGGGTGAAGCCGACGCGGATCGAGCTACGCCTGATTTGGGTCGTCATCGGGTTTCTCATCGGCAGGTTTTTATGACCGCAAAGGGGTGAGCGATCCACGGTGTTTATGGTATGTTCTCAACAGATTGGCAGGGCGGATTTTATGGGGCGCAGTAAGGGCAAATTGAGCAAGGGGCAGCCTCGGGGCAGCCGGTCGGCGTCGGGACGCAAGCGTGATCGTACGCGCGCATCACTGATGCCGTGCGAGGGCATTCAGCGCCGCCGCGCTCTGTATGGCCTCCCAGCGAATGACGTGGGCGAGGTGGACGCCAAGGCCCGCCAGGATCGTGGTCGCAAGGCGGAGACGGACACCTGCGACGCCATCGGCCGGGCCTATTGCGCCGGTCTGCTCGGCACTGGTCGGGAGGCCGAGGACCGGCTGAATGCCGCCCGCCGCATCGCCGCCGCATACTGGGCGGCCTATGGGTTCGGCACGCCCGACAGCCTCGCCCGCTTCCAGCCCCAGCAGGGCAAGCCGCCGTCGGACCCTGAGCGTGATGCCCTGCGCGAAGCGTCGCTGACCCGTTCGCTCGAGCTCATCAATGCGCAGGGTCGTCATATCAGGAACGCCTTTGACCAATTGGTCATTGATCCCAACCCGGACAGCGGCCCGGCCTGGTTGGATGCGATCGTCATTGCCCACCGCGACAAGGCGCAGGCCACGACCAGCCAATACCAGCAGATGGAGCGGGCGCTCGACGGTCTTGATTTGATCGCTTGACGTTCCGGTTTATTTCTGGCAGGTGGTCATGGTGCACGTTGTGCGTTCGGAGTGATCGAGAGCCGCACCCCTTGGGGTAGCGGCTCTTCTCATATGCGGGGTAGTCATGGGGAAGCTGAAGGCTCTGCCCTCTGCCCTATCTCGATTGCAGCCTGGATTGGGCTCGCTAACCGCGCCTGTCCGATCGACCAACGCCGAACGATCCACCTATTCGCCTTGGCGCAAGCTCTACAACACCGCCCGCTGGCGCTCGCTCCGCATGAAGATCTTCATGCGTGACGGGTTCACCTGCCAGTGGCCGGGCTGCGGGCATGTCGAGGGCAACACCTCGCTCCTGGTCGCCGATCACCGTCAGCCCCACCGAGGCGACGAGGCCCTGTTCTGGGACGAGGGCAACCTCTGGACCCTCTGCAAGCCGCACCATGACGGGGCGAAGCAGAAGGCGGAGCGGGCCGGTCGCGGGGGCTGACCCCACCCCCCGGTCAAAAGTCTGGCGGGCCGCGTGGCCGCAGACCCGTGGTTCTCTCACGCGCAGAAAAAATCCTGGTGGGTGATCCGGGGTGCGAACTTGGGCCGGAGGTAGCCGCCGATGGCAAGCCGAAAATCAACTATCGACTGGCCGCGCATCGAGCTCGAATACTTGGCCAACGAAGATTCGATCCGCGAGATTGCTGACCGGCACGAGATTTCCGATACCGCTATTCGTAAGCGGGCGAAGACCGAAGGATGGGTTCGGGCAGTTCGCAGTGCGAACCGCCGCGAACCGGACCGGTCGCCGCCCCCTCCCCCGGCCATCGACCCTGAGAAGCGCCGCGAGCCGGGCGAAATTGCGGACGACGGTCGCGGCATCGTTGGGCGGATGCTCGACGAGCTGGACACCATCACCAGTCGCCGAGGCGAGCTGGAGGATATGATTGTTGACGCGACCGACGGGGACGAAGACGACGCCCGCCGGGACGCGATGATGAAGGCGGTCAGCCTGCCGGTCCGCGCAAAGACGATGCAGACCTTGGCGCTGGCGCTGAAGACCTTGAACGAGGCCTCGGCGCCCCAAGGGAAGAAGGCCGCGCAGCAGGAGAAGGCGAACGCCATCGGTGGGGGGAGCCGATTCGCTGGTCTCGGCCCACCTAAGCTGAAGGCGGTCACCTGAGGTGGTAACGTGGTCGACGGCGTGCCCAGATTGGAAGCGCCGGATCCAGGAGCGTCGCTCGCTGATCCCGTTCTCGCCGCTCTTCCCCGCCTCGGCAGAGGCGAAGATGGCGGTCTTCACGTCGCTGCAGATCGTCGACCTGCCGGGCCGTCCGACCATCGGCGAATCGGCCGACGAGTGGCTGCTCGACTTTGCCGCTGCAATCTTTGGGGCGTATGACCCGGACACCGGGCAGCAAATGATCCGCGAGGGTCTACTTCTGGTGTCGAAGAAGAACACCAAATCGACCATCGCCGCGGGCATCATGCTGACGGAGTTGATCTGCGGCTGGCGCGAGAGCGATGAAAACCTGATCTTGGCACCCACGATCGAGGTCGCGGGCAACAGCTTCAAGCCCGCCTGCGACATGATCCGGGCCGACGAGGAATTGGACGCGCTTCTCCATATCCAGGAGCATGTGCGGCTGATCACCAACCGCCGCACGAAGGCGACCCTGAAGGTGGTCGCTGCCGATGCTGCGACGGTATCGGGCAAGAAGGCTAGCCGGGTTTTAGTCGACGAGCTTTGGCTTTTCGGAAAAAAGGCGAGCGCGGATGCGATGTTCCGCGAAGCGACAGGCGGTCAGGTCTCTCGGCCGGAGGGGTACACCCTCTATCTGACAACGCAGTCTGATGAACCGCCTGCTGGCGTCTTCAAGGAGAAGTTGGCCTACGCCCGTGACGTGCGGGATGGCTTGGTCGACGATCCCGAGTTCCTGCCGGTGCTCTACGAGTTCCCGGAAGAGATGATGGCGAAGGACGAGCACCTCGACCCCGCCAACTTCTACATCACCAACCCCAATCTAGGCCGGTCGGTCAGCCAGAAATGGCTGGAGAGCGAGTTTCGGAAGGTCGCCAATGCCGAGGACGGCACGAAGCAGGTCTTCTACGCCAAGCATCTGAACGTCGAGATCGGCGTCGGTCTGCGGCACGATGCTTGGATCGGCGGCATCTACTGGTCCGGCGCCCATGCCGATCCCGCCCTTTGGGACGGGTCACTCGAGCAGATGCTCGACATCTCGGAGGTGGCGGTCGCAGGTGGTGACGGCGGCGGTCTCGATGACCTTCTCGGCCTTGCCCTGATCGGGCGTCACCGGGAGACCAAGCAGTGGCTCCTATGGTGCCGCGCCTGGGCGCAGCAGGATGTTTTCGACCGGCGGAAGGATATTGCATCTCGGCTGAACGACTTCTCGGCTCAGGGATCGCTGATCAAATGTCGCGAGCCGACACAGGATCTGGTCGAGGTAGCCGACCTTTTGGAGCAGGTGAAGAAGGCGGGGCTATTCCCTGAGCAAGCGGCGATCGGACTCGATCCCCAAGGGGTCACAGCGCTGGTCGACGAGTTGGCCGGGCGAGGGTTCACCGCTGATCAGATGCTGGCGGTCAGCCAAGGCTTCCGCCTTTCGGCGGCAGTCTGGGGCATGGAGCGCAAGCTGAAGGACGGCACGCTGGTTCATGGCGGCCAAGAGCTGATGTCCTGGTGCGTCGGCAACGCCAAAGCCGAGCAGCGCGGTAACGCGGTGCTCATCACGAAGCAGGTAGCGGGCAAGGCGAAGATCGATCCGCTCATCGCGGCTTTCAACGCGGTGATGCTGATGACCCGCAACCCTGAAGCCAAAGGCCGATCGGTCTACCAGACGCGCGGCATTCGCCGAATTTAAGGAGGGTGCATGGCGTTATCACCCGACGATTACCGGCGCGCCTCGGGCTTTCGTCGGTCGATGGCACCGCGTGCCTCTGCCGGGCCCGCGCTGTCGGGCCCGATCGTGGCATACGATACCCATAGCCTGAGCGACCCCGCCCTGCTGGAGATGATGCGGGGCGATGGCGGTCGCGTCGGTGTGACAGGTATTGCGGTAAACGAGCGGCTGGCACTGCGGAACAGCACGTTCTTCCGAGCGACCGCGCTCCAGTGCGGGTCAATGGGCATGCTGCCGATCCACCTGCGGCGGCGTGACGGCCGGAACAGCGAGAAGGCCACCGACCACCCGCTGTTCAATGTCCTGCACCGCAAGCCCAACGACTTCCAGACGGCCAGCCGGTTCAAGAGTTACATGCAGCTGTGCGCTCTGTTCGACGGCAACGCCTATGCGCTGAAGATCAAGTCGCGTGGCGCGATCCGCCAGTTGGTGCCTCTGCCGCGCCGTCGGGTGAAGCCGCGGCTGAC
>NZ_JACHNX010000037.1 GCF_014199595.1 Sphingomonas yabuuchiae | reverse complement strand
CGGCCTTATCGCGCTCGCAGTCGATTTACCGGTTCGCATGATCGTAACCGCACAGGGGAAGGAAACATGGGCTCTCTTCTGCCAGCGCGGTGGGACGTACCCTGAGGATCTCACTGACATTTGATCCATTTGATCGACATCCATCCGGCGGAATGGTAAAGGGCAGCAAGCGCCCAGTTGCGGACATGACGCATTACACGCTGACTGCTAAAAAGAGCGCATGCCGAAGGTGAACTTCAATACGAAACTTTTGTTGGCCGCTTTGATCGTGGCCACAGTCATTCTTGATGTCGCTTTCGGCTGGATGATCTGGATGACCTTCGCTTTCTTTGGAGTAGTGTTGGACACCTTCTTAGTTGCGGCGGTGCTCGTTTTCCCGCCGATCGCGGCCACGCTATACTGCGTCAATCGAGCTCTTGCCGTCCGCAAAGGCGAAAACCCGAGATTTTGAACGACCACTCTCCACCACTTCTTGCCGTTTGGGTGTCATTTCGCCCTCAGCCGGAACCGACCCCTATATGCAATCGCGGCCATCCTCCGCGATTATCCGCGTGATGGCACATGGTATCTCGGCTTCATGATCGTAGATGCCGCACAGCGTGGTCGTGGCGTCGGACGCTCAATTTACTCGACGGTCGAAAGCTGGGCCGCTGCGAGAGGTGCCACAGAGATTCGGTTGGCCGTGCTGGAAGCGAATGAAGCGGCAGAGCGATTTTGGCGTTCTCTCGGCTTCATTGAGTATCGGCGCGTTGGGCCAGACACCTTCAAAATGCGTAGCCATCGCCGGATAGAACTGAGCCGTCGCCTTTCTGGCGCGACCGTAGAAGGCAGCAACAAGTAAGATCTCGCGCCGGCTATCTGGGCGAGCTTGGCGTAGGATTCCGCCCCCTCCCGCAAACGCCCCCTTGGACCCTCCCCGGCCTGCCAAACGTCCAGAATGAAGCCCAGCGGCCCGGAAATCGCCCCTGCTGCGACGTTTCCGCCTCCCCTGCCCTCTCGGCTCGATCACCGCCCTATCCGCCTGGCTTTCCTGGAAAGCCAATTGCGACGGTGCCGCTGGCGCTGTGGTGTCGATAGAAGCGGGGCGTTTAAACGATCCTCAATCTAGCAAAAAGCGTGCCGGCGAAGCCGGCTCATCATGGGGATGCCGGGTGGGAGGATCGCAAAGCGATCCGGGGCGGCCGAAGGCCGCGAGCCGGCGGGGGCGAAGCCCCCAAGAGGCGGCGCTTTTCTTCCCTCTGACCGGTGCCGGTAGCGCGGCGCCAGTGGATCACGCTGCCTCTGTCCCGAAAATCAGGACAAGTTGTTCGATCTGGCGGGACGCTGGTGGGTGAAACCACGATGATCCGGCGTCGAGTGGGCGCTGCGGTTAAAGTTATCCACAGGTCGGCCTAGTGTTAATATATGGGTTAAAGAGTCGTGTTACGGGATTTTGGCGGTTTCATAAGCAACTGAAAATATTAGAATAATCGGGCGTTTTTTTGCCCTCGGCGTCAACGGAACCCCGAATCTGGTGACTCCAGAACCCCGAATCTGCGTCAACGAAACCCCGAATCGCGATCACCCGTCAATGAAACCCCGAACTTTTCCGTTGCGTCAATGAAACCCCGAATCTACGGTGCGCGTCAATGAAACCCCGAATCGAGCCTGACCGTCAACGAAACCCCGAACTCCCGCTTGCCGTCAATGAAACCCCGCACGGCGCGGAGGGACGCCCTTCCCTGCTGCCTGTTCGCTACCCCGATCCCGATCTGTTCATTTGCGATGTTCTCGACGCCATCCCCAAGGATGACATGGCCTCGATGGAGCATCCGATTTTCTCGCTCGCGACCAAGCCCGATCGGCGCGTGTTCCGCTATGAGCATAACGGCAACAAGCTCGAAATCGTCCCCAGCGTCAAAGGGCTGGCGACGATCCACGACAAGGATATTCTGATCTACTGCATCTCCCAGCTCATCGGGAAGATGAACCAGGGGGAGCGACCGAGCCGCACCTTGCACCTCACTGCTCGCGATCTACTGGTGTGGACCAACCGGCAAACCGATGGCGACGGCTATGACCGGCTGCGGAGCGCGTTCGAGCGGCTGTCGGGGACGCGGATCACCACGAATATCAAGGCCGATGGCGAGGAAATCACCGAAGGTTTCGGCCTCATCAATGAATGGCGGATCGTGCGGCAAACCCGCTCCGGCCAAATGTCGGAAATCAAGGTCACGCTATCCGACTGGCTGTTCAAGATGGTTGAGGGGCGCAGCGTCCTGACGCTCCATCGCGACTATTTCCGCCTCCGCAAGCCGCTCGAACGGCGTATCTACGAGCTGGCGCGCAAGCATTGCGGCGCGCAGGAAAAATGGTCGATCTCGGTCGAAACGCTACAGAAAAAGACCGGCGCGAGTAGCCATTTGCGCGTGTTCCGCTCGATGCTGCGCGATCTCGTCGCGCACGATCATCTGCCCGACTATGCCGTGGAAATGAACGGCGATACGGTCACGTTCCGCAATCGCGAGGCTCTGGATACGGTCGAGGCGATCGAGGCGGAACCCGAGCGGCCCTATATCGACCCCGAAGGCTTCCACGACGCCAAGAGCGTTGCGCCTGGCTATGACGTTTACGCGCTCTATGACCAATGGGTGTCATGGTGGATCGACAGCGGGCGGCCGGAACTGAAAAGCCCCCGCGCCGCCTTCATCGGCTTCTGTCGCAACAAGCACAAGACTGCCCCCTTGCGCTAGTATAGGTGTATAGATGTATAGGTGTATAATTGTATACATCTATACTAGCCGGCGATGCGCCCCCTTCCCTTCTTCACAAACAGGTCGTCCAGCGCCTCGCCCAGCAGGCTTTGAACGGTCGTCCCTTCCTCGGCCGCGATAATGCGAAGCTGCGTGCTGACCTCGGGAGGGAAATGCCCGCCAATCAGCTTGGTCCCCTGTCGGCCGCTCGGCGGGGCCTTGCGGGTCACGTCTACCGGCTCGATCGCCGACGCTGGGGCCGGGGCCGCGTCTCCGTCCGCCTTGGCGCGGTTCAGCACCGCTTGCAGACTGTTTCCGCCCTTCGCCATCACGCCACCTCCGCCTGATTGTATAGGCGTATATTTGTATACTCGTATAGTCGGCGGATTTCGTCGGCCGCTGGCCCATGCGGCTCGAACTCCTGCACGGCCCGGCCTGCGGCTTGGGCGCGGAAAAAGGCTTTGCGGTTGCCGATCGTCACCGGGCAAACCGTCGCGCCTAGCTCCGCCACGGCCTGAATCGCATCGCCAGTTTCCTGACCTTGCGGGGGCACGAAGGTAAGGACCACGGCAAAGGCGCGGTCGAGCTGGCGCACCACGTCGAGGGTGTGCGTCATGCTCATCGTGTCGAACACGGCCGTCTTAGTCGGGATCAGGATGAAATCAGCGTGACGCGCTGCCTCATAGGCCAAGTCGCGCGCGACCGCCGCCCCGTCGATCACGACAAGATCGGTGCCGGCGTCCTCGCAGGCTTTGAGCATAGCGGGCAGGCGCACCGGCTGAATCGACGCCACGGCGGGCGTGTCGAGCTGGCGCACGTCCTTCCAGAACGAGGCCGTCGCCTGCGGGTCCAGGTCGATGATCGCGGCGACCTTGCCCGCCTGCTCGGCCGCGACTGCCAGACAGGTCGCGAGCGTCGTTTTCCCAACGCCGCCTTTCTGTGAGAGAATGGCGAGAACCTTCATGCTACACTCCTACACGTATAATCCTATACTTGTATACACAATAGACCGGGAGGGGAAGCCCTGTCGTTCCCGAAATGACGATAGGGAGGCGCTGAATCTGAAATGACGAAAGCGCGCCGCATCATTCCTCCGGTTCGGCGTCGTCATCGTCCAGCGGCTCATGCTCCATCTGGCCGTGATCCTCGATCGGGCAAAGCGGCGCTCCGGCCTGCTCAAGCCATTTGCGCGCGGTCCTCACGGTATAGCCGCACGTCGCGCACTCGCATTTGAGCATCCGGGTTTTCTGCTTCTTGGGCGCGGTCGACTCCCCGTCCGTGTCGAGACGGGCATGGGGGAGGGGGCCAACGCACTCCAGGATCGGCGCGATGGCCGCAAGGAACGCCTCGCCGGGGGTGGTGGCGCGCATCGGCCCGACCAGCCCCAGCCCAAGGGCGACCCGTTAAACGTCTTCCCATGCCCTGCCGGGATGCCGACAGCGGCATGGACCAGCTCATGCGCGAGGATGGCTGCGATCTGCGCCGGCATCGCGTCGGGCGCGTGCGCCAGGTCCGGGCGGATGAAGATTTCAAAATGCCCGTCCGCGCTCAACCGATTATCCCAGCACTCGCCAATCGCCTTGGCCTTCGCGCCTCTGCTGGTGAAGCCGATCGCCACGCGCACGCGGTCGGGCAGGGGGGCGTCCAGCACCTCGAACAGCGGGGCCATGCCCGCCGCCACCGCATTGAGCCAGCTTTCGCGGGTTTCGTGGGTCATCGTCCTTACTCCCTTCAAATCGCCTGTTCGGCGATGGCCATGCCATCGGCCGGAACACGGACGCCCAAGAACGCCGGCGAGAGAGGGGGGCAGCGGGATTCGATGGGGGTGGTGCGGCCGCAGCGCAGCGAGGCACGGCCCCGTCTAATCCCGTTGCGGGGGAGAGGCGGCCGGGACCGCCTTTCCCCCTTCAAACAGGATCGACGCCGGCGCACGCCGGCACCATGAAGCGAGACCCGCTTGCGATCTCGCCCCCGCCATGTGGGTCGTCACCTTGGGCCAAGACCGCTTGCGGGCTTGGGGAACGAAGCGAGTAGGGCCACGGTGCCGCGCCAGCGGCAGGCGCCGCCCCCTAGCCTGGATTGAAATTGTTGCTCAACTGAGCTACATTATCGGCTTGACTAAGGAGGTTCCAATGGCCGCTACCGCTTTCGTGCGCGCGCGCATCGACGAAACATTGAAGGATGAAGCCGCCGCCGTGCTGGCCGAGCTGGGGCTGACCGTCTCGGATGTGGTCCGCATGACCCTCACGCGGGTCGCCAAGGATCATGCGTTGCCGTTCGAGCTGAAGGTGCCGAACGCCGAGACGCGCGCCGCGATCGAGGCGTCCCGCGCGACGATGAAGGCTCGCCGCGCCCGTTTCACCGATGCCCAGGAAATGTTCGATGCCCTCGACCAAGAAGCCCGCCAGCAGTAAGCGGGCGGCGTTCCCAAGAGAGGCGTCCTACGAAAAAAGGTTCGTCAAGGATTGGGAGCGGCTGTCGCGCAGCGGGCGCTACAACATGAAACAGCTCAAGGAGGCGATGATGATGCTCATCGCCAACGACGCGCCGTTAGGCCCGGAATGGCTGGATCATCCGCTGAAAGGCGATTGGAGCGATCATCGCGAGTGCCATATCGGCGGCGATTTCCTGCTGATCTATACGATTGAGGGGAATCTGGTGAACTTCGTGCGCGCCGGCACTCATGCGGAACTGTTTGAATAGCCATGCGCGTAATCTTCATTCGCCACGGCGAATCTACCGGCAACGCCGGCGTGCCCTGCCACGATCTCGGCGCGATCGAGCTGACGGAGCTGGGCCAGGAACAGGCACGCGAAGTCGCGGCGAGCTGGATAGAAGCGCCCGCGCTCATCGTCACGTCGCCCTATACCCGCACGCAGCAGACGGCTGCGCCAACGATCGCGCGCTTTCCCGGCGTGCCGGTGGAAGTGTGGCCGATAGAGGAGTTCACCTATCTGCAACCGGCGCGCTGGAACGGCACGCGCAGCGCGGAGCGGATGCCGCACCTCGAACGCTATTGGAGCGCGGCCGATCCTGATTATTGCGACGGGGAAGGGGCGGAGAGCTTCGCCACCCTGCTCCGGCGCTGCGAGGCCGCGCTGGCGCGGCTCGCCGCCATGCCGCCCGCCTCGCTGGTCTATGTGTTCGGGCATGGGCAGTTCATCCAGGCCGCGCGCGCGATCGTGGCCGACGCTCATCTTGACGATCAGGCAAAGATGCGCGCCTTCTGGCGCAAGGGCGAGCCGCCAGCGATCAGCAACGCGCAGCGGGTAGGATTCCGCTGGCATGGCAGGCGCTGGGAATGTGCGCCGGCGATCGCCGCCTAAATCAACGCCGGAGAGGGCGGGGGGCGTCGCTCATCACCCCTGTAGCCGCGAAATCGTCGCTTGGCTGACGTTGAACAGCGCCGCGACCGATCGCTGGGTGTCGCCTGCGTCGAGCTTGCGCCGCGCCTCGGCCTGCTGGTGCGGGGTGAGGGCGCTCTTGCGGCCGAACTTGACCCCGCGCGCCTTGGCCTGGGCGCGGCCAGCGCTGGTGCGCTCGGCGATCCGCTGGCGCTCGTAGCTGGCCGCGACGCCTAGAACGGCAATCACAACTTCGGCGAGCTGCGAGGTCGTGTCCACCATCGGTTCGGCGATCGAGCGGAAGCCGGCCCCGGCCTCCTTTACCGCATGGAGGATGTTCAAGAGGTCGCGCGTGTTGCGGGCGAGGCGATCGGTCGCCGTCACCATCAGCACGTCGCCGGGATCGAGCGCGCCGATCGCGCGCTTGAGCTGGGGCCGCTCGGCCGACGCGCCGCTGATCTTCTCGCGGTAGATCTTCGCGCAGCCCGCCGCCTCAAGCTGGGCGAGCTGCTGGGCCAAATCTTGGCCGTTGGTGGAGACGCGCGCATAGCCGTAAATCATGGCGCGATTCTGCATCAGATTTTTGCATCAGGGAAGGGCACGGAAAAGCGCGGCTTTTGGTTTGATGCGAAACTTTTGATCTGCTGGTCTCTGTCCTGATTGGGATAGTATCGGGAAGAGCACATGATGACTTCCTACTTGGTGCGATAATCACTTTCAGGCGAGCCCACTGCGACAATCGGCCCAGTCCCACATTTCGCTCGCAGCAGGGCCACCGCCGGATCAGCTTCCGAATAACCTTGCGGGCCAGCCCACGCCATGCGCTCTCCGATCCGGGGCATGGCCTCATCGGAACTGTTGTCTTTCAAGGCCATATAGCCCTCGGCATCCAGACCAAGCTCCACATCCCGGCCGAAAATGACAAGCGGCTCACCGCCGTCTCCATGTTCCGTCAGCCGAAAACACCCGTCGCGGAGGATCACCCGCCCGCTTAGCCGCGCCAGGTTGACGACAGCCGGCTGCCGGTCCTGACGCGGAAACACGCGCACATAGCTGTAGGCGCTTGCAATCATAGCGGCGTGTGCTCGCAAACAGCCTGATTTCCTGCTCACGCTTTCTGCCACTGGCGGGGAGCGTCCTGCTCGAATTATCTGCCAGTGTGCTCGCCATCATCCGGCGCTGCTTGCAAACGGGGCGTTGTGCTCACGCTCCGTGCCAATGGGCTCTCCAAACCCGTAGCCGGCAAGCGCTTTTGCGAAGCAGGTTTCCAGAACAGTTCTGACAAGCGGCGGGCCGCAGAAATGCGTTGTCGTCATGGCCCGCCCGCGAGGTCGTCAGAAAGGAAGGTTTTCGCGAACAGGGCCGGCGCGTCGTGCTAGGCGATGGAACCCCGCAAGCGGACAGGATGCGATGACCAGGACCGAAATGCTGGAAACGATGAAGCGTCTCGACGCCCATGCGAACGCCCTGTTGCTTACCGGGGCCTCCGATATCGATCTGCTCGGCGGCATGTTCGACGTGATGCCCGACTTCAAGGCGTTGCTCGACGCCGGATACGGCGGTGAAATCGACAAGAACGCTGGTCGCTTCCCCGGTTTGCATCGCTACGCCGTCATGCTCTCCAATGTCGCCGAGGGGATCGCGGAAGGTTCCATCCGGGTGCCGCGCTGACGCCCTGTTTCGCTGGCAGGGGATGTGAGCAGACCTTTATGATTGCGAGCAGCGCAGGATGATGTCGAGCACATTGGCAGATAGCGCGAGCAGATCGCCGAGCCGGTTGTCAGATAATCCGAGCAAAAAAAGGCTCTGTTTGCAAGCAAACGCCGCTACGATTGCAAGCACCTACATGTACGGCTTGCCGTCGATCATCGAGATGATATGATCCTTCGACGCCAGCGATTTACGTACCGACACCGCCGGGGTGAACTGGGCGGCCGTCGCTTCCTGCGGAACTGCTGTGCTCGATTGGTCGATCAATCCTGTGATGCTGTCACGCATCCGGGTGAGAAATGCCGGCACGTCCTCGGCCGCGACGCGCGTGTTGGGATTGCTCAGCCATGCGATCGTCAGCTCGGTTGCGAGCTCGATCGCGTTCGGGCCGGTATCGATTTCTGTGGTCATGAGGAAAGCTTGTCCTTGAGTGCCTTGGCCGGTGTGAACACCATTTTGGTCGACGCGGCGATCTCCATAGCTTCGCCAGTCCGGGGATTGCGACCGGTCCGGGCGTCCCGGGCCTTGCTGGAGAACTTGCCGAAACCCGGCAGCGACACCTCCTCCCCCCGCGCAACCGCATCGCCGATGTCACCGAACACGCGGTCGATCAACGCCCGGGCCTTGGCGGCACTCAGATCGCTTCCCTCGGCAATGCCTTTCACAAGATCGTCAAGCTTCATCAAATATCTCCCGTAAACGTGCACCGGGATAATTGTTCCGGTCACGGGCGCAACAGTGCATCCCCTTTCCGGGTGGCGCCGGCAAGATGCAGCGGGCTGGCGACACCGTTGCGTAGCGTGCGTAGATCGCGATCATGCAGCGATGATGTTTGTCCTGCACATCCGATGCCCGTTAATTGAGCAACCTCACTGATGGCGGGTCCGTGCATCGGCGGGCGTCGACCGATAAGCTGGCGGCTCGCGATCGTCGTGGCGGTGGTAGCCCTGTTCGCCAGCAACGCCTGGCTCAAGGGCATCTTTGGCTATGGCGAGATTGCGACCGACATTCCGTTCCTGCTGTTCGGCGTGATCCTGTTCTTCACCTGGCGCGTCAATCGCAATGCCGCCAACCGGCAAAGCGAGCTGCTGGGGTCCGCCCGCTTCGGCGACCGCGCCGACGTGCAAAAGCTGGAGGCGAGCGGGGATCTCCTGATCGGCCGCTCGGCGAAGTTGGGCAAGCTGCTCCGCTATGACGGCGCGGCGCATCTGCTGACGATGGCCCCACCCGCTCGGGCAAGGGCGTCGGCACGATCATCCCCAACCTGCTCCTGCTCGATCGCTCGGTCACCTGCATCGACCCCAAAGGCGAGAATCCGCTACTATGACCAGCGCGAGTTCGACGGCCTGTTCGATCCGGCCTAATTAAGCCCGCTGGGGGCGCTCGCGCCGATCGGCATCCCAAACCACCTAAAAGCCCCTCTTTTGCCTCCACGTCGCGCCTGGAAGGCCGTAGCGGGCGATTCCGTCGCTACCCGTCCCCACTTCTTTCCCGCCTAGCTACCGGCGCGTAGCGCCGCCCCTGTGACGCCGAAGGCGGCACGCAGCGAAAGTGCATCGGCCGTTAGGCCGATTCCGCTTGTCCTTTTTTCCACTGGTTGGTGGCGAGCGGTCGGTCTGTCTTGCGCACTATCGGGGTTTTGGCCCCCGATCCGATGGACCAATCGGGGTTATCCACAGGCCTGAGTCCTTAAGAAGAATCTCCTATGTAATAGGAGGTTTAAGACCCTTACGGAGCGGTTTCGGCCTGTATCGTCAAAGGGTTAGCGGCCGTTTCAGGGGCCAAAACCCCGTGATTCGCAGGGCCAAAACCCCGTGATTCGCAGGGGCCATTCCCCCGATAGTTGGAGCCTCACCACTATCGGGGTTTTGGCCCCTGGCGATCAGTCGGCCGGAAACCCCATCGGCGGGCGCGGCAAGCGCTTGAACTGGAACCCTGGATGGTCGGTCGAAAGCTGGCAACGCTCTGTGAAGTTAAGAACCTCCTCGCCTTCATCGTTCCTGACCAGCTCCAGCCAGTAGCCGGGTAGCCGCTGCCGCTCGACCGCGCGCCGAAGCTCCTTGGCGAAGTCGGCCACGCGCTGGGTGCTGCCGCTCTTGTGGTGGAGCTGCTTCATGGTGAAAGCCCAACCCGCCGCCTGGTGGCCGCCATGCTTGCGCACGACACGGTAAAGCCAACGTTCGATTCCGCCGGTCAGCTTGAAATAGGCTCGGTCGATGCCGAGCACGAGGCGGTCGGTCAGCACGCCCTCGTAGAGCCAATCCGATATGGTGAACTCGACGCCCGTGGATCGGCCTAGGTCGTCGGTCGGTGCCGAGTAGCGCTCGATCCAGTGGAAGCCCTCGGGGCGCTTCTTCTTGCCCTGGCGAATGTTGGTGCGGATCAGGGTGGCGCTCAACCGCTCAAGTGCCTCTACGATGCGCCGGTACTCGTCTCCCCCGGTCGGCCGATCGATCCCGCGTAGCAGCTCATAGAGCGGGACGTGGAAGTGCGGCGTGGTCGGCTGTCCCGCCGCCTTCGCCGCCCTGAGCTGCGACACCGCCCATATCAGGATGTCGCAATCCCAAATGGTGGCGATACCGATCTCGGCCGGGGCCGTGACGTTGACAGTTATGGTCGTGGCGCCGTTCTGCACCTGGTAGTCGATCGGCTCGCTGCGGCGCTGCTTGGAAAGGCTGAAGAACGGCCGCTCCATCATCTCCTGTTCGTCATGAGTCGGTATGTCGCCTGGCAGCGTCACGAACAGGTCGAGCTGGTCGAGTACGCCGGCGCGAACGCCTTCCTTCCTTCTGACCTTCTTAGTCATAAAGGCTCCAAGGGTCAGAGGTCAGCGGCGTGATCGGCCGCTCGGCACACTGGCGGCTACCGCCTCCAGCGGCTCCAGCCCGCGCGCCTCCAAGAGCCGGTTCCACGCCTCATGCCCCAGCTTCTGCAAAGACAACCCTGTGTCGAGGCTGAGCTGGCGAAGCCGGCGACGATCGCGCGGGGTGACTTGCACGTTGATCGGCACGATCGCCGGCGAGGCGGTGTCCCGCACGGGTGCTGCCTCGGTCGCCGCCGCGGTGCTCGGGGCCGCGGCCGGCTCCTCGTCCAGCTCGCCCATTACGTCGGCGAGCGCGCGGCCGGTGCGCTTACTGCTCATGTCGTATCTCCTGAATCCAGCTCCAAACCTGACGCAGCTCGTCGGCCGCTTCGCGGGCCGCATGGCCGCGCATTTCGGTGACGCCCCTCCCCTCAAGCGAGGCGTCCAGATAGATCGTCCGATCGGATAGGTGGATCGGGCAAACCGGGACCGGGTAGCGCGACAGCGCGGCACGCGCGGCAATCGCGCGGGCCTCGTTCTTGGCCGCGTTGACGATGACGGCCGCACGCCGGTCGAGCCGGCGGAGGATCTTCAACGTTTCCCCGACCGCCTCCAGGTCGTCTGGCGACGGCCGCACCGGGACAATCACCAGGTCCGCCACGCGCGCGGCCTCGGCCTCGGGCTCCTCGACGGCAGGACGCGTGTCGATGAACAGCGCGCCGTCGGACTTGCGCCGGAGCCGCTTGGCCGCGTCAGTCAAATTGGTGCCGTCCAGGTCGACCAGCTCGGGGCGCTCAAAGGCCGGCTCGATCTGCTCGCGCCGCGTCCACCACTTCGTCGTCGTCCGCTGCGGGTCGCGGTCGATGATAAGGCTGGGCTCCGCCTCGCCCGCGAGAACCGCGAGCTGACGGGCAAGGGTGCTTTTCCCAGCTCCGCCCTTCTGGCTGACAAGTGAGTAGATTTGCACCTTCGCCCCTTCTGGCTCTCTTTCCTGTGACACTATGAAGGTGATTGGGAGTGAAGGAAAGACCCTTTTCACCTTCCCGCGCGAGCGATCGTCACGCGCAAGCGCCGAGACGCTGTAAGGGGTGACTGCACGAAAGTGCATTCTGCGTACGGTAGGAGCGAACGAGCAGTGAACGGCGGGGTTCAGTCGCCTGCCGTATTGTCCTGATCGATCACGGCGGCTCGTATACCGAGCAACCAAGGCACCCATGCCAGCGCATATCCGGTCCAGAGGTATTCGTACCACGGCATCGCATGACCCAGTTCAGCGACGCTGCCGAAGACGCACAGTACGGCAGCCCCTCCGAACACCAAGCTGACCGTGACCGTGCGGATGGGGCGATCCCACCTGATCGTGGCAAGGCGGGTCGCTGGATTATAGTGCCGGAGACAAAGCCACGCGATGCCCAGCACGACGGGCGATGCGACGATCGTCACAAGGATGCTGCCGTACATGGGGATACCGATGCTGTCGCCATCAGGGGGCAGGACACCCGAGCGGAGCACCTGCGGCCAGTAGGGGTGACTACACGAAAGTGACGTATCTGCACGCTAAGGGAGAACGGAGGGCGAACGTCACGCGGCGAGCAGGGAACTGACGGCGCGTAGCGGCCGCAGGGCATCCGGATCGGGCCGGTCTTCGACATTCCAGCTATAGTCGCCGGTCAGCGAGATATGCTCCCAGCCCAATGGCGCGATGTGGCGTGCGATCTCGTCCGGCGTGCCGATGTCAGCCAACGCCATTTCGAGATAGCGGGTGTTCCACAGGATGATGGCGGCGACGAGCAGGTTGAGGCCGGATGCGCGATAGGTCTGGTTTTCGAATCGCCGATCACGCAGTTCGCCAAGCTGGTTGAAGAAGAGCGCGCGGGCGAGCGCATTGCGGGCCTCGCCCTTGTTGAGGCCCGCTTGGGTGCGTCGGCGTAGATCGATGTCGCGCAGCCAGTCGAGCATGAAGATCGAGCGTTCGAGGCGGCCGAGCTCGCGCAGCGCGAGGGCCAGTCCATTCTGTCGCGGATAGGCGGACAGGCGGCGCAGCATCGCCGAAGCGGTGACGGTGCCGGTACGGATCGATGTGGCGAACCGCAGCAGTTCGTCCCAATGCGCGGCGACATGACCCAATGCGATCGGCTCGGCCGTCATGCCGCCGAGCAAGGGGCCAGATTCCTGGCCGGGCAGGAGGTGCAAGCGACGCTCCTTGATGTCGCGCAGGCGCGGCGCGAAGCGGTAGCCGAAGAAGGGCATGAGGCCGAATACATGATCCGATGCTCCACCCGTATCGGTGTAGTGCTCCTCGATCGTCAGGCCCGTCTGGTGATACAGCAAGCCATCCAGAACATAGGGCGCTTCGCCGGCAGTCGCCGCGATCACCCGGCTCGCAAAGGGATCATATCGATCCGAGACATGGGTGTAGAAGGCGACGCCCGGTTCGTTGCCGCTGCGCGCGTTGATGTCGCCGATCGCGGCACCACGACCGCCGGCATGAAATTGTTGTCCGTCGCTCGACGAGGTGGTGCCGTCTCCCCACAGCGCGGCGAGCGGCATGGTGCGATGGGCGTCGATCAGCCTTCCCAGCGCTTCACCATAGGGGTCGGTTCCGGCTGAGGGCGGAATGACACCCTAAGCGCCGGCGTCCTTGGGCCAAAGGTATTCGCCAGTGAGGAGGATGTGTGCCCATCCGAGCGGCGAAATATGGGCGAGAAGATGGTCGGGGGTATCGAGCCCTTCGCGGCGCCGGGCCTCAACGGCATGGCCAAGGTGCAGGGTGTTCCAGTAGACGATGATGGCGGTGAGCAGGTTGAGGCCGGCGATCCGGTAATGTTGCCCTTCCGTTGTGCGGTCGCGGATTTCGCCCTGACGGCCAATGCGCAGGGCATTTTTCAGCGCATGATGTGCCTCGCCCTTGTTGAGACCGACCTGTGCACGGCGCTGCATGCCTGCGTCGAGTATCCATTCGATGATGAACAGCGTCCGCTCGATCCGGCCCACCTCGCGCAGCGCGGAGGCAAGATCGTTCTGGCGCGGATAGGAGGCGAGCTTGCGCAGAATGCTGCTCGGCGCGACCTGTCCCGCGCTCATGGTGGCGGCGCAGCGGAACAGGTCGGGCCAGTTGGAAACGATCAGCGCCTCACGCGCCTTGCCGCCCACCAGCGGGCGCAGCTCGCTCGGTGTGGTGGCAGGGTTAAATACGTACAGTCGTTTGGATGGGAGGTCGCGGATGCGCAGCACGAGGCGGTAGCCGAGCATGGCGCTGATCCCGAACAGATGATCGGTGAACCCGCCAGTGTCGGCGTACTGCTCTTCGATCCGTCGCCCTGCCTCATTCATTGTCAGCCCGTCGAGTAGATAAGGTGCTTCGCTCACCGTGGCTGGAATGGTCCGCGATGCAAACGGCGCGAAGCGGTCGTTGACGTGGGTATAGGCCTTGATGCCGGGATCGTTGCCGTAGCGGGCGTT
>NZ_JACHNX010000036.1 GCF_014199595.1 Sphingomonas yabuuchiae | reverse complement strand
CAGCAGACCTATTACGCCAAATTCAATGAGGGCGCGCTGCTGCGCGGCTCGCTGAAGGATCAGGCGGAGTTCCTCAAGGCCGCAATGGGCCCGAACGCCTCCTATCTCACGCCGAACGAAGCCCGCGACTTCATGGACCGTAATCCGCTGCCAGGCGGCGACGATCTCCCCCGCCCCGGCACGAGCGCGGCGGCGGTTATGCAGGAGGAAGACCAGAATGCGGCGTAGCCCCTTGCTCGCGGTATGCGCGCAGCGTCCCCCCGCCATGCCTGATCTCGGCACCGGCAACGAATGGCAGTTCGAAACGCAGGCCCTCGACCCAGGATTCGCCGCGTTCGAAGTAAAAGCGCTGGCGTCCGACAAGCCGACAATCTCGATCTTCGACCGCATCGGCGCCGACTATGACGGCAACGGCGTCACCGCCTCGCGCGTCGCTGCGGCCCTCCGGTCGATCGGCAACAAGGCCGTGACGGTCGAGATCAACTCGCCCGGCGGCAACTATTTCGAAGGCGTCGCCATCTACAACCTCCTTCGCCGTCATCCGCAGGCGATCGACGTTCAGATTTTGGGCATCGCCGCCTCGGCCGCCTCGATCATCGCCATGGCGGGCGACACCATTGCCATCGCGCACAATGCCGAGATCATGATCCACCAGGCGCAGGGCGTGTTCTTCGGCAATGCCGACGATATGGAGGGGGCCATCCCGATCCTGCGCAAGCTCGATGGTGCGATGGTCGATGTCTATGCCGCGCGCACCGGCAAAGCCGCAGACGAACTGCTCGGAATGATGCGGGCGGAAACGTACATCGGCGGGGCCGAGGCCGTGAAGGCCGGCTTCGCCGACAGCGTCATGGAGCGGGAAGCCCAGATGCCGGTCTATGCGAGCGCCGACTCGCCGAAGGACAAGGCTTCCCTCGATAAGTTTCTCGCGACGAAGGGAGTCTCGCGGTCCGAGCGACGCGACCTTTATCGTGCGATGGGGGTGAGCACGCCGCGCGCTGCTGATCCCGCCCCTGCCACGCCTCGCGCTGGCGATGAACCGGAGGCGATGTCTCGCCTCCTCCAGGCCATGACGGCCTAACCCCACATAGGAAAAGCACCCATGTTCATGCAGAACACCGTGCGGACCGCTGGTCCGCGCGCTCGGGGTCTCATCGCCGTGCGCGCCGAGGCTCCGCCGACCATCGATGCTCTCGCGCGCGGTTTCGAGGCGTTCAAGGAGACGCACACCCGCCAGCTTGAGGAAATCAAGAAGGGCGTGGCCGATGTCGTCACCGCCGAGCAGCTGGAGAAGATCAACGCCGCCCTGACCGAGCTTCAGACGGCGGTGGATGATCAGGCCAAGATTCAGGCCGCCGCCAAGCTGGGCAACGGCGGCGTGATCGGCGACATCCAGGCCGACCCCGAATATACCGCCGCGTTCAAGGCGCATATGCGCAAGGGCGACAAGGCCCCGGCCGACATCGAGGCGGCCATGAGCCGGGGCACCGATGCCGACGGTGGTTATCTCGCGCCGATCGAGTGGGATCGCACCATCGGCGAGAAGCTCAAGCAGATCAGCCCGATGCGCGCCGAGAGCCGTATCATCACGATCAGCGTCGCAGGCTTCAAGAAGTATTTCGGCGACCGCAACGTCGGCTCGGGCTGGGTCGGTGAGACCGCCAGCCGCCCGGCGACCACGACGCCGCAGATCGGCGTGCTCGATTTCACCCCTGGCGAACTTTACGCAAATCCGGCCATCACCCAGCAGTTGCTGGACGATGCCGCCGTGGACCTCGAAAAGTGGCTGGGCAGCGAGGTCGACACCGAATTTGCACGTCAGGAGGGCATCGGCTTCACCTCGGGCGACGGCGTGAACAAGCCTTACGGCGTTCTCACCTATGTCGAGGGCGCCGCCAACGCCACGCGCCATCCCTATGGCGCGATCAAGGTCACGAACAGCGGCGCGGCGGCGGGGCTGACTGGCGACGGCATCCTCGACCTCATGTATAGCCTGCCCTCGCAGTACGCTGCGAACGCCAAGTTCCACATGAACCGGCTGTCGATGGGTGCGGCTCGCAAGCTAAAGGATGGCCAGGGCAACTATCTTTGGCAGCCTTCCTACGCCTCGGGCCAGCCGCAGACGCTGGCGGGCGCGCCGATCGTTGAGCATCCCGACTTTCCGCTGGTCGCGGCGGGCAACATCGCGTTGCTCTACGGCGACATGGAGGCAACCTATCTCGTCGTCGACCGTGTCGGCATCCGCGTCCTGCGCGATCCCTTCACCAACAAGCCGTTCGTGCACTTCTACACCACGAAGCGCGTTGGCGGCGGCGTGCACGATCCGCAGCCGATGCGTGCGCTCAAGGTCGCCGCAAACTCCTAATCTCCGCCGGGCCGGTTACGAACCGGCCCGGTTCTTCGAAGTCGTGGTGCGCCACGGTTTCGATGAACCAAGGAGAGCCCCATGGACACGACCGACCAGAACAACGTCGCCCCCGCGACCGAAATCGACACCTCGGGCGCACCCCAGCAGATCGTCCCCGACGTCGATATGGACCACCCCGCCGTCGACAATGATCCGCGCGCGGGCACCACGGCCGAGCAAAACCGCATCGACTTCAACGATCCGACGATTTCGGGTTCGGATCAGGTCGCCATCAACCTGGGCATGAAGACCGAGGAAGAGGCCGCCAAAGAGGCGAAGCGCGCTGCCAAGAAGGGCTGACGGCGGCCACGTATAACGGCTGCCAAAGGTAATTCCTCCAGCGAGCGAGGTGAATTATGGATATCGTCTCGCTGGAGGATGCCCGGCGCCAGCTGCGGCTGGGATCTGACACGTCGCGTGACCAGGAATTGCAGGACTGGATCACCGACGCGCAGGACTGGATCGAGGACTATACCGGCCACACCCTGTCGCTTCGCGATGTGACCCAGACCTTCACCGGCTTCGACACCATGGCTCTGCGGGCTTGGCCCGTTGCCGCGTCGGCCGTGCCGTTCGTCACCTATTCCGATCAGGCTGGGCAGCCCGTTGCCGTGCCGTCCCCGCTCATCGATGTCTCGCGCCGTCCGGCACGCGTCGTTCCGTGGATCGGGTCGCGCTGGCCTTCGGTGCCAGCTGGGACGACGGTCACCGTCACTGTGGCGGCTGGATATGCCAGCGCCGGCGATGTGCCGCGCAATTTCCGTCGTGCCGCGCTGCTGCTGATCGGTGCATATGACGCGGACCGCGAAGGCGGCGAGATCATGCAGGTTGCAGAGCAGACGGCGCGCCGCCTCTGTGGTGGCAAGCGGGCGCGCTCACTATGAAGCGCGGCAAGGGCCTATCCAGCCGCCTCAACAACGAGATCGAGATCGTCCGCAAGGTCGAAACTGATACCGGGACAGGCGGCTCGACGGAAAGCTGGCAGGTGCTTGCCAAAGTACCGGCCGAGGTCATCTGCCTGAGTGGCCGCGAGGTGCTCACTGAGAAGGTTCTGCAAGGCATCCGGGTTTACCGGATCACCATCCGTCACCGCACCGATGTGAGCGAGGAATGCCAGGTCCGGTACGGCGATGAGGATCTGAACATTCGCGCCGCGCTCGATCCCAAGGGGCAGCGTGAAGAAACCGTGATCCTCGCCGACACCGACGGCGCACTGCCAACCCGCTGATGGCCGCCTCCCCGCGCAACGTGCACGGCCTCGCCGAGGCCTATAGCCTGTTCGACAACCTCCCATCGGCTGCCGAGCAGGAACTGGGCGTCGAAATGGTGGCGATCGGGCGCGAAGTGCTCGCTGCTCAGAAGGCCGACGTCGCCAAAGAAACGGGCGCCCTGGAGGGCGCACTGTCGCTTCAGGCGATCCTCTCGCGCCTGAAGGTGCGGATCGGCCTCCTTAAAGGCGCGCGCGAGGCCTACAAGTTCAACGGCCGCGTTCGCCGCGCCATCCAGGGCGGTCCCTTCTATGGCCGTTTCGTCGAATTCGGCCGCCGGGCGCAGACGGTGCTCGTTACGCGCCGCATCCGTGCCGCCAACCGCCGCCTGGCGGGTAACAATCGCAAGGGCAACAACCGGCGGCTGCTGTTCACTGGCGACAAGACGCGATTGCGCCGTCGCGGGCCGAATAAGGGAACGCCGGTCGGCAGCGCGTACAAGATCCGGGTGAAGGCGATGGCCGCGCGCCCGTTTGTGGCTCAGCCGCTGCTCGCTGACGTTGCCGATGCCCACCTGTCAGAATTCTGGGCCAAGGCCCTAGAGCGCCTGGGGACTGGCTCATGACCGCAGCACTCGACCTTCTCACCGGCGCGCAGGATGCCACCGTAAAGCTGTTGCGCGATCAGCTTCCCGCCGCTCAGCGCGAAATGGTTCGGCATTCGCTGAAGCAGGGCACCACCCCGCCGTTCCATCTCGTCGGCGACATGGACAGCGACAATATCGGCGGAAAAGACGAGCAGTTCGAGCAGATCAACGTTGACGTGCACACCGTCTACAAGGGGCCCGACCGGCGCGAATTGCTGGGGCTGATGCACACCGTCCGCATCGCGATCGACGGCAAGTCCCTGACGATCGGTGGCATGCTCTTCCGGTTCCAGTTCGCAGGCGCGGCGGCCAGCACCGCAGCTGCTGACGGCGTCACCTACGCCGGGATCACCACAATCGAAGTCTACGCAGAGCCCGCCTGATCCGGCGGAATAGGAGTAACGACCATGGCGAACGAACAGGGCGACAACTGGCGCCTCCACATCAAGGTCGGGAACACGTACGTCCCGATCGCGGGTGAAACGAATCTGGAATGGCAGAGCCAGAACACCGAAAACGACATCAGCGACAAGGATTCGGGCGTCTACGGCGCGACCCAGTACGGCAACAAGAAGATCACCTTCACCGTCGCGGGGAACCTGAAACTGCCGGATCCGGGCTTCGCCGCTCTTGAAGCGGCGTCCAATGCCAGCCCCCCGGCGGCCGATATCCAGATCAAGAAGGGCACCAACGTCAAGTATCAGGGCCCGGTCGGCATCGGCAACTTCTCGGCGACCTTCCCGAAGGGCCAGCCCGCGACCTATTCGGTCAACTTGGCCAACTCGGCGGCCCCGACCATCAACGCGCTCAGCGCGGCGGACGCGAGCTCGTAACCCGTGGCGGCTGCGAACAAGATCCGCGGCGAGCACTCGCTCAAGCTGGGGGGGCGGACCTTCGTGCTCCGCCCCTCCCATGCCGCCATTGTCGCGATCGAGGACGAAACCGACCTCGGTTTGCTGGAGATCATCTCGGCGGCGGCGCGGGGCGGCCTACGTCAGCGCCACATGGGGATCATCGCGGCCGAACTGATCCGGGCCGGTGCGAAATCGGAATCGGACAAGCATGTCGACGCCGAGCGGATCGGCGAGATGATCTATGAGGCCGGGACCGGCAAGGCCCTCGCGACGATCCAGCTGTGTCTCGTCGATGCGGCCACCGGCGGGCGCACCGCATCGGGGGAAGCGAAGGCGGCGGCAGTGGCGACGGACGGGGACGCTGGCGCCGCCTGATGGGGCTGGCCCTGGACGCATTCGGGTGGAGTCCTGACCAGTTCTGGTCGGCCACCCCGCATGAATTCTGGGCCGTGGTTGATGCGCGAATAGCGGCAGCGAAACGGAGGGGCTGATGGCGAACCGGACCACCCGTGAGCTGTATTTGCAGGTCGGCGGCAATGTCGCTGGTCTCCAGACCGCCAGCAAGGCGGGCAAGAGCGCGCTGCTCGAGATTGGCAGCGCGGCGGCGGACGTCCAGGCGGCGGTCGAGAAGGCGTTCAGCGACATGGCGTCCAACGCCCCGTCGGCGGCGAAGGCCTTGGAGCGCAGCTATAACCAGACGTTTGCCGCCATCCGCGCCAATGCTCAGGCCGCCCTCTCCTCGCCGTCCGATATCGGCGCACTCCAGATCCTTGACGCAGGCGCAGCCGATCGCGCGGCCGATGCGGCGGAAAAGCAGGCGGCGGCGCTGCGTCAGGTCGCCACGGCAGCCGCCCAGGTCGCCCAGCGCGCCGGTGAGGCGGGCGAGGCCGAGCGCGTGCTCGCGGTCGCGGCTGCGGCCAATGCCCAGCAGGCCGAGACCGAGGCGGCGGCGTTGCGCAATCAGGCCAACATCCTCAATTCGGTCAGTTCGGAATTGATGGGGATGGGCAATGCGCATCGTGTTGTCACCACTCGCAACGAGCAGCAGCGCCAGTCGACCATTATGCTCGGTCAGCAGTTGCAGGACTTCTCCGTTCAGGTGGTTAGCGGTCAGAGCGTCGCCACCGCGTTCGCGCAGCAGATCGGCCAAGCGGCGTTCGCCGTTCAGGGCATGGGCGGAAAGTTGGAAGGTGTGGCGAACTTCCTCACGTCGGGTTGGGGTATCGCCGCGACGATCGCGCTCACCGTCCTAGCGCCACTCGTGGCCAAGGTGATCGAACATGGTGATGCGCTGGCTGACGAAAGCGAGAAGCTAAAAAAGAATGCCGAGACGGCGGCATTGGCGGAGTCCGCGAAAAAGGCGTTCGCAACGACCGAGGCGGGCATCATTGATGACGTTCGGACCCTGACCGCCGAACTGGAGAAGCAGAACCAAGCGCTGCTCACCAACGCCGAGCGCATGAACATCCGGGCGAAGAAAGACGTCGAGAACCTCTACGACCGTCGTGCCCAGACGATGGACGAGCTGGCCGAAGCCCGTAAGCGTCTAGGTGGCCAGCAATTTGCAGGTGGCTCGGCGACGGGGGCGGCCGTTCAATCGCAGCGCGCGTCGGAGAACATCCGCACGCTGCAGGCGCGTCTCAAGGAAATCGATCGGGCGCTTGCGGACGCCGAGGCGGCCCGGCTTTCCACTCAGAAAGACCTTGCGGGGGAAGCTGCAAAGCGCGCTGTCGATCCGCTGGAGCAAATCCGCCGTAAGTATGAGGGGCCGAATGGCCTGATTGAGCAGGCAAAAAAGCAGGCGACAGCCGAAGAGACCGTCAATGGGGTCCTGACCCGACGGTTGACCCTGCTCGCAAAACAGCAGCGGGACGAAACCGCCGCTGAACAAAAGCGTCAATCGAACGCGCGCGCCACGCCGAACAACAATCAGATCGGCCGGAGCATCGATGTCGCCGAGGCCACCCGCATCGCCGCCAGCATCGGCGGCCGGGTGACCAGCGGGCTCCGGTCGACCGAGCGCCAGGCGCAGCTGTATGCCGACAAGCTGGCCGGTCGCCATGCTGGTCCGGTGGCGAAGCCGGGGACCAGCGACCATGAGCGCGGCCAAGCGATCGATATCGCCTATGGGCCCGGCATCTCGGTTTCGTCGATCCGCAAGGCGTTCGCCAAGGAAGGCGTCGCGATCCGCCAGCTGCTCGATGAGAAAGAGCAACGGGTCTATCACGTCGCGTTCGGACCCAAGGGCAAGTCGCAGGAGACCATCAACCGGCAGGCCGAAGCGGCCGAGCAGAAGCGCGCACGTGACGCGGAGGCCTATGCCCAGCTGAAATTGCGCGCGGATGAGGAAGCGGTGCAGCTGCGCCGGTCGCAGGTCGTCGACATCGCGGCGGCGGCGGACCTTGACGCCCAGGCCGTCGAGATTGAGCGTCAGCGCCTTGCCAGCGCGGCGGATGCCGGGGTCACGCAGAAGCGGTGGAGCCAGGCGCAGGCCGAGGCCCTGAAGGCGGTCTATGCGTCCAATGCTGCCGCGAAGACGACCGCGATCCGCGACGCCGAGGCCCAGCGCCTGCTAGACCAGCAGCTGGGCGCCGAGCGCGACCAGTTGCAGAACGCCAGCGCCCTGCTCCAGATACAGGGCGACCTCGCGACCACCAACGCCGAGCGCAAGCGGATCGCGCTCGAGCTGCTCGCCAACGACGAGAAATTGCAGCGTGCGCAGGCGGTGCGCCTGATCGGGTCTACCAATCCGGACGATTGGGCCCGCGGTGAAAGCATGCTCCGGCAGATCGATGCCGAGCGGCCGGGCAAGACGGAGCAGATCAACCGCCAGTTCGCCGACCCGCTGGAGACCTATCGACGCCAGCTTCAGCAGGCGGCCGGGGACATGGACACGGCCCTTCAAGGGGTCGCGGTGCGCGGTTTCCAGTCGCTTGAAGATGGGCTGGTCGGGCTGATTGATGGTACAGAGAATGTCGCGGGTGCCTTCAAGCGTATGGCTGCGTCGATCCTCGCCGACCTGGCGCGCATCGCGATCCAGAAGGCGATCCTGTCCGCCCTGCCTGGCGTAGGAAAATTTTTGGGGTTTGCAGAAGGCGGCGAGGTGAAGGGGCACGCCGCCGGCGGCCTGATCACTGGCCCCGGCACTGGTACCTCCGACGATATCTTGTCCTGGCTGTCGAATGGCGAGTTCGTCATGACGGCGGCGGCCACCCGCCGCTACCTGCCGATGTTGAAGGCGATGAACGACAACAAGCTGCCTGCCTTCGCGAATGGCGGCCCAGTCGGCAACGTCGTTGCGCTGCCCAGCGTCAACGGCGCCTATCGCGATGTCGCGGCGGCGCGCCGGCAGCGTATGGCCGTCGATGTTCATGCCAAGGTTGAGGCGTCGCCTGAATTCGATGTTCGGATGCAGAGTGTCGCTGCTCGCACCGTCGGCGCGGCAGCCGAGCCGATCATGGCTGGTTCAGAAGCACGGACGATTCGCCGTCTCCAGCGGGCCGATCTGCCGGGGGGTGCCGGATGAGCTTGATCGTCATGCCGGGCCAACCGGTCGCCTCAAACATCGATTGGACGATCGATCAGCCTGCCCAGGTCAACCGGGGCGAGTTCACCGGCAAGCGCCGCGTCACACTTCTGACGGCGGCCCCGCGCTGGTATGCCACCGTCAGTCTGCCGCCCATTTTGGGCGAGGACGCTGCATTGGCCTGGCGGGCGTTCGTCGTCGACTGCGACGGCATCGCCAACCGGTTCAAGGTGATCGCGTGCGAGCGCGATCAGGTCGCCGATAATCCGGTGGTCGTCGTCGATGGCTCCGGCCAGGGCGGCCGCATGCTGCGGGTGCGCGGGTGGGGATCGGCCGGGACGAAGCTGCGGCGCGGGCATTTCGTCACGGTCAATGAGCAGCTGCTGTCGGTCCAGGCCGATGTCGTGGTGGGTGCCGATGGGCGCGCCAGCATCGCGGTGAAGCCCTATATCCGCATTGCCACGACCGATGGCGCGCCCGTGGAGGTCAAGCGGCCGTATGCGGTGATGGCGATGAGCGATCCGAAGAACGGCTGGAAGGTCGGGATCGGTCAGAATTACGGCGTCAGCTTCAATTGCGAGGAGGCGTTCTGATGGACAGTCGCCCGGACGATCTCGCCCAGGCCGCGCTTGGCACCGATATTCGGCGGCCGGTGACGTTCTGCTTTCTCGACTTCGCCGACGAGCCGGTCCGCGTGACCAATGCGCCCTATGACTTCACCTTCTCCGGGACGGGTGACCCCGATCTCGACGGCCACACGTTCACGGCGGTCGATCCGCGCGTCGTGACCGTCGGGCCGGTGAAGGCCAGGGAGGGTGGATCGGATACGCTGACCCTCACGCTGTCCGGGCTGGCGGGCGTCGACGATGAGACGATGAACCAACTGGGCGCGCGGGCCAACTTCAGCGGCCGCGATTGCCGCCTGTGGCGCGCAATGCTCAACCCACACGACCTGACGCAGATTGGCGCGCTCTGGTCCTACTTCACCGGCTATATGTCGGTACCCGTCGTCGTCGGCGACCGGACCAGCCAGACCATCAATCTGGATGTCGAGACCTATCTGGCATTCTTCGGCCAAGCGACCGGCCGCACGTATCTCGATCAGGCGGCCTTTGATCCCGGTGACCGATCGGCGGACCTGTCCGTCGCCATCGCCAATGGGGCGGCGAGGACGAAATGATGCAGCGCCTCCCCGATTGGGAAACCCGTCTCGCCGACTATCTGGAACCTCTGCGCCTGCGCCCGTTCGCTTGGGGCGACCACGATTGCTGCACCTTCGCGGCTGGCGCGGTGGCGGCGATGACCGGCATCGACCCGATGCCCGAGTTTCGTGGTCGGTATTCGACGGCGATCGGCTCGGCCCGCGCGCTGCGCCGGTTCGGCGCAGGAGACCTGCCGAGCACGATGGACGCGAAGTTTGAAACTATCCCTGCGCCGTTGGCCCAGCGCGGCGACATCGTCATGTCATCGGGGCTGCTGGGCGTCTGTATGGGGCCATACCTCGCCGCTGTCGGCAGCGAGGGGGCTCGCGAGGGGCTGATTAAGATAGAGCGCCGGGCATGGGTAGCGCCGCTTGCCTGGCGGGTCGGCTTTTAGGGCTTCCCGTCCCCTGCGCGCCAATTTGGGTTGCGGGGGTCATTCGGGAACGGCGCACCGGAATCCAACTGCATCGATTTGAGGATAGACAGCAATGCCAAAGCGTTCAGCCAATCCATCCGCACCTGCCGGATCGCCTCCCCGCCATCTGCTGTCCGATACTGGATGTCCACGAACTCAGGCCGCCCCTGCCTATCAACTGACACCTGGGCACCAAGTATATGATCCGCGTTCTCAGGCTTGATCGGCGGCGTCGAAAACGCCCACTCCCCGTATAGCTTGTTCTGCATCGTCGAATCTCTCCCTGCTTTTGGGAAAGCTCGTCGATTGCGACTGCCGAGTCGAGTCTGGACGGATCAAGATCGAACGCCGCGCATGGGTCGAGCCGTGCGCGTGGCGGGTGGGATTTTAGTTCGTCGGGTGCTGGGAGCAGTCGAGCGTGCCAGTCAGCCGTAAACCTTGCCAGAAACCGTCCTTCATGGCGCAGCCCGTTGCGGCTGTAACAGCTTTCCTCATTGCCGCGCCGACCTCGGGTGTCTGTACGACAATCAGTGACTTCTTGAAAACTGACACGGTGCTGCCCCGGATATTCACCCGGTAGGTCTGCCCGTCGATTTCCGTTTTATGATTGCCCTGCAGGCTGGCCAGCAAACTGGCTGCCTGCACCATAGCAGAAAATACCACCATCAAGCCCTCGCCTCACCCGTCAGCCTGATCGCTGAGCGGCGGGGATCATGCGCACGTCATTCGGAGAAGTCATGGCAAAAGCGCTAAAAATTGCCGCAATCGGCCTCGCTGTTGCCGGGCTTGCGATTACGGGTGTTGGCATCGGCGCGGGCCTATCACTGGCGACTGCCACAACCTTTGGCGTTGCCGGCATCTCGGCGAGTGCCCTTTTTGTTGCGTCTGGCGCGCTGTCACTTGCTGCCGGCGCACTCCAGAAAACGCCGTCCATCCCATCCTCACAAGAGGATCGCCTCACCGCTACGATCAACCCGCGCGCGCCGCGTGCGACGGTCTACGGCCAGACCGCGATGGCGACGGACGTTCGCTATGAGGAATGGTCGGGGGCGGATCAGGATTATTGCGACTGGATCATCGCGCTTGCCAGCCACCGAATCGACGGGGTCGAGGAAATCTGGCTGAACACCGAACTGGCGTGGAGCGCATCGCGCGGAGTGACGTCGAAGTTCGCGGGCTATTTCTCGGTGCCGAACATCGTGCTGGAGGGCTCGCCCGCCAATGCGTTCACCTTCGCCAGCGGCAAATGGAATGGACGCCTGACCGGCTGCGCCTATCTGCGGGCGCGGTTCAAGGTCACGGGCAACGGAAAGAAGGCGACCAGCCCCTTTTCCAGCGGCGTGCCGACGCGGATCACGATCATCGGTCGCGGGATGCGCCTGTACGACCCGCGTCGGGACAGCACGGTGCCGGGCGGCAATGGCCCGATGCGCGCTGATGACCAATCGACCTGGCGCTACACCGCAGACGACGGCGCGGTGATCGGCGAAAATCTCGCGCTTCATGCTCTGGCCGACACGCTGGGCTGGCGCATCCGCAACCCGTCGACCGGCGAAATGAAGCTGGCCGTCGGGTCGGGCGTCCCCGCACGCCGGTTGAACCTCGCCTCGTGGATCGAGGCGGCCAATCTGGCGGATGAGGCCGTGAACCGGTCGGCGGGCGGCACCGAGCCGCGCTATCACGGCGCAGTCGTGCTGTCGGAGGCGATGGCGCCGAAAGAGCGGCTCGATACCATCTGCGCCGCCTGCAACGGTCGGTTCCGGGACACGGGTGGCAAGCTGTCGTTCGCCATCTCGCATAATGACCTTGCCACGGCAGCGCTGGACGATGGCCTGCTTGATGATGACGTGGTCGGGCCGTTCACCTGGAACCCGGATGCCGCGCTCGACGCGGTGCCGAACGTCGTTCGCGGCAAGTATGTCGATGCCACCACCGCCTCGCTGTACCAGATGCTCGATTATCCCGACGTGCGGCTGCCCAGCCTCGACGGTCAGGATCGCGAGTTCACGCTCGACTTGGCGGCGGTGGAGAGCCCCAGCCAGGCGCAGCGGATCGCCAAGCAGGTGCTTCAGCGCAAGCAGTATCAGCGCGAGTTTACCGCGCCGTTCGACATCCGCGCATGGAAATACGGGGTCGGCGATATCGTGCCGTTCACCTTCGCGCCGCTGAGTTTCGAGCGGAAGCTGTTCCGGGTGAAGGAGCAGGAGATCGGCCAGGGTGGCGTCTGCAACATGACGCTGACCGTCGAGAGCCCGGACATCTACGCCTGGGACCGGGACGACTCCGCGCCGGTGCAGCCCGCCGAGGCCAACGCCTATGACGCCAGCAAGAACCCGCTGATCCTCGCGATCGGGGAAGCCAGCACGACCGCGAACTGGAGCGCGGTAGCCGATGATAACGGCATGCGGCCCGACGATAATGCTACTGTAGGCGGCACCATCGGCGTCGACATCAAGAACCCCGCCGGTGAGATTCTCGCCCCGGTCGACGTGCTGAACAGCGCGCTGGTGCTCCGCGCCGACGGTACGCTGGTCGCCACCATCGGCAACACGACCCGCCCCCTTGGCAAGCTGAACCTCATCGACCTGGGGGCGGCAAGCGATCAGGCGCGGCGTCAGCTGGAAACCGATCTCGCCTCCCTTTCCGCTGCCGTCGCGCAGCTGGCGACCGGGCAGACCATTGTCCAGAACGTCTTCCGTGACGCGGGGCTCTATACGGACCCGGCATCGGGCATCGCCAAGCTGTTCGCGATCGAGAACAGGGCCGAGCAGATCAGCAAGCTATCGGTCACTCTCAACGCGGCGCTGGCTTCGATCGACCTGAAGGCCACGGTCAACTATGTGGACCAGGCAATCCTGCAAGCGAAGCTGGATGGCAGCGACGTGGACCTGTCGTCCATTTTTGTCCGGCTGACCTCAGCCGAGACCAGCATCTCCGGCCTCCAAGCGTCGATCCAGCTAAAGGCGGACGCCACCGTTGTGACGGGGCTTCAGGGCTCCGTCACGTCCATCAATCAGTCGTTGGACGCGCTGAATGCGTTGGTGTCGACCAAGGCCAGCCAGACGGTGGTCGATGGCATGGGCGCGCGCCTGACGCTGGCGGAGCAGACGCTAGACGCCTTTGACGGTGCTTCGATCTCCAGCGCGGTCACTGCGAGCCGTCGCGCTCCGGCCGATAATGACGTGGCGGGTGCCAACAGCATCCTAGCGGCGCTGACCGGCTGGGATACAGGCAACATGGCCCTCGCCGCGGTCGCTGCCGCAAAGACCGAGCTGACGGCGAAGACGGACAGCAACACGAGCGCGATTGCATCCCTGTCGCTGCAATTGGGGGTGCAAATTGGCGCGGTGAGCGCGCAGGTCAGCAGCGAGCAGTCCGCCCGGATCAACGGCGACCAAGCGATTGCCAGCGACCTTGCGACCTACAAGGTGGCAGTCGGCAACTCGCTCGCGTCCGTTAATAACGCGCTCGTCGTGCAGGCTGACAAACTCACCGCTATGACGGGCCGCCTCAACAATTACGACGCATCGCTCGGGACGCTGTCGGGCCGCATCAGCGATGAGCATTCTGCATGGGTTGCCGGTGACCAGGCGGGGGCACAGGCGCTGTCGTCGTACAAGGCGCAGACCGACAACGCGCTGGCTCAGGCGAACCAGCGGATCGGAGTGGTATCGGACAGCCTCTCGACGGTCAGCAGCAGCGTCACCAGTCTTTCGACCACTGTTGGCGGGAATACCGCAGCTTTGACCGCGTATGGGCAGTCGATTGATGGCCTGCTGCTCCGGTACGGGGTGGAGTTCAATAGCAACGGCGCCGTTACCGGATTTGCGCTGAACAGCGGCGCCGGTCGGACAGATGCCGTCTTCGTCGTCGACAATTTCAAGATTGCCAAGGCGGGCTCATCCGGTGCGACGGTCGTATTCTCGATCGCCGACGATGGCGCGGTCGAGATGCCAAACGTCCGGGTCAAGCGAATTGCGGCAGGTGTCGTCGATACCGATCAGATCGTTGGCAACGCGGTGAGTGATACGACGGCGCAGGACTTTACCGGAGCCTCGGCAAATGGGGCACTCGGCAATTTCGTCAACATCACCACCTTCGATGTGAAGACGACGAAGCCGACCGATCGCGTGTTGCTGATGGTCTCGAGCGTGCTCAACGCCAACGCCGAGGCAACGTCTGGCACGGTCACCAGCACGCGCCTCAATTTGCGCCTCATCAGAAGCGACGGCACCGTTATCCGCAATCCGTATACGGCCCTCTCGGAATCGAGTTCCGGAGCCTATGGCCCGGTCACGCTAATCGACACCGATGTCCCAGGCGGTGTCGGAACGTACACCTATCAGCTGCAGGGCTCGGTCTCCAAGACGGGCGGATCGGGCACCCAGGGCGCGACCATCAGCGTCATCGACGGCACATTCGTCGCCACCGTCCTCAAACGCTAATCAGGAGCATCAATATGGCATGGTATCGCGCTGGCACGGTTGCGGTGACGAACGGCTCTGCCGTAATCACTGGCTCAGGCACCGCATGGGTCGGCAACGTGCAGATCGGTCATGCGATCAACCTGCCGGACGGGCGGGCCTATGAGGTTCTGTCTGTGGACAGCAACAGCCAAATCACGTTGGGGTCGCCCTATTTGGGCGGAGCCGCCAGCGGGCAGGCCTACAGCGTGCAGCCGAACCAAGGCTTCGCCCAGACGGCCGCGTCTAGGCTGACCGACTATATGACGCAGGTTGCCCAATATGTGGCGGGTCCCCTTGCAGGTAGGTTTGGGGATGGTTCGTTGGCCGCTCCTGGGATGAGCTTCTCCGCCGATCAGGACACCGGCATTCGGCGGTATGGCGAAAACGGCATCAGTATTGTCGCTGGTGGCATCGATCGCTTCGCTGCGGATTCGTCAGGTGGCGCCGTCTATGGTCGTCTCGCCATCAGCGCGCCAAATTCTGAAGTTCTTCGACTTCTCGGTAATGGGGGGGCAGGCACACGCATAATCTTCGCCGACACAATTTCATCAGCGGAGATCGAGCACAATGGCGGTTCATTGCGCTTTAAATACGCTGGCGCAATCGAAGGGTTTCGCCTTGACACCAGCGGCAACCTGCTGGTCGGCACCTCGTCAGCGGTCGGTGGCGGGCATGTAGTCGCTAAACCTGCCACAGAAGGCCAAGTCATCGCGGCGCTCAGCAGCACTTCGACGGGCTCCAATTCATTAATCGCTTACGCGGTTACGCAGCAGGGTTGGCCCGCGGCTGCAGCTGCCGTCGTGGCGGGCAGGAACAGTCAGACCAACCGATCGATCAATGCGGGCGGGACGGTAAACGCCAGCGGCGCCGACTACGCCGAGTACATGATCAAGGCGGCGGGCTGTGGGATTATCGCCAAGGGCGATGTCTGCGGTGTCGATCGCGACGGAAAGCTGACGAAAACCTGGGCGGATGCGATCAGCTTCGTGGTAAAGTCGACCGACCCCTCGCTGGTCGGTGGTGACACATGGTCCGCCCATCTTCCGGCGCGGCCTGAGCAGGCTGACGATGAAGCCGATGATGCCTTCGCTTCCCGCCTGACCGAATGGGAGGCTTTGCTGGAGAAGGCGCGCCAGTGCGTCGACCGCATCGCCTTCTGTGGTCAGGTCCCCTGCAATGTCACCGGTGATTTCGAGGTGGGCGATTACATCGTCGCTGCTGCCAGCGGGGCGGGCATCAAGGCCGTCGCTGTGAAGCCCGACGACATCGCCTTCCCCCAGTACATGCGTCGCATCGGCAAGGTCTGGGCCATCCGTGACGGCCGCGCTTGGATCGACGTCCAGCACGGCTGATCCCTCTTTCGGAGTAAAATCGATGGATAATGCAAGCTTCGCGGCCCGTGCGGCCGCGTCGGGGGGCGGCGCATGACCGTCGGAGCCCAGGCCGCCGAAGCCGTCGTGCAGACGGCCGCGGGCGGATCGATCCGGGCGGGTGTCTGGACTGGCGTCATCCTCGCCGCGATCGGCGTCATCTCTCTGGTCGTGCGGCAATGGGGGCCGTGGCAGATCATCGCGCGCGACACCCGACGCGCTGACATGGAGGGGATGGGCCGCCGCATCGCGGATCTCGAGAGCCGCCTCGACCGCCAGACCGCCGCGCATGAGGTGAAGCTCGAGCAGGAGCGTGCGCAGCACGCGGCCGAGCTCCAGATCATGCGGCATCGGATGAATAACCTCGACCAGTGCCTGACCATGCTGCTGGCGCTGATCGAGCTCGACCCGGCCAAGGCCCGGGAGTCGGCCTCCCGCGTCCGCCAGATGCGCGAGCGTCAGGAAGCGCTGGAGGTCGCCGAGAAGGGCGCCATTGCCGCCGCCCGCATTGCCTCGCCAACCACGGAGGAAATCTGATGTCCGACGTCGACCGCCATTGGCGTTACGTGATCGCTCTGGTGCTGATCATCGGTTACCTCGCGCTCGCTGGCGCTGCGTTCTTCCACGAGGTCCCGGCGAACAACACCCGCTTCGTCGACGGCTATTTCACGGGCCTCGGCCCGATCGTCGGCGCGGCTGTCGC
>NZ_JACHNX010000035.1 GCF_014199595.1 Sphingomonas yabuuchiae | reverse complement strand
CAGCAGACCTATTACGCCAAATTCAATGAGGGCGCGCTGCTGCGCGGCTCGCTGAAGGATCAGGCGGAGTTCCTCAAGGCCGCAATGGGCCCGAATGCCTCCTACCTCACGCCGAACGAAGCCCGTGATTTCATGGACCGTAACCCGCTACCCGGCGGCGACGATCTCCCCCGCCCCGGCACCAGCGCGGCGGCGGTCATGCAGGAGGAAGACCAGAATGCGGCGTAGCCCCTTGCTCGCGGTATGCGCGCAGCGTCCCCCCGCCATGCCCGACCTCGGAACTGGCAACGACTGGCAGTTCGAAACGCAGGCCCTCGACCCGGGATTTGCTGCGTTCGAAGTCAAGGCGCTGGCGTCCGACAAGCCGACAATTTCGATCTTCGACCGCATCGGCGCCGATTATGACGGAAACGGCGTCACCGCCTCGCGTGTCGCTGCCGCCCTCCGGTCGATCGGCAACAAGGCGGTGACGGTCGAGATCAACTCGCCCGGCGGCAACTATTTCGAGGGGGTAGCGATCTACAACCTGCTACGCCGCCACGGGCAGGCGGTCGACGTGCAGATCCTCGGCATCGCCGCATCGGCCGCGTCAATCATTGCCATGGCGGGCGATACCATCGCGATCGCGCACAATGCCGAGATCATGATCCACCAGGCGCAGGGCGTGTTCTTCGGCAACGCCGACGACATGGAGGGAGCCATCCCGATCCTGCGCAAGCTCGATAGCGCGATGGTCGATGTCTATGCCGCGCGCACCGGCAAGGGTGCTGACGAACTGCTCGAGATGATGCGGGCGGAAACGTACATTGGCGGAGCCGAGGCCGTGAAGGCGGGCTTTGCCGACAGCGTCATGGAGCGGGAAGCCCAGATGCCGGTCTATGCGAGCGTCGACTCGCCAAAGGACAAGGCGAGCCTTGATAAGTTTCTCGCGACGAAGGGAGTGTCGCGTTCCGAGCGGCGCGACCTTTATCGTGCGATGGGGATGAGCACGCCGCGCGCTGCTGATCCTGACCCTGCCACGCCTCGCGCTGGCGATGAACCGGAGGCAATGTCTCGCCTCCTCCAGGCCATGACGGTCTAACCCCCACATAGGAAAAGCACCCATGTTCATGCAGAACACCGTGCGGACGGCTGGTCCGCGCGCTCGGGGTCTCATCGCCGTGCGCGCCGAGGCTCCGCCGACCATCGATGCGCTCGCGCGCGGTTTCGAGGCGTTCAAGGAGACGCACACCCGCCAGCTTGAGGAAATCAAAAAGGGCGTGGCCGATGTCGTCACCGCCGAGCAGCTGGAGAAGATCAACGCCGCGCTGACCGAATTGCAGACGGCGGTGGACGATCAGGCCAAGATTCAGGCCGCCGCCAAGCTGGGCAATGGGGCCGTGATCGGTGACCTTCAGGCCGACCCCGAATATACCGCCGCTTTCAGAGCGCATATGCGCAAGGGCGACAAGGCCCCCGCGGATATCCAAGCTGCGATGCAGAAGGGCACCGATGCCGATGGCGGGTATCTGGCTCCGATCGAGTGGGACCGCACCATCGGCGAAAAGCTGAAGCGCATCAGCCCCATGCGTCAGGAATCCCGCGTCATCACGATCGGCGTTGCGGGCTTCAAAAAGTATTTCGGCGACCGAGCAGTCGGGTCCGGCTGGGTCGGCGAGACTGCCAGCCGCCCCGCCACCACCACTCCGCAAATCGGCATCGTCGATTTCACTCCCGGCGAATTGTACGCGAACCCGGCCATCACCCAGCAGCTTCTGGACGATGCCGCCGTGGATCTCGAACAGTGGCTGGGCAGCGAGGTCGACACCGAATTCAATCGCCAGGAGGGTATCGCCTTCCTATCCGGCGACGGGTCCAACAAGCCTTATGGCGTGCTGACCTATGTGACTGGCGCTGCAAACGCGACTCGGCACCCCTATGGCGCGATCAAGGCCGTGCCGTCTGGTTCGGCGGCGGCTTTCAGCGGCGATGGCCTGCTGGATGTCATGTACGATCTGCCCAGCGAGTTTTCGGCCAACGCCAAATGGCACCTGAACCGGCTGTCGCTCAAGGACATCCGTAAGTTGAAGGATGGCCAGGGAAATTACCTGTGGCAGCCCAGCTATGCGTCGGGCCAGCCTCAGACGCTCGCGGGCGCGCCGGTGGTCGAATATCCCGACATGCCGACCGTCGCGGCCGGTAACATCGCTGCGCTCTTCGGCGACATGGAGGCCACGTATCTGGTCATTGACCGCGTGGGCATCCGCATCCTGCGTGACCCGTTCACCAACAAGCCGTTCGTACACTTCTACACCACGAAGCGCGTCGGCGGCGGCGTGCACAACCCCGAGCCGATGCGTGCCGTGAAGATCGGTACCGCGCTCTAATCTCCGCCGGGCCGGTTCGTTACCGGCCCGGTTCCTCGAAGCCGTGGTGCGCCACGATTTCGATGAACCAAGGAGAGCCCCATGGACACGACCAGCCAGAACAACGTCGCACCCGCGACCGAAATCGACACTTCGGGCGCGCCCCAGCAGATCGTCCCCGATGTCGATATGGACCATCCGGCCGTCGACAATGACCCGCGCGCGGGGACCACGACCGAGCAGAACCGCATCGACTTCAACGACCCGACGATTTCGGGGTCGGATCAGGTCGCCATCAACCTGGGCATGAAGACCGAGGAAGAGGCCGCCAAAGAGGCCAAGCGCGCCGCCAAGAAGGGCTGAAGCCCTTTCGGCTCCTCCAGCGAGCGAGGTAAATTATGGACATCGTCTCGCTGGAGGATGCCCGGCGCCAGCTGCGGCTGGGCTCCGACACGTCGCGTGATCAGGAATTGCAGGACTGGATCACCGACGCGCAGGGCTGGATCGAGGACTATACCGGCCACACCCTGACGCTGCGCGATGTGACGCAAACCTTTACCGGCTTCGAAACCATGGCTCTGCGGGCTTGGCCCGTTGCCGCGTCGGCCGTGCCGATCGTCACCTATACCGACCAGGCAGGGAATGCGGTCAGCGTTCCCACCGCGCGCATCGATGTCTCGCGCCGCCCGGCGCGGGTGGTGCCGTGGATCGGGTCGCGCTGGCCTTCGGTATCGGCAGGAACGACCGTCACCGTCACCGTGGCGGCCGGATATGCCAGCGCCGACGACGTGCCCCGCAATTTCCGTCGGGCCGCGTTGCTGCTGATCGGCGCATATGATGCGGACCGCGAAGGCGGTGAGATCATGCAGGCGGCAGAGGAAACAGCGCGTCGCCTCTGTGGCGGCAAGCGGGCTCGGTCGCTGTGAAGCGCGGTAAGGGGCTATCCAGCCGCCTCAACAACGAGATCGAGATCGTCCGTAAGGTCGAAACCGATACCGGTACCGGCGGGTCCACGGAGAGTTGGGAGGTCCTCGCCAAAGTACCGGCCGAGGTTATCGGGCTGACCGGGAGCGAGGTGCTGACCGAAAAGGTTCTGCAAGGTATCCGGGTCTATCGGATCACGATCCGTCACCGCACTGATGTAACCGAGGAATGCCAGGTCCGGTACGGAGATGAGGACCTCAATATCCGATCTGCGCTTGATCCGAAGGGGCAGCGCGAAGAGACCGTGATCCTCGCCGACACCGATGGCGCGCTGCCGACCCGCTGATGGCCGTCTCCCCGCGCAATGTGCAGGGCCTCGCCGAGGCCTATAGCCTGTTCGACCGCCTCCCATCGGCAGCCGAGCAGGAACTGGGCGTGGAGATGGTGGCGATCGGGCGTGAGGTGCTCGCCGCGCAGAAGGCAGACGTCGCGAAGGAAACGGGCACCTTAGAGAGCGCGCTGTCGCTCCAGGCGATTCTGGCGCGGCTCAAGGTCCGGATCGGCCTGCTGAAAGGGGCGCGCGAAGCCTACAAATTCAACGGGCGCGTCCGTCGCGCCATCCAGGGCGGCCCCTTCTATGGCCGTTTCGTGGAATTCGGTCGCCGGGCGCAGACGGTGCTCGTCACACGCCGCATCCGTGCCGCCAACCGCCGCTTGGCGGGCAACAATCGCAAGGGCAATAACCGGCGCGTGCTGTTCACCGGCGACAAGACGCGATTGCGCCGTCGCGGGCCGAACAAGGGCACGCCGGTCGGCAGCGCCTATAAAATCCGCGTCAAAGCACTGGCCGCTCGGCCGTTCGTGGCGCAGCCGCTGCTCGCTGACGTCGCCGATGCCCACCTATCCGATTTCTGGGCCAAGGCCCTGGAGCGCTTGGGGACTGGTTCATGACCGCACCGCTCGACCTTCTCACCGGCGCACAGGATGCCACCGTAAAGCTGCTGCGCGACCAGCTTCCCGCCGGTCAGCGCGAGATGGTCCGGCATTCGCTCAAGCAGGGCACCATGCCGCCGTTCCACCTCGTCGGCGATATGGACAGCGACAATATCGGCGGGAAAGACGAGCAGTTCGAGCAGATCAACGTCGACGTCCACACCGTCTACAAGGGCGCCGACCGGCGCGAATTGCTGGGGCTGATGCACACCGTCCGCATCGCGATCGACGGGAAATCCCTGACGATCGGCGGCATGCTGTTCCGTTTCCAGTTCGCAGGCGCGGCGGCCAGCACCGCGGCGGCCGACGGCGTCACCTACGCCGGGATCACCACAATCGAAGTCTACGCAGAACCCGCCTGATCCGGCGGCAATAGGAGTAACGACCATGGCGAACGAACAGGGCGACAACTGGCGCCTCCACATCAAGGTCGGGAACGCATATGTCCCGATCGCGGGTGAAACGAACCTGGAATGGCAGAGCCAGAACACCGAAAACGACATCAGCGACAAGGATTCGGGCGTCTACGGCGCGACCCAGTACGGCAACAAGAAGATCACCTTCACCGTCGCGGGCAACCTGAAGCTGCCGGATCCGGGCTTCGCCGCCCTTGAAGCGGCGTCCAATGCCAGCCCCCCGGCGGCCGATATCCAGATCAAGAAGGGCGCCAACGTCAAGTATCAGGGCCCAGTCGGCATCGGCAACTTCTCGGCGACCTTCCCGAAGGGCCAGCCTGCGACCTATTCGGTCAACCTGGCCAACTCGGCGGCCCCGACCGTCAACGCGCTCAGCGCGGCGGACGCGAGTTCGTAAGCCATGGCGGCTGCGAACAAGATCCGCGGCGAGCATTCGCTCAAGCTGGGGGGGCGGACCTTCGTACTCCGCCCTTCCCACGCCGCCATCGTCGCGATCGAGGACGAAACCGACCTCGGGTTGCTGGAGATCATCTCGGCGGCCGCGCGAGGCGGGCTGCGCCAGCGGCACATGGGGATCATCGCGGCCGAACTGATACGCGCCGGTGCGAAGGCGGAATCGGACAAGCATGTCGATGCCGAGCGGATCGGCGAGATGATATACGAGGCGGGGACTGGCAAGGCCCTGGCGACGATCCAGCTGTGTCTCGTCGACGCGGCCACCGGCGGGCGCACCGCCTCGGGGGAAGCGAAGGCGGCGGCAGTGGTGACGGACGGGGACGCTGGCGCCGCCTGATGGGGCTGGCCTTGGACGCATTCGGGTGGAGCCCTGACCAGTTCTGGTCATCCACACCGCATGAATTCTGGGCTGTGGTTGATGCGCGGATAGCGGCAGCGAAACGGAGGGGCTGATGGCAAACCGGACCACCCGTGAACTGTATTTGCAGGTCGGCGGCAATGTCGCTGGTCTCCAGACCGCCAGCAAGGCGGGCAAGAGCGCATTGCTGGAGATCGGCGGCGCGGCGGCCGACGTCCAGGCGGTGGTCGAGAAGGCGTTCAGCGACATGGCGTCCAACGCCCCGTCGGCGGCGAAGGCCTTGGAGCGCAGCTATAACCAGACGTTTGCTGCCATCCGCGCCAATGCCCAGGCCGCCCTCTCCTCGCCGTCCGATATCGGCGCGCTCCAGATCCTCGACGCTGGCGCAGCGGATCGCGCCGCGGATGCGGCTGAAAAGCAGGCGCTGGCGCTGCGGCAGGTTGCAACGGCAGCCGCCCAGGTCGCCCAGCGCGCCGGTGAGGCGGGCGAAGCCGAGCGCGTGCTTGCGGTCGCGGCGGCGGCCAATGCCCAGCAGGCGGAGACCGAGGCGGCGGCCTTGCGCAATCAGGCGAACGTCCTCAACTCGGTCAGCACCGAGCTTGTCGGCATGGGCAATGCGCACCGTGTCGTCGCCACCCGTTCGGAACAGCAGCGCCAATCGACCATCATGCTGGGTCAGCAGCTGCAAGACTTCTCGGTGCAGGTGGTCAGCGGCCAGAGCGTCGCCACCGCGTTCGCCCAGCAGATCGGTCAGGCGGCGTTCGCCGTGCAGGGCATGGGCGGAAAACTGGAGGGCGTCGCGAACTTCCTGACCTCCGGTTGGGGCATCGCCGCGACGATCGCGCTCACCGTCCTCGCCCCCCTCGTGTCCAAGGTGCTGGAGCATTCGGACGCGCTTGGCGATGAGACGGACAAGCTGAAAAAGAATGCCGAGGGCGCGGCCGTCGCCGATCAGGCGAAAAAGGCATTCGCTAGCACCGAGGCCGGTCTCATTGACGATGTGCGCCAGCTTACGAAGGAGATCGAGAAGCAGAACGACGCGCTGCTGACCAACTCAGAACGCCTTAATATCAAGGCGAAGGAAGACCTGAGGGGCCTGCAAAAGCGTCGCGCCGACCTGACGCAGGAATTGGCGACGGCGCGTGAAAATGAAAAGCGCAGCAATGATGCTCCGGGCGATCCCGAAGGGGGCTTGGCTGTCGGCCGCATCGCCGCATCGCGAGTTGTTACCGACCTTGAGGCCCGGCTGAAGGCCGTCAATGCCGCCATTGCCACCGCCAGCGCCGATCGGCTGGAGACCCAGAAGGACCTAGCAGGAGAGGCTGCGCGGCGTGCCGTCGATCCGCTTGAGCAAATCCGCCGCAAGTATGAGGGTGCCAATGGCCTGATCGAGCAGGCCAAGAAGCAGGCGACCGCCGAAGAGGTGACAAACGGGGTTCTGACCCGCCGCCTCGTGCTGCTCCGCCAGCAGCAGAAAGAAGAGACGGAGGCCGCGCAAAAGCGCCAGCGTGACGCACGCGCCACCCCGAACAACAATCAGATCGGCCGCAGCATCGATGTCACCGAGGCCATCCGCATCGCGAACAGCATCGGCGGCAAGGTCACCAGTGACGTTCGCTCGACCGAGCGGCAGGCGCAACTATACGCGGACAAGCTCGCTGGCCGCCACATAGGACCGGTCGCGAAGCCCGGCACCAGCGACCATGAGCGCGGCCAGGCCATCGATATCGCCTATGGCCCTGGCATCTCGGTGTCGTCGATCCGCAAGGCCTTCGCCAAGGAAGGCGTCGCCATCAGGCAGTTGCTCGATGAGAAAGAGCAGCGAGTCTATCACGTGGCGTTCGGTCCGAAGGGCAAGTCGCAGGAGACGATCAACCGGCAAGCCGAGGCGGCCGAGCAGAAGCGCGCGCGTGATGCAGAAGCCTATGCCCAGCTGAAGCTGCGGGCCGACGAGGAAGCCGTTCAGCTGCGCCGCTCGCAGGTCACCGACATTGCAGCAGCGGCGGACCTAGATGCCCAAGCCGTCGAGATCGAGCGTCAGCGCCTCGCTAGCGCGGCGGATGCCGGGGTCACGCAAAAGCGGTGGAGCCAGGCTCAGGCTGATGCCCTGAAGGCGGTCTATGCGTCGAATGCCGCGGCGAAGACCACGGCGATCCGTGACGCGGAAGCGCAGCGCCTGCTCGACCAGCAACTGGGCGCCGAGCGCGATCAGCTGCAGAACGCCAGCGCCCTCCTCCAGATACAGGGCGACCTCGCTACCACCAACGCCGAGCGCAAGCGGATCGCGCTGGAACTGCTGGCCAATGACGAGAAGTTGCAGCGCGCGCAGGCCGTGCGGCTCATCGGGTCGACCAACCCCGACGACTGGGCGCGCGGGGAAGGCATGCTCCGGCAAATCGATGCCGAACGGCCGGGCAAGACGGAGCAGATCAACCGCCAATTCGCCGACCCGCTGGAGACCTATCGGCGCCAGCTGCAACAGGCGACCGGCGACATGGATACGGCGCTCCAGGGCGTCGCGGTCCGCGGCTTCCAATCGCTCGAGGATGGGCTTGTCGGCCTGATTGACGGGACGGAGAATGTTGCCGGGGCGTTCAAGCGCATGGCGGCGTCTATCCTCGCCGACCTCGCGCGCATCGCGATCCAGAAGGCGATCCTCTCCGCCCTGCCCGGCGTCGGGAAATTCCTCGGCTTCTCCACGGGTGGCGAGGTGAAGGGACATGCCGCGGGCGGCCTGATCCTTGGCCCCGGCACAGGCACCTCGGACGATATCCTGTCCTGGCTGTCGAATGGGGAATTCGTCATGACGGCGGCGGCGACCCGGCGCTATCTGCCGATGCTGAAGGCGATGAACGACAACAAGCTGCCTGCCTTCGCAGCGGGCGGTATGGTCGGCAACGTCGTCGCGCTCCCCAGCGTCAACGGCGCCTATCGTGATGTCGCGGCGGCGCGCCAGCAGCGGATTGCGGCAGACGTGAATGTCCGCGTCGATGCGGGTCCCGAATTCGATGCCAAGATGACCGGCGTTGCGGTCCGCACCGTAGGCGCGGCAGCGGAGCCCATCATGGCAGGATCCGAAGCCCGCGTGATGCGGTCGCTGCGCCGCCCCTCGCTACCGGGAGCCCCAGGCTGATGCGCGTCGAGATGCCACGGACGCCAGTCGCGGCCGAAATCGAATGGATGCTGGATCAGCCCAGCCAGACGAACCGGTCCGAATTTAACGGGCGCGGCGGCGCGCGGACCAACATTCTCGCGGGCGGCGCGCGATGGTTCGCCAAGGTTACCATGCCGGTGGTGCTGTCCGAGCGGCAGTTCCGTCCCTGGCGGTCGTTTCTCGCCAAGGTCCGCGGGCGCGCCAACGTTTTCCGGGTGAAGGCGGTCGAACAGCCGCAGGTTGGCTTCCACTGCGTCGTCGTCGCCGACGGCGCCGGACAGAAGGGCTATTCGCTGAAGACGAAGGGCTGGTATCCCGGCGCGCAGATGCTCGACGGCATGTTCCTGACCATCGGCGACACCCTGCTGGTCGTGGATGGTGACACCGTCATTGCGGGCGTCGACGGCAAGCTGACCATCGCGGTGAACCCGCTCATTCCCGATGGCGTGGCGGACGGCGCGGCGATCGAGGTTCATGAGCCTTGGGCGCTGCTCCAGATGAGCGACACGCGCAACGGCTATACCGTCGGACGCGGTCAGACCTATTCCGTCAGCTTCCAGGCGGAGGAGCTATGAGCGTCCCTTCCTCACCCGACGCTGCTGGTGCGGAAGCGCTGGCCGAGCGGCTGCGCCACCCGGTCACCTTCTGCTTTCTCGACATCCTCGGCGAGCCGGTCCGCGTGACCAACGCACCCTACAGCTTCGCGTTCAGCGGGACCGGCGACGAGGATTTGGACGGCTTCACCTTCGACGCCGTCGACCCGCGTGTGGTGTCGGTCGGCACGGTGAAGGCGAAAGAGGGTGGGTCGGATACGCTGGTCCTCCAGCTGTCCGGCATTCCCGGCGTCGACGCGGACATGCTCGACCAGATCATGACGCGCACGAACTGGCAGGGACGCGACGCGCGGCTGTGGAAAGCGTTGCTCGACCCGCAGGACCCAAGCCGGATCATCAGCATGTGGTCCTATTTCACCGGCTATATGGCGGTCCCCCGGATCAGCGGCAGCCGGTCGAGTCAGACGATTACGCTGGAGGTGGAGACGTATCTGGCGTTCTTCGGCCAGGCGTCGAACCGAACCTATCTGGATCAGGCGGCGTTTGATCCTGGCGACCGATCGGCCGAGCTATCGATCGCCATCGCCAACGGCGCGAGCAAGCGGACATGAGGGCGCCCCGACTGCCCGATTGGGAGGCGCGACTTGCGGCCTATCTGGAATCGCACCGGCTTCGCCCGTTCGCTTGGGGTGATCATGATTGCTGTCTGTTCTGCGCGGGGGCTGTGGAGTCTATGACTGGCGTAGATCCGATGCCCGAATTCCGTGGGCGCTATTCCACTGCGATCGGTGCCGAGCGCGCCTTGCGTCGCTACGGGGGCGGCACGCTCGACGCCACGCTTGATGATAAATTCACGCCTGTCACGGCCAGCCTCGCGCGGCGCGGTGACATCATCATGTCGGGTGGTCTGCTCGGTATTTGCCTGGGGCTGCACCTCGTCGCTGTGGGGCAAGAGGGTGAGCGTGAGGGGCTGATCAGGATCGCGCGCAGCGCGTGGGATCAGCCGCTGGCGTGGCGCGTAGGCTGAAAGGCATCGGATGGCGAAAGCTTTAAAGGTCGCCGCGCTAGTCGTGGGCGGCGTCGCACTCGCTGCTACCGGTATTGGCGCTATCGGTTTGGCTGGCTTCGCTGGCACACTCTCGGTCGCTGGAATCTCGACGACGGCCCTATTTCTGGCATCTTCGGGGCTATCGATCGCAGCTGGCCTTCTCCAGAAAACGCCAAATGTTACCGGATCGCAGACAGACCGCCTCCATGCGACGATCGATCCCCGCGCCTACCGCAAAGAGGTGTTTGGCTCGACCGCCATGGCGACCGACGTCCGGTACGAAGAGTGGCATGGCGCGAACCAGGACTATTGCTCTTGGATAATCTGCGTCGCCTCCCACGCCATCGAGTCGATTGATGAGATTTGGTTGAACGACGAGTTGGCATGGACAGCGGCGGGCGGCCCCCAAGGCAAGTTCGTCGGGTATTTCTCGGTCCCTCACCTGACGCTCGAAGCTCAGGCCAGCGACGGCTATACCTTCGGATCCGGCCGCTGGAACGGCGACCGTCGCCTGACCGGCTGCGCTTGGCTTCACCTGCAATTCAAGGTCACGGGCAACAGCAAGAAGGCGGAGAGCCCGTTCAGCGGTGGCCCGACCAACCGCATGACGATCATCGGTAAGGGCGCTCGGCTGTATGATCCCAGCCGCGATTCGACGGTGCCGGGTGGTTCGGGGCCGATGCGCGCGAACGACCAGTCGACCTGGCGCTATGTGACCGATGATGGCGAGGTGATTGGGGAGAATCTGCCGCTCCAGATCCTGCGCCGCCTGCTCGGCTGGTGCATTCGCAACCCGGTGACGGGGGAAATGAAGTTGGCGCTGGGCTCGGGTATCCCGGCGAAGCGGATCGATGTGATGTCTTTCATGGTCGCCGCCCGACTGGCTGAGGAGCCTGTCATTCGGTCGGCAGGCGGCACCGAGCCGCGCTATCAGGGCGCGGGCGTGATCAGCGAGGGCGATGATCCCAAGACGGTCCTCGACATGCTTTGCGCGGGCTGCTGCGGCCGCTTCCGCGACACGGGTGGACGGCTGTCGCTGGTCATCGCGCACAACGACCTCGCCGAGGGCGCGATCGACGACGGACTGAACGAAGACGACGTCATCGGCGATTTCACCTTCGACCCAGACCCATCGCTGGAGGCCACGCCGAACATCGTCCGCGGGCGCTATGTCGATCCCTCCCCAGCCTCGCTCTATCAACTGATCGACTATCCCGAGATTCGTATCCCGAGCATCGACGGGATCGATCGCGTATTTCCGCTCGACCTAGGCGTAGTGGAAAGCCCCAGCCAGGCGCAGCGGATCGGCAAGCAGGTGCTTCAGCGCAAGCAGCTGACGCGGTCCTTCAAGGCGCCGTTCGATGAGAGAGCGTGGCGCTGGCCTGTAGGCAGCGTCGTGCCGTTCACATTTGCTCCGCTCGGATTCGTTCGGCAGCTCTGCCGCGTCGCATCGCAGGACATCTGCGATGAAGGCTCGAACCGGGGCGCATGCATCATGGAGCTGTCTCTCGAATATCAAGAAATCTATGCTTGGGATGGTAGCGACAAGGCCCCAGTCCGCGCTATCGCCGCGCCCGGCTACAATCCCGCGCTCGACCCGCTGGCCCAAGCTGTCATCCAAGCCGTGACGCCAATCGAGCAGTTGCTGATCGCCAGCAGCTATACGGTCGGGGCCACGATCAGCGCGGCGGATGCCTCGGGCAGCGCAACGGCGACGATCTCCGACCATAGCCGGGTCTATCAGGACCGCACCGTCGCGGTGACTGGCTCGACCATTGCCGGTCTGACCAGCTCGACCACCTATTTCTTCTATTACGATGACGTGGCGCGCGCGGGCGGAGCGGTAACGATCATCGCCACGACCGACGGCGCCGAGGCGTTCCCATCCTCCACCGCGCCAGCTCGGCACTATGTCGGCTCGGTGACGACCCCGGCCCCTGGCGGCGGTCCGTCGGATGGTGGTGGATCCAGCCCGCCCGGCGGCGGCGAGCCGATCCGCTACCCCGAAGAACGCCTCCCCTAACCGTAAATCGGAGCACCATATGGCGCATACTGCCTATCTGCCGATCATCGCCGATCGCTATGGCGCCGTCGTGCGTCACATCTTCGTCGCCGGGCTGGACCTGACGGGCATCGATATGCGCGCACAGGTCCGCTTGTACGGCGATGTCCCCGGCGCGCCGCTGGTCGACCTGACCACCGTGACCAATGGCAATGCCCAGGGGTTGCGCCTGGTCGAGGTGACCAGCGACGGCATCGGCATCCCGACCAGCCATGTCGAGCTCGTCATCAATGAATCGACGATGGAATCGCTACCCTACGCCGGGGAGATCGGCGACGTTACGACGCTGGCTTGGGATTGGCAGGTCACCATCGCGGGCCGCAAGCGCCGTCTGGCCAAAGGCGAGTTCCAGATCACCGGCGACGGCGTCACCGGTGCCGAGTCCGCTCCCGCCAATCGCATCGCCCCCTTCGGCCTCCCCCAGCGTCCCGTCGCCGACGTCTGGTCGTCCGCCCGCATGACTTTCGGAGAAGAGCAAGTGACCGTGCAGATTGATGGGGCGGATCTGGTCGCCCCCCTCGCCAAAAAGGCGTCTGACGCCGCAGCGTCAGCCGAAGCGGATCGCACCGGGGCTGAACTCGCAGCGGCCACGGCGCTGGCCGCCAGCCGGTATTTCCCGTCAAAGGCGGCGGGTGAGGCGGGAAGTGCAGTCGACCAGGCATTTTCGACCAATGATGCAGGAGTTCTTGTCAGCTACCGCCGCACTGCGGGCGGTTCGGTGGAAATCGCCCGATCTCTGACACCGGCGTCTATGGCGGCTTCGGATGGCCTCAGCCGAGTCGGCTTCAATCAGGGCTCAGCATTCGTCCAGACGCGGATGGCGCTGGACAAGCTGCGCGAGCTCGGTGCCAGCGTACGTGATACCGCAGCGAAGGGAGACTTTGATGCCGACGACACTGACGCGGTTCAGGAGATCATCGACCACTTCGGTGCGCGCGGCGGCCGTTTTCACTTCCCGCCGGGCATTTTCCGGACGACCCGCCCGCTCGTAGTCGGCTTGGGACTTCGGGAGCAGGCCATTTTTGGGCAAGGGCAGCGCGGGGTGTACCCCGGCCAGATCGACCCCAACACGTATCAGGGCGATCTCGCGGTCATCGTGCCGATGCACACGGAGCGCGCGGCAATCACCTTCTCCGGACAGACCGGCGATTCGAGCGTCACATTTCGCGATTTGGCAATTGCCACCATGACCGACGGCCCACGTCCGCAAGCCTGCTTCGGATGGGACACGACCGATCTCCAATTCCTGCGAAATTTCCGCATTTTCGGCGTGTCGATCAATGATTTCGTGTCGGCTTTCGACACCTATCAGACGAGCGGGGACATGAAACAGGTGGGTCTGCTTTGGGTCAGGGACTGCAACATTCACCGCAACGAGCATATTGCTCGGTCGCTAAACGATACGCAGTGGAACGGATTTTCTTTCTGCTTCAACGAGGCGGGCCAAAATGGTTACAATGTCGGCCATGGTGGGATCGATATATCGGGCCACAATGTCACGATTCTCGGCAACTGTCTCGAGGGCATGCGCGATCCCATCAAAGTCCGCGGGGCATATCGAGGCATCTATATCCACGCCAACTACCTTGAAGCTTGCGTCGGCAAGGCCCTCATCGATCTCCAAGGTGCACGGACATACGACATCGGAACCCAAGCCGAGCTTGCCCTTGATTTCGCCAACCTCGATCATGCGGTCTTGCTGACGAATTGCGGAAAAGGCACATCGGCGATCCCCTACCGCCCCTTCGGGGTGCACAAGATGCCGCCCCAAATTAACGGCAACGATGGCCGGCTTGGTGACAACGTCAATAATCCCTCGATCGGTACGGCGAACGAAGGATGGTGGCGCTGTGACAGTCTGGACGCTGCAAATTATGGGCGCGAGCCGGAAGCGGCGAGCATATCCCGTGCCCGCTCTCCGGTCAGTGCACGTGAAGCGAATCCCTTGGGCGGTGGCGGCGCGCTTCCGGTAGCAGAGCATATCTCAAGCGGCGCGGGTGCGATCAGCGATGAGCGGACGCTGGCCGGTGCGAGCGGCGATTGGTGCGTCATCTCCTGGCTCTTCAAGCGGGGGCTTCATACTGGTGACGCTGATCAGCCTTACCTCTCGATTGACGTCAATGGAGATGGCTCGCCTGGGCCGATGGATTATCCAATCAGCGAGTGGAACACTTGGTGGCGGGCGGGCGAGTGGTGCTTGCTGACGGCGGCGGTCAAACTGACAGCGCCCATGTCAAGCGTCCGTCTCACGTTCTTCCCGTTCGGGGTAAACCCGCCAGCCGGCCGAGTGACGCGCTATCTGCGGCCGATCGTTTACACCACCAACGCCCCCGACAAAATCGTGCCGTTCATCGATCAGGATTTCGCTCAGACGGTGACGGCGTCACCGGCGGCTGGGCAGTGGCGGGCGGGTGACCAGCTGAAGAACGCCAGCCCATCTAGTGGCGCGACACGGTTCGTCTGCACCGCTGACGGCGCGCCAGGTACTTGGATTTCGGCCTAAGCAGCCTCTTCCAGTGGCATCCCAAGATAAGGATTCCCGAGCCTGACGCGCGGTCTGTGGGCATGATAATCGCGCGTGAAGTATGGGTGCTGTAAATCCAGCATCCAATACATTTGGTCCAGCCAGAGGGCGTTTTTAAAAAGCCGCCAGTTCCGGAGGCCGTTCATTTTCACCACCTTGCGGTGCAGCCGATCGCGATTGAATTCGTCCACCGCCAGAAGCTCACCCGCGAATTGGTGGTGGTCGATGTTGTTTACGTCATCAAGGTAGACGGGTAGCCGGGGCAGAAAGGGAAAATCGTCGGCATCGAATAGGCGTAGCGCGTCGGTCGTGCTCGACCAGTAATCCACATCGATCGACACGAAGCCGATGAAGTCACCCGGCTCCAATATATCGCGCAGATCGCTTAGACGTTCAGTGATCGGGCCATAGAGGACGGAGGCATTGGACGGCAATGCGCGGTCAAGAGCGGCTTGGTCGTGCGGCTCGAAGTCTCCGTCCAAATATTTCTCGGGATGGTCGCGGTAATCGACAGGAGCAGGCATTCCCGAGCCCGCATCAAATCCGATGCACCGAAAAGGCATATCGTGATGGCGGCCCAGTGCCGCGCCGACCCGGCATAGATTCATCAGGCCAGCGCCTGATGCCACACCGAATTCGATGAAAACCAAGCGCTTAATCCCCAGCCGTTCCCGCTCTTTTGCTGCGAAGGCGAAGGCCTGCTGAAGGCCGAAAGCGTAAGGCTGGCGTGGGACCAGATCATAGTCGATTTTACGCGTGATGCTGCCAAAGGCCGCGACGCCAATCGAGGCCAGATTATAGAGGATCGGCTCCCCCGCCCGCTCCCGCCAAATGCGGGCCCAAATATGTGGTTCGAGCAGCTTCCTCAACATTTTGCCGATTCTCCTTGCGGGACGCGAAACCCCTGATCGCTCACCCGCCGAGCGCCTAGGTGACGAGCTAACTGGCGAGCGCGATTGTCGACCGCCCCTGCCGCGCGACGAACATGCTGCCCTGGTCGCCCGGTAAATGAAGTGACATGGTAATAGTCGGTGGGCTCCGGGCTCGCTGGTGAGAAGTAATAGTTCGACACGCACTGCCGCTGGACGTCGGCAATGATCGGGCTGACCGAGTGCCAGGAGTGACGGTTGGTTTCCATCACGACCAGCCGGTTGAAGCGCGAATGTATCGTTTCGGGGGTGCGAACACGGTCATCCCACAGCTCAAGATTGCCGCCGACGCCATCGGGGAAGTCCGGTGTCACATAGAACAGAAGATTTAGGCGGCGATAGCGCGTCCGGGTGGCCTCGTGGCTATTGTCGATGTGGGGATTGAGGAAATCACCCCGCTGCATGACGGACAGCCCGCCAGCGTATAGCGTCGGGTCGCCCGTCATTCCTGCGATGCCGGTCTGCGTGGCTATGAGCTGAGCAATCTCCGGCTGCTGGAATGCATAGGTGATGTCCGCCAGTAATGGCGGCAGGATATCGAACCGGCTGGAGGTCGATTTCCTCTCTCGAAAGCTGGCTCGGCGGCTGAAGGCACCCTGTCCGCGCTCGAAAGCGGCGCTGATCTCGGTAGCCCATCCGGCAGGCAGAAGGTCGTCGACAACTGCGTAGCGTGTCGCGGTAAGCGCGCCGGGCGCGCGCCACTGTGCTTCGATGTCCACCGACCGCAGGCGGTCGAGGATCGCTGAGGCGAATAGCTGCTGGTCCATCTCGCGAGTCTGCTCGCCGCGCGCCACCTGTTCAAGCTCAATAACACACTCAATACGGAGTGAAATCGATGGACAATGTAAGCTTCGCGGCCCGTGCGGTCGCGACGGGGGATGGCGCATGACCGTTGGAGCCCAGGCCGCCGAAGCTGTCGTGCAGACAGCTGCTGGCGGGTCTATCCGGGCGGGTGTCTGGACTGGCGTCATCCTCGCCGCGATCGGCGTCATCTCGCTGGTCGTGCGGCAATGGGGGCCGTGGCAGATCATCGCGCGTGACACCCGGCGGGCGGACATGGAGGGGATGGGCCGCCGTATCGCGGATCTCGAAAGCAGACTCGACCGCCAGACCGCCGCGCATGAGGTGAAGCTCGAGCAGGAGCGCGCGCAGCACGCGGCCGAGCTCCAGATCATGCGGCATCGGATGAATAACCTCGACCAGTGCCTGACCATGTTGCTGGCGCTCATCGAGCTCGACCCGGCCAAGGCTCGGGAGTCGGCCTCCCGCGTCCGCCAGATGCGCGAGCGTCAGGAAGCGCTCGAGGTCGCCGAGAAAGGCGCGATTGCCGCCGCTCGCATTGCCTCACCAACCACGGAGGAAACCTGATGTCCGACGTCGACCGCCATTGGCGTTACGTGATCGCTCTGGTGCTGATCGTCGGTTATCTCGCGCTCGCGGGCGCTGCGTTCTTCCACGAGGTCCCGGCGAACAACACCCGCTTCGTCGACGGCTATTTCACGGGCCTCGGCCCGATCGTCGGCGCGGCTGTCGC
>NZ_JACHNX010000034.1 GCF_014199595.1 Sphingomonas yabuuchiae | reverse complement strand
GGATGACGCAAGGCGGGGGCGCGATGTCCGCTCCCCACCCCTTCTTGCCGTTTCGCTTAGGGTGTCATTTCGCCCTCAGCCGGAACCGACCCCTATTTGCGGGACGAACTGGGCCTGGGTCCAAGCCAGATCGCCAAGCTGCGTGCGCTGTATTTGACGAAGGGGTGATCGCTCACCCCTGTCGCCGGTCTCCCTTGCGCCGTTCGCCTTGCGGCAACGGCGCGGGGGCGTCTTCGATCGCGGTCAGGATCGCGCGGCCATAGGCGGTCTTGGCGAGCGCGTGGCCTCGCGCCTCGGCCTGTTCGCGTGATATGAAGCCTTGAAGATAGGCGATTTCCTCCAGGCAGGCGACCTGTATGCCCTGACGATGCTGGATCGTGCGGACGAACTCGGCCGCCTCGAGCAGGCTGTCATGGGTTCCGGTGTCGAGCCAGGCAAAACCGCGCCCCATCGCCTCGACATGGAGCGTCCCCGCATCCATGTATCGACGCGCCAAATCGGTGATCTCCAGTTCGCCCCGCGCCGAAGGGGTCAAGGTGGCGGCATGGTCGCACACCGCCCCGTCGAACAGGTATAACCCCGTCATCGCATAGGGGGACTGGGGCCGCTCGGGCTTTTCCTCGATCGAGACGGCACGCCCCTGATCGTCGAACGCGATGACGCCGTAGCGCCGGGGATCCTCGACCCGATAGGAAAAGACGGTCGCGCCGCCCCCCGCCTCGACGCCCGCGACTGCGCGGCGCAGCATCGGACCCAGGCCGTTGCCGAAGAAGATATTATCGCCCAGGACCAGCATGGCGGCCTCCCCCGCCAGCCAGTCGCGCCCGATCGTGAACGCCTGGGGTAGCCCTTCGGGGCGCGGCTGCTCGGCATAGGCGATGGTCAGTCCGAGCGCGCTGCCGTCCCCGAACAGGGTGCGATAATGCGCCAGGCAGTCCGGGCTGGAGACGATCAGAACCTCGCGAATCCCCGCCAGCATCAGCGTCGACAGCGGGTAATAGATCATCGGCTTGTCATAGACGGGCAGAAGCTGCTTGTTGACGACCAAAGTCGCCGGATGAAGCCGCGTGCCGATGCCGCCCGCCAGGATGATGCCTTTCATGGAGCCGATCTTATCCTAGCCCGCTAAAAAATGGGTTAGGCGATAGGCCTAGCCCCCGCCGCTGGTCGGCGCCGCCCTGGGCGATCAGCGGCCGCCACCAGTCCTCGTTGGCGAGATACCAGCGCACCGTCTTTTCCAGGCCGCTCTCGAAGCTTTCCTGCGGCACCCAGCCTAGTTCGTCGCGGATGCGGGTGGCGTCGATCGCATAGCGCAGGTCGTGGCCGGGGCGGTCGGCGACGAAGCCGATCTGCCCGGCATAGGATGCCCCGTCGGGGCGTGGATGCAGGCGGTCGAGCAGCGTGCAGAGCATGTGCACGACATCGATGTTCCGCCGCTCCGCATGGCCGCCGATATTGTAGCGGCGCCCCGGCTCGCCGCGTTCGAACACCGCCTGGAGCGCGCGGACATGATCCTCGACGAACAGCCAGTCGCGTACATTCTCGCCCCGGCCATAGACGGGCAGGCTTTCCCCGGCGAGCGCCTTGACGATCATCAGCGGAATCATCTTTTCGGGGAAGTGATAGGGACCGTAATTGTTCGAGCAGTTGGTGACGATCACCGGCAGGCCATAGCTGTGGCCCCAGGCGCTGACGAGGTGATCGGACGCCGCCTTGCTTGCCGAATAGGGCGAGCGCGGATCATAGGGCGTCGTCTCGGTGAACAGCCCGGTCTCGCCCAGCGAGCCGAACACCTCGTCGGTCGAGATATGGTGGAAGCGAAACGCCGCCTGCTCCGCCGGGTCCAGACCCTGCCAATAGGCACGGGCCGCGTTCAGCATCTGGAAGGTGCCGACGACATTGGTCTCGACAAAGGCGGCAGGCCCGTCGAGCGAGCGGTCGACATGGCTTTCGGCCGCCAGATGGGTGATGACCTGGGGCCGGAATTCGCGGATCGCCCGGGTCACCGCGACGGCATCGCGCACATCCGCCCGCACGAAGCGATAGCGCGGGTCGTCCGCCACCGGCGCCAGCGCACTCAGCGTCCCGGCATAGGTCAGGGCATCGAGGTTCAGAACCTCATGCGCGGTGTTGCGGATCAGATGGCGGACCAGTGCGGACCCGATGAACCCGGCCCCTCCGGTCACGAGAATACGCATGGCGTGGCTGTCATCCGGTTGGGGTCGATCGAACGACCGGGAAGGGACGGGAAAGAATGCCGCCTATTGCTTCCCACCGCCACCCGAAACTTTCGGTGCGGCCGCCCCGGCTTGGCTAAATCGATTGTGACGCTCCCGTCATCGACCCGTCATCGCAATCACATCGCCTCGTAACAAACCCCGGCCACGGGGGCGGGAACGACCGGCGCCGGGGGGTGTCGGCACGACCAAGCGCCCAAGGGGAACAACATGCACATCGTCCGCTCCGGCATCCGCGGTCTCGCGGGGGCCTCTCTCATCGCATTGGCGCTGGCCGCCGGCGTGGCACAGGCCGAGGGGGCGGACAGCGCGCCGGCGGGCGTGCCGGCTTCGGGGCCGATCCTGTCCGGGCGCATCTATGACGCGACCGGCGTCGCGCTGCCGGGCGCGCGCGTCGTGGTCGAGGGAACGGGCGCGCAGGCGACCACCAATCTCCAGGGCGAATTCAGCGTCATCACGCCCGAGGACGCGGGCGACGTCACGCTGCTGATCGACTATCTCGGCCGTCCGCCCGTCACCCGCGTGGTGCCCGCGGCCGAGCGGGGGCGTCCGCTCTCGCTGACCCTGCCCGCCGCCAGCGGCGAGCCGGGCGACATCGTCGTCACCGGCGCCTCGCTGCTCGACAATACCGCGCGCGCGCTCAACCAGCAGCGGACCGCCGACAACACCGTCACCATCATCTCGTCCGACGCGATCGGCCGCTTCCCCGATCCCAACATCGCGGAGGCGCTCCAGCGTGCCCCCGGCGTCGGCATCGAGCGCGACCAGGGCGAGGGGCGCTATATCAACGTGCGCGGCGCGCCCAGCGAGTGGTCGGCGGTGTCGGTCGACGGCATCCAGATCCCCTCGGTCGATCCGACGACGCGCGCGGTCGACCTCGATACGCTGCCCTCCGATATCGTCGCCAATCTGGAGGTGACTAAGTCGCTGCTGCCATACCAGGACGCGGACTCGATCGCGGGCGCGGTCAACATCACCACCCGTTCCCCCTTCGATCGCAAGGGCTTTGCGCTGACCGGCATGGCGGGCGCCAGCTACAACCAGTTCGGCAAGGGCAGCGACTATCGCGGGTCGGCCGCGGTCAGCGACACCTTCGGCCCCGACCGCCAGTTCGGCCTGCTCTTTTCGGGCAGCTATTCGCACACCCATCGTCGCCCCGACAATGTCGAGAACACCTGGACCCAGACGGCGGACGGCCCGCGCGTCACCGAGACGCTGTTCAAGGATTACGACACCAAGCGCCAGCGTATCGCGGGCACCGGCGCGTTCGAATGGCGCCCCTCGGATGCGACCCATGCCTGGGTGCGCGGCACCTATGCCCGGTTCGAGGATGACGAATTCCGCGACCGCATCGGCATATTGTGGAGCGATGGCGCGCTGCAGGCCGGGTCGACCGACCGCACCGCGACCTATCGCAACACCCGTATCGAAAAGCAGGTCCGCCACCGCAAACAGGTGAACGAGATCTGGTCGGCGACGGCGGGCATCGAGCAGCGGCTGGGCGACGGCACCATCCGCGCGGACGTGGCCTATAGCGAAAGCTCGCAAACCTATCCGCGCCGTGACGAGCTGCTGTTCCGCTCAACCCTGCGGCCGACGCTTTCCTATGATTTCAGCGATGCCGACCTGCCCAGCTATTCGCTGTTCCAGAGCAAGGAGCATCTCCAGCTCGGCACCTTCGCCTTTCAGGAAAATGCCTATCGGTCGAACACGACCAAGAATGACGAGCTGACCGTGGCGGTCCGATCGGACCTGCCGATCGGCGATTTCGTGACCTTCTCGACGGGCGGCAAATATCGCGAGCGGCATATCAACGCCGATGAGGAGCGGCTCCGCGACCGTCGGGCGACCGCCGCGCCGACGCAGGGCCTGGCCGGGCTGCTCTCCGACGAGGAATCGCGCAACTTCGACTATGCGTTGGGGCAGCGTTTCAACACCGGGCTGGCCGATGCCTATTTCGACGCGACCAAGGCCGCCGCGCAACGCCGCCTGCCGCAGTCGCTGACCGCCGATTATATCGCCGAGGAGAAGATCTTCGGTCTGTTCGGCATGGCGAAATATGTGAAGGACGGCACGACCCTGGTCGCGGGCTTGCGCGTCGAGACCACCGATTTCGATGCCCAAGCCCCCAGCGTCTCGCGCACCGGCGCGGTCACGACGGCGCGCGGGCGCAACGGCTATGCCGATTTCTTCCCGAACCTGACGCTGCGCCAGGCCTTCACGCCCAACCTGATCCTGCGCGCCGCGCTCAGCCGCGCGATCAACCGCCCCAACTTCCCGCAAATCGCCCCGCGCGTGCTCGAGACGAGCGAGGGCAACACGGTGCGGGTCGAGTCCGGCAATCCCGACCTGAAGCCGACCCTGTCGAACAATGTCGATGCGGGCCTGGAATATTACATCCGGCCGCTGGGCGTGATCTCGGTCAACGGCTTCTACAAGGACCTGTCCGACTATCGCTACACGCTGACCAGCACCGGCGTGTACAACGGCGTGGGCGGCGCGATCCTCAGCCGCCCGATGAATGCGCGTCGCGGCGAACTCTATGGCGTCGAGCTCAACTGGCAGCAGCATCTGAACTTCCTGCCGGGCGTGCTGGGCGGTCTGGGGGTGTTCGCCAACTATACCTATACCCAGGGTCACGCGACCTTCGACGCCGCCTATGGCGGGCGCAGCCGCTTCGCGCTGCCGGGCCAGTCGACGCATATGTGGAACGCCAGCGTCTTCTACGAGCGCGGGCCGGTCAATGTCCGCGTCGCCTATACCAAGCGGTCGGACTATCTGGACGAGATCAACGCGACCAACCCCGCGCTCGACCTGTATTGGGAAGGCCGCGGCCAGCTCGACGTGACGGGCAGCGTGCAGCTGGCGAAGGGCATCAACCTGTTCGCCGAGGGCAAGAACCTGACCAACACGCCGGGCGTGCGCTATTTCGGCCAGCGCTTCCGGACCTATGAATATGAGAAGTTCGGCTACACCCTGTTCGGGGGTGTGCGGGTCAAGCTGTAAACATGGGGGATCGGCCCACCCCTCCCCTTCAGGGGAGGGGCCGGGGGTGGGGCGTATCCGCAAGCGTGGCGTTCGTGGAAAGGCCCCACCTCAACCCCTCCCCCGAAGGGGAGGGGCATATGGTGTTTCAAGCCGATGTCGCACCGGCCTCAGCGGCAGATCCGAACCCGCTCCCAACCGCGATATTCGGTCCAGCAGCGGCGATAGGGCCGATAATGCGGCCGGTATCCATAGCCCGCGCCGCGCCAGCCATAACCGCCACCACCATAGTCGCGGTCGCCATAACCTTGATAGCCATAGCCCCGATCATAACCGCTCCAATGCGGCGGAGGGGGAGGCGGCGGGGGTGGTGGCGGAGGGGGCGGCGCGCCCCAGCCCGGTCCCGGGGGCGGCGGGGGCGGTCCCCATTCCTGCGCACTGGCATTCGCACTGAAACCCATCGTCGCGATCGCGAGGCCGGCGACAATGATACGCGTCACCTTCATGACTGGTCCCTCCATGCCCATGACCGGGCATGAGACAGGGTTACGATGCGGCGGGCTTCGGCAGGCTGAACGGGGTTGTTCTGTGGCGTTCAGGAATAGTGTTAATGAACACCGTCATTGCTTTGATGCGCTCGCAATGACGGTCTGAATTTTTAACGGATCTTGTTGCCTGATGGTCGGCCCATCCCAGCCGCAGGCGTTTTGCGGACAAATTCGGGAAAGACCTCCGCGAATGACCGGGCCGTCGCGATCTGCTCGTCCGTCAGTTCGGGGCAATCCGACATGGCATCCATTTCATCCTGGGCGTATGGTTTATCCGCGCATTCGGTGCCCTTATCCATGGCATTCGATCCCATGTTATTCAAAGTCTTCAAAACAGCTTCCGAACCCCGATCCGGATCGATCGGCCGAGCGGGTCGATATAGGCGGGCTGGAAGCGGTTCGGCGTCTGGCCGTTGCGGTCGGTGACGTTGATCCGGTCGTTCAGCACATTCTCGACCGCGAAGTTGATGTTCAGTCCCTTGGCCCAGGGCTTCTTCACGATATTCTCCAGCCGCACGAAGCTGTACAGGACCAGCCAGGTCCGCCCCGAAAAGCGCAGGTCGGAGGCGGCGATGTCGCTGCGGATGCGCGTCGGCCCCTGGAGGCGGCCGTAAACCCCCAGGTTGAACAGGCCATAGGAGAAATGGCCGTTCAGATCGACGTCCCAGCGCGGCCGCCCGCCCGTACCGTTCAGCGTCGCGCCGTCGAGCAGGTCGAGGACCGAGCCGGTGCCGCGCAAGGTCAGCCGATCCTCCAGCCGGTAATTGGTCGTTGCCGACAGCCAGAGCGAGGGTGGCCGCTTGGGCGGGCGGGGTGGGGGCGCGGGCGGGGTCGCGCTCTTGGCCGCATCGGGCGCCGGAGGGGGAGGGGGCGGCGGGGTCTTGCCCAGCTGCACCTGCGCGTCGATGGTCAGGCGCAGCTTGCGCTCGCGCTCATACGCCAGGTTGACCGGGCGCAGGTCGACGCTGACCAGCTGGCCGAGCGTATCGCGGACGAACAGGTCGGGAAAGGCGCGCTGGAACGCCGGGGTCGCACCGCCCAGCGAGGCGGCCTGGTTGTCGATCCGGGTGTCGACATAATCGGTGCTGAGCCGGATATCCTTGTCCTTGATCGGCTGCACCGCGATGCCCAGCGTCGTCACCCGCCGCTTCTCGGGCGCCAGATCGGGATTGCCCCCGAAGATGGTGGTGACGAGCGTGCTGCGCCCGGTGACATAGTCGAAAAAGGGCGTGTTGGGCGTGGCCACGACCGGCGCGACCAGCTGCGTCACCGCGGGCGCGGTCTGCGCGATGTTGATCGAGGCGTTCAGCTGGACGGGGCGGAAGGGCGTCCAGTTCAGCCCCAGATTGGAGGTGCGGAGCCGCCCGAAATCGGACACCTGCGACACCCCCGCCATCGCGTTCAGCTGCATCTCGCCCAGAAAGCCCAGCGAGCCTTCGCGCGCCGAGGCGATCGGCACATTGGCGTTGACGCTGGCCCCGCGCATGGTGCGCCCGATCCCGTCGGTGGGGAGGGACAGGTTGGTCGCTGTCGATACGGCTATAATCGGTGGTGACGGTCAGCATCGCCTCGCCTGCGGGCAGGCGGACGACGGGGCCGTTGGCGGTCGCCTTGACCCCGATCGTGTCGGATACCGCCCGGCTGCGGTTTCGGTCGCGTTGGGCGCCAGTGACGGGATCGATCGCCGCCATCGGGTCGCCGCCCGCCCCGATCGACGCCTGAAGCGCGCCCAGCGGCACGCCGATCTCCGAGGTGCTGCGCGACACCATCCGGTCATAATTGCCGGTGATCGCCCAGCTCCAGCGCCGGACATCGCCGGTCAGCGTGCCGCCTGCGTGCAGCGCCATGCTGGTCGTCCGCTGATGCAGCACGCTGTCGGGCAGATAGCGATAGAGGAGCGTGTCGTTGGCGAAGGGAAAATTGCCCAGCCCGCCGGGCACGCGCAGCAGCGCGGGGGCGAGGCCGTTCAGCCCCTTTGTCTGGATCGCCTCCATCGACACCATCAGCGACCCCGACACACTCTTGGTCAGGGGGGAGGCGATGCTCGCCTCGCTATGGATGGTGTCGCTCAGCGGCTGAAGCGTGCGATAGGGGCCGAGATCGGTGACCCCGGCCGGGCTGTTCGCATAGGCCGCAAGCGTGCCCCGCGCGGCCGGATCGATCGGCACGCCCGCCAGCGTGACGCTCCGCCCCGCCAGCGCATCGAGCCGGGGGTCCAGGCTGGCGCCGTTCACCCCCGTCACATTGCCGGTGGTCGCGAACAGCGTCTCGGGATCGGGCAGGATGGCGCGCTGGCTCTGGAGCACCGGGTCCTGCCGCAGATGCGAGACGTTGAAGGTCAGGCGGCGCGGCCCGTCGATCCGCGCCGAGGTGACCTCGCTATATCGGGTGCCGCCCCCGCCCTCGGTCGTGATGCCGGGCAGGAGATGGACCGTGACCGCGCGGAATTTCTTCTTGGTGATGAAGTTCATCACCCGGATATTGGGCGGATAGCCGAAGCGTGCCGCCTCCTGCTCGGGCAGGACCTCGATCCGCTCCATCGCCTCATAGGGCAGTGACTGGAACTCGGCGAAACCCGAGACGCGCCGCCCGTTGAGCAGCATCACCGGCTCGCCCCCGCCCGAGGAACTGGTCAGCGCCTTCACCTTCTTCAGCAGATCGCTGAGGCTCGTCGCACCCAGCGCCGCCAGCGCCTGGGCATCCAGCACCGCGACCGGCTCGACCGCGCCGATGATCGATCCGGGGATACGCTTGCCTGTGACGGTGACCTCGGGGGAGGGCGGATCGGAGGGCGGGGCCTCCTGCGCCGATATCCCGACCGGTATCGCCAGACCCAGGACGATCGCCGTCCCCCTCACGCACCCGTGCAGGCGCGCGCTCCCCCCGTATCGCATCGTCAAGCCACTCCCATCGCCGACGTGAAGATTTACTTCTACTGTGGCGATGATGTCACAATTATGGCTGAGCCAGGAACTGGGGCGATTTTATCGGGGGAGGAATGGCATGAATGTCCCTCGATGAGGCTGGACGAGATGCAGGGCATGGCGCCCCCGCCTGGCTAAAGCGTCGGCAGCGCCTGGTCGGCAACGAAGGGCGCGGGGGGCGCGGCCGCGCGACGGCTGAGCACGCTGCGCATCACCCGGATATAATGGTCCGCGCCGTGCTCGATGGTGAAGCGTCGTGCCTGGTGCAGCGTGCGCCTTGCATCCTGGGTCCGGGGCCGGGCCGCCGCGATCGCGGCGGCAAAGCCCGCTTCGTCGCCGACCGGGACCAGCGTACCGAGCGCGCCCTGCTGTAACAGCGCGCCCATCGAGCGGCTGCAATCGGTGGCGACGATACCGATATTGGCGGCCAGCCCCTCCAGGATGACGGCGGGCACGCCCTCATAATGCGAGGACAGGAGCAGCGTGTCATATCCCGACAACAGCCCTGCCGGGTTGGTGACATAGCCCCGGAAATCGGCCCGGTCGGCGATCCCCAGCGACGCCGCCAGCGCCTCCAGTGCCGTCCGCTCCGGCCCTTCGCCGAACAGGGTCAGCGTGTCCTCGGGCGCGCTGCCGCGGGCGAACCCGCGCAGCATCAGCGCGAGGTTCTTCTGCGGGGCCAGCCGGGCGATGGTGACGAAGCGGCGTCCCGGTCCCTCCGGCCGATCGGCCACGGGTTCGCGCAAGGACAGGATCTGCGCCTCGGACAAGGCGGGGTCGGGGATGATCGCGACGCGCGCGGGCGACACGCCGACGCCTTGCACGATCTCGGCGCGCATCGGCTTTTCCATGCCGACGAAATGGTCGATCGCTAGCCCCTGGATACGCAGCCATATCCGGTAGAAGACCCGGTAGAACCAGGACGCATCGGTGCGGTCGAGATTGTTGCTGATCTTGGCGATGATCGGCGGACAGTTGCGGCCCAGCACCAGCTTCAGCATCACCGCGACAAAGGCGTAGGTATTCCCTGCGCAGAACAGCACGTCCGGTCGGATCGTCCGCACCGCGCGCGGCAGGGTGGCGACCATCCAGAGCGTCTCCCAATGCGCGATCCCCGGCCAGCGCCGTTTCGGCGTCACGAAGTCGAGGCCCGCGCCCACATCCTGCGCCATCGCGCCATCGGTCCGCCCCAGGAACAGCGGCGCATCGACCCCGGTCGCGCGCCAGCGATGGACGAGGCGCAACGCGATCCGCTCGACCCCGCCGGGCTCGAAGCTGTGCAGGAAGGTCAGGACGCGCAAAAAGCCGCACGCCCTGTACGAAACCGATATCGCCCGGAATTCCCGCCCATAATCCGCCCCCGATAGCATGACCGGCAGGGAAAACGATACCCTATCGTGACGTATTCGTTATGATTAGGTCGATCACCCCTCACCCAGCTCCGACTAAGCCTTTGCTTCGCAAAGACCAAGTCTGCGCAACCCTCTCCCCTCCGTGAGGGGCGAGGGAGGGTTCGGCACAATGCTGTTCCGGCATATGACAGGTGAAGCGAAGCGAAGAGGGATTGCCTCCATCCGGATCGTTTCTCATCCCCCCTCGGTCGGCTTCTATCAGGCGATGGGCGCCATCATTATCGGGACAAAGCCACCTACGATCAAAGCCCGGTGGAGCAGACCGGTCCTGACGATAGTGATCTAGCCCCATTCCGTTCCCACTCTCCTGCGAATAGCCTGAACTACACCTCCCGAAGCGGAGGCCATTGGCGGGCGGTGTGGATCAGCACCAGGATCCAGACGGTATCGGCGACGACCTCATACACCAGGCGATAGCTTCGATGCGGGGTCAGTTCGCGGGTGCCGAGGACCTCCCCCTCATGCCCCAGCATCGGGAAGTCGGCCAGGGCGGCGACGGCGTCGCTGAACAGGCTGTCGATGCGCAACGCCGCACCGGGATCGCGGGCGGCGAGATAGTCCCAGATCGCAATGCGATCCCGCTCGGCTTCCGGCGTCCAGCGGACCTTCACGCCTGGTCGGCGATCCCGGCACGGCGCGCGGCAAAATCGGCCTCCACAGCGGCATCGGATCGTCCGTTACCCGCATGGACGGACAGTCGGGCGGCCGCGACCTTGCGTTGCAGGAAATCGCCATGCTCCTGCCGACCCTGCTCCCGCCGGATGAATTCTCGCATCAATTCCCGCATGACCTGCGATGCGGGACGGTGGCTGGCCTCGGCTGCGGCCATGAATTCGGCGCGGAGATCGGCCTCCAGCTTCATGGTGAAAACAGCGGCCTTCGGCATCGGCATCCTCGCATCAGTACTGACAAGGTATATACGGATGAGGCGCATCGAACAATAGCGCCCCCTCTTTACCCTTGCCTTTGCCCGGAAAGCGACACACCCGCGTGCGGCATGAGCGACGAACGGAGACAGGGCTGGTGGCTGCGCCCCTGGTTGCGGGGGCAGGGCGGTGTCCTGCTGGTGCTGACGCTGGTCGCGCTGGTCGTCCGGGCGCGGACGTTCGGGAATCCGGTGATCGGGTTCGACGAGCAATTCTATCTGCTGGTCGGCGACCGGATGCTGCAAGGCGCCTGGCCCTATATCGACATCTTCGACCGCAAGCCGATCGGGTTGTTCCTGCTCTATGCGGGCGCGCGTTTGCTGGGGGAAGACGGGTTCCTCGCCTATAAGCTGGTCGCTACCGGCTTCGTCATCGCGACCGCCTTCGGCATCCAGCGGGTCGCGCGGCGGTTTGCCGGGGCAGGCGCGGGCCTCGTGGCGGCGATCCTCTATATCCTCTGGCTGAACCTGATGGAGGGGGAAGGGGGCCAGTCCCCGGTCTTCTACAATGCGCTGATGCTGGTCGCCGGCACTGCCGTCTTGCGCGTCGTCGAGCGGCGGGGGCGGCTGTTCCCCTGCGGCGCGGTGGCTATGGCGGCGGTCGGGGTCGCGCTCCAGATCAAATATTCGGTGTTGCCCGAGGGGTTTGCCTTTGGCTGCGTGCTGTTGTGGCAAGGCTGGCGCGCGCGGGTGCCGGTGGGGCGGCTGGCGGGCATGGCGCTGGCCTGGGTCGCGCTGGCGCTGCTGCCGACCTTGGTGGCGTTCGGGGTCTATGCCGCCATCGGGCAGGGGCAGGCCTGGCTCTTCGCCAATTTCCTCTCGGTCGGCGGACAGGCGGCGCGGCCGTTCGCCGATGAGCTGGAAGGGCTGGCGACCTGTCTCGGCATCCTGTCGCCGCTGCTGCTGGTGATCGGGTTCGGGCGGCCCTGGAGACATGCCCCGGCAGAGCGGCGCGCGGGGTTTCGCTTCCTGCTGCTCTGGCTGGCGGTCGCGGGGGCGGCGGTGCTGTTCTATGGCCGGTTCGGCAGCCCGCATTATGCGCTGCCCATCGTGCTCCCCGGCGTGCTGGTCGCCGCGCCTGCGCTGGCCCGCTGGCGGCGGGGCGGGACGGTGGCGTTCGTGCTGGTGATCTTCGCAGCGGGGCAGATCGTGCTGGCCTTGAGCGAACGGACCAAGGGCGGCGCGGCCGAGGCGCGCGCGGTGGCGCGGGCGGCGAGACCGGCGAAGGGTTGCCTCTATGTCTATGACGGCTACCCGGCGCTGTACCTGCTGACGCAGAGCTGCCTGCCGTCGAAATGGGTCTTTCCCGGCCATCTCAATACGCAGGACGAGGCGAGCCCGGAGGCGATCGGTGTCGATCCGGTTACCGAGATCCGCCGCATCCTCAGCCAGCGGCCGGGGGCGATCGTCGACGATTATCCGCGCTTCACCTTCGGCAACCGCGCGACGCGGGGCGTGCTGCGCGAGGCACTGGCCCGCGACTATCACCTCGCCACCTGTGTGCCCACGGGGCCGAGCCGGGTCCGGCTGGTCTATCGACCGGGGCCGGGGCCGGTTCCGGCTGGGTGCCCGAGCGCCGAGGCGCTGGCCGTGATCCCATAAAAAATCCCCGCCGGCATCGCCGACGGGGACAGGCATGTCATCGGGTCTCGGATCAGAAGTTGGTCGTGATCGAGAACTGGATGTAGCGGCCGTAGATGTCGTAGAAATTGACCGGCGAATTCTGCCAGCCGTTGATCGAATAGGTGTTGTTGCCACCCCGCGCCGGAATGATCGGCGGATCCTTGTCGAGCAGGTTGTTGATCGTCACGCCCAGCGACATCCGCTTGGCGATGTTCACATTCGCCGCCAGGTCGAAATAGCTGTAGTTGGGGATGCGTGCGAAGGTGTTCTGCGTCGTGCGGCGCAGCGTGCCGCTCTGCGTGGCCGAGATGTAGCGCCAGTTCAGCGAGAGCTGGAACAGCCCTTCCGCACCCGTGAAGGTGCCGCGCAGATTGTGTCGCCACTTCGGAACGGGATTGCCCACGCCGTCGCCGAAATAGCCGACGCGACCCGACTGGTTGCTGAGCGAGGCCGCGCTGGTCACCAGACCGCCGTTGAAGTCGGTGGCGAAGGTTCCGCTGCCCACCGGCAGGTCGTAATGCGCCTGGAAGTCATAGCCGGTCGTGCCGATCTGGTTGGGCACGTTCAGCACCAGCGAGCTGAGATAGCCCGAGCTGGGGTTGTTGATGTTGCCGTACAGCGTGCCGTTGCCGTTGCGGACGAACTGCTGGCACGAGATGCGGTTCAGCGCGCTCGGATCGGTCGCATAGTTGATGCAGTTGTTGACGATCGTGTCCTGATCCAGGCTCGAGATCTGGTTGTTGTAGCGGATCTCGTAATGATCCACCGAGAAGCTGAAGCGCGGCAGGAAGCTGGGCGTCAGCACCAGGCCATAGGTCAGGGTGTTGGCGGTCTGCGGCCCCAGGGCCGGATCGACCGCGCCGTTGCGATAGATACAGCCCGCCTCGGGGCAGCGGATCGTCGTGCTGCCATAGCTGGCCGGGTTGAAGCCGGGCTGAAGCTGGCACGAGGCGAGGCTGGCGAGCGGCGCGCCACCGGCTGCGGTCGAGGCGCCGCAGATGTCGACGAAGTTCAGGCTACGCGCGAAATGGATGTTCTGCGTCGCCTCGAAGACATTGGGTGCGCGCGAGGCGAAGTTGCGCGCCACGCGGAAGCGGATGTCGCGGATCGGCGCCCAGGTCCCCTCCAGCTTCCAGGTGCTGAAGAAGGTGCGCGACGAGGTGTCGTAGTTGGACGCGCGATAGCCACCGCTGAAGCCCAGCAGGTGCGTCCAGGACTGGTCCTGGATCAGCGGCAGCTGGAGCTCGGCGGCCAGTTCCTTGGCGGTCTGCGTGCCCCGTGCGAAGGAGGACGGGTTCGGCGTGCCCTGGATGATGGTGTTATAGTCGGCGCTGGTGAAGTTGTTCGCGATGTCGCGACGCAGCTCGGCCCCCAGGCTGATCTGCGCGCCATCGGTCGCCAGCGGCGAGCGGATGCCGTAATGGCCCAGGTCGCCGCTGATATTGGCCTGCACGTCGAAGAAATAGCCGACATTGCGACGCGGCCCGTTCGGGGCATAGGCGAAGATATAGTTATAGGCGGCCGGATCGGCGGAATCGCCGCGGAAGATATCGAGCGGCACGCAGTTCGGGTCGGTGCCGTTGATCTTGGCCACGCAGGTCGGCACGCCGTTGACGTTGACGACGTTCAGCGCGCGGGCGATATTCTGGCCCGACGGTGCCCAATTGCGGTTGATCGCGCTCTTGGTCAGGTTGTTGGCCCAGACGCCCCCGACATCATAATGCCAGGCCGAGGCGAAATCGCCGCGTATGCCCAGGGTGGCGCGATGATAGACCTGTTCATAGTCGATCGCGCGCGTCGGATATTGCTGGAACCGATAGCCGAAGTCGATCGGCACGGTCCCGGCCGTGCCCGCCAGCGCGCCGCACAGCACCTGCGCCTGCTGCGCCGACATCAGCGGGTTGTTGCAGTTCAGCTGATAGCCGCCCGCGCCGTTGGTCTGCTCGCCGATCGTGGCGGGCAGGTACGTCCCCTGGCTGGTGTTGCGGGTGAACATGTAGCTGCCGTAGAATTCGGCCCAGTCGGCCGCCTTGAACGACAGGAAGCCGCCCGCATTGTACCGCTCATTGGCGCGCAGCATCTGATAGCTGTCGTCCATGCGGTTCTGACGGTCGGTGGTCGCATCCTGGGTGTTGCGATAGGGGCGGAAGACGCGGCTGCCGTCGCTGGCATTGATCTGCGCCACGCGGTTGTTCAAATTGTAGATATAGCCGTAACGCGAATAGATCGTGGTGTCACAGCTCAGCGGGCCGTCGATGCCCGCCTGCAACAGGTGGCAGGACTGGGTCGAACGCGAATTGTACGGCAGGTTGTCGGTCTGGCGATAGCTGAAATAGCCCGACACCGACAGCCGGTCCTCGAACAGCTGGGTTCCCGCCGCCACGTTGATCGTCGCGCGCGCGCCGTCATTGGTCCAGCCCAGCGGCGTCGGGAAACCGCGCGACCTTGCGGTGTCGGTCACGACGTTGGCGCGGTTCAGGTGGTTGAAGAAGCCGTAATTGGCATCGACCTGAACGCCCTTGAAATTCTTCTTCAGGATGAAGTTGACCACGCCGGTCAGCGCGTCGGGGCCATAGACCGCAGCCGCACCGCCGGTCAGCACGTCGACCCGCTGCACCAGGGCAGGGGGGATCGAGTTGACGTCGGCCGCCACCTGGCCGCCCAGGCGCATGCCGTCGAGCAGCACCAGCGCCGCGCCGCCCGAACCACCGATGTTGCGCAGGTTGACGCGCGCGGTGCCGTTGCCTTCGTCATCGGCCTGGGGCGCGTAAGGCACGATCTGCGGCAGGCGGTTGAGCACGTCCTCGATATTGACGGCACCGCTCAGCTTGATCTCCTGCGCGGAGACGGCCTGGATCGGCGCGGCCGAGGCCAGGTTCGGATTGACGATGCGCGAGCCGGTGACGACGACGTCGTCCGATGCCGGATCGACATCTTGCAGGCGCTGGGTGAGATTCAGCCGGGCGTCCTCGCGCTCGGCGGCCTTCTGGCTTTCGGACTTGGCGGATACGGAAACGGCGTCCGTCGCCCCATTTGTCGGCTGCGTCGTCTGCGCTGCGGCCGGTGCCGCGACGATTGCCAGAACGGCGCTCGTGGCCAGCAGGAATCCCGTATTCTTCATATACTCCCCCCTTTTTTTCCAAGCGATGATTCGGCCTCCGCCATCCGTCCGACCTGTCTGGTTCGCGCCTGATCGTGCGCGACCCATTCCCCTTGGACGTAAACCCTTGCGTGGGGCGGATTTTCCGCCTCCCCGCTTGGGATGACAAAGACCTTATTTGGTATCTTTACGCTGATGCCAATGCTTGCAGAGCAGTCATATTTTTTCAATACTATACTACCACTGCACAACCGGAGACGTGGGACAAATTGGGATAAGCATCTGAAAGCCCGCAATTTCCGACTTTAAAAAAATAGGATTGGGATATTCGGGACGGATTGATCGCAAATTGGTATGGCCGGTGCCTATACCTTTGACGCTTCCCGGCGGAGCTGCGGGACCTGTCGCACGAGCCTCCCGGACAAGGCCTTGCCGCCACTGCCATCATGGCTAGGTGACCTCGCCGCCAGCCCAGACCGTATACGATATCGACAAGCGACCGGGTTGCGATCAGGATGCCGTCATGATCCCGCTGATTGCTCTTGCCCTGCAGCTCGCCCCCGAAACCGTACATAGCCGGGGCAACCCGATATTGGCCGACGGGCGTACCTATTCGACCGACCCGGCGCCCTTGGTCGATGGCGACACGCTCTGGATCCTGGCGGGGCGCGACGAGGCGCCGGACGGGGTGAACGACTTCATCATGAATGAGTGGCAGCTGCTCTCGACCCGGAACCCCGCGAGCGGCGTGTGGCGGCATTACCCTGCCATCGCCCGGCCGGAGCGCGTCTTCGCCTGGGCCGAGCCTGGCCGCGCCTATGCCGGGCAGATCGTGAAGGGGCGCGACGGACGCTTCTATATGTACGCCCCGGTGCTCCAGCGCGACGGCGACGCGAAGGACCGGTTCGCGATCGGCGTCGCAGTCGCCGACCGCCCGACCGGGCCATGGCGCGATGCGCATCCGTCTGGCCCGATCATCTCGCAAACCGTGCCCGTCGCCAACGATATCCAGAATATCGACCCGACCGTGCTGATCGACGATGCCAAGGGCGGGGACGGCCGCGTGTACATCTATTGGGGGACCTTCGGGCGACTGCGTGCGATGGAACTGGCCCCCGACATGGTCACGCCCAAAGGCCCCGAGCAGGTCGTGACCGGCGCGACCGGCTTTTTCGAGGCGCCGTGGCTGATGAAGCGGCGCGGCACTTACTATCTGCTCTACGCCGCGAACAACACGGGACCTGACAGCCCCTGCACCCCGACGCTGTACCATGCCTGCCAGGCCTATGCCTCTGCGCCTTCGCCGATGGGGCCATGGACCTATCGCGGCGTGGTGCTGCGCCCGGTGTCCTCGACCACCTCGCATGCCGGCGCGGTGGAGTTCAAAGGCCGCTGGTATCTGACCTATCACACGGCCGACGCGAAGGGCGGGGGGCATTTCCGCCGCTCGGTCGCGATCGATCCGATGGTCTGGGACGACAGCATCTCGCCCCCCGCCATCCGCCCGGTGCGGCCGACCCGGGCGCCCGCGCCCCCCGCCGCCCCGACCCGCAATGTGGCTTTAAGCGCCTGGCCCACCGCCTCCAACGCCCCCGGCCCGAAGCAATATTGGATCGCCGCCCTGAACGACGGCGTGGTGCGCACCAGCCCGCTGCCGCCCGACATGTGGGGCAACTGGACGAAGCAAAATCCGGCCAGCGCCTGGATCGAATATCGCTGGCCCCGGCCGGTGACCTTGAACGGCACCCGCATCCGCTTCTTCGCCGACCACCCGGCAGACGCGGACGAAGGCGTTGCGCCGCCCGCCGCCTGGCATCTGGAATATTGGGCCGCGGAGCAAGCGGGCGGCTGGCGCCGAATTGAGAGCACCTATCCGACTGGGGTCGACGGCTTTCAGGAGGTGCACTTCCCGCCCGTTACCACCCGCTGCCTGCGCGCGGTAATGGACGCATCGGGGGCGGAGGATCGCCATGCGGGCCTCGCGATCGAGGAGTGGGAAACCCTGTCGCCGACCCTTGCGCCGGTCACGCCGCGTTCGGTCGAAGCCCCCGCCGGTTGTGCAGGCGGCTAACGGATATTTTGTAGTCAAACATTTCCGCGCCCTATCGTCTTGCAGTTCGCGCTATCAGGCCAGCCGCTTGATCCGTATCCCGGCGGCTAGTGCACAGCGACATCGCAGTTGAAGGGTCAGCGACATCGTAGATGACGTGTGGGGGGAAGCGGAGGCCGGGCGTAGCCCGGACGTAGCTTCCCCCC
>NZ_JACHNX010000033.1:14009-18398 GCF_014199595.1 Sphingomonas yabuuchiae | reverse complement strand
CGTCGCCATAATGCCGCACCGGTGCCTGCCACAGTGCCGCACCTGTGGCTTGCGCATCACCTCGTCAGCAAGGCGGGGAACACCGGACGCTTACAAGAAGCTCAGCGGACGTCCGTTCGCATCGGCGAGGGAATGGAGCTTGGTATTCATGCCGCCCTTGGTGCGCCCGATCAGGCGGCCGAAATCCCCTTTTCAACCCGCAGGCTCGATGCCGTGCGGTGCGCCTTCAAGTAGGTCGCGTCGATCATGACCGTTCCTGACTCCGCGCCTGCGGTCGCCAGCCCCTCCATCATGCGCGTGAACACGCCTGCCGCCCCCAGCGCTTCCACCAATTGTATAGCGTCTTGGGCGGGCCGTAGGCGCTCGGCGCATCACGCCAGCGCAGCCCGTTCTTGTTGACGAACACGATGCCACTCAGCACCCGTCGGTCATCCACCCGAGGCTTGCCCTGGCTCTTGGGAAAGAACGGTGGCAGCCACTCCATCTGCTCGTCTGTCAGCCAAAACAAGTCGCTCATCCCGGTTTCCTTGCGGAGCCTGAATCATATTGCGACACTCACATCAATGGGTCCTGACCCTATGATGCCGACCGGCTGCGCCGTTCGCTACGTGACGCCGGAGCCGTTCCCGTCATTCCCGGACGGCGAAACCGCAAACGCACTATCCGCTACGACAAGGATCGATACCGCGCTCGCCACCTGATTGAAAACGCCTTCTGCCGCCTGAAGAATTTCCGCCGCGTAGCAACCCGCTACGACAAGCTTGCCGACAAATTCTTCTCAGGCGTCGACAGCACCACCACGATCGCGTCCCAATTTTAAGACATTATAATCCATATTAACACTGCGACCATCGAACGTCAAATCATCGCCAATCAAAGATAGTATAAGCGCTGCGGCCTTTGATGTAACTCTATAACTACCCCTCCCTGTTTCTATGGCATCTATTAAGATACCAAGTATACGTAGACCATAACGCAGATGACACACATACACTTTAACAGCCTTGGTGTCGGCGGTCCGGATACCTGCAGACCGAACCAATTCCTTACACGGAACAAAAACACCTGGGTTGTCGAGCATCTGATACAGAATTGACGCCCCGTTTCGTCCAGCTTTGGGCAGCAGAGTGACAAGCCGCTCGATGATGGCCAAACGACGCCGGTCCCGCTCGACCACCTCTCGAATGCGAGGCAAAGTGGCAGAGGACTGGTGCCCAAGCAAAGCAGCCAGCCGGGGAGCAGCCATAACCTCAGGGAGGTTTTCCAAACCGGCGAGTAAATTACGCGCAGCGGAAAGAGCCTCAAGCCCCGTTTCGATCAATATGGTTAGCTCATGGTAATCTTTAACGGGTTCATGGCCTTCCATTTCTTTCCCCATCCTCCCTCCTATCTGCGAAGTCGCTAGGCATCGTGGACAAAGTTTGACGGCGTGCCTCACCACTGGTTCAAGGCTGCCCTTTGTCCACGATGCCTAGAACCCATAACTTATGATGGCTGCAACCTGATCGCGATGAATGCTCAACGCATCGCCATGACGGTAATCGGAAAATCGATATTCGAGACGCGCCGAAACTGCTCCCTTATTGACCTGAATCCCACCACCAATACGATAGCCATCAAGGCTCGTTGCGGCTTTGCCGATAATATCTCGCGCACTGCCGGCTTTTGCCATCACGCGAAGATTGGCATAGCCACCTTTTGCGTAAACCATAGCCCCCGAAGCAATCGGGATTCCAATTCGGCCGCCAAAATAAAGATCTCTTCCTGCTTCAAAACGGACGGGATCGGCGATATCTACGACATTGTCAGGACTAAGGCTTCCACTTGAGAATTCTGTTTCGACACCATAGACGATGTCTTTTGGCTTGTAATCATAGCCGATGAGACCACCATAAAGTACACGATCACGCTTAAAGCGTGAAGTCTGCAAGGCAGTTTTTCTGCGAGCGTCTATCGTGCTGTGGTCGTGACCGCCAAGAAAGCCGACCCAAGCCCCGTTGAAATTCGACGACCCCTTTACCGCATCTTGGGCGGCGATGGGGGCGGGCAAAAGTGTGGTCCATAAGACGATGGCAACACTCGTGGGCAGGATGGTTTTCACAAGAAAGTTCCCTTGAAAGCTTGAAAGGCGGACACGTAGCGCAGCGGTACAGATCGCGATGATCGCGAATGCGCCTGTGGTGCTTGCGCGAGCTCAGATCGCGGCCAATGCAGCGGCTAGGCCCGCAAGGGGGGCAAAGAAGCGTACCGGCTTCGGAGGGGAACCCGAACCATAGGATATTTCGACAGTCACTCCCTGCTCGACAGCGGTGCGCAGACGCTGACTGACGGACTGATAGGCGAGGCAGATCGTCGGGTTGCAGCCTTGAACCGCGATCGGGACAGGCGCGCCCCCATCGGGCAGCACGAGACGAATGAGGCCGCCCATTCCGACGTTAGTCGGCACTCTGAGGATGAAGATCGGTTGCCCATCCTGAGCCGCCGCGAGCGACCAGCTAAAAACAGTTCCTCCGTCAGGCCCCTGGATCGTCCGTGCCACGTTGCAGATTTTCTGCTTCTTTTGCAGATTTTCGTCGCATACGAGGGTCCAGTTCGGGAATGGCTGGAATATCCGGCGATATTGTCCGGCAGGCAGGCCCTCCGGCAGCGTGATGTCGGACGGCTTGACGCGAAACCCCGGCATCAGCCTGAAACGAGCAAGGTCGGAAGACGACGCCTGGTGGGTCACAGGGGGGATAGGCGTCGCCTTCCGTTGCCGTCCTGCGGCCATTGCTGGACCGCAGGACAGGCTCGCGAGAACCATCGACACGATTGGGATACGCTTTCGCATAGTGCTTCTCGCGAACATCATACGGCTCTTAGTTGAGGGTGAAGCTGAGCCCGGCACCCACGCCCCACTTGCCACCCGCCGTGGTCGCCGAGACGTTACCGCTTACGCTCTGGTCTTCGTTGGTAAAGCCGAGGCCCATGGCGAAAGCGCCCTGTCCGCGCCATGTGCCCCCGCCAATGGCAGCCGACACCTTGCCCGGGCGAGCGTCATAGCGTAGCGACCCTGCCGCCAAGCCGATCGCTGCCGCTTGCCGGGCTTCGGTGCGAACTTGGCCGATCGAACTCGACAACATGCCGAACCGCTGGTCCGTATAGGTATTGGCGGCCGACAGTGTCTTGGCCGAACTCGAGTCGGTATAAGCCTTCGCCGTCGTCACCGCGGATGCGGTACGAACATCGGTGTAGCTGTTGGCGGTCGTCAGCGTACTGGCAGCCGTGTCCTTCAGTTGACGATAGTTGACTGCATCGGTGTCTACCTTTCCAGCGGCGACATTCGCCACAAGGACCGGCGCATTCGGGTCGCCACCCTGGAGGGTGACCGAGTTTTTACGATTACCGTTGCCGTCGGTGTCATACTGGAGGGCATTCTTGTTTGCTGCGCCGATCGTCGTGACTTGGTTACCGATCGCGGCGATCTCCTGATTGGTGGCCCAAAGCTGCGAGCCATTGACAGCATCGGTCGAGTCCCGGCTGACACGCCCCCCGGCGACATTGGTGACGGTCCGCTCCTTACCCAGGTCGCCGACCGAGACGGTCGAGGTCGCCTTCCCCGCAACTGAATAGCTATGTCCATTGACAGTCATGCTGGAGGTCTGGACTGCGGATTGGGTCACCGAGCCCGAACCCAGCGCCACGTCACCAGCATTGGTGGCAACGGCGTTGGAACCGATGGCCAGCGCGTTGTCCGTCTTCGCCAAGGCGTTGGAACCCGCTGCGATGCTCCTCGCCCCTGATGCGATCGCTGCAGGTCCAACCGCGATGCTGTTCGTACCGTTCGCCTGACTGTCCGCAGCTTGCGAATTGGCGTGAAAATATTTGATGCCGCCGCCATTGTTGATGCTGTTCAGGCTGGTGTTGACCGCGGCAAAGGCATCCCCCGCGTTATTGTATCGACCCGCCCCGATCTGATAACTTGGTGCAGATATGCTGCCATTGGTATTGACAGTAGCCCCGCCCCCCAAAGCCTTGGCGACACTTTCCGAAACGCCAGATAGTTGCGAACCGTTGATCGCATCATTGGACGATGCGGAGACAGTGCCAGCGGCGAGATTGGTCAATTTCTGGGCATTGCCCGGATTAGCCGCAGTGCCACCAGAGGCGGTCAGTACGGTTTCGTCAGCATTACCAGTTCGCTGGACAATACCCACGGAACCGTTGTTGACCTTGCTCAGATTGCCATTGATCGCGCTGATCGCGGATCCGACATTGTTGTAGCTGCCGCCCGCCACATTGTAGGTCGGTGCCGTGCCGTTCGCGACATTCGCACCACCGCCAAGATAGGTGCTGGTGTTCGCCGCTGCCGTCGCGACGTTCTGGTTGGTGGTGTACAGCTGCGAGCCG
>NZ_JACHNX010000033.1:0-13915 GCF_014199595.1 Sphingomonas yabuuchiae | reverse complement strand
TGACCTGGGTCGCGGTGTCGCCATTGGCCTGGACGTTCCAGCCCCTGTTCGCCGTGCCGTTCACCGCAATCAGCGCGTCGCCGACATTGTTGTAGCTGCCGCCCGCCACATTGTAGGTCGGTGCCGTGCCGTTCGCGACATTCGCACCACCGCCAAGATAGGTGCTGGTGTTCGCCGCTGCCGTCGCGACGTTCTGGTTGGTGGTGTACAGCTGCGAGCCGTTGACCGCATCCGTCGAGGCCGCCGACAGCGTGGCCGCTGCAAGGTTGGTCAGCTTCTGGGCATTGCCCGGATTGGCCGCCGTGCCGCCGCTGGCCGTCAGGGTCGTGACATCGGTCGCGCTGGTGCGCTGCACCACACCCGTCGTGCCGTTGCTGACGTTGTTGATCTGCTGGTTGGTCGCATAGAGCTGGCTGCCATTGACCGCGTCGGTCGATCCGGTCGCCACCGAGCCGTCGGCGACGTTGGTGATCTTCTTCGACCCTGCATTGATGCCGGATGCCAGCACGCTTGGGCCATTGGCGATGGCCAGGCCGTTGGTGTCCAGCCTGCTGTTGCCGGTGGTGAGGCTCGCCCCGACCAGATCGTCCGCCGTCGCTACCGTGATGTCCGTGCCGTTGCGCGTGACCTTGATGTTCTGGCCGTCCCTCAGCTGCACCGTGTCACCCGGCTTGACCTGGGTCGCGGTGTCGCCATTGGCCTGGACGTTCCAGCCCCTGTTCGCCGTGCCGTTCACCGCAATCAGCGCGTCGCCGACATTGTTGTAGCTGCCGCCCGCCACATTGTAGGTCGGTGCACCGAGAGTCCCGCTTGCGCTGTCATAGCTGGCTCCACCTCCAAGCCGTGCCGCGGCATCGCCGCCCAATTGGTTGACATGCGTGTTGACCGTCGTCACGGCTGTGTTGGTGGCGTAAAGCTGCGACCCGTTGACCGCATCAGTGGACCTGGCGTTCAGCTGCCCCGCCGCAACATTGGTGATCTGTCGCTCGTTTGCGGCGGATCCAACGCTGACGACGCTGCCTGGCATAGTCCCCTGGAAGCTATATGTCGTGCCAGCGATCGTAGCGCTGCTGGTCGCGTTCGGGGTACTGGTTGTCGAACCGGCACCGAGGGCGACATCGTTGGCGTTATTGGCAGCAGAACCGGAGCCAAGCGCCATCGCGTTGCGGGCCTTTGCCGCTGCCGTATCGCCCAGCGCGACGCCGCCTGCCGCTGTCGTCGTGGACCTGATACCAAGCGCAACCGATCCTTGCCCTACCGCATTATTGGTGTTGCCGATCGCCACGGCGCCATCACCGTTGGCTGTATTGTCTTTACCCTGTGCAACCGCACCTGCGCCCGTGGCATTGTTCGGATCGCCGATTGCAACAGCTCCGTCACCATTTGCCGTATTTCCCGCGCCGATCGACACGGCCTTTCCGCCCCTTGCGATCGCCTGGGCGCCGATTGCTACGGATTGATCGGTTTGCGCCTCCGAGCGGTCGCCGATCGCGACCGACGCGGTACCGGACGATATGCTGGCAAACCCAAGCGCGGTGCTGCGCAAGCCCGTAGAGGTCTGGCGACCGATGGACACGCCATAGCCATCGGTTGAGGTCCTGGCCTGATCGCCGATCGCAACGCCCCAGTTCGACCATGCGCCGCCGCCGATCGCGATACCCGAAGTGTCGGATGTTCCAACACTTGGTGCCGAAGTGCCGGCCGTCGCTCCATTGCCAATGGCGATTGCGCTCGCCTTTGCGGCATTGGCACCGTTACCTAGCGCGATCGCATTCTGCGCGTTGTTGGCGACCGTTGCCCCGGTACCCTGTGCGATGCTGTTCTGCGCAGCAGCGCCAATCGTCGCACCATTGCCGATCGCCATGCTGTTGGTCGAAACGGACACCGGAGTTCCGTTGACCTTTGCTCCTGATCCAATTGCAAGGGCATTCTGGGCATAAGTGACACCAGACGAACGACCCAACGCGACGGACGCCGCGGAGTTGGCATCAATCGAGGTGGAAGTTCCGATGGCAATTGCGTTCGCGCTAGCGCCCAACGTTGCAGAGTCGCCGATACCCACCGTCGAGATGCCAGCTGCGCTTGTGCCAGCGCCGATCGCCGTGGAACGCACCCCTGACGCGACGGCACCACTCACCGCCGATGGCGTCGCAGCTCCACCTTGAGCCACAGAATCCCCACTACCGAGCGCGATCGAACTTGCGCCCGAGGCCGTTGCCCCTACCCTGCCGCTGGAAGCAGCACCGATCGCCATCGCCGAAACGCCCGAACTAAGGGCGCCCCGTACGCCGTTGTAACTGCCAATCGCGATGCCATTTTCTGCCGAAGACAATGCAGCATCGCCAATGGCGATAGTCCTGTTAACAGCGGTTGTCGCCGACCCGACATTTTGTCCAGCATTGACGCCGATTGCGATGTTGTTCTCACCATATACCTCCCGGCCCGACCTCAAGCCTATAGAGACACGACCGGCCCCCGCGACAGCGGAGCCGGACGTCGCTCCAATAGCAACATCGGAGTTACCGCTCGCGAGGGCCGATTCACCAAATGCCGATGAGAATGCTCCGGTAGCCGCCGCAGCGTAACCAATGGCGACAGCTGCCCTTTGGTTACTTCGCGCGTTCCCACCCAAAGATATCGCGTAGCTGCCAGTGGCGCTAGCGGACGTACCGATTGCGACAGCCCCAGCAACATCTGTTCCGTCACCTGGCGGATCGGCTACCGCGCTGTTGCCGATCGCAATGCTGTCAGCAAAGGCCCTAGGTGCCGCGCCTCCCTTGTTCGACCCGATCGCGATAGACCCCGCCTCGTTCGCACTGCCTCCACCAGCGGCATAGGTCTGCGCTTCGGTCTGCATGGGCAACGCGAAAAGCAGACCGGCGAGGACGAACTGCGTTGCTGCGAGCCCGCCTGTTCCTCCAGCCGAAACCGCTACCCGCGATCCTGCACCGGCCGTGCCGCACGCACCGAGCGCTAGTCGTCTGCGATCGATGCCGAGCACGCGATGGGCAAGACGGAGCATTGCCATGATCCTGCGCCGCTGGAAGCGGGTGAGCGAACCTGCCCCGCCCACCCAGTTTGCGAAGAACGATTCCGATTGTCCACGATGATGCTGCTTGCCCATGATACGTTCCTTGGACGGACAGCGCGCGAGATCCGTGCCGACTTGACCTGGATCAACGGCGCTGCGAACTGAGTTGCGAGTTGCGTATTTGTGTCGCAGGGTCAGGGATGCCCCCTGCGGATCGTCAGGTGTCGGGGCGTGTTCCAGCGATGGTCACGGCGACGCAACCAGCCCCGTTGTCGATCAACATCGCCTCGCCTCGCCCTTCGCCCAAATCATAGAGGCTTACGCCGGATAGGTTTTGGGTCCGCGCACTGCCACGGGGAAAGGTGGTGGCAAGCGCCTCGCAGGATCGATTCAGGGGAGCGACCCGGATCATTTCGCCTTCACAACCGGAGGCAAGTGGCGCCCCGACAAGGATACCTACGGCCCGGCCCTTCAAGTCTGGCAAGCTATAGGTCATGCCAACCTTTGACGTAATCATATGCTTGTCGGGCGCCGACCGATTTATGCGAAGCATCGAAGTGAACTGTGAACCGTTGGTCAGCGCCGCGCCTAATCCGCCCATCACATGCTGGCAGGTCGTGGCGCCACTACTGGCCGCCTGATTTTGAAAAACCTGACCGGGCGACGCGGTGATAGGCATTTGTTGTTGCACCTTGGCGGCAACCATCGAACATGACAGCACCCCAATAGTTGCTGCAGCTATGTAGCATCGGGCAAATCGCGACTGGCGATGCCCCTTCAAGATCGGTGCCCCGACGCTGCTCAAGAGCCTTGGCGAACCAAATACCCTATGACTGAAAGGCCTTTTCCCGCATCCAGACAATACATTGAAATATTGCCCAACTTCTTTCAAGTTTCTAAAATCCCCCATGACCGACCCCATTTCATTTTATATTGAACTAATAATGCTAATAGATGATGGAATATATTTCCAAAGCCTACGACTCATCTCTCCAAAACTGGAATTTTCCATCTTCGAAAAGCCAGCCTTGACCAAAGGAAGCCCCAGCCTCTCGCGCTATCGCAAGATGTTCACGAGTCTCGATTCCCTCGATGATGACGGCCGGGGCGAAAATGTGAGCGAGGCGGATTAGCGACGATAGATTATCTGCGCCGGCGTCCGTCTTAGAAATATCTTGAAAACAGACGCGATCAATCTTGACGATATCCCAATCGACATCGACACCTCCAAGATGCGCCGATACAGCGTAGCCGGCGCCGAAATCGTCCACGGCAATTCGGCAGCCAATTTGCTGCACCTGACGCAAAGATTCAGCCGCACCGGGAATGTCGTCTAGCGCAAAATTTTCTGTTACTTCCAAAGTCAGGCGATCTGCCAAGATCGCATCGCGCTCGATCCGATCGAGTAGAGCACGCCACGCCACAGGGTGCGCAAGCGTATTCGGAGAGAGATTGCAGCCCAGCCGCAACGCCGGCGCTTCGGAAAGAACTCCGAGCACCATCTCAAGCACGGCCATGTCAAGAAGGTGGATATCGTCCGTTGCTTCAAGCTCGGGCACGATGTCGCCGCCGGTCAGCAGTGCGCCATCGCGCGTCACCGCGCGGGCGAGGCACTCGCTGTAGAGTGGGGATGCGTGCGGTGAACGAAGATCAACGATCGGCTCCGCCAAAAATCCTATCTTCACCCCCGGTGAAGGGATCAGGCGTCCATCGCCTCCCGCCAGAAGAAGGGGCCAAGTTGCGGCCATCACGCCCACCCGAACGCAGCCTTAGCCCGGAGGCCACCATGCTCGACCACCTGCTTTTGAGGGGGGTACGAACCGCGGACAAGGTCGCAAGACGGCCCGCCAAGGGCGATTTCTCTGCGACCCAACGGCGCCGGAGCACCAGCCAAACCTCTGTAATTTTGGATGATATAGGCGGCCAAAACCGTTCGATTAAGGCCATACCGGAGCGGTTAAAAGATTATACCATCGAAAGCAATTCGATTCGTTGAATTTGCTGGACAAATTATAGATCTCTCACCGATCTGATTCGCCGGACAGAAAGGAACGTTATTGTCAAGTGCGTGGACGTGAAAAGTAGTATGTCAAACACCAAGCATGCATTCGCTTTCGGAACGGAGTGCCGCCTGAATCAAACTGGCGGCATGAATGAACACAAGACGGCCATTGGGTATGCCCGCGTTTCCACTGAGGATCAGAAGCTGGATTTGCAGATTCAGGCCCTACAACAGGCGGGATGTAAGTATATTTTCACCGACCATGGCCAATCTGGTACCAATTTCAAGCGAGACGGGTTGCATGAAGCCGTACGCGCCTTGAATCCTGGCGATACCTTAATCGTCTGGCGACTGGACCGCCTTGGCCGATCCCTTTCAGGGTTGGTAGCGCTAATGGAAAATCTAGGTAAACGTGACATTCATTTTAAATCGATGACCGAAAATATCGACACCGCTTCGTCCGGCGGGAAACTTATGTTCCACCTCATGGCTGCACTAGCGGAGTTTGAACGGTCCATCATCAGCGAGAGAACGAAGGCCGGTTTAGCGGCAGCCAGAACCGGCGGCCGCCAGCTTGGGCGACCGCGAATGCTCTCATCGCAACAAATCGACGAAGCTCAGCATGCAATGAAACAGCGCGACTGGTCGCTTAAACAGATGGCAGACCGGTTCGGGGTTTCGACAAGAACCCTTAAACGTCACCTCGATCAGATAGTGCCGACGCTGAAGACGTAAAGTGAAGGCTCAAGCGCACTATTTTTTACAAGGCACGGTCGTGGAAATGACTCCGATATTCTCCGGGCGTCATTCCTATCAAACGCCGAAACATACGGGTCATATGGCTTTGGTCTGAGAATCCAGCATCCATCGCGATTTCTTTAAGCGGCGTACCGCCTTGGCGAAGGCGCTCCTTCGCCCAGGCGACACGCTGCTTGATGAGCCATGCATGTGGAGGCATACCAAAAGTCGCCCGAAACCTTCGACAGAATTGAAAAACAGAGAGATTTAATAATCCGGCTAGCTGCTCCAATAAAATTGGACGGCTAAGTTCCTGAAGAACATACTCCTCTATGCGCCTTCGATGCGCCACATTGAAAAGTCCTGAGCATAGATTTTCATGGAAATCTATTTTTGCATAGCTCCGTAGCAAGTGAATACTTGCTTGAATCCTGAGGGTGTCAATGAATATCTTTTCACCTACACCAAATCCTGCGGCTTCCAACTCCAATTGGGATGCAATATTAGCAAGATATGGGTCTTCAGCACAGAGAATATTGCGCAAATTGATCTCTTCGACATGTCGGTCAAAAACATCTATCGCGACCTCTTTGAATTTTTTGGGCTCAAGATAGATATGAGTGACCCTAACAGGACTTCTCACCGCACACTGACAAGTAAAAGCATTACTTATTACAGAAGCCATTCCAGTCTTTAATTTATCTTCTCCGAAGCCCTGTGAAGATTTGGCGTGGGGAATTAACTTCCCCTCTGACCAAACCTGAATAAGAAAATCGTGCAATGGTGGAATGCAAAACCTCTGAACATCCATCTGATACGACCTGAGTTTTACACCACTCCATTTTTTCCAAAAACTATCTGCAACTATCCTACCGGAAATACACTCAACAAAATCTTCGGCGGGGACTAGCTCTTCGTATGATCCCCGCCTCATTACGCATTCCCCATTGCTATGGAATTCGCATATTGAAAAGAGTTGCCTTGCTATATAGCCTTGCACGCCCAGCAGGGGCACGATGCAACCCATCACTGCTCATCAACTATTCGACATGTCTCCCAGAAATTATTTTATCATAGATTAATAAATTAACATGTTATGGTGATATTATATACTTTATATATTTACCATTGGCGATTAGGATTGGGGCTCAGCAATCACAGGAGGTGTCAGCGAGGGCGATGACAGGGAGGAACGTCGAGGAGCAGCGCGGCACCGCCAGTCTTGGAGGTTGGCCGACATAACCTTGATGCGCCTACGGTGCCGATAGCGCCGCTTGTCGTATCTGCCCCGCTCATTGCGCGATCTACAACCCGGTAGGCAGGGCTGGACGCCCTTGTCTTGGAGAACGCCCTTTAACCAATCAGCGTCGTAGCGGCGGCCACCGAGCTATCACTGGGCCTTTTGTAGGTCGCCTAGCAGCGCTGCCGCCTGCGGTCGTGAAGAAGCTCAAGGGGCGGCCGTCTGCGTTGGCGACGGCATGAAGCTTCTTGTTCATGTCGCCCTTCGCATGTCCAACCCGGCGGCCGAGATTGCCTTTTAATCCGCAGACTGGATCCGTGCGGCACCACTTCAAAAGGAGCTTACCCCAGCCAATGCCGGGTTTGCGTCAAGCATGACCGCCTGCGGCTCGACGCCAGCTGCAACCAAATCTTCCATCATTCGCCTGAAAACACGGCCCTCGCCCCAACGCTTCCACAAATTGTACAGCACCTTTCGCAGGCCGTACTCGCTGGATGCACTCGCCATTACAGCCAATTCCGGCTGACGAATACGATGCCGCTCAGCACCCGTCAGTCGTTCACCCGAAATTTGTGGTGCCCCTTGGGAAAGACCAGCCGCAGCCGCTCCATCTCTTCATCCATCAGCCAAACAGTTCGCATTCCAGCCTTTTTGCGAAGCCTGGATCAGATCGCGACACTCACTTCGATGGTCCTAACCTTAGATTGCCTCCTGCAAGTTTGTGCTAAATTTGCGGAATAAACGTCTATACCTTGGCCACGCAGGTTCACAGAATAGAATAATATTTCAGGGAGGGTGTGCTTCATTATTCCACCACCTGTAAAGTGAATCGCACCCCAGCACGCGAAACCCTCTGTTGTGGCCATGGGAGAAACGAAACATGATTGTGGGCTATGCGCGAGTTTCTACAGATGATCAAAAGGTGGATCTCCAAATTAGGGCACTTAAAATTGCAGGCTGCGAACGAATATTTGTCGACAAGGGACGATCTGGTTGCAATTTCGATCGCGACGGTCTGGAAGCTGCATTGGAGAATCTTAGTCCTGGCGGGACACTGATCGTTTGGCGACTCGACCGCCTAGGCCGTTCGCTGACTGGGCTCGTCACGCTGATCGACCAACTTGGCAAAAGGGATGTCCATTTTAAGTCAATCATGGAGAATATCGATACGACATCATCCGGGGGACGACTGATGTTCCATATGATGGCGGCCCTCGCGGAGTTCGAACGTGCACTCATCAGTGAGCGAACCCGTGCCGGAATTGCAGAGGCGCGTGCGCGTGGTCAAAAAATTGGTCGGCCTTCAGCGCTTACGCCAAGTGACATTAACGACGCGCAGCGCGCTTTCGCCCAATCTGATATGACGATGGCCGCCATAGCCCTACAACTTGGGGTTTCCGACCGGACATTACGGCGGCATCTGAACCGAAGTCCCGATAGTCCCGCCGTGCCCGGCAAACCTTCAGGGACATATTTCTCGACAAGTAGTCTATGCGGACGATATCGCCGACTTAACAAACGATCCAGCGACTAGGTGGCGTCTGCATTTAGCGTAGCCAGATCATGGCGCACGCGAGATGGACGAAGCCCAAGAAAGCGGAGATGGTCTTCTCGCAGCGCAGGGCGATGCGACGGAAACGCTTGAGCTTGTTGAAGAAGCATTTGACCTGATGGCGCTCCTTGTAGAGGCGCCAGTAGATGGGAGGTTTGGCGGTTCGGCTCGGGTTAGATTTGATCTGCGCGGTTGCGCCAAGGTCGTCGGCGATAAAGGTGCGTAGGTGATCGGCGTCATAAGCGGCATCGACGATGACGTGGCCGACGCCGTTCAAGCCAGCCAGCAGTGTCTCGGCCTGGGGACGATCGCCCCATTGCCCGGGCGTCGGATGGATGCGGATCGGCAGGTCGATGGCATCGACGACTGCATGCAGTTTAGTCGTCAGGCCACCGCGAGATCGCCCGATCGCGGCAGTTTCAGCCCCCCCCTTTTGCGCCTGCCGCATCGGCATGGACTTTCGAAATGGTGCTGTCGATGAGGGCGCACTCGAAGTCCGGCCTATCAGCCAGGCTATGGAAAAGTCGTTCCCATACACCGGCACGCGACCAGCGTCGGAACCGGGCATGCCCCCCTGTCCACTTGCCGAATACCTCTGGTAGATCGCGCCAGCGCGCCGCATTGCCAGCCATCCACAGGATCGCGTCCTCGAACAGCCGGTTGTCCACGCCGCTGCGGCCGCATGTTCCCTCGCGGCCCGGTAGATAAGCCGCGATCCGCTCCCATTGCTCATCCGTCAGCGTGCGTCTGCCCAAGGCTCGGCTCCTTCGCTAGCCTTGAATCAGAACTCACCTCAAATGGGAATCCTGCAAATGCAGACGCCGCCTAGCATTACAGTTGCGTTTTTGATCATGTTCTGAATCAATGGGTGACCATGGCGAGGAGGTGGTGACGGGGGCATCGATCGAGGCGACGCTGGAGCTTTGGGCATCATCGCTGCGCGAGGTGAAGGCGCGGATGCGGCCATTGTTCAGCCAGGCGCGTGTTGCGACATCGGAGAACAGTTTTCTGGATGGCCTGCTAGGCGACGAGCCGCAAGACCCGGTGGATGCGCGCCGAGGCGGCCGGCGATGCGGGGCCATGGTGACAGCAGGCGATCCTGGGCCGCGGACGGTGGGATGCGGATGCCCTGCGCGACGTCGTGCGCGACTATGCGCTGGAGCACCTGGGCGCTGACGATGCGGTGCTGGTCATTGATGAGACCGGATTCCTGAAGCAGGGCAAGGCGTCGCGCGGCGTGGGGCGCCAATATACCGGGTCGGCGTGCAAGGTGACCAACTGCCGGATCGGCGTATTCGCCGCCTATGTCTCGTCTAGGGCCATGCTTTCGTCGACCGTGCGTTCTATCTGCCTAAAAGCTGGAGCGCTAACCCGGTACGCCTGGCGGCCGCGCATGTGCCGGAGGGCACGGCATTCGCGACCAAGCCGGCACTGGCGGCGAAGATGATCGAACGCGCGATTGCGGCCGACATGCCGTTCGCCTGGGTCCGGCGGATGCGGTCTACGGCGTCGGCGACATCGAGCAGATGCAGCGCCATGCCGGCAAGCCTGTCCTGAGCCTGCCGAAGGGGGCTATGTGCTGGGCGTGAAAGGTGACCATCGCTTCGGCTAATGGGGCGACAAGCCGGTCGTCGCGGGCACCGCCAGGCAGATCTCAGATGACCTTGATCCTGGTGCCTGGCAGCGTCTGTCGGCGGGACAGGGTACCAAGGGCGAGCGCGTCCATGACTGGGCCTATTTCGAACTCGCCGACCTCGAAGCCGACGAATATATCGACGGCGCAGTCGGGACATGGACCAGGGGCCTGTTGATCCGCCGCCACGTTGCGGGTGATGACCTTGCCTTCTTCACGACTTGGGTAGCCCGGCCGGCACGACCATCGAAACCCGTTACTGGCATGGCTGGCACCGGCACGTCTCGCTTGTCATGCTGGCCTTCGTGATGCTGGCGGCCATCCGCACCCACGCCAATGCCGCGCCCCCAAAAAGAGCTCGAACGAAACCACGGACCTGATACGCTTATCCGTCCAGGAAATCCGCCGTATCGTCATCCGGCTGGCCCAGCGGCGTATCGAGTCTCGTCATGTCATCGCATGGCCATGCTGGCGACGCGCCCACCAAGCCGCCGCACAACGGGCGCATGTCCGATTAAGAAGGCAACTGTAATGCTAGCACACACGCCTAGAAGCCGATCGGCCGTCGCAATGTTCGCAGTTCGCGAGTTGCTCGCGTCAGCGCGGCGGCGTCGCCTTCGACGGCTTCGGCCTTGCCCGCACCGGTGATCATCGCGACTTGCCTGCCAACCGTGTCGCCGCACAGCTCGAATAACTGCCTGGCGGGTGTTCCCATATGGGTACGAGACGTGATCACTATCCCGGTTCGCGGCGGCGATCCGATAAAAGCCGCCTTATCAATCGCGGCACCGTAGGGCGTGACAGGGGTCATACGACTGACGCGGTTGTCCTCGTTCACAGTCACCAGGAACAGGGCATCATCGAACTTGGGAGCGATCGTCATGGCAACGAGGCAAAGCCGACCTCGGCAGTCGAAGATACGCAGAGGTAATGGCGTGCCGCGCCGCGCCTTGATGGCATCGTAATAGCCACCCTGTTCCATTTGCCGACTGTATTCCGCGTAGAAGGTCTGTCGAAATCGGTCCTGATCGGATCTGGGCACCTGGGTAGAAGTCGCGGACGCATGCTGGGGAACATTCATCATAACCAGGCTGCCCGCCAGTAAAGGAAGAAATCCCCGCATCTTTGGTCACCTCACTAAACTCACGCCCTTACACATGCGTCCGATGAACCAGCCCTGAAGGTGAGCTGGCCGTCTGGCAAGGGAACGGCGAGCGAGACGGCGCAGACGTTCTCGTTGGGATCAATTAACGGGACGGCTTCAGCCGTCCCAAATGGCGTGAGGTGGGACAATTTCGTCTTTCGCACGCTACAGGTTGAGCGTCAGCTTTTATGAAAAGCCCACATTCAGCGCTCGTTCGCGCAGCGTTGCGCTACGCCACCCACTTCTCGAAGATGGAACAAGCCCACCACCTGAATATGCACTTGGGATGGCTGATATAACGGTCGGCATATACTGCCGTTCGTGCTGCCTCGCCAATTTGATCTGAAACGGAGCATCTCACATATCCCGCGTGAAAAATACGTCGCTGAATAAACAACGACACCTCCAACGGCATGAGACAAACTAGAAATTTCTTCTGCGAGCTGCAAGAACGTTGCTGTGACATGGCCGTTTACGGTTCTCTGGAACCGCGCAGCGTTTCAACACTCCTGCCACTCCCATCCGGATAAACCATGGCTGACGAAACCATCACCGACACCGCGAATGCGGTCGAGCTTGCCACCGAACTGACCATTGCCTGGCTGGGCAATCCCAACACGCGCATCGACGCCGAGCAGGTCCCGGCTTTTCTGAGCAGCATGCACAGCGCCATTCTGAACTTGGCCGGTGGCGGCGAGACGGCGGCAGCAGACGCCGTCGACACCACCGAATACATGCCTGCGGTGTCGGTACGGAAGTCGCTGGCGTCCAAGGACCATATCCTGTCGATGATCGACGGCAAGCCCTACAAGACGCTGCGCCGTCACCTCGCCACCAACGGCCTGACGCCGGGGGAATATCGCGAGCGCTATAACCTCAAGGCCGACTATCCGATGGTGTCCGAGACCTATTCGGAAAGCCGCCCGGCGATGGCCAAGAAGATCGGCCTCGGCCGCAAGCCGGGCACCAAGGTCGCGAGCGCAGCCAAACCGAAGGGCGTGAAGGCCGCCAAGAGCGCCGCAGCTACGCATCTGTCGGGCGAATAGCCGGTCAGGCAGGGCTGTCTTCAAGACAGCCCTGCCCGCTACTTCCGACTGACGCCAAGACCACCTCGTCGGCAGCTGACGCCGCTACCAGGTGGTGCTGGATGAACCTGGCCCAGTCATCGAGCATGCGCCGGCGCGGGGAAAGATAAAGCGCAGCGTTATACGCCCCCTCACCTCGTCGCGCTCGACATGAGCAAGCGCCATCTCGATCCAATCGGGCTGATAACATTCCGCCTCATTGGCCCAGGTTGAGGCGAGCCCACGAAAACCATGCACGGTCTGGCGGCCACGATAGCCCATCCGGTAGCAAGCATAGATCATCGTGTTCCGCGAGATCGGCTGGTTGGACTTCTCACCGACAAAGACATAATTCGCTGAGCTATAGGCCCGCACCTCCTTGAGCAGCGCGACAACCGCCGGCGCCAGCGGCACGACATGCTCGCGCGCCATCTTCATGCGTTCGGCCGGCACTCGCCAGACCGGGGAGGCCCATCGAGATCCTCGAATTCGTCCCAACGGGCATGGCGCGTCTCGTTGGTCCGCGCCCAGGTCAGCAGTGTGAACAGCAACGCCGCGCGGGTGACCGCGCGACGTCGCGGCGTCTCCTCGCCATCATAGCCGTAGATGGCACGAATAAGCGCTGGCAGCTCGCTGCGGCCAATCCGCGGCATATGCCGGGTGCGCGGCTTCGGCTTGAGCAGCTGGCCGAGATGCTCGGCCGGGTCGCGCTCAGCCCAGCCATGCGCGATGGCAAACGGTAGACCTGGCTGATATGCTGCTTGAGGCGGCGAGCGAACCACGCGCCTCGACCCGCAGCACTATCGCCAGCACATCGGTCGGTGTGATGACGGACAACCCAAGCTTGCCAAGCACCGGAAAGGTATCGCGCTTGAGCCGAGTGAACAGCCGGGTGGCATGCCCGGCATCAAGCGCGTCAAGGCGGTGGCCATGCCATTTGCGCGCCGCTTCCTCGAAGGTCATCTGTGCCCTGGGCTTGTTGGCGGCACCGGGATCACACCCCTCGCCCAGCACCACTTTACCTTGGCGCGGCGCAGCCGCGCCTCGGCGAGTGAAACTGCGGTATAGGCGCCAGAGCTCAGGAGCTTTTCCTTGCCACCATAGCGGTACTTCATCCGCCACAGCTTAAAGCCGTTGGGGCGGACGAGAAGATAGGGGCCTTCGCCATCGGTAAGTTTATAGTCTTTTGCCCGCTTCGTGGCGTAGCGGACTTCGAGTTCCTTGAGGGCCATGGGGGTATCTCCTGCCGAGGCCCGGATGATACCCACGAAAATACCCCCAAAGGCAAATCGACGTCCTGGCGTCCCGAGGCGTCGAGTGGGACGCGATGAGAGCCGCTGAACGAGGGCTAACTCACGAAAAAAGGGCACAAAAAACCGCCGCGGGATGATCCGGGCGGTTATGGCATTGGTAAGTATGGTTGCGGGGGCAGGATTTGAACCTGCGGCCTTCAGGTTATGAGCCTGACGAGCTACCGGGCTGCTCCACCCCGCGACGCTGTGGAAGGTGGT
>NZ_JACHNX010000032.1 GCF_014199595.1 Sphingomonas yabuuchiae | reverse complement strand
GTCCGCGGCACACCCGCCAAGGTCAATGCGAACGCTGGTCTTGCGGCCAGCGACAAGGTAAACTCGGCCAGCGTCTCGGATGGCAGTCATGAGAGACCGTATGGAGTGGCCCGCGCGCGGAAAGCTCAGGTTGACCGGCTTTGCCGGGTGGCCTGCTGAATGAAAGACCCGTTCGGGAAATAAGCAGGGCGCGGTCTCTGAGCTATCGCGCGGCTAACCGCCCGGTTCGCGGCCGGGCGAGGCGACAGTCAGAGACCGCCCCACCACTCCCCATTACCGACCATTATCGGTCACTACCCGTTCCCTGGCGACAGAGCGCCACCCCTGCCGGCAGTCCGCTGGTGGGCCAGACTTCGCGCGCGTAGCCGACGTGCCTTCGCGAAGGACAATCCCATTTCCAGCATCTCGACCCCCGCCCCGTACCTCGGCGGGAAGCGTAATCTCGCCAAGCGTCTGACCGCCCTGATCGATGCGACGCCGCATCGGATCTATGTCGAGCCCTTCGTGGGCATGGGCGGCATCTTCCTCCGCCGATCGCGCCCCGCGCCGGTCGAGGTCATCAATGACATTTCGGGCGACGTCATCAACTTCTTCCGGGTGGCGCAGCGCCACCCCGACGCACTGGCCCAGGATCTGCGCGGCCGACTGTCGAGCCGTGAGGAATTCGAGCGCCTGCGCCGCGTGGATCCAACGACCCTGACCGACATCGAACGGGCCGGTCGCTTCCTGTACCTTCAGCGCCTGACCTTCGGCGGCAAGATCCGCACCCGCACTTTCGGCGTCGACAAGACCGGCTCCAGCCGTTTCGATCCGCGCAAGGTGATCCCCAACCTCGAGCGCCTTGGCTCGCGCCTCGCGGGCGTGACGATCGAACGCCTGGGCTATGCGGCCGTCATCGAGCGGTACGACGACCCGCGCGCCCTGTTCTATCTCGATCCGCCCTATTGGGACTGCGAGGACGATTACGGCACCGGCGTCTTCGAGCGCGCCGACTTCGAGCGCCTGGCCGACCAGCTCGCCACCATTCGCGGCCGCTTCATCCTCTCGATCAACGCCACCGACGGCGCGCGCGCCGTCTTCTCCCGCTTCGACATCGAGGACGTCGAGACGACCTACACGGTCGGCTCCGGCAGCGGGAAGCGGGTCCGCGAACTCATCATCTCCAACATTTCCAACCGGAAGGACTGACATGCCCCAGGATCGCTACGGCTCGAATGCCGATACCGTAACCGCGCCCGCCAACAGGTCGCTGAATGTCGTGCCGCACGACACGAACGAGCTGGGCTTCCTCCCGAAGGGTATCATGGTCGGCACGGCCGGGACGATCGTCGGCCGCCTGCGCGACGACGTCGCTGACCGCACCTATAAGGTCTGGGTCGGATATCACCCGATGCGCTTCAAGCTGATCAAGGCAACGGGCACCACCGCTGCCGATATCGTGGCGCTCGACTGATGTTCGGCTTCGGCTTTTCCGCGCTGGCGATCGCGATCGCTGGGCTGCCCGTGTCGGTCGATCCGGCACCTCTGATGCCGACCCAGGTGGTCGACGCGGCCCGCTACATGTTCTGGTCGACTAGGGCGCGCTTTCCATCCGGCGCGCTGACGACCGCTGCGGCCGACACGAACTTCAAGCTCAGCAAGATCGTGATGAACGCGCCGGTTCACACCGTCACCAACCCGCGCTTTCATTTCAGCGGGTTTGCCTCGACCGAGGGCAGTAACAGCCCGCAGGAGACGGTCCTGCCCGGGAATGCGCAGACGATCGTCGGTGCCTGGCTTAGCGTGAACGGTGGCGCGCCGATCGCGCTGTCGTTCGGTGGTCAGCCCGGGGCGACGATCGCCAGCGGCAACATCGGCGTGTGGACCGACGAGCCCAATGTCGAAATCCCGGCCGAGGCGGCGGTGGCGGTGTGGACGCTTTATTCGACGGCGGCGGGCGAAAAGCAGATTCCGGTGTATCGTATCCAGCGGCACCGGGGCGAGCGGATATGGGGCGCCACCGATGCAGCGAGCCTTATGCCCATGCTGACCGCGCCGGATACGCCGTCGACCGCGTCGCTGGACACTGGCTTCGGCCAGTCGATGCCCGCCTATTACGGCCCGGATATGACGGTCGCACGGGGCTGGGACGGGCGTCCGGTCCTGCTGGGCCTGGTCGACAGTATCGGCGAGGCGCGACAGGAATATGCGCTCGAGGCCGATACGCGCGGCAACATGGGCTGGCTGCGGCGCTGGCTGGACGTCGATGATCCCACGTATCGCCGGGTGCCGCATTGGTTGATGGGGATGCCCGGCTGCGGGTCGGCGCGTGAGCTGGGGACTAACGCGACCTTGCGCTGGCAGGTCCTGGATCAGGCGATCGCCTTCAACACCAATTCGGCGCGCCCGTTCACGAGCGTGCTCAATCAGCTGGGGCAGAACGACTCCAATAGCAACTATTCGACGATGCAGGCCAACTGGACCGGCCTGGTCGACCGCTTCAAGTCGCGTTACCCGAATGCGCCGATGGTCGGGGTGGGCGTCCTAAGCCGCGACACTTCCAACGACATGTTCACCAGTCGCACCGGCCAGACGCCTGCCGCCTATAACGAATGGACGTCGACCACCAACGGGTGGGGCAACGGGTTCAAATGGCAGCTGGAAGCCTTCAAGGAGGCGGGCGCGGGCGGTCGGCTGACCGGCTATATCGACACGCGACCAGCGTTTTTCGATCCGGCTTATCCCGCCACCTGGCCGGTCATCCCCAATACTTTCACCCTTGCAGCCCAGGCGGGGACGGACGGCACGACCGCCTACACCACGATCCAGACCACTACCGCGCCTCTGGTCGGGGATATCCTCGTGTCGGGGAGCACCTGGCTGCAGGTCCAGGCGGTCGCAGGCGCGGGGCCTTACACCGTCACGGTCTCTTCCACGACGGCCGTGCTGCCCGCTGGTACGGTCCTGCGCCCGCAGGCTTGCCCGGAAGGCGTACATCCGCTGCCTTCGATGGTCCGGATCATCGTCGCCGCCATTTCCCAGGGGCGAAAGGCGCTGTTCGTCTAGGGGGGTATCGCGGGGGAATGACGGTCGCCTAGCGGCCCCATGAACCCGCGCTTTTCCGCCGATTCGGCGAAACCGAGGCGGATACCCCCTCCGCCCCGATGGCGGGCAGAGCTTGTCCGACAGTCTTACTTAAAACAGTGAATGATCAGTTATTGGAACGGAAACGTCGTACCGCGAGAGCTGGAGCGTCGGATGCAAGCACCGTGATCGTGAACATCACGAGGCCCACCTCGTCCGTCGCTTCGACACTCAGTTCGTCAGTTTGCCATATATCCATCGGCTCGGAGCGGATTAAATCCGCCAGGAAACAAGCCGCCTCCACTTTTGCCCTATCCATAGATTCAAAATCGAAGCTGAGCTGATCAGGCGCACGCGCCTCGCCTGAGACGCTGAAATAAAATCGCATAACAATGCGCTGACCGAAAATCGTATACCCGGCCATAATCGATATTAGTATCGGTCAACTTTCTTGGACGACCCGAGCCGCGCTCGGGGCGACCCGACATCGGGCGGATTTTGTTTCCGCCAATTCGCTCCCCAACATATCCCATCCCTAACGAACCGGCAGACCGTGTCTGATGAGTTCGTGCTTTCGGATACCAATATGCTTTCAAACGCAGCTCTGAAGAGCGCGCGGCCGAAGCCGCATGCCTATAAGATGTGGGACGCGCAGGGCCTGCACCTGTACGTCGCGCCCACCGGCCTGCGGGCTTGGCGCGTCCGGATCAGGGCTGACCGCCGCGAGGCGGTCATTTCGCTGGGCAGCTGGCCCGACGTGTCGCTCGACGATGCGCGCGAGTCGGCACGCCTCGCGCGTGGCATGATAGTCCAGGGGTCGACGCCGAAGATCGTGGCGGCGAAGCTGGCCGAGCGCCTGGCGCAGTCGGCGATCACCTTCCAGCAGCTGGCCCGCGACTGGCACGCGGCGCGGCGCGATCGGTGGACCGCAGTCCACGCGGCCGACGTCCTGGCCAGCCTCGAGCGCCATGTCTTCCCAGCGATCGGCGAGGATCTGGCGACGGCGATCACCACGCCGCAGCTGCTGCGCTTGCTCGGCCGGATTGCGAGCACCGGCGCGGCCGAAACGGCGCGGCGCATCGCGCAGCGCCTCTCGGCGATTTTCCGTTTTGCGCGTACCCGAAGTATCGTCGATGGCGATCCGGCCGCTGGCCTGGTCCGCGAGGTGGCGACCGGCGCGCCCGTCCAGCGCCAGCCCGCGCTGGAGGATCTGGGCGAGGCCCGCGCGCTCCTCGATGCCGCCGATCGCGCGCGTGTCGCCCCGGCGATCCGGCTGGCGTCGCGATTCCTGGCGCTGACCGCTGTCCGCCTCGCGGCCCTGCGGGGCGCGCGGTGGGACGAGATCGAGGGCGTCGACTGGTCGACGTCCGCGCCAGCACCGGCGGCGCTGTGGCGCATCCCGGCCGTGCGGATGAAGCTGGCGGTCGCCAAGAAGGCCGACGCGGCGAATGATCACCTCGTGCCGCTGTCGGCGGCGGCCGTCGCGGTGCTGCGCCAAGCGCGGGCCATCGGCGGCGCGGATCTGATCTTTCATCGCGGGGGCCGACCCATTGGCAAGGGCGCGATCGGCGCGCTGTATGATCGCTGCGGTTTCGCCGGGCGTCATGTGCCTCATGGATGGCGGGCCACCTTCTCGTCGGCGCTGAACGAGCAGTATCCGGCCGACGAAATCATAATCGAGCGCGCCTTGGCGCACGCACAGAAGGACAAGGTGAAGGCCGCCTATGATCGGGCGCGGCACCTCCCACGCCTGCGGTTCCTATTCGATCGGTGGGCGGAAATCCTGCTTGATACGCCAGGGCCGGGCGATTGGCCGGAGTGAGAATGGCACGGTTCGTGCCGTCCCCCCTCGATAGCCCACGGGCGGCGCAGCCGCCCGGTCCCGACGGACGCCTCTTGGCCGTCGGGTGCTTTGGGTAGGCCGGTCAGACCTGGGGGGGACCTAACAAACTGCGCATGGACCCGCCTAAAGCGGGGCCATTCCTTTTCATCTAACCCCTTGAGCCGGATACTGACCCTTAGGTGTACTCGCGCTCTCGACCTGCGCGCCGAGGCGCGCCAAGGCGTCTCGCAGGTCCGGAGAGGAAGGCACTGGCGACGGCGCTGGGGGCAAAGGCGGCGTGGAGTGCTGCTGGGTGGCGTGGGCGGCGCGGCGCTGGGCACGACGGCTCATGAGGTCGCGGAAGCGCTGGCGGACATTCTTAGGCAGGCTGCCTATGTCGAAGAAATAGGCGTTCGTGACCTGGACGCGCTGGGGCGCAAACTCGCCCTTACGGTCGGTCTTCTGTGACCGGCGCACCCACCGCAGGAAATTGTGCTGCTTCAGCCGGGCAAGGGCGCGAATCACCGTCGTCCTGGACAAGCGGCCTATTCGCGCGAGCGTGTCGATCGCGGGCTCCAGGCGGCCGGTCTTGAAGCAGATCGGCACGCCGCGCACGCCGAGCAGCATCTCGAGGACGCGGATGCCGGTCCAGCCTAGCGGCCGCACGCCCCGATCGCCCCGGTGATGATCGTCATATTCGCGGGCGGTCTGGAGGAATGAATCCCGCCAGTCCATCGCGCCCCCGACCGTGCCGTCGCCGATCGGACGCCAGACATTGGCCCGCTTATCGTCGATGTCATAGCTGTCGCGCCGGACCGTGCGGTCTTCTCCTCGCACTTTTCCGGACAGCTTTGCTGCCAGGGCCTTGGTGATTTGGCGCGTCTCCCGCGCGGCCGCGAACGTCATCTTTCGGCTTCCCCAACCGAAGTAATTTGGATGCACGAAAGCGCCGCCTGAATCGCATTATTCAGACGCGCGCTGTGCATGATGGAGGCCCCTGGGGGCCTTGATTGGGGTCGTGGGGTTTCGGCGCGTTTTCGGCGTCGCCGGTGACGACGCACGCAAAACTGCGACTTATACGGGGGTCAAAGGGGCCTCGCCCGGTCCGAAAATGGCGGAAATCCGGGCTAGGGCCTTCGTTGACATCGCAGGGGTCGCAAGTTCAATCCTTGCCACGCCCACCATCGAAAACCCCGCTAGGCCAATCGGCTTAGCGGGGTTTTTGGTTTTTCCGGTCCATCTTGCCGAGAACCACCGCACGCTCGGCGATGGCGCGCATCAGCCCTGTTTCGAACGCGCGTGCCAGCGCCCCTTCCGAGAACCGGTCGGCACGCAGCTGGAACGTCAGGATCCAGGCGATCTGGTCGATGCTCGCATCGGCGATCGCGGAAGGATGCTCGGCCATGTGCATCAGCGCGGCGCGTGCTTCTTCGTCCACCGGTTTGCGGTAATGGGCCGAAACATCCTCGGTCGCGATGGCCGCGACGAAGGCGGAGGCGGGCTCGGAGAGGTCGAACCAGGCCATGGTGATGACCCCCTCGGCGGATCGCCGAGGCTCGGTCCATGCGCCCGTCACGAAATCGGGCGCGGCCAGGATGGGCGCGAAAGCGGCGATGTTGCGAAGCGTGGCCATGTGCATATGCTGATCCTATCCGCCCCATGAGGGACGGCCACCGTTTTTGCGTAATGGTTTCATGATGACCGACCCGTTCGACCGCGATCTTGCCCGATTGGCGCACAGCACCCCGCCCGCGACCCTGGATGCGCTGGAGCGACGGGTGGCGGCCGCGATCGATGCGGGAGCGTCGGACACCGTTGGCCTGTCGGTCCGGGGACTGGCACTGGCGGGCGGCGCGGCGCTGATGCTGGGGATCGTCGGCGGCGGGGTGGTGGCCGGGCGCAGCGAGGCGCGGGCGCGGCCGGTGGAGGTCGCCGCGCTCGATACGGGACTGGCGCCCTCGACCTTGTTGCTCGGCCGATGAGCGGGGCGATGCGGCGGAACCTGCTGACCCTGGTGATCGCGTTCGTCGCGGCGCTGGCGGGGGTGGCGATCGGGTGCCGGTTGCTGATGCCCGCCGAGCCACGGGCGAGCGACATCCATATGCTGGTCCACCGCGACATCGCGCTCGACCCGGGTCAGCGAATCGCGCTCGACCGGCTGGAGGCACAGTTCGCGGCGCGCCGCGCCGGGCTGGAGGCGCGGTTGCGGGGCGACAATGCTCGGCTGGCCGCCGCGATCGAGGCCGAGCATCGCGACGGGCCGCAGGTCTCGCAAGCCATCGATGCGGTCCATCACAGCATGGGCGATCTGCAAAAGGCGACGCTGGCGCATGTCTTTGCGATGCGTCGCCTCCTTCGCCCTGATCAGGCGGCGACCTTCGACCGGCTGGTGGCGGCCAAGCTGACCGACACAGGCCGATAGCCGGGCGCGTGGGGGAGCGCGATCTGGCGGGGCTGGCGGACGGCGATCTGGTCGCGCTGGCGATCGGCGGGCGGCCGGGCGCCTATGCCGCGATCGTCACGCGGCACAAGGCGGCGCTCTATCGCCTGATCCTGGCGCAGGTCCGCGACGCCGACGAGGCGCTGGATCTGGTGCAGGAGAGTTTCGTCGCGGCGCATGGCGCGCTGGGCCGGTTCGATCAGACACGGAGCTTGCGCGCTTGGCTCAGCCGGATCGCGCTCAACAAATGCCGGGACTGGGCGCGACGGCGACGGGTGCGCGCGATGCTGGCGCGGGTTCTGCCGGTCGAGGCGGCGGCAGAGGTCGCCGACGACCGGATCGGAGGCGAGGCGGCGGCGATCGAGCGGGATTCGCTGGCGCGCACATTGGCCGCGCTCGATGCCTTGCCCGCCGCGTTGCGCGAGCCGCTGATCCTCTGTGCGGTCGAGGGATTGAGCCAGGCCGAGGCGGCCGAGGCGCTGGGCCTGAGCAGTAAGGCGGTCGAGCTTCGCATCCGCCGCGCCCGTGCCGCCTTGCGCGAACAGATCGGGTGAGGGGCGGGGTGAGGGGAGGGCCGCCTCCATGCGTATAAGAGGGCATGATCGACCCGAAGACCGCGATACGCCGCCGTGACCTTCTGGCCGGGGGCGTCGGCCTGACCTCGCTTGCCGCTTTGCCCGCGCTACCCGCCTGGGCGCAGGGCCATGGCCTGTCGGCCCATACCGGGCCGCGGGCCGAACTGACCGGCCCCGACATCACCCTGACCATCGCGCGCCAGCATATGATGATCGACGGCAAGCCCTATCATGCGATCGGCATCAACGGATCGGCCCCCGCCCCGCTGATCCGCCTGCGCGAGGGGCAGCGGGTGCGGATCACCGTGGTCAACGCGCTGGACGAGGAAAGCTCGATCCACTGGCACGGGCTGCTGCTGCCCTTCCAGATGGACGGGGTGCCGGGGATCAGCTTTCCGGGCATTCCGGCGGGTGGGCGCTTCACCTATGAGTTCCCCGTCGTCCAGGCCGGGACCTATTGGTATCACAGCCATTCGGGGTTGCAGGAGCAGGAAGGGCTGTACGGCCCGATCGTGATCGATCCCGCCGGGGCCGATCCGATCGCGTCGGACCGCGAGCATGTCGTGCTGCTGTCCGATCACAGCCCGCTTCACCCCCATGCGATCTTTCGCCGGTTGAAGATGCAGGGCGGTTATTTCAATTACCAGAAGCAGACGTTGGCGGGGCTGCTGACGGGCAAGGACCAGCCCTTGCGGGAACGGCTGGACTGGGGCCGGATGCGGATGGACCCCAGCGACGTGTCCGACGTGACGGGGGCGACCTATCGCTATCTGGTCAACGGTCATGGTCCGGCGGACAATTGGACCGGGCTTTTTACACCTGGCGAGCGGGTACGGCTGCGCTTGGTCAACGCCTCGGCGATGACCAACTTCAACATCCGCATCCCCGGCCTGACGCTGACCGTCGTACAGGCCGATGGGCAGGATGTGCGGCCGGTGACGGTCGACGAGCTTCAGATCGCGGTGGCCGAGACCTATGACCTGATCGTCACGCCGACCGAGGACCGCGCCTATACGCTGGTCGCCGAAACCTGGGATCGATCGGGCATGGCGCGGGGGACGCTCGCGCCCCGGATGGGCATGGTCGCGCCCGTGCCCGCGCTGCGCCCCCGGCCGCTGGCGACGATGAAGGATATGGGGATGGGGGATATGGAGCACGGCGCCATGGCGGGCGGCTGTTCCCCCGAACATGCCGCGATGGGGCATTGCCGGCCGGATGCCGCGCCCCGAATGGATCATGGCCAGATGAGCCATAAGATGCGCGACTTCGCCAACGCCCCCGGCCTGCCGCGCACGCCCGTCGTCCAGACGGTCGCGCCGATGCCGGTCGACCGTACCGGTGAGCCGCCCCAGGGGCTGGCCGATGTCGGACACCGCGTCCTGACCTATCGCGATCTGATGAGTGCCAAGGTCAATCCCGACACCCGCACGCCGTCGCGCGCGCTGACCATCCATCTGACCGGCAATATGGAGCGCTATATGTGGGCGTTCGACGGGGTGAAGCTGAACGCGGTGACTGCCCCGATCCCGTTCCGGCTGGGCGAGCGGGTGCGCGTGACTCTGGTGAACGACACGATGATGGCGCACCCCATCCATCTGCACGGCCATTTCTTCGAGCTGGTGACGGGGCATGGCGACCATGCCCCGCGCAAGCACACCGTCAATGTCGCGCCGGGCGGCACCGCGACGTTCGACCTGACGGCGGATGCCGAGGGCGACTGGGCGTTCCACTGCCACATGCTCTATCACATGCATGCGGGGATGATGCAGGTCGTCACCGTCCGGCGTGACGCGGACAAGGGAGCGGCGGTATGATCCCCTTCGCGCTGCTGCTGCTCGCCGATCCGATGGGGCAGCATCATCACATGATGCCCGGCATGACGATGCCCGGCATGACCATGGCTCCGGCCAAACCCGCCGCCCCGCGCAAGGCGGCCAAGCGCCGGGTGGTCAAGCCCGTGCCGAAAAAGGCTCGTGCGACTGTGCGGGCCTGTTCGGCCGAACATGCGGCGATGGGGCATTGCACCCCGGCGGATGGCAAGCCCGACGCAATGCCCGGCATGGCCGGGATGCCGAAGGAGGGGGCTGCCCCTGCCTGCTCGGCGGAACATGCCGCCATGGGGCATTGCCAGGCCAAGCCGGAGACGGAATCCATGCCCCAGGGCATGGCGATGGACCACGGGACGATGGACCACGGGGCGATGGACCACGGGGCGATGGACCACGGGACGATGGGGCATGGCGCCATGCCCCAGCAATCCGTCGGTTCCGCGCCGCCACCTCCCGCTCCGACCGATCGCGCCGCGGACCGCTTCTACGATCCCGCCGCCATGGCCGCCGCCAACCGGCAGATGCGGATGGAGCATGGCGGCATGCGCTTTTCGCAGATCCTGTTCAACCTGGCCGAGGTGCAGGTCCGTGACGGGCGCGACGGCTATCGCTGGGACGGGGAGGGCTGGTTCGGCGGCGACATCCACCGGCTGGTCGTCAAGACCGAGGGCGAGGGGGCGTTCCGCGACCGGATCGGCGCGGCGGAGGTGCAGGCGCTCTATTCCAGGGCGATCGATCCCTATTGGAATTTGCAGGTGGGCGTGCGGCAGGATGTCGGGGGGCCTGCGCGGCGGACCTATGCCGTGGTCGGGGTCGAGGGGCTGGCCCCCTATTGGTTCGATGTCGAGGGCGCGCTGTTCCTATCGGACAAGGGCGAACTGCTGGCCCGCACCGAAGCCTGGGTCGACCAGCGCATCACCCAGCGCGCGATCCTGCAACCGCGCATCGAGGTGAACTTCGCCGCGCAGGACATAGCCGACCAGCAAATCGCGGCGGGCGTCTCCAACCTCGAACTGGGCCTACGCCTGCGCTACGAGATCGCTCGCGAATTCGCGCCCTATGTCGGGGTCCATTGGGAACGCCGCTATGGACCCGCCAGCGGCGGCGGGGCCGCGCTGGCGCTGGGTATCCGGACCTGGTTCTGATGATTCCTCCCCTTCCAGGGGAGGGAATCAAGGGTCAGAAATAGCGCAGCCAGCGCAGGTCGCGGCGGCGGCGCTTCAGGTCGGCGACCCATTGGGTCGGGTAATAAAGCGGCACGATCAGCAGCAGATAGACCAGCCACATCGCTCCGACCGAGGGCAGGCCGAACACCTGCCCCTGATCGGTACCCCAGATCGCCACCGCGCCCAGATACAGGCCGCGCAGCACATAGAGGTGGAGCAGGTAGAAGCCCATCGGCGCGCCGCCCATCACCGCCAGCTTGCGCGCGATCGGCCCGCTCCGCCCCTCGAACAGGGCGAGCAACAGCGCCGCGACGCCCAGGGTGGACAGCAGGAACAGCAAGGACGGCGGATATTTGGTCAGCGCGAGAAAACTCATCACGCTGCGCAGAGGGTCGCCCGGCACCATGGCCCAGGGCGCATCGCCATAGCCGTTGATCGTCCGCAACAGGATGAAGCCCAGGATCAGCCCCAGCCCGAGCGCCGCCAGCCAGCGTTGCCGCTCCTCGGCCGGGCGGGTGAACCATGGTCCGATCGCATGGCCCAGCGCGATGACACCGATCCAGGGCAGTACCGGATAGGTCGTCTTGATGGTGATCCCCATCCATTCGAACGCGCTGCGCTTGTGGATCAGCGCCCAAGGCTTGAACCAGGGGCTGTCGGGCGCGAAGGCGATGGGGTCGAGCAGATTGTGCCCCGCCACGATCGCCAAGCCGATCGCCGCCACCGCGCCGCGCGGCAGGTGGATCAGCCCGGCGAGCGCGATCATGCACACGCCGATCGCCCAGATCACCTGCAACCAGATGGTCTGCGGCGGGAACCGCGCCGACCAGGCAAAGCCGACCAGCGTCAGCTCCAGCAGCATCAGGAACAGGCCGCGCGTCAGGAGGAAGCGGCTGGTTTCCGCACGGCTGTGGGTCTGGCCATAGAGCCAGGCCGACAGGCCGGTCAGCGCGATGAAGGTCGGCGCGCAGAGCGAGGCCAGCGTCCGGCTGAAGAACAGGGCGGGGGCGACGAGGCGCGCGTCCATCGGGTCGCCAACGGCCCAATGCGTGCACAAGGTATCCCGCACATGGTCGAGCAGCATGATGACCATGACCAGCCCCCGAACCGCATCGATGCTCGCCAGCCGCGCGGTGGCGGAGACGGGCGGGGTGTGCCCGCGCACGGCGTCATGGGGCAGGGTCAGGCTGGTCACGTATCCGCCTCCGGCCAGGGCGCGTCGATGACGAGCAGCAGCCGGTCCTCGCCGGTCCCCGCGATCGGCGGCGAGCGGTGGATGATCGCCCGGTCGCCCGCACACTCGCGCCCCTTGAACAGGCCGACATCGCCCGCCGACAGGGCGCGCGGGGCGGTTTCGTCGGGCGCATCCTGGGGCAGCCACTGGGTCGCCTGTCCGCAATAGGTGGTGATTAGCCGCAGTCGGACATAATCGGCGTGGAATTTCCAGCAGCCATTGCCCGTGACACGCTCGATCCGCACCTCCACCCGCTCCTCGCCGGTCCAGGTCGCATAGAGCATCGCCAGCCGCGCGACATCGGTGGCCAGCATCTCGTGCCACGGTTCAGCGGGCAGGGGGGCCAGCGCGTCGCGGACCTTGGCGGCGACGCCCTGTGTGTTCGCGGCAAAGCGGATCGTCGGAAAATCGGCCAGAGCGGGGGCGGGCAGGGGAGAGGGACGCTCCCAGACGGCCAGCGTCACCTGCGGCTGATCGATCGTTGCCAATACCGTGGAGTCGCTGTCGATCCGCACATGATCGGGCAGGGGCAAGGGCAGGGGTAGGGGACGGGGCGGGGCGGTATCAGCCATGGGGATCATGCGCATCATCTTCGATCGTTCGTGTTACGGTGTAACATTACCAGATCGGGTGCTATGGCGAAACCCCAAGCGCCTCCTCATGCAAAAGGGGCGGCGCCTCGCGGCACCGCCCCCTTGGTCTTATTCCCGATGGGCCGGTTTACGCGGCGTCTTCATCCGGGAAGATATTGGCGGGCTTCGACCCCCACAGCGCATAGGCGAGCACGATGACCTCGCACGCCATGGTCAGGAAGAACGAGTTCTGCAGGCCGTAATGATCGGCCAGCCAGCCCTGAACGACGACGAGTGCGCCACCGGCGATCGCCATGATCATCAGCCCCGAACCTTCCTCGGTCAGCGGGCCCAGGCCACGGATGGCGAGGGTGAAGATGGTCGGGAACATGATCGAATGGAACAGGCCGACCGCGATCAGCGCCCACATCGCCATCGGCCCGGTGGTGAAGGTGGCGATCGCGACGACGACGAGCGCGCCGAAGGCGAAGACGGTCAGCACGCGTTCCGGCGCGACCTTCTGCATCACGAAGCTGCCGAAGAATCGACCGACCATCATGCCGCCCCACAGCAGCGACAGATAGCGCGAGGCCTGGTCATGCGTGACGGCGGCGATGTTGGGCTGCGACACGAAGTTGATGAACAGATTGGCGACGCCGATTTCCGCGAGCAGATAGGCGATCATCGTCGGGATGCCGAGCGTCAGGTTGCGATGCTTCCACAGCGAATGCTGCTTGCGCTCGGCCTTGGCGGCGCGCTGCGTCGACGAACCCAGGGCGGGCAGCGGGAAGCGCGCGATGATGATGGCCAGCACGACCAGCACCACGGCGACCAGCGCATAGGGCAGGATGACCGACTGGGCATCGGCGTAACGCTGCGCCTGGGTCAGCGCGGCGCCTGCTTCGGCGGTGCCGCTGCGGCTGCGGCCGAGGATCAGATATCCGGCGAACAGCGGCGCCAGCGTGGTGCCCAGCGAGTTGAACGCCTGCACCAGGTTGAGGCGCGACGAGCCGGTTTCGGGCGGGCCGATGACCGTCACATAAGGGTTGGCCGCCACCTGGAGCAGCGTGATGCCGCTGGCGATGACGAACAGCATGACCAACGTCACGCCGTAAGAGGGCAGGCTGGCGGCCAGCGTCATGCCCAGCGCACCCGCCGCCATGATCAGCAGGCCGATGACGATCGACTTCTGATAGCCGACGCGTTCGATCAGCTTGGCCGAGGGGATGGAGGCGAAGAAATAGGCGATGAACCAGACCGACTCGATCAACGTGGTCTGGGCGTAATCAAGCTCGAACACCGACCGCAGATGCGGCAGCAGCACGTTGTTGATGACGGTGATGAAGCCCCACATGAAGAACAGGCTGGCGAGGAGAGTCAGCGCCGACGTGTAATTCGCGGCCTTTCCCCCGACAGGCGTTGCGCCGTTGGCGCGGGACGTGACGGGTGGTGCGGCCATGAAATCCTCTCCTTCGCGCCGGCGAACATCATCAAAAGATGTTCGTTGACCGGCTTGCTCCTGATATTTTGTCTGACTATAGTGACACAAAAGGCGCGTCAATGGCGTCTGGCGACGGAGGGATGAGGCATGTCGATGGCGTCAATCAAGAGCTTTCTTACATTGGTAGCGGTAACCTCCGCAATGACTTCCACGGCCGCTCTCGCGAGCGAGGCAAAGCGCGCCCCCGCCGGCTATGCGACCGAGGGTGGTGCCATCGAAACGGTGACCCTGACCAACAAGGCCGGGCTGTCGGCGCGCGTCCTGACCTATGGCGCGACGCTTCAGTCGGTGATGGCCCCGGACCGCGACGGCAAGCTGGCCGACGTCCTGCTCGGCTATGACAAGGCCGAGGATTATGTGAATCATCCCAATTTCTTCGGCGTGACGGTCGGCCGCTTCGCCAACCGCATCGGGGGCGGCCGCTTCACGCTGGACGGCAAGAGCTATCAGCTGCCGCTGAACGACAAGGTCAACTCGCTGCACGGCGGGACCAAGGGTTTCGACAAGAATCTGTGGAAGATCGTGTCGATGAAGGACGGCGCCACCGCCAGCGTCGTGATGGCGCTGACCAGCGCGGACGGCGACCAGGGCTATCCCGGCAAAGTCGACGCCACCGTCACCTATTCGCTGGACGAGGCGGGGTCGCTGACCATCGCGTTCGAGGCGAAGACCGACAAGCCGACCGTCATCAACATGACGAACCACGCGATCTTCAACCTGAACGGTGAAGGTTCGCCGCTGGGCGCGACCTTCCACAAGCTGACCATCCCGGCCGCCGCCTTCACGCCGGTCGATGCCAAGCTGATCCCGACCGGCGAGCTGAAGCCGGTTGCGGGCACCGTGTTCGATTTCCGCGCGGCCCGCGTCGTCGCCGACGGCATTCGCGACGGCAACGACCAGCAGATCCGCTACGGCCAGGGCTATGACCACAACTTCGCGCTCGACAAGGGGCTGACCGCCACGCCGCAGCTGTCGGCGCGGCTGGAGGACCCCGCCTCGGGCCGCGTGCTCGAAGTGCTGTCGACCGAGCCGGGCGTGCAATTCTACACGGGCAATTTCCTCGACGGCACCTATGTCGGCAAGAAGGGCCATCTGTACCGCATGGGTGACGGCATCGCCCTGGAGCCGCAGAAATTCCCGGATTCGCCCAACAAGCCGTCCTTCGTCTCCCCGCGCGTCGATCCGGGTAAGCCCTACCGGCATACCATGATCTATCGCTTCTCCACCGTTCGCTGACCGAAAGCCTGACATGACCGACACGCCCACCCAGAAGCTGCGCAGCCGCGCCTGGTTCGACAATCCCGAGAATATCGACATGACCGCGCTCTATCTGGAGCGTTATCTGAACTTCGGCCTTTCGCTGGAGGAGCTTCAGTCGGGCAAGCCGATCATCGGCATCGCGCAGAGCGGCTCCGATCTCTCGCCCTGCAACCGCCACCATCTGGTGCTGGCCGAGCGCGTTCGCGAAGGCGTGCGCGAGATGGGCGGCATCGTCCTGGAATTCCCGGTCCACCCGATCCAGGAAACCGGCAAGCGCCCGACCGCCGGTCTCGACCGCAACCTGTCCTATCTGGGGTTGGTCGAGGTGCTGTACGGCTATCCGCTCGACGGCGTGGTGCTGACGATCGGCTGTGACAAGACGACCCCGGCGATGCTGATGGCGGCCGCGACGGTCAACATCCCGGCGATCGCGCTGTCGGTCGGGCCGATGCTCAACGGCTGGCACAAGGGCGAGCGCACCGGCTCGGGCACCATCGTCTGGAAGGCGCGCCAGATGCTGGCGGCGGGCGAGATCGACGATGCGGAGTTCATCCGCCTGGTCGCGTCGTCGGCCCCCTCGACCGGCTATTGCAACACCATGGGCACCGCGACCACGATGAACTCGCTGGCCGAAGCGCTGGGCATGTCGCTGCCGGGCTCGGCGGCGATCCCCGCGCCGTATCGCGATCGCCAGGAAGTCGCCTATCTCACCGGCAAGCGCATCGTGGAGATGGTGAACGAGGATCTGAAGCCCTCCGAGATCCTGACCAAGGACGCGTTCCACAATGCGATCAAGGTCAACTCGGCCATCGGCGGTTCGACCAACGCGCCGATCCACCTCGCTGCCATCGCGCGTCACATCGGCGTCGACCTGCCCGTGCAGGACTGGGAAAGCGAGGGGCACAAGGTGCCGCTGCTCGTGAACCTGCAGCCTGCGGGCGAGTATCTGGGCGAGGATTATTACCGTGCGGGCGGCGTGCCCGCCGTGGTCAACCAGCTGATCGAGCAGGGGCTGATCCACGAGGATGCACTGACCGTCAACGGCAAGACCATGGGCGAGAATTGCCGTGGCGTCGCCATCGAGGACGAAAAGGTCATCCGTCCCTTCGCCCAGCCGCTGGTCGAGGAGGCGGGCTTCATCGTGCTGTCGGGCAATCTGTTCGACGCCGCGATCATGAAGACCAGCGTGATCTCGCCCGAATTCCGCGAGCGTTATCTGTCCAACCCCGACGACCTGAACGCCTTTGAAGGTCCGGCGGTCGTGTTCGACGGGCCGGAGGATTATCACCACCGGATCGACGATCCCGCGACCGGCATCACGCCCGAAACGCTGTTGTTCATGCGCGGCGCGGGGCCGATCGGCTATCCGGGCGCGGCGGAAGTCGTCAACATGCGTCCGCCCGCCTATCTGATCACCGAGGGCGTGCATTCGCTGCCCTGCATCGGTGACGGCCGTCAGTCGGGTACGTCGGGATCGCCCTCGATCCTGAACGCCAGCCCCGAGGCGGCGGCGATGGGCGGCCTGGCGCTGATCCAGACCGGTGACCGAGTGCGTATCGACCTGAACACGGGGAGCGCCAACATCCTCATCTCCGAGGAAGAACTGGCCGAGCGTCGCAAGACCCTGGCGGCGGCGGGCGGGTATAAATACCCGGCCTCGCAGACCCCGTGGCAGGAAATCCAGCGTTCGGTGGTCGGTCAGATGTCGACCGGCGCGATCCTGGAGGGCGCCGAGAAGTATCAGCGCATCGCCCAGACCCAGGGTCTGCCGCGCGACAACCACTGATAGGGGCACTGATGATCAGGTCGACCGGCCGGGCGGATCATCCCGCCCAGCCGGTCGACCGATCGGGTTCAGTGATTCTGCAGCCAGGCCAGGGCGGCATCGTGCGACAGGAAGGCGTCGAGATGCGCGAGCGGGTAGTTTTTCCGAACCTGCAATTTCAGCGGGCTGGAATCGACGACCAGGGCCAGGCGATCGTCGGGATGATAATGGGCGACGATCCCGTCGCGCATGGCCTGCACCATGGCCATCGACATGATGGGGGCGCCCCGCCGGTCGATCAACGCCTTGGCATATCCCAGCTGGCGGCGCGATTCGTCAAGAAAGGGCTTGAAGGCCAGCCAGTAGCGATTGGCGATTTCCGGGGACCACGGGCCATGTGCGCGAACGTGGATGATGTACCGATCGTCCATCGTAACGGTGAACGCGGGATCTTCGATACGCATGCGATTCCTGTGCACTGGCCGCCGCCGAGGAGAAGGGGCCGTTGCCCAAGTCCTAGACGGGTACAGGCGGGATTTGAACACGCTGCATTTGTGGAACGCCCCAGAACGGGGCGGCCGACCCGGGCCCCCTTGACCTGAACCGGACAGCAATCGATACCGCTAACAAATCTGCGGAGAGGAATTATGGCCAGCAATCATACCGACCTGATGGGCGCTTTGCCGGACGATTGGCGCGACGGACGCTTTGTCGGCCGGATCGACCGGGGCGAGGGGCCTTGCCCCATTCTGGTCGAGAACGGCCAGGTCTATGACATGAGCCGCGTAGCCCCCACCGTCTCGGCGCTGCTGGCGAGCGCCACGGTCGAGGCATCGCAGGGCGAGGCGCTGGGCGAACTGGCCGATCTGAACCTGTCGCCGGAAGCGGGCGCGGCCCATCGGCTGTTGTCGCCGATCGACCTGCAATGCGTGAAGGCGGCGGGCGTGACCTTTGCCGTGTCCGCACTGGAGCGCGTGATCGAGGAGCGCGCGCGCGGCGACCATGCCAAGGCGGCGGGTCTTCGCGGCACGCTGGAGTCGGCACTCGGCGGCAATATCCGCTCGGTCGTGCCTGGCTCGCCCGAGGCCGCGCAGCTAAAGGACGCGCTGATCGCCGAAGGTCTATGGTCGCAATATCTGGAGGTCGCGATCGGCCCGGATGCGGAGATCTTCACCAAGTCGCCGGTGCTGTCGACGGTGGGATGGGGAATGCCGGTCGGCGTCCGTTCCGACTCGACCTGGAACAACCCGGAGCCGGAAGTGGTGCTGGTCGCCGATGCCCATGGCAAGGCGGTCGGCGCGACGCTCGGCAACGACGTCAATCTGCGCGATTTCGAGGGGCGCTCGGCGCTGCTGCTGGGCAAGGCGAAGGACAATAATGCGTCCTGCTCGCTCGGCCCGCTCGTCCGCCTGTTCGACGACGGCTTCACCATGGACGATGTCCGGTCGAGCGAGGTCAAGCTGACCATCACCGGCACCGACGGCTATGTGCTGGAAGGCGCCAGCTCGATGGACCAGATCAGCCGCGATCCCGAGGATTTGCTCGGCCAGGCGCTCAGCGAGCATCATTACCCGGACGGCCTCGTCCTGTTCCTCGGCACGCTGTTCGCGCCGACCCAGGACCGTGACGAGCCCGGCCGCGGCTTCACCCACAAGGTCGGCGACACGGTCGTCATCACCAATCCGCGCCTCGGCACGCTGGTCAATCCGGTGATGACCTCGGCCGATGCCCCCGCCTGGACCTTCGGTCTGGGCGACCTGATGCGCAACCTGGCCAAGCGCGGCCTGTTGTGACGGAGACTTCCATGTTGCAGAAGACCAGTGCCGCGACCGACATGGTCGCGCGCTACCCCAGCCTGATCGACAAGCGCGTCATCGTGACGGGCGGCGGCTCGGGGATCGGCGAGGGGCTGGTCGAGGCGTTCGTGGCGCAGGGCGCGCGCGTTGCCTTCGTCGACATTGCCGAGGATGCGGCCCAGGCGCTCGTCGACCGGCTGACCCCCGATGCGCGTCATGCGCCGATCCAGCGCCACTGCGACCTGACCAACCTCGACAGCCTGAAGGCGATCTTCGCCGATCTGGAAGAGGCGCTGGGCGGTGTCGATATCCTGGTCAACAATGCGGGCAATGACGATCGCCACAGCATCGAGGACGTCACCCCGGCCTATTGGGACGAGCGGTTGAACGTCAATCTGCGCCACCAGTTCTTCGCCGCGCAGGCGGTGATCCCCGCAATGAAGCGGGCAGGCGGCGGCGCGATCCTGAATTTCGGGTCGATCAGCTGGCATCTGGGTCTGAACGACCTGGTCCTCTACCAGACCTGCAAGGCCGCGATCGAGGGGCTGACCCGCAGCCTCGCGCGCGATCTGGGGCGCGAGAATATCCGCGTGAACACCATCGTGCCGGGCAATGTGCAGACGCCGCGCCAGGAAAAATGGTATACCCCCGAAGGCGAGGCGGAGATCGTCGCGGCCCAGTGCCTCGACGGGCGTATCCAGCCATCGGACGTCGCGGCCCTGGTGCTGTTCCTCGCGTCGGACGATGCGAAGATGTGCACCGGCCACGACTATTTCATCGACGCCGGTTGGCGGTAACAAACCGGGCGAGAGCAAGGAGAGAGTGATGCAGCAGGCCGAACATTGCCTGACCGTGGGTGCAACGCTGGGCGAAGGCCCGATCTGGGTCGATGACGCGCTTTGGTTCGTCGATATCAAGCAGCAGCGCATCTACCGCCATGATCCGGCTGCCGGCACGCTCGATCACTGGGCCTCGCCCGAAATGGTCGGCTGGATCGTCCCGGCGCAGCGCGGTGGTTTCGTCGCCGGGCTGAAGTCGGGGCCGCATCACTTCGATCCCGCGACCGGCGGTTTCGAACGGCTGGCCGAGGTCGACACGCATCTGCCCGCCAATCGCCTGAACGATGCCTGTGTCGACGGGCAGGGGCGGATCTGGTTCGGCACGATGGACAATGACGAGACCTCGCTGTCGGGCCGCCTGTTCCAATGGGCCGCAGGACTGGTCACGCCGACCAATGCGGATGCGGTGTGCATCACCAACGGTCCCGCCATCTCGCCGGACGACTCGACGCTCTATCATGTCGATACGCTGGGCAAGGTGATCCTGGCGCATCCGATCCTGGGTGACGGCACGCTCGGCCCCTCGACCGAGTTCGCGCGGTTCGGCGATGCGGACGGCCATCCCGATGGCGCGATCTGCGATGCCGAGGGTGGCGTGTGGGTCGGCTTCTTCGGCGGCTGGGCCGCACGGCGCTATGGCCCGGACGGCGTGCTGACCGACGAGGTTCGCTTCCCCGTGTCCAACATCACGAAGATCGCGCTGGGCGGCCCTGATGGCCGCACCGCCTATGCCACCACCGCGCGGCAGGGTCTGTCGGAAGAGCAACTGGCCGAGCAGGTCCAGGCGGGCGACATCTTCACTTTCCGGGTCGAGGTCCCGGCCAAGCCGGTCCATCGCGCGGCGATTTGAAACGGCCTGGGAGAAGTGGACGGTCAACTGGACGGATCGACATTCCTCCCCTGTAAGGGGAGGGGGACCAGCGAAGCTGGTGGAGGGGTGTCACCACTGGCGAGGTTGGTCCGCGCCCCATGCCTGGACACCCCTCCGTCAGGCCTTCGGCCTGCCACCTCCCCTTCCAGGGGAGGAAAGTGTGTCGAAACGCCGCGGATCCCCATTCCCGAACCCGGCGTCTCGGGTGGCCCGCTCCCTTCGCGGGAGCGGGCCTTCTATCCCTCCATCGCGCTGCGCGTATCCTCCAGCGCCAGATCGACGAGCAGCCGCATCGCCTCTCCCGCCGCCTCGACATCGCCCGCGGCGATCGCGTCATAGACCTTTACATGGTCGGGCACCGGATTGCGGGGCAGCGCGCGCGACCGCTGCTTGAACTGGGTGGTCCAGGCGACCGCCGCGCCGATGCTGGCGGACAGCACGACCAGCGCGTCGTTGCGCGTCGCGGAGAGCACCGCATTGTGGAAGTCCCGGTCGGCGGCCCGCCCCGCATCGGTGGCCAGCGTATGGCGGCGCATCGCCCCCAGGGCGTCGCGCATGTCCTTCAGGTCGGTCTTGTCGCGACGCTCGGCCGCCAGTCGGGCGGCGGCAGGCTCGACGATGGCGCGAAGTTCGAACAGGCTGCGCACGAAGTGAATGTCCGGCTCGCCCGAAAAGGCCCAGGCCAGCACATCGGGGTCGAGCAGGTTCCAGCGGCTGCGCGGCAGGACACGCGTGCCGGTCTTGGGTCGGCTTTCGACCAGCCCCTTGGCGCTCAGCACCTGCACCGCTTCCCGGTACGCGCTGCGCGACACGTCGAGCGCCTCGGAAAAGGCGACTTCCCCCGACAGCGTGTCGCCAGGTCGATACTCGCCCGAGACGATCGCCGCGCCCAATTTGTGCGCGATCGCGCCATGCAGGCGGCGGCCGGTGCCGCGCCGGGCCTTGGGGGCGGCCTCGTCAGACCCCATCTCTCCGACGGTTTCGGGCGGCGCGTCGCCGTTCGTCATGCTGTCATTCATCGATCGTACCTCTCCGCCCCCATCCTTACCCACAACCTTTAACATTGCCATCGCTCCGTCAAACTAATATGTCGGAGTAATATAAAGGAGCTTCCCCTATGACCGATTTCCGTTCGATCGACGCCGCCACCGGCCAGCCGGTGGGCGACGCCTTTGCGGTGCACGGACCGGCCGATGTCGAGGCGGCCTGCGCCGCGGCGGAGGAGGCGTTCGACGTCTATCGCGCCACCAGCCGCGAGGAGCGCGCCGCGTTCCTCGACAAGATCGGTGCCGAGATCATGGCGATCGGCGACGACCTGATCCAGGCGGCGATGCGCGAGAGCGGCCTGCCGCGTGCGCGCCTGGAGGGCGAGCGTGGCCGCACCGTCGGCCAGCTGGGCCTGTTCGCCAAGGTGCTGCGCGCCGGGGCCTATCTGCAGGTCCGCATCGACCCCGCCATGCCCGACCGTCAGCCGCTGCCGCGTCCCGACCTGCGCCTGCGCATGGTGCCGCTGGGTCCCGTCGCGGTGTTCGGCGCGTCGAACTTCCCGCTCGCCTTCTCGACCGCCGGTGGCGACACCGCCTCGGCGCTGGCCGCCGGCTGCCCGGTCGTGGTCAAGGGCCATCCCGCCCATCCGCAGACCGGCGCGCTGGTCGCCGCCGCGATCGAGCGGGCGGTCGAAGCCTGCGGCCTGCCCAAGGGCGTGTTCAGCCACCTGACCGGCCCGAGCAACGAACTGGGTGCGGCGCTGGTCCGCGATCCGCGCATCGCGGCGGTCGGCTTCACCGGCTCGCGCGCGGGTGGCCTGGCGCTGGTCAAGATCGCGCAGGAACGCCCGGTGCCGATCCCCGTCTATGCCGAAATGTCGAGCATCAACCCGGTCGTGCTGATGCCCGAGGCGCTGAAGGCGCGCGGCGCGGCGCTGGGCACCGCGTTCGTCGGTTCGCTGACCATGGGCGCCGGGCAGTTCTGCACCAATCCGGGCCTGCTGCTCGCCATCGAGGGCGAGGGGCTTGACGCATTCGTCGAGGCCGCGCGTACCGCGCTGCCCGAGGCAGCGGCGCAGACCATGCTGACGCCGGGCATCCATGCCGCCTACACCAAGGGCACCGAATCGCTCGCCAGCCATGACAAGGTCGAGACGATCGCGCAGGGCAAGGTGGGCGAGGGCATCACCGCCGGTCGCGCCGCCTTCTTCCAGACCACGGCCGAGGCGTTCCTCGCGGACGAGGCACTGGGCCATGAGGTGTTCGGCGCATCGTCGATCCTGGTCCGCTGCCGCGACGAGGCGGAACTGATCGCCGTGCTCAAGGCCGCCGAGGGTCAGTTGACCGCGACGATTCAGATGGACGAGGGCGATACCGACATGGCCGCGCGGCTGGTGCCGGTGCTCGAGCGCAAGGCGGGCCGTATCCTCGCCAATGGCTGGCCGACCGGCGTAGAGGTTGCCCATGCGATGGTACATGGCGGGCCGTTCCCCTCGACCTCGGACGCACGCACGACCTCGGTCGGCAGCCTGGCGATCGACCGTTATCTGCGGCCGGTATCGTACCAGAACCTGGCGGCCGCGCTGTTGCCGCAGGATCTGAAGGACGAAGCCGCGGGCACGCTGCCCCGCCTGGTCGATGGCCAGCCGGGCTAAGGAATGACGGGGCGCGGGCCGGATCAGGGTCCGCGCCCCTTTTTGTTGAAAAGATATCAGGGGAGGATTTGATGGCTGATCGTCTGTTGCAGCACCGCGCGCCCTCGGGTGAGCGCTCGGTCATTCTGGCGCGCGGCGACCAGGCCGCGTTCGTGCCGGGCGTCGAGAGCGTCATTGCGCTCGCCCAGCGTGCGATCGCGGAAGGCCGGTCGCTGCTCGATACCGCGCTGGCTTGCGGTCAGGGTGAGAGCGTCGATCTGGCGGCCGAACTGGCGGCGGGGCATCTGATCGCGCCGATCGACCACGCCGATCCCGCGCATTGCGTCATGACCGGCACCGGCCTGACCCATCTCGGCTCGGCCGAGGGGCGCGACAAGATGCACCGCGATGCCGCCGCCGCCGCGCACCAGACCGACTCGATGCGCATGTTCCTGGAAGGCGTCGAGGGCGGCAAGCCCGGCAAAGGCCAGGTCGGCCAGCAGCCGGAATGGTTCTACAAGGGGGACGGCTCGCAGCTGGTCGGCCCCGGCGACGCGCTGGAAATGCCCGCCTTTGCACAGGACGGCGGCGAAGAGCCCGAACTGGCGGGCATTTATCTGATCGGGCCCGACGGCACCCCGCATCGCCTGGGCCTGTGCCTCGCCAACGAATTTTCGGACCATGTGACCGAGCGTCACAACTATCTCTGGCTGGCCCACAGCAAGCTGCGCCCTGCCGCGCTGGGCGCCGAACTGCTGCTCGGCGAGGTGCCCGACCATATCGAGGGCACCAGCAAGGTGGCGCGCGACGGTCGGACCATCTGGGAAAAGCCGTTCCTGTCGGGCGAGGCGAACATGTCGCACAGCCTGGCGAATCTCGAGCATCACCATTTCAAATATGCGCTGTTCCGTCGTCCGGGGGACGTGCATGTCCATTTCTTCGGCACGGCGACGCTGTCCTTCTCGGACGGCATCCGTACCCAGGAAGGCGATGTGTTCGAGATCGCGGCGGCGCCGTTCACGCTGCCGCTCGCCAATCCGCTCAAGCGGACCGAGGATAAGCCGGTAACGGTCGGCCGTCTCTGAACGCCTGATTCTCAACCGTCCTATGATCGGGGGCGTCCTTTCCGAAGGGGAAGGGCGCCCCTGCCATGTCGGGCGCTGTGATTCTGTCCATGATTCCCGGCTTTTCAGCCCTGTGATTCGAGGAGGCACGCCCCACCGGGCATATGGTTCCGGAGCGGATGCCGGAAATAGGATCGGCCAAACCACTGAAAAACGGCATATTTGTCGAATTTTTACGGAAAAATGAAAATCGGCTGTTGACGGTTCGGGGTGACCCCGCCTAGAGGGGTGTCACCGCAACGGAGCGGGTCGCTGAGGCGGCTTCGGGGTTGCGGTACTGGCATTGGGATGCTGGCGCTCTGGGTCTCTAGACCGAAAGGTTTAGGGGTGGAAGACGCGCCGGTATTTGTTGTCGGGCTCTTTGACATTGTAGGTTAGATGAAGGGACATGCGGGCGGCGGCTTGGCGGTTGTTCTGGGCATTCAAGGTGCTC
>NZ_JACHNX010000031.1 GCF_014199595.1 Sphingomonas yabuuchiae | reverse complement strand
CCGCATCGCCGACCATCCAGCCCGCCAGATCAATGAACTGCTGCCGTGGAACTACCGTCCCGCCTGACGCGACGCCTTCACCGGACGCTTACCCTTTTCTCGGGGGAAAGGGTGTCGGAGGCCGAACTGGCGATGTTCGGTTTTCGCATACATATCGAATGGGATTCCGACGCCTGGCCTTTCACCGGCCCCGCACTTGGCGGGACCGGATTGGTACAATCTGGCGGAAAGCCCTGATTCTCCCTATATTAATCGGGCGGGGGACATTCTAAATCGATGGACGAACAGTTGCGCTTGCAACCGGCAATGGTCAGCCGGAGGCTTCTGGTGCTGACCTTCATCCGGGCCTACGTCGATCGGTGGGGCGGCTCGCCGTCTATCGGCGAAATCGCGCAAGGGATCGGGGCCAGCCGCACCCGCGTGCAAGCCGCCCTCCGCTCGCTCGAACAGGATAAGCAAATCATCCGGCGGCCTGGCGCGCGGGGGATCATGCTGCCCGACCGACTGGAAGAAGCCGTGCGGGACCTGCGCGCAGCGGGATTCATCGTCGACGACGATATCGTGCGTGGACCATTTCCGATCCTGCCGCTCGCCCCGGAGCTGGATTACGACCCTGGGTGACACAGGGGTGAATTTCGCATGACAGGGGTTTCAGCGCTTAACGAACAAGCGGCGCGGCGGCTCGCCGCGCTGCCCGCCAGTTCCCGCAGCTATGTCGATCCGCTGGCAGCGATCGCGGCCAGTCGGGCGCGAGAGGCGGACCGCGTGCATCGTCTGGTGCTCGGCCGACCGCGTCCGATGCCGCCCGTTGATACGGCTGGGCTGAACAAGCAGGAACGCAAGGCCGAGCGCAACCGCGTGTCCCGCCGCCACGCCGAACAGCTGAAGAGCGATCGCCAATATACGGGCAAGGAGGCGACACCGGAAACGCTGCGCTACGTCGCCACGAAGACAGAGGGCGGGCTGGCCCGGCTTTATACCACCGGCGATATCAACGCCGACCAGTTGGCGGCAGCCGAGCAGATCGCGGCCGCGCATCAGCGCGTCGTCGGCGACGTGACCATTGCGATCGCCAGCCTGGAGGCGCGGGTCGATCGATCACCGCAGGGTGACGGCAGCTTCTATGAAGCGCTCGGCGCGGTGCAGACGGAGGTCGCCTATACCCGGTGGCGTGAGGCGCTGGAGCATCCGGCCGTGGTGCTGGACATGATCGTCGGCGGCTTGGGCTTCACCGTTGCCGCCCGGCGGAACCGCATGGCCCACCGGCGCGCTAAACGCCTGCTGATCGTGGCGCTGGACCTTTGGCCTCGCACCCTGGCGGCAGCCCGCAACGAGGTCGACCCTGCGACCTTAGCGGCCGCCCACGCCGGGATTTTGTGAGTGGACCAAAATAGACCCTGCCCAAACGGTCACATTTAGGGCCATTTCGACCCCGCGCGAATTGCGACCCGACCGCATGGCCCGCCTCTCACCCCCCCCCGGAGAGGCGGGCCTTTTCGCGTTTTGGAGATGCCGAGATGGCCCAGCCCAGCCGTACCACGACCGCCGGTGGAGCGGGCCGCGCCGCTGCCGCTTCCCCCCGAGGCGAGCAGCGGCGCCACCCGGCCGACGACCTGGAAAGCGTGCGCGATCGGCTGGAGGCGCTGATCCGCCGCGTCCGTCACGGCGCTCGCTCCCACGCCGATTTTCATGACCAGGAAACCGAAGCGCACCGGATCGCGCGCGACCTGGTCAAGCCGTTTCGCGGGCCGGACGCCCGGCCCGTTAATCCGCCGCTCTGGGTCAGCCCGGACGGCCGTTCTGCAGGATGGTGACGATGACCCGTGGTATCGATCTGGCGCAGCTCAATCAGGTCGCGACGGCTGGCGAGCCGCGTGAGTCGGTCCCGGTCACACGGCGCTATCTGGCGCAGGTTTATGCCGAGCTTCAGGCCATCCGTGCCGAACGGGCCTTCTTGGACTTTGACCCTTACGCCGCGAGCCGGTTCACAATACGCGTCCCGTGCGACGGTAGCGGCGCGGGTAAGGCGTAATGGCGCGGCTTCGCTCACCCGCCCAACGGGCACCCCAGACCGTCCAGCAGGCCACGGCGCTGGCGACCCGCTATGCGGTCCTGTCGGCCGAGGTCGACGCCATTGATGCCCGCCGCGCGGCTCTTATGGCACGGGTCAACGGCGCGGCCGATGCGCTGCTGGTGCCGATCGCGGCCGAGCTGAAGGACATCGCCAAGCAGCTGAAGCCCTGGTGGGCGGCGTCGATCGAGGAGCTGACCGGCGGGAAGCGGAAGTCGATCGAGATCGGCGGCTGCACCATCGGCTATCGCATCAGCCCGCCCAAGGTGGTGCATGACCATGGCAAGGACGGGGACGCCGTCACCATGCTGATGGGCACGCCCTATGAGGCGATCACCATCCGCGTCAGCCATGCGCTCGACAAGCCCGCCATCCTGAAGGTGCTGGACGAGCAGGGGCTGCTGGACGGGGACGATGTGCCGGACGTGCTGCTCTCCTCGCTGGGCTTCCGGTCGAAGCAGACCGAGGACTTCTTCATCGACGTCATTGCCCCCGCAGCCATCGAGCTGGGCTTGGGTGGCGACGAAACCAGCTCGTAACGAGGTGCATATGAATTTCATCGTGTTGATCCTTGCGCTGCTGCTGCCGACCGCCAAGGTCGAAGGCGTGGTGTCGTTCCTGGGCAAGCTGGCCGAGCGCCTGGCTGCCGAGGAGGCAAAGCAGAACGAACGGGCCAAGGGCCTCCGGCAGCAGGCGCAGGCCCTGATGGACGCGGCGGATGCGGCCGACGCCAAGGGTGCCCGGATCGGCCGCGTTGGCGGCAAGCTGACCGACCTGGTCGCCTAACCTGGCCTTCTGCAAGGCGGAGCGGCTTCGCGGCCGGGCTGGCCAGCGCCAGCGGCTCCGCCGGTTGCGCCGCACCAATGGGCTTTGCGAGCGGTGCCTGGCGGCGGGGATCACCGTCGCGGCGGTAGTCGTCGACCACATCAAGCCCTTGGCGCTGGGCGGGTTGGACGTCGACGACAACACCCGCAACCTCTGCCAGCCGTGCCACCATGAGGTGACGGCCGAGCAGTTCGGCCACGCCGCGCCGATCGGCGCGAAGGGCGTCGGCCGAGACGGTCGGCCGACCAGCGCTGGCCATCAATGGAACGGCCAGCCCGCCAGTCGCGCGCCCCCGAGCGCGCCGCGACGGATGCCCACCCCCCCGGGGGGGGCAAAAGTCCACTGAGGGGGGGCGCCGGACACCGGCGGTTCCCTTCATGCGCTGCGCGAGCATTTTCAGAGTAAAAAGTTCGGGCGGAAGTGAGGTGCCATGGCAAGGAAACCGACCCGCACCTCGGCAAAGCAGGCCGTGGCCGAACCGGCGGTGGACGAGACGATCGTCGGCCAGCCCGATTGGTCGGCGCTGCTGACCGACGCCGACGAACGAGTGGTCGCGCGCGGGCATTGGCGTCGCATCGTCGACGAGATGACCACGCGGGAAATCCTGTCGTCGTCGAACGGCCACGCGCTTCAGCGCCTGGTCCTGGCCTACATCGTGTACGACCGCTGTTCGCGCCAGGTCGCGGGCAACGGCCTCGTGACCGAGGCCAACCCGGAGAACGCCAAGGCGATCGACCGCCTGTCGATCTACTACAAAGCGATGCGCGAGGCCGAGAGCACGGCCGAGCGCCTGGAGGCCCAGCTGGGCCTGTCGCCGGGGCGCCGCAGCAAGGTGGGCAAGGTCGCCAAGCAGCGCCACCGCACCGCCGGGGCGGACGCGTTCCTTGGGCCGAAGGGTTAGCGCCCCAGCGGCGAGCGATCCCACCACGGCCTGGGCCGAGGCGGCGGTACGCGGCGATTTCGTCGTGGGCGACCTGGTCCGCTATGCCTGCGAGCGTCACCTCCGCGACCTGCGGGACGCGGCCAAGCGGGGCTATTTCTGGCGGCCGGAGCTGGCGCAACGTGCGCTGGACTTCTTTCCGTCCGTCTTCACGATCACGGACGGCCCGGCAGCGGGCAAGCCGTTCAACCTGCTGCCCTATCAGGTGTTCGTCGTCGGCTCGCTCATGGGGTGGGTCAATGCCGATGGGCGTTGGCGCTTCCGCTCTGCCTGGGTGGAGACGGGGAAGGGGCAGGCCAAGTCGCCGATGATGGCGGGCCTGGGCCTGTACGTCATGGGCTGGTGCGGCTTCCCGCGCAGCCAGGTCTATTCGATCGCGGCGAACAAGCAGACCGCCAACGTCCTGTTCAAGGACGGAACCGCCATGTGCCGGGCGCAGGTGCCCGGCTATGACGACGGCGATACGCTGGAGGCCCTGGGCCACGTCGTCCTGCGCGGCGAGGGCGACAACACCTGGAAGATCGAGCACCCCGCCTCGCAATCCTTCTTCCTACCGCTGGCGGGCGGATCGGCGCAGTCGGGACCGCGACCGCGCTTGGTGCTGGCGGACGAGATCCACGAATTCACCACCGACGCCCAGATCGAGATCTGGCGACGGGCCATTACGAAGGTGGCGGGCAGTGCGATGATGGTGCTGGGCACCAACACGCCCGCCACCTCGCAGATCGTCGGCACCTCCTATTCGGAGACGGCCCAGCTGATCGCCAAGGGCGAAAAGCGAGACGATACGCAGTTCGCCTTCGTGGCGCGCGTCGACAAGCGCGATCGCGAAACCGTCTTCACCAATGAGGCGTGCTGGCAAAAGGCCCTTCCAGCGCTGGGCATCACCTACCCGGTCGCCAATATTCGCGAGGAGGTCCAGACCGCCCAGACCCGGCTATCGACCGCCAGCTCGGTCAAGCGGCTCTACTTCGGCATCCCGACCGGCGCGGCCGACTTCTGGATCGATGAGGAGAAGTGGGCCGCGATCCTGGGGCCGATCGACGACGCGGCGATGCAGATCCTGCGCGGCTGCAAATGCTGGCTGTCGCTCGATCTGTCCAAGAAGAACGACCTGACCGCGCTGACCGCCGTGTGGCGCGACGGCGACGGCATCCTGTGGTGCAAGACCTGGTACTGGACCACCTCCGATGGCCTGCCCGACCGGGCCAAGCGGGACTCGGCCCCGTATGTGGAATGGGTCGCTGACGGCCACCTGACCGCCGTGCCCGGCGCGACGATCGACAAGACCTTCGTCGCCGCCCGCGTCGCCGAGATCTGCGCCGAGCATGATGTTGTCGAGCTGGTGTTCGACCCCGCCCAGTTCGCCGATTTCGAGAGCGCCTGCGAGGAAATCGGGTTCGACGCCTGGAAATTCGAGGGGCCGGACAAGCCCGCAGGCTCCGGCCTGAAAATGGTGCGCCATGCCCAGGGCACCCGCGTGATGTTCGAGGATCGGCAATATTGCATGCCCCGCTCGATCGAGCGGCTCGAGGATCGCATCCTGAAGGACACGATCGTGATCGACAGCTCGCCCGTCACCTATAGCTGCGCAGCCAACGCGGCGATCACCGAGGACGGCCAGAAAAACCGCGCCTTCGACAAGAAGCGGTCGCGCGGCCGGATCGACGGCATCGTGACCACCGCCATGGGCGTGGGCGCGGCCGACAACGCGCCGCTTGAAGGCAAGGACGCCTATACGGGCAGCTTCATCGTCGACCTGGACGCCGATGACGACGACGACAGCGAGGAGGACGCGGCATGAGCATATCGTCCTACCGCCTGTCCGATCGCGCCGCTGCTGCCGAGGCCGCGCGCCTGGCCGCGCCCGTCCAGAACGTGGTCGATAGCACGACCGCCGTCGTTGGCGACTTCTCGCAGTTCGAGTGGATGGGCTGGGGACAGCGCGCGGCCGGGGTGGAGGTCACGCCCGAAACGGCCATGCGCTCCTCGGCGGTGTGGCGCTGCGTGACGCTGATCAGCGGCACGATGATGTCGGCCCCGCTGGGCGTGTACGAGCATTTGCCGAACGGCGGGCGGCGCTATGTCGCCGACCACCCGTATAATCGCTTCCTCCAGGTCGAACCCAACGAGGAGATGAGCGGCCCGGAGTTCATCGAGCTTCAGGCGATGGCGATGCTGCTGCGCGGCAACGGCTATGGCCTGATGCGCCAGGCACGTAACGGGACGATCACCTCGATCGACTATTACCACCCGGCGCGCGTCCTGCCGTTCCGGTCGAGTGACACCGTCTGGTATCAGTTCACCAACCTCGACGGGTCGGTGGAGACGCACCACGGGTCCTATGTGATCCATTTCCGGGGTCCGGGCCGCGACACCACTGGCATCCGCGCCCTGTCGGCGATCGCGCACCATGCCCAGGCGATCGGCATCAACCTGGCCAGTCGGGAATATACCAGCGGCCAGTTTGAGCGAGGCCTGCTGACCAACGACTATTTTTCGTTCCCCGAGGGCACGAAGATATCGAAGGAGCAGCGCGCCGACTTCAAAGAGTATCTGCGCAAGAAGGCGCAGGGCGTTGCGAACGCACATAATCCGCTGCTGCTGGAGAATGGCGGCGAGTGGAAACGCGTCTCGGTCAGCGCCAAGGACGCGCAGCTGCTCGAGCTGCTGCAATATTCTGTCGTCGACGTGGCGCGGATCTTCGGCACGCCCCCGCACATGATCGGCGAGACGTCGGCCGCGACCACCTGGGGCACCGGCATCGAGCAGATGACCGTGGGCTTCAAGCTCTACACCTGCGTCCCGCATGTGCGCCGGTTCGCCAAAGAGCTGACCCGCAAGCTGTTCCCCGTGATCGGGGCGAAGCCGTCCCGCTTCTTCGTCGATTTCGACGTCGAGGCGATGCAGGTCGGCGATAGCAAGTCGCAGGCCGACTATTTCAAGGCCGCCCTGGGCGGCAACCAACTGCCCGGCTGGATGTCGCAGAACGAGGTGCGGCGGATGAAGAATCTGCCCCCGTTGCCCCATCCCGACGCCGACAAGGTCTATTTCCCGCCTGCACCGGCCCCGATCGGCCACAACGGCGGCCCCCCGATGGAGCCCGATGACGATGCCGCAGATGACGCGCAAGCTGCTTAACCTGGCCCAGGACAATCGCGGCAAGGGCTCTGGCCTGCGCGCGGAGGCGACCGGCACCGATACGACCACGCTGTACGTCTATGACGTGATCGACGCTTTCTGGGGCGTGTCGGCGGCCGATTTCGCGCGCGAGCTGGCAGCGATCACCACGCCCAAGGTCCGGCTGCGCATCAACTCACCCGGCGGCGACGTGTTCGAGGCGCGGGCGATGATGACTGCGATCCGCGAGCATCCGGCTGAGTTCACCGCCTCGATTGATGCACTGGCTGCGTCTGCCGCAGCGGTCCTTACCCTCGGGTGTGACAGTACCGAGATTGCTGAGGGTGGGTTCTACATGATCCACCGCGCATGGACCTTCGCCATGGGCAACGCGGCCGACCTGACCGCGACGGCGACGTTGCTCAGCAAGATCGACGACGTGATGACCGACGACTTCGTGGCGAAGTCTGGCCGATCGGCGGAAGAGATCAAGGCGTGGCTGGAAGCCGAAACCTGGTTCAATGCGGCCGAGGCCATTGATGCCGGATTCGTCGATCGGATGACAATCGTGCCCGATAAAGCGGCGGCGAAGGCTCAAGCCAATGTCTTCAACCTGTCCGCCTTCGCCAATGTGCCCAAGGCGCTGACCGAACGTCCCCGCGAGATGGACACCAGCGCCCGCGACCGGGCGGTGGCCCGCCTGGCGCTGTACGACCGCATGGCCGCCTGACGGCCGCGCACCCCCCACGCCGGTCCCCCCCGGCACCCCGAAGCCCCGCCCTCATCCGGCGGGCCTTTTTTTGTGAGGAATCCCTCCCCGATGAAGAATATCAAAGCGCTCCGGGACCAGCGTGCCGATAAGGCAAAGCAGGCCCGCAACCTCCTCGACACCAACACCGGCGACAAGTGGTCGAAGGATATCGAGGCCCAGGTCGATGCGATCTATGCCGAAATCGACAATATCGACTCGCAGATCGAACGTTTGGAACGGCAGGCCCGTATCGATGGCGAGCTGCTGGCTTACGAAAACGAGGGCGAAATCGAGGCACGCGGCGAAGCCGAGGTTCGCAACCTGTCGCCGGAGCAGCGCGAACGTCAGCAGCGTTACAGCGCGGCCTTCCGCAACTACCTGATGTTCGGTATCTCGGCGATGTCGCGCGATGATATCGAGGTGCTGCGCACCGGCCAGCCGAAGAACGCATCGTCGGCGCAGACCGGCGCGGCGGGCGGCTTCCTGGTCCCGACCGGCTTTGGCGGCCAGCTGCTCGAGGCGCTGAAGGCGTTCGGTGGCGTCCGCCAGGTCGCCGAGATCATCCAGACCGGCTCGGGCGCTGCGCTGCCGTGGCCGACCGTCGACGAGACGGGCCAGAAGGGCGAGATCGTCCCCGAAAATCAGGGCGCGAGCAGCTCCGATCCCACGTTTGGCACCGTCCAGATCGGTGCCTACAAGTGGTCGTCGAAGATCTTCACGCTGCCGTTCGAGCTGCTCCAGGATCAGGGGCCGGGCATGGACGTGGAGGCGTTCGTTCGTCGATCGGCCACCACCCGCATCGGTCGCATCCAGAACGAAAAATACACGGTCGGCACTGGCGTCAACGAGCCGGAAGGCTATGTGACCGGGGCGGACGTGGGCAAGGCCGCCACGACCGGCAAGACCAACTTCGTCGAATATGACGACATGGTCGACCTGGAGCACTCGATCGACCCGGCCTATCGCACGGCGGACGGCGTGGGCTGGATGTTCCATGACACCACCCTGCGCAACCTGAAGAAGCTGAAGGATGCCCAGGGCCATCCGCTGTGGCTGCCGGGCCTGTCGGCGAAGGATCCCGATACCTTCCTGCGCTACCGCTATCAGATCAACCAGGACATGCCGGTTCAGGCCGCCAACGCCAAGTCGATCCTGTTCGGCGACCTGAAGAGCTTCCTGATCCGCGACGTGATGGAAGTGACGCTCTTCCGCTTCGACGACAGCGTCTACACGTCCAAGGGGCAGGTCGGCTTCCTCGCCTGGGCGCGTGGTGACGGCAAGAAGATCAGCGCGGGCAAGCCGTACAAGGCTTTCCAGCAGTCCGCGAGCTGATCTGCCGGGGTGGCCTGACCGGGCCACCCCAATCCCTTCCCCGAAAAACAGGAGAGCGGCATGGCTCGCACCCCCACCCCGAACACCGGCACCAACACGCCGACCACCGACACCACCGCCTCGCAGGGCGGCGAAAACACGGGCACGCCGGAGAACACCGGCGGCGCAACTGATGGCGACGCGCCAACCGAGGAAGACCCGGCCGAGCTGGTCGAAGCCCGCGTGACGCTCGATTTCGAGGATTACGTGGTCAACGACCTGGCCGAGATCCCCGCCGGTCGTGTCGGCCAGCTCGAGCGCGAGGGTTATATCGACACCCACGCCGATGCCGTCGCCTATGCGAAGTCGCTGGCGTAATGGCTGAACCCGTCACGCTGGAGGCGATCAAGCAGGATCTGCGGCTCGACGCCAGCGCGACGGACGACGATGCCCGGCTGCTGCGGCTCATCACCGCCGCACGCCGGGCCGTCGAACGGCGCACCCGCCGGACGATCGTCGGCACCAATCCGACCCTGACCGGGGACGATCTGGCCATGGCTTGCCAAGCGATCAGCCTGATCGTTGCCGCCTGGTACGCCCTGCCCGAGGGTGTCATCGTCGATGGCCGGGGCGGCGCGGAGCTGCCGCTCGGCGTGACCTGGCTCTTGGACCCCATCGCGTCCTGGGCGGTCGAATGAGACGCCTGTCGGCCGGTCGGCTGCGCCACCGCATCCGCATCGAGGAGCAAAACCTCGTCGATAACGGCAAGGGCGGTCGCTCCGTCCCGGCAGGCCAGCCCAAATGGCGCAACCTGGCCGATCGCGTGCCCGCCGAGGTCATCGCCCTTCGTGGCGACCGCGCGCTTCAGCACCTGGTCGAGCGTCAGCGCCAACTCTGGAAGGTCACGATCCGCAATCGGTCGGGCCTGACGATCGCCAACCGGCTTGTGTATGGCGATACAGTCCTGGCGATCACCGCGATCGCGCCCACGGACGCGCGCGACGGCCTGGTACTGTCCTGCGAGAGCGGGCAGCCCAGCTGATGGCCCGCCAGCGCATCAAGGGCATCGCGCGGTTTCGCCGCCTGCTGCGCCGCCTTCCGGATGCCGTGCGCGGCGAGATCTTGGTGGAGCTGCATGTCACCGGCCGCGAGATGCTTCGTGCCGTCCAGGCCCGCGCGCCGGATCTGACGGGCAAACTGCGCGCGGGACTGCAATCCAAGGTGCTGGCCACCTCGCTGCGCCTCCAGATCGGCCTGATCGGGACGCCAGCGGGCCGGGCAAAGCTATTCTATGGTCGCATCCAAGATCTGGGCCGAAAGGCGCAGGTCGTGCTGGTGCAACGCCGTCGCCGGGTGACGCTTTCGCGCCGCGACGGCTCGACCTATTCGACGCTGCGCACCGATGCGCGGGGCCGCAAGGAGCGCGCCGACATCGTCGCCGCCTATCGCATGAAGGTGCCCGCCATGGCCCCGAAGCGGTTCGTGACCGGCCGTTATCCTGACCTTCGCGCCCAACTGAACACCAATATGCGCGGCATTTTCAGCCGCTCGCTGACCAAGATCGGGGCCGGGGATGAGTGACGCGAAATCGATCGTTGAGGCGGTCGCCTTCCGTGCCTTGGCCGCCGCGATCAGCAAGGCGACCGTCTATCAGGACGCGCCCGCCGGTGCGCAGGGCGATCTAGTCATCCTGGGCGACCTGAAAAGCTTCTCGATGGGCGGCAAGGGCGCCAGCGACGATCGCCGCGTCGAGATCAATATCATCTCGCTGGTCGTCGCCGAGGAGCGCGCGCCACTCCTCGCCCTGCAAGGCCAGATCGAGAAGGCGCTGGACGGTCAGAATTTCACCGAGGCGGGCTGGACCGTCGCCTTCGCTTTCAAGGACGACGACGCGGTCCTAGACGAAGGCGGCTCGAGCTATTCGGGCATTTCTGCCTTCGACGCGATCGCGCTCGCCCCCTGACACCCCCGACCAATCCGAAGCCCCCCGGGCCGCGCCACGTCAGCGCGGCCCTTTTCATTTGTGGAGACCATCATGGGTAAGAAACTCGGTAGCGATTACCGTCTGTTCGTCCGTGCGGCCGACGGCACCGCTTTCAACCAGCCCGCCGGTCAGGCCAACCTGACCATCAACCGCTCGAAGGGTTTCAGCTCTTCCGCGACCAAGGATGCCGAAGGCGTCGACACGCAGACGCCAGGCCTGCGCACCATCTCGATCAAGCAGGATATCGTCCCCGACCTGCCCGATGCGACCGGCTACACCCGCCTCGAAACGCTCGACAAGTCGAATGCGGCCGAGGTGATCCAGGTCCGCAAGAAGCCCTTCGCCACCTCCGACGTGGTGTTCGAGTGCTCGATGTACACGGCGCTGGATAACAGCGACTTCGAGCAGGGCAGTTCCGTGAAGGCCAGCCTGACCTTCCAGCCTGCCGCCCAGCCCACCGTCGATACCCTGGCCTGATCGATGGTCACGACCCTGACGATCGCCGGTGCGGCGCTGACCCTGGCGGCGGCCCCGGTGGATCTGAACGCCCGCCTGATCGCAACCACCGGCTGTTCGGCCCATGAGGTCGAGCAGCTGCTCGCCTCCGGGCCGGACCGCGTGGCCCGCGCGCTGGAGCCGTTCCTCGCCCAGCCGGTCGACCATGTCGAGCTGGCCAACCTGGTCGCGGCCGACACGGCGGCGATCGGGCTGATCCGCGCGCTTTATGCCGCGCTTCCCGCCGACGAACCGGCTGCGGCCGACACGACGGCCGAAACCACCCACACCCCGGAGGCAGAATGACCGAAGCCACCACCCGCCCGGCGGTCGATGACCGCGGTGAATCCGTCCTGATCCTCGGCGGCGAGACGATGGGCCTGCGCCCATCCTATGAGGCGATCGAGGAGATCGAGGCGACCCTCGATCGCGGCCTCGTCGACCTGGCGCGCGATGCCATCGACCTGAAGCTGAAGATGGGGGCGGTCGCCCAGATCGTCTGTGCATTGGTCCGCGCCTTCGGTCGCGCCACCGACGACAAGAACCTCGCCGGCGCGAACCCCAAGCGCATCGGCCGTCTTATCATGGGGTCGGACGGCGGCCTGCTGATCGCGCAGAAGCAGGTGTCGGGCGTCCTCTCGGTCGCCGTGACCGGCGGCTATGACGCCGAGGGAAATCCGAAGCCGACGACGATGAAGACGACCGAGGAAGCCCCCGTCGTCGGCTGATGGGGCTGGCGGCCGCTGCGCTGTCGTGGCGGCCGCATGAATTCTGGTCCGCGACGCCGTCCGAGTTCTGGGCGGCGATCGAGGGGTATGAGCGCTTCCACGCCGTACCTGACGAATAGGGGAGGCGCGCATGGCTGACGTCACCGAACGCCTGCTGTTGCAGGTCGATGCCGCGACCGAGCTGCTGCGCCGTCACCTCACCGAGGCCGAGCAGCCGCTCGACCGTTTCGAGCGCCGCGCCGATCGGATGGCCGACAATGTCGACCGTTCGATCGGGCGGATGGGATCGAAGTTCGGGGCCTTCGCCAGCCTGGCCGACGATGCCGCCAAGCGCGCCCAGGCGTCGTTCGAGGGCAGCTTCAGTCAGGTGCAGCGTATCGCCGCCCAGGCGATCAAGGGGCCGACCGTTGACGGTCGTGTCAATCTGGGCGTCGATGATTTGCGCAGCCAGGCGGCCGAGGCGCAGAATCGTGCCCGGTCGTTCGAGCTGATCGTCGCGGCGGCACAGCGCACGTCCAGCGCGGTCGGCGATACGACCGAGGCGACGCGCCTGTTCATCCAGGCATCCAATGCGTCGCGGATCGAGGCCGAGCGGCAGGCACAGACCCTGCTGGCCGAGGCGGGCGCGCTGGAGCGCGTCCAGATTGAGCTGATGCAGAGCGCCGATGCGGCCGAGCATTTCGTTGGCCGCCACCAGCGCGTCGCCGAGGCGGCGGCCGAGGCCGAGCGCCTGGCCCAGGCCGAGGCCCTGGCGGCCCGTCACTCGCGCGAGCTGGCGTCGCAGGCCGACGTGCTGCGCGCGTCGCTCGACCCGATGTATGTGGCGCAGAAGCGTTTCGACGACGAGCTGCACCGCGCCGAGGCGCTGTATGCGGCCGGGACGATCAGCCTGCGAGAATATCAGGCGGCGCAGGATCTGGCGCGCGCCACCCTCCAGGCGCATGCCGCCCAGGTCACTGGCGCGACGGAGCGGGAGCGTCAGCACGCATTGGCGCTCGGGCAATCGGCCCAAGAGGAGCGCGATCTGGCGCTGGCCGCGCAGCAAGTACGCGCGGCACTCGATCCCATGTATCTGGCACAGCTCCGGTTCGACCAGGAGATGAACAGGGCGGACGAATTGTTTCGCCGTGGCATATTTGGGATGCGTGAATATGCGCAGGCCCAGCAGCTGGCGCGGGATAGCCTCTACCGCCACGCCCAGACCATCGCCGGGCCCAGTGCCCAGGCGCAGAATCAGGCGATCGCGCAGATCAACCGGAACCGCATCGCCATGCAGGGTCTGGGCTATCAGGCGCAGGACACTTTCACCCAGCTGTCGATGAACGCCAACGTGTTCCAGGTCGTCGCGATTCAGGGCGCGCAGGCGGCCGGGCAGATGACGCTGATGACCGGCAAGGCGCAGGCGTTCGGCAATTTCATGCTCGGCCCGTTCGGCCTCGCCATCACCGGCGGGATGCTGGTCCTGGGCGCGCTGACCAAGAACATGGACCTTTTCAGCGACAAGACCGCAGACGCGATCGAAAAGCTGAAGGACGATGCTCGGGAAAGCGAGGCCACGGCCAAGGCCAAGGATCTGTTCAAGACGTCCTTGGAGGGTGTTACCAAAGCGATCCGGGATCAGGCGCAAGCGCTGAAGGATTCTGCGGACGCTGAACGGACCTCGGCCGAGCGTGCAAATATCGCGGCCCGTCAGCATGCCCAGGAAGCGCTCGAGATTCGGCGTAAGACGGCCGCCCGGCTTGCCGATGCCATCGCTGCCCGCCAACTATTTGACGATGGCGGGTTTGGGCTCGCCAATCCCGATACCGCCGATGCGGCGCGCGCGGCCCTGGATAGACGCGTCGCTCAGATGCAGGTCGATGCCACGGCAGCCCAAAAGGCGGTCGATGATGCCCAAGTAGCGCTGAATCTCACCCGCGTTGATCTGGCGGCCGAGCAGGCGCAGATTTCGATCGATCCGGTTCGCGCCGTCACAAAGCTGTACGACGACCGAATTAAGGCGCTGAAGGACTTGCAGCGCGAGGAGGCCAAGCACGGCCGCCAGATTGGTGCGGCGTCGAAGCAGCGTCTGAAGGAGCTGGAAGAACAGAAAAAGGCGGCAATCGCGACGGCGCAGGAGCGTGTCAGCGCCGAGCGCCGATCCGGCACCGCCAACCGCCAGTTCGGCCGCGAGGTCGATGAGGCGGGTGCCCGGTCGATCATCGCCTCGATCGGCGGCCACGTCACCAGCGGCACGCGGACCCGCGCCGAGCAGGAACGGATTTACGCCGACGCGCGCGCGGGTCGTCATGTCGGCCCCGTCGCCCGCCCCGGGACGAGTGCCCATGAGCGCAGCCAGGCGCTCGATGTCGCCTATGGCCCCGGCATCTCGGTTGCATCGATCCGCAAGGCGTTCGAGGATGCGGGCGTTCGGCTGCGCAAGGTCCTGAACGAGCCGACGCAGCGGGTCTATCATGTCGAATGGGGGCGGGCTCCGCGCCAGGGTCCCTCTGCCGCGACCATGCAGCGGCGTGAGGTTGCCGCCAAGCGCGCGGTCCTGGCGGACGACACCGCCTTTACGAACGATTTCCTCGGTGCCCGTCGACGCCTGCTGGAAGCAACCGGCCGTAGCGCCACCACCGAGGAGCAGCGCGACACGCTGTTGCGCGAAGAGATCAACGCCGAGGCGGATGCGCAGCGGACCCGCACCGGCAACCGGCTGCAATCCGGGGACCTGACCGTCGCCCAGGCATTGCAGCTGCATGCGGTCAACGAGGCGACGCGCCAGCAGCGCCTGGCCAATGTCGATGCCGACAAGGCCCGCCGCCTGATCGAGCAGCGCTATGACAGCGTCGCCGATACCAATTCGTCGCGGCTGGAGGTGTTGCGCATCCAGCAGGACAGCGCCGTTACCGAGCGCGATCGCCAGCGCATCGGGCGCGAGATCCTGGAGCTGGAGCAGCAGCTGCGCCGCCAGGCGTTGGAGCGGGTCGCCGCGACGTCGGACGATCCCCAGGCGGTGCAGCGTGCCAAGGATAATCTGGCCCGACTGCCCCAGATCGAGAAATCGGAAAACGGCCGGTTCGAGCAGCAGACCGCCGGACCGCTGGACCGATATCGCCAGCGCGTCATGGAGGTGTCGAAAGACACCAAGGCGGCGCTGGAAGGCATCGCGGTCCAGGGCTTTGGCAAGCTGGAAGACGAGGGCAGCCGCGCGACCGCGCAAGCCGTCACCGACCTGCTGGGGCTGAAGGGCGCGGCGGCCGACGTGGTCGGCAGTGTAATCCAGGACCTGGCCCGGCTGGCGATCCAGAAGGCGATCGTCGGCGCGATCGGCGGGAGCTTCTTCGGGTTCGCCGATGGTGGCTCGCTGGCCGATATCCCGGGCCGCGCCGATGGCGGGTCGCTGGGCGGCCTGATCCAGGGGCCGGGCACCGGGCGGTCGGACAGCATCCTCGCCCTGTTGGGCGGCAAGGGCGGGGCGGTGCGCCTGTCCAATCGCGAATTCATCGTCAACGCGGCCGCGACCAAGGAATGGTTGCCCGAGCTGGCGGCGATCAATAGCGGGCGGCTGCGCAAATTCGCCGATGGTGGTTCGCTCAGCCTGTCGGCTCCGTCGATGCCGTCGCTGCGCGAGCCCAGGCCGAACATGGCCCGGCTGCGCAACAGCGCGCGCGACCGCGTCGACGTGCAGGTGCGCGCGCGCTTCGAGCCGTCGCCGCTGCTGATGGCGCAGGTCGAAGAGACGACGATCCGGACGGTCGCGGCCAGCGCCGACCCAATCGCCGCCCGGGCCAGCGATGCCACGATGCGCCGCATGTCGCGGCCGCGCCTGCCGGGAGCATGGGACTGATGGCATTGATCCCCATCCCGCAATCGCCGGTCGCCAGCGGCATCGAATGGGACCTGGACCAGCCCGGCCAGCGCAACGAGTCCGAATTCACCGGCATGTCGCGCGTGACCTATCTGCCCGCCGCGCCGCGCTGGTATGCGAAGGCCAAGCTGCCGCCCATCATCGGCGAGGCCAATGTGCTGGATTGGCGGGCCTTCGTCGTCGACTTGGACGGGATCGCGAACACCTTTCGCCTGGTCGCGTGCGAGCGTGACCAGATCACTGGCGTCGCCCCCGTCGTCGATAGCGCGGGGCAGGGCGGCCGCCAGCTTGTCACCCGTAATTGGGGTGCGGCCGGGCTGAAGCTGAAGCGTGGCCAGTTCGTCACCATCAACGACCAGCTCCTGATGCTGATGGCCCCGGTCGTCGCCGACGCCAACGGGTTCGCGACGATTTCCTTCAAGCCTTATATCCGTGTCTCCCCGGCGGCCGGGGCGGCGATGGAAGTGCGTCGGCCCTATGCGCTGGTCAGCTCGGTCGACACGCGCAACGGCTGGAAGGTTGGGATCGGCCAGAATTACGAGATCGCGTTCGACGTGCGCGAGGGGTTCTGATGATCCAGGATCGTCCTGACGCCACCGCCCAGGCCGCGCTCGATGCCTATGCCCGGCGGCCCGTGTCCTTTGCCTTCCTCGACATCAAGGGCGAGCCGCTGCGCGTCACCAACGCGCCGTATGACTTCACCTTTTCGGGCACCGGCGACGAGGACCTGGACGGCTTCACCTTCAAGGCCCTGGACCCGCATTTGGTGTCGATCGGGCCGGTGCGTGCCAAGGAAGGCGGGTCGGATACCCTGACCCTGCGCCTGTCGGGCCTGCCCGGCGTCGACAACGAGTTGATGACCGCGCTGGGCAACCGCGTCGCCTATGTGGGGCGTGATTGCCGCCTGTGGCGCGGAATGCTCCACCCGGACAGCCTGGCGCTGCGCGGCGGGGTCTGGTCCTATTTCACCGGCTATATGTCGGTGCCGCGCATCGTCGGCGACCGGCATAGCCAGACCATCGAGCTGGACGTCGAGACCTATCTCGCCTTCTTCGGCCGGGCGTCGAACAACACGTATCTCAGCCAGAGCGATTACGATCCGGACGATCGCTCGGCCGAGCTGGCGATCGCGATCGCCAACAAGGCGACCCGCAAGGGCTGACCCCGGCATAGCCGACGAGGTATTCCATGTATCGCAAACCCGATTGGGAGGCGGCTCTTGCCGCCTACCTCGAACCGCTGCGCCTGGTGCCCTTCGCCTGGGGAACGCATGACTGCTGCACCTTTGCGGGTGGCGCGGTACTGGCGATGACCGGCGTCGATCCGATGGCCGAGTTCCGGGGCCGCTATTCGACCGAGCTAGGCGCAAAGCGTGCGTTGCGGCGGATCGGCCGGGGCACGCTGGTTGCCACGCTCGACGCCAAATTCGAGGCCGTGGCGGCCTCGCTGGCCCAGCGCGGCGACGTCGTGATGATCGACGGTCTGCTCGCCATTTGCTGGGGAGCCTTTGCGATCGCCGTCGGCCGCGAGGACGATCGCGAGGGCCTGATCCGCATCGATCGTCACCAATGGCATGACGCGCGCGCCTGGCGCGTGGCCTACGGAGCCTGACGCTTGGCGAAGGCGATCAAGATCGCGGGCGCTGTCGTCGTCGGCGCCGGGCTGATCCTGGCGACCGGCGGCATCGCGGCGGGCTTTACGCTGGGCGCGGCGCTGGGCGCAGGCTCGGGCGTGCTGGGCCTGTCGATCGGCGGTTTGATCCTGGCGGGCAGCACGATCGCCACGCTCGGGTCGGCGCTCGACCGGCCGAAGGTGCCACAGGTTCAGAGCGACCGGCTCTATGCCCAGCTAAATCCCCGTGAATTCCGAAAGACCGTGCTGGGCCAGACGGCGATGCCGGTCGACGTGCGGCACGAGGAATGGGAGGGCACTAATCAGGAGTGGTGCCGCTGGATCGTCGGCCATGCCAGCCACGGCATCGACGGTGTCGAGGAGATTTGGTTCGGCACCGAGCTGGCCTGGTCGGCGACCACCGGCGTTACGGCCAAGTACCGCGGATATTTCTTCGTCGACGCGGTCGTCCTGGAAGGCAGCCCGGCCAACGCGCTGGCGCTGTCCAATCAGTGGAACGGCACGCGCCGCCTCACCGGCTGCGCCTACAGCGCCTGGCGCTTCAAGACGACGGGCAACACCAAGAAGGCCGAAAGCCCCTTCAGCGGTGGCCCGCCGAATCGCATCACCGTCATCGGTCGTGGGGCCAAGCTGTATGATCCGCGCCGGGACAGCACCGTGCCCGGTGGCAATGGCCCGATGCGGGCGGACGACCAGTCGACGTGGCGTTTCGTCACCGATGATGGCGTCACCATCGGCGAGAATTTGCCCCTTCAGATCCTTCGCATGGCGCTGGGCAGCCGCATCCGGAACCCGGTCACGGGCGAGCTGCGGCTGGCGACCGGGTCGGGCGTGCCCAAGCGCCGGATCAACATGGCCAGCTTCATCGTGGCGGCCAATTTGGCCGACGAACAGGTCAACCGCTCGGCCGGTGGCACGGAGCCGCGCTATCACGGCGCGTGCGTTCTATCGGAAGGCGACGAGCCCCGCACTTGGTACGAGATGCTGTGCGCGGCCTGCAATGCGCGGTTCCGCGATACCGGCGGCAAATTGTCGATCGACATCGCGCATAACGATTTTGCGGCGGCCGCGACCGACGATGGCCTGACCACGGACGACGTCGTCGGCCCCCATCGATGGGAGCCCGACGCATCGCTCGACGCGATCCCGAACATCGTCCGGGGCAAATATGTCGATGCCTCGGCACCGTCGCTTTACCAGCTGATCGATTATCCCGAGATCCGCATCTCCAGCCTGGACGGCGTTGACCGCATCCTGCCGCTGGATCTGGGCGCGGTGGAGAGTGTCAGCCAGGCGCAGCGGGTCGCCAAGCAGGCGCTTCAGCGGAAACAGTATCCCCGGACCTTCACCGCCCCGTTCGATATCCGTGCCTGGAAATATCCGGTCGGCGCGCTTGTGCCTTTCACCTATGCGCCACTCAGCTTTAAGCGCGTGCTGTTCCGGGTCCGCGAGCAGGAGCTGGGCCAGGACGGCCAGTGCGTGATGACGCTCAGCTATGAGCATCCGTCCTTCTATGCCTGGGATGCCGACGATCGCGCGCCGGTCATGGCGGCCGACCCGATCGTCTATGACGCGTCGAACAACCCGCTGATCCTGGCGATCGCCGATGCCGCCAAGACGGCCGAGTGGTCGAACGTCTCCGGCACCGAGGGCGTCGTCAAGGACATCAAGAACGCGGGCGACAAGGCCGATGCGGTCACAGCCAATCTGGTCGGCCGCAGGCTGACCGGGCTTCTACAGTCGGCGATCGACGGACAGGCCGCGCTCAATATCGATTACGGCTCGGCTGCGATCAGCGCGGCCAGCGCCTTGGCCAAGCAGAACCTCGTCGCGATCCAGACCCTTGGCACCCGGATCGAGGAAGATGGCAGCAAGGTCGCCGAGAGCTTTCAGCAGCTGACCAGCCGCCTCGACGACAACGAAAAGAAGGTCGCCGGGATCAATGTGAAGGGCGAGGTCGAAGCGGGGATGACCCAGCTGCGCCGCACCATCGCCAACGCGAATTTCGCCTCCTTCGAGGCCGTCGACAAGCGGATCGCCAATTTCGGCGAAGCCGTGTCGGCGTGGCAGGTCAAGGAGGAAAAGGCGCGGGTCGATGCCAACAGCGCCGTCATCAAGAGCGTCGACGACATAGGCGCGCGCGTGAGCCAGGAGGGCCTGGATCGGCAAGCTTCGATCAAGGACCTGCGTGAAGTCCTGATCGACAAGGACGGCAATCTGATCGCCCAGCGCATCCAGAACCTAGGCACGCGCGTGACCGTCATTCTCAATGGAGAAACGGTCACGCTGGAGTCAGCGATCCAGACCGTCGATAAATCGTACAGGACGGCCACCGGCACCGTCGCGGAGAGCGTGAAGAAGCTCACTGCTCGCCTGGACAATGTCGGTGACGCGACGCTCGAGCAGTCCATGAAGGCGGTGGCCGACAAGATCAAAGGCCTGTCGGCCGAATATACGCTGAAGGTCCAGACCACCCAGAACGGCAAGAAATATGTCGCAGGCATGGGGATCGCGATCGACAATGGCGTGTCAGCGTTCGCGATTTCGACCGATGCCTTTACCGTTGTCCTCCCTGACGGCAGCGACAGGCAGCTCATCCACGCGGACAAGGACGGCGTCTACATGCCGAATGTCCGCGTTGACACGCTGAAGGCGAAGTCGATCGATACGCCAGCCCTGGCCGATTATGCGATCCGGCGCAGCTACAGCGCCGAGCTGGCGGGCAACGTGCCGTTGCCCGCCAGTGACGGCGGGCGGGTGCGGTATCTGACGCTAGGGGTGACCAAGCAGCTTGCCGACAGCAGCATTCGGATCGAGTGCAACTTCGCACCCCGTCCCGGCCGGGATTACGCCGGGTATTTTGTCTTCGGGCGGACCACCGATGGCCAAGACGTGGTCATGGACACCAAATGGTATTGGGTCGCGTCCTGCGTCATCAACGGTTTCCGGTCGGTTCGGATGCCCGTCTACTACGGGCGAGTTTTTGCCGGTCTCCCCGCTGGCTCGCACAGCTTCTGGATCGATTTCGTCGCCTATGGCGGCGGCAATGACCAAGGCTTCATGGAGGCCGGGTCCAACTTCTACGTCGAAGAGATAAAGGTATGATGGTCCTGATCGTGATCCTGGGGCCGGACGGTGCGCGCCTGCGCAAGGTCCTTTGTCCCCGCGAAGATATCGACGCCCAGCTCGCTCCCGGCGAGACGTATGAAGTCGTCGACCCGCTGGTCGACGGCTTCGGCATCGTGGAGCCGGAGTGATGGCCAGTGCCTTTGAGCAGGCGGGCACGATCGCCGTCACGCGCGGGTCGCGCACCGTGACCGGCACGGGCACGGCATGGCTTGCGGGCTATGACGGCCTGGTGCTCAACATCGCGGGTGCGGTGTATCCTGTCGCATCGGTCGACGGCCCGACCAGCCTAACGCTGGTCGAGCCCTATCCGGGCGCGAGCGCGACCGGGCTGACCTACTTCCTGCTGCCGATCATGAATGAGAATTACGCGCTGTCGCGCAAGGTTCTCCAGCTCATCGCGGCGACCGAGGCGCTGGCCGGATCGACCGTGCTGAATGGTCCGCCGGGGAAACAGGGCGGTCAGGGCGTCGGCGTGTCGACCACCTATGTCGACCAGCCAACCGGCCACCTGATGGTGCGCCTGACCGATGGCAAGCTGATCGATGCGGGCTTGGTCGTCGGGCCGCCGGGACAGGCCGTGGACCTGATCCTGCAATGCTTCGCCGACGACACCACCGTGGCGAACGGCGTCAAGGTCGCAGCCTTGCGCGCCCCGCGCGCGCTGAAGCTGACCGGCGTCCGGGCGTCGCTTTACGGTGCCAGCCAGGGGTCGGGCGATGCGGGCGGCGTGCGGCTGGACGTGAAGCTGGGCGGCAAGACCATCCTGAATGCGCCCCTGCTGATCCCGACCGGCGCGACGACCAGCGTGTCGACGACGATCAGCCAGCCCTATCCGGTCATCACCGATATTCCGGACGACGGAGAGTTGACCGTCGACGTGCTGGCACCCGGCATCAACGCACAGGGCCTACGCGTGACCTTCACGGGAAATTACGCATGATCGTGCAGGCCCCCAAGACCAGTGAATATACCCGGCTGTCCTTTACGACCGGGGCCTATTCCTGGGGCAAGGTCCGGACGGGCGACGTGACGGCGATCGCCCAGCTTGCCATCGTGTCGCCGGGCGGGATTGCGGTGGCACCGACCGGCGCGCTGTCCGTGGTCCCCGCCGGGCAGCCGCGCATCATTCCGGGCTATGGCCTGCTGGCCGAGCCATCGGCGACCAACATCCTGTCGGGCCTGAACAACATCGCGCCGGTCGATGCGAGCGGGTGGACGCTGCTCAACAGCCGCCCGGCCGGGGCCACCATCACCGTGGTCGACGACACCGCCGCGTTGCAGGCGGCGGGGCTATTCGCTGACCTGCTCGCCAAGGGCGTGATGACCGGCAAGGTCATCCGGCTCTACAATCCGAGCAGCACAACCGAATTCGCCATCCCGATGTTCGACGCATCGGGCGGCAAATATGGCTTCAGCGCCTATGTGCGGTGCCTTTCGGGCGGCGGATACATGACCGTCACCGGAGGCGGCGGACAGAGCGACACCTTCACCAATACGGCCTGGGCGCGCGTCGGCCGCGTCCACAATGTCGGCACGCAGGGCCGGATCATGGTCAAGCCGTTGTCCGAGATCCTGGTCATCCTGCCCCAGGCCGAGGTCGACCGGATCACCAGTCCGATCATCGTCACGGGATCGCCCGTCACCCGCGTCGCGGACGTGCCGGGCATCACCAGCCCGATCCTGGGCAAGCCCCATACGATCGTCATCGAGGGGGAGATGGCGCTCCAAAACGGCGTCGAGCGCACCCTTTTCGAGCTGGCGAATGCCGATGGCGCGGGCTTCGTCGTGTCACGGACGACAGACGGGGCGCTGACCGCCAATCTGCGCGGTGGGTACAAGAAGCCCTGTGTGCCGCGCCTGATCGGCCCCGGCCGGTTCCGCATCGCCCATCGGGTGGGCATCATGGGGCATTCGATCGCCGGTGCGGGCATCAGCGCCCACGCCCCCTATGTGTCGGTCCCCGCCGGGCTGAAGACGCTGACCATCGGGTCGCGGCGGGACGGCTCGCTACCGTTCACCGGCTGGATTCGCGAGATTAGGATCATCACCGAGGTGTCGCGCGACCAGCTGGAGACGATCGTCGCCAGTCCGGCCGACGCCTTCCTGCCCGAGACGCGCCGCTATGTCAGCCCGACCGGCAGCGATACCAATGACGGCCGCACGCCGCAGACGCCGTGGAAGACCATGGCGAATGTGCGTGATCCCCTGCAATTCTGGCCGGGGACGCATTTCTATTTCGAGCGTGGCGGCAGCTGGGCCGAGACACTTCTGCCCACCAACCGCTGCACCTATCGGGCCTATGGCGCAGGGGCCAAGCCCCGCATCGGGCAGGGCCAGCAATATGCCCTGGACGAGAACGGCGCGTCCGACTTCCGCGTCACCGAGCTGCACTTCTTCGGGGCCAAGTCGCGGGGGATCAACTGCTACGGCGCGTCGGGCGTCATGATCGACGGCAACGAGATATCCGGAAACGGATCGCTGACCGACAATAATGCCATCGCGGTCGCGATCAGGGGCAATACCCGCAAGGCAGAATGCGAACTGGTATCGAAGCCCGCCGATGTCGTGGTCAGCGCCTTCGCCACGACCGAGTCGGCGTTGACCGGCGAATATGCCGTCACCTGCATGGTCGGGGGGAGCGGGTCAGCGACGCGCTGGCAAGTGAAGCGGCCGGACGGCACGCTCGTCACCGGCACGGCGATCGGCGGTACCGCGTTCACCTCCCTGGATATCAGCTTCACCATCAGCGGCAGCGCGGCCGTGGGCGACGTCGTAAAAATCCGGAGCAAGCCGTTCAGCGAGATCGCGTTTCCGACCAGCGCGCTGGCCGAGGACGTGTGGATCGAGAACAATTATGTGCACGACAATGTCGGCAAAGCCGCTGGCGACGCCGTCTATGTCGAGGGTGTCGGCGGGATTTGTGCCGTCATCGGCAACCTCATCCCCCCGCCGCTCGGCACGAATGCCGACTGCATCCAGGTCGGACGCAACAGCAGCCTCTATGTCGCGAACCCGGCGCACGCGATCATTCGTGACAACCAGGTCGCCGCCTACACGGGCGGCGGCAAGGGCGCGATCGTCGTCCTGACCGAGTCGTGCCTGATCGAGGGCAACGTCGTTCGCGGGAATAATTTCTGCATCGGCTTCAATGCGATCACCAAGGCCGTGGTCCGGTGGAACACCTGCTACGATTCCGGCCTGAAGGACTACAGCTGGGGCATCGGTATCGGGACGGAATTCGACTCGGCCAATGTCGAGATCTACGGCAACGTCATCCGGGATTGCGTCCGGGGCATCACCCTGTCCGGGATCACCACCTCGACCCTGACGCAACCCGGGCGCGTCCCGCGCTCCCAGAGCCGGTCGAAGATCATCGTCCGGGACAACATCATCGAGCGGTGCAGCACCGGCTTCTTCATCGATCGGCCGACCAGCGGCCTGATCGAGAACAACACGATGCGGACTGTGACGAACGCCTTCGACGTCCGGGCGACCACCGGGCCGCAGGGCGAGCCGTTGGTCACCATCATCAACAACACCGTCGCCTAACACCTTCACATATTGGAGACTGGACCATGTCCGAGCCGATCAACATCTTCGGCGCGGCCGGGGCGAAATATGGTCCGACGATCGCCGGTATGGTGATCGGGACGGCCGCCAAATACGGCCTGGCCGTGACCGAGGGGCGACGCCTGTCCTGGCGCAGCGTGTTCGCGGATCTGCTGCTTCTCGGGATGCTGGGCCTGCTGGCGATCGCGATCAGCGACGCGGCCGCCCGCATCATCGGCGTCTCGGTGGGGACCGATTACCGCGTCCTGATCGGGTCGCTGGCGGCCGTCAGCTCCGATCGCCTCGTCCGCCTGGCGCGCGACCATTTCCTGAAGCGCGTCGACGCCGAGCTGGACCAGCTCCCCGCACGCTGACCCCGACCACCTGAAAGGACCGACGACCATGACGACGCCACTCGCACCGTGGCGCGCAGCCGCGCGCGCGCCCATTACCCGCTCGATCAGCAGCATCGCGGTCCACTGCACCGCCACCCCGGCCGGGCGCGCCGTCAGCGCTGCCCAGATCCGCGGCTGGCACCTGGCCAAGGGCTGGAAGGATATCGGCTATCACTTCGTCGTCGGTCTGGACGGCACGATCGAAGTCGGCCGACCGAAGGCGCAACCCGGTGCCCATGTCGAGGGCTTCAACGCCCATTCCATCGGCGTGGTCTATGTCGGCGGGACCGACGCTGCGGGCAAGCCCCTCGACACCCGTACCCCGGCGCAGAAGGCCGCGCTGCTCGATCTGCTGGCCGAGCTGAAGGGCGCGCACCCGGCGGCCGTCATCAAGGGCCACCGCGACTATTCGCCCGATCGCAATCGCGACGGCCAGATCACTCCCAACGAATGGCTGAAAGCCTGCCCCTGCTTCGACGCGCTGACCGAATATGCGCGCGTCGGCCGCCCCGCCTGATCCCCTGGAGGACATCATGACCGACATCAAATACTGGTGGCAGAGCCGGACGATCTGGCTCCAGATCGTCGCCGCGCTTTTCGCCATCCTCGCCACCTTCCACATCCTGCCCACCGGCATCGACCAGGACCAACTGGTCGGCGCGATCATGGGCTTCGTCGCGATCGCGACGCTGATCCTTCGCTTCCGGTCGACCCATGTCATCGCGACCGACACCCTGCCGCCCGGCATGGGTGCCCGCGCGAGGATCGCGGCGATCGGCCTGGCGCTGGGGCTGGCGGCATGCGCCACCCCGACCGGCGCGCCCTCCTCGATGCAGCGGCTGGCGCAGATCACCAACCAATTCGACCAGGCGCGCGCGTTCGCCGCGCCCTTCGTCGCCTTCCTGCCGCCCGAGCGTGCCGCCCTGGTGCGCGCGGCGGCCGAGCTGGTCCGCCAGGCGCTGGCGACGGCGCGCAGCGCGTCCAGCGCGGCCGAGCGCAATGACGCGCTGCGCACGGCCGAGAAGGCGACGGCCGAGTACCGCTTCGTCACCGGCGGTTGACGATCGGCGGTCCGGGCGGCAAGGCCGACTTGCCGCTTCGGACTTAGACCCCATGACTGCCGGAGCCTTGGAGGCTCGAATCTGAGATGCTGATGATGGATTTGTTAGCAGCGGAGACGAGTCATGACGGAGGCAGTG
>NZ_JACHNX010000030.1 GCF_014199595.1 Sphingomonas yabuuchiae | reverse complement strand
CGTCGCCATAATGCCGCACCGGTGCCTGCCACAGTGCCGCACCTGTGGCTTGCGCATCACCTCGTCAGCAAGGCGGGGAACACCGGACGCTTACGTCGTGCCTTCGTTGCCGGTGTTTGCTGAGGTGCAGGTGGCGGAACCGGTCGTGCGGACACCGCAGCTGGCGCCTTGTCCACCGGGGCTCATCCAGATCGTGTTGCCAAGCGGCGTGCGGGTGAGCGTGGATGCCGCAGTGGATGCAGGGGCGCTGACACGGGTGCTGTCGGTGCTGCGGTGAGCCCGGTGCCGCTGCCGACGCGGGTGTTCCTAGCGTGCGGGGTGACCGACATGCGCAAGGGGTTCGATGGCCTAGCGGTGCTGGTGCAGCAGGTGCTGGCGCATAACCCGCATTCGGGTGCGCTGTTCGCGTTCTGCGGCAAGCGGGGGCATCTGGTCAAGCTGCTGTGGTTCGACGGCCAGGAACTTTACCTGTTTCCCAAGCGGCTCGACCGTGGCCGCTTCGTCTGGCCGGTGACGGCGACCGGCACGGTGGTGCTGACGCCGGCGCAATTGCCGATGCTGCTGGAAAGGATTGACTGGCGTCGGCCCGAGCGGACGTTTACGCCGACGCTGGCGGGGTGTAGGAACGGCGGTTTTGCGCCACTTTTCCTCGCTGGCCGACCTGCAATCTGCTATGGAAACAGCGTGTCGGAAGCGCCTGTTCCCCCTGCTGATGCCACCGCGCGGATCGCCGTGCTGGAGGCCTCGCTCGCCGCCCGCGACCTGCTCATCGATACGCTGCGCGGGCAGATCGCCCGGCTGCGGCGGATGCAGTTCGGCGCCTCGTCCGAGAAGCTGGGACGCGAAATCGAGCAGCTCGAACTGGCGCCGGAGGAACTGGAGACGGAGCGCGACGCGCCTGAGCCTGAGGCGGCCGACCCCGGTATAGCGGCGCGACCGGCATCCGTCCGCAGCCTGCCCGGACATCTGCCGCGCGAGGAGGTCGTTCACGAGCCGGCATCGGGTGCCTGCACCTGCCCGGACTGCGGTGGAGCTCTGCGTCCGCTTGTGTCCGATGCGCACGAGATGCTCGACATCGTGCCGGTGCGCTGGCGCGTCGTGCGCAACGTTTGCCCCAAATACAGCTGCCAAACCTGTGAGAAGATCGTTCAGGCTCCTGCCCCGGTCTGCGCCGTGGCGCGTGGCAAGGCGACCTTCGCATCAACGTCGGGATCTACAGACTTCGGAATGGGGTGGCGACCCTGTACCGGATCAACCACTTAGCAGAAGCGGCCATGAAGGTTGTCCGAAACCCGCAATCGCGGACATAGCGATTGTCACTCAACACAAGCCAGATCGGTTGTCATAGGTAGGCGCTTGGCCAAACCTTATTGGCGCAGGACACCATCGTCATGGTCGTGATCGGACGCCTGCTGCTCGTCATCCTGCCGCTCATCGGTCTGATGATCGGCGGTTATCTGGGTGGGCTTGCGGTCGGCCTGTGGACGGCACTGGGTGGCTTTGCGGTGGCCTTCGCCGTCTGTTCGCTGTCGGTCCTTGCCCTGGTGAAGGCGCGCCCTTCGCGCTGAGGTCCAGCTCGAAGCCCGGCACTGTTGACGGAATGCGGCGCAAGACAGGACCGTAGCCGAGCGCTATGAGCGCAGCATGCCCCGGCTGCTCCTGTTCAACAAACCCTATGGGGTCCTATCGCAATTCACCGACAAGGGATCGCCCACGGTTCGGTCGACCTTGTCGGACTTCATCGCGGTGAAGGGCGTCTATCCCGCCGGGAGGCTCGATCGGGATAGCGAGGGCCTGTTGCTGTTGTGCGATGACGGGCGGTTGCAGGCGCGCATCGCCGATCCGCGCTTCAAGATGCCCAAAACCTATCTCGTCCAGGTCGAAGGCGATCCGCAGGAATCTGACCTGGCGGGCTTGCGGCAGGGCGTCCGCCTCAAGGACGGCATGACCCTGCCCGCCGATGTGGTGCGTATCGACGCGCCGGACCTGTGGCTGCGCGATCCGCCGATCCGCCAGCGCAAGCTGATCCCCGACAACTGGCTGAAGATCACGATCCGCGAAGGGCGCAACCGGCAGGTGCGCCGCATGACGGCGGCGGTCGGTCTGCCTACCCTCAGGCTGGTTCGCTGGTCGATCGGCGACTGGTCCGTCGCCGGGATCGCGCCGGGCCAGTTCGTGGAGGCTCCTGCTCTGGGCCGGACGGGCGGCGGCGCGCAGGACCGGTAAGAGCGGCATAGGCCGCTATGCGGGCCACGCTGGTCCCTGCCGCCTGTTGCGATCGACCGCGAAAACTGATTTGAGGCTTTGACGCCTTCCGCTTCCCCAAGCGCCTGGCAGGTTTTGGATTCCATGAATTATCGCCACTCCTTCCATGCGGGCAACAGCGCCGATGTCGTGAAGCACAGCCTGCTGATCGCGCTGGTCCGGGCCTTGCAGCAGAAACCGGGCGCGTTGACCCTGATCGACACCCATGCCGGTTGCGGACTCTACGACCTTGGCGGCGAGCAGGCCCAACGGACCGGCGAAGCCGCCCAGGGCGTGGTGCGGGCCTTTGCCGACACCGACCCGCTGCTGGACGATTATCGCGCCGCCGTGCAGGCGGTGAATGACGGAGTGGAGCCGCGCCTCTATCCCGGCTCGCCACGGTTCCTGGCGCAACTCCTGCGCCCGCAGGACGTGCTGATCCTCAACGAAAAGCACCCCGAGGACGCCCGTACCTTACGCGGCACGATGCGCGGCACGCCTGCGGCCGTGCATGAGCGCGATGCCTATGAGCTCTGGCTGGCGATGCTTCCCACCCGCACCCCGCGCGGCGTGGTGGTGGTCGATCCACCGTACGAACAGACAGACGAACGCGCCCGCATCACCGCCACGCTCGCGGCGGCACATCGCAAATGGGCGCATGGCGTGACGGTCATCTGGTATCCGCTGAAGGACCGGGCGACGCACGGGCGGTGGAAGTACGACCTGCACAAGCTCGGCATTCCGAAATTCCTGTCGATCGAGCATTGGCTATATGATGCCGATCAGCCGGGCATCTATAACGGTGCGGGCCTTTTCATCGTCAATCCGCCCTATGCCTTCACACAGGCGCTGCCGCCGCTGCTGGAATCCCTTCGTGCCGCACTGGCCCCCGAAGGGCATAGCGGCGAGATCGCGGCGGATTGGCTGCGCGACTGAAGGGGGCTGGTTCCGGGCTGGAGCGTGAGTTTCTGTCCGGAACGCCGACCGACAAGGCCCTGGTTCCGTCGACGATGCGCCGTGCCTCTGGCGCAGCCCGGCGCCCGCGTCAGGCGATGTTTCGCTTCAGCAGCACCAGCATGGGGTCGCCCTCGACCGCATGAGGTTCGAAGCCCATCTCTTTTTCGATCATGATGGCGGAGCGGTTTTCGCGGTCCTCGATCGCCTCGATCGTGCGATATCCCTTGCGCCGCGCATGTTCGACCAGATGGTCGAGCAGCGTCCAACCAATACCCTGCCGTTTCATATCGTGTCGGATGGCGATGGCGGCTTCGGCGGTGGTCGAGTGGTCGTCGCCCGCCAGCATCGCCGCCGCCAGGATCGATCCGTCGTCGGCAAAGGCGATCAGGCTTTCGGTGTGCCTATCATTCGTATCGATCATGCTCCTGAGCCGCTCATGGCTGACCTCGCGCACGCCGGTCAGGAAGCGGAAACGCAGGTCCTCGGGCGAGACATGGGCGAAGAAGGCGGCCAGTGCCGTTTCGTCCTCGCCGCGCGCGCGGCGAACGTGCAGCCGCACGCCTTGGCGGGTGACAAGCAACTCGGTGTCGGCGATCGTCATGATATTCTCCTCGATGGCTGCGACCATGGTGCGTTTGCCCGCTCGTGACATTGACTATCGTCAAGACGGCAACATCGTTCCCGTTTCCATGTAACGACGATGCCAGGACAGCGCTTCGGCGGGGAGCGAGGGGGCATGAAGGCCATAGGACCCGCCCTCGGCGCGCATCGCATAGTCGGCGAGCATCGGTCGGTAATCGGGATGCGCGCAGCGTTCGATCACGGCCTTGGCACGCTGGCGCGGCGACAGGCCGCGCAGGTCGGCCAGCCCCTGTTCGGTGACGATCACCTGCACGTCCTGCATGATGTGGTCGACATGCGAGGCCTGCGGCACGATGGCGGAAATCTTGCCACTTTTTGCAGTCGAGGGGGTCATGAAGATCGAGACATAGGCGTTGCGCGCGAAATCGCCCGATCCGCCGATGCCGTTCTGGATGCGTGATCCCATCACCAGCGTCGAATTGACGTTGCCATAGATATCCGCCTCGATCAGGCCGTTCATCGCGATGCACCCCAGGCGGCGGACGAGTTCGGGATGATTGCTGATCTCCTGCGGGCGCAGGATCATGCGGTCCCGGTACGCGGCCATGTTGGCATTGAGCCGTGCCGCGGCCTGCGGGCTGAGCGAAAAGGCAGTGGCCGACGCCATGCGCAGGCGACCGGCATCGAGAAGGTCGAGCATCCCGTCCTGGATCACCTCGGTATAGGCGGTCATCGGGTCGAACGGCGCGTCGACCAGGCCGGACAGCACCGCATTGGCGATATTGCCGACCCCCGACTGGATCGGCAGCAGGGCGGGGGGCAAGCGTCCGCGCGAGACCTCATGGGCCAGGAATTCGATGACGTGCCCGGCAATGGCGCGCGCGGTGTCGTCGGGCGCGGCGAAGGGCAGGTTGCGGTCGGGGACCTCGGTTTCGACGATGGCGACGATCTTGTCGGGATCGCAGGCCAGATAGGGCGTGCCGATCCGGTCGTCCGGCCGCACCAGCGGGATCGGCACGCGTTCGGGCGGCAGGCGGGTGCCGTAATAGATGTCGTGCATCCCCTCCAGCGCTGCGTCCTGCCAGCGATTGACCTCCAGGATGACGCGCTTCGCCCGGTCTGCCCAGGTCTTGTTGTTGCCGACCGACGACGAGGGGATGAGCGATCCGTCGGCGCGGATGCCCGATATCTCGATGATCGCGGTGTCGAGGGGGCCTAGCACGCCTTCCCAGGCCATCGGCGCGACCTGGCTGAGATGCATGTCGAGATAGTCGATCTCGCCACGGTTGATCTTCTCGCGCGCGACCGGATCGCCGCTATAGGGCAGGCGCTGGGCGATGCCGTCGACCGCCGCCAGCGCGCCGTCCAGTTCGGGGCCGGTCGAGGCGCCGGTCCACAAATTGACGCGGAACGGATGCCCCGCGCCGTGGGACTCGGCGATGTGCCTGGCCAGCGCCTGGGGCACCATCTTGGGATAGCCGGAGCCGGTGAAGCCGCTGGTCGCCACCGTTTCGCCGGGGCGGATCAGGGCGGCGGCGGTGTCGGCATCGGTGATACGCGAACGAAGGGCGGCACAGGCGATACGGTCGGTCATTGTTTCTCCAACGCTGGCGGGCGGGGCCGGAGCCACCGCCCGCCGCGATTTCAGGCCGCCAGGTCGAGGACGATGCGACCCTCGATCTGGCCACGACGCATTCGGTCGAACACCTGGTTGACCTCGGCGAGCGGCGCGGTGGCGACCGTGGCCTTCACCTTGCCGTCGGCGGCGAAGTCGAGCGACTCCTGAAGGTCGAGCCGGGTGCCGACGATCGAGCCGCGCACGGTGATGCCGTTCAGCACCAGTCCGAAGATGTTGAGCGGAAAGTCGCCCGGCGGCAGGCCGTTGAGCGCGACCGTGCCGCCCCGCGCCATCATGCCCACGGCCTGGGCGAACGCCTTTTCGCTGACCGCTGTCACCAATGCACCCTGCGCCCCGCCGCCGGTCTCGCGCTTGATCGCCGCCGCCGGGTCCGCCTCGGTCCGCGCATTGACGGTGACCTTCGCGCCCAGCCGCCGGGCGAGGTCCAGCTTGGCGTCGTCGACATCGACCGCCGCGACGTTCAGCCCCATGGCGACCGCATATTGCACCGCCATATGGCCAAGCCCGCCAATGCCGGAGATGACGACGGTATCGCCCGGCTTGGTATCGGTCATCTTCAGCCCCTTATAGACCGTCACCCCGGCGCAGAGCACCGGCGCGATCTCGGTGAAGCCGATATTGCCGGGCAGATGGCCGACGAAATTGGGGTCGGCGATGACATAATCGGCAAAGCCGCCATTGACCGAATAGCCGGTGTTGAGCTGGCTCTCGCACAAGGTCTCCCACCCGCCCAGGCAATGCACGCAATGGCCGCAGGCGGTGTAGAGCCAGGGCACGCCGACGCGGTCGCCCTCCTTGATGTGCTTCACGCCCTTGCCGACCGCCGAGACATAGCCGACACCCTCATGCCCCGGAATGAAGGGCGGGTTGGGTTTGACCGGCCAGTCGCCTTCGGCGGCGTGCAGGTCGGTGTGACAGACGCCGGATGCCTGGATCGCGACCTGGATCAGGCCGTCGCCGACCTCCGGCACCGGGACTTCATCGATGGTCAGGGGTTGGCCGAATGCCCGCACGACGGCGGCTTTCATCGTCTTCGCCATGGTGTTTCTCCTGTAGGATGAGGATGCAACGGGGATGGGCGCGGCCGCCGATCCCCGCCTTGATCACGGTCAAAAGAAGCCTGGGGTCAAAAGAAGCCGAGCTTCTTGGCCGAGTAGCTGACCAGCAGATTCTTGGTCTGCTGATAATGGTCGAGCATCATCCGGTGCGTCTCGCGCCCGATGCCCGAGCGTTTATAGCCGCCGAACGCCGCGTGCGCGGGATAGGCGTGGTAGCAGTTGGTCCAGACGCGGCCCGCCTGGATCGCACGGCCCATACGGTAGGCCCGCGTGCCGTCGCGGGTCCACACGCCAGCACCCAGGCCGTAGAGCGTGTCGTTGGCGATGCGCAGCGCTTCCTCATCGTCCTTGAAGGTCGCGACCGAGACGACGGGGCCAAAAATCTCCTCCTGGAAGACGCGCATCCTGTTGTGGCCGCTGAGCACCGTCGGCTTGACATAATAGCCCTCCAGCCCCTCGGGCCGGTTGCGGGTGCCGCCGGTCAGAACCTTCGCACCCTCGTCGCGACCGATGTCGAGATAGCCGAGGATCTTGTCCATCTGCTCCTGCGAGGCTTGCGCGCCGACCATGGTGGCGGGGTCGAGCGGATCGCCCTGGATCATCGCCTCGACCCGCGCGACCGCCTTTTCCATGAAGCGGTCATAGATGGACTCGTGGACCAGTGCGCGGCTGGGGCAGGTGCAGACCTCGCCCTGGTTGAGCGCGAACATGGCGAAGCCCTCGATCGCCTTGTCGAGATAATCGTCATTCTCGGCCGCCACATCGGAAAAGAAGATGTTCGGGCTCTTGCCGCCCAGCTCCAGCGTGACGGGGATCAGGTTCTCGGACGCATAGGACATGATGAGCTGTCCGGTCGTCGTCTCGCCGGTAAAGGCGATCTTGGCGATGCGCGGATTCTGCGCCAGCGGCTTGCCCGCCTCCAGGCCATATCCGTTGACGATGTTGAGCACGCCCTCGGGCAGCAGGTCGGCGATCAGTTCGGCCAGCACCATGATCGAGGCGGGGGTCTGCTCGGCGGGTTTCAGCACCACGCAATTGCCCGCCGCCAGCGCGGGGGCCAGCTTCCAACAGGCCATCAGCAGCGGGAAGTTCCACGGGATGATCTGCCCGACGACGCCCAGCGGCTCGTGGAAATGATAGGCGACGGTGTCGTGGTCGATCTCGGAGATGCCGCCTTCCTGTGCGCGGATGCACCCGGCGAAATAGCGGAAATGGTCGATCGCCAGCGGCAGGTCGGCGGCGGTCGTCTCGCGGATGGGCTTGCCATTGTCCCAAGTCTCGGCCGTGGCGAGCAGGGATAGATTCTCCTCCATCCGGTCGGCGATGCGGTGCAGGATCAGCGCGCGTTCGGCGACGCTGGTGCGGCCCCAGCCGTCCTTGGCCTTGTGCGCGGCGTCCAGCGCGAGTTCGACATCGGCCGCCTGGCTGCGCGCGACCTGGCAGATCACCTGTCCGTCGATGGGGGATCGGTTGTCGAACCAGCGTCCCTCGACCGGATCGACCCAGCGGCCGCCGATGAAATTGGCATAACGCTGTTTGAACGGCGCGGTGCGGGCCTTGATGGCATCCTGAATCGTCACGGGCTCTCTCCTTGGTCTGTTATGATCCAAGGCTCTGCCCGTGGCGTTCGAGGGGCAAGACGATGCGCGACGAAGTGTAGGCGACGTGGTGGACTTTCCGCCACCGAGGCGTAGCATGTGTCGCACGGCGCGACGCGACAACAACGCCGGTGTCGCAAATTGCGACAATGGGAGAAGGATGCGGCGATGGACGGCGCCGGTATAGAACAAGGGCGACGCGCCTATTTCGACGAGGGGCAATTGCCCCTTGAAACCGTGCGCCAGCCGGTCCTGCGATCCTGGTTGCGATGCACCGACATGGGACTGGCGCAGGGACGGCTCCAGGGCGGCGGACCGCTGGCCGAAAGCGAACTCCATGCGCTGCGCCAGCGTCGCGAGTCGCTGCGCCGCCTGTGTCGCCCCGAACTCGAGATGCTGGCGGGCGAGGCGCGCGAGACGGGCAGCGTCGTGATCCTGGCCGACGCGGACGGCATGATCCTCGACACGATCGGCGATACCGGCTTTCTGTCCCGCGCGGCGCAGGTGGCGCTCAGGCCCGGCGTCTCCTGGACCGAGGCGAGCACGGGTACCAACGCGATCGGCACTGCCATTGCCGAGCGTCGCCCGATCGCCGTCCATGGCCCCGAGCATTTCTTTGCCGAACATGCGGTGTTGAGCTGTGCGGCGACGCCGATCCTCGACCCACGTGGCGCGATCGTCGGGGCGCTCGACATTTCGGGGCCATCGGCCAGCGGCCATGGCCATGCGCTGGGGCTGATCAGGCTGGCGGTCGACCAGATCGAGCATCGGCTGTTCCGCAGCGGCTTTGCCGATTGTCGCGTGCTGCGGATGCATGACGATGCCGCGATGCTGGGCACCGCGCGCGAGGGGATATTGGTGTTCCGCGACGACCGGCTGGTCGCCGCCAACCGGCGCGGGCTTTCGCTGGTCGGGCGCAGCTGGGAAGCGCTGGACGATGCGGCGCTCGGCGAACTGGTCGATATGCAGGGGCAGGCGGCGCGGGGCCGATTGCGCCTGGCCAACGGCGCGACCCTGATCGGCGGCTGGGATGCCGATGTTCGGGGGGGCGGCATCGAATTGTCCGTCGCACGCCCGCTGGCCGACGAGCGGGCCGAGGCGATCGACGCGGCACTGGCGGCGCATGACGGCAATGTCTCGGCGGCGGCGCGGCAACTGGGCATCCACCGCAGCACCATCCACCGGCACCTCGCCCGCCAGCGCTGAGGGCTGCGGCACGGCGCTTTGACCATCGTCAATGCGGGGTCCGCGTCGCTTCGTCACCAGGGGGGCGAAGGAGAAGACCCGCGATGGACCGCAACCCACTTCAAGGCAGTGTCGTGCCGTTCGCGCGGCGCTGGCACGTGATTCAGGAAATCGACCTGATCCGCCTGCTTCAGGAGCATCGTCGTCGGCTGGCGCTATGCGGGCAGGCGGAGGCGATGGCGGATGCCTTGCCCGATCGTCCCGACGCCGCGACCATGACGCTGTTCCTGCAGGCGCTGGAGGCGCTGGTGACGCGGGGCGAGCAGGCGGACGGCGTCTATCTGAAGGCGATGCTGTCCAACGGGCGGGCCGATCCGCTCACCGACACGCTCCTCGACCATGTCCGCCACCGGCATGAGGCGGATGCGGCGGCGGCGCGCGAACTGGTCGCGGCCTTTGCCGAGTCGGATGCCTTCGCCGCACCCGAGACGCTGGGCCATATGCTGCGCAGCTTCTTCACCGGATGCCGTCGCGCGGTCGATTTCGAGCAGCTGGCCATCATCGCGCTGGCGGGGCATCGGCTGACGCCCGAGGCGCGGTCGCTGCTGATCGACGCGCTGGCCGACAGCCTGCTGGATTAAGCCGCTTCGGCGCGCGCTGCCAGCGCCTCGCGGTCGCTGATCGTGATGGCGCGGCCGCCTGGCAGGCCGATCACCCCGCTCTGCTTCATCCGGGTCAGCTGGCGGCTGACCGTCTCGATCGTCATGCCCAGCACATCGGCGATCTGTCCGCGCGTCAGCGGCAGGTCGAACGTTACCGGCCCGTCGCGGCTGGCCCGGCATCCGCTGGCCCCGGCGCGCGCCGCCATGTCGAGCAGGAAGCCCGCCAGCTTCTCCCCCGCCGATTTGCGCGCCAGCACCAGCATCCGCCCCCGCGCCTCGTTCAGCGATTCGAAGGTCCGCTGGAGCAACAGGCGCTCCATGCGCTGATGATCCTCCAGCACCCGCTCGAAGGCGGCGCGGGGAAAGACGCACAGTTCGGCCTCGGTCAGCGCGGTCAGGGTGAAGTCGACATCGCCCGCATAGGGCTGTCCGAAAAAGTCGGCGGGGTAGAGCAGGCCGACCGTCTGCTCGCGGCCATTGGCGGTGGCGGCGACCAGTTTCAACACGCCCGTCAGCAGGTTGCCGCAGATCACCGCCTCGTCGCCCGCCCAGGCGATGGTCTGGCCCCGCGCGACCCGTCGGCGCTGGCCGATGGCGTTCAGGGCGAGCAGCTCCCGGTCGTCCAGGCTGCCGCACAGGGCCCGGTCGCGTACCGCGCAATCGGCACAGATGTCGTTCGGGATCATGGCCTTGCCTTATAGCGCGGCCATGATCCCCTGTCGTCGGACGGATTGTCCTATCTGTCAGTGTCGCGGTGACACGTCATCCTCCCGCGGCAGATGGAATTCGTGCCAGATGCCGTTGAGGATGCCGAAGCCGATCGCCAGGCCGAGGCCCAGCACCCAGGAAAAATACCAAATGGGTCGTTCCTTTCTCAGTAAAAATCGGGGTTGGTACGCACCGCGTCCGCCGTCACGCGGCCGAACATGACCCGGTAGGCCCAGGCGGTGTAGGCGAGCACGATCGGCAGGAAGACGAGCGTGACGAACAGCATGATGCCCAGCGTCTTCTGCGTGGACGAGGCGTTCCACACCGTCAGGCTGCTATGCGCGTCGATGCTGGACGGCAGGATGAAGGGGAACATTGCGCAACCGACCGTCGCGATGATCCCCGTCGCGGCGAGCGACGACCCCGCAAAGGCCAGCGCCTCGCGTCCCGCCCGGATTCCGATCAGGGCCAATGCGGCCCCGGCAAAGCCCAGTACGGGCAGCGCCATCATCCACGGATAGGCCGCATAATTGTCCAGCCATGCGCCGCCCGCCTGCTCCGCCGTCATGCGCAAGGGATTGGACGGGCCGAGCGGATCGACCGTGCCGACGATCCGGTAGCCGATATCGCCCCATGCGACGAAGGCGAAGCCGACCGCGAAGAGCAGGATGGAGGCGATGGCCGCCGCCGTGCCGAACGCCCGCGCCCGGTCATGGACGGGACCATGCTCAACCTTGATCGACAGCCATGCCGCGCCGTGCAGGACCAGCATCGCCACCGACAACAGCCCACAGACGAGGGTGAAGGGCGTGAACAGGTCGAGGAGCGTGCCGTCGTAAAAGGCGCGCAGATCGCCATCGAGGCGGAAGGGCGCGCCGAGCAACACATTGCCGACCGCGACGCCGAAGACGAGGGCTGGTACCAGTCCCCCGACGAACAACGCCCAGTCCCAGCGGCTGCGCCAGGCCGAATCGGGCTTCTTCGAGCGATATTTGAACCCCACCGGCCGCAGGATCAGCGCGGCCAGCACGAGAAACATCGCGAGGTAGAAGCCCGAAAAGCTGGCCGCATAGACGAACGGCCAGGCCGCGAAGATCGCACCGCCGCCCAGGATGAACCAGACCTGGTTTCCCTCCCAGGTCGGCCCGATCGAATTGATGACCATCCGCCGCTCGGCATCGCTGCGCGCGACGAAGGGCAGCAGCGCGGCGACGCCCAGGTCGAACCCGTCGGTCAGCGCGAAGCCGATCAGCAGCACACCCAGCAGCGCCCACCAGATCAGGCGCAACATCTCATAATCGAACATGTCCTGGCCTCCTTCAGGCGGTGACGGGAATGGCGGCGGGGATGGGGCCGGGGGCGGGCTGGTCGTTCCGCTCTTCCGGGCCATGCGCGATGGCGGCGAGGATCAGCCGGATCTCGATCACCGCCAGCACCCCGTAAAGCGCGGTAAAGCCCGCCAGCGTGGTCCACAGCGCGCCGCGCGACAGCGAACTGGTCGCCAGGAAGGTCGGCAGCACCCCTTCGATCGCCCAGGGCTGGCGACCCAGCTCGGCGACCACCCAGCCCAGTTCGATCGCGATCCAGGGTAATGGGATCGCCGCCACCGCGAGGCGGAGGAACCAGCGCGCATCGAGATGCATCCGCAGCGAGCATAAGGTGAAGGCGGTGGCGAACAGCGCGATCATCGCAAAGCCGATCGCCGCCATGATGCGGAAGCTCCAGAAGAGCAGGCCGACATCGGGCACCGTGTCCCAGGCCGCCGCCTCGATCTGCTGCGGCGTCGCGGCGCGCGGATCGGCCATTTGCCGCTTGAGCAGCAGGGCATAGCCCAGGTCGCGCTTGTGCGCCTCGAACCGGGCGCGCTGGCCCATGTCCTGCGGGTTCGCCTTCAGTCGCTGGACCGCGTCATAGGCGATCACGCCCGAGGCGATCCGTTCCTGCGCCTTCAGCACCAGTTCGGACATGCCGGTAACGGTGCCGTCGAGGCTGCGCGTCGCGATCAGGCCGAGCAGCCAGGGGATCTCGACCTTGTAACGCGTCTCGCGGGCCACCGTGTCGGGATAGCCGAACAGGGTCAGGCCGGAGGGGCCGGGCTCGGTGTGCCAGACCGCCTCGATCGCGGCGAGCTTCATCTTCTGGTTGTCGGTCAGCGCATAGCCGCTCTCGTCGCCCAGCACGACGACCGACAGCGACGAGGCGAGGCCGAACGCCGCCGCCACCGTCATCGACCGGCGCGCAACGGGCAGGAAGCGGCCCTTCAGCAGCCAGAAGGCCGACACGCCCAGCACCACGACCGAGGCGCAGACATAGCCCGCGCTGACGGTGTGGACGAACTTGGCCTGGGCGACCGGATTGAACAGCACCGCGCCGAAATCACCGACCTCCATGCGCATCGTATCGGGATTGAAGCTCGCGCCGACCGGGTTCTGCATCCAGCCATTGGCGACGAGGATCCACAGCGCCGACAAATTGGTGCCGAGCGCGACCATGAAGGTGACGATCAGATGGCCGAGCTTCGACAACCGTTCCCAGCCGAAGAACATCAGCCCGACGAACGTCGCCTCCAGAAAGAAGGCCATCAGCCCCTCGATCGCCAGCGGCGCACCGAAGATGTCGCCGACATAATGAGAAAAATAGGACCAGTTGGTGCCGAACTGGAACTCCATGGTCAGGCCGGTGGCGACGCCGAGTACGAAGTTGATGCCGAAGATCTTGCCCCAGAAGCGCGTGGTCACGCGCCATTCCGGGCGGTTGGTCATGACATAGACCGATTCCATGATGACCAGCATCATCGACAGGCCGAGCGTCAGCGGCACGAACAGGAAGTGATACAGCGCGGTCGCCGCGAATTGCAGTCGCGACAGGTCTACGACGCCGGGGTCCATAGCATGTCTCCATAAGAGGAGCCGCCCCCCGGCCCCTTGCCGAGCGACTCGCTAGGCTTGGCGCGCCGTGCCGACATTGACCGCGGTCAAAGACTATGGGGGCGGTCGGGGCGACCGTCGCGGCATGACGACGATCGCCCATGCTCCCCCGACGCGTAAGGCACGCAATCGCTGGTTGAACGATGCGGCCGGGCGGCGCGACGGTGTGGCGGGCCTGTTGCTGCTCGATACGCTGGCGGCGATCGGCTTTGCGGCGGGTGTCGCGGGCGGCGTGACGGCAGTGATGGGGCAGGGGGCGGTGTGGCCCTGGGCCGTGTTAATGCTCGGCATGGGGGCGTTGCGCGGGGTGTTCGCCACCCTGGCCTTGCGGCGGGGCGCGGTGAGGGCGGGCGCGGTCAAGCGGGCGCAGCGGCTTCGCGCCGTGGCCGCCACGCTGCGTCGCAAGCCCGGTGCCCCGATCGACAGCGGCCTGCTCGCCAGCCAGGCCGTCGATGCCGTCGAGGCGCTGGACGGCTATGTCGCCCGCTTCCTGCCCGCGCGCCGGGCCGCCGCCATCGCGCCGATGCTGGTCCTCGTCGCAACCGCCTGTGCCAGTTGGGTCGCGGCGGTCCTTCTCGCAGGCACGCTGCTGCCCTTTGTCGCCGCGATGATCCTGGCGGGCGGTGCGGCGGCGGACGAATCGCGGCGGCAATTCGTCGCGCTACACCGTCTGTCGGCGCGCTTTGCCGACCGGGTGCGCAGCTTGCCGGTCGTGCTGGCCTTCCGCGCCGAGACACGCGAGACCGAGGCGATCGGCGCGGCGGCGCTGGAACTGGCCGAGCGGACCATGCGCGTCCTGCGGGTGGCCTTTCTGTCCTCCGCCGCGCTGGAATTCTTCGCGGCGCTGTCGGTCGCGCTGGTCGCGGTCTATTGCGGTTTTGCGTTGCTCGGCCTGCTGCCCTTCGCCGCGCCCGAGACGCTGACCCTCGCCCAAGCGTTCTTCGTGCTGGCCCTTGCGCCCGAATTCTACGCGCCCATGCGCCGCCTGGCCGCCGCCTATCATGACAAGCAGGCGGCAGAGACCGCCGCCGATACGCTGATGCCCCTGACCGAGCCGGAGCCTGTGCCCTTGGTTCGGGTCACGGCTCCGCTGATCCTGCGCGATGTCGCCATCCGGTATCCGGGCAGCGATGCCCCCGCCGTCTCGCACCTGTCGCTGCGGATCGACGCGGGCGAGACGGTGGCGTTGCTCGGCCCCTCGGGCAGCGGCAAGACCAGCGTGTTGCATATGCTATTGGGGCTCGCGCCGCTATCGGCGGGAACGGTAGAGGCGGGCGGTGTCCCACTCACCTCGCTGGCGGGACATGCAAGCTGGGCGGGCCAGCACCCCCTGCTGATCGCGGGCACGATCCGCGACAATCTGACACTGGCCCATCCCCGCGCGGATCAACTGGCGATCCAGCGCGCGGTCGCGGCGGCGGGCTTGGGGCCGATGCTCGCGGCCCGGCCGGGTGGCCTCGGCGCCACGCTCGACGCGCGGGGCAGCGGGCTGTCGGGCGGCGAGCGGCGGCGGATCGCGCTCGCCCGCGCGCTGCTCAACCCCGCGCCCTTCCTGCTGCTCGACGAGCCGACCGCGCATCTCGACGCCGCCGCCGAAGCCGCGCTGATCGCCACCATCGCGCGGGCCGCGAAAGGGCGCACGACGCTGATCGCCACCCACAGCCCCGCGCTGGCCGCCATCGCGACTCGCGTCGTTCATCTGGGACATGCCGCATGACACTCCACAGGCTGATTGCCGCCGAACGCTGGCGGGAACGTCGCCGTCTGCAGCAGGCGGGACTCTGTGCCGCACTGGTTGCGATCGCTTCGGTGCTGCTGCTCGCCTTGTCGGGTTGGTTCCTGACCGCCGCCGCGCTGGCGGGGGGAGCGGGGATCGTCGCGGCGCAGGCGTTCAACTATATGCTGCCCTCCGCCATGATCCGGTTGCTGGCGATCGTGCGAACCGGCGCGCGCTATGGCGAGCGGCTGGCGAGCCATGGCGCGGCCTTTGGCGCGCTCGCCCGGCTGCGGCCCGCGCTCTACCGCGCGCTCACCGTCGCGCCGCCCTCGGTCGTGCTGGCGCTCGGTCGGGGCGAGGCGACCGCGCGGCTGATCGGGGATGTCGATGCGGTGGAATGGCGCTTCGTCCGTTTGTCGGGGCCCTGGGGTGTCGTCGCGGCGTTGGCCTCGGGCGCGGCGCTGACGCTGCTTTGCGGCTGGCTGGCCATGGTCGCGACGCTGGCCTGCGTCGGGGGAGCGCTCGGTCTGGCCCGTGCCTGGGCGCACCGGTTGGAAGAGCCCGGCCGCGCGGTGCAGCAGGCGATGGGGGCCTTGCGCGAGGAGGTGGCGACGATCGGCGGCGCGGCGGCGGAACTCCGCTGTTTCGCACTGGAGGATTGGGCGACCGCCCGGATCACGGCGGCGAGCGACCGGCTGGCCGAGGCGCAGGCGCGGCAGGCGGCCGTGGCGGCCCGGTTCGAGGCGCTCCACGTGCTCGGCGTCGCGCTGGCAGCGGCATCGGCGCTGGTCTTGTCGGCGGACGCCGGCGCACCGATCGCGGCACTGGCGGCGCTGGCAGCGGCGATGACGGCCGATGCGAGCGCACCGATCCTGCGCGCCATGATCGAGCGGGGACGGCTGTGCGAGGCGGAGGCACGGCTGGAAACGCTGTTCGAGGCGGCGGAAGCGCATCCGGTTACGGACGTGGCGGAGGACGCGAGCCTCTTGATCGACCGCATGCCATTCGCGCCGGGCAGCCGGATCGCCCTGACGGGGCCATCGGGTTGCGGCAAGACGAGCCTGGTCGAGGGATTGCTGGGCCTTCGCCCGCTGTCACCCGGCCGGATCATGATCGGCGGACGCGATGCCGCCTCCCTCGCACCTGCCAGTCTTCGTGCGACCTTTGCCTGGACTCCGCAGGACGCGGCATTGCTGGCGGGCACGGTGCGGGACAATCTGCGGCTGGCCGACGACCAGGCGAGCGAGGATCGAATGTGGCAAGCGTTGCACGATGCCGCGCTCGACGACGTGGTGCGCGCCTTGCCGCAGGGGTTGAATACCTGGCTAGGCGAGGATGGGGCGCGGCTGTCGGGCGGCGAGCGGCGGCGGCTCTCCCTGGCGCGGGCCTATCTGGCGGATGCGCCCTGGCTGCTCCTCGACGAACCGGGCGAGGGGCTGGATGCGTTGGTCGCGGCACAGGTCGCGCGGCGCATGGACGCACGGTTGGAGCGGACCGGGCAGGGGATGATCCTGGTCAGCCACCGCCCGGTGCTTTCGGCCCTATGCGATCGCCAATGGGCGGCCGATGGGGAAGCCGCCGATCCGCCGCTTAACGCGCGATCCCGGCCAGGCGGACCCGGTCGAGCAGGTGCACACCCCGCAGATCTGCGAATGCGATCAGCCCATCCTGCTGGAACGCGGTCATGTGACGGCTGACCGTCTCCACCGCCAGACCCAGCGCCTCCGCCATCGCAGCCCGCGACAGCGGCCATGTCGAGCAGCGATGCGGCGACCCGCGCCTCGGCCTACGCGCGGGCCAGCATCGGCACCCAGCGTCGTCATCGTCCGGCGCTGCGATCGTATCGGCGCAATGGCTGGCCGGATCGCCGTTCCGGCCGGATGCCTGTCCGGCGCTCAGTCGGCGGCGGCGACCGATATCACGAAGCGCGGCGGCCGGTCAGACGGCATGGCTGAAACGCGTGTCGTCCTCGCTGCGCCAGGCGTCGAAGGCGGCGGCGATGCTGCGGGCATAGGGCAGCGCGTCGGCGGTCAGGCGGAGGCGCTGCCCTTCCCATCGGAGCAGTCCGGCCTGCTCGAAGGGGGAAAGCCGGGTATGAATGGCATCCCGCTCCGGCAAACCTTCCGTATCGGCGATTCCCTGGCACAGCACCCCCGCGATCGCTGCGCCCCGCCGCCGGTCGAGCGGCGTCCGCCGGATACCCCGCGCGGTCGCGAAGCAACCGGCGCCGATCGCCTGATGCCAATCGCCCGCCTTCTTGGCGTTCTGGAGCAGTCGGTCGGGGAATTCGCTGATCGCGCTTGCCCCGAGGCCGATCAGGATTTCGGCGGGATCGTCGGTGAACCCCTGGAAATTGCGGCTCAGCGTGTCGTTTGCCGCCGCCAGCGCCAGCGGATCATGCGGCTTGGCGAAGTGATCGAACCCGACGGCCCGGTACCCCGCCGCCGTCAGTCGTTCATGCGCCGATGCCGCCTGCGCGAAGCGCGCCGTCGCACCGGGCAGCGCGGTCGCGTCGATCCGGCGCTGGCGCGGGATCAGGTGGGGGACATGCGCATAGCCGAAGACCGCCAGCCGCTCGGGCGCAAGCGCGATCGCTTCTTCCAACGTGGCTTGAAGCGCCGCATCGGTCTGTCCGGGCAGGCCGTACATCAGGTCGAAATTGATCGATCCGACCCCGGCCCCGCGCAGCAGCGCGACGGCGCCGATAATATCCTCACGCGGTTGAACCCGGCCGATCGCCGCCTGGAGCATGGGATCGAAGGTTTGCACGCCCAGGCTGACGCGCGCGACGCCGGTCGCGGCGATGACGCTCGCCCAATCCGGCGCGAAGCCGCGCGGATCGATCTCCAGCGATAGGGGGGCGTCTTCACACGCAAAGGCCCTGCGCAGATGCGCGACCAGTGCCGCAAAGGCGCCCGGCGAAATGGCGTTGGGACTTCCCCCGCCAAAGGCAATCCGCCGGATTCGTCCGCGCCCCTCCAGCCGGGCGGCGATCCTGTCGATCTCGGTATGGAGCCGGGCCAGATAGGCATCCAGACGCGCGGTGCGGTTCGCCGCGCCGGTGTTGCACCCGCAATACCAGCAGATCGCCCGGCAATAGGGGATATGCAGATAGAGCGACACATCGGCATCCGCATCGACGGCATCGAGCGCGGCGGCCATGTCGTCATGACCCACCCCGTCGCCAAATTCGGCGGCGGTGGGATAGCTGGTGTAGCGCGGCACGGGCCGGGCGAGCAGGTCTGGATGATAGGGCCACATGGCGCATCCTGTGCCCAGATGCAGCCGACGTGCCTTTGACCATCGTCAAACCAGCCTTTGTCGATGATGAAGGCGGCGGGGGAGGCCCGCTCCCAATCGGGCCCCATAATGTAAGGCAAGAGACGACCGGTGTCAGAAATGCCGCCCTTCCGTTTCCGCGCGTCGGCTTCGACCCAGCATCGAACCGACGCACAGACTCAGGTCCGGGTCGGTGTGCGTGCGGGTGACGTTCTGTTCCATGCCCATGCCATCTCGGCTTCGGGCAGATCGCCTGCCGACCGTCCTGGGCTCGACGATCGCGGCGTGATGCCTGACCCGGGGAACAGTAAGGGCGCCGCGCAGGATGTCGGCTCGATTGCCCTCGGTACGTAGCCGCTGCCGGTCGAAAGGCTTCCTTGCACGCCTCCAGCAGGGAAATGATCCCCTCCTATCCCCATCCGGGTAGCCGATGATGGACGCGTGCCAAGGCAATTCGCCTTCCGCTTCGTCTGATGAGTGAGGGCGGCGAGAAAGCCTTGTGTGCCAGGTCTTGCCGGATGAACGGGAGTTACAATGCCGATGCGTCTTTGGGTTTTTGCCGCCATGGGATCGGTGGTGTGCCTTGGCGTGCCGGCGCTGATCCTGAACAGCAGCGAGGCGTTCGGGCAGATGACAGAGGGCAACGCCGCGCCCGGTATCTGCGTCCGCGCCGGCGGGGTGGGCATCGTGGTCAATGGCGGGAGTTACTGCCGCCTGGGGGACGGACGCCTTGTCGACCAGCGACTGCTGTTTCGTCGTCGGCCCCGGCGTGCGGTCATGCCCAATCCTGCCAGTGCCTATTGCGAACACAATGGCGGTTGGATCGAAACCGTAAATGCTCCTGGTGGCCAGACGGGCTATTGCCATCTGCCAAACGGTGCCGTCGTCGAGGAATGGGCATTTTTTCGTGGCCGCTGATATCGCGAACGTCGCCAGAGCGACGGTGGCTGTCGACCCTCAACAACGACAGACGATCTCTCCCCGGCCGGGCAAACGAAACATGGCCTGTCGAAATTCATTTCTCACGATTCATCCGGTAAGGGCCACGGCATGGTCCAATCCATCAATGTCGGTGCCGATGTCGTCAAACGGGCTTGAAGCGGTTTATCTTGCCAATCGTGACAAACTTGTCCGGTTTCTTGTCGCGCGTGGCGCGGGAGATGCAGCCGAAGACTTGGTTAATGATCTTTGGCTAAGGATATCAACGTCTTCGTCATCAGGTCCGATCGCCAATCCGATGTCCTACCTGTTCCGGGCGGCCGATACGCTGATGATCGACCGCTACCGCGCGAAACGCCAGGGGGAGAAGCGGGAGCAGGACTGGTACGAGCTTAGCGGGGATGGCGAGGCTTCACCCGAACCGGCGGGCGAGCGGGTGATCGGCGCACGACAGGAAGTGGCGAAGGTCGCCGCGGTCCTGGCAAGGCTGGGAGCACGCCGGGAAGCCATCTTCCGGCGCGCCCGGATCGATGGCGTGTCGCAACGGCAGATCGCCGCGGAACTGGGCGTCAGCCTCAGCACGGTGGAGGCCGATCTGCGGATCGCCACCCGTGCACTGATCGAATTGAAGGATGAACTGCAATGACCGGCAGACAGGTCGACGAACAGGCGCTGGAATGGGCGATCCGTGCCGCCGATCCTCACTTTGAAGACTGGGACGGCCTGACCGGATGGCTGGAGGCCGATCCGGGCAATCACGACCGGTATGACGATGCGCTGACCGCCATGGCGGAGGCCCGCGATCGTGTCGCCGCGATGCCCGTCCAGGCTGAACCGGTCGCGGCCAATGACGAACGGCCGGTGCGGCACGGCTTTTGGCGCTGGGGCGGCAGCGCCGTCGCCGCGATGCTCGTCGCGGTCGTGGGCGTCTCCGTCTGGAACGAGCGCAGCCAGCCCTATGCGGTCGAAACCGCCCCGGGCGAACAGCGCGCGGTGCAACTGGCCGATGGCAGCGAGATCGTCCTGGCCGGCGGTTCGCGCGTGACATTGGACCGGGCGGATGCGCGGGTGGCGAGCGTCGAGCATGGCGAGATGCTTTTCCGGGTGCGTCACGACGCCGCGCACCCGTTCCGGGTCACTGCAGGCGACACGCAGATGGTCGACCTCGGCACGGTGTTCGACGTAACGCATGATGCGGGAGGGACCCGCATCGCCGTCGCGGAAGGGGCGGTGATGGTCGCCCCGGACAGCGCGAAGCTGCGGCTCGAGCCAGGACAGGCGGTGGTGGCACGCGGCGGGGAACTGCGTCGACAGGTCGCGACGGATGTCGGCGGGTGGCGTGAGGGGCGGTTGACGTTCGACAACGCGCCATTGTCGGACGTCGCGCGCGATCTCACCCGCCAACTCGGCCGCACCGTCCGGGTGGATCCCGCACTGGCCGCCAGACCGTTCAGCGGGACGATCGACATCCGCAGTCTACGAGACGATCCGGCGCGGCTGGGTCGCTTGCTGGGGGTATCGGTCCGGGCCGATGGCAAGGAATGGGTGCTGGGCGACAATCGGTGACGTTCGGTGCGGCTGCGGTCGCGACAGGATTGACGCTCGCCATGACGGTGGCGGCTCCGGCGGAGGCGCAGAGCCTGTCGATCGATCTGCGTGCGGGCAGCGTCCGCGATCAGGTGACCACGCTCGGCCGTCTCGGCGGGATCAGCGTCGTGGTGACGGACCCTGGCCTCTGGTCGAAGCCGGTGCCGCGTTTGCGCGGACGGATGAGCGCGGTCGTCGCCCTTCGCCTGATTGCGGCACGCTGCGGCGGGGAAGTCGAGGCGATCGACAACCTGTTGTACCGGATCGTTCCCAGGCGCACGCCGAGGCCTCGTCCGACCCCGCCCCGGCCTAACCCCCAACCCGAAGCGGCGAAGACGCCCGAGGCCCCTCCGCCCGACATCATCGTCATCGGCAGCAAGCGCGATCTGCCGTTCGGCCAGACCGCCGGGCAGGTCATACGGGTGTCGGGGCAGGATCTCGAACTGGGCGGTGCCGGTGGAACCGGACGGCTCACGTCTCGGCTGACGACGATCGCCTCGACCAGCCTGGGGGCGGGCCGGAACAAGCTGTTCATCCGGGGCATCGCCGATTCTAGCTTTTCGGGTCCGAGCCAGGCGACCGTCGGCCAGTATTTCGGCGACCTGCGGCTTGGCTACAACGCACCTGATCCCGACCTTCGCCTCGCCGATCTGGCGGCGGTCGAAGTGCTGGCCGGGCCGCAAGGCACGCTGTACGGGGCGGGATCGATGGGCGGGCTGATCCGCCTGGTTCCCAATCCTGTCGAGCTGGACCGGACCGGTGGGTCGGTGGCGATCGGGGCATCCGCCACGGCCCATGGCGCGCCCGGCTTCGATACGCAGGCTGTCCTCAATCTCCCGGTCGTCACCGATCGACTGGGAATCCGGCTGGTCGCCACGGCGGTCGAGGATGGTGGCTATATCGACAAGCCGCTGCTCGGCCGCCGCAACGTCAATACGACCCGTATCGCGGGCGGGCGCGGCACCCTGCATCTCAACATCGCCGATGGCTGGAGCGCGGAGCTGATCGGCATCGCGCAGCGTATCCGGGGTGCGGACAGCCAATATGCGGATCGCGATGGCCCCTTCCTCACGCGCAGGACACGCGTGGTCGAGGGGTTCGGCAATGATTTCGGCCAGGGGCAGTTCGTGCTGGACGGACGAATCGGCGATATCCGATTGCGGTCCTCCACCGGCCTTACCGCGCTCGACCTGACCGAGCGCTATGATGCGACGACGCCCAACGATCCCGCGACGCTTTTCGTCCAGACCAACCGCACCCGCATGATCGCCAACGAGACACGCGCCTGGGTCACGCATGCCAACGGGTCGGGGTGGTTGCTGGGTCTGAGCTATACCGGGAACCGCACCCGGTTGTTGCGGTCCTTCGTCTTGCCCGGCCAGCGCTATCCGCTTCCCGGCGTGTCCAATCACCTGCACGAACTCACCGCCTATGGCGAGGCCAGCGTCCGGCTGACTCCGGCGATCCTGCTGACCAGCGGCGCGCGGGTCAGTCGATCCGTGTTGTCCGGCGCGGCGGAAGATGCCCGGGTGCAGGATGTGCCGATCGTGTCCGCTACCGTGGCGACGCGGCATGAATGGTCCGTGCTGCCCTCCGCCTCGCTTCTCGTCGACCTGCGTGGCGGGGCATCCGCTTTTCTGCGCTATCAACAGGGGTTCCGTCCGGGCGGTCTGGCGGTCGACGATGACTATGTCCGTCAGTTCGACAGCGACCGGGTCTCGACGATCGAGGTGGGCTATCGCTTCGGTCGTGCGGCGCGAGACCCCTTCGCCCTGACACTCACCATCGCCCATACCGATTGGCGAAATATCCAGGCGGACTTCCTCGATAGCGGAAATCTGCCGTCGACCGCCAATATCGGCAATGGCGACGTCTGGACCGTGGAGGCATCCGGGGCGATCCGCATCGCGAAGGGGTGGCGCATGGAGGGGGCCGTCTCGCTCAACGACAGCAGCGTCAATGAGGGCGATCCGAACGACCTGCCGTTGCAAGGGGCGCCCGGCGACCAGGGAGGCGTCTCGGCGCGCCTGCGTCCCATTCCCAATATCGCCGATATCACGGCACGGATCGGCGTGAGCTATGAGGCCGCGCTGGGCGACCGGTCGCGGCTGAAGGTCGACGGCTGGGTTCGTTATATCGGGCTGTCGCGCCTGGGGCTGGGACCTGTGCTGGGGGATGAGCAGGGCAATTATGCCGACAGTGCCGTCACCGCGCGTATAGGCCGCGACCGCTTCGGCGTAACCGTCGGCGTGTCCAATATCCTCGACGCGCGGGGCAACCGTTTCGCGATGGGCACACCCTTTGTGACCGGCAAGGAGCAGATCACGCCCATTCGCCCACGCACCTTCCGCGTCGGACTGGATACGGCCTTCTGAAAAAATTCCTACGGTGTCGGCCTGTCTGCTTCGTCATCGTCATGCTGGCACCGCCACGTGGTGGCCGTGTCATGCAAGGCGGCGAACATGTTCAGGCATCGGCAATGCCGATGAAGGAATGCTCCGGCTGCTGAACTTGCAAACCGAACCGGACGACCAATCCGGCTTCGCCAGTAGGGACGATGAGATGAAGTCTGTAGTATTGATGAGCACCGGCCTGGTCTCGGCAGCGGCGGCCATGTTGTCCGTTCCGGCGCAGGCGGCCCCGGACAAGGTCGGCATCGCCAACCCGGCATCGGTATATTGCGGCTCGATCGGCGGCACGTCGTTCGTGCGCAAGACGCCGTCGGGCGATGTCGGCTATTGCCGCCTGCCCAATGGCCAGGTCCATGAAGAATGGGACCTCTTCCGGAACAGCCAGAAGCCTTCGCCCAAGCGCCGCACCGATGCGCATCTGGGCAATCCCGCCGCGGTGCATTGCACCAAGGTCGGCGGGACCAACCTGAACCGCCGGACCGCACGCGGTGACGTCGGGCTCTGCCGGTTGCGGAACGGCAAGACGGTCGACGCCTGGGACTTGTTCCGCGGCGCCAATGGTAAGGGGAAGGACACGAATTCCCGCAATCACCGCGCAGTCATGACGAACCCTGCTTCCTCCTATTGCGTGGATCAGAAGGGAACGATCGAAGTTCGTCAGGACTCAGGGTATTGCCATCTGCCGAACGGACGGGTGGTCGAGGAGTGGAAGCTCTTCCGCGAACAGCCGGCCGGCCGCGCCCGCTAAGCACCCATGACATGAGCCGCGTCCGAAAGGGCGCGGTTCATATATTTGCGGTACATTCTATCCATCTGAAATCGTCAGCTAAAATCTCGGCTTATATATTTTCTAAAAAAATTTCAGCTGTACCTAAGGCAATTCGAAAAGGGTGACGTCTTGTGAATGTAGGGGGACGCGAACTGGCGCGACCCACTCGATCACAAGTTCCATTTCGAAGGACCAATTCCAATGACCCTGGTTAGCACGCTCGCGCCCGCCTATCGCGGTGCGCGCCGGAACTCGGCTGCTCTGTTCGCAGGCTTTGCCGCAGCGATCGTCGCAGTATCCCCCGCCGCCGCGCAGAAGGCGGAGCCAGGCGCCTATGCCGTCGCCCGCACCGGCGTGCAGATCGATTCCGACGTGAAGCCGACCCAGGTCCTGGCGAAGGGCCAGACCGTCGCCAAGACGACGCCGACCCTGCCCAAGAACATCGACCATGATGGCGGCTTCACCGGCGAACTCGGCATGGGGTACGACTTCGGCGGCCTCCGTGTCGAGGGAACGGCGGGCTACGACACCGCCAAGGTCAACGCCAAGGCGCTGAGCACCAAGACATATTCGGGCGCCGGGCGCACCAAGTCGTTCGATCTCGGAGTCGCCGCCTATGTCGACCTGGTCCGCGAAGGTCCGTTGAAGCCGTTCGTCGGCGGCGGCATCGGTGCCTCGCGCGTCGACTATTCGATCAGCCGCCTGATGATCGACAAGACCCCGGGCACCCGGAAGCCGATGGTTGGGATCATGGGCAAGGACTGGGGCTTCCGTTGGCACCTCGATGCCGGCGCGAGCTATGATGTGACGCCGCAGACTGCGATCGAAGTGCTTGGCCGCTACTCGCAGACCACCGGCCTGCGGATGAAGGGCACGGCGATCGACGAAAATCTGGTCCCCCAGACGATGGACTATAAGCTGAAGAACACGTCGGTCTCGATCATGGCCGGTATTCGTCAGAAGTTCTGACCTCAAACCCGTACCCAAGGAAGGCGTCGCTCCCATTGCGGGGGCGGCGCTTTCGCTTTGCCTGAGGCTGATAAGCGATCGAATTTTACCGTATTTGGGCAGCCTTGGACGGAAGCGGCGCCTCGCCAGCATCGGTGTAGGAAGTGGCAAGGGCCCTGGGCGGTGTCTGCACTTGGAGGGTTTCCTCGACGGGATCGATCCCGTCATCGAGCTCGGCCTTGCCTCGTCGCGCTTCCGGCGCGCCTGGACCAAAGTGACATCGGGGAAACCGCCCAGCGACAATTTGCGCTCGATGCCGCAGCATCGATAGCGAAGGCGCCAAAGCAGGGCGCCGGATGGCTGCACCAGCAGATACATGCCGTCCGTATCGGCCACCTTGTAGGGACGCGCTGCCGGTTTCAGCGCCCGGATCTGCACAACCGTCAGCATGGGGCCACGCCTCCTGCAACGTTCGTGGCCCCTTTTGAGTGGGCCACGGCGGAACATAATGAGATTTCACGGGACCGCCGAAAGGCAGTTTGCCGCAGATTTCTGTGATTTTCCAGGTTTGTTCCGGAGTCGTGATGGTGCCGCTTACAGGACTCGAACCTGTGACCCCCGCATTACGAAGGCCTTTGACGGCTTTGCGTAAGCGGATGAATGTCAATCATTTTCGGGTTGTTGCTGAGCCCAAAAGTCAATCGACCCACGCTGGTTCCAAAGTCGCCGGAAACCGGAGCAAGCCGCTTTCCTATCGAACGCATCTTCGCATGGGAAAATGCGAAAAAGTGACCTGTGCTATACCGGCGAACGAGCCATCGAAGGCGCTGTCGAGATCGATAATCGGACATAGAGCCAGAGTGCGATAATCCTTGGGTTAGAAGGCCCTCTGTCCTACCGCTCTCTGGTTAATGTGCATGGAATTGGCAGAATGCTCCCGCCGCTTTCATGTAAGCGTCCGGTGAAGGCGTCGCGTCAGGCGGGACGGTAGTTCCACGGCAGCAGTTCATTGATCTGGCGGGCTGGATGGTCGGCGATGCGGCT
>NZ_JACHNX010000029.1 GCF_014199595.1 Sphingomonas yabuuchiae | reverse complement strand
CCAGCGCGGTGGGATGTACCCTGAGGATCTCACTGACATTTGATCCATTTGATCGACATCCATCCGGCGGAATGGTGAAGGGCAGCATCCGCCCCGTTGCAGACGTTCCCAATGGTCGTCATCCCGGCGCATGCCGGGACCGTGGGCTGTCTTTAGAAGCAGCCTCACGTCCGGGCGCCCTGGCGATAGCTATCGCCTCAAGACTTGCCCACGGTCCCGGCATGCGCCGGGATGACGGATGACCGCGCCCCACCCCAAATCAGCCGTCACCCTGAACTTGTTTCAGGGTCCATCAATCCGAAAGCCCAGTTTATGATCGGCCAACCGAGATGGCGGCACGAGCCACCACGCTCCGGCACCAATCGCCCGATGGATCCTGAAACAAGTTCAGGATGACGCAAGGCGGGGGCGCGATGTCCGCTCCCCACCCCTTCTTGCCGTTTCGCTTAGGGTGTCATTTCGCCCTCAGCCGGAACCGACCCCTACAAGCCGAACGCACCGTCAGCCTCGCGATCGGCGCGGCTCTCACCGGCGAGCAACGATCCGCGCGTCGTCGCGCGTGTTGCTGGCGAGCTGGCGGATGCCATGTTCGTCCATGACGCGATCTACACAAAATGCGGGGTGATGCTGGAAGGGCTGCACGCTGAGGACGCGATGCAAACGGACCTCTTCGCAACGGCTGATCCAAAAGCCGGCGATCTTCTCGCCGCGTTGGATGGCCTAAACCAGCGCTTCGGTCGGAATACGATCAGGATAGCCGCGGAAGGGCAGGGGGATCGAAGCTATGACACCAAGCGCACAATGAAAAGTAACGCTTGGACGACTAGGATTCGAGAGATACCGATAGCGCGTTAGAGGGATTCGATGGCTGAAACTTACACCTTCCAGCTACCGGAAATAGATCACGGCCTAAGCATTCCCTACTATCTGACCGTCACCAAGGATCAGGCTCGCGCGATCCTCGATGCTGAGCCAGGCGAACGCATCGCCCTCAAAGATGACGAGTTTGTCGAGCTGGACCATGATCGGGCCTCGTTCCTGCATTGCCCTCCGTCACGCCAAGCAGCCAGATATGATAGTCCGGATGTGTTCGCTGCAATGAGCAGGATCATTCGCGACGCGATCGATCCTGATACCATCAATCGACTGCGCTAGCGCGTTCGGTCCTTCGTAGGCGGGGCGGGTGTCGTCGGTGCCTTGCCCACAAATTCCGGTGCCTTGGGGTCGAGCGGTTCCCCGCTGCGGATCTTCCCGGCGATCGTCTTCCGCGTCGCCTCGCCTACGGCATCAACGGTTTTCGAGCTGTCACCGCGCAAACGCGCAGCGCCCATAGCCGCATCAACGATGGCCTGCGCGGGCGCAAGGCGTGGGTCGGCAAGGTTCTTGTCGGGTGAGTTCTTCAGGAACGTCGCCGCCAATCGGTCGTGTGCCGGCGAATGGCCCGGGGGCAGGATCGGCTTCTCGAGCGCGCGAATTGCTCGCTGAAGCTGTGCGGTGTTCTGCATGTTGATCTGCACCGCCAAGGCCGATCCGATCTCGCGAACCCGCTCCATCGGCGTCTGCTTTGGGCTGATGACCGCTTCCACGTCGCGCGCGCCAAGATAGGTCAACAGGTGGGATTGATACACCGGCCCCTTGGCGTGCCGAACATAGGCCAGCTCGGTCCGCGCGGACGCGATCTGGTCGGAAGGCGCGCCGTCCTTAATCATGCCGCGTAGCCTGTCGGCCGCTTCAGCGCGGGCAGGCGGCATATACTTGTCCAGTTCCTCACGAACCTTCGCGAGCGACATCTTGTAGCGCTGCCCTGCCGGTGGGTCGCGGGGAGGGAGCATTGCCATCCCTCCAGGCCCCATTCTCGCCTCTGGCCCTAGGTCGCGCGTAACGGCTGCTGCGGACAAAGCGGCGCTAAGGCCGCGATGGTCGCCAGTGGTGAAACCGTGGCGTGATCCGTCCATCCAAGCCCGCTCGTCGATACTCGCGATCTTGATTGGATGCCCCGCCTGTCGCGCGATCTGCGCGGCATGGACGCGCATCGTGCGGCCATTGCCTTCGCGGAAAGGATGAACGGCGTTCAGCTCGTTCATGTGGTTGCCAAGCCGGTCGAAAAACTCGGCCCTCGGGAGGCCGCGAAAACCCTCTTTTCCATTCAGGTCTTTGAAGACGGCATCGAGGCCATTGGAAACGTAGGGTGCTGCGGCGAATAGGCTTCCGCCCTTGCCGATGTTGACGCTGCGATCCTTGCCCGCCCACTCATAAAGATCGCCAAACATATGCTTGTGGAGCGCGCGATACCCGTCGGGCGTGAGCGGAAAATCCATGCGCGCGGCTTCGTTTCCGCGAGCGCGGGTTATCAGCCGCTCGCGTTGGGAAAGCTCTTTATCGTCGGTGATTCCTAGCCGGTTCCGGAGGGTTTCGGTGCCGGGATAGGTATACGGGTCAATGGGCAAGGTATCAGGCTGCGAGCTGGCTCGCGTTGGTGGTGAGCATATCCACGACGAGCTTAGAAGCGAGTGCGGGAGGCACGCCCTCATCCATCATCATCGCAAATAGTGCATCCTCATCCGCTTCCGGATTCATGCCCTCAATGACGAGATTATGCCGTGAATCGCGATCGTCCTCGCGCCACTGTGCGACCTGATCGGGGGTTCCCCGCTGGAAGTCCATCGCCCGGATTTGAGCGCGGATCACATCTATGTTTAGCTGAGCCATGCCAATTTCCTTCGCTCCGATCATAGCCGATCGGCGGTGAATTAACAATAAATCGCTTATCCCTAAGCTGAACGAAGTGGCCCGATCTGCGCTCCTTTGAGCGCAGATCGTAAAGCCGCTAAGCGTCAGTATTCGCTAGCTAACATGATCGTCAGCACGCGCGTCGTTTTAGATGCGTCCCACGGCGCTTCGCTCCCGTACTCCAAGCGATTGTCGTAATAGTCGATCTTCCAGAAAACAGTCACGGCAATGTCGTTTGAATCGGTAGGTCGGTTTTGGGTCCAGTCACCAGAAGCAAGTTTGTAGATCGTGCCGAAATCGCGTTCGCCGTGCGGGTCGTTGTCACCGTCGAATTTGGAAAATCCGACAACATTACGAAGGACAGCAATGCGATCCGCTTCGGATAGAGACTGTACCCCGATAGTGATATTTGCGCGGCAAGTGACGCCGGGAACGGCTCGCGCGGCATCATTGAGAACGCGAATTGCGTCGGCGCGGTCGGTCTGGTCAGTCATTGTATTTCTCCCTCATCTGGCATGGTCCGCAAGGCCACGGCCTGCGGCCCTGCCGTTCCGGCGAGGAACGGGATGGGGAGGGAGGGCGAGAATCTACCGCTGGCGCGGGCGGGCTGCCTTAGATCGCTCGACGCCCGAAGGGCGTCGTCTAGCGATCTTGGCAGACTACACGGGCGGTCGATTGTCGTTCGGGAACGAAAGGGCAGCGCCCTTGGTGTTCCCCTGTCCGGCCTCTGTGCATTACTCGGACACTGATTCACGGTAGCCCCGAATTGGTCTGTTCGGCAACCATATAGCGGTCGTGATCGAGCTGGTTTGTCGATCCCCGCAGCCGATATTGTGACGCGGGTTCTGACCTTCGCAAAGCCGCGTGCGTGTGAAGGCCGGATGCCGGTGTGTCACAAGCGATCGAGGCTGTTGAAAAAGTAGCTCCGGCGCGGAAGAGGCGCTGGTCCGAGCAATATTCTTCTTGTATCGCGCCGACCGTCGCAACCTCTTGTGCAAAATAGGCGACCTGCAAGCAATCATATTACGCGCGAGGTGGCCGCACTGCCTGCTCGCCGAGTTTTTCAACAGTCTCGACCGGTTGTGACACCAGCCTATCGCTTCCTGCCGAACATTGGGGTTTTGTATAGTCGCCCCAAGCTGCTGCCAATATGAGGCTGCTACCATCGTGGCATGACGCCTATCCGATGCCTTCCGATCGCCACATGGCCCCTGCTGGTGATCCTGACCGGATGCGGCAGTGATCCGGTTTCACCCCCAGCCCTCCCAGCCAAGGCCGCGGCGGTCGCTCACGAAAGCGATCTTCTGAAGCTCACCCTCACGACGCAAGCGCAACAGCGTCTCGGCATCCGAACGGTAAGAATTGGCGATAGTTCGGCCGCGCAAGTCCGCGAAACCAGCGGCGAGGTCGTCGTGCCGACAACCGGCGGAGCGGGTGTGCCAACGGGATCGACGAGCAACCTCACCCAGATCGGGGTCAGTCAGGTTGCGGCCGAAGGCGAGGTCGCGCGGGCGCAAGCGCAAGTGCGGCTCGCCGTCATCGCCTATAACCGCGCCGACGCCTTGGTGCGTGAGGAAGCGGGCAGCGTGCGAGGGCGCGACGAAGCCGCGGCGGCACTTGCCACCGCGCGGGCGGCACTGGATGCGGCCCGCGCGCAACGCGGGCTGCTCGGTCCCTCGATCGCGTCGATGGGCAATCTCTCGACGCTGTGGGTGCGGGTGCCTGTGTTCGGCACCGACGTGAGCGCCATCGAACGCGGTCGCACCGCTACGGTTCGTCCGCTCGGTGACGATCGCGCCGCTCCACGCGCTGCACGCCCGGTCCAGGCCCCGCCCTCGGCCAATGCGGTCGCGGGCACCGTCGATCTGTTCTTCGCGCTCGATAATCGCGACCGTGCCTACCGCGTCGGCCAGCGCGTCTCCGTGGCGTTGCCGCTTGGCGGGAAGACGGATGGACTGTCGGTCCCGACCGCGGCGATCGTCCGCGACATCTATGGCGGCGAATGGGTGTACCGGAAGACCGCGCCCGACACCTATGTCCGGCAGCGGATCGAGGTCGCGAGCGTCGCGGACGGCCGTGCGCTGTTGTCGCGCGGCCTGGAGCGCGGTGCCGAAGTCGTGACGGACGGGGCGGCCGAGCTGTTCGGGACCGAGTTCGGGACGCCGCACTGATGCTCGCCTGGCTGGTCCGTGCCGCGCTGACCCAGCGCGTTCTCGTCCTCGCGCTCGCCGCGCTGCTGGTCGTCCTCGGGCTGCGCGCGACCGGCGACGTGCCGCTCGACGTGTTTCCCGAGTTCGCACCGCCTATGGTCGAGATCCAGACCGAAGCGCCTGGTCTTTCGACCGAAGAGGTGGAAAGCCTGATTACCGTACCGATCGAAACGGCGGTCAACGGCGTCCCCGATCTGATGACGCTGCGGTCCAAGTCCGTGCTCGGCCTGTCGTCTGTGTCGATCCTGTTCGCGTCCGGCACCGACGTGATCCGCGCCCGCCAGCTCGTGCAGGAACGGGTGACGCAGGTGCAGGCGCGGTTGCCCGCCGCGGCGCGTCCCCCGGTGATGCTGCCGCCACTGTCGTCGACCAGTCGGGCGATGAAGATCGGCATATCGTCGGCAAAGCTCGATCAGATGCAGCTCTCCGAGCTGGCGCGATGGACGATCCGGCCGCGCCTGATGGCGGTGCCGGGCGTCGCCAACGTCGCGATCTGGGGTCTCCGCGACCGCCAATTGCAAGTTCTGGTCGATCCCGACCGACTGCGCGCTGCCGGCGTGACGCTCGCCGAACTGCGCGCCGCGGCCGGCGACGCGGTGCTGGTCGGTGGGGGCGGCTTTGTCGATACGGCAACGCAGCGCCTCGCGGTCCAGCAGACGAGCGCGATCCAGTCCTCGGCCGATCTTGCGCAAGCGGTCATCAAGCAGAGCGGCGAAGCGCCGGTCCGCATCGGCGACGTCGCCCGCGTGGTCGACGGCTTCGCCGCGCCGATCGGCAACGCAATCATCGACGACGGCCCCGGCCTGATGCTGATCGTCGAGAAGCAACCGACCGGCAACACCCTTCAGCTTACCCGTGACGTGGAGGCCGCGATCGGTGAGCTGAAGCCGGGCCTGCGCGACGTGAAGGTCGATACGACGATCTTCCGCCCCGCGACCTTCATCGAACGCTCGATCGACAATCTGACGCGCGCGCTCGCGATCGGCTGCCTGCTCGTGGCCGTCGTGCTGTTCGTCTTCACCCGCGATTGGCGGCAGGCGACGATCAGCCTGGTCGCCATCCCGCTGTCGCTGCTCGGCGCGGGCCTGGTGCTGCTGTGGAGCGGTGCCACGATCAACACGATGGTGATTGCCGGGCTGGTCATCGCGCTCGGCGAAGTGGTCGATGACGCGATCATCGACGTGGAAAACATCGCTCGCCGGTTGCGGCTCAACCGCGAGGCGGGCAACCCGCGCTCCAACTTCGATGTGGTGCTGTCCGCCTCGCTGGAAGTGCGATCGGCGGTGGTGTTCGCGTCGCTGATCGTGATGCTGGTGTTCCTGCCGATCTTCTTCCTGGGCGGGGTGGCGGGCACGTTCTTCCAACCGCTCGCCATCGCCTATGTGCTGGCGATCGCCGCGTCGCTGCTGGTCGCGCTGGTGGTGACTCCGGCGATGTGCTTGTTCCTGCTGCCGAACGCGCCCCTCAAGGCAGAGCGTGACACGCGGCTCGTCGGGGCGCTGAAACGCCGCTACGCCGGGGTGCTGCCGCGCATGGTGGCGCGACCGGCGCTGGCGATGGGGATCGTCGCGGGCGGCCTGCTGCTGGCAAGCGTCGGCTACGCCGGGTTCAAGGACCAGTTCCTGCCCGATTTCCGCGAAACCGACTTCCTGATGCACTTCGTCGAGAAGCCCGGCACGTCGATCGAGGCAATGGACCGCATCACGATCCGCGCGTCCAGAGAGCTGCGCGCAATCCCCGGCGTGCGCAACTTCGGCGCGCATATCGGCCGTGCCGAAGCCGCGGACGAGGTGGTCGGCCCGAACTTCACCGAGCTATGGATCAGCCTGGACGAGAATGTCGACTATGACGCCAGCGTCGCGCGTATCAAGGAAGTGATCGACGGCTATCCCGGCCTCTACCGCGACGTGCTTACCTATCTGCGCGAGCGCATCAAGGAAGTGCTGAGCGGCGCGGGCGCGACCGTCGTCGTCCGCATCTTCGGTCCCGATCAGGTCGAGCTTCGCGCCACGGCTGAGCGGGTGCGGGCCAAGGTGGCGGCGATCGACGGGGTTGCCGATCTCAAGGTCGAGCAACAGGTGCTGGTGCCGCAGATTCAGGTCCGTCCCCGGCCCGGCGATCTCGCCACGCTGGGCCTCACCGCGGGCGAAGTAAGGCGACAGGCGCAAACGCTGGTCGCGGGACAGAAGGTCGGTGAAATCTACCGAGACCAGAAGGCGTTCGACGTGGCGCTATGGGGCGAACCCAAGGTGCGCGGCGATGTCCATGCGCTTGCCGACATGATGATCCAGACGCCTGCGGGCGCGCCGGTGCGGCTGCGCGACGTGGCCGATATTCGCGTCATGCCCGCGCCCAATGAAATCAAGCGCGAGAACGGTCAGCGTCGGATTGACGTGACGTTGAACGTCGCGGGCGCGGACCTGGGTACGGTCGCGCGCGCCGTCGAAACAGCGGTCGGACAAGTGCCGTTCGCGACCGGCTATCACCCGCAAGTGCTGGGAGAATATGCGGCGCTGCGTGACTCGCGCCAGCGGCTTTGGACAACCGGGCTGCTGTGCCTGCTGGGCGTCCTGCTGCTTGTATGGCTGGAGTTTCGATCGGCACGCATCACCGCGCTGGTTGCGACCAGCCTGCCGTTCGCGCTGGTCGGCGGTGTCGTCGGCGTGGCGCTGACGGGCGGGGTGCTGTCGCTCGGCTCACTGGTCGGATTCGTCACCGTGATCGGTATCTCGGCGCGCAACGGTATCATGCTGCTGTCGCACTACGATCATCTCCGCCGGTTTGAGGGCGAGGAATTTGGCCCCCGCCTGATCCTCCGCGGCGCGGAGGAACGACTGGTGCCGATCCTGATGACCGCCGCGTGCGCCGGCCTTGCGCTGCTGCCGCTGATCGTCGCCGGCAACGCGCCGGGCCATGAAATCGAGCATCCGATGGCGATCGTCATCCTGGGCGGACTTGTCTCCTCGACCGTGCTCAACCTGTTCCTGATGCCCGCACTCTACGCGCGCTTTGGACGGGAGAAACCCACACCCGATGCCCCGCTCGCCGGAGTTCCCGCATGATCCGCCGCTTTGCTCCAATCGCCGCGCTCGCGGTCGCGGGGTGCATGACCGCGCCTCTGCCCCCGCCGACGATCGCATCTGCGACTGCCACGGGTGCTTTCGCAAGCCTCCCGACTGCGGCGATCGGCCCGGTCCCGAATGACTGGTGGCGGCTGTATGACGATCCGGCGCTCGATCGACTGGTCCAGGCGAGCCTTGCCGCCAATGCCGATCTGCGCGTCGCCTATGCCAATCTCGACGGCGCGCGCGCGGCATTGCGGCAAGCGCGTGCTGCGCGGCTGCCGCAAACCACGATCGAGAGCGCGGGGACGATCGACAACAGCGCGACGCAGCCAAGCGCGTCGTCGAACGTGCCGACCACCGATTACGATCTTGCCCTGACCGCAAGCTGGGATATCGACCTGTTCGGCCGCCTGCGCTCGGGCGCGCTGGCGGCCGGGGCCGATGCTGACGCTCAGGCCGCGGCGCTAGACTCGCTGCGAGTCGCGGTCGTGGCGGATACGGTGCTCGCCTATGTCGATCTGTGCGGCGCGACCCGTGCGGCGAATGTCTCGGGCGAGATAATCGCAGTTCAGGAGCGCTCGGTTGGCGTGGTACGCAACCAGCTTGCTGCTGGCGAAGTCTCGCCGCTCGAAGTCTCCCAAGCCGCTAGCCTGCTGGAATCCACCCGCGCCACGCTGGCCCCGTTCGGGGCGGCGCGCGCGAATGCCCTGTACCGGATCGCAACTTTGCAGGGCCGCCCCCCCGCTGAAGCGCGCGGGTTCAACATCGTCTGCAATGCGCCCCCGAAGCTCCGCGCGGCGGTGCCTGTGGGCGACGGACAAGCGCTACTGCTGCGTCGCCCCGATATTCGCGAAGCCGAACGCCGCCTCGCCGCTGCCGCGGCGCGGATCGGGGTCGCCCGTGCCGATCTCTACCCCCGCGTGAACCTGGGCGGTGCGGTCGGGCTGCTGACCGGTGGCTTCGTTGCGACGGCTTCGCCGCTCATAAGCTGGGCCTTCCCCAATCAGGCCCCGGCGCGCGCACGACTGGAACAGGCCCGCGCGACCGAGCGTGCGGCGCTCGCCGGTTGGGATGTAGCGGTACTGCGGGCGCTGCGCGAAGTCGAAACAGCGCTCGCCGCTTATGATGGCGAGGTGCGCCGTAATCGTGCGCTCGATGCCGCGCGCGTCCAGTCCGCGCTTTACGCCCGCCGCGCGGCCGCGCGGGTTCGGCTGGGGGATACCGCCTTCTTGATCCAGTTCGATGCCGAGCGGGCGCGGGCGCAAGCCGCGCTCGCCCAGGCACAGTCCGACCTCACCGTGGCGCAATCCCAGGTCGCGTTGTTCCGGGCGCTCGGTGGTGGATGGCAGACGAACGGCCCGACGGGTTAGAAGGGCAGTCATGCGTATCTTGATCGTAGAGGATGATGACGAGACCAACCGCTTCGTGGCCCGCGGGCTTGCGGAGCTGGGCCATCATGTCGTCACGAGCGCCGATGGTCGGGACGGACTGTTTCAGGCGACTGGCGACCAGTTCGACGCGCTGATCGTCGATCGGATGCTGCCCGGTCTGGATGGCCTATCGCTTATCAAGGCGCTGCGCGCGGCGGGCAACATGACCCCGGCTCTCATGCTCACTGCCGTGGGCGGTATCACCGATCGCGTCGAAGGACTGGAAGGCGGAGCCGACGATTATCTGGTCAAGCCGTTCGCATTTTCCGAGCTGGCGGCGCGCGTCCATGCCCTCGGTCGGCGCCCGGCTGCCCAGACCGAGGCGAGCGTGCTCGTTATCGGTGCGATCGAGCTTGATCTTCACCGGCGCACGGTCACGCGAGACGGTCGCCGGATCGTGCTGCAACCGCGCGAGTTCGCGTTGCTCGCCGAGCTGATGCGCAATCCTCGCCGGGTGATGACGCGCACGATGCTGCTGGAGCGGGTCTGGGATTTCGATTTCGATCCCAAGACGAACATCGTCGAGACGCACTTGAGCCGCCTGCGCTCCAAGCTCAACGCCGGGTTCGACGATGATGCGATCGAAACCGTGCGCGGCGCTGGCTACATGATCCGCGGCGCGTGATGACCCGCCCGTGGCGATCCACCTTTGGGCTTGTCACCCTTGTCGCGTGCCTCTTCGCGCTGGGGACGCTCATCATCGGGGTCGTCGCCTATAAAGTGACGCACGAAGCCCTCGAAATTCAGCTCGATCACCGCGTCGCGATCGAAACCCGCGCGCTGATCGACGAAGGCGACGATGGCCCCACTGGCGTTGCCGCTGCGATCCGCCGGCGCGAGGCGGCGCAAAGCACCGCCAGTCTGGATTACCTGCTGGTCGACCCGGCGGGTCGCCGCGTGGCGGGGTCGCTCGACGCGACCGCCCCGACCCTGCCGGGTTATCTGGAATTGCTGCATTACCGGCGCGACGGCGAACACCGGATCGCACAGGCCCTGACCACCCGGTTGCCGGACAGCAGCCGGTTGGTCGTCGCGGCCGATCGCGAAGTCATCGACGAGATGGATGCGACGCTGCTCAAGCTGTTCGCCGGCGCATTCGGCGTCATGCTGCTGCTCGGCATCGGCGGGGCCTGGCTGGTGGGTGCGGTGACGCGCGCACGCCTGTCGCGCATCGACCGCACCGCGCTCGCAATCATTGATGGCGATCTGGCGCGACGTATGCCGCTCACCGGCGCGGGCGACGAGTTCGATCGCGTTTCAGCGACGCTCAACCGGATGCTCGACCGGATCGGTGGGCTGATGGACAATCTGCGCCAGGTGTCGGGCGACGTGGCCCACGACCTGCGCACGCCGCTGACCCGCCTGCATAACCGGCTCGATGAAGCGCTGTCGGCACGGGACGTGGACGAGAAACGCCAAGCGATCGAGGCTGCTGCGGCACAATCACGCGAGCTGCTCGATATTTTCGCAGCATTGCTGCGCATCGCGGAAGTGGAAGCGTTGTCCCCTCGCACCCATTTTCAGGACGTGGCGCTGGACCAACTGGTCGAGGAACTGGTCGACACCTACCGCCCCGATATGGAGGCAAGCGGCCATCTGCTCGTCACAGCGATTGCACCCGCGATCTGGACGACGGGCGATCGACGGCTGCTGCAACAGCTTGTCACCAATCTTCTCGACAACGCGCTCCGCCATACCCCCCCGGGGACGACGGTTCGTGTCGAGCTGGAGCGTGATGACGCCATTGCTCGCCTGACGGTCGCCGATGACGGACACGGGGTAGCACCCGAAGATGCGCCCCGGCTGTTCCAGCGGTTCGCGCGCGCGGAACGTAGCCGATCGTCGGAAGGTCATGGCCTCGGCCTAGCACTCGTCGCTGCGGTCGCGACCGCGCACCGGGGCACGGTTTCGCTGCTCGCGCCGCCCGGATTTGTGGTTGTCGTTGAACTACCAGTTGGGAAAACATGATGACGATCGGCGACAGACGCGAACTCCTGAGCAAGGTGCCGGCGATCACGCTGGGCTTCTGGATCATCAAGATTCTGGCAACGACGCTCGGCGAAACCGCTGGCGATACCGTCAGCATGTCGATGAACCTGGGCTATCTTGTCGGCACCGCGATTTTCCTGACGGCATTGATCGCGCTGGTCTGGTGGCAGGTCGCGGCGACGCGCTTTCGCCCATTGCTCTACTGGGCGACGATCATCGCATCGACCACCGCGGGAACGACGATGGCGGACTTTGCCACGCGGTCGTTGGGCATCGGCTATACCGGAGGTTCGGCGCTGCTGCTCGGATGCGTGCTGGCGTCCCTGTTCGCCTGGTATCGCACCCTTGGGTCAATCTCGGTCGATACCGTGCGGGAACCCAAGGCAGAGCTGTTCTACTGGCTCACCATCACCTTCTCGCAGACGCTCGGCACGGCGCTCGGCGATTGGACAGCGGACACCGGGGGCCTCGGCTATCTGGGTGCAGCGGCGATCTTCGGCGCGATGCTGGCGGTACTCGCCGGCCTCTACTTCTGGACGAAGGCAAGCCGGGTACTCCTGTTCTGGGCAGCGTTCATCCTGACCCGGCCGCTCGGCGCGGCCGTGGGTGACTTCCTCGATAAGCCGATCGCGAAGGGCGGGCTCGATTTCAGCCGCCCGCTCGCTTCGGCAGTGCTTGCGGCGGCCATTCTGACCCTCATCCTGATCCTGCCACAACGCGCAGGCCAACATCCTGTTGAGAACAGGGTCGGGTAAACTGAACCGGTATCTCGCCACGACACCCGACCATTGAAAGACTGCCTGTGTTCGATCGCCTAATCGAGTTCCTTAACGAAGCCGGCTACCTCGGCATTGCCGCGCTGATGTTTCTTGAAAATGTGTTTCCGCCAATCCCCTCCGAAATCATTATGCCCGCTGCCGGTTTTGGCGCGGGGCAAGGGCGATTGAGTCTGTTCGGCGTGATCGTGGCCGGCACGAGCGGCTCGGTCGCGGGCGCGCTGTTCTGGTACTATGTTGGCAAGTGGATCGATGCCGATCGGCTGAGGCGCTGGGCCGCACGGCACGGACGCTGGCTGACGCTTGCGCCACGGGACATCGACCGCGTAGACCGCTGGTTCGATCGACATTCCGGCAAAGCCGTGTTGCTCGGCCGGCTCGTCCCCGCGCTGCGAACGCTGATCTCGGTACCGGCAGGCGTGTTCGGTATGAGCCTGCCGCGTTTTCTGCTGTTCACGACGCTTGGGACCGCGCTCTGGACGACGCTGTTAGCCGTGGCCGGCTACCTTCTTGAAGGGCAATACCGTATCGTTGCCGCCTACCTGAATCCGATTACCAACATCATCGTCGGGCTGGTGGTCGCCGCATATCTTTACCGGGTGGCGACGTGGCGCGCCACCTAAAGTCAAAACCGAACGAGACTGTTGAAAAACTCGGCAGGCAGGCAGTGCGACCACCTCGCACGTAATATGATTGCTTGAAGGCGGCTGCTTTTGCGCGGGCAATTGCGGCCATAGGCGCGATAAAATAAGAATATTGCTCGGACCAACGCCCCCTCTAAGCCGGAGCGACTTTTTCAACAGCCTCGAACGGTTGTGACACCACGCACAACGTCAATTCTTTCCCGTTTTAATGAGCGAGACGAGTTTCGGGAAAGCCGGGGCTTTCCCATTGAACGATCCCAATCGGGACGGTCGGGGAGCTTAGCGTACCATTCCGAACATCCTCTAGCCGGTCCCCGATTCGGAACCTGCCGCATTATCCGCGACCGCTAACGCCGTCGCGCTGGCGGCGTTCGCTTTGGCGGCTGCGGCTCATGCTGGCGCTGCGGTTGTCGCTGCTCCTTCTCAGGCGATGCGACCGACCTTTGCGGTTGCTGGGCTTCGCGCTCCCTACCAGCCTTCAACCGCTGCTCAGTCTTTCGTAGAACGCGATCAGGCACGGTTTCGATTGTCGGCCGTTCCTGAAGGAAGGCGCGCACGTCGCGTGCAAGCTCGCGATCGGCGCGGTTTCCAGTCTTGTCGAGCTGCTCGGCCGCAACCTCGAACCGTCGCCGGGTATCGTCCCAACGCGCGCGGGACTTGCTGACAAATGCCGGCTGCTGGGCCTTCCCCAACGCGACCTGCATCGCTTCCCTCGCCTGCTTAACGTCTGCCTCAGTCGGAACCTTCGACGCACCACTGAGGATCTTCGCGCGCATCTGCGTGAGGGCCATGCTGGCACCGGCCTTGCCCTGCCCGCGAGTGTAACGAGGTGTGGCCTCGGCCTCGATGCCACGGCTGCGCAGCGCAGCCGCAAAGGCTTCGCGGAAATGAAACAGATCCTCACGGCGCGGATCAAACCGCTTTCGATCCATACCCTCGGCCTGCACAGTCAGATGGACGTGCGGCCTGGGCGTGTCGGTATGCAGCGCCATCAGCCAATCGTGATTATCGCCAAGCATCAGCTCTGCCGTCTCACGGACCGCTTGCTTGACGGTTTCGGGGTTGGTCCCCTCTGGCATGGAAAACACCATCGCCACGGCTGACACTGTTGTCCCCTGCCTCCAATATAGAGGGTCAGACCACTCGTCTGCGACCCGATCCATATCGGCCTTTGTCTCGATCTGCTCGCCGTCGCGCGTCTCGATCGCCAGCTTTCCATGCCGGCCGATATATTGAAGGTGCGCGCCAAGGTGCTTCGCACCCTTCTTGCGGCCTGTGACCTTCACCATCACCTCGGGCGACTTACGCACGATGCGCGCAAGCGTAGCCTTGGCGTCGTCCGAGTGTCGGCTACCGCTAGGTGTGATCGAACGCGCAAACCGCCCGGTGCCGTTCCGCATTTGCGCGGCATAGCCCATATTCGGATCGCCAAAGACGCGAGGCCGAAAAGTCGGCTTCATCGCGCCCCATACATCATCCTCGCGATCACCGAACGACATCAGGCAGCAACCTCCCAATAGGAGGCATCGCCGCGCAAGGCGTCACCCAGCGCGGCAATCTGCTCGTTGATCTCTTCGCGCATGTCAGCAATCCGGCGAAGCTCGCGCTCGATCTCCAAGCTGCTGTCTACCATCATCGCCGCATTGCCCGCCTTCATGGCCTGATTCAGATTGCGGCCGATCCGCTGCAACTGCATCCGGACCGGCGCGAGCGCATCGCGAAGTCCGTCGTCAACATTGGCCTTCAGGCCGATGTGACGACGCACCAGCGCTTTGATCCAGCCAGCTCGATCGGTGCCGCGTGTCGCGGCCCGGTGGTCGACGACTGCCATTTCAGCGGACGTGAGCCGGATCGACACGCGGCCATTGGCGCTGTCGCTGCGCGCCGCGACAAGCGGCGCACCGGTCACGTTCTGCATGGCTTGGTCGAGCATCGATCGCAAAAGCGCGCTGCGTCCTCCCCTTCCCTCGGCAAGCGCATCGAAGGCGGCGAGCGTCGAGCGATCGACGCGAACTGCCATCATTGCCTTTCCTTCGGTGGGGGATGTCATCGTTGCGGCTCCTTGCTTGCAGGGAGTAGTGTAATACAATGAACGCCACAATCCCTATCCTGCCATAATACATCCCCCACCACTTCTGATCTCATTTTCATGGCCCGGGCCATGAAACCCGCTGGCGATGACCGAAGGGAAGAAGACGCGGAAAAAAGACAATGAGGGTTTTGCGCAGCCCCTCTCAATCGCCATTCTACTCGCTGAAACGTACCGTCCTGGGCGTGGCTTCATCATCGAACTGCAATACCGCTTCGATGATCCGCGCGCGTTTTCCATCAACGTCGATGAACCGGCCGGGTTCATCTGCAACAGGTTTGGATCGCGAACGGCCGGTGAGTGCGGGGGCAATTGGTGCTGCCCCCTCCCCTTCAACCTTCGCCGTTTTTGGCGATGGTTCTGGCGCGGGTGTTAAAGCGACATCCGGCGCGGGCGGGCGAGAAGGGCCGGACAACTCCCGCGCGAAGCGCTCACATTCCGCAACGCCAATGGTGCCAATGGGCGCGCCTTCTACAAACGCCTTTGTAGCGGCCTGATCGCGTCCAGCCGCTTTGACCAAGGCTGCGGCCCCTCGAACCGGAATGTCATCGAGACGTGCGGCGATGAAATCCGGCGCGTCGATCAATGCGCGAAAACGAGAGAGCCGCGCTTGATCCCGACCAGTCGCGCGAGCGAGGTCCGTGATCGTCATTCCTGCGGCAAGCTGGCGTTGAACGAACGCGACTGTATCGCGCGTCGACAACTGCTCCCGTTGGTCGTTCTCAATGAACTGATCGATCCGGACCTGGGCGGCATCGGTTTGGTCGCTGACGATCGCGTCGACCTTGATCCCAAGATGGCGACAGGCACGCCAGCGCCGTTCGCCAAAATAGATTTGATAGCGGCCGTCTGCATCAGCCGGCGCGACCGTGATGGGCTGGATTTGACCGCGTTCTTTGATCGTCGCCGCAAGGCCCTCAATCTCCGCCTGATCGATGGCGGTACGGACATTCTCAGGGTCCGGGTAAACCTGATCGACATCGAGCGACAAAACCCGCCCCTGTTTCGCCACCTCATCCTTGGTCGCGAAAATATCTCCGAAATCCACGGTCAGACTCCCATTCTTTGCATGGCTTCGTCGAGGAACGCTCGCATGGGCGGCAGCGAAGAGCGGGTGTCCTTGTCGTGACGCCACACCGGAACGCCGGCCTGAACCGACTGGCTGTAGTGCGAGCGGTCTGGAAGGTATGCCGCGAACAGGTTCCGCCCGATCTTCGCCTTCAGCTCAGCGAGCATCGCGAGCTGGTTGCGATCGTTCGCCTTCACGCGATTTGCGACGAGGCCGACGACGTTGATCGGTGTTGATCGGCCCCGTTGGTTCACGGTCTGAATCGAGTTGGATAGCTGCTTCGTGGAATCCGGACCGAACGGCCCTAGCTCAACCGGCACGATCAGATCGTCGCACATCATCAGCGCCGCAAAGTTTATCCAGCTCCACGCGGGCGGGGTGTCGATCACACAGAAATCGAAGTGCGGTGCCAGCTTCGGCAGGCTCGCCCTGAACGCCGAAAGAGCGCCCGAATAATTCGAGTCATACTCTCCGTGCATCCGGTTGGAGTAAATCGCCAATCGGCCGGTTTCGGGTGGTTCAAAGCCCGGTTCAAAAAGCGGCTTGCATGATCCCAACTGTTCGAACTCGCGCAACGCTGTGGTGGCGTTGCACTGGCGGTCCAGGTCGAGGACCAAAACGCGATGTCCGGCATCGGCAAGGTGCCAAGCTAAGTGACATGCGATCGTCGTCTTACCGGCGCCGCCCTTTTCGATGTTGATTGCGATCGTCTTCATCGCCCGCCGTCCCGCCATGAGCGTCGCGCCCACCACCACGTTTCTCTATCCGCGTCTTCGATGCGGTTGGCGTCATCCTGACGCGCTCCGCGTGAGGCTAAAACCATCACGACGATGATCGCGAGGATGATTAGCCCTGCCTGCTCAATGCCGCTCATGTGCCTTCACCTCCGACGCCTTCGCGCCTCTCGATCATCGCGCGAAATTCCTCGATCGTTTGCCAGTAAGAGCGATGGCCGCGCTGGTTCGTGAACTCCACGAACCAATCGATCGTCTCTTGTGGCCCTTTGACATAGACGCTTCCCTGCGGAGGGGCGGCCTTGCGCCGCCTCCGTGGTGCAGTGTCAGCCGTGGCAGTCTCGCGCTCGGCACGATCAACAAAGCCTAATGCCGCTCCGCGCTCAAGCGCAGCGGCCTCCCGCTTCGGATCGGTAGGCATCGGCGCTCGCTTGATGCCGCTAAGGTCTAGCGGCTCGTCAGATGCGGCCGGAGTTGGGGTCCCTCCCCTTTTGCCAAAGCCGTACCCACTCACCGCGTCATCTCCATCTGGACGGCCTCAACGACTGCTCGCGCAACCTCTAGGGCGTTGCGCCTGGCTGCTGCCAACCCTGACGTCTGACCGTCCTCCAACTCTTCTAGGGTGGCTGAAAAATCGAAGATGTCGCGATAGGCCGCACGTTCAACCAGTCCAGTCGATAGCAGCGGCAGATCAGCATCGCTGATCGCCGCGACGATCCGCTTAGCAGTCTTCGTCTCGATCGCTGCGTTGTCTCGGCTGCGGACCAATCGGAAGGCGATTGGCCGTCCAAGTGCTTCGGCTTCCTCATGGATGAGTGCAACGGCATTGGCAGCCAACTCCGCATCGATCGGAGATAGGTTGAATGGGATAAGCGCCAAATGCGCGCGCGCTAAAGCGCGCGAGGTCATCCGCGAGGCGGTTCCCTCAAGATCCACCAGCACGAAATCATGGGATGCGGTGTAGCGGTCCATGAGCTTTACCAGCTCCGACTCTTTGGGACTGGCGATAATCTCAAACGGGAGCGCCTGCCCCTTCTCTGTCCGCTTCGCGCCCCACTTGGCGATGATCGCGTTCGGATCGGCGTCGATAACTGCCACGCTTGCGCCGCTACGTGCCAGCTCCCCGGCCAACACGAACGTCAACGTCGTTTTGCCTGCGCCTCCCTTGGGATTGGCTACGACGATGGCCGGCATTTCATATCTCCCCTGTCTTCGACGCGGAGCCTAGCACATGCAGTCTATCTAAAAAACGACCATATTGCATATCCAAAGGATATTTTAGCAACGCTCCCAAAGGCGACCAGTTGCAACACCAATAAGGATATCCTTTTAGATATCTGGGTGGATCGCCTTTAGCCTCGCGATGATTGCTCGGTTCCGATCCGCGCTCTGTCTAGCACGTTCGGTTTGAGCGGCGATCACAACCGCCAGCTCGTCGATTGCCGACTTCATTCCCGACGTCAGCGCCTGCATATCTCCGACGAACGCCGCGAGCTTATCGGGGTGAGCTGCAAAAAAATCGCCAACGGTTTGTCGTGAATTGGTCGACATGATCTCAGTCCGTCCGGTTAGGAGGGCAGGGGGGTCACTTCGCGGTAGGTCACTCCTTAGCATATCGCGGAGGATCTGTCGGGGCGTTGCGCAGGTGATGATCGGACCCGTTTGCCTTGGAATGGACTCACCTGAGGGTTATATGATCGATGACGTTAGCTCGCTCCTACGAGTGAAACGCGGGTCGGGACCTTGCCGGGTTCCGGCCCATTCTATTTTAAGGCCCTACGAGCCGCGTAGGCCGTCCTTACTGCATCATGCCTATCAACCGGTCCAAACGTCGCTGAGAAGGGGCTGAGGAAGCCGCTTGCGCCCCTCGGGGAGCATTCGCGACGGCGTAGCCGGCGCGTCTTCTTCTTTTCTTCCTTCATGCCTTCGTTGGGTTGGATGCCGGGTGGGACGGCGTGCGAAGCACGACGGGCGAGCGCAGCGAGGAGCCGGCGGGGGCGTAGCCCCCAAGAGGCGGTGCTAGCTTTTGACCTGTCGCCGGTTGTCCACAGGGCTGTCGCTATAGGGAAGAGTCTATAGGTATATATAGGTTAGGGGGGTCCGATTAACACCGAAAACCCGAGTCTAAACGGGTCCGATTAACACCGTTTAGGGGGTCCGATTATCACCGCAAAAGGGTCCGATTAACACCGGGACATTCGGCGGTTAGGGGGTCCGATTAACACCAGTTCCGTGCGCTAAAAGGGGGTCCGATTAACACCGGCCTTGGCATGAACCGGGGGGTCCGATTAACACCACCTCGCAAACTCCAAAGGGGGTCCGATTAACACCACCTAAAACGCGGAAAATGAGGGTTAGACCCGGAGGCGCTTGGCCTCTTTCGGATCGACCGCAGGGCGCGAGGAAAACAGCTTTATACCACCACGCACGATCTCAATCTTCGCGTCCGGGTAGACGCTTTGCGCCTGAGCCAGAGCCTTCTTGAACTTCTTCTTGAAGTCGGCAAGCGCGTCCTCGCCAACGTACTCTTGGCCGAACTGATCCTTGAGCATCCACCATGTCAGCCCAACGGGGCGGCTGATGCGGTGAAGGCGCTGCACAAGATACAGGTAGAGGTCCATCGCCATCGCGGAGCCTCTTAGCGACGAGAACGCCCGCAAATCGACTGGCACGGCATGGTCAAGCAGCGTCTCGTAGAAACGTCGACCAAGAACCATGCTGGACGGCCATAGACTCCGCTGTCCTTCCTGCCCCGGTAGCCATGCCTCGAACTGCTCAACGGGATTTCCATGGAAGGTGTAAGCCCTGTCGCCAGCGGTGAAGCCAATCGTCATGCTGCACGCTGCCAGCGCTGAAACCTGCGTCCGAAACATCTTGTAGGCCGGTCCCCCCTTATCGATGCCGAGAATACGCAGCGCGTCGTTTGCGCTCTCGCCAAAGGGAATCTCAGGGGTCCGCTCGCGGACGGCAAAAGTGGACACATAGGCAAGGATCAAACGTGGGATCGGGCCATAGGGAATTGGCTGCTGCACCATGTCTGTGCCGGTCCAAATGCTCCCCGCGCGAACCTCCAGAGCGGCGCTGCCGTTCTTGCGCTCAAAGCGGTCGCCGTCGAATTTGGAACGGGGGAGGCCGATCTGGCAAAGGATCGAGTGCATGAACGTCACGTCATCGCCCTCGGGTCGCACCTGGGCGATCTCCAATCCCTTATCGATCAACGTCAGCTCGCGCGCTGTCTTCTTCGAGCGTTGCTTTTCGATCGACGCGAACAGATCGCCCGCCACTGATCCGATCGATGTAAGTCCTTCTGCCATGTGTCCGCCTCCTACTCGCGGTGATCGACCGTGCGGGGTTGCCGCCCCTACACAGCCGGTTGGTGATCGCCCGATGCGTCTACTTTCAGACGTTTCAGGCCATTGTAAAGCGTTGCCCTACTGACGCCGAATGTCTTGGCAACATCGCTCGCCGTCAGTTCCGGATCGTCCATCAGGGTTTTTGCCTGACGAATTTGCTTGAGGCTTAGCGTAGCCTTGCGCCCTCCTTTGCGCCCGCGAGCGCGAAGCGCGCCAAGTGCCGCTTTCGTTCGCTCACTGTTTAGCTGGCGCTCAAACTGGGCGAGGGTCGCGAACATGTTGAACACCAGTTCGCCTACGGCGCTGCTGGTATCGATCTTCTCGGTGAGGCTTTCAAAACCAACCTGTCGCTTCGCTAGGTCGTTCACCGTTGTGACCAGATGTGAGAGATTCCGGCCTAGCCGGTCGAGACGCCAGACGACGAGGGTGTCACCCGATCGAAGCGCCTTTAGCGCCTGCGCCAGCTCAGCGCGGGTGTCCTTGGTCCCGCTCGCATGTTCGGAATAGATGACGGTACATCCCGCCTTCGTCAGCGCGTCAATCTGAGCATCAAGGCTCTGATCCGCTGTAGAGACGCGAGCGTATCCGATCCGTGCGCTACCGGCTGTGGGTCCGTGATCGGCCGTCGTATCCAGTCCGTCCAGCATTCGCCAGAAGCCCCGCTAAGTTAGACGCTGATTATTGGACGATAACTTAGACGATGAAAAGCGAAAAAAGACGCGGAAAACGGTCGGCCGGTTTTGCTGCTGTGAGGCGTCCAGAAATCGATCGTTTTTTAGACGGCGGACAGCCATACTCAGGCGTCCGTCAATGGTTGTAGATACGCGTGCTGTCTAAATGGTATCAACGATGCCCGCGCCAGCGCTTCCCGAACCCGCACCACGTCGATAAGCTTTTCACCCAGGGGAGCAGCTTGTGAACGAGTGGGAACAACGCGACGAACAGCAACGGCGCGATACTGAGACGTTTCGACGCATTCACCGGATGGTGAAGCGGGGCTATGCCCCCGATTGGAGCATTACCGACGTTGAGGATGCTATATGGCTCGACCATCCCGGCGAAGGCCCCGCACTTCAGATATACCCCGATGGCAAGGTTGTTTCGCGTGGCGGCAGCGCAAAGCTCGACCCTCAAGCGGCTGAGGAACATGATCGCATCTACAATGACGAAAGGGGCGATCACGACCGGTTCGACCGTTGGCTTGCGAGCGTTCCCCTCCCGTCGTTGCGCGAGCGCACCCGCGCAGGCCGCGAACGGCTGATATATCGGCCCGGATGCCTCGTGTTGTTTTTTGCGGGAAGCCTAGCATTCGGCAAGGCCCTAGAATGGTCGTGGAAGGCGATCGCGGGGGGCTAAACGAAAACTGGCCTCAGCGCCGTCGACATTAGGATTGCAACCACTTAAGCGGCTCCCGCTGCTTGCCCGTTTTGGGCTTCTTCGCCCTTCGATAACAATACTACAGGTTCAGACTTTATTTGATCAGGCGCATTATTCGCCTTTTTCGGTCTTTTATGCTTTGGCGGAATATTACCTTTCACCACCATCGCCTTGTTCCCGTAAACTACTGTTCTTTCTACAAATTGGTCTAACGCCACACGTAAGGGAGAAAACTGGTCTTTCGACGGCGACCATCCTTGGTGTGCTGCTGCATTCCCTGCCTCCGCAACCACACTTAGCGCGTCATGTTCAACCTGCCCGATAATCCCGCGCTCTTTCACGGTTTTTAGCTTGTCCGCCAGATAGTGCCCCGGATCAACGCCCAATAGTTCCATTGTTCGGTCTAGTGCGGTTCTAAGTCCTACTGCGGCAAGAAAAAATGAATTGCCTTCCGACGCCTGATAAACCTCGCGCAGAATTGTATATAAGGGTTGGTCGATCCACCATAGTTCTTCAAACCATTTCGCACCTTGGCCCCTTACCTGCGGGACTGGGTACGTTTCGGTTCGGGTTGGATAAATCATTACCTCTTCCTCCTTCCGGCGGTCGTAGTAAAAATCCCAATCCTCTGTGTCCCAACTACTCCGGTGATAAAACACTGTCTCGCATCCGAGGCATTGCAGTAATTTATGGTCTATTTTACCGCTTGAGCTATTTTCCTCGTCTGCAACCTCCCACGGCTGGTCTACCGCCCCGGCTACATCGCAGTTTGTTTCTTTGTTGCATGAAGGACAATGAGCCTTCATCCGCTGTAATGTCACGTCTGTCATAGGCCGATCCTATCCAAGCGCGGCCTTATTGATAGACCTGGGGAGATTGAGATTAGTGCTGATATCTACATTCAATCGTCGGCTTCAATGAAGAACGCGGGATAGCCTCGCGCCATCGTGGAGAAGGTCGGATCGCCTTGGCTATGGACGGCAAGCACGTTCTGCGCGGGTAACGGCTGAGAGGTGTAAAGGTCGAACCCTCCGTTATCCGGCACACAGCCAAGCATTCTACCGTATGTCGCGACAACCGCTCGGGCGGCACTGAAGGCGTGGCGAGAATAGGAGAGCGGCATGGAAACCTCCAGCACGCGTGCGCGTCCGATCCGCTTCAGTAACTCCTGCAAGCCTTCGTCTCGCTGCCAGAAATAGGCGGCTTCGCCGCCCCAACTCTTCACCAGCAGCTTTACGCCGCCGTCATCGATGCTGTGTGGGTTGGATACCGCCCAAAACTTGCCTGATCGTGAAGCCCGCTGATCGCTCTGATATGGACTGTCGGCAAACAACCTATCAGCTATCTCAGCGCTGAAGCTCCCGGCCGCCACTTCGGCATCTAACCGCGCTCGGAAGTTGGCGAGGCTGGACGGATAAATGCCGTCGCGCCGCATGATATCGACTTCCCGATCAGTCATGCGGGTGTAGTGCCAAACGCGGATCGTGCGCGCCTCCATGAGCGGCATTACGATATGTTCTTCTACGCGCATGAACGCGCCCGCGAAGCCATTCTCGGGATAAGCTCCGGTGTGGTCAGAAGCCTCACGTTCAAGCCATTGTCGCCGGTTGGTCGACATATAGTCGCGGATTAGATCGGCGTAGGTGTCGAGACTGCTGCGCAGCTCGGCGTCGAAACTCTCGATATTCCAAACATCTATGATTGCGGCGGGCAAAATGTTGCTCATGTAACCGTGTAATAAATTTTTGGGCCTCGCGCGATCATCCTGGCACTCGATCCGCTTGCCCGGTGACACACCGCCTGAAGTTGACACCCGAAGCCGTAGGTCTAATTTTTACCCAGCTTGCAGCGTCCTGCCCTTTCGGGGGGAGGGGCGGTGAAGGCTCGCGATGCCCTGCTAGTCCACGGACTGGCAGGGCATTTTCGTAGCGGCTCACGGAACTGTCTTATGATGCTGGGGTTCTTACTCTGACCGGCGCGGCAATCCCCCCCCGCTAGCGTCGGTCTCTATACCGCCCCGCTGCTCCCCCCCCGGCAGCGGGGCGTTTGCATTTAACGGCTCCGGCCGCGTTCCTGACTTGGCTGCTGTGGGTCCGGCTGCTTTTGTGGGGCTGTCACCGAACGAGTTGGCGAGGATCGATTCAGATCAATAGCGGCCATCGCTTTCGCAACCTGCGCTGGATCGCGCCGCGCAATCTCAACGCCGATCGCCGCGCCCAATTCGCGGACGCGCTCAAGCGGCGTTTGGTTGCGAGTGATGACGGCCTGCACGTCGCGGGTGCCTAGCTGCTCGATCAACCTCGCCTGATAGGCCGGTCCCTTCGCGTGATTGAGATAATTGAGGTCGCTTCGAGCGGCCTCGATGTCGCTGGCCGATGCGCCGGCCTTGGCAGCGCCCCGGAGTGCTGCGACTGCCTCAAGGCGAGCATGCGGAAGATACTTATCTAGTTCCTCCTGCACCTTCGCGGGAGACAACACGCTGCGCGGTCCTGCCGGTTGCTCGGTGACGCGAAGCGTCGCCAGCTTGTCGCTGTCCGGCTGTTGGCCGGGGGCAGGGGTCGCGAGTGCGCGAGCGGCATCGCGAAATGCCTCCACCTTCCTGCGGTCATCGGGATCGGCGTTGCGAACGTCCATCAACGTCGCCGCTTTGTCCCACGTCTTCGCGGCTTCGTCCCTGCTTCCTTGGTCGGGGAAGGAATGAACCTTCTTTAGCTCGTCGGCCATGCTCTTGTCCGGAACCCATCGGCCTTCCTCAAGCTGCGCGCTACCGACTTTCCGTCCAGTCCGGTCATAGAGAACGATCGCGTCAACCTTGCCTTCGTCCTGAAGCGCCTTGATCGTCGAGACGAGGCCGCTGACAGCATCGTCATGGAATTTGTCACCGACACCGCGACCGAACCCGGTAGGCGACGATGCTATCTCTGCCTCGCGACGGCTGTAGGTCCTGGCGTGGCTTAGATCGGGATCGACCGCCATGCCGTGAATCTCGACGCGGTAGCTGTTCGCCCGCAAATAATCGGAGTTCTGCTTCGCGTAGAAGGTGTTCGATAGCGTTCCATCATAGATGATGTTGCGGTTCGCTTCGGCGCCCATCTTCATCATACCTGCCGCGATCGTGCCGGCGTCCTGATAAGCCGCGTCCGGAATAGACAGGTCGCCTTTGGCGATGCGCTCGCGCATGTAGGGAATATTCGGTCGGATCGCGTCTGGATCGATCGTGATCGCGCCGCCCATGCCTTCAAACTGAACCGATATCGATCGGACGATTACGCTCTTGCCGGAGCCGGGTTGGCCTGCGGTCAACACGGCCTTTGGCTCGTCAACGGCCTTGGTCATGCCAAGCTGGACATCGATCAGGCTCCGAGCGAGCTTGTCGCGCTCTGCTGTCGAAAGCGGCTGCTGGTCGCTCATGCGGATTGCTTCTCGTTATAGTTCTTCCGCGCCTGCTCAAGAAGGGCGAGGCGGCTTGTCTCGGGACGGAACCGATCGGCGTAGTGATCGCGCAATGCCTGCTGGATGCGCTCACGCTCGCTGTCCGGGGCATCGGCCTCGGCACCGTGCAGCTCTGCCGCACGCGCGTCCCAACGCTGCTTATGCAGGTGGTCTAAATTGTCCTCGATCGCTGCTGCGATCACATCGAAACCTTGCCCGGTCATCGTCCATCCTTTCGGAATAGGATTAGTGGCTTACCACGTCGGGCGCGTTGCCGAACAGGCCGGGTTGAGGCATCTTCGCTCGATGGCATTTACTCCCGACAATTTTGAGCGCTCGGCGCAGATCGTTGAGGCATTCGCGGAAGGTGAGGACGACGAACGGGTGGTGGATCTGCTCGCGCGTATCGCGACCGCTATCCGTGAACATGCCGTCGACGACTAGAACCGGGTAATGTGCAACCGCGCAAGAATGTCCGGCGAGCCGGAAACGCTTTGGGGGTCGGCCGCGAAATTGTTTGGTCAGCGTCCGCGAGACAACCGTTTCAACCCGCGCGAGCTGCGCCCCAAAAGCCGAAACTACATCATCCGCGAGCAAGACGGCGAACGGGCTTGGGACGTGATGACGTGGGACGTGCTGGGCGGGAAAGCGCCTTGGCCGATGACGAATGTTCGCAACCTGGCTCTGCCACAATGGCGAAAGCTGGCTGAGAAACCCGAAAATCGGTGCCTCGTCCCGCTGACTGAGTTCTGCGAGTTCACGCACGAAAAGCACGACCTGGGCGACGGGAAGCCGGCGCTAAAGGGGGAAATGTGGTTCGCCGTGCCAAGTCAGCCGGTGTTCGCCGTGGCCGGCTTCTGGCAAACAACCGCGGAAGGAAATGGCTTCACGATGGTGACGTGCGACCCCAACGCGCTGGTCAGCCCGATCCACCCCAAGGCCATGATTACGATCCTCGATCCGGACGATATCGATACGTGGCTACAAGGGTCTTATGACGACGTTGTTCGACTTCAAAAGCCGTTCGACCCGGCAAAAATGACGGTTCGGGGTCCGGTGTTCCCGACCCGGCGCGATGAACGCTAACCGTTACCGGCAAAATTCACGTTCCCATTTTGTTCTTTAGCGCGTTACAATCGCTGCCATGACCGCCGCGTTTGCCCTCCTGCCTGACCGCCCGATTCCCTTGGCCGAAATTCCGGCCGACATTCGCCTGCAAATCATCGGCGCTGCCGGAGCGGGATTCCCGTCGCCAGCTCAGGACTGGGAGGAAACGGGGATCAACCTCGTCGAGCTGCTCCGACTCGATCGCGCGGCCAGTTTCGTGTTCGAGGTGCGGGGCAATTCGATGATCGATGCGGGTATCTATGATCGCGATGTCGTTGTGGTCGATCGCGACAAGCGGCCATCAAACGGCAAGATCGTCATTGCAATCGTCGACGGCGGTTTCGTGGTTCGCCAGCTCTGCACCCGTGATGGCGGGGCCTTTCTGGAAGCTCGTAACAGTCGGATGAGCTATCCGGAAACGAGCGCGGAAAACGTCGAGATTTGGGGCGTAGTGCGCGCCAGCGTCCGCAACTTACAGGCATAGCGAGCGATGTGGGCCATCCTCGACATCGAAAATTTCTACGTCAGTGCGGAGCGGCTTTTCGATCCCAAGCTGCGGAATGTGCCGGTCATTGTGCTGTCCAACAACGACGGCTGCGCTGTCGCGCGGAGCGCGGAAGCGAAGGCGCTGCATATCAAGATGGGAGCGCCGGTTTTCAAAATCCGCGACACCATCAAACGCCACGGTATCGAGGTACGATCGTCCAATTACGAACTCTACAGCGACCTTAATCGCCGCTTTAACATGGTCATCGCTGAGTTTTCCGACACGGTAGAAATCTACTCGATCGACGAATCCTTCTTCCGATTGCCTGTCCTGCAGAATGGCTTGGGTGATGTCGAAACTGCGCACCGTGTCCGGGAGTCCGTCATGCGATCGGTCGGCCTTCCGACGAGGGTGGGGCTGGGTCCGACCCGCGCACTGAGCAAGGTTGCCAATGCGCTCGCCAAGGCATCGGAAAAGGTGTGGGGCGGGGTGATCGATCTGCACGACGTCGAGCTGCGGCGCCGACTATTCGCCGCTTGGCCGGTCGAAGAGGTGTGGGGCATTGGCCCCGCCCTGGCTGCGAGGCTGCGGCCGCTGGGCGTGACGACTGCGGCCGATCTGACGGCCATGCCGCCCGAGGTCGCACGTAGCGTCGGCACGGTCGTTCTGGAACGTCTGGTGCGCGAGCTAAACGGCATTGAATGCGACGGCTTCCAGCCGGAGCCTGAACCGCTCAAGGCAACGGCTGTCACCCGCTGCTTTGGTGAACCTGTCAGCGATGCCGCGACCATTCGCGAAGCGATGGTGCGGCGAGCGGTTCGAGCTGCTGAGAAAGTCCGCGCGCAAGGGCTGGTAGCCACACGGCTGATCGCGTTCATGCACGGTAGCCGGTACAAGGGGTCGGTTCCGGCTGAGGGCGGAATGACACCCTAAGCGCCGGCGTCCTTGGGCCAAAGGTACTCGCCAGTGAGGAGGATGTGTGCCCATCCGA
>NZ_JACHNX010000028.1 GCF_014199595.1 Sphingomonas yabuuchiae | reverse complement strand
GGGGCTTAGCGACCTCCGGCGGTAACGGCCATCATACGGTTCTTGAAATGTTCTCGCTTAGCGTTGTCTGGCGTACCTTCCACGCGATGCCCTCCGACTGGCCTCGTCGATGATGGTCAGGATGCGGAACTTGCGCCCATCGTGGGTACGCTCCTCGACGAAATCATAGGCCCAGACGTGCCCCGGATACTCCGGTCGAAGCCGGATGCAGGAGCCGTCATTGAGCCAGAGCCGGCCGCGTTTCGGTTGGCGCTGCGGCACCTTCAGCCCCTCGCGCCGCCAGATCCGCTCGACCCGCTTGTGGTTCACCGACCAGTCCGCCGCATGCAGCAGCGCGGTCACCCGACGGTAACCGTAGCGCCCGTACTGCTTTGCCAGCGCGACGACGTCGTCGGTGAGCGCCTGCTCATCATCTGCCCCGCACGGCACTTTGCGCTGCGTTGACCGGTGCTGGCCAAGCACGCGGCACACGCGCCGCTCGGACACGTCCAGTACCTCCCGAACTTGGTCGATGCAGCGTCGGCGCCGTGCGGGGCTCAGAAGTTTCCCTTTGCCGCCTCCTGCAGGATGAGCTTGTCCAGCGTCAGATCCGAAATCGCACGCCGCAGCCGGGCGTTCTCCTTTTCCAGATCCTTCATCCGACGCGCCTGGTCCGTCTTCAGGCCACCATATTCCTTGCGCCAGCGATAATAGGTCTGCTCGCTGACTGCGATCCGCCGGCACGCCTCGGCGGTCGTGCCGCCTTGGCCCAGCACGATCTCAACCTCACGCAGCTTGCCGATGATCTCCTCAGGCTTGTGCTTCTTCGAAGGCATTCGTTGTCCCTTCCTTGGTCCAGACTGTCATAGTCGATGGACCACTCAGAAGGGGGCAGCTCACTTCCTGTCGAAGGCGATCGAGCAGCCGGTAGACTTGCCGCCGCTGGAAACCCAGCAGTTCCATCGCATCCGCGATCCGGATCTCGCCGCAGTCGAGCCGTATCAGCGAGTCGAACCGGGTGATCTCAGCAGAACTCATCGCTAGCACCGTCATACCATGCGCGTCTTCGTTGCAAAGGAAGGCCATGACAACGACTGCCCGCCGAAAGCAGCGGCAGTGCCGTTTCTATCTAGCAGGATGGTGTCATTTGCATCTGGCACCTACAGTTCTACTATTCGATAATGTTTGTTATGTAAAATGATAACTGTGCATTCGGCTATCCGCCGGTCGGTTAGCCATTCAACATGTCACGGCGCACCAACAACAAATTGCGAGTTGGCGCTTCGAAATTTTGGAGAAAGCTCGGGCAAAACATCGAAAAGGTCGTAAATGTTGTCGATTTTCCCTCCAAGCACCGAATAGAATTCGGATTCTCTCTTATGCCTGTGGACAAGGATAGGACGTCCATCATTGATTTCGTTTTTTGTGAGAACGGTCTTCACCGTGACCAGAGAATCGCAATATTCTATATCGGCCAAGGCAGGTAGGTAGCGTTGTGCATCCATCATCATGTGGCGCCACCGGGACTGCAGCTCCCCCGGCTGGGGCTGAGGTTGATTGGTTGCTTGGTCGCGATGATCAACCCAACTGAAATGCGGCGTGTACCGCACATGCGTGAGCGAATATAAATTGCGCGATGGATAAGGCATGGTGGAGAAGAATGGGCCGTCCATCAAGGTAATGCCCTTACCCTCGATTTCGGCGGGCGGGACAACCAGAGCCACTTCCGCCAACTCATGCTTCAGCGGCAAAGGCAACAAACCGCTCTCCAGAAGCAGGCTGTTCAGACCCGAATACGTGACGTTGAACGTAAAATTGCCTGTGACCGCACTGCCGTCGTCTAGGATGACGCGGCAACGTCCGTCATGCTCGGTGACTGAATGCGCAGTCCGGCCTGTCAGCAAATCTATGCCATGCCGATTCAGACGCTCGCTGAGGCCACGTCGCAAAACCGACCAGTCGAAGGCAAACTCTTCGCAGGCGAAAACACCTTCAACCAGTTCCGAATTAAACAATGCCGCATCGCTGACCCGGGCTGGCGCTATTGGGGCCTGCATGTCACGAAACATCGCATGAAAGCGGGTCGCCGTGACCTTGCTCCGTCGACGTGCAATTCCATAGAGCATTTGGAAATCATCGACGACGGCATCAGCGAAATCGTGCGCGAAACGTTCGCGCAGTCGTGCTGAACGCAGAGCGGTTACAAAACTTCTCGGATAATGAAAACCGGTATGAACACGTGCCTGGTTGATCTGCGAAGCTTGGGTCAGCAGCTCGGCCTCTCGCTCGATGACGAGAATACGATCACTGACGCTGCGAAGATACAACGCCAGACAACATCCGAAAAACCCACCGCCAACGATGATGATGTCATAGTTTCTATCGGTACCCATCGTCACCGCCTTACGGTTTGTATCGGCCAACCAACGTTTTGCCTACAACAGCAAGCAGATCGACCAATGCCTTCACCCCCGAGATTTTCGTGGGTATCGCTTCATTTGCCGGATAAATGCGGCTGGTGGGTATTTCGGTGACCCGATAGCCAAGCTGGGAAGCCCGAACCGTCAGATAGGCCAACAGTTCATATCGATCAAACACGTCTCGGAACGGTTGGGTTCTGGCATCCAACAGATAGCGGCTCGAATATGCCCGATATCCCTGGGTCGTATCCGTGAACCAATGCTTGGCCGCCATACTCAGAACCGGGGCATGGATCAGCCGAATGGCAAGCAGACGTGACAGAGGCGTGTTCTCGCGATGGCCTCCCTTTAGGAAACGCGAGGCTTGCGCATAGTCGATTCCGGCATCCAGCGCATCGACGAAGCGAGGAATGGTGTCGACACCATCCTTGCCATTGCCATCGATCGTGATGATACCTTCGTAGCCTTCACGCAATGCCCACGCATAGGCACAGCGCAGCTGGGCGGATAACCGCCCCGGTCCGGTTTTTACCAGCAGGCCTCGGACACCGACACTCGACAGAAAATCCGAATCGAGCGAACCATCGGTTGACCCGCCATCAACCACGACCGTGTCGACCAGGTCATGAATGCCCAGGCGCGCCATTTCGCGCAGCTGGCCACGGATGCGTTCGCCCTCGTTGATCACGGGGATGACAATTACATATTTCGTACGCCTCGGGCGTAATGGTTCGTATCGGAACGACGGAACATCCCACCCCTCCGCGATGTCCGCGTGCGGCATCATTCCTGGCAGATCGTCGGTAGTCATGATTCCTCCGGGCCGGGCGGATCGATCCGCATTTGGCCGATCTCGACATTGCGCTCGGTCAGCCTGTCGAAGAAGCTGATATTGGCTATTTCATCGACGATCGCACGATCATCGCCCCCGACCGCTCGTTCCAGTATCGCCGCCAGGGCGATCGACAGGATGGACATACCGGTCGAGATGAAGCCCATCGAGCCAGCCAGGATGAAGGCGGTCGAAAACCATCCTTCTTGAACCTGATCATGGGTCAAGAGCACGCTGACTGCATAAAGCCCGTACAGCGCAGCGCTTGTGGCAGCCAAGAATCCTAGTACGGCATAGATTTTGAGATAACGCGGCGCGCCGGCGCGCAGAATTTCTGTCAGCAACTCATAACGATGGGCCAGGCGGGCGGTGCGCCCCGCGGTACCGGACAGCGCAAAATGGCTGTAACGTGCCGGCCCCCCACGCTGCTCGAAGCGCAGATCGAGCGATGCATGCCCCCGCGCTAGGATCGCATTGAGCCGCTCGCGCGACAGGATGATTGTACGCGACGCACGCGCGGTAACCTTGTTGCGGGAAAGCAACGACAGGAAATGATAGGCCGGATCGCTGACGCGGCCCGACCTGTGCCATCCCAAAAGAACCGAGTTACGTTCCTTGGCCTCGTCCATACGGGCGATCAATTCGCCACTCTCGACATCGGCCAGATCGTACAATGCGACGACATCGCCAATCGCTTCGGACGCGGCAATGGCACGCTGGCGATAGAAGCTGACGCTGTCCTCGGTGACCAAGATCCGCAGGTTGGGCAGCCCGGCCAACGTACCGACCAGCGTATGTAGCCGATCGCGCAACCGCTCGGAGACGACATAGACGATCTCGAAATACCGGAAATGCCGCGACAGCATGGCCTCCAGCTCGACCAGCAATGGCACAGTTGCGGCCAGACCTTTTTCATCGACCACACAGATCGACGCCAGATAATCGTCACGCATCGTGCAGCGACCGCATTGATGAAATGGCTTCGACGCCTCGCCCTAGTGCCGCGTCAACGATGGCTAACCCTCCCTCGGCCGGTCGCCTCATCTCGATCGAGAACCAGCCATCGTAGCCGGATTTCGACAAGGCGGTCACGACTTCGCGTGTTCGGCCGACATCTGCGGGTGCAGGAGCGAGCTGAGGCTCGCTCAAATGGGTATGGGTGACACGATTGCCCGATGCGGCAGCCAATGCCCCAATATCGGTTTCACCATTCATGATGGCGGCACCGATGTCGAAATTTAGCCCAATGCCGGGATGCCCAATTTCGTTGACGAAGCGTGCCGCTGCGGAAACCGTGGTCAGAAAGTTGGTACCATAGGCTGCTGGATTGGGCTCGATCGACAGCGTCGCCCCGCCCTTAAGAGCTGCATTACCCAGATCGCGGAAGACGTCGATGGCGTATCCGGTCGCTTGCTGCTCGGACAGGCTTTCGGGATAGCACCGATTGGCTGGCGAACCGAATACGAGGTTGCCGATTTCCAACCGCTCTGCAAATCCGATCGCTCGCATCATCGCGGCATGGAATTGTCGCTGTTCTTCAAGGTCGCCGAACAGTCGGGCACCCGTTACCCCGAAGAGCAGCGACTGCACCGATATTGCCGAAATATCGAAAGCGGCCAGCTCGGCTCGGAACGCCCTGAGCGCCGAAAGGGACGGAACGAAGGGATCGTCCTCGCCCGGAAATGCCAGGGCAGGCGCAATCTCTAAGCCCTGCACGCCCCTGTCATGCATGAGGCGATAGACGGTCGATGCATCTTCTGGTGCCCAGGCGATGTTCGATATGGCCAGCTTCATCGCCCGGTTTCCGCCTGATAGAAGCGCTTCAACCGGGCCAGCGTATCTGCGCGATCATACAGATAATGCCCGGTTGCACCGAACATATCCGCATGAACCGTTCGCATGTCTTCTCGCACCAGAGGCGACCGGTCGTTGTCGAACGGCACACCCGTCAATTCCATATGGATGTCGCGTGCCGCTATCGGCTCGGAACATATATTGACGACATCTAGATCATTCTCGATCACACGATCAATGTCCTCCGCGAGCCGCGACATATCATAGTATTGATATTCACTTTGACTGTTGGTGAACTGGGTCGCCTGCATACCCGCAGCGGCAACCGCCTCGGTAAATTCTTGTTTCACAGGGGAAAGGGCGAGTGCCGAACGGTCCAGCGCCATCATGTTGAGGCCCGTGTCAAAGCGGTAGAGATTGGCCAGAGCCTCGGCCAGCCTGTCGCCGACGGCCTCCTTCAGAACGGCGAACCGCTCTGGTGGCAGGAAGGACGGAACGGGATTGATGACATCGAAAACGAAGTTCTTCTTCAATCCTGCACCGAACAATGCCGGGAGGCGCACGGTGTGCATCGTCGGGAAGACCGCGCGCAAACGTTCCTCAAAGGTACGCCGATTGCGTCCATAGGCCTTTTCGACTTCATAGCTGGCATGACGCTCGTCATAGCCCGCAGCCGGATCGTCGAATACCGCAATGGTCGAGATCAGGACCAGATGCTTCGCCTTCACCGTCGACAGCGTATTGCTCAACGCCTTCAGATTTGCCTCGTCCCCGGCAGGATCGCGGTTGGCCGCCCACATGCTGGCTGGTGCACCAGCGCAGACCAGAACATCGAACGCTCGTCCGGCGATGCTGGCGATGGTGCGTGAATTATACACGTCGCTGAACGTACGGGTTCGCAGGAGCGTGCTCCCAACGAACCCAGTATGACCAACAAGTGCCGTGGGAGCTTCCGATATCATGCTTCCCGCTACCGAACATGATGCTCATGCTCAAGAGTGTGGGTTGCACGATCATGCCTTTATCGTATGGGGTATGCCCTGAAACGAGCTTTTAGCTGGCCACGACAGGTATCGGTGGCAGGCAATCGCACGACAGGGGTATGCCGCCTTGAAGATCTCATTATTTTCCAGAACGATGGTCATCCGGGCAGGTATCGCGATATTGCTGATACTCTCGGCATTCAATTACAACATCGTCAGCCCAGTTACGGACGGTTTCCACGAAGGGGAATATCTCGGTACGTTGTGGACGATGCGGATGTATTTCGCTGGCTCGGTTCCTTTCCCGCTACTGGTCCATGGCCCCATGGATTTCATTCCAGCGCTTTGGGCAGGAACGATTGCCGGGGACGGTTCGATCATCGCCCTGACCCGAACAATCAATACGCTTTTTGCGGGATTGACCTGGGTGTTGTTCTTCGATGCGATCCTAGTTTCCTTGCGTCAGAACGAGCATCGATATGCGGCGGGTGCCGTCTGCTTCCTTCTTTTCCTAGGGATGACGGCGATCATCCCTGCGGACGTTGTCGAGCGCCAGCAGGCATTTCTGGCGATCCGCGACATATTCCTTGTCGCGTCATTATGGTGCCTGGTTCGCGGATTTTCGGCTGGATCGGCAATAGGGAGATACGGCTTCGTCATCGCCAGTGGCGCGGCAGCGGCGGCATCGCTTTTTTGGGCCTATGACCGCTTTCTAGCGGCAATTGCCTTTGGCGGTGGGGTCGTATTGGTTTTGCTGGTCAAACGGGCTTGGAAGCCAATACTAGCACTTCTGTCTGGTGGCCTGGCTACCCTTCTAATCCTGCCACTGATCGCACCGGTCGGAACGCTTGCCGATAACGCGTCGAACCTTCTCTATTGGGTCAGGCATTCGGGCGAAGTCTGGCGCATGAGCTATCTCGCCCGTGTCCCGGCGATCCCGACCGCCGCAGCGATGATGGTGCTTCTACTCGTCTTCGCAAAGGCCTGGTATGACGAAAAACGTCAGGAGCGGGACGATCTGACGCTGGCCTTTGCCGCTGGCCTGCTCGCGCTGCAGGCATTCTTCCTGCTGAAATATTTGAACCTTCCCCGGTCGCCGAACAACTATTATTTCGTATGGCCGTTCATTCTGATCGTTAGCACCTTGACGATCCGGTGGCGAGCTTCACGGCCGATCGACAATGGTCTTAGAAGTGGATGCAGCGCACTGGCTGAGATCGGGCCGTTAAAGCAAAAAGGGCTGATCCTGGCGACGTCGTGCTTGCTGGTGATCGTATGTAGCAACATGATTTGGGCCTCCATTTCGAACCTGCGCGCCTTGTTGCGCTTGCCCACCGATGCCGAACTGCTGCCTGCGGCCGTCGTCAATGCGAGCCGCGACCCGGCGCTGGCGCGAAATGGCTGCGTGCTGCTGTGGTCGAACGAAGGTATATTCGCGACCGCCTTGCGACGTCCGTTCTGCACGGATTATATGTATCCGGTATATGCGTCACATGCCGATGAAGACAAATTGGTAAGGCAGATTGCTGCCCGCCCCCCCGCCTTGGTGATCATGGATTCAAAGTTCTGGTCGATGCACATCTACGATCGGTCGATGCACGAACGCCTGCCTGCGGCGGAACGTGTTCTGACCGGTCGATATGTCTTGCTGCCTCGTGGGGGCTACAAGATCGGCGTGGCAGACCGTTAACTATCCCCGCAATGTTTCGTGTTTGGACACGGGGTCGGCCGATCGAAGCCGGCCCCTTCCCCCGGCCCGAGACAGGCGATCGGGCAGCGAACGTATCGTCAGTCCGAACACCGATGACTATGATCTCTGGTGCCTCCTCGATCCAGTCGAACGTCAAGCGCGGTCGCCGCGCGCGACCAGCCTATCCTTTAGCTGCAAGAGTAGCCGCTTATATGCGCGGAAAGCGCGCCCGACGATATGAAGAGGCCGGTTGTTGACGACCGCCGTGGCAAAGAGCGCTTCTCAGCGCTGAATTTTCCGCGATCGATCTTCTGCCGCTCGGAAAGCCGATGCCGTGTCAGTCTGGGTGTCGTCGCCGCTATTAACGCGAGACTGGATGCGGGACTGGATCCGACTATTGATCCGGCTCTGCAAACGTCCCATCGGCTTGATATTCGGCGCGGCATTGCCTGCGGCCTGGCGGTGCCCGGGCTGAATAGCCGGCACATCGGAGGGTTCGTTGCGCGAAGGCGTGGTTGCAGGAGCCTGTTGCTGCTGATCGTCGATCCCAAGCGTTTCCAGCCCGCGATCGCTACGAACCTGGGCACCAACGGGTATGACAATTATGATGCCGACGATCAGCAAGGGCGCCTTGTACATCGGATGAATCCTCGGCCTGCTATTTTGCCTGGAATAGACGAACACGATCGATCTGGCCGGTACTTCCTGCGATCGCGTCCGACGGACGAGCCGCGAGCACCAATGTCTGGACCGGACATCCTGCCGGAACGCTGAACCGACCGGAAAAAGCGCCGCCCATCTCCGTCGACTTCGGCATTTCCACACGACCGAGTTCCCGACCGTCCTGACACAGGAGCGCCCAATACGGTGCCGATTGCGACGGTTCGTCGATTCCGGTGCTATGCCCTTCAATGCGGTAGGTGCCGGGTCGAAGCATCTGCATCTGCTTCAGTAAGATTCCCCCGACGCTGGGTGACGCCGCAAATTCGAAAATGCCCTTGTCACCGTCACGCTGAATGGAGCTGCTGATCCCTGCGTCGTTTACCGGCATCCAGTCGAACACTGATGGCGCTTGCAGATTGGCCTTGAAAAGCGGATCGCGCGACTGTGACGGGTCTACACCTTTCTTGACGGAGGCATAGAAGCGCCAAGCCGTGTCGAAGGCGCCGCTCGTCACCAGCCCGTCCAATGCCCCCGCGACCGCGTTGGACGGCAAGGCGACGCCCGCCCGGCTCAACCCGAGCAGAAAATCGGCAAGTGATTGCGGGTCGTTACGATTGTTCGAGACATAGGTCAGGAACGCTGGCCCCCAAATGGGCTGCGTCGCAAGGACTTTGATCAGCCCACGCCGAATGTCCGGTTCGGCCAATGCCTGTGCCATCACCGGGAACAGGAGGTCCGGGGCGGTTTTGGAGGTTCGCAAAGCGATGTCATAGTGACGCAAGGCCGCCGGAATGTCGCCGCGCGAAACGGAGTCTTCGATCGCCCAGATCTGGGTTTGGAGGTCGCGCCGCGAAAGACGCTGGGAATAGGCGAACAGTTTGCGCGCCGCCACAAGGTCGCCGCGAAGCTGCGCCTGCAACCCCAAGGTCACGACCGCCGGTATCGCGGTCGCATCCTGGCGCAGCGCGCGCAAAGCCAACTGCCGCGTAGCGTCCTGTTTTCCAGGATCCGGCTGGTCGGCGAAATGCTTTGCGGCTGTCAGCGCACTGACCCGTCCGTTGAACGGTGCCATGTCATGCGCGGTCGCGGGACTTCGCAGCACGATTATCTCGGCAAGATTGCTGCTGATACTGACGTAACCGATCCCCATGGCCAGCAGGGCGAGCGCGCTGCGCATGCCCCACTCGCCCGCTGACCGTTGTCCTGAACCGTGACGCCTTGCCATTGCGATCAGGCGGACTTCGCCGCGTCGCCGTCGCTGCGACCATAGCCATAGCCATATTCGTAGCCATAGCCGTAATGGGCCTTGCGTGCCTCAAACTTCGTCAGCACCCCTCCGATCACACGCGCATTTGCACTGCGCAAGCGACCAAGTGCGGTCTTGACCATGCTCGAGCGGATGCCGTGCGATTCAACCGCATAGATGACGCCTTCGACCCGTGCCGCGATCAGCGGTGCGTCCGCCAAGCCCATCACTGGGGGTGAATCGATCACGACGTGGTCATAGGTTTCCAACAGCCGCTGGATCAGCAGGGCCAGCCTGTCACCGGTCAGGAGTTCGGCTGCGTTCGGCGGAATTGGGCCGGCAGACATAGCCGTAAAGCCCAGCTCCTGCATGTCGAACGTCAAGGTACCGATCTGATCTTCGCCCGTCAGGAAATTGCTGAGGCCGCGATTGTGATCCACGTCACCCAGATGATGAACCGACGGCGAACGCATATCGCCATCAACCAGGATCACGCGGCGGTTCGCACGGGCAAGGGTCGTTGCAAGCGCCAGCGCCGTTGTAGACTTGCCTTCGGCAGGGCGCGTCGACGTAACAGCGAATGAGCGGGGTACACCATGCTCGGTCGTGAAGGCCAGGTTGGTCTGAACCGCAAGATAGGCATCGACCAGATCCGATTTGCGATTCAACAGCGCCTGCTTGGGCGTCTCTCCTTCGACCTTCGGTACCGATCCAAGTAGAGGCAGACCAAGCCGCCGCTCGACTTCGATCGGATCGGCGATCGCTTCGTCGATCTGCTCAAGAGCAAATGCCAAGCCAGCTCCCAAGCCCAAACCTGCCAACAGCGAAATGATCACGTTTAGCAGCAGACGTGGGCTGGACGGGCTTTGTGGAACGTCCGCTGGGTCGACGATCGAGATATTGTTGACGCCTACACCGCCAGCGACGCCAATTTCCTTAAAACGCTGAAGCAGGCCGTCGTAGAGAACTCTATTGGTATCCACTTCCTGCTGGTAGATATTGTACTGGATGCTGCGGCGACGAAGATCGAGATAGCTCGCCTTGAGCTGATTGACCTTGGCCTGCAAGGCCTTCTCGCGATCCACCGCTTCACGATAATCTGTCTGAATCGATCCCGATACACGGCTCTCTTCACGAGCGATGGAACGATCGAGCTGTTTGATCTGCGACTGAATAGCCTGTGCGGCCGGATAACCCGGCTCGAACTGCACCATCAGCCGCTGATAATCGGCCGCAAGCTCTGCACGACGTTGGCGAAGGGTATTAATTGCCTGATTACGGAGCGCTTCGGGCGAAGCTCCGGCCCGGCCCGCCTGCTGATACCGCGCCTCCGCCTGGATGCGCTCGGCCGTCGCTTGGCTCAGCGAACCGTTCAACGCAGCCAGATCATCGGCGACGATCGAACGTTCGGACGTAGGGCCATTGCTGGTCGAAGACTGGGGCAGATTGATAATCTGCTGAGCCGACGCATAGGCCACAAGCTGACGCTGCGACGCATCCAGCCGTTCCTTGAACTGAGTCAACTGACGCTGAAGCAAATTACGGCCATAGGACGTGGCCTGGACCTTACGCTCCAGATTGGTCTGGATGAAGTTTTCAGCCCAGGCATTGGCGATCTGAGCCGAAAATGACGGATCGGGGCTAGTGAACCGTATTTCGACCAACCGTGAAAATCGGGTGGGTACGATGGCGAGATTCTTGCGCAGAATGTTACCAGCGGTGCGTAGCCGCTCGGCGCGGCCAGCCGCAGCATAGCGTCCATTTACGAGTTGGAATGCGCCCTCGTCGCTGGTGACGCCAAAGCGCTCGAAAAAGCCGGGATTGTCGACAAGTCGCAATTGGGTCGCAACACGCTCCGACAACGCACGGGATTCCAGCAAGCCATATTGGGTCTGATAGAACTCTTGATCGGCCGTTCCCGTCTCCCGCTCGACACCCTGAAAATTGGTAACCTGGTCGGCCTCGCGGGAAATCTCGATGGACGTTGTCGCAGTATACTGCGGCGTCATGAGCAAGGTCACAATGAGACCCAGCAGAACGCAGCCAGCCGTCACGCCGATAATGACATAACGCCACCGCCGGGCAACCCGCAGATACTGCCGAATGAACGACATCGTATCGGCTGGCTGTGCGCTGCCAGAATCCCTTACGTTGGTTTCGGCAAATGCCGCGGCGCCATGCGGCTGGGAGACGATCATATTCATGTCGACAATGCGCCTTACTGCAGGATCGCGATGAGCGGCGCCGCAAGAAGCGGAGCCAAAGAAACGAAGTCGCGGAAGAGACGACGTTGAGGAGAATCGCCCACGACCACTACGTCGTTGGCATAGATCGCCGGATCGTCATAAGCACCACGCCGAATAGCATCGATATTATATAGCCCCGCCATTTTGCGACCATTGACCGTACGGAGAATGACGACATCGTCTTGCTTGGCAAACTCCGACATCCCCTTCGCCGAAGCGATCGCCCGTAAGAGCGTCATTTGGTTGGTCACCGGATACAAACCAGGCTCGACCACCTGGCCGTCAATCGTCACGACCTGGCTAACAGAGCTTCGGATATTGACGGTCACGTCCGGATTGCGGACGTAACGACCTCTCAATGCGCTCTCGACGGCCTCAGCCAGTTCACCGGCAGTCCTGCCCCGCGCCTCAATCGTTCCGATCAGCGGCATCGAAATACGCCCGCTGGCATCGACCTGCATTTCCCGGGAAAGCTCAGGCACGTTGAAGACATCGACCTGGATCGTATCCAGCGGACCAATCAGCGACGGCCGGTCTGCGGCAGTCAGGTCGTTCCGCTCCGGTGCCGGAAGTGCGGTTTCGTTGTCGACAACGGTCAGCCGTGACGTCGATTGCAGCTGCTCTCTCCCGGCACATGCAGACAGGCTCGCCGCCAGCAGGAAGGCAATAAATATTTTACGCATGCACTTGGCGATGTCCAGACCGAGGAAGGATGGCGACAGCCTATAGATGCTGGCTCTTACGGGGTAAAGGAGGGCCGTGCGCTGTCCTTTCGTGCCGCCCCCAACCAGACACTGGCGACCACGGCTAGGGCCATCATCATGGGCGTACGCAGCGGATAATCGAACAATGAGCCGGCGATCAGCAGAAGCATCGCCGCCGAGCCCAGCTTGGGCAGCATGTCGTGCTTGTTCCGCCACGCGACCACGCTGGTCCAGAAACACCAGCCCAGCCCAGCGAGGAGCAGGACGAGGCCAGGCAACCCGGCATCCAGAACGATTTCTAGAAAGTCGTTGTGGGCGTGGTTAAAATAGGTCGGCTTCAAGAGAGCAAACGGTTCGTGCATCCGGAACATGGGATCAAAGCCCCCCAGACCCGAACCGAACGGGAAATAGTCGCGGATCATCGCCAGTACAACGGGCGCGCCGCGCCTGCGCATATCCTGGCCCTGATCCAGTGCGAAGACGCGATCGATCGATATGGCCCGATCGGCCATCACGCTTAACCCCACCACCAGTAAGGAGGTGGCCGCTACGCCCGCCAAGAGGGCGGGGAATACCCAGCGGGGATAGCGCTCGAGCGCCTTGCGAACAGCCTGCCGCGATATCAGAATACCAAGCACGACGGCGGCCAAGCCCAGACCAAGACCGGCACGCGATCCGCTTGCCATGATTGTCAGAAACAGCAGTAGCATCAGCGCCAGTCCAACTGGGCCCCGCCAGCCTGGTCGATGCCCGGACATGAAAATCCAGGTCGGCGTCAGCAGGCATCCCAGCGCCATGAAAAGCGCAAAATGGTTCCGGTTTGCGAAGTTTCCACTGACCAACCCCACGGTATCGTTGATGAACGGGTTGTTCAGGGGTGTCCCGGCAAACTGTATCAGACCCAATAGTGCGGATATCGCAACCGTTGCAAGCAAGACACCCGGCAGCCACGTCCGCTCCTTGTCGCGCAAGCTCGTCAACAGCACGAGCGTGACCAGCGGCACTATTAGCGAGGATGCCGCATTGATCGTGGCGGCGGGAACGATTGACAAGGGACGCCATGGCTGTGGCTGTCCACTGGCCGTGCTGGCCTCCAGCAACAGCGCGCGTCCGGACATTGCCGACCATATCGCAGGCGGCAACGGAATAAGTTGCAGCAGGGCGATCAGCAATGCCGCCAGCAGGACAATCCACGTCGCGCGTGCCCCACCGAAGGACGGGCGGCCACCGAAAAGGATCGTCACGATCAGCAAAATCCATGCGACGCTGCGTACGACGACTTGCCCGAGGGCATCGGGCGTGGATGCCCCCCCCGCCAGCCATAGGGCGCTCAGGAGCACCATGAAAAGGATGAACGGGAGGCTCGGCAAGAACCTGCGATCTAAACGATGAGGGCGCATAGGTGAAAGCGTCTATGTCATTGTTGCACGAAACGGAACTGCCTGACCGGCGGTCAGATCAACCGGATCATGCCTCGCGCATCGACTGCTCGCCCTGAAACTCCGGTACAAGCTTTGATAATAATATGAGGGCCTGAACGCGATCGCCATCCGCCAGCACGGCATCCAATCGCTCCAGTTCGAGGGACAATTCCGGCCATTCGAGAAAATCCTCGTTCGCGCGCATGATGCGGGGATGAATGGTCTCGCGCGGAGAATTGCCGATTAGCAGTTCTTCGTACAGCTTTTCGCCCTTGCGCAAGCCGATCTCGCGGATTTCGATGTCCCCGTCGGGGTTGGTTTCATCACGTACCAGCAAACCGGAGAGGTTGATCATCGTCTTAGCCAGATCGTAAATCCGAATGGGATCGCCCATATCAAGGACATAGACCTCGCCGCCCTCGGCCATGGCGCCAGCCTGAATAACTAGCTGTGCGGCCTCGGGTATGGTCATGAAATACCGTGTGACGTCGCGATGGGTCAACGTCACCGGACCACCATCGCGGATCTGGCGCTGGAAGCGCGGCACGACCGAACCGCTCGACCCCAGCACGTTGCCGAACCGAACCATCGCGAACTTGGTGTTGCCATGATGCGCGCGCAGAGCTTGGAGGATTAGCTCACAGGTTCGCTTAGTCGCGCCCATGACGTTCGTCGGACGCACCGCCTTGTCAGTGCTAATCAGAATAAAATGCTGAACACCGGAACGCTCAGCCTCCAGCGCACAGTGAAGCGTGCCGAAAATGTTGTTTCTCATCCCCGCGATCACGTTTTCCTCGACCAGAGGAACGTGCTTGTAGGCTGCCGCATGGAATACGGTATCGGGCTTCCAACGGTCGAACATTCGGCGAACCGTACCAGCATCGGCAACATTGCCCAGTTCGGCATGTACGACGATCTGACTGTCGATCCGGCCGGTTCTCTGCGCCTCTCGAAGCTCGCCTTCGATCGAGTAAAGCGCGTGCTCCGTCATCTCGACAAGAATGATGGTGGTCGGATTCAGCGTACCAATCTGCCGACACAATTCACTGCCGATCGATCCACCTGCCCCCGTCACCATCACGATCCGGCCGGTGATGGTCCGGTGCAAGAGCAGATCGTTGGGTGGAACCGCATCCCGGCCCAGCAGATCGTCGATCTCGATCTCCCGCAGGTCGGCAACCGACACGGTTCCGTCGATCATGTCGCTCATGGCTGGCAGCGTCAGGACATGGACGTTGGCATTCTCCAACTTGCTAACGATGGCTTTGCGATGTTGGCGTGAGAGGCGCGGAATAGCCAGCAGGACGGTGTCGACCTCCAATCTCGCGATCAGGGATCCCACCTCGTCGCTCGCATGAATCGCTACACCGTCGAGACGCTGACCCGACAGGCGGGGATCATCGTCGATATATCCCTGCAGGGCCATCCCCGGTTCATGGCGCAGTGATAGCGCGAGTTGACGGCCAGCGGATCCCGCGCCGTAAATCAACACACGGCTCAGCTGCCCTTCAAACCGACGTCGATTGAGCAGGTCGAACAGCGCATATCCCGCGACCACCCGACTGAGAACAAGCAATGTCGCGAATATCAGCGCATGAATGACACCGATCGTCCGTGGAATGCCTTGGATCGGATTGAACGTAAAGATCAGCGAAAGGGCGACCGCCATTATCATACATGAGGTAGCAATATTTGCGATCGTTCGCGCACCCATGAAGCGCACGATGGACTGGTAGATCCCACGTATCAGGAACAGTGGCAGCCAAAGAATCAGGCTGATTGCGATCGTCACAATAACCGCAGGGGTCCATAGATGCCATTCACCGAGCCGCAACATGAATGCGATCCAAACGGCGAAAACGCACAGGATCCCATCCATCAATAGGATAAGGCCGAACTTGGTGGTCCGCGTTAAGCCGACCACGCGCTGCAATGCTTGGATCAACCGCACTTCCGCCCGGTTCCGGATTTCCGTCATAGCTTCTCTGGTTCCAGGTCGAATTGCCTACCGATTTATCCGAGTAGAGCCCGTGATTTGGATAACCGGCGCTATAGCTACAGCGCCGTTTTTTTTCAACTGGATGGCGCCCAGGGTGCGCACCTGGAAATGCGCTGGATTGACCGGCCTAAAACCCCTGCCCGGTCTCCATGATATTGAGAATAAAGCCGATACTCTTGAACGACATGTAAGCCATCACGGCCAAAACGAGGGGATGACTCGTCTTGCGCCGCGTCAGCGCAATGGCACAAAAGAACGCCAGCGTCGCAACATTGATTCTATTGCCGTACAATGTCGTAAGAACGCCCATCGGAAGCATGCCAACGAAGAATTTTAATTTGTTATCAAAAACAACTAGTCCACAAATCAAAATAAGGACCCATTGAATTATTTCAAATATACCTTGTGATTCCTGACCATATACTTCTGCCTTGCTAGAAATGACATCACCAGAACTAGTAAAAATCAGATAGCCCGCCACACCAAAAACTACTGGTGTTACAACAACGAACATTATCGCTCTAAACCTATTGGATAATATAACGCGCCTGTTTTCTGCGAAGTAATACAAGGCAGATGATGCAAACTGCACGACCGCTTGAGTATGGGCGAATACCGACAGGATAGACATGAATCCCCGCCACTTCACGCCAGCCCTGCAGAATGCAAGAACCAGAGCAATATAAGCAAATTTGAGGCGCTCCGCTGGCCCCAGAAGAACGAGAAGATAATAGTTAGTCATCATCAGCAAAGCGAACAATAGGCTCGCCCTATATTTTAAACATATGTAGCATATTGCTGATAACAATAGGCCATTCCAACATGAAAGATAGACGAGCCTATCAAATCGTAAATATGTTCCTGTGCCAATGATGTATCTATATAAAGGTTCTGCCGAACTCAGATACTCCATCTGCAACCGTTTCCATTGCGACGGATGGGCCCACATCATCGCTTGCCAAAAATTGGCATAGTGCTCTTGGTCGCCAGCACGATACGCATCAAGTAGCCATGTCGAAAATAGATAGCCGAACGCGAATACGGCTAGGCACAACAATGTGGTGATCGGTGTTCCCACATCAGACGAGACGGCAACGCCCCGCCGGCCGTGTATCTGATCCGGCATCATAATCATTCATCCTCCACAGGGCCGCCTCATTGCCGCTGCCCTGCACTGTCCATTCGGACAATAGCACACTGACCCGCTTATATCCCGCTCGAAGCCTTGGCCAAAACTGCTTCGAGATGTGAGACCAGCTTACCGGTCACCGCATTCAGGGAATAGCGCTGTTCATAGACCTGACGGGAACGCCGGCCCATTGCACGCAAGTCCTCTTCATCTAGGGAAGCAACCTTGTCCATCGCCGCGGCCAGCGGCATCGGTGCCGATGGTGGCACGACAACGCCTGCCGACGCCTCGCTGACGATGACCGCCCCTTCCCCTTTCAAGCTTGCAAGGATCGGCTTTCCACAGGCCATGTAAGCCTGCACCTTGCTAGGCACAGTCAACGCAAAAATTGGTTCGTCCCGCAGGCTGACGAGCATGGCGTCAGCGCAGGCGAAGAAAGCCGGCATATCAGCTTCGGGATGCCGCCCCAGAAACAGGAATCGATGAGCAAGGCCTTGGTCCGAAATCCTGGCCTTGACCCGCTCCTCATCGCGACCGCTGCCGACCACGACGATCAGCACGCGGCTGGCATCCGGTAACAGGGCTGCTGCCGCGATGATCGTATCGAAATCTTGGCTTTCCCCGATATTGCCCGCGAACATGATCGTTCGTCTGTCCTGCGGGACAAGCGACCGGATGCGTTCCGGAACCGCCGTGACGTCGATTGGCCGAAAGGAGTCCGGAGCACAGTTGGGCAGCGTCACGATCCGATCTGCCGGAACACCGAAACCGGCAATGTTGGCATGAAAACCGTCACTTTGAACCATGACGAGGTCCGCCTGCCGGTAGATCCAGCCGCAGATTGCGTTCAGCACCCGGACCATCACGCGGTTTCGGATACCCAGCGTGATGATGGCGCTGTCCGGCCATATGTCCTGCACCCAGTACACCGTAGGGATCCGCCACATTCTTTTGGCAAAGATGCCGGCCAACGCCTGGAACAGGGGTGACGGCATGGACACGAAGCTGATCGATCCGGCCCGGGGCTTCAGACGGAAAAGCCGCCAGGCCGCGGCAATAGGATATGTCAGGTAATTGGCGATCAGCTGGACGGCCGATCGACCACGTGCGACGGTAAAGACCCGGTGGACGCGGACGCCTTCCCAAACCCCGTCATGTCGATTGCGATTGGAGTACCCCGCAAAGAAGCGCCCCACAGGATAATTGGGCACGCAACAGACGACGTCGACCTCATGCCCTGACGCGACCAGAGACTTTGCAATGTGGTTGTTGAGGAACTGTTCGGGATAAAAATACTGAGACAGATACAGGATGTCCAAGACGATCTCCTCGGCCGAGTGTGCAGTGGCAGAGATGCCCGTCAGCGTGATGAAGGCGTGACCCTGTCACCCGAGCCCCCGCCCAGGGCCGTTCTGATTAGAATGCCGACATCACCCAGCAGAGTCCGAAACGCACGATATCGATCGTCCCATGCTGCAAGACGGGCAGGATCGCTCATGTCGATGTCTCCGATCTGTGCCAGACCGGTGATGCCCGGCTTCAGTTGCAGCACATGACGGGCACGCCTGAAATCGACCAGCTCGGTTTGAAGCGGCAGGCACGGCCGCGGTCCTACCAGACTCATCTCGTTCATCAGCACGTTGATGATCTGCGGCAATTCGTCGAGCTTGGTGCGGCGCAGAAATTGCCCCGCCTTGGTGACGGCCGCAGCAGACACATTGTGCGTCGCGGCATGCGCCGTGCCCACGGCCATCGTGCGGAACTTGTAACAGGTGAAAACCACACCCCCGCGTCCGACCCGGCGCTGAGCAAAGATCACCGGCCCCTTGCTGTCCAGCCGGATATAGACGGCGACCAGCACCATGATCCATCCCAATAGAGCAATCACCGCTACTACGGCCATGAGGTCGATCATACGCTTAACCGCTGCGAACAGCCCGACATTGCCCACGGGATCCGCGGCATATTGCTCGGTCCTCCATGGGTCGTCGGAGACATCGCGCCTAGCGGCGAGCTCTAGCAATACCCCGCGCAGATGATCGATCGAGATCATGGGTTTGATCTGCCGCAAGAAACCTAAAACTGCCGGGTGCAGTGCTCCGGGTAACCGGCCAAGAAAAGCCAGGCGCCCCTGAAAATCATTGCCGTAAACGGCGGGGATGTAGAGATTGGTCGCACCGTCCGGCCAAAACTGGGCCAGAGCGCGAGCCCCTTCCTGCTTGCTCAGACCATAGAAGTCACCGGCCTTCGGAGCCAGCGCATGGGTGGAGCATAGATTGATAAAGGAGGCCGCCCCTCCCCTTCGTGCAACCGCCGCGACATCCAGCAGACCGTCGACATTGCTGGCCCGGAACTCTTCGATCGTGCCGGGCCGATCGTTGTTACGCACCGCCAGATGGATGAAGACGGCCCCGGTCAGGTCATGTGCCGGCAAGGCCTCGTAGTCGCAAACCGGTATTCCCGGAAAACGAGACTGCGCCGCTGCCGCATCGCGCGAAACCAGCAAAAGATCGTGCCCGGCGCCCAGTTGGCGCACGAGCTGCGACCCGATGAATCCCGTGGCTCCCGTCAGGACGATCATGACGGACGGGTCGTGCTTTCGCGCCACGTTACGCTTTTCACATAATCGACATAGCTGAGGATGATGCGCAAAACCTTTTGCGACACGTTCGGCGCGTCGTAATCGGCCGGCAGGCGCAACGTCCGGTTCTCATCGCGCGCCTGGGTGGCCAGGACACCAAGCGCCTGCCGCACGCGTGCGGCATTCAGCCCGACCATCATGACCGATGCCTCTTCCATGCCTTCATGACGTTCGTGCGTTTCGCGCAGATTCAGAGCGGGGAAATTCAGGATGGACGCTTCCTCGGTGATCGTCCCGCTGTCCGACAGTACCGCAAACGCAGATCGTTGCAGGGCGATATAGTCGGTAAAGCCAAACGGCTTTGCCACCCGAACAAGCGGATGGAAGCGAACCTCCCACTCGTCGATCCGCTTCTGGGTTCGCGGATGCGTCGACAGGATGATGGGGAAGCCGTAATTTTCTGCCAGATCGTTAAGGATGGCGACGATCTTGAACAGGTTATTGCGGCTGTCGACATTTTCCTCACGATGAGTGCTGACCACGAAATATTGGTTCCGTGTGAGTTCCAGCGTATCAAGAATGCCACTCGACGCGATGCCGTCTCGATAATGATGAAGAACTTCCATCATCGGACTGCCGGTCTTTATGACCATGTCCGTCGGCAAGCCCTCGCGCAGAAGATTTTCCCGGGCGATCGCACTGTACGTCAAGTTGATGTCGGAGATGTGATCGACAATCTTGCGATTGATCTCTTCGGGTACGCGCTGATCGAAACAGCGATTCCCCGCTTCCATGTGAAAGACCGGTATCTTCAGCCGCTTGGCGGCGATCGCTGCCAAACAGCTATTGGTGTCGCCAAGGATCAGCACCGCATCGGGCATCTCCTCCCGCAGCAACTTGTCCGCACCGGCGATGACATTGCCGATTGTCTCCGCACTGGAAGCGCCTGCCGCCTCCAGGAAGCGGTCGGGTCGTCTGATCGCCAGATCGGTGAAGAAGATCTCGTTCAATTCGTAATCATAATTCTGGCCCGTATGGGCCAAGACATGATCGCAATGGACGTCCAGCAACGGAATGATGCGCGACAGCCGGATGATCTCGGGCCGCGTGCCGACGAACGTGACGACCTTCAATTTCGCGCCCGGCACCAGCTGCGCTTCCCCGCTCATGCGTCGAGGACCGCAGGCTGACCGGCGATGATCGCCCGAATGAAGGGCAGCTTTAGCAGCAGCTGTTCCATGCCCGCGACATCCAGCCGCTGAGTGTTATGCGAGTGATATTCAGCCGCTTCGGTGATTTCGACGTCACCCTGCTCGAAATAGACGGCATAGTTCAGGTCACGCAGATCGGGGGGAACGCGGTAATAGTCACCCAAATCCTCGGCCGCGGCCATTTCCTCGCGGCTAAGCAGGGCCTCGTACAGCTTCTCGCCGTGACGGGTACCGATCGTGTGCACCGGCACCTGCTGTGCCGACAGCAGGTTGCGAAGAGCCTCCGTCAGCGTCGCGATAGTCGCAGCCGGCGCCTTTTGCACGAACACGTCGCCCGGCTTGCCGTTGGAGAACGCATACAAGACGAGATCGACCGCATCGTCGAGGGTCATCATGAAGCGGGTCATGTTCGGGTCCGTCACGGTCAAGGGCCGCCCGGCCTGGATCTGATCGACGAACAGGGGAATGACCGATCCGCGCGACGCCATCACGTTCCCGTACCGCGTGACGCAAATGACCGTCTTGCGCGAATTGCGCGCCTTGGCGACGGCAACCTTTTCCATCATGGCCTTGGAGATACCCATGGCATTGATGGGATAGACCGCCTTGTCGGTGCTGAGACAGATCACTCGCTCGACGCCCGCCGCGATCGCGGCTTCAAGGACATTCTCGGTTCCCAGGACATTGGTCTTGACGGCTTCCATTGGATGGAACTCGCACGACGGCACCTGCTTCAACGCGCCGGCGTGAAAGACATAGTCGACGCCGTGCATCGCATCGGCGATAGACTGACGATCCCGGACATCGCCGATGTAGAATTTCAGCTTGTCGTGCGCATACGCCTTGCGCATGTCATCCTGCTTCTTCTCGTCGCGGCTGAATACACGGATCTCGCCGATGTCGGAGTCCAGGAAACGGCGCAGCACGGCGTTACCGAAAGAGCCGGTGCCACCGGTAATCAGGAGGGTCTTTTCCTTGAACATTTTTCTTCCTTCGCCGCGTTAGCGGAAATCATGCATCCGACGGATCAACGTAGGCCAATCATCGGGTGTGAAGCCGGTCGCCTCACGGAAACGTGTTGAATCGAGCGAGCGGTCGATGACGAGGGTGGGATCCTCGTCGATACGAATGTCTTTCCCATAAATTTCGGCGACCAGCTTCAACAGTGCGAACTTGTCGATGGGGGCCGCGGACAAATGGTAGAGGCCATGAAGATCGGGTCGCGGCAGCACGTATTCATCAATGATACGGGCGATTTCGACGGTCGGAAATCCCGAGAATACTGCACGCGAGAATCCCCGCGTCGCCCCCTGCTGGGCGAGGAACCAGCAGATCAGACTGTGCGCACCGGACAATTCGTGCCCGATGATCGACGTCCGCAAGGTCAGGGCATGGGGATAATCGACCTCACCGAGCAGCTTCGTCCGACCATACACATCGCGTGCATCAGGCAGATCGCCCTCGGTATACATCCCTTTGTCGCCCGCAAAAACGCAGTCCGTGCTCAGGTGGATAAGACGGGCGCCGCTCAGCGAACACAGCTGCGCCAGTCGATGCGGCAAGACCGCATTGATCGGAATGGCGGCAAGCGGATTTTTGGAATCCTCCAGCTGCTTGACCAGTCCGACGCAGTTGACGACCACCGTCGGACGATGACAATCGAACACCCGCACCAGTGCGTCAACATCTTCGACATCGCCGCCCGCCGCGATCCGCCCACGCAGTTCGACCGGCAAGCGTTGCGCAGAACCGGCCGCCCTTACGATACCCACGACGTCATGCGCCGTTTTAGTGGCGAAATAGCGGAACACCGCGTTGCCGAGCATTCCACTAGCGCCAAGCACCAGGATTTTTTGCATCATCGAGGATCTGTTCTACTTCGAGGGACCGGCGCCCCCCTGCCCTATTGCCGAACGAAATACCAGTCAGGCTTTATCGGAAGCGGCCAGATTGCATAAGGTCATCACAAACGCCTGGGCCGACAACAGCGGTTCGCGCGTGTTCGCCCCCCCCATGAAACGTTCCACGGCAAGCATGATAGAACGTGCGGACTCGGGGTCGAAGGTCTCGACTGGGACACAGACGTCACGTACATAGTCCCGTTCGGGCGCTAGGATGGGTAAGTCCGCTGCCTGCGCCTCTATCAGTGGCAAACCAAAGGACTCCATGGTGCTCGGAAAGATCATGGCGGACGACCGACCATAGGCCGCCAACACCTGGCCATGCGAAATCTGGCCAAGATCGGTGATCCTCAGCCCCTTTGCCACAAGCTCTGCGAGGTACCCGCACAGCGCGACGTCACGGTCGGGATGGAGCGTGACGGCCAACGACGGATACAGGCCGCGATCGGCAAGCATATTCCACGCGGAAAACAGACATCGATGGTTCTTGTGAAAGGAGCCATCCGAAACATAGATGAAATCCCACGATGCGTCCGGCCGCATCCTGCTCTTCACCGCTTCTACGGCAGGCGGATCGACGCGGACCGACGAAGGCATGTTCGAACCGACGAATGGCAGGATGTCGACGGGGGGAGCACCCGGCCCGTACCAGCCACGGACTGCATCAGCCATGGTTCGCGTTTGCACCATATACCTGTCGATGCGATGTCGAAATCGACGGGCAATCAGCTTTTCCAGCATGATCCGGACACGCAAACGCCAGGGAAGCCGGTTCGTCGCGATGAGATCAATGACATACGCGTTCTGGATATAACAGAATAGTTGTGCCGGACTGGCCAGAACGGGCGGCAAGTTGTGAAAACACAGAACGGTGCAACCCGACCTGGTCAGATCCCGGAGCAGTTTTTCCATCCGCCAGCGACCGCGCAGGCTGGGTTCGGCCCAGTGAACCTCTATCGATTGGTCTCGATCCTCCAACGACGCCCGACCACGCTGGTCGAGAATGGCCGTCACCTGTGAAACCGGCCACGCCGATGCTAGCAATCCGCGCAGCAGCACTAAACCGCCGCCTGCTCCGACATTGGGCGCATAGATCACAATGTGCTTCGGGTAGTCTAGACTGCCCTCCTGACCTCGCCTTTCAGCGGGTCCCCCTTCGCTCTGTGCCATCATCGGTCGATCGACTGTATCACCGTTTCGAAACGAAAGCCTTTTTCCGTCGCGTATTGCTCATAGGCATGAGCAGCGGCAAGCACGGTTTCCAACTTGGCGAAGTAACGTCGGCCATTCGCAGCCGTCGGTTTCAGCGCACGGCGCAGAAGATACCGATATCGGGCCCGACGTTCCCCTTGTATCGCTCGCTTGATGTCTTGCTCCATGGCCTGACCACGGATCGAACTCGCCTCTCGTTCGGCCTGGTTGATCGCGGCATCGAACTCGCCATGCCGGATACGACAGAGAGCCAGCAGCCGCGCATAGTTGAAGCCCGTGGCGCGCTCCGGATCGAGCCTGTGCAACGTCTCCAGCCCGGCGTGCGCCCACACCGTTTCCACGGCAAAGAAGCGTGGCACACCGGCCGTCCAGCCGCGATCCTCGAACCCGCTGGTCTGTGTCTCGGACGAGAGTTCGCCCTTGTGGGTATTCATCGCACTACGGCCAGAATTGCTTCCCCCCGACACACCGGGAATGGTCAGTGGCAGATCGACCTCGCAATAGCGGTCGACCAGACAAGCCATGGCCACGGCGCCGGACATATCGGGGCTGGAACCATGAAAATAGGCGCCGGTTCGGTCGCGAACCTGTTCAAGCAGGTCACGACGGACGATACCATGGTAGCAACGCGGCATCCCGTCAGTCGCCTGGAAAGCGCGGGCCAATGCCGCCCCCAGATCCGATTGCCCATCTCGCCAGCGCGCCGTTCCCGCTCGACGAGGTACGTAGAGCCGGCTGGCATGACCGCCCCTGGCCAGCTGCGACCGGAAGTCCGGCCAGGCATAGGTTGCCTTGACCGTCTGCGAGACGATCGGAACCTGGCACGCGACCGCCCATCTGGCCGCATCGATGGCAGCGCTGGTGATGCAATCATCGTCACCGATGACGCACACATATTCACCGCTGGCCAAGGCCAGGGCGTCATTGTGGTTCTTGGTCAGGTTCGATGGCTCGTCTATCTTCCGATAGACAAAGCGTGGATCCCGCAAAAAAGCGCACTCTTCGGCGTGGAGCATGTCATACAAGCGACGATCCGTACTGGTGTCGGTCATCACCAATTGAAGATCGGGTGCATCGAAACCGAGCACGGCCGCGATGCACGATATCGCGTAGTCGGCTCGATTGTGGGTGGGAACTACGACGGAAAGCAATGTCATGGTGTCACTCGATATTCGGCATCTGCTGCATCGGATGGCAACCGATCCGACGCGATATCGCCATTCATGCTCTCCGCCGCACGCAAATTGCGCAGGCATAGCCAGTACAGGGCAAGCATATCGGCTCCGATCCGGGCCAGCCATGCCAGGGCGGCTCCAACCGGACCATAATGCAGAACCAGAATATAGAGTAGCCCGATGTAGAGCGGCAATTCGACCAGATGCAGCTTGGCGGTCAAATCCGCTCGCGCACGTCCTTGAAGCATGGTGAACGGAATCTGTGCCAGACCACTGCACAGGGCAGCGACCGACATGATCTGCAGTGGCACCGTGGCATTGTCTGCAAAGACCGGCGAAATCCACAAAGCTAGCAGGGGCTGTGCGAACAGTGCCAACAGCACGGTGAATGGAAGCAGCAGCGCCAGGATCACCAGCGAATAGCGACGCAGATTGGCTCGCATGACGCTGGCTCCGGCACTATTCGATTGCGACGTGAACAGTGGGAACAACACCGCCGCCACTGCCGTCGGAATGATCCCGATCCGCAAGACCATTTCCTGTGGCGTCGCATAATAGGCGACGGCCTGTGCGGATGCGACAAAGCCCAGTAGAAACCGATCGGTGTAGTTCATCAGTGGGCCGACGATGTTGCTGATCGACATCCAGCCCCCCATGCTCAGCATCGGCTGGATCATAGATCTTTCAAAACGCCCCGTACCGACCTTTGCCGGCAGCGAACGCAACGCGTAAAAGGCCTGCAGCACGCAAGCGACGATACGCCCGACGCACAACACTGCCGAGATCGCCTCAAGGCCCCCATGCCCGGCCCATACGACCGCCAGTGGCCCCGCGTAGGTAAACACCCCCATCGGAAAGCGGATTGCGTTGACCAGCCCGAACCGGCCCGTGGCCTCCAACATGCCACGATACCCGGATGTAAGGACGATGGCCGGCATGGCGGCCGCCATCCAGTAAAAGGCGCGGGTCACGGCCGCAGGATCGGCCGTTTTGGTGAACTCATGCGCCAGCAGCGGGGCGGACACGGCCATGGCGATTGCACCAACGATACCAAGCGATGCCATCAGCACGCTGGACGTGCCCACCACGATCTTCAGTCGATCGCTATCGTCTTCTGCAATGGCAATGGCGATTTGCTGGGTGACCACCCGTCCCAGGCCCAAGTCGAACAGCCCAAAATAGCTTACCACGGCCCAGATGATGGTGAGGATGCCGAACTGCTCCGCCCCCAAGCTGTGAATCAGGGCAGGTATGGCGATCACTGCCACGACCAACGGCAACCCCAGGCCGAGCAGATTGTACACGGAGTTACGAAGAACCATCATTATCCTCAAGTCTTCACGACATCGACCAATGATGCCAACGGAATCCCTCGAGCCTCCTCGGCCCCGCTGCATTTCGTTCTCAGAGCGCCAACGAAGCAGCGTGGCATAGGTGCTAAAGATCGCAGCGTAAAGCAGCCGCGGCACGCGCTGGCAGTGCCGCATTGCCAGGGCATGACGAGCATGCGACATGACGCGACATGACCGATGGCATTACCAGACGGACGACCCTTGCCGCACTTGCGGGTGGAGTGGCACCGCTCCGGCAGGATGTGGGCAAAGACCTCGGCGATTCAGCCATGATCGGACAATCGGTCGCCGCACCGTTCATCCGGTCCCGCAGCGTCCTGGAGAAGCTGCGCGAGATCGGGTCGAGTGTGCGTGACACGGGTGCGGTAGGCGACGGTCGTGCCGACGATACGCATGCCGTCCAGGACATCGCCGACTATTACGCACGCGTAGGCGGCGAATGGTTTTTCCCAGCCGGGATATTCAGGACGACCGCGCCCATCGTTCTGAACTGCACCAAACCCCAGCGAATTCGCGGCCGCGGCAAACGGGGCGTCTATCCCGGTCGCTATGACCCGGCCCAGCCCAGCGAACTGGCGATCCTGATGCCTACCCATGCCGCTCGTGGGGCCGTTCGCTTTGTCGGGTCGCGTACCGGCGACGGCTCGGTCGAACTGCATGATCTCGCGCTGGCAACGCTCGAAACCGGATCGGTCCCGATTGCAGCCTTTGCGTGGGATGCGAGCGATCGCTTTCTCCGCAACTTTACCTTCAGTGGTTGCTCGATCCACGGTTTCACATCCGCCTTCGACCTCTTTAGATCAGGTGGCGGCAATAGCGAAATGGGGCTGTTCAAGGCGCAAAATTGCACGATCAATCGAAACCGCTGGATTGCGCGCACGCTGGACCAGACCCAATGGAACGGGTTCCTGTTTCAGGGCAATGAAGCAGGCCAGAATGGCTATGCCGCAGGTGACGGCGGGATCGCCATTACCGCCCACAATGTGTCGATTTCCAATAATTGCTTGGAAGGACAACGCGATCCCGTGAAATTAATGGGATCGATGCGTGGTATATCGGTCGCCGACAATTACTTCGAGGATAATGTTGGCAATGCGGCCGTACATCTGGAAAATATTAGGGGCCCGTTCGACATCGGTGCCAACAGTTTTCAGACCTTCGATCAGGCGAAACTCAATCATCTCGTTCTTCTGAGCAATTGCGGTCACGGTCGGGTGCTTGGCCCCTATCGGGCCGATGGCGTCCACAAGATGGCGCTGCCCGTTACCGCCATCCGCAATGCAGGTCGCAACGGACAAAGCGCAAACGTCAACAGCGACACGAACGGATTACTGCGGATGGACGGCTTCGACAACGGAAATGGCTATTTGCGCGAACCCCAGTGCTCGGCCCTCGCACGCGAACGCGTAGTAGCCGCAGGCCGGGCCATAGCGCCATGGAATGGCCAGCCCATGCCGGTTGCTCATCATGATACCAAAAATGATGCGGCGATCGCGTTCGATGTTGCCATTCGTGGCGGCGCAGGGGATTGGGCCGTGGTATCCTGGCTGTTTAGTCGTGAAACCGCGGCAGCCATGCCGAGCGACCCTTACGCCAGCATCTCGATAAACGGCACAGGAATGCCAAGTTCCCGCGACTATATCGCTTATGGTTTCGACGAGTATTGGCGGGCAGGCGAGTGGTGCCTGCTTACCGCGGCGGTCAGGCTCAAAGTTGAGATGAAGCGTCTGCTTATCCGCCTGTACCCTTATGGTGTTACAGCGCCGGGTGGCCACCAGACCCATTATCTCAACCCAGTCGTTTATGTCACAGATTCGGCCGAGGCGATCCTGCCGTATATCGACGACTACATCGCCAGATCCGTTCTGAAACCACCGGCCGTCGACGGATTTCTTGCCGGGGACGTTCTGGTGAACGCTGCTGTCGTGGCGGGGGGACAGTCGCATTACGTCAAATTACCTGGCGCCATCGATCGCTGGGCCTATGCATAAGCCCTTCTGCTAGATGCCTGGGTCTGAATCTCTATTAGAGCCAGAACGTGATTGCGATTGCGACGCCTGAGAGGAAGTTGTCAGCAAGCTTGTCGTAGCGGATGGTGCGTTTGCGGTTTCGCCGTCCGGGAATGACGCGACCGGCTCTGGCGTCACGTAGCGAACGGTGCAGCCGGTCGACATCATAGCCTTTGTCAGCAAGCAGGTAGCGCATTCGGCCGGCACCTTCGAGAAGTGCGGGTGCTGCCTTCACGTCGCTGACATTGCCGGCCGTCAGCATGAGCATAGGGACGACCGATGACATCGGTGAGCGCATGGATCTTGGTCGTCCATCGCCACGCGAGCGTAAGCGTCCGGTGAAGGCGTCGCGTCAGGCGGGACGGTAGTTCCACGGCAGCAGTTCATTGATCTGGCGGGCTGGATGGTCGGCGATGCGGCT
>NZ_JACHNX010000027.1 GCF_014199595.1 Sphingomonas yabuuchiae | reverse complement strand
ATAATGCGAAGCAAAGACCATCAGATAACGGCGGAATTCTGCGGATTTCAGACGCTAAAGCCGCGTTCCTTCACATTATCGATACCTCGCGATTATTGACCGCGCTCCGCAACGACAAGCGCGCCATTTTTGAGGCAGCCCGCGAGGCGCAGAACGCCGCCGACTACCTATTGGCGATGATGACCGACCAAGCGGATTGAATGCCCCGCCCCGCAAAATGCACGAGACGCCGCGCTTGCGCGGCGTCTCATTTCAGGAAAGTGAAATATGGGGGGCTACTCAATGTGGTTTATATACAAATCCCGACATGTTAACTATGGGCGGGAGCAGGTCGTTTTTAGGTGCAAAATGGAAAATATCATCGACACCTACAGGAATCGCATCAAGGCGATGGGGTATGAGCCGCGTCGGCAGGAAGACATTCCTGACGTGATGGCAGCTTATTGCGAAGCAATCGCAAATTGCAAGATTGAAGGACTTGAATTGGTTTCGGATGACCATTCTTTTTGTTTGCTGTTGGTCGAAACCCAAATTCCCGTCGATGTGGTGATTGGTCTGGCGCAGGACTACAACCGTGATGTTCTGTCCCGCCAGAAACTTGCTGCATGATTGGTGAGCGACCCTTACACCTGGCGTAACAGCGACGTTCTTCGGAACAAGCTGGGAATCCGCGACGATAATATCCTCAAGGAGCGAGAAGCTTTCTTCTCGGTTGTCCGACATGGCGAGCTGGTCGTGCAGCGCGCCGCGCCGGCGACGAATGCGCGCGAGTATCGCGAACTGCACAATCATCTGTTTCAGGACGTATATGATTGGGCGGGGCGCTTTCGGACCGTGGACATAAGCAAACCCGGCAGCACTTTTGCCCGAGCGCACTTCATTGCCCGCAGCATGGAGCACGAATTTAAGCAGCTGCCCGACCTCCAAACCCTCAAGTCGATGGATCGTGATCGCTTTGCCGATACCATGGGGCGACATATTTCCGAATTAAATGCCGTTCATCCGTTCCGTGAGGGCAATGGTCGCACCATGCGGCTGCACTTGCAGCTACATTCCCTTGCGGCCGAAAAATTCGTCTCGATCCAGGCAATGGGGCCGAAGGACTGGATGGAGGCGAGCCGCGATAGCTTCCATACCGGAAATCACGCCTCCCTCGCCAAAGTCATCCGCGATGCAATGCCGCTCGAACAGAACCGCGTCGAGCCAGCGCGTGGGCCAGCGGGCATCGCGTTTCCGCCCTCGATGGAATCTCTCATGCCAGTTGGCGAACGGCGCGCAATGAGTATCGAGCAGGCCAAGGATCAAATTAGCCGTTACCTACCTACTGCGCAAACCGTTGCGTCGCGGCAGCATGAGCAGCTTAACCGGATCGCGGAAACGTCCGCTGACATGCGCCAGCTGGCCGCACGTTCAGCGCAGGAGCTTGCCTTTTTCCGCGATCCCAAAGGGCCGATGCACCACCTTCAGCTGATTGAGCAACGCCGCTATCATCAGATCGAGGTCAATTGGTCCGAGGGCATGGACCCGCTGCAAAGAGTCCGCGCCATCAGCGCGGGCGCCGCAGATTTCCTTTCGAAAATGACCGACCGCGACATTCAGGCCGCCGATCGCGCGCTACGTCTGCAAGTCATGCCTCCCGGCGTCAGTCAGGTTGATCTACGCCTTGCCGCGCAATTCGAGAAAAACTCGCCTGAGCAGAACCGGGCCGATGCCAGGTTCGCGCAATTCCAGCTCGCCATTGATAAGCGCGTCGCGACAGCTACCGAGCGCGGCGCATCGAAGGAACAGCTGGCGCAGATCGTCGAAAGCGCAAAGGCGCATGTCGCCGCAACATTGCGCGAAGGCAAATCACCGACACAGGCGGCCGAGAAATCAAAGGACCGCGAGCGCTGAAAATGAGCGGCCAGGGCCGCGCGCCTAGTAGTCTGTCAGCTGCCACATAGGATCGAGCGGCCCAGGGCCGCGCCCCGTCAGTGGTGGCAGTTGCCACCGGGGGGAACACCAAGGGCACCCGCCCTTTCGTTCCCGAAGCATAATCGACAGGACCGGGTTGCACGCCAAGTTCGGCCAGTTCCGGCGCGCTCGCGCGCGCCGGGGCCTCCCTAGACGCGCCGCCCGCACCACTCCCATCGATTTTGCTTCCCCCTCCCCATCCCGCGCTTCGCCAGCGGGTCAGAGCCGCAGGCCGCAGGCAGCGGCTTCGCCTAAAGGAGTGAGGAAAATGGAAGCGACAACTGACCAGATCGCCACCATCGCGGCGCTGAACGACATTGCGCGGCGAACGATGGGTGTGACTTGTCGCACCGTGATTACGCAAGGCATCGCGGCGCTGGACGAGAACACGCAGTCCGACATTCTCAAGATGATCGAGGGCTTTGAGGATTTCACACCCGACAACGACCCGCACGGCGAGCATGACGCCGGTTTCCTTTATCGTGATGTGATTGGCCAATGGCATACCCGCTGGACTGACGACAGCACGCGCCCAGCCCTCTCGGTCATGTGGAAGTTCGACTATTACGACCGCGATCTTGAATTTGGCAGCGCCGAACCGTGGAATCCCGATGCCACAACCCGCGTGCTCACCATTCTCCTAACCAGTGAATATTGAGGGAGGCCATCATGACCAAATCGCCCCCGGTTATCGAGCTTAGCTGGCGTGATGAGAATTATGGTTCCGTCTGCGCCGTCGCCGCTTTCCGCAACTATGCGGGCACACTGGATTGGAGCCACCGCACCCACCAGCGGTTTCGCGGATGCCTGAAACGTGCAGGCTTCGCGTTCCATTGGGGGCGATGCAGCTATATCGCCACCAGCGGCACCCGCGAAGAGAGGCAGCACGCCCTTTGTGACGAGCTGGCCCGCGCAGGATTCCAGATCGACAGCGGCGACGTGAGGGCAGAGGCATGAACCGCGAACGCCGCAAGCAGATCGCCGCCGCCCGCGTGCTGATCGACAAGGGCAAAGCCCTGTTGGATGAGGCGCGCGACATGCTTGAAACCGTCAAGGATGACGAACAGGCCGCCCGCGAGAATCTACCACCCAGCCTTGAGGACAGCGAACGTGCGCAGGCGATGGACGCCGCAGTTTCCGAACTGGAAAGCGCGATTTCAGCCCTTGAAGACTTCGACGCCGACGAGATCGGCACAAACCTCGACACCGCCAGCGAATAGGAAGGATTGACCATGCAACCCATGCGCCACCTAGATCGAGACACGCGCCGCGCCCGCCTTCTGGCGGCGCGCACGCGCCCCGTCGGCGGCATCAACCGGCGCGGCATCTTCACCGGCCATTGGGACGGCGGCGATGTTGTGCGCCAGTTTCGCGGCGACAACGGATCATGGATCGGCCTTGCCGCCTACAAGGCGAAAGAAGAGCCGGAGCCGCAGCCATGAAAATCAGCAACACGGCGAGCGCCGTTCGCGTCACCCTCTCGCCTACCGAGATCAGCGATTTGCAATTTGTGATCGAGGCGGCCGAGCGCGCGGGGCATTATATGCCCGCGCGCGTCCCCAACATCATGGCGGCGCTGACGCGCAGCGCCGACGATGTTCGGATGAAACAGGCGATGAAGCGGGCGGAAAAAGATCGCGTAACGCGGATCGAGCAGGACCGGCGCGCGCGCGAACGCCAATTCATGCTAGGCGACCGATACAGCGTCATGGCGAGCCGCGCCGACTACGCCGATGCGTCTTCCGATCCGGACGCGCGCCAATGGGTTGACCTAGTGTTTCATGAAATCATGCAGAGGCCGCTTCCCGATCAATACGAACTCCGGCGCGACGTGTGGCGTGTCCACGTTGTCCAACTGGACGGCGGCACGCTCGGCGCTGTTGTAGGCGGCGATTGCACTCAAACCGCCGACCCCGCCGAAATTACTTCCGTAGCAGGGCAGCTGATCGCCCGCTTCGAGGGCAGAGCTTGACCGGCGTGGAGCGGTGGCAGCTGCCACCGCTTTCAGAGAGATCTAGAATTTGGCGATGAGAGGCAGCAGCGCCGCCGCTTGGCTTCCCAGGACCGGCACCCAATATTTCGCGGCGCGGTAATCAGGGCCGTGATCGACCGCCATCACCCCAAAGACATATCCGATCATCGGCAGCGTCCACAGCAGACGCCCGCCCAGGTCTACGCCCATCAGCACCAGCGCAACGCCGAGCACGGCCCAAAGCGGAATCAGTCGTTCCATGATTTCGCGATGACGGACTATTCGCCATGCGCTCTCCCAGTCATCGGCACTAACCTGCGATACGAGGCTCATAGCTTCCCCTTTTCATCAACGGTCGCCGGGGATCATCCAACGGCTTTATGAAAATGTGAAGAGCGTTTCGCGCGCATTCTCGCCAGTCCGTTGTATAGCCTTCATCGAGCGAGGGCGAAGGACTGTGACAGCGGCCTTTCGCAAATCCTCTCGCTCAAAGGAGGTGATGTGATTTGACAGCATATGAAGCAGCTCAATTGACGATCGCAGCCGTCGCGCTCGTGATTGCAATTGTGAAGCTGGGGAAGTCCGATAAGGGCTGATCCAGCGGGGCGGGTGGTCTGACAGGGCCGCCCGCCCTAAAAGTTTGAACCCGCCGTGTGACAGCACGGCGGGTTCAGGTAGGTGCGTGAAATGAATCAGCACACGAAGCATTGCCTATATAGCCCTTTTCCCTTGCCAATCCAATAACCGGCGTGCGCGCGGCGCGTTCCCCTCCTGTTCCGTTTGGCGCATAAGCGCCCAACGGCCGCGAACTACAACCGCCCCAAGCCCATTGATCCTATCTGGTATCGGCAAGGCTGCTATCTGCGCATCCAGTGCGCTTGCGGTCGCCGCGTCGTCGCCCCGCTGGGCGACTTCGCCCGCTCACGCCGCATTTCTTTCGATACCCGCATATACGAACTCATCGCGCGGCTTCGGTGCAGCCAGTGCCGCCGCAAACCTTATGCGGACGTGTCGCGCAACCGCTCGGGCAATTAAACTGACGGAGGATCCGATTACTCGGATGCTTCCGGCGCTATCCGTTGGGCATGTCGCCGGCGACATGCCGCAGCGCCCGCTAGGTCGCCGCTACGCTATGACCTGGCGGGCGCTTTTCCCTAGATTGAGGCGGCAATGCCGCCGTGCCCGCTGTTCGACTTCGGGGCCTGTTCCTGCCCCCTGCCGCAAGGGCTGGACCGTCTCGGCCGCTATGCGGCCTCGCTTGGCGATCAGGCGGGTTTCCCCGCCCTTCCTTCGCTACGCTCCGTGCAGGACGGGTGATCCCCCTCCCCCCTGATCGGCCCTGATTTGCGGCATTCCCCGGCCCTGCTCGCCGCTGGGCAGAAGTCGATGACCCGTCATCGCCTTCGGCTCCATTCTAGGCAGGGAAAACAGCACATGACCGACATTCCGCTGGCAACAATTCTTCGGATCAACGCCGCCCGCACCATCCCGCTCGCTCGCTATGAGGAAGAGGGCAATTTCGACCGCTTCGGCTACATCAAAGACCTCGCCGAAAATCATGGCGCTGACCTTCCCGCCGTCATCGAGATTGCCGATCTACTAGGCCCGGAGGAAGATTTTGACGGCCTTGTGACCACCATCGAGGACGCCGCCGAGGGCTTCGGCTTTGGCGCTCTTATTGTCGAGGGGGCGTGAACATGGGCCAGGAGCTTATGACGCCCGCGCAGATCGCGGATATTTGCGACGGCCGAGACAAGGCCATAGCCCTTTGGCTGGGCCTCTATGACACCTACCATGCAACCCGCGACGAGGCGGCGCGCCTGACCCTTGGCGGCGCACTGTCGCTGTCATGTGGCCGCGACTGGACCGAGGACACGTTGACCCGCGCTTTTATCCAGTCGCAGCCTATCGAGCAGCGCGACAAGGAGACGGGAGCGCGCCAGACCATCGCCGCACGCGACAATTTCGAGCGCGTCTTGACGCACACGATGGACCGTCGGTGCTGGGCGGCCCTCATGGAGCAGCTGGGTTTTGACCAGCTGCTAGACCAGCAGGCCCGCAAGGAGTTTCATGACGGCTTGCGCGATGATCCCGTGCCGTTCACGCCCGACAACTGCGCCGCCACTTTCGGGAATATCTGGACCAACCGGCGCGACCTTTATTTGCGCGGCATCGCCAACGTCTTCGCCAAGCTGGATCGCCGCTTTCGCTCGCACAACGGTTTCAAGATCGGCGCGCGTCTCATCATCGACCGCGCCTTGAACGAATGGGGATCATGGGACCGCTACGAGCGCCGCGACACGTTGCGGGACGTGGAGCGCGTCTTTCTGGAACTGGACGAAAAGCCCCCGGTTTCAGAGGGCCACAGCATCGCCTCACAGGTTGCCGATTCGGCACGCGTGCGCGGATCGCTGCCAACCGTGATCGAGGGCGACTATTTCCGCGTTCGCGTCTTCAAGAATGGGAATCTGCACATATGGTTCGAGCGTGACGACCTTCTGCAGAGCGTGAATCTGTTGCTCGCGGAATATTACGGCGAGGCTATCGGTGATGGCTATGAGACGACCGAGGCAGAAGCGGCCCCGGCCTATCATATCACGCCCGCTAAGAACTTCGGCGCGTTCATGACTTCCCCGGAGATCGCCGCCCAGGTCATCGAACATGCGAGGATCAGCACAGGCCAGCGCGTTCTAGAGCCTAGCGCGGGAAAGGCCGCGCTTGCTTCGGCCGCGCGCAACGCTGGTGCCGATGTAACTTGCGTGGAGCTGCAACCCGGCTTCGCCCACGAACTACGCGTAATCCACGGCTTTGCCGATGCGATCGAGGGCGATTTTCTCGCATTGGACCCGGCCCATTACGCACCGTTCGACGCGGTGATAATGAACCCGCCTTTTGATCGAGGCCGCGACTGTGACCATGTGCGCCATGCCCTCGCCTTTCTCAAACCGGGAGGCGTGCTGGTGGCAATCATGAGCGCGCGGGCAGAGTATGGCGAGGATCAGCGCCACAAGGCGCTACACCGCATGATCGCTGGTTGCGAGGCGATCTATTTCCACGGTCGCAAATGGATCGACCTTCCCCCCGGTTCTTTCGCCCACGCCGGAACCAACGTGAACACTGTTTTGCTTGCGATCCGCAAGCCGGGTTGATCGGTGCAGGCGGTGGCAACTGCCACCGCCTGTCCTGGCGCAGATTGAGGCGGCAAGCCGCCGCGCTGATTTGTCGCGTTTGGGGCCTGTTCCTGCCCCCTGCCGCAAGGGCTAGACCGTCTCCGCCGCTGCGCGGCTCCGCTTGGCGACCAGGCGGGTTTCCCCGCCCTTCCTTCGCTGCGCTCCGTGCAGGGCGGGTGATACCCCTCCCCCCTGATCGGCCCCGTTTGCGGCATTCCCCGGCCCAGCGTCGCCCGCTTTCGGCAGAAGTCGATGACCCGTCATCGCCTTCGGCTCAATTAGGAAGGGAAAGCCCATGAAAATCCGTATCTACCGCCAGACCGAGCAGGACTTTGACCGGATCGAGATCGAGGGCGCGACCTTTGAAACCATCGTCAGCCGGGCAGCGGTCGAGGGGCTTCAATGCAGCGGTTACGACAGCAATCCGAGCCAGCGGCCTGAGTTGCAGGGCGCACCGAAATTCAAGGGCGTTTGCGGTCCTATGTGGGATGGCGATGCGATCCGCTACGAGTGCAGCGCCACCTATGCGGAGTTGAGCGCATGAGCGCCGCCGCCGCGATACGCACCGCGCAGGCCGACCAGCTGGGCGACCAGATCATTGCCGCAGGCTTCGCGCCAAACGGCTTTGTGCTGGACATTAACGGGGCGCTTGATGTGCCCCGCGACTTTCCCCTTTCCGCGCCGTGGAATCTGCCGTCGCGCCTGTTTCAGTTCCCCATCGAGGTCATCCGCGCAGAGCAGGACGAGCCGCGCAAGATCGGCCTTCGCCATCCTTTGCTTGCCGCCCATCCTTTCGTGCAACACGTCGAGCGTGCGCTAGGGATCGAGATCGCCCGCGATGGCGTGACGAACCGCCACGGCTACAGCAACCGCGTTCATTCGCTCTGGCATCATGCGGTGGACCTTATCAGCGCCGGGAAATGGCGCGAATTGCTCGCCACGCAGGAGTTCACCGAGCCGCGCAATATCTTCAATGCCGTTGTCTATGGCCTTCGCTATTCGGACCACGCCGACAGGAAGGCGAGCGGCCACATCAGCACCGTCGAGGCCCGCCAGATCATGCGGGAAATGGGAGCTACCGAGCCGACCGACCGCGCCGCGTTGCTTCGCAGCTTTTCCGCGCCGTCGCCCTGCCAGCAGGAACGCGGGGCCGAGCATTGGCCGATCAATCTTCACGGACCTTGCGCCGAGGATAAGGCATGGTCTTTCATCATCGGGATCGAGGATGGTTGGTTTTCCTATGACCGTTCCGGGCATCTGCAATGGTCCCCCATGGGCCGCGACCGTTACGCGGCAGGCGATAGCGCCAGCTTTACCGAGGCGAGCGGCCAGACCGCTTTCGCCTTTTGAGGGGATCGAGCATGGCCCGCCATTGCATCCGCGAACCTCGCTACGTTCCCCCGGTGCAGCGCATCGGGGAGCAACCCGACTTGTTCGGTGGACCGACCCTTAGCCACGTTGCCGAGCGCCAAGGACCGCCGAAAGGATGGCAGCGCCAATTGCAGAAATGGGGCCGCTGCACCGTCATTGCCGATCTTGAGGCAGCGCCGCCGTCTGTCATCGACCCTCCCCCGTCCCCGTCTCCGGTTTTCCTTGTCGCTTGCGTTGCTGCGAAGCTGGACCGCCCCGCCCCGGCGCGCGATCTTTACGCATCGCCATGGTTCCAGAAGGCCCGTGCCTATGTCGAACGACAGGGCGGCGCATGGTTCATCCTGTCAGCAAAGCATGGCCTGATCGCCCCGGAAACCGTCATCGCGCCCTATGACGAAACGCTAGGCGCGATGAAGGCAGGCGCGCGCCGCCTTTGGGGCGCGCGCGTGATCGAAGCAATGGCCGAGCAGATCGACGCCGCCGCGCCGCTGATCGTTCTCGCAGGCCGCAACTATCGCGATCCCCTTTGGCCGCAGATCGAACGGCGCGCATCGGTTCCGATGGAGGGGCTTGGAATCGGTCAGCAGCTCGCTTGGTTGAGCGACAACTGAGAGCGAGAATTGTCGCGGTCCATGCGCAACTTCGCACGATGCGCTTCGAGGGGGCATCTGTTTGTCGCGCCGCCCTTTCAATCTATCCAACGCCATTTGGCGTTGTGAGTTTGAGGATTATAGGCCCAGCAACGGCCCAAGCCCCCCGGTAGGGCCGCCCACTCTCGGCAAGCGCAAATGGCGTAGTTTGCGCTTGCCGGGAGACCAGTTGCCCTCTCTATATGGCAAGGTGACTGCCCTCTCACCGACAGCGCCCTTGTGGACCCAAGATCAGGCCATCGCCTATGAGGCGGCCCTTGAGGCCATCAACGACGTTATCGCCGGTTACAGTGAGCAGATCGCGCTCGAGCATGGTTGCGTAGCGCCGAACGCGGCGCGGATCGCTTGGCTCGAAATGCGGACGGATCAGGCATCGGCCACCGGCCATGCGCTCAATGTGGTGGATGATGAGAATGTCCGGCAAACGCTGCTGGAATACAGCGCGATCGTTCGGGCGCGAGACGGCGCAGGGTGAAGGTCCGCTCGATGGGCGGGCGTTAGTTTGTTAAATCCCCCCGTCAGTGTCTTCCTAGCATGAGGGCTGCACCAGGCCGCATCAAGGATCGGCGGTTCCCCCAATTTGCTGCGCAAATCGGCTCCCCCACCGCCCGCTAGCGCGGCCGCTTCGCGGTCCCTGACCCGACCCGGCGCTGCCCTCCCCTTGGCCTTGCCAATTCCGGCAACAAGGAGGTTGTTATGTCTCATCGTCTGTTCGCTCAGCTGGCTTTCGAGCGTGCGCTTGGAAATGCTGCGATCGAGGCGCTGGCGACCGCGTTGAACGATAAGGATCATTTCGACGCGGAAAGCATGTGGCCGAAAGACCCGATGTTTATCGGCAAGACGAGTGCTGACATCGAGGCGGTTGCGGCCGAGCTGGGCCAGATCATCGAGGACCGTATAAAGGACGTGCTCGACGGCCCCGGCATCCGCAACATCGAGCGCGGCGAATGCGTCTATCCGCAAGTCGTCGCGGTCGTGCTGGCGGCCAAGGCGAAGCGCGGCCAATCCGGCTGACGCCGGAGGGGCGGGCTAACCCCGCCCCTTTTCGCCCGCTGGGCGAAACCGATGATCTCGGTGCCATGCAGAGCGCGGGGCGGGGCATCGAACCCCGCCCCGCGCAATCTCTTCTCTCTGTGTGTCGTGGCATTTTGGCATGGGTGCGCGCCAGCTTTCAAGGATCGGCGGTTCCCCCAATTTGCTGCGCAAATCGGCTCCCCCACCGCCCGCTAACGCGGCCGCTTCGCGGTCCCTGACAGCCGGCGCCGGTGCCCATGCCGGGTGTCTCCCGTCACCAACGAGAAGGAGAACCGGATGCACATCAAATTGTTTAGAGCACTGAAAGCGGCTAATCTGTCCGACGACGCCGCAGCGGAAGTTGTAGAGGCTATTGAGGAGTATATCGCCGTGAAGGTTCAGGAGGCGAACAAGGGAATCGAAAGCAAGCTGACGGCACAAACTTGGGTCATCGGCAGCGTCGGTTTCGTCCTCGCAGTCATCGGCCTCGCGCCCGCTTTCATCAAACTGTTCCAGTAAGACAAAGGGAGGCTTCGGCCTCCCTTTTTTTGCCGAACCGCCTGATTGTCAGGAGACGCAAATTGACCGACTTCGCACAAGCACGGCTCGATATGTTCGAGAGCGGTTTATTCGGCCAGGGCAATGCTTTCTGGCGCTGGATCGCCACGGACGAGGCGCGGCCCTATCTGACCGCTTTCGCCGTCGATCGCGCGCCACCCAGCGGAAGCGAGTTTTTCGCGGCCGATCTTAGCGCCGAGGATCTACTTGATTCCGAACACCTGGCCGAGCTGGCCCAGAAGATCGAAGCGGCTCACGGCTAGCGCCGTGCGCGCCGGGGTTATTTGCGAGTAGCTGTGCGCTGTTGGCGTCACCTCAAGGTTTGTGCGCCAGACAACGATTTGGCAGACATAATGCGAACATCGGCTAATTAGCGAGCTTGAGGCGCGACATGGAATCGTTGAGCTGGCGGAATTCACCGCCAGGCGGACGCTCCGCCTGCCCTCAAAGGCAGCCGCCGGGCAGGCTACGCCGCGGGGTACGATGCTACTGACATGGCCAAGCCTTCGCTAACGAGCGTTCAGCTCCGGCCACCATATGAACACTCATAAAATAGCTATTCTGCTCCGCCCAGCGTAAATATGCCGCGCGCAGCGCCGATCGGTCATAGCGTGGAGCGCGGCATTCCGCTTTTCGCGCGACGATCATCATGTCGAGCACGCCTTGGAGGTAAGCGCCGCATCGCGGCTCATTCGCTTGACAGCTTACGAACAACGCCGAGCCCGTCGCCGACGCGGGTTCGGTTTGGCCGATCGCACTATCAGGCAGGGCGGCCAAAGCGGCGCATAACAATATCCATCGCCTTGGCCGCATTTTCGTCTCCTATTCCGCAGTATCATTTCGGAAGGGGCGCACGGCCCTCGACGGCCGGCGCCCCGTGCTGATCCATCATTCGCGGCCGAGCACCTGGCCTTCGGGCGTGACGAACAGTTCGATCGTCTTTCCGTCGCTGTTCTTGCCCTTGATTTCATAGAGCGTGCTTCCGTCCGCCTTTCGGGTGACTTGCTCCGCTTTGCTTATTGACGCGAGTTGCGCGCGTGCCGCGTTCATCGCGGCCTCGGGCACCTGAGCAAGCGGGATGTCTCGTTCGCTGTGCTTGCCGATTATCCGGTTTTCGTTCGCCTCGTGGTTTTGCGCGATCGCCACGCCCGCGATCGCCAGCGCGGCCGCGCCCACGCCTGCGACAACAGTGAGAGTTCGTTTGCTAGCCATGTTCCATTCCACTTCCTGCATAAGGGCCGTGGGGTCGGGCGGGCGGCGGTTACGGCCCAATGAGCCGTCGTCCGAGTTCAACTCCTCTGATTGTTCATCCTGTCGAGCGCCGCGCGCAGCCCACGGGCGAGCTTGGCTGCGTCGTCGTTGGCCCAGAAGTGCATGAAGAACAGCCGCGGCTCGTCGTTTAGCATATGATTATGCAGCGCCGTGACCTCGATCCCGTTCGTCCGCAGCACGCGCAGGACCGGATCGACCTCGTTTGCGACAAGTACGAAATCGCCGGTGATGGCGGCTCGGCCGTCCCCGGTTGGCTGAAAGTTGATCGCGGTCGCCGTGCCCATCGTCGGCGGAGTCTCCATATCGCCGTCCATCAGCCGCTCGGCGCGCGGAAAGCTGTATTGGAGGATGCCACCGGCCGTCTTGCCCTCACCGCCCATCAACCGGTTGAGCGCGGCCACATCGAGGTCGAGCCGCGATGCGGCTGCGCTGGCCGAAGGCGATTGCGGCGCGGCGAGCGGGGTCCGACTGGCTGATAGCGCTTGCCGGAGCGCGGCCGCGAGCTTCACCGGGTCGCCGTGGCCGGCAATGTGCATGTACATGGTCGCAGGCGAAGAGCGGAGCAGGTGATTGTGGAGCGCGGTGATCGTAAAACCGCTTGCGAGCAGGCGGCTCAAAACGGGGTTCACCTCGTCGTGGGTCAGCACGAGATCGCCCATCACCATCGCCTCGTCGCCCATCGGCTGAAACGCCGCCCAAGAGCCGAGCGCGAGGGAGGGCTTGATCGTCACCCCATCCAGCGTGACGCTCAGGTCCGAACGCGGGAAGCTGTAGCGGTGAACGCCCCCCGGCTGTTCGGCCCCCGCTCGTCCTATCGCCCGGTCGACAGCCGACCAGTCCGGCGCTGCCCATGCCGGGCTTGCCAGCAGGAGGCTGGCGAATCCCAAGGCGATGGTCTTTTTCAGCATAATTGATCCTTCATCAGCGCACTCGACACGGAAAGCCTCACGTCATGCGAGCGCGCCGCCGGCGAGCCGCGACATTGCGCTCCGGTTTCTTTCTTCGGGATAAGCAGTCCTATGCTCATGAGGCTTGTGATGCAACCCTTACACTTGTAGGCTAGTGACGATACAACTATGACAAACACACAAGCTTCCCCTTGGTTGCTCCTGATCCCGCAGCTTCCGGCTAAGCCTGCCTATTTGCGGGTGAAGGTCTGGCGGCGTTTGCAGGCGATCGGGGCCGCGCCGCTCAAGAACGCCGTCCATGCGCTCCCCAATCGCGAGGACACGCGCGCGCTGTTCGAAGAACTGCATCGCGAGATCACCGAAAATGGCGGCGAGGCGCTGATCCTCGAAGCGCGCCTTGTCGGCGGCATGGGCGATGCGGAGCTGCGCGGAGTGTTCGACGCTGCGCGTGACGCCGACTATGAGGAGTTGGCACGCGAGGCGCGCGCGCTGTGTGAGGGCGAGTATGTCGCGGCGGCGGATGTGGGCCGCCTGCGCAAACGCCTGAACGAGGTCGCCGCGATCGACTTTTTCGGTGCGCATGGTCGGCAGGCGGCACAGGCCGCCATCACCGAGGCGGACCGCCGCTCTCACCAACATCCCGATGTGAGCGGCCCCGGTGCGCCCGAGCTGACCCCGGCGGAGCTAAAGCGCCGCGTTTGGGTGACGCGCCGCCATGTCCATGTCGATCGCATCGCGTCCGCCTGGCTCATTCGCCGCTTCATCGACCCCGAGGCGAGCTTCAAGTTCGTCGAGGGCAAAGGATATGTGCCGGAGCCTGACGAACTGAGGTTCGACATGGCGGACGCTGAGTTCACCCACGAAGGCGACCGCTGCTCCTTCGAGACCTTGGTGTTCCTCACCGGTCTCGAGACCGACCCCGCGCTGCGGGCGCTCGGCGAAATTGTTCACGACCTTGATATTGCCGATGCTCGGTTCGAGCGCCCGGAAACTCCGGGAGTGAGCGCGCTTATCGCCGGCATCTGTGCCGGCACCGACGACGACGAGGAGCGGATCGCGCGCGGATCGACCGCGCTCGACGGATTCTATGCTCACTTCACCCGGCGAAAAGAGGACTAAAGATGGAGGCCAGCGCACGCGCTGAAATCGCAGTCGAGACGCTGCACGAGCACGGCATCAGCTTTGGCGAGGCGGTGCGCGTCTGGATCAGGGTCGCGCTGCTCAGCTTCGGCGGACCGGCGGGCCAGATAGCGGTGATGCATCGCATCCTGGTCGAGGAGAAGCGCTGGATCGGCGAGGAGCGGTTCCTCCACGCGCTCAACTATTGCATGCTGCTGCCCGGCCCTGAAGCGCAACAGCTAGCTGTCTATATTGGCTGGTTGCTCCATAAGACCAAGGGGGGCCTGGTCGCGGGCGCGCTATTCGTGCTGCCCGGCTTCCTCGCGATTTTAGGGCTCAGCTATGTCTATGTGCTGCTCGGCGAAGTGCCGCTGGTCGAGGGATTGTTCTTCGGATTGAAGGCCGCCGTGCTGGCGGTGGTGCTACAGGCGGTGGTCCGGGTGGGTTCGCGTGCCTTGAAGAACAACGTCATGCGCGGTTTTGCCGCGCTGGCGTTCGTCGCGATCTTCGTGCTCGACGTGCCCTTCCCGCTGATCGTGCTTGCCGCCGCGCTGATCGGCTTCTTCAGTGGCCGCGCTGGTTACGCCGCATTCAAGGGCGGCGGCGGACATGGTCCCGCCGGCGCTGAGATAATCCACGACCGCGACACCGCTCTTGGCGAGGGCCTTCCCGACCATGCCCGGCCGAACCTCTCTTGGTCGCTGCGCATCTCCGGCGTCCTGCTGCTGCTCTGGCTCGGGCCGGTCGCAGCGCTGCTGTTCGCGTTCGGCCCCGACGACGTGTTCAGCCGCATCGCCACCTTCTTCAGCCAGATGGCGGTGATGACCTTCGGCGGCGCCTATGCGGTGCTCGCCTATGTCGCGCAGGAGGCAGTCGAGACCTATGGCTGGCTCCAGCCCGGCGAGATGCTCGACGGGCTCGGCATGGCCGAGACCACGCCCGGGCCGCTGATCATGGTGACGCAGTTCGTCGGCTTCCTCGCGGCCTTCCGCGAAGCGACCGGGCTGCCGCCGCTCGTCGCCGCGACCTTCGGCGCAATCCTCACCACCTGGGTTACCTTCCTGCCATGCTTCCTGTGGATCTTCGCCGGCGCGCCATTCATCGAGCGGCTGCGCGGCAACCGCGCATTGTCGGCCGCGCTTTCGGCGATCACCGCCGCAGTGGTCGGCGTGATCCTCAATCTGGCGGTCTGGTTTGGTATCCACACTCTGTTCGAGCAAGTCCGCGAAGTGCCGTTCGCAGCCGGCACCATCGATCTCCCAGTCCTAACGTCCGTCAACTGGCCGGCGCTGGCGCTCGCGGTGGGTGCGATACTCGCCATGTTCCGGTTCAAGGCCGGCATGCTGCCGGTGCTCGGCGTCTGCTCGGTCCTCGGGGCCGCATATGTAATGATCATCTGAAGGAGTGACGCGTGACGATCGACCATCTTTCCCGACGCAGTGCAATCGCAACTCTTGGCATCGGAGCCGCCGCCATGACTATCAACGAAGCCTCTGCGCAGACGCCGGCCGCAGCGCCGGCGGCTGTCCCCGCCTTTGCCGGAAATCATCAGGTCAAGCCGCTCAGGTTCAATCCCGCCAGGCTTCACGGCCTCTCCGAAAGGCTGATCACATCGCACCACGAGAACAATTATGCGGGCTCGGTCAAGGCCCTGAATATGATCGAGACACGACTTGCCGCCGCGCTCGCTGACACGGACCTGCCGCCGGTGGTCTATGGCGGATTGAAGCGCGAGGAGCTGCACCGCACCGGCTCGGTGGTGCTCCATGAGGTCTATTTCGACGGGCTCGGCGGCAACGGCCAGGCAGCCGGTTCCATCCGCGACGCGCTGGGCGCGGCGTTCGGCTCGTTCGACCGCTGGGAAGCCGACTTCCGCCGTACCGGGATGAGCCTTGCCGGCGGATCGGGCTGGTGCGTGCTCGTCTACAATCTCCACACGCGCTCGCTGCACAACCATTGGGCGTGGGATCATATGCACGGTGCGATTGCCGGCGTGCCGCTGCTCGCGCTCGATATGTACGAGCACAGTTTCCACATGGATTACGGCACCGCCGCCGCCAAATATGTCGACGCCTTCTTCCGCAACATCGACTGGGAAGTGGTCGACCGGCGCTATGCCGCGGCTTTGCGCGGCGGCGGCTGAACCCGACCGCCGTGGCTTAACACCCACTGCTGCGCGACACCTGAGTTCGCGACCACAAAGGGGACAGGTCCGATGGGGAGATGCAACAATGACATCCGGCCCGAACATCGCTCTTCTTTGGCGTGGGCAAGCAGCCGAGTGGACGCATCGCTTTCATGAAGCCCGGCAGTGGCCGATAATGCAGGCCTTGCGGGCGCTCGGGGCGACCGCAAGGCCTGTACTGTACAGGGACGAGGCGGTTCGCGAGATTCGGGACGAGCTGCTGTCGTGCGACACAGTGCTGGTCTGGGTGAATCCGTTGGACATTTCAGGCGACCGCTCGCAGCTCGATCCAATGCTGCGCGAAGTCGCGGGGTGCGGCGTTGTCGTCAGCGCGCATCCTGACGTGATCGCCAAAATCGGCGTCAAGGAAGTGCTCTACACAACGCGATCCATGGAATGGGGCAGCGATGTCGATCGATACGTGGACGCTGAAGGCCTTCGCGCTCGTTTCCCCGAACATCTTGCCGCAGGCCCGCGCGTGCTGAAGCCGAACTACGGCAACGGCGGCAGGAATGTATGGCGTGTCCAACTAGACGAAGCGGGAAACGCTCCGGCTTTGAAAACGTCGGTGAAAGTTCAAGAGGCCCGCCAAGGAAGCAAATCGGAGCGCATCAGCCTAGCCGAGTGCTTGGAAAGGTGGGTGCCGTTTCTAAACGACGGCGGCGTGCTGATCGATCAGGCTTATCAGCCGCAGTCGTCCGAGGGCATGGTCCGCTGCTACGTGTGCGGGCACCGAGTGGTTGGCTTTGGGCACAACCTGATCACTGCGCTGATGACGCCAACGGCCATTGATACAACGTCGTCAACCCCACAGCCGATGGGCCGCGCCATGTTCGGACCGGAGGTGACGCGCTTCGCAGCCTTACGGAAAGCGATGGAGGATCGCTGGATTCCAGAGATGCAAAGGTTGCTGTCGATCGCCGACCACGATCTTCCGCTTCTTTGGGACGCCGACTTCCTATTTCGCCCTGGTGAAGCCATCAGCGATGGCTCCTATGCGCTTTGCGAGATCAATGCTAGTTCGGTTGCACCATTTCCGCCAAGCGCCGTCCAGCCAGTCGCCGCAGCGGCAATCGGTCGCGTTCTTGCCATTCGTTTGACGAAGGAGACCTCCAATCCTCATTGATATGATTCAAGCAATTCAAGAGACGTGACATTGGTCGTATCAATCAGACAAGCCTAAGGGTGAGCGAGGCTGGGTGAAACCGGCTCAGGTGGCAGCGCGGAGATACTGGTAGAGGGTTTCGCGACTGATCCCCAGGTCACGGGCGATGACGGCCTTGCGCTCGCCGTCATCAACACGGCGGTGCAGCTCGGCGACTATTTCGTCGGAGAGGGAACGTTTCCGCCCGCGATAAGCACCGCGTTGTCTGGCGACCGCAATGCCTTCGCGCTGCCGCTCCCGGATCAGGGCGCGCTCGAATTCGGCGAACGCACCCATGACCGAGAGCATCAGGTTGGCCATCGGGGAATCCTCGCCCGAGAAGGCCAGGCTTTCCTTCACGAACTCGATCCGGACGCCTCTTTTGGTGAGGGACTGAACCAGTTTGCGCAGATCGTCGAGATTACGCGCCAATCGATCCATGCTGTGGACCACGACGGTGTCACCCTCGCGGGCGAAGGCGAGCATGGCATCGAGTTCGGGGCGGTTGATGTCCTTGCCCGATGCCTTGTCGGTGAAAATCCGGTCGAGCGACTGCCCGTCCAACTGGCGATCGACATTCTGATCGAATGTGCTCACCCGGACGTAACCGATCCTCTGGCCTTTCATCGCCGCCTCCGGTCAAAATGTCAGGTTGAATTCTATGACACGGCGGAACATGCGTCAATAAATGCTTGCCATAACCCTATCCTGACAGAAACCGCCGCTGCATCCTGACGTCCGGTTAGGCTATACTCCAGATTGACGCTAGCCTGTCGCTCTCGACTCGGGATGGAGGCAGGATGGCGCGGCGGCGATTATTGACCGGAGAAGAAAGGCGTCGCCTGTTCGATATCCCCCATGACGAAACCGCGATCGTCGGCCACTATACCCTTGCCGCCGAGGATCTCGAACTGGTCGGTCGCCGCTATCGCCCTGCCAACCGCCTCGGTCTGGCAACGCAGATCGCGCTTATGCGGCATCCCGGCTTCGGTTTGCAGCCCGACGTCGACGTCCCCGATGCGGTCCTTCACTATCTCGCCGCCCAGCTCTTCGTCGATGTTGATGCGTTCGCCGACTATGACCAGCGCGCGCAAACACGTAACGATCATGCCGACATTGCGGCACGGCATCTGGGGCTACACCCTTTTCGGCGAGGGGATATACCGCTCGCGCTCGATCTCGCCGCAAGAGCTGCGGAGCGGACCGATCGGGGCGAACCTATTGTCCGCGCATTGATGGAGGGGCTGAAGCAGGAACGCTTCATTCTTCCATCGGCAGACACGCTCGAACGTGCGGGCCTCGCCGGCAGGGCACGCGCCCGCAAAGCCGCGGCGGCGCTCATTGTCGAAAGCCTGGGTCATGCCGAACTGGCGCGGATCGATGATCTGATCGTCAACAACAGCGACTTCGGCATGACGCCGCTGGCCTGGCTGCGCAATTTCGAGGAAGCGCCCACCACGGCGAACATCAACGGGCTGCTGGAACGGCTACGCTATGTGCGCGGAATCGGCATCGACCCGGCGATCGGCGCGAAAATCCCCGACTTCCGGTTCGCGCAGTTCATGCGCGAAGGTGGCGTTGCGCCGGCGTTCCTGCTCTCCGATTATAGCCTTAACAGGCGCCGCGCGACGCTGATCGCGGCGGTCATCGACCTCGATGCCAGGCTCGCCGATGGTGCGATCCAGATGTTCGACAGGCTTGTCGGAAGCCTGTTCACACGGGCGCGGCGCGGGCGGGAAAGGCGCTATCAGGACAGCATCCGCTCGGTCGGCGAACTTATGCGGCTGTTCGGCGCGACGATCGCCGCGCTGGGAGAGGCGGTCGAACATGGCGGTAATCCGCTCGAACTGATCGACGAAGCGGTAGGCTGGCACAGACTGGTCGCAGCCAAATCGCAGGTCGATGCGCTGGCCGAGCTGGCGGGCGAAGATGCGCTTGTCGCGGCGACTGGTCGCTATGCGACGCTGCGGCGGTTCAGCCCGGCTTTCCTCGATACATTCACGTTCAAGGCATCGGGGAGCGGATCGCAACTGGTCAAGGCCATCGAGGTCATCCGCGATACCAATGCCCGCAAGGCCCGCAGCCTGCCCGAGGGCGTTCCGCTCCCATTCGCCAACCGGCAGTGGAAGCGCCTCATCACCGAAGGTGGCCAGGTCGATCGCCGGCGATACGAGACGGCCATCATGGCCACGCTGCGCGATCGGTTGCGCGCCGGCGACATATGGGTCGAAGGAACCCGCAATTATCGCCGCTTCGACACCTATTTGCTGAGTCGACGCGATGCCGATAAGGTGGCCGACAGCCTGCCATTCCAGACCGATGCGGCCGCCTATCTGGAGGAGCGGGCAAGGACGCTCGACTGGCGGCTGCGCCGTTTCGCCAAGCAACTCAAGGCGAACAGGCTCGCGGGCGTGGCGCTCGAACGCGACCGGCTCAAGCTGCAACCCATGCCGGCGATCACTCCACCCGAGGCGGAGGCTCTCGATCGCAGGCTCGACGCCTTGCTTCCGCGCGTGCGGATCACCGAACTCCTGGTCGAGGTGGCCGAGCGCACCGGGTTCCTGAGCGCATTTCGCGATCTTCGGTCCCGCAAGGAGCATGACAACCCGCACGCGATCCTCGCCGCCATTCTCGCTGATGGATCGAATCTGGGTCTAGAGCGCATGGCCAACGCCAGCGACGGGGTGAGCTACGCCCAGCTTGCCTGGACCCACAACTGGTATTTGTCGCCCGAAAACTATCAGGCCGCGTTGGGGATGATCGTTGCCGCGCACCATGATCTTCCTTTCACGCGCCATTGGGGAGCCGGCACTAGTTCATCCTCCGATGGGCAGTTCTTCCGCTCGGGCCGCAACCGATCGGCGGCGGCCGACATCAATGCGAAATATGGCAGCGAGCCGGGCCTGAAGATCTACTCCCACCTGTCCGATCATTTTGCCTCGTTCGGATCGCGGATCATGTCGGCCACCGCCGGCGAGGCCCCCTACGTGGTGGATGGCCTGATGCTCGGCGCCGGCGCGCTACCGCTGCATGAGCATTACACTGATACCGGCGGCGCGACGGACCATGTCTTTGCCCTTTGCCATCTTCTCGGCTTCCGGTTCGTGCCCCGTCTGCGCGACATCGCCGACCGGAAACTCGGCTCGATCGCCGCGCCTTCGACCTACAAAGGCATCGAAAGCCTCATGGGCCGCACGATCAAGACGGCGGCGATCGAAGCCGATTGGGATGACATCGTCAGGATCGTCGCCTCCATTAAGGAAGGAGCCGTTGCGCCCTCCGCGATCCTGCGCAAGCTGGCCGCCTACAAGCGCCAGAACAGGCTGGATTTTGCGCTGGCCGAACTCGGCCGCATCGAGCGGACGTTATTTGCGCTCGACTGGCTTGAACAGCCCGACGTGCGTCGCGCCTGCCAGGCCGGCCTCAATAAAGGCGAAGCACGTCATACCCTTGCCGCCGCGATCTACACCAACCGACAGGGGCGGTTCACCGATCGCTCGATCGAGAATCAGGAATATCGGGCATCGGGCCTCAATCTGCTGATCGCGGCGATTTCTTACTGGAACACCGTCTATATGGACAGGGCCGCCCAGCATCTCCAATCATCCGGCGGCACCTTCGATGATGCGCTGCTTGCCCATCTCTCGCCGATGGGCTGGGTGCATATCAGTTTGACCGGCGACTATCTGTGGCAAAGGGCAAACCGGCTCTCCCCTGGCGAGTTCCGCACCCTCAACGATCCCATGGCCCGCCTCAAACTCGTGGCATAGCCAGTGTTCTCATTATGTCCGCCAAATCGTTGTCTGGCGCACAAACCTTGAGGTGACGCCCTGTTGCTCCGCCACGTCGCGGATCATAGCTGCCCAGCATCCCAAGATCATGCCCTCTTCATTATCGACTTCGCTTGTGGCGACCGCATAGATACCCAGCAAGTTTGCAACCTCGCTCGCCTCGACAATGCCTTGGCGCGCAAGCAGCGTGGCAAACATCGAGAGTGCTCCCCCCATTGCCCGCACCAGCGGCGCATCTTGTAGCAGTCGGTCAAATTCGCGGGGCGGGTTACTGGACATAGATTGTTCCGATCAAATTAAGCGACTGCCTTTCAGGCGTCGGTACATAGAACGGACCCAGCGATACGCTAAGCGCCGACATGTCTGCTCGGGTGTCGTAAAACGCCTGTTTGCCGTACAGTCCCGCGAATGACGTGGTCTGGGACATTGCGGCCATTCGGGGTAGCCCCCGTCAACGGCCGTTTCTAGCAGAACGAGACGTTCCATCATGAGCCTTTCCATCGCCGGTCTGGGTCCGCTGGCGGCGCTTTGCCTGTCTGCTTCCCAAGCGCAGAAGCATCAAGAATGTGGCCTGAATAGGCGAATTCTCATGCCAACTGGCAAAATCGTGATCATGCCTCTACGGTCAGTCCACACGGGATGGGCCTTCAATGTTCGACAAACGATCTCTGAGCGAACGCGACATTTGCACCAAGTTCATAACGCCTGCCATCAAGGACGCTGGCTGGGATGAGATGACGCAGATCAGAGAAGAGGTCAGCTTCACAAAAGGCCGCATTATCGTTCGCGGAAAGATGGTTAGTCGTGGTCAAGGCAAGCGTGCTGACTATGTGCTTTACTACAAGCCCAACATCCCGCTGGCGCTGATTGAGGCTAAGGACAACACCCAGCCTATGGGCGCGGGCATGCAGCAAGCGTTGGAATATGCCGAAACCCTCGACATTCCCTTCGTGTTTGCGTCGAATGGCGATGGGTTCTTAGTCCATGACCGCACGGGCACTGGCGATGCACGCGAAGTCACGCTGCCCCTTGACGCCTTTCCATCACCGGGTGAACTATGGCAGCGATATGCCGCGTGGAAGGGCCTGACGGCAGAAGGCGAGGAGATTGTACTCGAAGATTATTATGACGACGGCAGCGGCAAGCAGCCGCGCTATTATCAGGTCAACGCCGTCAACGCGGCCATGGAGGCCATCGCGACTGGGCAGAACCGCATTCTGCTCGTCATGGCGACCGGCACCGGGAAGACTTACACCGCGTTCCAGATCATCTGGCGGCTGTGGAAGGGCGGGCACAAGAAGCGCATCCTGTTTCTCGCTGATCGGAACGTGCTGGTTGATCAGACGATGGTCAACGATTTCCGGCCTTTCGGCCCAGCGATGGCGAAGCTGTCCGCCAACGCGAAAACGATCGAACGTGATGACGGCTCGAATATCGACCTGCCGATCGCCATGGACAAGAAGCGTCGCGTCGATACCGCGTACGAGATTTATCTCGGACTGTATCAGGCCATCACCGGGCCGGAGGAACGGCAGAAGCTTTTCAAGGAGTTCTCACCCGGCTTCTTCGACCTCATCGTGATCGACGAATGCCACCGTGGAAGCGCGGCGGAGGACAGCGCATGGCGCGAAATTCTTGAGCATTTTTCTGATGCTACGCAGATCGGCTTGACGGCCACGCCGAAAGAAACCCGGTATGCGTCCAACATCCACTATTTCGGCGAACCGGCTTACAGTTACACCCTGAAGCAGGGCATCCGCGACGGCTTCCTCGCGCCCTATAAGGTCATCAAGGTCCATGTGGATCGCGACATTCAGGGCTACCGCCCCGAGAAGGGCCAGCTTGATCGCGACGGCAACGAGGTCGAGGATCGCATCTACAATACCCGCGATTTCGATCGGACGTTGGTACTGGATGACCGGACCAAGCTCGTGGCGCGCAAGGTCACGGAATTTTTGAAGGAAAGCGGCGACCGTTATCAGAAATCAATCGTGTTCTGCGTCGATCAGGAGCACGCGGCGCGTATGCGACAGGCATTGATCAATGAGAACGCCGACCTCGTGGCGGAGAGTTCCCGCTATGTCATGCGGATCACCGGCAACGATCCCGAGGGTCAGGCGCAACTCGGGAATTTTATCGACCCCGAGAGCCGCTACCCGGTGCTCGTCACAACGTCACGGCTGCTGTCTACCGGGGTTGATGCCCAGACCTGCCGCCTGATCGTCCTCGACCGCGACGTTGGGTCGATGACCGAGTTCAAGCAAATTGTCGGGCGCGGCACTCGCGTTCACGAAGACAGTCGCAAGTTCTTCTTCACGCTGATGGATTTCCGAGGGGCAACGAACCACTTCGCGGACCCGGATTTCGATGGCGAACCGGTTCAAATTTATGAGCCGGGCGAGGATGATCCTGTTACGCCACCCGATGACGACAGCACTGTCGGCGATCCCGGCGAAGATCATAGCGACCAACCGGGCGAGGAAACCATCATCGACAATGGCGAAACGCCGGACATAACCATCACAGATGACGTCGGTAGGCGTGGCAAGGTTTATGTCGATGGCGTGCCCGTCGTCATTGTGGCCGAGCGCGTGGAATATCTGGACGAAAGCGGAAAGCTCGTTACCGAAAGCCTGCGTGACTTCACGAAAAAAGCCCTGCGCAAGCACTTCGCGAGCTTGGACGAATTCCTTACCCGGTGGAATGGTGCCGAGCGCAAACAGGCGCTGGTCGATGAAATATCAGCGGAAGGCCTCGCGCTCGATTTCATCGCGGATGAACTCGGCAAAGACCTCGATCCGTTCGATCTAATTTGCCACATCGCCTTTGATCGCAAGCCGCTGACCCGGCGCGAGCGAGCGGAAAATGTGCAGAAACGCGATGTTTTCGCCCAATATGGCGAGCAGGCCCGCGCCGTGTTGCGCGCCCTGCTCGACAAGTATGCCGACGAGGGGGTGCTCAATCTTGACGATACCAACGTGCTGCGCATCCCGCCGCTGAACACGCTCGGCACGCCCGTCCAACTCATCAAGGCTTTCGGCGGCAAGGCCGGCTTTGAAGATGCCGTCCACGCCCTGCAAAACGAAATTTACCAGGAAGTTGCTTAATCAATGTCGGTTCGCACTCTCGTCAAATCCATTCAAGACATCATGCGCAAAGACAGCGGCGTCGATGGTGACGCGCAGCGCATCAGCCAGCTTTGCTGGCTGTTTTTCCTGAAAATCATCGACGATCAGGATCAGGAACTGGAATTGATGCGGGATGGCTACCAGTCGCCAGTGCCAGAAAGTTTCCAGTGGCGCGCATGGGCAGCCGATCCCGAAGGGATGACAGGAGAGGCGCTGCTCGCCTTCATCAACGAAGAGCTGTTCCCGGCGATGAAGGGCCTGAAGCCCACAGGCCTTCCCGGTGATCGCCGCCGCGTGGTGCGTGATGTGTTCGAGGATGCCTACAACTATATGAAATCCGGCCAGTTGCTGCGGCAGGTAGTCAACAAGATTAACGACATCGACTTCAACAACCTGTCCGAGCGCCAGCATTTCGGCGACGTTTACGAGACGCTTCTCAACGACCTGCAATCCGCTGGCAACGCCGGGGAATACTACACCCCGCGCGCAGTCACCGCGTTCATGGTTGACCGGATCGACCCCAAGCCGGGCGAGATCATCTTTGATCCATCGTGCGGCACAGGCGGCTTTCTCACCTGCGCCATGAAGCACATGCGCGAACGCTATGTGAAGCGGCCCGAGGATGAGGCGCTGATGCAAGCCTCCTTCCGCGCGGTAGAAAAGAAGCCGCTGCCGCACATGCTCTGCGTCACCAACATGCTGCTACATGGCGTGGAAGACCCCAGCTTCGTGCGCCACGACAACACGCTAGCCCGGCCCTATATCTCGTGGGAGCAGAAGGACCGCGTAGATGTCATCCTCACCAATCCGCCCTTCGGCGGCAAGGAAGAGGACGGCATCGAAAGCAACTTCCCTCAGCATTTCCGCACGCGCGAGACGGCAGACTTGTTCCTGGCCCTGTTCATCCGCTTGCTGCGCAAGGGCGGCGTAGCGGCCATCGTGTTGCCGGACGGCAGCCTGTTTGGCGAAGGCGTGAAGACCCGCCTGAAAGAGGCACTGCTGGAGGAATGCAACCTCCACACCATCGTCCGCCTGCCCAACTCCGTGTTCAAGCCCTATGCCTCCATCGGCACCAACCTGCTGTTCTTTGAAAAGGGCGAGCCGACCAAGGATATCTGGTTCTACGAGCATCAGGTGCCAGCGGGCCAAAAGGCTTATTCCATGACAAAGCCGATCCGGTTTGAGCATTTTCAGAGCTGCACCGATTGGTGGGGCGGCGCGGACCGCAAGGGCCGAGAGGAAGGCCCGCAGGCTTGGAAAGTCAGCATCGATGAGGTGAAGGCGCGCGGCTACAACCTTGATTTCAAGAACCCGCATAGCGAGGAGGCCGACCACGGCGATCCTGCCGAACTACTGGCAAAGCTGGATCAGGCCGAGGCCAAAACCGCCGATCTGCGCGAGCAACTGCAAGCTATTCTGGCTGAGGCACTGGCCCAATGAACGCCGATTTCGTGCGTGATGCCGTGTCGCGTTTTGGTGACGATCCAGCAGGTATTGGCCATTTTCGGAAGGTGGTCATAGGCTTGGCCATTGCCGGAAAGCTGGCAGGGGAAGGTCAGCCGCTGACGCCTGCGGAAATGCTTGATCAGATAGAGAGCGAAAAAATCAGGCTCCTTCGGAGCGGCGAGATTTCCAAACCAAAACGTTTCGCGCCCGTCATTAATGACCAGCTTCCAGAGGACTTTGCTGACACATCAGCATTCGCATCACTCGGAGCCGTCGCTCGCATCGAGAAGGGATTGACGGGTATCCAAGGCGCGAAACGCGGCAGCTTTCCGCTCGTAGTAACAGCGGCTGAGCGCAGCTCCTGTGACCATTTCGATTTTGAAGGCGCGGCGACGATTGTGCCTTTGGTGTCCTCGACGGGGCATGGCAATGCCAGCATAAATCGCCTGCATTATCAGGAAGGCCGGTTTGCGCTGGGCACCATCTTGGCGGCAATTTTCCCTTATGCTCCAAACCTGATTTCGGCGCGGTTCATATTCGAATACCTTTCGACCTTTAAGGACGAGCTGCTGGTTTCGCGCATGACGGGGACGGCCAACGTCACGCTCAGCGTCCGCCGGATCGCGGAAGTGCCCATTCCGCTAATTTGCCCGACTGTTCAGCGCACGACAGATGAGTTGATGGCCCTGTGCGATCAGCTTGAGGCGGCGCGAGTGAGCCGCGAGGCGGCGCGTGACACGTTCACCCTGTCCACCTTGGCCAAACTCAACACCCCCGATCCCGAAACCTTCGCGCCCGACGCGCGCTTCGCGCTGGCCAACCTCGCCCCGCTCACCACCCGCCCCGATCAAATCAAGCAACTGCGCCAAACCATCCTCAACCTCGCCGTGCGCGGCAAACTGGTTGAGCACGACACGGCGGATGAACCTGCATCGACCTTGCTTGCCGAATTTGCCGCGGCTAAATCAGAGCGCAAGCAGCGAACCGGAGATACGCGGATCAAGCTTGCCGCTACGCCTGAGCCAGAAACACTTCCCATTGACCTGCCAACTGGTTGGGCAGTCCAATCGTTTGAAAACCTATTCCTGTTCATCGACTACCGTGGAAACACGCCCCCAAAGACAGACAATGGCATTCCGCTTATCACCGCGAAGAATATTCGCATGGGCTTTTTGAACAGGGAGCCACGAGAATTCATTTCGAAGGTCACATTCAAAACGTGGATGACGCGCGGATTTCCTCAGATCGGGGACTTGTTTTTCACAACAGAAGCACCGCTTGCCAACGTATGCCTAAATGACATCACGGAGCCTTTCGCGCTCGCTCAGCGATCAATTTGCCTTCAACCCTACTCGACCATCAACACCAAGTTCCTGATGTTCGCTATGATGAGCGAGCCGTTGCAGGCGCTCATTGACGCCCATGCGACCGGAATGACTGCGAAAGGTATCAAGGCGGCAAATCTCAAGCCGCTCCCAATTCCCATACCCCCGCTTGCCGAACAGCACCGCATCGTCGCCAAGGTCGATGCGTTGATGGCCCTGTGCGATGGGCTCGAAGCCAGCATCACCACGGGCGAACAAACCCGATCCCGCTTGTTGGAAGCCATCCTGCACAACGCCTTGGAGCCAGCCTGACCATGACTGTGCGTCGGCGCGGCAACAAACTTGATCGATGGGAAATCGCACTGGTCAAGGCGATGGTAGCTGACGGGCGCTGGCCGAACGATCAGGACATTCTCGCCTATTTCACAAGGCCGACGCGTTCGATCAATCACCGCGCCATCGCGGAAATTCGCAACAATACCAAACACACGGCCATCAAGGCCACCACCGCCGACGAGCTGGACGCTTTCATCGCATCGTGGCCGGAAGTGGACCCGGAAACTGGCCTGAGCCTGCGCGGTGATGAACTGCTGATCAAGGCGCGGGAGGCCATGATCAGCGCCGTGCACACATTCAACAGCGCAGGCCTGACTTTCCGCGCCGAATTGTTCATCGTCACCGCCGTGATCGCGTGGACATACCTGATGCACGCTTGGTTCAAGCGCGAAGGGATCGACTATCGCCATACCAAGACCGTGAATGGCGAAAAGGTCGTGGTGAAAACACCGAGCGGCGCCGAAAAATATTGGGAATTGGGCCAGTGTCTGAAACATGCACGCTCACCGATCGAGCAGGGGGCGAAGGACAACCTGAACCTGCTGCTGGAAATTCGGCATGAAATCGAACATCGCTCGACCAGCCGTATTGACGATGCGCTGAGCGCGAAGTTGCAAGCCTGCTGCATCAACTTCAACGACGCTATCAAGAGCATGTTCGGTGCGCAGTATGCGTTGGAACGCCGCCTACCCATCGCACTACAATTTGTGACGTTCAGCCCGGATCAGCGCGCGATCCTGAAAAAGGCAGGCACGCTGCCACGTCACGTCGAAACCACCATGGACAATTTCGAGCAGAAGTTGACGCCGGAGCAGCAAGCCGACCCTCGGTTCGCCTTCCGGGTGTTCATGGTTCACAAGACTGCCAACCGTGCGCCCGGCGCTGATCTTGCTGTGGAAATCGTGCCGCCGGGATCGGACGTCGACCAAAAATTCAACATGGCGCTGAAAGAGGTGGAGAAGAAGAAGTATCTTCCCGCCGCCATCGTAAAAGCCATGAAGGACGAAGACTTCGACGCCTTCACGATGGATACCCATACCCGGCTCTGGAAGCGTCTCGGCGCAAAAGACCCGGGGAAGGGTTACGGCGCGATCGCCGTTGGCAATCAATGGTGCTGGTACGACACCTGGCTGAACCGCGTGCGAGAGGAATGCCTGCAGCATCCTGAACGCTATAAGACTGCGCAGGCTGCCGCTGGTAATGCGCTTTGACCCAGCCGGTCGGCAGCTTCCGATAGGACCGGACATTCACCATGGTTGGAACGAATGACCATTTCTGGTCGACTGCCGCCCTGTGCCCCCATGTCTGAAAACACATGTTTTCGGACGGACCTTCACGCTGACCTCGTGGCGCGGACTCAACGCTATCGCTGAGTGTCCGACAAACCCTGTCGCTTTGCTCAATCGTACGGAAACCTGAATCCGGAGATTTTCCGTCAGGCTCCACGTTAGCGGATATCTGGGTCCGTTCTATGTATCGACCCCTTTCAGGACTTATCGCGGGAAGTGCTATCCGCTGCCAATAATTCGACAACCGATAATCCGAAAACATCGGCAAGGCTCTCCAAGGTAGCAAGCGTTGGATTACCATGTCCGCGCACCATGTATGAAATATGTGACGCCGCAACGCCCGAGCGTTCGGACAACTCCCCTTGAGTTATGCCTAGTTTCTTTAGTTCGCGAGCGATGTTGGCCCCTATGCACAGCGACATCGCAGTTGAAGGGTCAGCGACATCGTAGATGACGTGTGGGGGGAAGCGGAGGCCGGGCGTAGCCCGGACGTAGCTTCCCCCC
>NZ_JACHNX010000026.1 GCF_014199595.1 Sphingomonas yabuuchiae | reverse complement strand
GCAGAGGATCGCGGCGAGGTGGAACGGCTCGCCCGGACGATACAGGCCGTCACCGACGATGCCGTCGAACTGGCCTGGGTCGACCAGGGCTATACTGGCGAGCGAGCCGCCAACGCCGCAGCCAAACACGGCATCGCACTTGGGGTCGTCAAACTGTCCGAGGCCAAACGCGGCTTCGTCCTCTTGCCACGACGCTGGGTCGTCGAACGCTCATTCGCATGGGCAACCCGCTTCAGGCGTCTCGTTAAAGATTACGAGCGCTACGCGGAAACACTCGCAGGACTTTACGTCGTCGCCTTCGCATGCCTCATGACGAAGCAGGCTGCCGCGCTCGCCCCAGGTTCATAACAGCCTCTAGGAGTCGATCCATGCAGCAGGATGTCGTGACCGTCTGTGTCGATCTGGCGAAGAACGTGTTTCAGGTCCACGTGATTGGTGCTGATGGAAAGGTGTTGGTGCGGCGGCAACTCCGGCGCGGCGAGGTGCTGAAAGTTCTTCTCATCGTTGCCGCCGTGCCTGGTAGGGATGGAGGCATGCGCGTCGGCGCACCATTGGGCCGAGAGCTTTTAGCGCTGGGCCATGATGTCCGACTGATGCCGCCGGCCTATGTGAAGCCATACGTGAAACGCGGGAAGGCCGACGCCGCGAATGCTGAGGCGATCTGCGAGGCTTTAACCCGGCCGACGATGAGGTTCGTGGCGGTGAAGAGCGTCGATCAGCAGGCGGTGCTAATGCTCCACAGGACCCGTGATCTGCTGGTGCGACAGCGAACCGCACTGATCAATGCGCTGCGGGCGCACGTGTCGGAGTACGGGATCGTCACCAGCAGGGGGCCCGGCGGTGTCACCGCGCTCATGAAGCTCCTTCACGAGGGGCAGGAGAAGCCGCCAGCATATGCCCGGTCAGCGCTGCATACCATCGGTACTCAACTGCGATCGCTGGCAAGCGAGGTCGACCGGCTTGAAACACTGATCCTCGCCTGGCACCGTGCCAATGACACCAGCCGCCGGCTTGCGACCATTCCCGGCATCGGTCCGATCACCGCGTCGGCGATCGCCGCGGCTGTACCCGATGCATCGCTATTCCGCTCCGGCCGCCAGTTTGCGACATGGCTAGGCCTTACACCGCGGCCCCATAGCTCCGGCGGAAAGGAGCGGCTTGGCGGCATCAGCAAGCAGGGCGACGGGTACCTCCGTAAGCTGCTGGTCGTCGGCGCGACCGCGGTGATGCGTATGGCGTACAAGGATGCCAGTCGACAGCCGTGGCTAGCGCGACTGCTCGAGCGCAAGCCGGTGAAAATCGCGACCGTCGGGCTCGCCAACAAGACAGCGCGCATCGCTTGGGCGGTGATGGCGCGCAAGGAGGTCTACGCGGCGGCTGCCGCGTGACCGCTGTCCTCGCCGACCGCTGAGCGGCCGGCAGGATGGTGTAAGAACAGCTGAGTGGTGATGACAAACCGGTCAGACCGGGGATCGAACAAACCCAGGGGAGCAGAGCGCTTCGAGCGCGATGACGTGATTAGGGATCCGATCCGCGGACTTCATCAGGGCCAGCAGCCATGCGGTGCTGCACGAACAGGCCGAACACATGGATGCACCCGACCGGTGCTCATCGCCGCACGAAAGCTCTTGCACCGCAGGGGGCGTCCACACATGGCTCAACGACCACATCATTGCAAAGCTACGCTGGTGCAGGGGCCGTCCAACCCATCACGTCAGCAGTCCGGTTCGGCATCTACGGTTGGACACAGCGTGGCAGTCCACCGCGTATCTTAGCCTCCCGCTAGAGCCGTTCGCACCTCACCGGGTATGAAGTTTGAATTTAGGGTCCAAACCCAATCAGCATTTTGAGGAATGATGTTTTTCCTGGTTCACTGGCGCATGGATCAGGAGGAGTGAGGCATGGCGCTGTTCTGGTTGTCGGATGAAGCGTGGGCGGCGATCGAGCCGCATTTGCCGAAGAACCAGCCCGGAGCCCGGCGAGTAGACGACCGGCGGGTCGTCTCCGGGATCGTGCATGTGCTGAAGGTCGGCTGTCGGTGGTGCGACTGCCCGGCCGATTATGGACCATCCACGACGATCTACAACCGGTTCAACCGCTGGTCGCGCCGTGGCTTCTGGCTCAAGTTGCTCGACGCGCTGGTGGATGCTGGCGTGGTCGCGAAGAGTACCGCGATCGACAGCACCTACATCAAGGCGCAACGCGCGGCCTTCGGCGGAAAAGGGGGCGCCAGATCCAGGCGATCGGCCGCTCTCGTGGCGGATGGACGACCAAGATCCATGCGCTCACCGATGTCATCGGTCGTCCCTTTGCGCTCATGCTGACGGCCGGCAATGTCAGCGACGTGAAGGCAGCACCCGCACTTCTCGAACGTGCCGGCCGAATGCGTTACCTGCTGGCGGACAAAGGCTACGATGCCGACCGGCTGCGCCGTTCGCTGCGCGACGCTGGAGCCGTTCCTGTCATCCCCGGTCGACGCAACCGCAAACACACCATCCGCTACGACAAGCCCAGATACCGTGGCCGCCACCTGATCGAGAACGCCTTCTGCCGCCTCAAGGACTTCCGCCGTGTCGCCACCCGCTACGACAAACTCGCCGCCAATTTCCTCTCAGGTGTCGCCGTCGCAACCGCAATCGCCTTCTGGCTCTGATTGAGTCGCAGCCCTAGATAGTCTGCTTCCCAAAACGTGGCCAAAACGTGGTAATGAACAAGCGGCCCAAGTCGGAAAGAGGAAAACGGGTCGCAATCGTCTGATCCTGGCAACCCGATGACACCAGCCCCTCAGGCAGCGGCCGCTTTCAATCTGACCGTGTCTGCCGCTACGTTGAACGGCGCTTGGCTTTGCTCCGCTGCTCGGCCTGGCTTGCGCAAGGGATCAAACCGATGAACTATCTTGCCAAAGCCTTTGCCTTCGCGCTGATCGCCATGCCGGCCGCGGCGCGGCCTGCCGGTCCGACGATCCGTACCGATAACGGTACCGTCAGAGGACAGGTCGCTGGGGGCGTCGAAAGCTGGAAAGGAATTCCCTTCGCCGCCCCGCCGGTTGGCCCACTGCGCTGGCGCGCACCGCAGCCAGCCGCGAAATGGACGGGGGTCCGCGACGCAACCCAATATAGCCCGGATTGCATGCAGAAGCCGTTCCCCAGCGATGCCGCTCCGCTCGGCACCACCCCGGCGGAGGATTGCCTGTACGCCAATGTCTGGCGGCCAGCGGGAGCCAAGAGCAAGCTGCCGGTACTGGTTTGGATCTATGGTGGCGGCTTCGTGAATGGCGGGGCCTCGCCGCCGACCTATGCAGGGGCGAACATGGCCAAGAAGGGCATCGTGTTCGTCAGCTTCAACTACCGCGTCGGCCGCTTCGGCACTTTCGCCCTCCCGCAGCTGACCGCACAGAATGCCGATGGAGGACGCCTGGGCAATTACGGAATCATGGATCAGATTGCGGCGCTGCGATGGGTCAAGCGCAACATCGCGGCATTCGGCGGCGATCCGGCCAATATAACCATTTCTGGTGAAAGCGCGGGCGGTATCTCAGTCCATGCGCTCGTGACCTCGCCCGAGGCGAAAGGGCTTTTCAACAAGGCCGTCGTGATGTCGGGCGGCGACGCGAAGGCGTTCACCGGCAATACCTTGGCGGATGTCGAGACGATCGGCGGCAACTTCGCCCGGACCAAGGGGATTGATCCCGCCGCCCCCGATGCGCTGCAACGCCTGCGCGCGCTATCGGCGGACGACGTGCTCGACGGACTCAACATGGCACAAATGACGGGACGCCCCGGCGCTCCGCCAACCAATTCGGGGCCCTTCGTCGACGGCAAGGTCGTGGTCGACGTTCGCAAGGCGTACGAACAGGATCGTTTCGCCCGGATGCCGATGATGATCGGAGCCACCAGCGCGGATATCGGCGGTAAGAGCGGCTTCATGATCGCGGGCGGGCGCGAGGCATCGGCGATGATCGCAGACAAGGGCGTGCCGGTCTGGGAGTATCGCTTCTCCTATGTCGCCGGCTCCGTTGGGAAGAGCGGCGCCCAGCACGCAACCGACATCCCCTTTTTCTTCGACAATGTTAGCGTCAAGTATGGCGCGCAGACGACGGCGAAGGATGAGGCTGTCGGAGCCGCGATGAGTACCTACCTGGCCAACTTCGTGAAGCACGGCGATCCGAACGGCGGCACGATGGCGCAATGGCCGCGCTATACCCGCGCCAACGACACGCTCGCCGACTTCGCCACCAGCGGCACGGTCGTGGTGCAGCGTGATCCTTGGGGTTCGGAAATCGACCGCCTTTCGCAGGCCTTGGCGGCCGCGAATGCATCAGGCCGCTACACCACGCTGACTACGCCAATTGGTGAGCTGCTCGACAATCCGGCCACCCGCACAGTGCTGGCACGGCGTGTCCCGGCTTTCCTCAAGAACCCCCAGCTCAACATGGCGCGCGGCACGACGCTGTACGGGTTACAGGCCTACCTGCCCGCTCAGTTCACCGACGCATTGCTGGCGGCGATCGACCGCGATCTCGCGAGCGTACCGGTCAAAAAGTAAAGCCTCATACGTAGAGGATTGCCCGATATTGGGGTTGCCAGCCGTGCATTGGCGTTGGCAGCGGCAGCGGGTGTTTTTGATACCCAGCAGCATGCCCCCGACTTTGGTTCACGGTTGATCAGTAGGTCATGGCACCGTCAAGAAATGCCAATATGGAGTCATCCTTTTGCTTGGCTGGACGACCAACGAGGAATCAAGTGAATGAGATTTATCATTACGGCCGGGTTGTTCATGATCGCGACGCCTGCACTTGGGCGCGATGCCGCGGTTGATCTGGTCGACCCGTTGGCTGGGACGCTCGCCGATTTTGGGCAGCTGACGCCCGCCGCCGTAGCACCCTTTGGTATGGTGCAACTTGGCCCCGATACCAATCCTGCTAATCATGCCGGCTATGATTTTGCGGCAGATCGGCTGAACGGCTTTTCCTTTACACGGGGCGTTGGCGTCGGTTGTGGGGGTGGGGGTGGCGACCTGCTCGTGTCGATGCGCTTCGCCGGAGCCAGCGGCCCAGCGCTTATGGACAAGCGCCGCGAGCGTTCTGCTGCAGGCTTTTACAGGATTGTATATGACGGCGCGGTGACGGCGGAGGCTACGGCGACCAGGGGAGCAGGGCTGCTACGTTTCTCGACAAAGCGGGCCGGACGGGTCCAGCTTCGGATCGATGCACGGCACAGTTATGCCAAGCGCGCCTCGGCAACGTGGCGAACCGTAAACAGCGATGACCTTCGTGCCGAAATGGTGGCCGGGACGGTGTGCGACAAAGGTCTATATCGTCTTTTTTCCTCCAGCCGTGTGACGGTGAACGACCGTCCACTTCACCGGAACATGGTCGCGAAGGATGGCGTGGCGACCCTAGACCTGGATCTTGAGCGCGGCGACGTCGTCCAGTTGGCGACCGGTTTGTCGAGCGTCGACGTCGATGGCGCCGCACGCGTTCGCAAAACGGAATTGGGGAGTCGACCTTTCAAGGCGGTCGCGGCTGCCACGCGCGCCGATTGGAACCGCGTCCTCGAACGGGTACGGCCCGAAGGGGGGAGGGCGGAGCGGGCGCTATTCTACACTTCGCTGTTCCGGGTCTTTCAAACGCCCGTCGCGATCGACGATCCGGATGGTCGCCACCGGGAGAATGACGGGTCGATCGCGCGGTCTTCCAAAGGACAGACTCGCTACGCCAGTTGGTCGCTATGGGACAATTATCGCACACAATTGCCGTTGCTGGCCCTGCTGCAACCCGAACGCAGCCAGGATATCGCCCGCTCGCTCGCCGATCTCTATATACGCGGCAAAGCCCAATGGGCGACGATGAACGAGCCATTCCTGACCGTCCGTACGGAACATGCCGGGATTGCGCTGCTCGACATGCGGCGCAAGGGAATTACCGGCTTCGACGCCCCCGGCGCGCTGAAGGCCATGGTGGCCGACAGCGCCACCTTGCAACGCGATACGCCCGACCAGCAGATCGAGGCGGCCTATGACGACTGGGCGACTGCGCAACTAGCGCGCGATCTGGGGGATGAGACGACAGCACACCGCTTTACGGCGCAGGCTATTGGCTATCGCCCGATGTGGCGCTCGGTCTTTGAAAAGCCGGGCGAAGATGGCGACATTGTCAAGGCGCGCGGTCTGTACCAGGGAACCCTGTGGCAATATCGCTGGGCACCGGTCTTCGACCTCGACTGGATGATGGCCACGGTCGGAAATGGTGACTGGCGGGCGCAGTTGCATCGTTTTTTCAATGATGGGCTGTTCAACATGACGAACGAGCCGGACATCCATGTTCCGTGGCTGTTTGCCGCGGCGGGAGAACCGCAGGCGACTGCCGATCTGATCCGCAAGATTTTGACGCAGCCGATGGAGCATCCCTATACCAACGAAGGCAAGCTGGCGCGGCCCTTTGTCGGGTACAGCTTCGCATTGGCGCCGCAAGGGTTCGCCGACGGGATGGACGACGATGCCGGGGCGATGACCGCCTGGTATGTCTTTGCCTCGCTCGGGCTTTATCCGCTCGTACCGGGTGAGCCCTGGTATCAAGTGACGGTCCCGGCATTTTCACGCACGACCATGGATTTGGGGCAGGGACGGCGTGTGACGGTGCGACGGGCAGGGCCGCGTGACGGCAAGATCGTTCAAGTCGACTGGAATGGTCGCGTGCTGACCGACTGGCGGGTCGGCCATGATGCGCTTGTCAAAGGGGGCGTTTTGACCGTCACCACGCAGCCGCACTGATCCAGGTTGGTGCGTAAAATATCTGATTTCACAAATCTGTCGTGAACGAGCGGCATGGGAGCCGCCAATTAATCCGAACGGGGGAAATCATGATATTTGCCAAATCCGCGCTGCTGCGTGCGACCGCGCTGGGTGCGGCACTCGTTGCCGCCCCGCAAATGGCCGACGCACAGACGGCCAACGAGGCGGCGGGCGACGCCGTGCAGGCGGATGCGGCACCGTCGGAGGTTACCGGCGAGGATGTCATCGTTACCGGGTCCGCCCGACGGCAGCGTCGTTTCGACGTGTCCTACGCGGTAAACTCGTTGGGACAGGACGATGTGAAGCGGCTCGCGCCGCTAAATTTCGCCGATCTTCTGGGCAAACTGCCCGGCATTCAGGTCGAGGCGACCGGTGGTGAGGTGCAGAATGTCACGCGCGTGCGCGGTATCCCCACCGATGACGGCTATGCCGTGTTCCAGCAGGACGGCCTGCCGCTGTTCCACGACATCAACGGCAACTTCTTTCGCGGCGACAGCCTCAATCGCTATGACCTGATGACGGAGCGGGTCGAAGTGGTTCGCGGCGGTCCCGCGCCGATCTTCGCCAGCCAGGCTGCGGCAATCGTCAACTCGATCACAGCGACCGGCACCGCAACGACGCGCGGTAAGGTGCAGGTGACGCTGGGGACCACCGACCTTTATCGCCTGGATGCGATGCAGGCGGGGCCGCTCGGCGAGCGGACCTTTTATGCAGTCGGCGGCTATCTGCGACAGGATGGGGGGCAGCGGGACAATGGTTTCCCCAATGATCGCGGGGGTCAGATCCGCGCCAACATCAAGCGCGACCTGGACAATGGTACGCTGAAGATCAGCGTCAATTATCTGAACGATCACAACACCTTCTATCTGCCGATCCCGGTCGCCGATCCACGTGACCCTTCGGTGTCACTCAATCCGTATATCGACTTCTTCCACGGCACGCTGAATTCGCCTGCCTTTCGTGGGGTGACGTTGAAGTACCGTGACTCCGCCGGTGTGGTGCGTAGCGAGACCCGCGATCTGGCCGATGGGCGCCACATGGAATATGGCAATCTCGGGCTGCAATATGACGCCGAGTTCGGCGGCTGGCAGTTTTCGGCCAAGGCCGGGTACACCCAGGGCAAGCTGCGGTTCGATGCGCTGTATTCGACGTCGAACCCGGTCGACGCCAACAGCTTCGCCAATAGCTTCCGGACTGCCGCCACGGCCGCCTTCGGCGCTGTCGCCCGGCTGGGCTATGCGCTGTCGGGTACCAACGGCGCGACGGCCTATGACCCCTATGCGGCATCGGGATTGGTCGTGCAGGGCCAATATCGCGGCGTCGATTCCCGATTCTATTCGGGGCAGGGCGATGTCAGCGTTACGCGCAAGTTCGAGACCGGGTTCGGCAGCCATGATCTACGTCTGGGCGGCTATGCCTCCGCCTATGGGCTGACCAACAAGGCGATCTATCAGGACTATCTGATGGAGGTCCGCGGCCAGCCCCGCACGCTCGACCTCGTCGCCTATTCGGCGACCGGGGCGGTGCTGGGCTCCGTCACGGACAAGGGCGTGCTGCGGTACGGCACGACACTGAACCAGGGTGACGTCGATTCCACGGTGTACGCCGTCTATGCGAACGATACGTGGGAGGTGGCATCCGGCCTGCGGATCGATGGCGGCATTCGCCATGAGTGGTACAATATCAACGGCTATGGCCTGACATCCACCTCGGTCAACCTGGGCGATGCGACGACGCTCGCCGACAACAGCGTGCGCAGCTTCGATGGCGGCCGCCAGACCCGTAAGGACAGTCCGGTCGCGACCAACTGGACGGTCGGCGTTAACTATGACGTCAGCACCCATTTCGGCGGCTATCTCCGCGCATCGCATCTGGAGGTGCCGCCCCAGTCTTCGAGCTATTACAATATCAATCCCGTGCTGGTGAAGACCCAGGCCGATCAGTACGAAGCCGGGCTGAAGGCGTCGTTCGGCCGCAACTACTTGTACATGACCGGCTTCTATACGAAGTTCGACCCATTCAACGCGTCGTTCGTGGCATTCAATCCGACGACCGGTCGCAACGACCAGGCGGTGCCTTTCATCGGGCAGGCCGAGGTGAAGGGCGTCGAGGTCGACGGCACGCTGGCACCGGTGCCATGGTTCTTCGTATCGGGGTCGTTCACCTATCAGGAGCCGAAGTACCGGAACCTCCAGAACAGCTCGGGTGCCGATCCCTCGGCGGTCAACGGCAAGCAGATCATCCGCGAACCCAAGGTCTTCGGGAATATCCGCCCGACCTTCGCCTTCGATGCCGGTGGGGACCAGGTTGAGGTCTATGGCCGCTACGAGTTCGTCGGGCGTCGCTATGTCGACCTGTTCAACAATACCGGTCTACCCGCCTACAACACCTTCGGTCTGGGTGCGACCCTGACCCATGGTGGGTTCCAGTTCCAGGTCGTCGGCGACAACATCTTCAACAATAAAGGCCTGACCGAGGGTAATCCGCGGACCGACCAGCTTGACGGACAGACGTCGCGCGATGCGATCTATGGCCGCCCGATCTTTGGCCGCAGCGTGCGGTTCGTCGTCAGCAAGGCTTGGTAAGACCGATGCGACGGATGGCGGCGACGACGCTGGCGATCGCGATTGCCATGTGGTCGCCCGCCTATTCCCAGCCAGTCATACGCGACGGCCAGCTGTCCGCGATGGCGCAGCGCCTGTTTCCGGCGCTGCACGGGCGGCTGGCAGGGGAGGCGCGTGACCGTCGCGTCGCGGCTTGCGCCGGGGCACCTGCGTGCGTCGTGGAGGCAGCGATCCTGCGCGACGACGAGCGGGAGGCCTTGGCCGCCCGCTCGCCCGACGGCGGTGACGATGTGCGACGGCAGGTCGACGGGCTGAACGAGATCCTGCGGGTATATGGGGTCGGCAAATTGCCGCGCTATCCGCTGATCGACGGGTCCGACTCGCCCTTCGGTAGCGATGCCTTTGCAGCCAAGGTTGCCGACGCGGTGGTCATGTCCATGGCGCAGCGTAGCGATCCGGCGCTAGGTGGCGATATCAGCCTGTCGCTCGCCCTCGCACTGCTCGACGTCAATGACAAGAATGCGGCGGTCGCATTCGAACCGCTCGATCAGCGATACAATGCTGCGGCGTTCAAACGCGCGCGAACGACGAATTGGGGACGGTACCGCTATAGCGCGATCTTGGTACTGGGCGTCGGGCCGGACGATCTGGAGACGCCGCTTAGCGCCAAAGGGAAGGTCAACGTTCGTGTCGCAGCGGAGCAACTTGCCGCAGGCATCGCACCCTTCCTGATCGTCAGTGGCAGCGCGGTGCATCCGCGCGACACACCGCATGTCGAGGCATTGGAGATGCGCCGCGCTCTGATCGAGCGCTTTGGCATTCCGGCCGATGCGATCGTGGTAGACCCCTATGCCCGGCATACGACGACGAACCTTCGCAACGCCACGCGCCGGTTGGTTGCGATGGGGGCACCGTTTGACCGGGACATGCTCGTGGTCAGCAATGCGTCCCATATCGACGCGGTCGCCAGCCCGGCCTTTGTCGAACGCAACCGCCGCGAACTCGGCTATCAGCCCGCCATTGCTGATGGCCGGATCGCCCCCACCGCTATCGCAATGAAACCGTTGCGCGAATCGTTGCGCGTCGATCCCGCAGACCCCCTGGATCCCTGAACGGGGGCGGCGCCAGCTACGGTCAAACGGATTATGCACCTTTTGCTCATCGGCAACGTAAATTCGCAAAGAAGGTCCATCCGGTCCGGGCAAGACTTATGAACGGATGTCCGGAGTTGGGTGGAGAAAGTGGCTCTGAATGACTGCTTGTGGGTCTTTTGTAACGTCTACCCAGCAGCGGCACCGGAGGTGAACCAGCGACAAACTCGTGTCCTGTATGACGACCTAATAGCGGTAGCGCAGCTCAGCTTGGCCGCCCGGCGGAAGCGTTGGCGACCAAGTGACGACTCCCTCAATACGGTCAACATCCTGGGCTTCCGCTTCGATCTGCTGCCCCGCAGCTCCGATCGGCACGTCGAGCCTTACCGCAAACGGGTTCGCGTTACTCACCGTCAGCATCGCCTCGCGGGAACCCGGAGCGGCGCGGGTCACCCGCAACGGGTCGTGCGGAGCTACCTTCGCTTGCGTCACCGTCACCTGGCTGCTCACACCGGCCGCGAGGCGGAAAATCTCACCGACGGTGCGATCCGTGATCGCCCCCAGTCCGAGCAAGAGTCGCTCGCCCGCCCGCTGAGCGTAAAGCGCGGTACTGCCCGCGGGCAGCGGCACGCCTAAGCCCTCCGTCTTTTCGTTCTTCAGCATCAGTATAATCGCGGTCGATGCGGCGTCGAGCTGCTGTCCTGGATAAACCGGTCGGCGATACCGCCGCTCGAAGGGCACCGATCCTTGGGCCAGCAGCGCCACCTGCTTCTGCGCGCGTGCCGCGACAGTGGTCGGCATCGGGATCCGGTAGAGCTTCAGGTCGCCAAGGTTCTCCGGCGGCGGCGGCGGCGGCGGAGGTGGTGGTGGCGGAGGCGCAGCAGGTGCCATCACGCGCATTGCCGTCACTACGATCTGATTGGCAGGCTCGATTGGATCGGCCGGCTCGAACTTGCTCGCACGCAAGTCGGATGTGGTCGTTCCGAGCGGGTAGCAGACCAGCCGCAGTGCGCTTGCCTCCTGCGGGATCGCCGACACGGCAACCCGGTTAAGCCGACCGGCGACCGCCTGCACCTCAGCTTGGGGAAACCCCTGGTCATTGCCGTTGGCCAGCGTCATCCAGGCAAACAGGTCGAGCGCGCGGCCATTGGGGGCGAGTGTGGCCACATAGCTCGCCCGCCAGTCGAACCCGGAGGCGAGATAGGTCAGCCGAACCGTGACGGTCGCCGCTGCCGGGCTGGCAGTGGTAACGCTCAGCACCGGCTTGCTGGACAGCCCGGCCGGCACGCCGACATACCCCAGTTGCTCGGGCAGGCCCGAGCAGCGCAGCGCCTCAATGCCCGCGGCCGTCTGCACGATCACTCCAGGCCGTGGGCCGGCGACGATCGTCGCCTCCTCACTGACCGCCCGGCCGGTTGCCTTGTCGGTGCGGGTCAGCGTGATCCTTCGGCCAAGCGTGCCGTCAACTAGCGACGCCGGCGAAAGCAGGCGCGCGTCGCGGTTCTTCTCAATCGTGCCTCCGGGCAACCCGTCGATTATCGCGCTAACCGGCACAATTCCCTCTGCCACGCCCTCGAACCGCAAAACCACGGCCCCACGCGGCAGCCGAATGCGTCGGGTCTCTGTCACAAGCGCGAACCCTTGCAGGAAGCGCAGGTTCATCGCGCCCCTGCCGTAGGGCGCACGATAGACGGTGAGCGAGACCCGGTCGGGCGTGACGGAGGTGACCGTGACCGGCTGGGCGTGCAGCGGCGTCGCGACGACCGCCATGGCCAGTACGGCCGCCGCAAGCAGCCGGCGCAGCATCAGTAGCGCGTGTCGAAGGTTGCGGTCACCACGGCACTGCCGTTGGCCGGCACCGGCACTTGCCAAGCGTAAGTTCCGGCGTTGCGGCGTTCGCCTTTGGCGCTGTCCTCGACAACGCGCACGTCGCCCCAATCGAGACCGCCCTGTATCAGCTCGACCGTCGCAGGCCGCGACCGCGCGTTGGTCAGCTTGTAGCGCACCGCCGTCCGCCAACGGTCGCTCTGCTTCACGCGCGAGACCGTGGTCGGCTGAATCTTGACGTCGAACGCGTCGCCCGTGGGTAGCGCAATCGTCGAGCCCTGGGGCGTGTGCTCGATGCGATTCTCGCCGACGAACTGCGGCTGGCCGCGCGCATCGCGGACGTAAACCCTTACCACGCCAGCAGGCAGTGCGTCGCCCATGCCCGCCGCGCCGGAGTTGCGGAAGCGCAGCACCGACTGAGCGCTGCGCGGCTCGTCCGAGCTACCGAGCCACGCATTCTCGAACCGGTAGCCTGAGCTTGCCGCCACGCCCTTGGCGTCCAGAAAGCTGACCTGCTTGGTTTGCTTGTCGGCGATCGTGGTGCGTTCGGTCAGCGGATAGAGGTAGAAGTCGCCCAGCTGCTCGCGCGCGGCGCTCTCGGTGCCCGGCGCGATCCGCGTCACCCGCCGCTGCCGAGGCCTGTAGTCGCCATTGTCGTCGTCGGTGCTGCCGACCTCGCCCGCGACCAACAGCGTTTTGGCGTTCGAGAAGGTCGTGCCGCTGGTATTTTTGAGCGTTACCCAGCCCTGCACGTCCACCGTTCCACTTTTGTCGTCGAACAGCGCGACATAATCCGCGCTCCAGCCGAGTCCCCGGCTGAGGTAGGAAAGCGTCGCCGGTCGCGTGCCCACGCGGCTGCTGGCGAGCGTTACCGACAGCGTTGGGCGCGCCCTAAGCGCATCCGGCACCTTGTCGAAGACCACGCGGACAGGCAGCCCGTCGTCGCGCAGCACCTCGACATGGCCGTTCACCTCGATGACCACGCCGCCGTTCACGGCCAGCACCTTGGCCCGGTCGCGGGTCTCGGCGCCTGTGGCGGGGTTGGTGCGGACCAGCGTGATCGTCTCGCCCACCGCCTTTTCCATCAAGCTCGACGGGCTGAGCAGGTCGTAGTCGAAGTTTTGCTCGACGATGGCGGCGTCGGGCACGACCAGCGACACGGTTTCCGGCCGGATCGCGGCACTGACGTCGGGGAAGTTCTGGCGCGCCTCGCCTTTCCCCAGCGGCAGCTGGCGCACGTCCTGCACCAGTGCCACGTCGTTGTTGTAGATGGTCACCGACACGTCGCCTTGCGCACTGCCCGCGGCGGGTGCGTCGGCGGGCGGGGGAAGCTGCTGAGCGGCGGCCGCCGTCGATCCCAGTAGCATTGCCAGACAGCCGGCTTGCCAAAAGTGCTTACCCACATCACCCTCCTCTGATTGGCATGACAATGGCGCGGTCGGGTCGGAGAGGCAACGCGGCATTGTCAGGGCACCTGTCGGGACAAGCTCGCCTCGTCGCAGGCTGACGCTGCCCGTTTGAGGAGGGGCGGAAACCCGCGCGGCTTCACAACACGTCACGTAAAAAGAGCCTGTTCAGGTAAACGCTGGCATTCTGACCGAAAGGCATAAGTTGGGAAGAAGAAAACACAATGCAGATGGCCGAAAGTGGGTGTGACGAAAGGGATGGGTGGCCGCTTGAGTTCAATTTCGGCCATTCCACTTTCGCCGGAACTTGGGCGCGGTCGTGACACCATCTAGGCGATGCGGCTCTAAGCTTCTGACCGATCCTTATATGAAGATGTCTAAGTGTCGATACGTCTCGTCGTCCGCCTCGAGATCCCCCTTCGACAGCCTAGCGATCGATCTGGTTGGGCGACAGCGGGGCTGCCGGATCAGATACAGGCCGATCTGGATCTTGGTGTGGCTCATATGCGATCACCCATTGAGGGTAGCCATCCGGCGACATGGTGATGTCGGCATGCCCTACCGGGTCGTTGCCGGTCTCGATCCATCCCGCTCCGTGGCAATAATCGCAGATCGCCCGTTTGCACCGGAAGCTGACCAGATCGATCTCGGTGTTCCATTGCCCGTATCCCCGACAGATCGGGCATTTTGCATCCAGGGTCCCGTTTCGCGGCCGAAGCGGGATGATGTCGAAAGCGTGGGGGCTGTTTGGTCCGTCGCAATAGACGATGTTGCTGGCATGGGCGATCGGTCTTCTCCTACACCCCGGCCGAACGAATTACCCGACTTGGGGTTGCGGCCGTCGTGACGGCGTGCATCGCGTTACGCAGTACCAGCATCATCGTCGTCGGGCTTCACCTCACCACCGTCTTTGCGGATGAAGCTGATCTTGCCCTGTGTCTCCAGGATAGCCCAGGCGACCTGATTCATGTGGGCGATGCCCGCTAGGCGCATCTCGGCTTCGACCTCTGCGCGCGTGATGCGGTCGCGGCGGAGATTGGCCTCGATCAGTTCGCCATCCCGAATGATGACCTGCGGTCGGCCGTCCAGCAGCGTCTCCAGCTTAGGCGAAAGATAGGTCGCCCAGCTCATTACCAGCGCCCAGAAGGCGAACGTGGCGATCGCCAGGATCGAACCGGTAAGGCTGAAGTCGTTATGCGTGACGCCTTGCTGGACCAGGTCGCCCATCACCACGATGACCACCAATTCGAATGGCGTCAGCTGGCCGATCTCGCGTTTTCCCAGCAGCCGCAGCAACAGGTAGAGCGCCGCGAATGTGACGGAGGCCCGCAGGACGATGTCCATTATGGCAGGACCGGGATGGTGACATGGGCCTTGGTCAGCGGGGCATCGTCGTCCAGAAGCGTGACGTTTCCTGCTATGCGCCCGATTAGTGGCGGATTTGTCTGGCCGTCGATTTTGACCTCCAACGTCTCCCCCGCCTTCAAGGGGCCGTACTCAAAGCGATACTGCCCGTCCTTGAAGCTCTCGTTGGCGGGGGCCGGCACCTGGCTGTTGATGGTCAGATCGCGCCATAGGGACGCGTCCACCCCGATTACTGGCTTGGCAATGGCTTGTCGGGCGGTGACCCGGATGCGGGTCTCGAAAAACAGGCCGCTGCGTAGCGGACGGGCAATCTTCAGCTCCAATGAAGCGGCGGGAGCAGAGACAGACGTCACGGGCGCAGGTGCACCGCCGAGCAGTCCAGTCGCCGCGACGGCCATAGCCGTGCCTAGCACGATGAACGCGAGCGGGCTGGCGTGCGCCCGCAGCCCTCGGACGGGTGCCACATGGCGCTCCTCAATGCCGTCGGGCAGGTCGGTGTCACCCATCTGCGTCACCGAGCCAATTTGTCTGGCAGACGCGTAGACACGACATCATTTGGCTCAGTCCTCGGGGCCATCCCATCATGAAGCATAAGGGCCTCATGGGTGAGCGAATGCAATAAACTCAGGTGAATAAGGTGCCGGTTGGGACGATCCCACGTCCTCGCCGTTTTGCTGGATGCGAGGCGACGACAGCGCCACTGCACGACGGATGACTGGCGTCGCGTCGTCATCGCTGATGCCACGCTGCCGTTTTGCGAAGCCACGCTCGGCCCATTGAACCGCTGAATCGATCGCTGCATTGCTCACGCGTTCAGCGATCAGGCCAATGGCGATCCCAGCCAGGACATCGCCAGCATAATGCGTTCCGCGCGGCACCTGTACGACGGACACGGACAGTGCCGCACCACGGGCAAGGACCGCATGGTCTGGATATGCTCGTGCGATCGCCTCGCCGACTGCGACGGCACCGGCGCTGTGCCCAGATGGGAACGAATTCTCCTCGTGGCGGTCGCTATCACCTTGACGCACCCGAGGATCGTCACCGTCTTTCGGACGCCTGCGGTTGATCACGGCTTTGATCCTGCTCTTGGCCCAGGTGGCAAGCGTGTGTGCCGCCAGCATCTTGAAGCCGGCCCTGGCAAGGTAAGCATCCCGTTGGGCAATACCAATCGCGATCGTGGCGGCGCAAATCATCCGCATCTGTGGCTGGTCACCGATCTCACTGGCGGCACCGATTAGGCGCACTGGCCAGCTATTGCGCTCATCATTCACCTGTGAGGTGATTTTATGGTCGGCCTGTTCGACAGCGGTAGGTTTGCGTTCTCCATCCATGGCCATTCAACAGATGGATCGATCCTTTGGCTCCGTCAGGCGATGTAGGAATATACTGTTCTATTGAATGCCTTCTGCCTATTCGGCCTGCTGCCCATGAACTTGTAAAATATGCCTATCCCCCTGCCAATCGTCACTCCGTCTCGGCCCAGAATTCCTTATTCCATGATGGGAAGAGGTTTTCGCTCGCGAGCGTTGTTTCTCGCTGCGGTGGACGTTCAAGTTGCATCGCCCGAGCGACGGTTGTTCCCAGTTTCCGCCGTTCAAGCGGAGACGCGTGGCCAGCATCTACCAATGAACAACCCTCTTAAGTTGGGGCGCTGTCAATCGTCTGCGAATGTCGGATACCGGGTCAGTCGTGACGGAAGGGCAGGGCGGCCGCATCCGCCCGAACCCGAACGCTCCGGCGGGCAATCTAACTTCCCGAAAGCAGCCATTCGTTCGGCGCGATCAACGCCCCGGATCGAACGGCAGAGGCCGGGGCGTGAACGCGGGCGGCGGATTGACGACGCTCCGCGCGACGACAGGCCCGCTCGGCAAGGCGGCACCCGCCGCGATACCGAGACACAACTGCATGCGCCGATCGATGGTTGTCTTGGCGTCATCGGATTGCCCCGGCGCCATAAAGCGCGAGCCCCGCAGCCGACGTCGCCAGCAAGGTTGTGATGACCCCCGCCCGCGTCATGAAGATCGCATAGGCGGCCCCGAGCGACAGGGCGAGAGCGGCCGGATCGATGCTGGTCAGCACCGGGGCGTCGAAGCGGAACGGCCCTGTCGCGATCATCATGGTTTCGCGAAACAGCGTGTGCAGTGCGAACCACAGCGCGAGGTTGAGGACGACGCCCACGACCGCTGCGGTGATGGCGGAGAGCGCGCCGGCAACTACCGCGTTGCCACGAAGTCGTTCGATAAAGGGCGCGCCGAGGAAGATCCACAGGAAGCACGGCACGAACGTCACCCAGGTCGCGAGGAGTCCGCCGAGCGTACCGGCCACGAGCGGCGACAGCCCGCCTGGATCGCGATAGGCGCCGAGGAAGCCGACGAATTGCAGGACTATGATGAGCGGCCCAGGCGTCGTCTCCGCCATGCCGAGGCCGTCCAGCATCTCCTTCGGCCCAAGCCAGCCATAATTCTCGACCGCCTGCTGCGCGACATAGGCGAGGACGGCATAGGCACCCCCGAACGTCACCATCGCCATCATCGAGAAGAAGGTCGCGATGCGACTGAAGACATCATCGGGACCGAGCACGATCAGCAGCGCCGCGACCGGCAGCAGCCAGAGCCCCAGCCAGATCAGCGCCGTACGCATCGTCTCTGCCCAGGTCGGCCGCGCATGGGCTGGCAGCTCCTCGCCGAGCAGCGTGTTGGCATCGGCCACGACCGCGCCATTGGACGCGCCGTGGCCTCCACCCCTGAAGGCCGTGCTACCCTGCCGGGTGGACCACCATCCGATAAGGCCCGCGCCCAGCACGATCAGCGGGAACGGCGCGCTGACGAAGAAGATCAGTACGAAAGCCGATGCGGCGAGCGCCCTTGCCGGGGTGGACTTGAGCGCGCGTCCGCCGATCCGAACCACCGCCTGAAGGACGATAGCCAGCACGGCGCACTTGAGGCCGAAAAACAGCGCCGAGACGATGCCGACACGACCATAGAGGACATAGACCCAGCTCAGCGCCATGATCGCGACCGCGCCGGGAATAACGAACAGCACGCCGGCGACGATGCCGCCCTTCGTGTGGTGCATCAGCCAGCCGATATAGGTCGCGAGCTGCTGCGCCTCTGGCCCGGGCAGCAACATGCAGTAGTTGAGGGCGTGCAAGAACCGCTGCTCACCGATCCAGCGTTTCTCGTCGACGAGGATGCGGTGCATCACTGCGATCTGTCCGGCCGGACCGCCGAATGAGAGCATCGAGATGCGCAGCCAGACCCAGAAGGCCTGGCCGAGTGTGACCGGCTCCGGGCGAGCCGGGATTGCGGCCTCCGCCATCACCGCCGTCATGCCGGCACCTTGCCGCGCGCCGGCTGATGCGAGGACCAGTTGTGCTTCTCGCCCTGCGCGTCGCGGCACCAGCGATAGAGCGCGTCGTACACCGCCATGCCGGCTTCGAGCTGGGCGTGATCGTCACTGTAGATGCGCGACAGGCCAAGCGAGATGGCAAGCAGTCCGGCAGCCTCAGGTACTAGATCGAGCCGATCGGTATCGGCACCCCGCACGATGGCGGCCAACCGAACCAGCGGTTTGTGCGTTTCCAGCCCGAACGCCTCGACCATCACGTCGAAGGTGCAGCGCTCGCCGCGATGGTTCCAGAACACGCCTTCGTCCGCGACGTCGAACGGTTCGGCCCGCTGCTGGGTCGCGACGGTCAGCACCTCGCCGGGCGCGACGAACAGGAAGCGAGCCTCCGGATCGACGAAGCGCCGGATCAGCCAAGGACAGGCGATACGATCGACCTTGGGCCGCGCGCGTGTAACCCACCAGGTCCGGCCATCCTCATGCCGTGGCGGCAGATGGCCGAGCGAAACGGTCGGTAGGGCGCTTGCGGTCCATGCGGCGAACCCGCCTTCCAGCACTTCGGCTGCCACCCGTTCGCTGCGCAGGATCGCCGCTGCGGAAGCTGCCGCATTACTACCATCTGCGTCGATGATGACGGCGGCCGATCCGGCACCATAACCCCATCGGATCGGATCGGAGTGGTCAGGGAACAGCGATCCCGGAATAGCTTTTTCCGGAGTATCGCGCAGGTCGATGATATGGGGGGCGCCGACCGATGCGACGAGGCGGGCCAACTTATCCGGTGTGATGGCGTTTGGAGCAGGCATGATGCGTCCCTTGCGTGGTCGTGCTGGACGCGATGCTCTAGCTGACGCCTCGTGGGGAGATCGCAATCCCCATGCACTTAATCAGCCATGCGAATGAAATGTTGTCAACCGACGATGTCCATCACGAAGGCGACGTAGACAAACCCCGCCCAGGTCGCGACGTAGAGCCTGCCCCGGCGAAGGCCGGGGTGAAGTCCGACACCCATCGCGATGGGTGATCGCGCTCGTGATCCAGCACCATCCGTACCGCCTGCTCGCTGACCTCCGGCGCAAACTTGTTCGTCGTCTTTCTCATACGGACTCCACCTTCTCAGGAGTTGGAGCCTCCGACAAACCCGGGGCGGTACACTGCCTCTTTTTATCAAAGGCCGGGTCCGGTCGGCACCTGGCTACAAGGTGGCATGGTCACGCCGCTTTCTCGCCAATCGACGCGCAGCCACGGCCCGTCTTTCGCGCGTTCTTAGACCCACCGCCGGACGGCACGCTCCGCGTCTGGGGACGGACATTCCCTCAGGTGCGAACAGCATCGCCAAAGGCCGCCGTAACGGCGGCCCGTCGCCCGCGTTTAGCCATGGAAGCGGCGACCTCGGGGGAAGTCGTTCCGGAGCACATTTCGGTGTGGCTGCTCTCTACCGGCGATCGGACGGGATCATGTAACCCATCCCGGCCATCGATCAGCAGGTCCAGCGCCCGGTTCAACAGCGCAAGATTGGATCGGCAGTCCGCAAATCCGCCTTCCTGTTCCCAGGGAATGAGCAAGGCGCCGGGGGGGATCGGCGGTCGAGCGTCATCCTGCACGGGTGGGGAGACGTCATTCGGGGCGATACGGGCAGGCCCGGCGATAAGGTGAAGGCTCGCGACCCTTTTGTTTTGACAAACGCGCGCAACCCTGATCGCATCGGCCATATTCCGGGCGTCGAGGTGAGCCAAGGCCCATGGCCGGACACCATCCAGCATCATGGCCATATCGGGCTGATGCTCCCCGTCGTGCGTTTCGCATGGGGCCACATAATGAGCGATGCCTCGTTTCCGGCACTGTTCCGACCACGTCTGGGCCAGCGTGTTATCCCGACTCCAGATCAGCAGAACCGGAACCGAATGTGCTTCGCTCAATGGCGGTGTTTTGATCGGATAGGGGATAGCGGGATAGACAAGCCGATCCGGACGCCGCCACCAGCCCGGGGCATGAGCGACCGGATGGCGTTCGGCGGCCGTCGGCAGCCCCTTCCATAAGGACGCCAGGGCGGTCGGACGGGGCACACCATCGGATATGTCGAATACCCCCGCTTCATAGGTACCGGGACGGGTCAGCAGGGTATCCCATCCCTGCGAGCCCAGCAGCGACCACGCTGTGACCGCCCTGATGTCGACGCCTTGCTGGCGAAGCGTCACGCATCCGTCCCACGCCTCCGCTGCCCAGCGCAGCTGCTCCTCGCGGGTGCAGCCATTATGCACTTCCGTTACCGCGATGGGCGTGCCGTAACGGTCCCAGGCTTCGCGAAGGGCTCCGGCCAGTCCGGGGGGCGGGGGATCGAGCACGCGTATCGCCTCGACATCGGCATAGGCGCGGCGCGCATTGCCGCCATGGGTGTGCGGCGGATAGCGTTGCAACCGATGGTCGAGAAAACGGTCGCTGGTCAGATAATGGTTTACACCGACGATGTCGGGCGGGCTGGGATCATCGGCGATGCGCCGCAGCCGGTCGGAAAACCCGAAGCTCGCAATCCGCGACCATAGCGGGTGATGGGGCGTGACACGCCCGAACAACAGGTCCCATCCGGCCCAGCGGCGTAAGTTATCGAACGCCGCCTGCTCGCCCAGGACGAGGGTCGCATAGGTGCGCCCCAAGTCATCGGTCTGGATCAGCCTCGCTGCCGGATTGATCCGACGGATGGCCCGCATCGCGGCCCTGGTGCCGTCGATCTGATTGAGCAGCGCCAGCCAGAAGGCGCCTTCGTCCCGTGCATGGGGATACCAATGGCCATAGAGCGCGGAGAACCGCGCCGTGGTCAGCGGTTCGTTGACCGGAGTCCAGTCGCCGATCCAGGAATAACGCTCGGCGACCTGTCGCGCATAGTCGCCCAGCCCGGCGGCGAACCCATCGTCGAGCAGATGGGTATGGGGCGGACCGCTGCCATGATGGACCAGTCCGGCAATGGGTCGGATACCCAGCTTGCGCAGCCGCCCAAGCCGTTCGTCGCTCCATGACCAATCGGGCGTCCGTCCGTCCGCCATCACGCGTTCCCACAAGACGGGGTAGCGGATCGCGCGCAGACCCAGCCCGGCGAATAGGTCGAGATCGGTCATACGGTCCTGATGGCCGCTCAGGCGGACCTGATCGCGATAGCCTGTGGCAGTGCGATTGACGGTGCATTCCACGCCACCCCAAAGTTCCAGGCTGTCCATCCCAGTCTCCCTTCGGCCCAACGGATCGGCGTTGGCGGCGTTCCGGGAAACTGACTGATTTGCATTTATATACAGTAGGTTATCCGGAACATGGCGGAGCGGCGGGATGTTTCTGTTTTGTAACAGAGACCTAGAAGGAGCTTCCGTGACCGCCCAGCTGTCGAGCGCCGCCCATGGCTCCAATAGCCTTTACCACCGTCGTCCGCGATCGACGCTGATCTGCTTTAGTCATCTTCGCTGGGCTTTCGTGTTTCAACGGCCACAGCATCTGATGACCCGCTTTGCCGCGACGCAGGATGTGTTGTTCTGGGAGGAGCCCGAATATCGGCCTGGCCCATCCGAACTACACCGGCGGACATGCCCGGAAAGCGGCGTGGTGGTGCTGACCCCGCAGCTGGACGAGGCCTTGCGAGGTCGGGAGGACGAGGTGCTGGCGGCCTTGCTCGACACCGAGCTGGAGGGTGTGACCGGCCCGGTTGTTCGCTGGTATTACACACCGATGATGCTGCCCTTTTCGGACCATGTTCCGGCGGCGTGTATCGTCTATGACTGCATGGACGAGCTGTCCGCCTTCAAGGGCGCGCCGCCACAGCTGCTGGAGCGGGAACAGCAGCTGATCGCGCGGGCCGATCTGGTCTTCACCGGCGGGACCAGCCTGTACGAGGCGAAGCGTAGCCGCCATTCCAACGTCCACGCCTTTCCCTCGAGCATCGATGTCGCGCATTTCGGCCGGGCGCGCTCGGGGGGCGAGGATCCGGCCGACCAGGCCTCGCTGCCGCATCCCCGGCTTGGTTTCGCCGGGGTCGTCGACGAGCGGATGGACCTGACACTGCTGGCGGCGCTGGCCGACGCCCATCCCCAATGGTCGCTGGTCATCATCGGCCCCGTCGTGAAGATCGACGAAGCCGATCTGCCACGCCGCGCCAATATCCATTATCTCGGCGGGCGGCCTTATTCGGCGCTGCCGGATTATATGGCGGGGTGGGACGTCGCCCTGATGCCCTTCGCGATCAACGAGGCGACGCGCTTCATCAGCCCGACCAAGACGCCGGAATATCTGGCGGCGGGGTGCCCGGTCGTCTCGACGCCGATCACCGATGTCGTTCGCCATTATGGTGCTCTGGCGGGCGTGGCCATCGCCGATACGCCCGCCGCCTTCGTGGCCGCGTGCGAAGCGGCGATGACCTTGCGGGCCGCTGGAAATGAGTGGCGCGACGCGGCGGATGCGCAGCTTTCACGCGGATCTTGGAGCAGCACGGCGCTGGAGATGACCGCGCTGATAGAGGCGGAGATCACGGGCCGCAACCGGCACGAACCCGTCGTGTCGCCCGTCACCTGGCCGCCGCTGCAGGACCGCTATGACGTGATGGTCGTCGGCGCGGGGTTCGCCGGGGCGGTGATGGCGGAGCGGCTGGCGTCCGATGCAGGCAAGCGCGTGCTGGTGGTCGACCGGCGGTCACATATCGCGGGTAATGCCTATGACCATTACGATGCCGCGGGCATCCTGGTCCATCGCTATGGTCCGCACATTTTCCACACCAATTCGGACGACGTGTTCGACTATCTGTCGCGCTTCACCGATTGGCGACCCTATGAGCATCGCGTGCTGGCCGATATCGACGGCACGCTGGTGCCCATGCCGATCAATCGCACGACGCTGAACACGCTATATGGTCTGGACCTTTCGAGCGATGCGGAGGTCGAGGCGTTTCTGGCGTCCCGCGCCGAGCCCATTGATCCGATCCGCACATCGGCCGATGTGGTGATATCGAAGGTCGGGCGCAAACTCTACGAGACGTTCTTCCAGGGCTATACCCGCAAGCAATGGGGTATGGACCCGTCGGAACTCGACAAGTCGGTCACCGCGCGGGTGCCGACCCGGACCTGTACCGACGATCGCTATTTCGGCGACCGTCATCAGGCGATGCCCGCGCAAGGCTTCACCCGCATGTTCGAGGCGATGCTCAGCCATCCCAATATCGACCTGCTGCTGGGGGTCGACTATGCCGATGTTCGTGTTGCCTATCCCCACGACCATCTGGTCTTCACCGGGCCGATCGACGAATATTTCGGCTATCGTTACGGCCGCTTGCCTTATCGCTCACTTCGGTTCGAACATCGGACGCTGAACGAGGAACGGCATCAGCCCGTTGCCGTCGTCAACTATCCCGACGAGGCCGTTCCCTATACGCGGATTACCGAATACAAGCATCTGACCGGCCAGATCGCGCCGCAGACCAGCGTGACCTATGAATATCCCAGCGCGACGGGCGATCCCTATTACCCGATCCCGCGCGACGAGAACCAGGCGTTGTACAAACGCTATGAGGCGCTGGCCCTGGCCGAGCCGCATGTCAGTTTCGTCGGGCGCCTGGCAACCTATCGTTACTACAACATGGACCAAGTCGTCGGGCAGGCGCTGGCAACCTATCGCCGGTTGAAGCCGATGCTTCGGGGAGCGGAGATAACGGGTTTGGCCGCCCTGGCTGGAGGACGCAGCGCCGCATGACCCACGGGGAAGGGGGCGGGGCGGCCAGGCCGGTCCTCCTGCTGGCGGCCCAGATCAACTTCGCCGTCGATTATGTCGCGAGCGTGCTGAAGGAACGACATATTCCGGTGATCGGCCCCTTGGACGAGCTGTCGCAGGGGATCCGGGTCCTGTTGACGGAGGATCTCCGGGGCGCGGTCATCATGGGAGCCTTTCGAGCGGAGGATCGCGAGCGGCTGGCCGAAATTCTAGCGCGCCAAGCACTGCCCTATCTGACGGTCAGGAGCGACGTGCAGGCCAAACAGGACGAAGATGGCGCCGCGCTGTTCCCACCATTTGGCGCCTTTCAGGTGGCGGACTGGATCGCGGCGCTGGCGTGATCGGCACGGCAAGGCCGATGGATGTTGCGAATATCCTGACGGGTTTGACGGACGACGGAGCGTGAACGGTCCGGCTAGAGTAGGGCAACGGCTTTCACGATATTGCTGAGCGGAACTGGCTTTTGCAGTCGGACGACCTCGGCAAGGTCAGCCGGGACCGCATCTGGATCGTATCCCGTCAGGAAGATGAACGGTACGCCGCGTTCCTTGAGCGCGTGCGCGATCGCAAAGCGTGGTCCGCCGCCGCCCAGATTGAGGTCCAGAACGGCATGGGTCGGCATTGCCGTCTTCAGCAGATCGAGCGTCGCTTCTTCGTTCGGGCAGGGACCAAGCACCGTCGCGCCAGCGCCGCGCAGCGCAGCAGCGGTGTCTCCCGCGATGTAATAGTCGTCCTCGACGACGAGCACATTGCAGCCCGTCAGATCCGGCGCTCCGGTCATATCCAGCGTTCCTCCAAATACAGCCGTTGGTGTCGGAGCGTCCGTCTCCAAGATACTTTCACCTTCTTTCAGCGGAAATTCCAGGCGGCAGCATGCACCGCCCGGCTCGATGCCGAGTCGGCCCGTCCCGCCCAGTTCGTAAGGTATTCTGCCTTCGATCAGGTCGCTGCCGAACCCGCGCCTGGTCACTGGCCCGCGAGCGGGAGCACCGGCCTCGGCCCAGTCGATCGCCAGCCACGTGCGGCCGCGCTTCTCGAACGGCGCCCATTCCACCCGCAAGCGGCCTTCCGGGACGGAAAGCGCACCATATTTCAGAGCATTAGTCGACAGCTCGTGGAGCGCGAGCGTCAGCACCTCGACCGCCTTGGGCGACAGCTGCACATCCGGTCCGACCAGTTCATATTGGCCGCCGCCGCTCGCCTGGGCGCTGACTTCGCTTTCGACGATATCCCGCAAAGAGCCGCCAGTGTTTACCTGCCGGGTGAGCAGCGCCTGCACGCGGGCGAGTGCGAGAAGTCGTCCTTCAAGCAGGTTTCCATACTCGTTCACGTCCGCCGCGCCGTCGGCTGACCGTCGCGTCATGGAGCGGATCATCGCCATGATGTTCCGCACCCTGTGCTGAAGCTCGAGTAGAAGCACGCCCTGATGATCCACGGCGAGTTTGGCCTCGGTAACGTCCTCGGCAATCCCGCCGATCCGCTGGAACTGGCCCGTGGCGTCCTCCAGTGGGAAATCGGTGTTCCTGATCCATCGAAAGGCGCCGTCGGAGGACCGCTTGATGCGAAATTCGTGGACGACCGTCTGCCCCGTGCGCGCCGCCTCCAAACAGGCAACAGCTTCATCGCGATCATCAGGGACCACCATGACTGCCCAGCGCTTCACATCCCCCAGCAGTGCATCGGGTTGGACGCCATAGATGGCGGCGATGGCAGGGCTGGCGAATTCCATGTCCAGGCTGTTCGCTTCTCGAATCCAGAGACCGGCTGCAGACGCGTCGGCGAATTGTCGGAACCGCTCCTCGCTGTTGCGAAGCGCCCCTTCACCGCGCACGCGCTCGGCGGCTTCCCATGCGCGTTCGGCGGCTTCCTCAACCAGGGCGATCTCGGCGGACGTCCAGCGGCGTGGAACCTTGCTCGTGACGCCCAGCGCAAAGATCGGAGCACCGTCACGGCGCAAGGGCCGCGATAGAAGCGCGGCGACACCCATCGATTTCAGCGCAGTCTTATCCGCTTCGGATAGGGTCGGGTCGTTGGCGGTATCGTCGTAAACTAGAGTTTTCTCGAAAGTCTGGCGGCCTGCTTCAGGAAAGTCGGTAAAGCGAAGCGTGGCCGGTAGCGGCGCCATGTCGGGCGCGCGGACCTCACAGAGGACATTGGTCAAGTCGGCCGTCGGGTTGTGCCTGGTCGCATAGCACCTGTCGGCTAGCAGTTCCTCGGCAAGCAGTTGAACAGCGCGCTTGATGAGTGCCTGTTCGTCCGACTCCGACCGTATCGCGTCGGTGAAGCGCAGCAAGAAGGCCTGGCGCTGTTCGCTCTGCCGCAGGACTATCTCGACACGCTTGCGGTCCGTGATGTCACTATAGAGCACCGCAAAGCGATCGCCGCCGCGCGGGAATACGTTTATGCGCAGCCACCGATCGACATGCTCGAAATAATGTTCCTCGAGTACAGACTGGCCGCTGTCGACCACCTGAGCGTAAGTTTCCACATACCAGGGATCACGCCCGGGAAACGCCTCTGTGGCACGCCGGCCGCGGAGCGTCTCCGGAGCCATGCCGGTGTGGTGCACGATCGAGGGGTTCAGATCGATGTAGCGAAAGTCCACTGGATGGCCCGCATCGTCCCGTACAAGTTCGCAAACGGCAAATCCTTCGTCCATTTCCTCGAACAGTGTCCGAAATTTCTGCTCGCTTTCGCGCAGTGCCGATCGTTCGACTGCGGCTTCGTCGAGGGCGGAGGTGATTTGGAACGCGGCCGCGGCGAACCGCGCGAGGCTCTGTAAGATGCGCGCATCTTCTGCATCGAACCGTCCGTCTGGGGTATGCTTGATGGCCCAGAGGGTGCCGACTGCCCTGCCCTCTGCGTGCCAGGGCGTGAGAAGATTTTCATAGATACGTGGCTCGACACCCCGGAGACTCGGAAAGAACCGCTCGGCCTTGTCGAACAGCAGTACGCAGTTGCGTTCCATCACCGTTCCGCAGGGGCTCGCCTCCGCGGGCATCGTCCCATGAAGATTCGGCGCAAACACGCCCGCGGCGGCGCACCAGCGGAGGACTCCGCCTGCTCCTTCAGGCTCTAATATGCTGATGCCCGCCGAGTCGGCATGGCACAGCTCCATGACGAGTTCGGCACACTTCTGCAGCACTCCGCGTGGGTGAGCCGCCATTTCCTGGGCCAAAAGCCCCAGCGCTCCGTTCTCGCGTTCATAGTCTGGCGGCCGGGAAGGCCGGTTCGCCAGTTCGGCCGTGATCAGGACATCATCGACCTTTGGGACGGGGCCGGGATTGGCAGTGCTCGTCATTCTAGTCTCATAGAGCACCATCGAACCTTGGCTGCTCCAAAGATCAAGAACCTAAGTGAGGAAATGGGCATTTCTCTGCAATGGCTTAAACTATGCTAGGCCGGCCGGGGGGGCTCCTGTCGGCCTGCCTCTCCGTGCCGCCGCAAGCCGCGAGGCTCTGATGTCTCCCATATAATCTGTTCCAAGCGACCAGCCCCAGCCGACCCCAATAGTTCGCAGCTGCGGTTGCGGCCCACGCCATCGTCACAGCGCCACGGCCGCTGCTGGTGCAGCGTGGAGCCGTTCGATGTCGGCACGTGGAGGCGCACCGAATAGTCGCCTATATTCTCGGCTGAATTGTGATGGGCTCTCATAGCCGACGGCAAAGCCTGCCGTGCTCGCCGTGGCACCCTCCGTCAGCATCAGGCGTCTGGCCTCCTGCAATCGCAGCTGCTTTTGATATTCCAGCGGCGTCATGCGGGTGATCGCCTTGAAGTGTGCGTGGAGCGAGGAGGCGCTCATCCCGGCCTCGGCTGCGACGTCGTCGATGCGGATTGGCGCATCGAAACGCCGGCGGATGGCGGCGATCGCGCGGCTCACCTGATTGAGATGGCTGCCAGCGGTTGCGACGTGACGAAGCATCGGACCGTGCGGCCCGGTGAGCAGACGATAGAGGATTTCGCGCTCGATCAGCGGCGCCAGCGCGCGGATCGTGTCGGGTCGGTCGAGCAGCCCGACCAGCCGGCATGCCGCGCCGATCAGGTCGGGATCGCCGGGGTAGACGCCGAGCACCGGCAGAGCCGTACGGGCCACCCCGCCGCCCTCGCTCGCCATGAGATCGGCCAGCATCGCGGCATCGAGATCGATCTTGCAGCAGAGATAGGGTCGCTCAGGACTCGCATCGAGCACATGACCGACCAGCGGCAAATCGACCGAGACCAAAAGGTAATGAGCCGCATCATAGACCACGCTGTGCTCGCCGATCGACACCCGTTTTGACCCCTGGGCTATTATGCAAAGGGAGGCCTCGTAGACGGCAGGCGTGGGGGTGCTCGGTGCGTCGGCCCGGATCAGCGACACACGCGGCATCGCCGTGCTGCAAATGCCTGTACCCACGACGTGTCGATCGATGAGGGTGGAGAGTTCCGCGATCCGGTTCATGCCGACGATCCTTCCCCACTCGCGCGCTACGGGCAAGCGCCCGGCATCGATTCTGGAGGATCGTGCAAGCCATTAGGGCGATCGCTCTACCGCCCGACATGGGCGATGGCCCATCTGTTACCCGTCACCACAACGGAAAGGCTGCATCATGGCAGGAAATATCGACAAAGTCGTCCTCATCACCGGCGCGTCGAGCGGGATCGGTGAGGCAACGGCGCGCGAACTGGCTGCGACCGGCGCCCGGCTGTTCATCGGCGCGCGTCGCGGAGAGCGCCTGAAGGCACTGGCGGAGGAACTGGGCGAGACCGTCGCCTGGCGCGAACTCGACGTTACCGACGGCGCCGATTTCGACGCGTTCGTCGAGGCTGCTGAAGCACGCTTCGGTCGCGTCGACGTGCTGGTCAACAATGCGGGTGTGATGCCGCTTTCGCCGCTCGCTGCGCTGAAGCGCGAGGAATGGAAGCGGATGGTCGACGTCAACATCCACGGCGTCCTCAACGGCATCGCCGCCGTGTTGCCCCGGTTCGTGGCGCAGAAGAGCGGCCATATCGTCAACGTCGCCTCGGTCGCCGCGCACATGGTGATGCCGACCGCTGCGGTTTATTGCGCCACCAAACATGCCGTACGCGCGATTACCGAGGGGCTGCGGCAGGAGCATGACGAGGTCCGCTCGACGTTGATCTCGCCCGGCGTGGTCGCCACGGAACTTGGCCATGACATCACCGATCCTGAGATTGCGGCGGCACTGACCGGATGGCGGAAGAAGGCGCTGACGCCGGATGCGATCGCGAGAGCCGTTCGCTATGCCATTGAGCAGCCGGAAGGTGTCGACATCAATGAGGTGATTGTTCGCCCGACCGCAGCAGACATGTGAGTGCTTGGGCGTGCCGGTGCCGTAGCGGGCACGCCCAACCGACGGGTTCGTCCCCATGGACCAAGTATCGGACGGCTAGGAGCGGATTAGCAACGACCGGGGGTGGGTCGATGAGACCTCCCTTCGTTCGTCGAAGAGAGTGCGTTGCGTAATTCTGTGGGGGCAGGCCGATGCCGATCACCCATTCCGGTACAATACGGGCATGTTGGCGTGTGTTCCCGGTCGCTGAAGCGATTGTCGTTTTGTCGAAACACCAAAGTTGCGTATGGATGTAGTAGCCATCTGACGGTTGGTGCCAAAAACCGCACTTCGCATCGCCGAGAGGGCTCGATTGCGATCGCCCGCCAGGTGGACGTTCGTTTTTTGCGTTATAGCGACAGGTGACAACCGTATGGCTCTATCACCCGATTATTACGCCGTTCTCGGGGTGCCCTCAACGGCAAGTCGCGACGCTATACACTCCGCGTGGAAGGCACTGCTTCGTCAATATCACCCCGATGCCAATCATGGTGTGGACGTTTCTGCTCGCGCCAAGGAAATCAATGAGGCGTATGCCGTTTTAGGCAAGAAGGAAGCCCGGGCTGCCTATGATCGTTTGCAGTCCAGGCCGTCCGCCCATCAGGCTGCCGCGGATCGCCCGCTTCACCCAAGGAAAGCGGGCAGGCGGCCTATGCGCCCTAACCCGTCAATGCCGCCCAGCGGTAGCTTCTCGCAGCCGCTAGATACCAACGACTGGCTGATCGGCCTGCTACTGCACAGCGACATCGCAGTTGAAGGGTCAGCGACATCGTAGATGACGTGTGGGGGGAAGCGGAGGCCGGGCGTAGCCCGGACGTAGCTTCCCC
>NZ_JACHNX010000025.1 GCF_014199595.1 Sphingomonas yabuuchiae | reverse complement strand
CTGGCGGGGATGAAGGACTCCAAGATCATCGTCGCGATCAACAAGGACGAGGATGCGCCGATCTTCCAGGTCGCCGATATCGGCCTGGTCGGCGACCTGTTCACCGTCGTGCCGGAACTGACCAGCAAGGTCTGATAGAGGTGGGGAGCTTGCCGCCTGGGCCATCCTTGGTGGCATGCTCCCCCTTCACCACCGCTTCGCGGTGGTCCTCCCCGTGAAGGGGAGATTTCAGCTGATTCGATACAGCCTCAGCGGCGATCCCTTGGGCAGCGGCAGCGGGGTCAGCCAGTTCGGCGTCCAGCCGCGCGCCATCCGGTCGTAGAAGCCGCCCGGTGCGCGCGCGCGGTAGTTGGTCGACTCGGCCATGTCCGGGCAGATCAGCAGCAGCGTCGCACCATGCCGCTTCATGATCGCGCGCGCCTGCGCCTCGCTGCCCTGAAAGGCGTGCTGCACATCCAGGATCGCATCGCCATTGCGGTGATAGGGTCCTGCGATCGCGTCATGATGCGTCGTCACGATCAGCCGTGGCCCCAGATCGACGAAGGTGAACACCGTCGCCCGGGGATAGGCATTCACCCCCGTCAGCACCGAGGTGCGCACGCACTGCCCGGTCGCACGGTTGACCCGGTTCGCATAAGCGCTCGGCTGGGTCGCGGGCAGATAGGTGACGATCCAGCTCGCCGCGATCCCCGTCGGCACCAGCACCGCCAGCACGATGGCGGGCACCCGCAGCAGGGGCGAGCGCAGCCGCGTCAGCCAGGGCAGGATCATCCAGAGCAACGCCGCGATGCCCGGAATCGCCAGCATCTGCGCCGCCGGGGCCGCGCGCGCCTGCCACAACAGCATCAGGCAGGCGAAGGTCGTGAATAGCGCCACCGCGGTCCAGCCGATCGTCCGCCGCCGCCAGGCCGCGCCGATCGCGCCGATCATCCCGATCACCGGCATGATCGCCATGGGCAGCGCGACGCGAAGCGGGTGCTTGTAGATCGGCTTGGCCTCGCGGACATTGTTCAGCCAGTTGCGCTGCAACTCGGGACTGACCTGTTCGGGGCGGGTCAGGCATTGCGGGAACAGGCTGGCGAAACCGCCCGCGATCACCGCACCCGCGACCACCGCCAGACCCAGCCGCGCGCCGCGCGACGCCGGATTGATCCGCGCCAGCACGAACAGCAACGCCCCCGCCGCGACCGTCACCGACAACCAGACCGGGGTCAGCGCATCGCAGCGCATCGCGTAATTGGCGTTGGAGGCAAAGGCGGCGAACCCCGCCGCGCTTCCCCCGCCCAGGGTCAGCGCATAGACGGCCAGCCGGTCGGCCTCCGCCCGGTCCCAGACCCAGCGCAGCGTCAGGATCGCGCCCGCCATCGCGGCATAGGGCAGCATCTCCAGCCCGATCGCCAGCGACACCGCGCTCGCCAGGCCGACCAGCGCGCCGCCGCGCCGTGCCGCCGGATCGCACAGACCCGCGACCGTGACCGCCAGCATGGCCAGCTGCCACCCGTGATGGTCGATGCGCATCGGCATATACATCAGCAGCGTCGCATGGGCGCACAGCAGCAGCCCCAGGCCCAGCGGCCAAGTCAGCACCCCGATCAGGCGGCGCAGCGTCACCGCCAGCGCGGTCATGGTGATCGACAGCGGGATCAGCGGCGCCAGGCCGCAGGCGAGCCGCTCGGCCCAGGCGGGGGTGGTGAACAGGCGGAAGAACAGGATCAGCCCGGCGATCGGCAGGTCGACGATGCGGCTCCAATGGATGTCGAAGCCGACCGGCGGGTTCATCCGATACTGGCGCAGATCATACCAGTCCTGCCCCGCCATCCAGGCCCGCACCTGCATCAGCCGCATATTGTCGTCGGTGTCGCCCAGCGACCACCAGCGTATCTGGCCCCAGCGATCGTACATGTACCAGGCGGTGATCGCGGCCCACGCCACCAGCACCCAGCGTTGCCAGTTGCGGTCGATCTCACGCTGCAGACGTTCCAAAGACGCTTCCCTCATACCCGCCCGCAGCCTAAGGCGCGGGGACATGGGTTCCGCTCTATCGCGGGCGGCGCAAAGGGCAAGGTTGGGGGCAAGGTCGGGAGTATGGCGACTCTTCAGCACCAGATCGATCGATGGCGGTCCAGCGGGATGCTGGGCCAGATCATCCGCTTCGGTATCGCGGGGGGCGTGTCGACGGTCGTCTATTCGGCGGTCTATCTGCCGCTGACCTATTGGGTCCTGCCGCATGACAAGGCCGTGCTGGCGGTGCCGCCCGCCTTTCTGGTCGCGGTGATCGTCGGTTTCTTCCTGCACAGCGCGTGGAGTTTTCGCGGGCACGGCACCCGCGACTCGAGCGGCCGGCAGCATCTGAAATTCCTGGTGGTGCAGGGCTTCGGCCTTGCGTTGAACGCGCTCTTCACCTGGATCGCGACCGGGCTATTGCATCAACAACCCTGGGTCGCGCTGATCCCGGTGGTCACGATCACGCCGATCGCGACCTTCGCGCTCAACCGCCAATGGGTCTTCGGATAAGTTCATGGACCGTATCGTTTACGACCGCATGGCCGCGCATGATTCCACCCATTGGTGGTATCGCGCGCGCCGCGACATCCTGGCGGACTATCTGACCCGCTATGGCAAGCTGCCCGCCGAGGCGCGCATCCTCGAGATCGGCTGCGGCACCGGGCACAACCTGCCCATGCTGGCGAGCTTCGGCACGGTCGACGCGATCGAGATCGACCCCGCCGCGCGCGAGATCGCGTCCGCCCGGCTGGGCAAGCCGGTCCAGGCCGCGCCGCTCCCCGAACTGCCGGGGATCGAGCGGGGTGCGTACGACCTGATCGCGGTGCTCGATGTGGTCGAGCATATCGAAGACGATGTCGCCGCGCTGGCCGCGATGAAGTCCTGCCTGAAGCCGGGCGGCAAGATCCTGATCGCCGTCCCTGCGCATCAGTGGATGTGGTCGGCGCACGACGTGGTGAACCACCACCATCGCCGCTATTCCAAGGGGACGTTGGTGTCGGCGATCGAGAAGGCGGGGCTGAAACCCCGCAAGCTCGGCTATTTCAACTCGCTGCTCTTCCCACTGGCGGCGGCGGCACGGATCGCGGGACGGATCACGGGGCGCGACGACAGCGACGACTCGCCCCCGCCCGCACCGCTCAACAAGGCGTTCGAGGCGATCTTCCGGCTGGAGCGGCATCTAGTCGGGCGTGTGCCGCTGACCCCGGGGGTGTCGATCGTGACCTTGGCGGAGCCGGCTTGAGGTAAGCGGCGGGGCGTGGCCTTCGACTTCGCTCAGGCTGAACGGAGTGAGGTGCTTTTGGCCGCACAGCCCAACCCCCGTTCCGCCTGAGCGAAGTCGAAGGCCACGGGAATCCATCGCAAATATGGTTTCACTCACCGTCTATCCCTCTTAGGGAAGCCCCCATGCTGGACTTTCATCGCGCCGATCTGGCCCGACTGGCCGCGCGGGACCGATTGCGGGGGCTGGCTCCGCAAAGGGGCAGGGACTTCGCCTCCAACGACTATCTGGGGCTGGCGAGCCACCCCCGCCTTGCCGCCGCCATCGCGGACGCGGTGGCAGAGGGCGTCCCCGTCGGTTCGGGCGGCTCGCGGCTGTTGCGCGGCAACCACCCGGAGCATGAGGCACTGGAAGCCGAAGCCGCCGCATTCTTCGGGGCGGAGGCGAGCCTGTATTTCTCGTCGGGCTATACCGCCAATGCGACGCTCCTGGCGACGCTGCCCCAGCGCGGCGACCTGATCGTCCATGATGCGCTGGTCCATGCCAGCATGCATGAGGGGATGAAGCTGTCGCGGGCGCAGTCCGTGGCGGCGGCGCATAACGACCCGGCGGCGTTCGAGGATGCGATCCGGGCCTGGCGCACCCAGGGCGGCAAGGGCACCGCCTGGATCGCGGTCGAAAGCCTCTATTCGATGGACGGCGACACCGCGCCGCTCGCCGAACTGATGGCGGTGGCCGAGCGGCACGATGCGATGCTGATCGTGGACGAGGCGCATGCCACCGGGGTCTTCGGCGAGCGGGGGCAGGGGCTCGCCACGCCCGGCGAGCGGGTCGTCACCCTCCACACCTGCGGCAAGGCATTGGGGTGCGAAGGCGCGCTGGTCGCCGGGCCCGCCATCGTCCGCGACTATCTGGTCAATCGCGGGCGGGGTTTCATCTTCTCGACCGCGCCGTCCCCCCTCATGGCGCGCGGGGTGCGCGAGGCCTTGCGCATCCTCGCCGACGAGCCCGAACGGCGGACCGCACTCCACGAGCGGATCGCGCTGGCGGGAGAGCGTCTGGCGAAACAGGGCGCGCTGGCGAACGGCACGCCTATCATGCCGCTGATCCTGCACGACAATGGCCGCACCATGCGCGCGGCCGAGGCGTTGCAGGTGCGCGGCTTCGACATTCGCGGCATCCGCCCGCCGACCGTGCCGGTGGGCGCGGCGCGGCTGCGGCTGTCAATCACCCTCAATGTCGAGGAGGCCGACATCCTCGCCCTCGACCAGGCACTGAACGAGGTTCTGGCATGAGCGCGATCATCGTCACCGGCACCGATACCGAAATCGGCAAGACCGTCTTCTCCGCCGCACTGACCGGCGCGCTGGGGGCCAGCTATTGGAAGCCGGTGCAGGCGGGCACCGACGAGGAGGGGCATGGCGATGCCGAGACGGTCGCCGCGCTCAGTGGGCGCCCGGTTCTCCCCTCCGCCTATCGGTTGAAGACCCCTTGCTCGCCGCACCGTGCAGCCGAGATCGACGGGGTGGAGATCGCGATGGACCGGCTGGCCCTGCCGCCGATCGATGGTCCGCTGGTCGCCGAGGGGGCGGGCGGGGTGCTGGTGCCCGTCACCCGCCAGTTGCTGTTCGCCGACCTGTTCGCTCATTGGGGCCGCCCGGTGGTGCTGGTCGCGCGGACCGGGCTGGGCACGATCAACCACAGCCTGTTGTCGATCGAGGCGCTGCGGTCGCGCGGGGTGCCGATCCTGGGGGTCGCATTCGTCGGCGAGGGTGTGGAGGACAGCGAGGCGACCATTGCCGCGATCGGCGGGGTGAAGCGGCTGGGCCGCCTGCCGCGCCTCGCCGAGCTGACCCGCGAGACGTTGGCGGAAGCGTTCGCGGCGAATTTCGACATCGGGGATTTCCGATGACCTCGCCGGTCTGGCATCCCTTTACCCAACACGGCCTGGGCGAGCCGATCCCCAAGGTCGCCACCGCCAGCGGCGCGGTGCTGACCACGGTCGACGGGCGCGAGGTGATCGACGCCATTTCCAGCTGGTGGGTGACAACGCACGGCCATAACCATCCGCGCATCAGCGCCGCCATCGCTGACCAAGCGGGCAAGCTCGACCAGATCATCTTTGCCGGGTGGACGCATGAACCCGCTGAGGAAGTCGCCGCCGAACTGGTGCGGATCACCCCGCCCGAACTGACGCGGGTGTTCTTCTCCGACTCCGGTTCGACGGCGGTCGAGGTCGCGCTGAAGATGGCGCTGGGATACTGGCTCCACCGGGGCGAGCCGCGTCACCGCATCCTCGTCCTCGAACACAGCTATCATGGCGACACGATCGGCGCGATGTCGGTCGGCGCGCGCGGCGTATACAACCGCGCCTATGCGCCGTTGCTCTTCGATGTCGGCACGATTCCTTTTCCTACGGACGTGCAGGCCACGCTCGATGCGCTGGAGGCGGAGTGCCGGGCGGGCGCGGCGGCGTTCATCGTCGAGCCTTTGGTGCTCGGTGCGGGCGGCATGCTCCTGTACACGCCGGAGACGCTGGCCGCGATGCGCGACATTTGCGCAGCGCACGGCGTCTTGTTCATCGCCGACGAGATCATGACCGGCTGGGGCCGCACCGGCACGTTGCTGGCCTGCGAGCAGGCGGAGGTGGTGCCCGACATTCTCTGCCTGTCCAAGGGGCTGACCGGCGGCGCGGTGCCGCTGGCGGTGACCTTGGCGATCGAGCCGATCTTCCAGGCGCATTGGTCGGAGACCGACCGATCGAAACAGTTCTTCCACTCGTCCAGCTACACCGCCAACCCCATCGCCTGCGCGGCGGCGGCGGCCAATCTGGCGATCTGGCGCGACGAGCCGGTGCAGGCGCGGATCGATGCTCTGACCAATCGCCAGCGAAGCCATCTGGCCATGGTGGTGGATGAACCCGCGGTCCGCAACCCGCGTAGTCTCGGCACTATCGCAGCGTTCGAGCTGGGCGCGGGGCAGGATTACCTGTCCGACCTGGCACCCCGACTGCTGGCCCATTTCCGCGAGCGCGATCTGCTCGTCCGGCCGATGGGCAACACCATCTATGTGATGCCGCCCTACTCCATCACACCGGAACAGCTCGGTACAGTCTGGACCGGCATCCGCGAGGCGATCGACCGTTTCGGCGGGTAATCCCTATTCCTCCCCTATAAGGGGAAGTGGCAGGCCGCAGGCCTGACGGAGGGGTGTCCCCGCTCTCGATAGGGGGACACCCCTCCGTCACGCTTTGCGCGACACCTCCCCTTGCAGGGGAGGAATGGGTACAGCGCCCTTTGACTTTAGGGCTTTTCATTTGCTTTATCCCGCGGCGATTCAAAAGGAGCAGGCATGAGCGTGGCGGCGGCAAGAGCGATGGGGGCTCTGGCATCAGTGACGGCGCTGGTCTGGGGCATGGCCGCTGCGGCGCAGACGGCTCCGGTACAGAATCCGCCGCCCGCCACGCCGCCCGCCACACCTTTGGGTCCGATCAACGCCGATCTGCCGCCCGGTGGCGATTCCTACGCCCGTGCCATCGTCACGTCGCCGGTCACCGCGCCCAACTGGACTCTGTCCGCCTGGGTCCAGCCGCGCAGCGTGATGGGCAAGGGTACGACGATGCTGATCGGCGGCTTCGGCAACCCCACCGGGGGGCCGCGCCGCTATCTGGCGCTGGTCGACGGCCAGCCCGCGCTCGTCAGCGAGGCGGGGGTGGTCCAGGGCGGCGGCGATGCCGACCGCAACAAATGGACCTATATCGCCGCCAGCTATGATGGAAAGATCGTCCGGCTGTTCGTGAACGGACGACAGGTGGTGCAGCGCGGCCTGTCGCTGGAGCCCGTGACCGGCGTCGCGACGCTGGCGCCGCGCAGCTATCAGCCAGTCTTTGCGGGCAAGGTCGTCGATTTCCGCATGGTGCGCGAGGCGGTCGACCCGCTGACCATCCGCGTCGCCGCCCGGCGCGCGCCCGATCCGGCGAAGATCGCGCTCCAGACCGGCAGCCCCAGCTGGCCCTATCAGACCCGGCAGATGCAGGGGCAGACCACACCGCAGGACGCCTGGACCCTGCCCCAGTCCAAGGCCCCGATCCCGACCGGCGGCACGGCAAAGCCCGAATCCAAGGTGCCCGCGCTCGTCTCCACCGCCACCGGCCAATGGGCGGTGAATGGCTGGCGGCTGATCGAGGCGGCCAAGGTCGGCCCCGGCGGCGCGGACCTGTCGCAGGGCAATTTCGACGCGAGCAAATGGTATGCCGCGACGGTGCCGGGCACCGTGCTGACGACGCTGGTCGATCGCGGCGTCTATCCCGATCCGGCGGTTGGGCTGAACAACCTGTCGATCCCCGAGACGCTGGCGCGGCAGGATTACTGGTATCGCACCGAGTTCGACACGCCCGCCGAGGCCGCCGGGCGGACGATGTGGCTGACCTTCAACGGGGTGAACTATTCCGCCGAGGTCTGGGTCAATGGCCGGATGGCGGGCACGATGAAGGGCGCCTTCATCCGTGGCCGCTTCCCCGTGACGCTGGCCGCCGGGCGTAACGCCATCGCGGTGCGGGTGTCGCCGCCGCCGCATCCCGGCCTCGCGCATGAGGAATCGATGACGGCGGGCGTGGGCGAGAATGGCGGCGTCCAGATGCTCGACGGCCCGACCTTCGTCGCGACCGAGGGGTGGGACTGGATCCCCTCTGTCCGCGACCGCAATACCGGGCTGTGGCAGGGCGTGACGCTGGCCGCGACCGGCCCGGCGGTGATCGGCGACCCGCAGGTGGTGACGACCCTGCCCAAGCCCGACAATTCGGTCGCCGATGTCGAGATCGCGGTGCCCGTCACCAACAACGGCCAGACGCCGGTGACGACGACCGTGCGCGCGGTGTTCGACGATGTCGTGGTCGAAAAGCCGGTGACGGTCGCGCCGGGCCAGACGATCCGCGCCGTCCTGTCTCCATTCGAATTCCCGCAGCTGTCAGTTAAGAACCCGCGCCTGTGGTGGCCCAATGGCTATGGCGACCCGGCGCTGCACGACCTGGCGCTGACGGCGGCGGTCGATGGCGCGCTGTCCGACTCCAAGGGCCTGCGCTTCGGGATGCGGCAGGTGACCTATGACCTGTCGCTGTTCGACGGTGACGGCGATCTGGAGCGGGTGACACTGGACCTCAATCGGGTGCGTGGCGGACCGAAGGTGGTGGACACCAGCCATGCGGGCATCCGCAAGACGGGCAATGGCTGGGCGATGAGCTTCATGCCCGGCGGCGACCAGTCGGCGGCGGTTGCCAAGGTCACCGACGATCCCCGCCTCGCCCCCTATATGACCTTGCGGGTCAACGGCGTGCGGATCGCGGCGCGCGGCGGCAATATCGGCATGGACGATTTCATGAAGCGCGTCGACCGCGCGCATCTGGAGCCGTTCTTCCGCCTGCACCGCGACGCGCATCTCAACATCATCCGCAACTGGGTCGGCCAGAATACCGAGGAGAGCTTCTTCGACCTGGCCGACGAATATGGCCTGATGGTCCTGTCCGACTTCTGGGAGTCGACCCAGGATTACAATATGGAGGCCGAGGACCCGCAACTGTTCCTCGCCAATGCAGCCGACGTGGTGCGCCGCTATCGCAACCACCCCTCGATCGTCGCCTGGTTCGGCCGTAACGAGGGCGTGCCGCAACCGATCCTGAATAACGGGCTCGACACGCTGCTGCGCACCGAGGACGGGACGCGGCTCTATATGCCCTCGTCCAACGCGGTGAACCTCCAGGGCTCCGGCCCCTATAACTGGCGGCCGCCGGTCGAATATTTCACCACCCATGCCAAGGGCTTCTCGGTCGAGGTCGGCACGCCCTCGCTGCCGACGCTGGAGTCGTGGAAGCGGACCATCCCGGCCGAGGCGGATCGCTGGCCGATCGGCGATGTCTGGGCCTATCATGACTGGCACCAGACCGGGAACGGCGCGGTAAAGACCTATATGGACGTGCTCGAACGCCGCTTCGGCCCCGCCACCGGGCTGGAGGATTTCGAGCGCAAGGCGCAGATGATGGAGTATGAATCCTATCGCGCCATCTTCGAGGGGATGAATGCCGGGCTCTGGACCGAGAATTCGGGGCGGATGCTGTGGATGACCCAGCCCGCCTGGCCGTCCTCGGCCTGGCAGATCTTCTCCTCCGACTATGACACGCATGCCGCCTTCTACGGCGTGAAGAAGGCCGCCGAGCCGATCCATGTCCAGATGAACCTGCCCGACCACCGCGTCGTGCTGGTCAACAACACCCGCGACGCGCTGAAGGGCGTGCAGGTGCGCGCGAAGATCGTCGGGCTGGATGGCCGGACCGAGAGCGAGCAGGAGGCGAAGATCGTCGCGGGTGCCGAGGGGGTGACGCCAGCGCTCGCCCTCGACCTCGCGCCCGCGATGAAGCGCGGGCCGGTGCTGGTCCGGCTGGAGGCGAGCGATGCGGGCGGGCAGCTGCTGTCGACCAACAGCTATTGGGAAGCGGCGGACGATGCGGGCTATCGCGCGCTGACCGCCATGGCCGCCGCCCCCGTCACCGCGACCGCGACGACGCAAGCGCAAGGCGAGGAGACGCTCGCCAGCGTCACCCTGACCAATGGCGGCACCGTGCCTGCGATCGAGACCAAGCTGACCGTGATGAATGCCGACGGCAGTCAGGTGCTGCCCGCCTATTTCAGCGACAATTACGTCACCCTGATGCCCGGAGAGACCCGCGTGATCGAGATTCGCTACCCTACGGCCAAGGCGGACAAGCCGATGGTCGCCTTGCGCGGCTGGAACGTCACCGCGACCGCCACGGACCTGCGCCCGTGAGCCGGGTGATCCTGACCGCGCTCGCTGCGCTGACCCTCGCAGCACCCGCCGCCGCGCAGACCGCGCCGAAGGAAACGGATGCACAGCGCTGGACCCGCGAATGGGAGGAGCGGTTGCACAACGACTTCGCCTATCTGGCGCGCTACCGTAGTGACAATGCCAAGCTGTCCGCGCCGGTGGCGGGGCAGCCGCGCATCGTCTTCATGGGCGATTCGATCACCGAGGGTTGGGCCGGCAAGATGCCGCAATTCTTCACCCCCGGTCGGATCGGACGCGGGATCAGCGGGCAGACGACCTCGCAGATGCTGCTCCGCTTCCGTCAGGACGTGATCGACCTGCATCCGGCGGTGGTGCAGATCATGGCGGGCACCAACGATATTGCGGGCAATACCGGCCCGACGACCGACGCGCAGGTTCAGGGCAATATCATGTCGATGGTCGAGCTGGCCCAGGCCAACGGCATCCGCGTGATCCTGGCCTCGATCCCGCCCGCCGATCATTTCGAGTGGAAGCCGGGCCTGGCCACCGCACCGCGCATCGCGACGCTGAATGCCTGGTTGAAGACCTATGCCAAGCAGATCGGTGCGACCTATGCCGATTACTGGTCGGTCCTGCATGTCGGGGACGCGCTGAACCCGGCCTATGGCACCGATGGGGTGCATCCCAATGCGCAGGGCTATGCCGCCATGGCGCCGGTCGCCGATGCCGCGATCAAGCAGGCGCTTGCGAAACCTCAGCCGCGCAGGATGCGGTAATTCAACCGCGCGGTCGCGATCGGCTTTTCGCGGTCCTCCTGCCAGGCGGTCACCTCGACATTGGCGGTCCGCTGGCCGAGGCGCAGGATGGTGCCAACCGCGCGGGTCGGATGGTCGCGACCGGTACGCAAATAATCGGTCGTAACCGTCACCGGCTTGATCCGCGTCGACCCCTCGTTCGACAGGCGGTGGGTCAGCGCGGCGATGCCCGCCACCTCCAGCAGCCCGGCGATCGCGCCGCCCTGTAACAGGCCGGGCCAGCCCATCACATGCTCGCCGAACGGCATGACCAGCTGCGGCAGCCCGTCGACCCATTCGATCGAACAGCCCAGCCATTCCGCATAAGGGGGCAGCACCATCGCCTGCCCGATGCCGGTGCGGGGGGCGCTCATGCGGTCATGCCGATAAAGGTGCCCGCGACATGCGCGACCGGATCGTCGGGGTCGCCGTCATGCGCGATGCCCCGGACAAAGGCGATGCTGCGGGTCAGCCGATAGCACTCCCCGCGCCCGATCACGGTGCGTTCGGGGACGGCGGGGCGGAGATAATCGACCCGCAGGTCCAGCGTCACATGCGGCTCGAACGCGCCGCGCTTCAGCCAGACGGCGACGCTGGTCGCCATGTCCATCATCGCGACGATCGGCCCGGAGGCGATGACGCCGCTGGTCGGATCGCCGATCAGCCGTGCGTCGTAGGGCAGCGCCAGCTCCGCCCAGTCTTCCCCGTGCGCGAGGTACGCGATGCCCAGATGCTGGCCATGCCCGCCGCCCAGGCCGCCCATCGCGACGAAGCGTTCCATGTCGAACCCCATGATGCGATGCTCTACACGAGCCACGCGCTGGCGCAAAAGGAGAGAGATATGGACGGCCGGGTGACGATCGCGGTGACGGACGGCGTGGCCGATGTGCGTCTGGCGCGCGGGGAAAAGCTGAACGCCATCGACGGCAAGATGTTCGACGCGCTGGCCGAGGCGATCGCCGCGCTGTCGTCACGGGCCGAGCTGCGCGCGGTGGTGCTGTCGGGCGAGGGGGAGGGGTTCTGCTCCGGCCTCGACATGGCGGCGATGGCGGGCGGCGAGCTGGCGGGGCTGGACCTGGCGGCACGCAGCCATGGCCCGGCCAATCTGGTGCAGCAGGTCGCGTGGGGCTGGCGGACGCTGCCGGTGCCGGTGATTGCGGCGGTCCACGGCGTGGTGTTCGGCGGCGCGACCCAGATCATGGGCGGCGCGGACATCCGTCTCGCGCATCCCGCCACCCGTTTCGCGATTCGCGAGGTGCATTGGGGCATCGTCCCCGACATGGGCGGCTTCGCGCTGTGGGACGGGGTGCGCCGGGATGTGCTTCGCGAATGGGTCTATACCGCGCGCGAATTCGACGCGGCCGAAGCGGTGGCGGCGGGGTTCGTGACGCGGCTGGTGGAGGACCCGCGCGCCGAGGCGCTGGCGCTGGCGCGGAAGATCGCCGGGCGAAGCCCCGATGCGGTGCGCAGCGCCAAGCGTTTGTTCGGGGCGATGGGAAGCGAACCGGCGGCGATGCTGGCGATGGAGAGCGCCGAGCAGCTGGCGCTGATGCAGGGCGAGAACCACCGCGAGGCGGTCGTGGCGAACATGGAGCGGCGGCGGCCGGTGTTTCGCGACGCTTGAGGGGGCACGCGACCTCTCCCCAAACGATAGCCCCTCTCCCGGCAGGGGGAGGTTGGGGAGGGGCGTGCTCGCGGGAAGGGCGGAGCCAAACAAAAAGGGGGGGCCTCTTTCGAGACTCCCCCCCTTCCTGGCTTTCGCGAAAATTACTCCGCGGTCGCCTTCAAAATCTTGCCCGGATTGCGGGGCGGCTCGCCCTTCGGCAGCGCGTCGACATGCTCCATGCCGCTCTCGACCTGGCCCCAGACCGTGTACTGGCGGTCGAGGAAGCGGGCGTCGTCGAAGCAGATGAAGAACTGCGAATTGGCCGAGTTCGGATCGTTGGTCCGCGCCATCGAGCAGGTGCCGCGCACATGCGGCTCGGCATTGAACTCCTGCTTCAGGTTGGGCTTGTCCGAACCCGACATGCCGGTGCCGGTGGGGTCGCCGCCCTGCGCCATGAAGCCGGGGATCACGCGGTGGAACACGACGCCGTCGTAAAAGCCTTCATTGGCGAGGCCGCCGATGCGCGCGACATGCTCGGGCGCCAGGTCGGGGCGCAGCGTGATGACGACATCGCCGCTCTCGAGCGTCAGGGTCAGCTTGGAAAAAGTCTCGGCCATAAGGGGTCTTCCTTGGTTGATGCCCCGCAGGTAGGCATTCCCGTGCCCGCTGGCAAATGCCGCCGTCGCAGTTTAGAGGCGTGACACAGCGTTCATGATCGATCGAGGGAGGCCGAGATCAGCGACACCGAACTCCCCGAACTCGAAACCGAGACGCGCCTTCCGGAAAATCTGGCGCCCGAAACCCAGCTGGACGAAGACGACCGGCTGAAGCCCGAATATGTGACGGCCGTGCTCGACGCGCTGGAGGCGGGCGACGACGAGGGCGCGCGCGCGCTGGTCGAGCCGCTCCACCCCGCCGACATCGCCGACCTGTTCGAGCTGGTCGGGGACGAGGAACGCGTCAATCTGGCGCGTGCGGTCGCGGATCTGCTGAACGGCGACGTCTTCGCCGAGATGAACGACTATGTGCGCGAGCAGCTGATCCAGGCGCTCGAACCGCATGAAGTCGCCGATATCGCTTCCGAACTCGACACCGACGACGCGGTCGCCATCATCGAGGACATGGACGAGGACGAGCAGCGCGCGGTCTTGCGCGCGCTCGACCCGGACGACCGCGCCGCGATCGAGGAAGCCTTGTCCTTCCCCGAGGAGTCCGCCGGCCGCCTGATGCAGCGCGAGCTGATCGCGGTGCCCGAACATTGGACGGTGGCCGAGACGATCCAGTTCCTGCGCGACGACGAGGAACTGACCACCGATTTCTGGGAAATCTTCGTCGTCGATCCGGGCCACCGCCCGATCGGCACCTGCCAGCTCTCCTGGATCCTGCGCGCGCCGGGGCAGATCGTGATCGGCGACGTGATGAAGCGCGAACAGACGCTGATCCCGGTCGACATGGACCAGGAAGAAGTCGCGCTGCGCTTCCAGAAATATGCGCTGATCTCGGCTGCGGTGGTCGATGGCAGCGGGCGGCTGGTCGGCATGATCACCGTCGACGATATCGTCCACATCATCCAGCAGGAGGCGGGCGAGGACGTGCTGCGCCTGTCGGGCGCGGGCGAAGGCGACATCAACGAGCCGATCCTGGACAGCTACAAGAGCCGCGTCCGCTGGCTGCTGGCGAACCTGATCACCGCGATGGTCGCCTCTTCGGTGATCGCCGCGTTCGAGGGGACGATCGCGCGGATGGTGGCGCTCGCCACGCTGATGCCGATCGTCGCGGGCGTGGGCGGCAATGCGGGCACGCAGACGCTGGCGGTGACGGTGCGCGCGCTGGCGACCAACCAGCTGACCCGGTCCAACACCGCGCGTGCGATCATGCGCGAGATTCGCGTGGCGATGATGAACGGCGTGACCGTCGCGGCGGTGATCGGGGTGGGGGTGAGCCTGGTCTTCGGCAACCCGGCGCTGGGCATGGTGATCGCGGTGGCGATGATGACCAATATCCTGGTCGCGGGGCTGGCGGGCGTGCTGGTGCCGGTGACGCTCGATCGCTTCGATGCCGATCCTGCGGTCGCGTCCTCGGTGTTCGTGACGATGACGACCGATTCGATCGGGTTCCTGGCGTTTCTGGGCCTGGCCACGGCGGCAGGCCTCACCGGCTAAGCTATTCCTCCCCTGCAAGGGGAGGTGGCAGGGCGAAGCCCTGACGGAGGGGTGTCACGCTCTCGATAGGGGTGGCACCCCTCCACCATGCTGCGCATGGTCCCCCTCCCCTTACAGGGGAGGAATTAATGATCGTGATCGTGGTGGTGGTCATGCCCGTGCGGCACGTTGCGCAGGGCCTCCAGCACTTCGTCGGTGCGCGCGGGGTCGCCGATCGCCAGCACATGGCCTGCGCTGTCGGCGGTCAGCGGGTCGCCGTTCCAATCGCACATCCGCCCGCCCGCGCCCTCGACCACCGGGACCAGCGCGGCGAAGTCGTGCAGCTTCAGCCCCGATTCGCACACCAGATCGATATGGCCGCTCGCCAGCAGGCCGTAATTGTAACAGTCGCCGCCATAGACCGGCCCCTGGCGCGGCGACTGGCCGCTGACCGCGGCGACCAGCGCCATGAAATGCGGCACGTCTTCGTCGTCGAACAGATGCGGGCTGGTCGTCGCGATGGTCGCGCCGTCCAGATCGCGACAGGCGCGGGTGCGCGTCGGTTGCCCGTTGAACAGGGTCGGCCGCCCCGCCACACCCAGCCAGCGCTCGCGCGCGATCGGCTGGTCGATGATGCCCAGCACCGGCCAGCCATTGTCGACCAGCGCGATCAGCGTGCCGAAGATCGGCCGCCCGACGGTGAAGCTGCGCGTGCCGTCGATGGGATCGAGCACCCATTGGCGCCCCGTCACGCCGTCCTTGACGCCATATTCCTCGCCATGAATGCCGTCGCCCGAACGCTCCGCCTCCAGGATACGGCGCATCGCCGCCTCCGCCTCGCGATCGGCCAGCGTCACGGGCGAGCGGTCCTCCTTGATTTCCAGCCCCATTTCGGTGCGGAAATAGGGGCGGATGGCGGCTCCGGCAGCATCGGCAAGACGAAGGGCCAGCTTAATATCGTCGGCGTGTACGGACATATTAACCCGGATAGGATAGGACTGCGCGATCAGCAATGGACGCCATGATCGCGACGGGATAGGCGTTAACTATCTTAATATAAGGAATGGAGCGATGAGGGCAGTATTGGGCGTTCTCCTGGCAATGGCAGCGGTACCGGCCGCAGCGGCCCTGCGTCCCGGTGCCCCGGCCCCCGACTTCACCACGCGCGGCGCGGTGGCGGGCAAGGTCTTCACGCTGCACCTCAAGGAACAGCTGCGCCACGGTCCGGTCGTCCTGTATTTCTTCCCCGCCGCCTTCACGAGCGGATGCAGTGCCGAGGCACGCGCCTTTGCCGAGAAGATCGACGCCTTTCGCGCGGCCGGTGCGCGCGTGATCGGCATGTCGGCCGACCCGGTCGACAAGCTCGCCGCCTTTTCCAAGGCCGAATGCGCGGGCAAGTTCCCGGTCGCCAGCGCCGGTCCCGCGATCGTCAAGGGCTATGACGTCGCGCTCGGTCGTCAGATCGAGGGTCGCGATATCACCTCGCGCACCAGCTATGTCATCGGTCGTGATGGCCGCGTCGTCTTCGTCCATGACGACATGAACCCCTCCGAGCATGTCGCCACGACGCTGGCGGCGGTACGCGAACTGCAAAATCGTCGCTGACAGGCACGTGTCATGGGGCTTTACAGGGGATGGGGCGAAACGGCGGATGCGGAGCCGCGGCGAGCCATGACGACGCCTGCCAGTTTGTATGAGCGTATCGGCAAGTTTCTGGAGGACCACCGGCTTTCCCCCGATCCGGCGCATTACGCCTTTGTCCATGCGATCCTGACCAATCCCAAAGGCAGCCTGGCGCGCGCGGTCGCGTCGCTGATCGATGGCGGCGTCCGCCTGCACCAGGACGATATCGTCCGGCTGGGTGGTCCGGTGGGGGCGTCGCGTCCCATGCCCGAACCGGACGCGGCCGAGCCGGCCGCCCGCGAATCGGCGGCCGACCGGGTCGCACCGCCCGAGGCGGAGGCGCGGTCGGACGCGCTGGCCGAGCAGACCGAGAATCAGGTCACGGCATTCATGTCGGTGATGCGCACCTTCCAGGAGGATACCTCGGCCTTCGGGGCCAATCTGGCGCGCAACGTGGCGGAGATGAACCGCGAAGAGATCGACCTGCCGACGCTGGCGACGCTGACCGGCGAGATGCTGGAGCGGATCCACGCGACCGAACAGCGGCTGGAGCAGGCGACGGCGGAGGCCGACACGCTGCGCGAGAAGCTGGCCGAGGCGCGGGCGACGGCGCGACGCGACCCGCTGACCGGGCTGGCCAACCGGTTGGCCTTTTCCGAGGCGCTGGGACAGTGTTTCCAGGTGTCGGACAGTTGCCATCTGGCGCTGTGCGACGTCGACCGGTTCAAGCGGATCAACGACGATCTGGGCCACGCCACGGGCGACCGGGTGCTGCATTCGATCGGCAAGATCCTGGCCGAGGAATGCCAGGGGCATCTCGTCTGCCGTCATGGCGGCGAGGAATTCGCCATCCTGATGTCCGGCCTGACCGCCAGGCAGGCGGCGGCGCTGGTCGAACGGGCGCGCGATGCGGTGCGCAACCGCCGGATGCGCGTGCGCGAGACGGGCGAGCCGGTCGGCGAAGTCACCTTCTCCGCCGGGATCACCGCGCTGAACCCCGAGGATACGCAGGAGACGCTGTTCGCGCGGGCCGATGCGCTTTTATATCGTGCGAAAAAGGAAGGCCGCGACCGCGCCTGCAACGACGCCTGATTTTCCGCCATCCGATGGCGTAAAATCCCGTCGGGTCGTGGCGGAATTTGCCAAGGCCGGAAACGGATTGCGAGGAAACTACGGAAATCCGCCATTTTTAAAACTGGCACGCTCTCTGCAACGTCCCTGGTATCGCCGGTCGGATGGTCCGACCGGCAGATATCTCAGGGAGTTTCACCATGTTCGCTTCGTTCCAGACCCGCCAGGTTCTCGTCTCGGTCCTCGGCGCTTTCGTCTTCGCCGGTCTCGCCATCACCAGCGCCGCACCGATCTTTCCGATCGCCTGAGCGTGATCGTGCCTTACCCCTCTGGCGGCCGGGCCATGCCATTCTGACACCCGGCCGTCCTTCTTTCCCCTATCAGGCGACCGCGCCTGCACCCACCGGGCCGACCGGCGCTTCCTCCTCGCGCGAATAGGTGCCCGTCAGCACCCCGGCGGCCAGCACATGCCCCGCCATCGCCTCGACCATCGCACCGCGACCCGGCGTCTGTCCGCCGATATCGACCACGGCATCCAGTGCGAACAACTGGAAGACATAACGATGTTCGCCATGCCCGCGCGGCGGATCGGGCGGCAGCCAGCCTTCGCTCAAATAGGAATTGCGCCCGACATCGCCCCCTTCGGGCGTGCCCGCGCCATCCGCGACGATCGCGCCCTCGGCCAGTTCGCTTGCGCGCGGCGGCAGGTTCCAGACGATGGCGTGGACCAGCGGCTGCGGCGTCGGGGCGTCGGCATCCTCGACGATCAGCGCCAGCATCGCCGTGCCCTCGGGCGGGTCGTTCCAATAAAGCGGCGGCGACACCCCCTCGCCATCGGCGGTGAAGCGTTCGGGCAGCCGCGCCATATCGCCAAAAGCCGGGCTGTGCAGCGGCATCGCGGCGGGCGGTGCCAGTTCGGGCCGGACGACCGCGATCGACTCCACCCCGGCGCGCCAGCCGCTCATCGCCTTGCCCAGCCAGCTGGGCAGATGTTCGAGCATCCTTGTCTCCTCTATCGCGGCTTCACGGGAACGGACCGCGTGCGCCAGACGGTCAGCGTATCGATCGCACCCCGGCATTCGGTCATCTGCTCGGCATGGAGCAGGCGGAAACGGGTGCCGTCCCAGCCGAATTGCTGCGCATCGCCGCAATCGCCCAGCCCCCGGCCCTTTCCCCAGCTCGACAGGCGGCCGTCGCGCGACCAGTCGACATTGACCAGGATCTCGGGCTGGCCGGGTTCGGGCGTCTCGCCGAAATGATAGGCGAAGTCGAAGCTGGCGGGGCTCAACCGCCCGTCGCGCCAGATCAGCGGCTTCACCAGATAATTATAGGCGCCCGCGCCGCAAGACATCAGCACCAGCGTGCTGCGCCGGTCGAGCCAATGCGCGTCGGCGCTGAACGGGCTGCCATCGTCGATCACGCAGCGATAGCGTCGCCGCGCCTCGCCGATCGCGGTGGCGGGGATGGCGGGGGCGGCGCCGGGCGGCGGGGTGACGACCTGCACCATGGGAAGCGCGGGCGCGGCGCCGCGATAGCGTTTGGTGCCGCGGGCGATCAGCGCGGAGGTCGTGCCCACACGTCCCTGCCGGTCGTCCATATAGCGAAAGGCGGCCGATGCGCCCGCCAGCGCAAGGGGGTGCGCGGTCGGCGTCAGCAGCGTGGCGCGCCGGCCCCTGGCGATGGCGGCGACGAGTGCGCTTGCGGAAGCGCCCTGCCACTCGCCCTCGCCGTCACGGTCCAGCGGGGTCGAGGCGATGGTCCGGCCGTCGACCCGGACGCTCGCCGTCTTCGCCTTGCCGGTCAGGTCGCGGATACGCACCGTCACCCGGCCGCCGCCGTCGCGCGCGACGATCAGCCCGACATCCTGAAGCATCGATTCCCCGGCCGCCAGCGACGCCGCCTCGCAGGCCCGGCCATTGTCGCAAGCGACGATCCAGTCGCGGAACAGCTTCGGCTTGCCCGGCCTGGGCGTGTCCGGCGTGGTCGCCGCGCTCGCCGCCGTTGCGGCCAGTGCTACGCTCACGGCAAGGCTCATGCGAATCATACCCGATCAACCCCTTTGCTGGCGATCCCGTTCCGAACCAGATAGGGCGCGTTGCAACAGGCTTTGTGGCAGAGATACGGGCCGGAAGAACAGGCCGGAAAGCAGGCCAAAGGAACAGGAGAGTGTCGATGAAGTCAGTGGGCGTGATCGGAGCCGGTCAGATGGGCGCAGGCATTGCGCAGGTCTCGGCGGCGGCGGGCTATGCGGTAAAGCTGGCGGACGTCTCGGCCGAGCGCGCCGAGGCGGGCAAGGCGGGCATCGCCAAGGCGCTCGACCGGCTGGTGACCAAGGAAAAGATGACGCGCGAGGACGCCGACGCACTGCTCGGCCGAATCGAGCCGGTCGGTAGCCTGTCCGCCATGGCAAATTGCGAGTTGGTGATCGAGGCCGCGACCGAGCGCGAGGCCATCAAGCGGGCGATCTTCGAGGAAGTCGGCAAGGTCATGTCCGACACCGCGATCCTGGCGACCAACACCTCGTCCATCCCGATCACCCGGCTGGCGCAGGCCGCGCCTGATGCGGGCCGCTTCGTCGGGGTGCACTTCTTCAATCCGGTGCCCGTCATGGGCCTGATCGAGCTGATCCGCGGCCTCGCCACCTCGGACGAGACGGTCGCCAAGGTCGAGGCTTTCGCGCAGGAGCTGGGCAAGCGCGTGGTCCACGCCAATGACGCGCCGGGCTTCATCGTCAACCGCGTGCTGATGCCGATGATCAACGAGGCCATCTTCGCGCTGGGCGAGGGCGTGGCGACGATCCCCGATATCGATGCGGCATGCCAGCTGGGGCTGAACCATCCGATGGGCCCGCTGACACTCGCCGATTTCATCGGGCTGGACACCTGCCTGGAGATCACCCGCGTGCTGTTCGAGGGCACCGGCGATCCCAAATTCCGGCCTGCGCCGCTGTTGATCAAATATGTCGAAGCGGGCTGGTATGGCCGGAAGACCAAGCGCGGTTTCTATGACTATTCCGGTGCGGAGCCGGTGCCGACGCGCTGACCCACCAAATCCTCCCCATCTCCGATGGGGAGGTGGCAGGGCGAAGCCCTGACGGAGGGGCCTCGCCGCAGGCGAGGATGCCCCACCACCCCCGCTTCGCGGCGGTCCCCTCCCCAAGCAAGCTTGGGGAGGGAATTAGAAAGCGCCGTGCACTCGCAGGGCGAAGACCTCGGCGGGCCCGCGATCGCGGTTGTACCCCGGATTCTCCACATATTGCGCGTCCAGCGTCACCGCGAGCGCGCGGGTGAGCGCGACGTCGTAATAGGCCTCGGCAATCTCCTCCGCGCCCGCATTGGGCAGCTTGCCGTCGCCGACCAGCACGCCCAGGCCGCCCGCCGCCAGATAGCGGCGATGCTCGGCCGAAATCCCGTTGGCGATCAGCGCCAGCCCGACCCGATCCTGCGCCCGGCCCCAGCCTTTGCCGTTCAGCGATCCGCCGATCTGCGCGGTCCGGTCGATATCGGTGAAGTCATAGGGCTCGATCGAGCCATCACTCACCCCGACCCGCGCGAACAGGCCGAGCGTTTCGGTCAGCGCCTGGTCCATGTTCATATAGCCGCCGACCCGCGTCATCCGCCGCCGGGTGACGGACGGATCGACCGTAGCGCCGGTCGCGGCGGCATAGGCCAGCGCCTCGTCGAAGCGGCTGAAATTGCCCCGGTTGCGGAAAAAACCGAAGCGCACCGATCCGGGCCGCCCGGCGAGCCTGTGGCGATGCTCGACCTCGGCATCCCACTGATACTGGCCGAAGCCATGTTCCAGCCGCTCGCCATTGGGGACGGTCGACAGGTTGAACAGCCCGGTGCGTAAGCTCCAGTCGCCGCGATAGAGTTCTGCGGCGATGCCGGTGGTATAGCCCCAGGCGTCGGCCGCATAATCGAAGCTGCCGGTATCGACCGCCGACCAGTTGAGGAAATCGCCGCGCGGGTCGTGGGCGTACGGGTTGGTGTCGAACACGTCGCCGACCCCGAACTTGCCGATGGTCAGCACGACCCGGTCGACGCTGCGCGATCCGCCCAGCTGGTTGGCGACGCCCGCCACCGCCTCGCGCGGGCCGCCAAGCCCGAAGGTCTGGCGGAAAAAGGCGCGTTGCAGCCGGAAATAGGGTTCGCTCTTGCCGACCTTATAGGCCTCGGCGCTCGGGAAGCCCGCGACGCCCAACGTGTTGGACAGGCCGAAACCCTGGTCGATCTCGGGATTCACCCACAGTTCGCCGCCCTTCCAGGCGCGGGCGCCGACAAAGGCGGTGACGTCGGTCGTCTCCTTCAGCTGACGCGGGGTCAGGCTGTTCGCGCCGGTATAGGGCGAGGCAAAGCCGCCGACCCCCTGTGCGACGAGCGTGGCCTGGCCGTGGATCGTGAAATCCTCCGGCTGGCTGTCCTGCGCGGACGCGGCGCGCGCGACGAGGAACAGGCCGCACAGCGCGGCCCGCGAAACGATACGGATCATGACGTTTTTTCCCGGATCAGGCCGATGGGCGGGTGCGACGCATCGGCTGGAGCCGGGTGGATGCGACGGCGCGGAGCAGCCGGGCGCGCTCGCGGGGGACGCTGGCCATCACGGTGGCGAGGGAATGGGCGCGGACATGCGCGCGGAACAGGCTACGGGTCATGGCAGACCTCCTTCGGGTTCGTGTGGTCGAGCCCGGCGGAAGGTCGGCGAGGAACGGCTCTAGCGGGCCGACATCGTCGACCCCGTCAGGCCCGTCAGACGGTCGGCAAGAACGTGGACGCGAAAGCGTCTACTGTCCTCGTCGCCGGACAAGGGACTAGATCGGGGCATTGTGATCCTATGCGTGAGTCGGCCACGTCTGCGGTCGACAGGGCGCGCCATAACGCGCTTGAAATGGGGATCAACCCCAAATTCCTCCCCGGCACGGGGAGGGGGACCAGCCGGAGGCTGGTGGAGGGGGCGAGCCGCAAAGGGAGTCCTGTGTGGAAGCCCCCCTCCGTCAGCGCCATGCGCTGCCACCTCCCCGTGCCGGGGAGGATAAACGGCGTCAGGCGATCAGCAGACCGGCCAGCGCCGCCGACATCAGATTGGCCAGGCTCCCCGCGATCAGTGCGCGGATGCCCAGGCGGGCGATGGTCGGGCGCTGGTTGGGCGCGAGGCTGCCGGTCACCGCCATCTGGATCGCGATCGACGAGAAATTGGCGAAACCGCACAGCGCGAAGGTGATGACTGCGACGGTGCGCGGCGAGAGCTGTGCGGCCTGCTTGCCCAGGTCGATATAGGCGACGAACTCGTTGAGCACGATCTTCTCGCCGAACAGGCCGCCCGCAATACCCGCTTCCTTCCACGGCACGTTGAGCAGCGCCATAATCGGCTGGAACACATAACCCAGCAGCGCCTGGAAGCTCAGGCCCGGAATACCGATCAGATTGCCCAACCCGCCGAGCAGACCGTTCGCCAGCGCGACCAGCGCGACAAAGGCCAGCACCATCGCGCCGACCGCGACGGCCAGCTTTACGCCGGTCTGCGCACCCTGCGCCGCCGCCATGATGATGTTGGCCGGCTTTTCCTCGTCATGCGTGGCTTCGGGCAGGGGTTCGCCCGCCATGCCCTCGCTGGGCAGTGCCGCGAGCCCCAGACCGGGACCGATCCGGCGGCTAGCGGCGAGGCGCACATCACGGTCCTCGGCGGACATGTCCTCGAGCGGGAGTTCGCCCTCGGGCGGCTCGATCCGGTCGGGCATGATGATCTTGGCCATCAGGATGCCGCCCGGTGCCGCCATGAAGCTGGCCGCGAGCAGATATTCGATCGAGATGCCCATCGAGGCATAGGCCGCCAGGATCGTACCCGCCACGCCCGCCATGCCGCTGGTCATCACGGTGAACAGCTGCGCCGGGGTGAGTCCGGCCAGATAGGGGCGGATGACGAGCGGCGATTCGGACTGGCCGACGAAGACGTTCGCGGCGGCGCAGAGCGACTCCACCTTCGACACGCCGATCACCTTCTCGATCGCGCCGCCCAGCCAGCGCACGACCAGCTGCATGATCCCCAGATAATAGAGGATCGAGACGAGCGCGGCGAAGAAGATGATGACCGGCAGCGCCTGGATCGCGAAGTTGCGGCCCAGCGGATCGGACGCCAGCGCGCCGAACAGGAACTTGGTCCCCTCATTCGCATAGCCGAGCAGCCCGGCGACCCCGCCCGACAGCCATTGCAGCACCCGCTTGCCCCACGGCACATAGAGGACGAGGATCGCGATCCCCGCCTGCAACGCAAAGGCCGCGCCGACGACGCGCGGACGGATCGCCCGGCGGTCGGTGGACAGGGCAACGGCGATGCCCAGAATGACGAGAATGCCGGCGATACCGATGGCGAAACGATTCATGCGCGCTGCTTAACTATCCCGCTTGGGGCGATGAGACCATGACGCGGCCCCCCGGCTGCGCGGGGGCCGATCATAAGCAAGGTGCGGGGGGACCGCCATAGTTTTGATCGCGGGGGGATTTTGATCCTCCCCGTGCCGGGGAGGGGGACCAGCCGCAGGCTGGTGGAGGGGGATCGCGGCAAGGGCCATCCCCCGTCGCAAGCCCCCTCCACCACCGCTTCGCGGCGGTCCCCCTCCCCTTGCAGGGGAGGATCAGAAGATGCCGAGGAATTTCTTGCGCTGGGCCTTGGCCTCGCCCGGATTGCCTTTCCCGTCCTCGGCCTTGGCGGTGGTGCCGCGCCCGACATCGTCGCGCGGGTCGCCCTTGGTGGTCCGCTGCGCACTCGCCCGCGCACCCGACAGTACCGGGCCGCAGGCCGCTGCCTTCGCGTCGCCGACATCGACGAAGGCCAGCACGCCCGCCAGCGGCGTCGCAACCACCGCCAGCCCCAAGCCCGCGCCCGCCCGCGCCAACAGGCTGCCGCTGATCGGATCGATGCCGGGATGCGCGAAGCTGCCGGTGATGCCGACCGGCGACTGGCCGGAAAACAGGCTGAAGGTCTTGGCATCGGCGCGCACCGCCATGTCGAGCGCTTCGTTGCGGAAGCTGAACCCGCCGCGCCCGGTGATGACGTTCTTCGACGTGTCGATCAGGATCGGGTCCGCCGCCGCCACGCCGCCGCGCACGGTGAAGGCGATCAGGCCGCAATTGATCCGTACCGGCTCCTTCAGTTCCTTCTCGAACATCTTTTGGACGAAGGTGCCGATGTCGAGCTCGGCCAGCTGCGCATTCTTGGTCCACAGCGAACCGGCGGGCAGGATGAAGGCCATCCGTCCATTCGCGCTGGCCAGCGAATCATGGATGGTGTCGCCGCGCCCGGTCAGCTGGACCCGGCCCTTCACCGTGCCGGTCGTCCCCGCCTCCGCCACGCCCCAGCCCGCCAGCAACCGCCCCAGCGGGGTCGGCGACAGGCGGATGTCGTAGCGGACGAGGCTGGGCCGCTGGCGCGTGTCGAACAGCAGGTCGGACGCCACATCGCCGCGCGCCATGGCGAATCGCAGCGGCGAGAGGGTCAGCTTGCCGCGTTCCAGCGCCAGCGTCAGGTCGACGTTCGAGATCGGCACGCGGCGCGAGCGCACGGTGCGGATCGTCCATTTCAGATCGGCATCGAAGCGCTGCATCGTCGCCACCGGCAGCGCCGCGTCCGGCAGCAGCCGCTGCGGCCCGACCCCGGTCGCCGCGGCGGCGGCCTCCGCACCCTTGGTCGCGACGATATCGGGATTATAGCCGATAAAGGGCGCGGCATCGATGATGTCGAGCTTCTCGGTCGTCAGCGTCGAATCGAGGTGCAGCCGCTCGCCATGCGTGACGGTCAGCTTGCCCGCCAGGTCGCTGTCGCCGAAATTGCCCTTCATCTTGGTGAAGCGATAGACGTCGCCGTCCTTCACCAGCTGCGCATGCAGGTCATAGGTGCGGGTGCGCGGGATGACGACGCCGATGACCTCGAGCAGGGTGGACAGGTCCTTGCCGCGCGCGCGGGTGCGCAGCGGCACATTCTCGACATCGGCGATCGAGGGCAGGGTGCCGGTGATATCGACGATATTGCCCGCCGCGCGCATCCGCGCGACCAGTTCGTTCTTGCCGCGATTGGCGGTGGCGTCGGGCGAGAGCAGTTGCGCATTCAGCAGGAACGGCGTCTCGCGGATCACGCCCTTGCCGCGCACGCCGACCGCCCGGCCGATGCGGGCGTCCTGCGACCGGAAATCGGCCAGCGCCAAATCCGCCGTCACCTGCATCCGGGGGTCGCGGTATCGGATCGTGGTGCCGTTCACCACGGCCATGTCGATACGCGGGAACTCCAGCCGCTTGCCGCCCTTCTTGTCGCTGAAGGTCCAGCTATTGGTGCGGTGGTCGGGCGTCCATTCCAGATCGACCGCGCCATTGGTCAGCTCCAGCCAGGTAAAGCGCCGCCTGCCGAACAGCAGCGACAGCGGAGCGATGCGCGAATCGATCCGGTCGGCGGTGAACAGGTTTGGCCGGGTCGCCCAGCCGGGGTTGGAGACGGCGATCTTCTCGGCGACGAACTTGATCCGCCACGGCGCGAAATAGAGCTGGAAGTCGCCGCCCACGCTGACGGTCCGATGGGTCAGCTTGCCCGCGATCGATTCGAAGGGGTGGCGCAGGAACCGTCCCTTGGTGACGAACAGCACCAGCCAGATCGCGGCGATGACGGTGACGAGGCCGATGATGATATGAATCGCCCAGACACGCCACCCATGCCGGGCAGCGGTCGAACGCGCGGGACTGTCGGCCGCAGGTGCCTGATCCATGGCAATCCCAAGCGCGTAAGCGAGGCGCTGGTTCCCTTTGGGGTTCCCTTTGGGGTTCCCAATGGGCGATCAGTTGCATTCTTCCCCCGCTTCGTCTATGCGGCCCGCTTCCCGAGCGAGGTGTCACGAACGGCCCGGCCATCAGGGCTGCCGCGGCCGTTTCTGCCTTAGCTCTAGCGAAAGGAAAAAAATGCCCAAGCTCAAGACCAAGAGCGGCGTCAAGAAGCGCTTCAAGCTCACCGCGACCGGCAAACTCAAGCACGGCGTGGCCGGCAAGCGCCACCGCCTGATCAGCCATAACGGCAAGTATATCCGCCAGAACCGCGGCACCTCGGTCCTGTCCGATGCCGACACCAAGACCGTGAAGGCCTGGGCGCCTTACGGCCTGAACTGATTTCTGGAAGGATAGAAAGATATGGCACGCGTCAAGCGGGGCACGACCACCAAGGCGAAGCATAAGCGGATTTTGGATCAGGCGAAGGGCTATTATGGCCGTCGCAAGAACACCATCCGCATCGCTCGCCAGGCCGTCGAAAAGGCCGGTCAGTATGCGTATCGCGACCGTAAGGTTAAGAAGCGGACCTTCCGTGGTCTGTGGATCCAGCGCATCAACGCCGGCGTCCGGGCCGAGGGCCTGACCTATTCGCAGTTCATGCACGGCCTGAAGCTGGCGGGCGTCGAACTGGACCGGAAGGTCCTGGCCGATATCGCCATGCACGAGGGCGAGGCCTTCAAGGCGATCGTCGCTCAGGCGAAGGCCGCTCTGCCGCAGGCCGCGTAATTCGCGACTGACGGACTAGCGCCGGAAATCAGGAAAGGGCGTCGGTGGGTTTCCACCGGCGCCCTTTTTCTGTTGGAATATTCCTCCCCTGCAAGGGGAGGTGGCAGGCCGCAGGCCTGACGGAGGGGTGTCCCGGCTGGTGAGGACACGATCCCTCACGACTGGCATACCCCTCCACCACCGCCGCGCGGCGGTCCCCCTCCCCTTGCAGGGGAGGAATGGAATAGCCTCAGTACCGGACCGTCACCGTCCCCAGGATCGAGCGCGGTGCGCCGTAATAGCCGCCGTCGAAGGTCAGCGCCGTCAGGTACTTCGCATTGGTCAGGTTGCGCAGATTCGCCGACAGCGCGATCCGCGACGTGATGTCATACTTCGCCATCAGGTCGACCAGCGCATAGCCGTCCTGCCGCACCGAGCGGGTCTGGGTATAGATCACGCTCTGATACTGGGCCGACGCACCCACTTTGAGTTCAGGCAGCGCAGGCGGCGAATAGACGATGTTCAGGCGCCCGGTGTTGCGCGGCACGAACAGGCGGGCGGGGTCGCCCTTCTGATCCTCGACCCGCATCAGCGTATAGCCGCCGGTGACCTGCACCCCCTCGGCCAGCCGTCCGCCGACCTCCAGTTCGATACCCTCCGACTTGGCGTTCACGCCGCGCGAGACGAAGCGGCCATTGACGAAGCCGATGCTTTCGGCGGTGTTGTTCTGATGGACGCGGAAGATCGCCGCGCTGGCGTTCAGCCGCCCGCCGAACCAGTCGCCCTTGATTCCGGCCTCGATATTCTTGCCGCTGACCGGGTCCAGGATACGACCGTCCTGACCGATGGCGGTCTGTGGATTGAAGATCGTCGTATAGCTGGCATAGGCGCTGAGCGACGGGCTCACGTCATAAGTGACCCCGGCGAAGGGCGAGAAGCGCGAATTGTCGAAATTGGTGTCGACATTGTACGAAAAGCCGGTGCTGCGCGCATGGGTGAAATTGCCCCCGAGCATCAGCTTCAACGGATCGGCCAGGCTGAGCCGGACCAGGCCATAGGCGGTTTCGCGCCGGGTCTGGGTGTTCTGGCTGGAGGCATAGTCGGTCGAGAAGGTCGTCGGGAAATTGACCTTGGGGAAGGTCCCCTGGAACAGATCGGGGAAGGGCAGCGTCAGGCCGACCTGCGAATAGTCGTAAGCCGACATCTGCTTGTAATCCTGCGCGCTGCGGTTGACGCCGAACATCAACTGATGCTCGCGCCCGAACAGCGTGAAGGGACCGGTGGCATAGGCCTCCATGGTCAGGTTGCGCGTCTGCGCGCGGAAGGCGCCGGGATAGCTCTTGATCCCCAGCAACTCGCCCGGCTTGTTTGGGTCCGGGGCGATGCCGCTGGGCGCGCCGCGCACCGGATTGCCATAGACGTAGAACAGCTCGTCCGCCTCGCTGGTTGCGCGGCGCACCGCGCTGATCCGTGCGACCCAGTCCCCGGCGAAATGATGCGTCAGGTCACCGAAGATCTGCCGGTCGATCACGTTCCAGCCCGCCCATTCGGGCGCGACATTGGTCGATCGCGGCATGTCGATGCGGGTGCCGTCGGTATAGGTCAGCGGCAGCGCGCCCCACATCGCGCCATGGCTCTGGTGATCCTGATGGCCGTAACCGCCGCTCAGCACGGTATCGGGGCCAAGGTCCGCCTCGACCACGCCATAGCCGGTCCAGCGGCGCAAGCTGTAGCGATCGAGATAGCTGTCGGCGTCCGACAACACGCCGACGACACGCGCACGGACATGGCCGTCCTTGGTCAGCGGCGTGCTGACATCCGCGTCCAGGCGCAGGCTGTTGAACGATCCGTACTGGACGCTGGCGGTCGCCTGCAAATCCTTGGTCGGGCGCTTGCGGACGAAGTTGATGACGGCGGACGGGTTGCCGGTCGGCGACAACAGGCCCGGCGCACCGCGCACCACCTCGATATGGTCGTAGATGGCGGTGTCGATCGATCCGGTCTGGATGCCGAAGGCGAAGGGGACGCCGATGCCGTCGATCTGGAAGGTCTGGATGTCGAAACCGCGCGCCGAATAATAGACGCGGTCGGTCTCGTTCGCCTGGACGTTGATGCCGGGCACCGTGGCCAGCAGCTGGTTGACGTCGTTCAGCTGGAAATCGGTGATCTGCTGGCGGGTGACGATGCTGACCGATTGCGGCGTCTCACGCAGGGTCAGGGGGATGCGCGTCGCGGTCGTCTGGCCCTCGATCGTATAGTCGTCCGAGCCCTCGGTACGCTGGCCGGTCACGACGATGTCGTCGCGCGAAATCTGGGGATCGGCGGCCACGGGGGTGGAGGTCGGGGCGGTGATGGCGGCGGCACCGGCCGCGAGCGTCATCAGGATCGGCATTGCAGGAACTCCCTGTTTTTCCAGCCTCCTATGAATGATGGCATGTTATTGCAAGTCAGTATCGAAAGCAAAAACGTCACGAATTGGGGCGTTGCCATGAGGGATCGCTGAACCGCAAATCGCATCGTCCGGCCCTAGCCATGCCGGACAGTCGCCCCCACATGAAACCCGACATGGCGCTTCATCTGACCAAGGTCGCATTCGGGGCGGCCAGTATCGATCATCTGGCCGAACGACTGAAGATGCGGGCGCAGGAAGGGCCGGTGTTCCTGACCACGCGCTATCTGCCCAAGCGGCATGAGGAAGTGGCGGGGCAGGGGTCGCTCTTCTGGATTCTGAAGCACCAGCCGATCGCACGTTCGCCGATCCTGTCCTTCGGCGAGGCCGAGGGCGGGCGCTGCGCGATCCATATCGATCCCGAACTGGTGCTGGTGCAGGCGCTGCCCCGGCGCGCGCATCAGGGCTGGCGGTATCTGGAGGCGGCGGACGCGCCGCCCGATCTGGGCGGGGCGGCGTCGGGGATCGACACCATGCCGCCGGTGCTGGTCGGCAAGCTGATGGAGCTGGGGCTGATCTGATCCGATTCCCCCCTGCCGATTTCCCCTCGCCCCTCACAGAGGGGAGAGGGTTGCGCAGACTTGGTCTTTGCGAAAGCAAAGGCCTAGTCGGAGCTGGGTGAGGGGTGTTGCGCTCGCTCGTGCGAGCGCGCGAGCCGTTCGGCTCGCTCAACCCCTCACCCAAGCTTCGCTAGCCAGCAGGCTGGCAAGCTACGCTAACCCTCTCCCCTGTCCAGGGGAGAGGGAAGAAGAGGGCGTTCATTGGCCCTAGATCAGAACTTCGGGCCAGCGACGGCCGCGCGGGTCTTTTTCGGCGTATCGGCGAACAGCTTGGCGATCGCGGTGTTGCGGGCGTCCTGCGACGCATATTCGCGGGCGGAGAGACCGGCGACGCTGTCCGCCATGTCGGGATCGGCTCCGGCGTTCAGCAATTCGCGGACCATGCCGATGTCGTGGCGCTGCACCGCGCGGATCAGCGGCGTTTCCCCGGACGCGTTGCCGATATTCGGGTTGGCCTTCGCCGCCGTCAGGACGCGGATCATGTCGGGCTGGCCGCCCGCCACCGCCAGCAGCAGCGGCGTGTTGCCGCGCCCGTCGCGCAGGTTCGGATCGGCGCCCTTCTGCAGCAGGAAGCGCAGATAGGTCTCGTCGCCGCGCTTGATGACGATGTGCAGTGCGCCCTCGCCGCTGGTCACGTCGCGCGTGTTGATGATGCTGGCGCCGGGGCGGTCCAGCATGTTGGTGACGTCATTGCCCTTGGCCTCGCGCACGGCCTGAAGGAATTTGTAGCTTTCCGACTGCATCATCTGCGCCGCGGCCGGCGTGGCGAGGGCGCCGAGCAGCGCGGCGGCGAGCAGGGGGCGAAGGGACATGAAACGAGATCCTGAGCAATGGAGCATGGCTTGCGCCGAGCGATTTATCACAGCAAGGCTGTCGGCGTCATGACCCGATTGTTCCTGTCCCTTCTGACCCTGCTGGCGCTTCCTTTGGCCGGTTGCGACCCCTCCCAGCCCGAAGCGCAGGCGCCGCTGGCGGGGGCGAAGATCGGCGGGCCGTTCCAGCTGACCGACGCGACCGGCAAGACCGTCACCGACCGTGATTTCGCCGGGCGCTACCGCGTGATGTATTTTGGCTATACCTTCTGCCCCGATGTCTGCCCCACCGACATGCAGGCGATCGCGGCGGGCCTGAAGCTGCTCGACAAGAGCGCACCCGCAAAGGCGAAGAAGATCGCGCCCCTCTTCATCACCGTCGATCCCGAGCGCGATACGCCCGCCGTGGTCGGCCGCTTCGCCGCCGCCTTCGCCCCGCGCATCGTCGGGCTGACCGGCACGCCCGCGCAGATCGAGGCGGTGAAGAAGGCCTATGCCGTCTGGGCGGCCAAGGGCGACAAATCACCCGGCGGCGGTTATCTGGTGAACCACAGCCGCCAGGTCTATCTGATGGACCCGTCGAACAAGCCGCTGGTGCTGGTCCCCGCCGATGAGGGGCCTGAGGCAGTCGCCAAGTCGCTCGACCAATGGGTCCGCTGATGTTAGGTCCTGCCCACAGGATGTCCTTTCTGTCCTTTCAGGGCTATCCAGAAGGACACCCTGCACAGGCCCCACTCTCCTTCTTCGCCGAATG
>NZ_JACHNX010000024.1 GCF_014199595.1 Sphingomonas yabuuchiae | reverse complement strand
CGTCGCCATAATGCCGCACCGGTGCCTGCCACAGTGCCGCACCTGTGGCTTGCGCATCACCTCGTCAGCAAGGCGGGGAACACCGGACGCTTACACGCGAGCGGCCGATCGCCTGGATCTGGCGCCCCCTTTTCCGCCGAAGGCCGCGCGTTGCGCCTTGATGTAGGTGCTGTCAATCGCGGTACTCTTCGCGACCACGCCAGCATCCACCAGCCCGTCCAGCAGCTTGAGCCAGAAGCCACGGCGCTACCAGTGGTTGAACCGGTTGTAGATCGTCGTGGATGGCCCGTAATCGGCCGGGCAGTCGCACCAGCGACACCCGACCTTCAGCATATGCACGATGCCAGAGATCACCCGCCGGTCGTCTACCCGCCGGGCACTGGGCTGGTTCTTCGGCAGATGCAGCTCGATCGCCGCCCACGCTTCATCCCACAACTGAGTAGCCCCTAGAGCCTCGAGCGTGAAGCAGGAATCAGGGAGGATTCCACTTGACCAGGGAATGTAATTCACCCTGCCTTGGAGGTGGATCATGGGTCGAGGCTATTCAGGTGATTTACGGGACCGGACAGCAGGTCATGTGTCGGCGGGGCGTTCCTGCCGGGCGGCAGCTCGCCACTTTGGGGTCAGCCCGAGCTGCGCGATCAAGCTGATGCAGCATGTAGCCAAGACGGGATCGGCGACGCCGGGTCGCCAGGGCCGTCCGTCTGGGGCGGGCAAAGTGGCAAGGTCTATGGCTACCGCAAGCTGCACGACGCCCTGCTGGATCACGGCGAAACCTGCTGCCCGAACCGGGTTGCCAGGTTGACCAGACCGGCGGGCACCAAGGCGCAGATCGGCTATAAGCGCCGGCCCGGCAGCCACGGCGGCAAGCCGTCTCTGGTGATCGACAACACGCTGGACCGCCAGTTCGACGTTGCTGTGCCGGACCGGGCCTGGGTGATGGACATCCCCTACATTCGCACCCTGGAAGGCTTCGCCTATCTGGCGGTCGTGGTCGACCTGTATTCCCGCCGCGTGGTGGGCGGAGCAGCCCAAGGTTCCGACGGGCCGAAGGACCGTTGGAATGGCTGCGGAGGGTGGTCGATGCAGAGCCGACAGACCACCATGTGGTACTGCAGGCACTGCACATGGGGGTGTAGCGGCGCAAGCCGAAGCAACGGGTGCTGATCCACTCCAACCAAGGCTCGCAGTTCACCAGCATGGCGTGGGCTGGCTTCATCCGGGTCCACAACCTTGAGCACTCGATGAGCCGACGCGGCAACTGCCATGACAATGCTGTCGTCGAGAGCTTTTTCTCCTCGCTCAAGCGCGGGCGCATCCGGCGCTGCACCTATAAAACCCGCGAGGAAGCTCGGCAGGACGTGTTCAATTACGTCGAGATGTTTTACAATCCTGTACGCAAGCAGGTCAGGAACGGGATGCTGTCGCCCATCGCGTTCGAACGGCAGCAGGTCTTGAAGGCGGAAGGCGTCTAGAAAACTAGGGGCTACTCAGTCCCTGTCGCGGAAAACAAGTCGTGCGTGGTAAAGATGAAGTCCTACTCCACCTCTGCGCCGCGCTCGATCTTTCCGGCCATCAGGCGGGCGATGTAGAGCATGATCTCCTTATCATACATGGGCGCTACCGCCTTGGTCGCGGGGCGGCCCTCAATCGCAACATTGGCGTGTGCATAGATCAGTAGCTTTGCCCAGGCAGTCTTGCCGAGTGCGAAAAAGGGAACGGCCATCAACGAACGCTCGCTGTGGATCTCGCTGGTCAGCTGGCTGTTGAGGTAGAGGAGGGCGCGTTGTTGGTGCTGCGCTAAGTAGGCGGAAGCGGTGTCTTTGGGAGCGGCGAAGTAGGTGTTTGCGCCATGTTTGAATTCATACTTGGAAACACGAAATTTGGGGATGGGAAGCAGGCCAACACAGCGGAAATATGATCGGGGCTGGTGACGATTCGTGCTTTCGAGTATGAATTGACCCACCCGGAAAGTCCCGCCGTTCAAGGGAAGAGATCGCGGACAGCGCCGCCCCGGAAGCGATTACGCAAGCGGCGCCGACGATGCTCCCCGGCATCGTGGCGCATGTGGCAGGACTGGCATAGTGCGGCCAGATTACGCAGGCGGTTGTCACCGGGATCGTGGTTAAGGTGCGCGCTGGCCAGGACCACGTGCGTCCGGCGGAACGGCAGGGGCGGTGCAATGCCGGCCAAGCCGGGCTGCGCGCGGATCATGGCGGTAGGGCTGGGTAGCGCCCTTACCCCCCTGCCCCGGCTGTCGCGCCAGCGGGCGCGGGAGTCGTCCCACCAGGTTCCGTCGCCCAGATGCACGATGTCGCGGCCGTGGGGTCGTCCGCAATGCTCGCACCGCCCCTTGGCGCGGTTGAAGCGGATCAGGGCGGACAGCTCGCGCCAGTCGATCGGGTAGAGCCAGCGATGTTCGCGTGCGATCGGCATGGCCCTTTGTGAATCGATACGCGGCGAACCCAAAGCGAAAAGGGGACTGATTCAGAAAACTCATCAAGCTCTTCAAAAAAACTCAAAAAACATATCCCTTCGGTTAGAACGTTAGATGAGAATTAAAGGGTTAAGCCGTGTTTTCCACAGGCTAAAGTATGGAATTTGCTAGCGTTTTTCTGGCCTTCGCGTTCCCGACATATCGACTATCTGTCCCCGAAATATCGAGATGGGCGTTCCCGATGTATCGCCCAAGCGTTCCGAGAGTATCGTTGCCCGTTCCCGATATATCGAAAAGGCGTGACGGATGCCGCTGGAGCGGGTCGGATTGAATCAGTTTTCGACCGATCCCGCGTGGTGAGGTTCAAAGTGGCGGCCCGTCGGAACAGGCGATCGCGGAGGTCATCGAACACCCGATATTTCGGGAACGCATATGGGTTGCGCATCCTCGCCGCATCCAGATTTTAGCGGCTAAAATGTCGGCGAGGGGGCTTCATTCCCCTCCCCTGTCGTCAGCGGAGCAGGTGCCGGTTCTTGGCGTCGAAGCGGCGGACATAGCCGATAAAGGCGTTCTGATAGCTGACGGGCGTGCGGGCGGGATCGGCCTCGACCCAGGCTTTGAATTCGGCGTGGAGGGTCTGATAGTCCCAGCCTGGGCATTCGGACCGTAGCAGCGCCAGCGTCGCGTCGGTGATCTCGCCGAAGGTCGAGCGGGTCGACAGGCTCTTGACGCTGCGGCGGATCAGCGCGCTGGCATCCAGATCGCGGTCAGCCGGGGGTGGTGGAGTGTCCTCCGGCGTCGGTGCCTTGGGAGGTGGCGCGGCAGCGACCTTTGGCTTTTTCCTGGACGCAGGCGCGGCTGGCGCGGCCCCCTCCCCTTCCGCCCGGCGACGCATCCGGAGGCTCGGCTCGCGCTTGCCTTCGGCCTGTTCGAGCGTCAGGGCATAGCCGGGCAGCTCGTTGCGTTCGGCGATCTTGGCGATCTCGAACTTGAAGCGGCGATATTGCCCCTCGGCTCCCGATTTCTCGAACAGGGTCGGCATGGAGATGGCGAAGCCCCCCTCCCCTGCCCCGCCGGCATGTTTGCGCGCGACCTTGTATAGCCAGCGCTCGCGGCCGCCCGAAATGTCGAAATAGGCGCGGTCGATCGACAACACGCCCCCCGTCATCATCACGCCCTCATAGAACCAGCTCGACAGCTCGATGGTCATGCCGCGCGAGCGTTCGGTCTTTTCGTCGACCAGTTGCGTCCAGCCGTCGAGCCAGCTGAACGTCGCCTCGCGCCGGTTTTCGGCGCGAATATTGGTCTTGACCGTGGTCGACACCAGCCGGTCGAGCGCCTGGCCGAGCAGCTCATAGGCACGCCCCGTCGGCTGGCGCCCGATCGCGCGAAGCAGGTCATAGGGCATCAGGTGCAGCTTGCGCGGTACGTCGTTGATCCCCCGCCGCGCCATGTCGGCCAGCATCGAGGCGCAATAGATCAGGATGTCAGCGTCCCAGATCGTCGCCATGCCGTAATCAGGATTGCCCGACACATGCACCCACAGCTTGCCGTCGGGCGAGCGATAGTCGATCGGCTTGACGCGTTTCGACTTGGCCAAGCTGAAGAAGGGCCGCTCCATCATCTCCCGCTGGTCGCGCAGCGGCAGGTCGGCGAGATAGGGCAGGAACAGCTCGAACTGTTCGGCCGATCCGTCCTTGGGCTTGGTGCTCATGCATCGTGACCCGGATGCGTGTTTCCCCGGGGAAACACGTAAGGTGGCCGGACGGCGTTGTTTCCCCGGGGAAACATCAGGGCTGAAGCCCCCTGCCCGTCTGCTCGAGATGCGCCAGCGCGCCGCGCAAGGCCTTTACAATTTCCTCGACATCCGCCCCCGAACCGGCATGCAGCCGCACCGTCACCCCCTGTCGGTTCACCGATTGCACCGACAGAACGGGGCGGCCATAGCGGCTGTGATAGCTGTAACGCTGCGGTTCGCCGTCCTCGCCCAGCATCATCTTGCGCGCGGTCAGCAGGCGGTGGAGCACCTCGTTGGCCGGGATGGGCGGCTTGCCGTCCTCGCGCCGTTCGGCCTGTTGGCGCGCGATATACTGGGCCACGCCGATAATGGCGGGCGCCTCCATGGGGTCCTGCATCGCCTGGGCCAGCGCATAGCCGGGCTTGAGCTGCACCTCATGCGGCGAGGCGAAGGCGCCGACCACCTCGTCGGGCAGCGCGGCAACCTTCAGCATCTTGGACAGCCAGCCCTTTGACAGCTTCAGCCGCTCGGCCATGCGGGTCTGGTGGTTGCCATAATGGGTGGTCAGCGCGGCCAGGTAATTGCGCGCCCGCTCGAAATCCGAGACATCGGCGCGTGCGCGATTCTCGAGATCGGCGAGGCGGAACGCGGCCTCGTCGTCGAGCTGCGCGACCTGCGCCACGAAGACCATGTCGGGATAGCTGTTGGCGCGCAGCCAGCTGATCGACCAGTGGCGCCGGGTGCCCGCGATCACTTCGTAATCATGATCGGGGTCGCCCTCGATCCGGCGGACCACGGCGGGGACCTTCTGGCCCCCTTCGGCGATGATCGAGTCGATCAGCTCGCGGCAATGCGCCTCAGTCAGCAGGTCGTAATTGCGGGCATTGCCCGGCCAGATCTTTACCCGCGCGGGGTCGAGCAGCAGCTGTGTGACCTGCCGCACCTCGCCGCTGGCGACGCGGGCGAGCGCGGACTCGCGCCCCAACAGTGTCGTGCCACGACTGCGTTCCGCCACGGCCTCGCGAACCGGGGTGGGGGAGGGGGCGTCGCCCTCTTCCTCCGCCAACAGGGCCGCCAGATAATCGGATTGTTTACGCGCCATCTTATGCCTCCCGCCCGGAACATAGGCAGAACATTATCATGTAGGAAAGGGGGACTCGATCAAGCCGCCGCATGGATCACCGCTTCCTCGCTGGCGGGTTCGACCCGGCCCCAGCTCTGGCGGACCAGCTGCTCGACCTGACGCATCGCCTCATCCAGATTGGCGCGGCAGCGTTTGTGGGTCTTGGGCGTGCCGATCGGTTTTTCCAGTTCATAGACGGTCATCATCCGCATCGCGGCATGGCTGATCTCGGCCGACTCAAGGATCGGCACGGGGAGGAGCGCGGGGCCGAAGCTCTGCTCCATGATCGCGCGGACCATGGCGTGGCTGGGGTCGTTGCCGTCGAACTTGGAACAAATCAGCCGGACGAACTGGTAATCCACCTCGATCCCAGCGCCGGTCAGCTGGTTGAGCACCTGGTCCATCATCGACAGGAACTGGACCGTCGAACAGAAATCGGGTGTCGTTGCGGCCATCGGGACCAGCAGGGCATTGGCCGCCTGCATCACTGCCAGACTGATCGTGCCCAGGGCAGGGGGCGGATCGAGCAGCACCACGTCGTAATTGCGCGCGAGATCGGCCAACCCGCGCTTCAGCTTGCGGAAACGTGCCGCCAGCACTGACCCGCCATCGCTGCCCGCCGCGGCCAGCTCATATTCGACGTCGAACAGTTCGAGGTTGGACGGGATCAGGTCGACATTGGGCCAGGGCGTCGGCTTGACCGCATAGGCCAGGTCGGTCTGGGTCGGGTCGATCGACAGATACGGATAGAGCGTCTCTTCGCGCGTGACGTTGAAATGCGGGTTGAAGCCGAACAAGGTCGTCGTCGTCGCCTGGCTGTCGCAATCGACGACCAGCACGCGGTAGCCCTGTACCGCGAAATAATGGGCGAGGTGGGTGGTGACGGTCGACTTGCCGACGCCGCCCTTGAAGTTCTGGACCGCGATGATCGCGGGGATATCCAGCGGCGCACGGGCCGGGGAGGCGCCCAGCACCTCGCGCATGTGGAGCAGTTCCTCGACCGTATAGCCCTGGCGACGGCCATTGTCGGTCGTCGGGGCAGGGGGGAGGCGGCCATCCTCCTCGGCCATGCGGATGCGGTTGGTCGAACAGCCGAGCAGCTGTGCGGCCTCGGCGATGCCGAAGCGGACGTGCAGGCCCTTGCGGCTTTCGGGCAGGAACGCCTTGCGCCGTAGCCGCTCGATCATCCGCTCCCCCGCGTTCGCCAGATCGCCGATCTGGGTCAGCATTGCATGATCTTCTGCCACTCGCGCACCCCTTGAAGCTTTTGCGCGTGGTTAATGGCAAAGTTCATTCAATCGGGCAAGGTGGAGTGGGGTGAGCGATGTTTCCCCGGGGAAACTTATTCCTCCCCGGCACGGGGAGGGGGACCAGCGCAGCTGGTGGAGGGGGGCTTCCCCACAGGACATTCCTTGCGGCACGCCCCCTCCACCACCGCTTCGCGGCGGTCCCCCTCCCCGTGCCGGGGAGGATCATCAGGACACCACCATCCACACCGCCATCCCGATCATCATCAGATTCTCGGTCAGCGACAGGAAGCCCAGCGGCACATTGCTCGATCCCCCGACACAGGCGCATTTGAGCTCGCGCCGATCGATATAGACCGCCTTGATCACCGACACCGTACCGATGCCCCCGATGAACAGCGCGATCGGCACCGAGGCCCATCTTGCCACCCCCGCGATCATCAGCACCCCGGCCAACGCCTCGGCAAAGGGATAGACATAGGAATAGGGCACCCAGCGCTTGGCGAGCAGGTCGTAGTTGAGAAACATGGTCGCGAAGCTCTCGACATTCTGGAGCTTCAGGAGGGCGAGGACTGCCATGCTGAACGCGACGAACCACTCGGCCGCGCGCATCGTGAGGGGGGTGGCATAGACCGCCTGGCTGGCCGCCAGCGCCATCAGCGCGGTCATGGCAAAGAGCGCCGCGACCGGGCGATAGCTGGTCGCCTTGGGATCGGGCACATGCTTGCCGAAGAAACGGCGCAGATCGTCATAGCCACCGACCCGCTCGCCCCCGACGAAAGTCTGTGGCGTGGTCTTCACGCCGTGTTCGGCCTTGAAGGCGTCGGTCTCCTCGCGCGTGCGGAGCCAGCGGTCGTCGACCTCATAACCCTGTCGGCGGAGCAGATCCTTGGCCTTCAGGCCATAGGGGCAGGTGTGGGTGGGCATCACCATGCGGTACAATATGGCTTTGCGGGCGGCGGCCATGGGGCTTCTCCGGTTGCGATCCCGGCTATATGGCATCCGTACCATGGTACGGAGTCAAGACGTGGGTGAGTGGACGCCACAATGGACGATCGCCGGATTGGCGCGCGAGGGCGGGGTGGGGGTGGAGACGATCCGCTATTACCAGCGGCGCGGGCTGATGCCCTTGCCCGAACGCGTGCCGGGGCCGGGCGGGGCAGGGGGTATCCGCCGCTATGGCGAGGCGGATGTGAGGCGGTTGCGCTTCATCCGTTCGGCGCAGGAAGCGGGCTTCACGCTGGAACAGATCGGCGAGCTGCTGGCGCTGGATGCGACAGACGACCGGGCGCGGGTGCGGGAACTGGCCCAGACGCGGATCGCCGCGCTCGATGCGCAGATCGCAGGGTTGCAAAAGGCACGGGGGGCGCTGGCGCATCTGGCAGGGGAATGCGGGAGCGGCGGGGAGGGGCCGTGCCCGATCCTGATGTCGTTCGAGGGGTAAAGTCCCTCCCCTTCAGGGGAGGGGTTGGGGTGGGGCCTCTCCATCAGCGTCGCGCCTGCGGGGACGCCCCACCCCCGGCCCCTCCCCTGAAGGGGAGGAGAGGATATAGCCGGTGCGGATCAGGAAGGCGCGGAGCGACTCCGGGAAGCGCACGAAATGCGGATCATTGTCAGGCTGCCGGCCATCCCCGCCCCGCTCATAATGCGCCAGCATCTTCGTCCAGGCGGACCGAAACCGTCCCGCCCGCGCCGCGTCGGCGACATAGGCGGCGCAGGCGCCGTTGCGGCCGGACTCGCCGGACAGGCAGTGGGGTTCCAACCGCGCCATGTCGGCCGCGAAAACCGGGCGCAGCGCGGGATCGCGGCTTTCGTCGATGACGCGGCCGTGCTTCACCGCGAACAGCCGGGGCGGGCGCGGGGTGCAGGCGTTGCAGCCGAAGGCGCTGTCGAACGCCCCGTCCCGCAACTCCAGGTCGACATATCCGTCCTCAGACAGATCGCGCGGTTCGTCGGCGATCTCGCCCTGCAAAAGCCCACCCTGCAACGACCCCAGGGACAGGGCGCGATAGCCTGTCCCGCTCGGCGCCAGGAACTGCACGCTGAGATTGCCGCCCGATCCGCCCGACTGGCTTTCGACGATCACGCCGGGCCGGGGATCGCCGCGCCCGAAGCGGACGACCGCGATCCGGGCATAGCCGCTCTGCCGATCGGTCGTCACCGACAGCGGCGTGACACCGCCCGCGCGCACCGTGACCCGCGCCTGATTGTTGTAACCGTCCCAGCGGCAGGCGCTTTCACCTTCGGGATGCGAGGGACAGGGGAGGGGGGCGACCTCCACCGTCACCCCGCCCGAGGTGAAGGCCATCGGCACGCGGCTCGACGGCAGCCAGGTCTGGAAATGGCCGATCGGCACGGTGGCGGGCGCGGCCGTCCCCGGAACGCTGGCGAGAAGAAGCGCAGGCAGCAGCAGAGACATGGGAATCACCCGAGGGGACAGGACCGTCCCGTCGCGATCATGAAAGGACGCGCCCCGCTCCGCAAGATGGCAGAGGGCCGCCCCAAGGAACCAACCCGCCCGCCCGCCGCTATGCCCGGCATGGCAGATCAAGACGACAAGCCCGGCAACGTTACCCACCGCGCCGTCCCCAGCGGCCGCTTCGCCCGGGCGGGGGCATTCGGGCGGCTGGCGGGCGGGGTCGCGGGCGGGATGCTGGCCGAGGGCGCGCGCAGGCTGGCGAATGGCGAGCGGCCCAAACTCGGCGATCTGGTACTGACGCCGGGCAATGCCGCGCGGGTCGCCGACCGGCTGTCACATTTGCGCGGCGCGGCGATGAAGCTGGGCCAGATGATCTCGATGGACGCGGGCGACCTGTTGCCGCCTGAACTGCAGACCATCCTCGCGCGGCTGCGTGACCAGGCGTACCGGATGCCCCCCGCACAGCTCGACAAGGTGCTGAAGGCGCAGTGGGGTGCCGACTGGCGACGCCGCTTCCGCCATTTCGAGGCGGCCCCCATGGCCGCCGCCTCGATCGGGCAGGTCCACCGCGCGACCCTGCCCGATGGCCGGGTGCTGGCGATCAAGGTGCAATATCCGGGCGTGCGCGACAGCATCGGCTCGGACGTCGACAATGTCGCGACCTTGCTGCGCGTGTCGAACCTGATCCCGCCCTCCATCGACCTCAAGCCGCTGCTCGAGGAAGCCAAGCGCCAGCTGGCTGAAGAAGCCGATTATCTGCGCGAGGCCGACCGGATGCAGGCTTATGGCGACCGGCTGGCGGGCGATGCGCGCTATGTCGTGCCCCGGCCGGAGCCGTCATTGACCACGCCGCTGGTGCTGGCGATGGACTTCGTGCCCGGCCAGTCGGTCGACACGCTGGCCGAGGCACCGCAGGATATCCGCGACACCGCGATGACTGCGCTGATCCAGTTGGTCTTGCGCGAACTGTTCGAGTTCGGGATGATGCAGACCGACCCGAACTTCGCCAATTATCGCTGGCAGGCGAAGACCGGCCGCCTGGTGCTGCTCGACTTCGGCGCGGCGCGCGACGTGCCGCCCGAGACCGCCGCTTCCTATCGCCGGTTGATCGAGGCCGGGCTGGCGCATGACCGCGACCGCATCCGCGAGATCGCGGTAGAGACGGGTTTCCTGGGCGAGAAGGCGGTCGCCGCGCATCGCCCGGCAGTCGACCGGATCATCGCCGCGATCGACGACACCATGGCGAAGGCAGGCCCCTTCGACTTCGGCGATCGCGCCTTCGTGCCGGTGGTGCGCGAGGAAACCCGCGCGATGATCGCTGACCGCGACACCTGGCATGTCCCGCATGTCGAGACGCTGTTCGTCCAGCGCAAGATCAGCGGCACCGCTTTGCTCTGCGCCCGGTTGAAGGCGCGGGTCGATGTGCGCGGGCTGGCGGCGGAGGCGATCGGGCAGATCTAAGGCGACCCGCCATGGCATGGGGGGAGCCTGTTGCGGCTCGACGAAAAAGGTTTCATCGAGCAACGTCTCAACCTTGAGACGAGGTCCCCGAGCGGCATAGAAATACTCCGATAACGGACGTATAGTTGAAGCGAAGGCGACGATATGTCCCAACCATATCCTCCATCTCGATTTTAACTATATTTTAAGAGGTCGGTCGTGATCGCCTTGTCTGTTGCCAATCCCTTTAAGCGCCCTCGCAAATGGCAGAAGGTTTTCCTCGTGTTCGGCATCGTTCAACTACAGAGCGATCATCGTCGACACGTCCTGATATGTCGTCGGGTGCGCCGTCGTTATTCGACGACTCGTCGCCAGTGGTTCTGGAACGAACCGGCCCGTCGCCTGGTCGATCACTCCTCTTCCTCCCGGCCATAAGGCGCCTGGGATCGGCCCGGCATTCGGCGTAGTGGGCATACCGGCCTTTGCCGAAATGGAGCATGAGGGGTTCGATCGGGGTTTCTGCCGATATGAGGGGATGCTCCGCCTTCAAACGTCTCAACCGTGAGACGCCGTGTCCTCGCTTATGGGCAGCTTCAAACGATTGACTTACAGAGCTGAATTCGAGGCGGGCGGATTGTCCCAACCGATCCGTCCGTCTCACCTTCCTGTTCAGCGTCAAAGGCCGACCGTGCGCGTCCCGCTTTCCGCCATTGCCTCGCCACGTCCTGGCCAATGGTACCGCGCGCTCCGGATCGCGGTCCCCGCATGACGGTGATGGACCCGATTTTTCGCACCATGACGGGGGATCGCGCAACGCTCGACCGCACGGCCGAGGCGCTGTGCCGCGACTTCGCCATCGCCTGGAGCGCCGGGGCGTCCTGGGGCACCTGGACGCAGCTGGGCGATCTGCGCGCGGGTCATCCCGCCTTCGTCATCCGTCATACGCCCGAGGGCACCGGGCTGGACACCCAGCGCTGGGGAATAGGCGAGGGGCCGGACGCGACGACGCGGATCCCCAGCCTGGCGCTGCCTTGGTGGCGCCGTCTGGCCGAGCGTCCGGCGCAACGCTGCCTGATCCCGCTGACCGCCGCCACCCTGACGGCCCGCGCCCGTCCGGGCCGGGACCGGCGCGCGGCCTGGTTTGCGCTGGCCGACGAGCCGGTCTTCACCGTAGCGGGGCTGTGGCGCGAAAGCGGCGATGCGCGCTGCTTCGTGATGGTGGAATGCGGGGCCGATCACGGGGCCGACGCGCTGTTCCCGACCATGCCGATGATCGTCGCGGTGCCGGATCGGGAGCGCTGGCTGCACGGGGCGATGCAGGACATCGCGGCGCTTGGGCGCCCTTGCCCGCCGGAGCGGCTGCGGATCGGGCTCCCCCGGCCCGCTGCGCCGATCGTTCATTCGTCGCAGGGCTGATCGACAGGCATGAAGGCCTGCTTTCCCTCACCCCGCCCCTTCAGGGGAGGGGCCGGGGGTGGGGCCCCTCCGCAAGCACGCCGCCCGTGGCGAGGCCCCACCCCAACCCCTCCCCTGAAGGGGAGGGGCTCGCGTTGATTCAACACAATGTCATCACGGTCTAGTCGGAGAGGGGTGAGCGCGCGAGCCTTTGGCTCGCTCGACCCCTCACCCGAGCTGCGCTAGCCCGCACGCTGGCAAGCTTCGCTGACCCTCTCCCCTGTCCAGGGGAGAGGGATTTATGGAAAGGAACCCCATTGCCGCTGTCGCTTCCGCATCGGGGGTATCGCGTTGCGGTGCTGATGGCGCTCGTCCATATGCTGGCGGTCGGCCAGCGTTTCCTGCTGTCGATCCTGATCGAGCCGATCAAGGCCGATCTGGGCCTGGGCGACGCCGCGATCGGGCTGTTGCAGGGACCGGCCTTCGCCTTCGTCAACGGGGCTGCGGTGGTGCCGATGATCCTGCTGGCGCGGACCTGGCTGCTCTCCCGGCTGCTCGCCTTTGCGCTGTTGGGGGCGAGCGTGGCGACGGCGCTGTGTGGGCTGGCCGGATCGGTCGAGCTGCTGATCCCCGCGCGGATGCTGCTCGGGCTGGCGCAGGCCGCGATCGTCCCCGCCGCCATGGGGCTGATCGTCGCCGCCATGGCGCCCGGCCATCGCGGGCGCGGGATCAGCCTGTTCACCGGGGGCGCGTCGCTCGGCCGGGGGCTGGCGATGATCGGGGGCGGGGGGCTGTTGGCGCTGTTCACGCTCTTGGCCCTGTCGGTCGCGCCGTGGCGGCTGACCTTCGCGAGCGCCGGGCTGCTCGGGGTGCCGCTCGCGCTGGTGGTGCTGCGGCTGGTCGAGCCGGTGGGGCAGCGCGAAGACCGGCGCGGGCGGATGGGCGCGGCGCTGCGCCATATGATCGCGGACCGCGCGGTGCTGGTGCCGCATATCCTGGCCGCGCTGTGCGGTGTGCTGGTGCTGCAGGCGCTGACCAGCTGGTCCGCCAGCCTGTTGATCCGCATGCATGGCCTGACCCCACCCCAGGCCGGGTTTCAGGTCGGGCTGGCGATGATGCTGGCCGGGGCAGGGGGCCATGCGCTGGGCGGCGTGCTCGCCGATCGCCGGGGGGAGCGGGGGGCGGGGCCGGAGCTGATGCTGGTCGGGCTGGCGCTGTGCGCGTTGGCATTATGGCCGCTGACCCGGGCGGAGGAATTGCCGCTGGCGGTCGCCGCGCTGGTGGTGGCGGTGGCCGGGCTGTCGGTCGCGGTGGCCAATGGCCTGATCGGGCTCCAGACGCGGATACCCCCGGCGCTCAGGGTCGAGGGGACGGCGATCTTCCTGACCCTGGTGACGCTGCTCGGCACCGCGATGGGGCCTTGGGCGGTCGGGCTGGCGAGCCAGGCGATGGCGGGGCCGACCGGCCTCGCCGATGCGATCGGCCGGGTGCTGGGGGCGACCTGCCTGCTGGGCTGCGGCGCGGCCTGGGTCGCGGGGCGGCGTGCGAGCATTCCTCCCCTTGCGGGGGAGGAATAGAGGGTCCTCAATCCAGCTCCTGCATCCACCCGTTCCACCGACGCGTGCCGGTTTCGACCGGGTCGCCGCGATCCTGGCGGACGCGGGCGCGATAGGCGGCGGGGTCAATCCCCTGATCCGCCTGAAAGGCGCGGCTCAGCGCCGTCGCGCTGCCCAGTCCATAGGCCTGGGCCAGCCCCGCCAGATCAGGCTCCTCGGGCCGCTCCAGCGCGCGGCGGACCGCATCGATGCGGCGACGCCGGACATGGCCCGCAATCCCGCCGGTCCGCTCGTAAAGACGGTACAGCGTCGCGCGCGACACGCCGACCCGCTCGGCAATGGCGGCGCCGGTCAGCTGGCGATTGGCGATCTCGCGGTCGATCAGCTGCTCGACCGCCTCGCGCCGCAGATGATCCTGTCGCCGCGCCTCCACCCCCAGGTCGCGCGGGCCGCCCAGCGCGGTCGGCAGCAGCTCGATCAGCGCGCGCGCAAAGGCGCCGTCATGCCGGTCGTCGAGCGAGGGCGCATGCGCCGCCAGCGTCTGCAGGAACCCGCCCAGGATCGCGGTGTCGGGTGCATGCGCGACCAGCCCGTGCAGCGCGCCCAGGCTGCCCAGCGCCGCCAGCACCAGATCGCGCGCGATGCTGGCGGTGATCATGTGCAGGTCACGCGCCTCGGTCCGGTGGCCGCGCCGCATGTCGAGGAACACGATATCGCCCGGCCCCGCGCGCTCGAACCCGCTGCGGCCATGGCCGGTCAGCGTGCCCGACAGGACATGGTGGAGCACGATATGATCGAAGCCGTCCGCCGTCACCCGTGCCTCGCGCGCATGGGCCATGCCTGACAGATGCCGGTCGAACAGCAGCATGTGGCGAAAGCGCCAGCCCGTGACGCGAGCATGAAACGGCCCGTCCAGCCGCTCGACATCGGCCCCCTGCGCATAAAGCTGGCGATAGCCCGCAAAGGCGCGGTCCTCGCTCATGCCTTCGCTGGAAAAGCCGATCGCTTCCTTCAAATCCTGCTCCTGATCCCTGTTCTCTGTCGTCAGACCAACGGTGACAAAGTGATCTGGATCAATTCGCCACGGCCCTGATGGCTCCCGTGCTTTCGGAGTCCGGACTGAGAAGCATGCAAAAAACAGGCATATTATGGGCAGCAAACAGGCTCGCCGAAAATTTTCTCATGATCGCCGCCTTTCTGGACGATATCCGCGATCACGACATGATCCGCCCGCGTCGCATGGCCGAGCGGCTGCGTCTGCCCCTGACCCGGCTGGCCAAGCTGGCGCAGCTCAACCGCAACACCATGGCCGCCAAGCCGGGCAGCCCGACGGTGCAGGCGCGGCTGGGCGAGATCGTGCGGATCATCGCGCGCGCGGCCGAGTTGTCGGGCGACGAGGGCCGCGCAATCATCTGGTTCCGCCACCAGCCGCTGCCGGGTTTCGGCAAGACCCCCGAATAGCTGGTCGAGGAAGGCCATGCCGCGCTTGTCCTACGCGACTTGGATCGCATGGCCGAGGGCGTCTATTCCTGATCTTTGAGGGACGGCGCATGACCTATCCCCTGCGCGCCCTGTCGTGCCTGCTTTGGAGGATGCTGACGATCCGGTACCAGCGCGATCCAATGTCGTGGGAGGGGGCGCTGGAACTGCTCGATCTGGATGGGGTACTGGCTTCGCCCATTAACGGCGGTCCTATCTTGTCGCTATACTTGGGGGGGAATAGAAACCTGCCATGCCGAATGGTTAAGGCCTCTAAACCAAGTATGGCCTGACATACCGCAAGAATGACCATTTCGTCATTCGGGACAAGGCATGATACCGTGCGACGTCGACATTCTGTCATGATTTCCCGTGACATGAAGGTTGCTTCATCATAGATGTCGACCTTCATCAGGGGGGAAGTCTGAAATGGTAAAGGCGTTGTCGCGTGGCCGGCAGGTAAAGGCACGTGCGTTGGAGTCGAGCGCGATTCTCGTCGCGTTGATGGTGGCAGGGGCCGCCTTCGCCCAGTGCACCCCCGACCCGACCCAGGCAAACGCGACGACGACCTGCACCGGGACCGACAGCAACGGCCTGGTCGTCACGACCTCGGCCAGCACGGTCAATGTCGCGGCGGGGGCCAGCGTGACGAACACCGGCGCACCAGCGATCCGCTATGCGATCCCGGTGTCGAACAGCAGCTATGCCTATTCAACGCTGACCGTGGGCGGCCGCGTCGACGGCGGCAACCAGACGGGGGTGCAGCTGCTGCGCCAGTCGAGCAGCAACGGCTATGGCAGCCTTAATTTGTCCATGACGGTCGCGGCGGGCGGCAGCGTCAGCGGCGCGAACGGCGTCGTGATCGGCCAGACCGGCACCGACTATGGCCAGACGACCGCGACGATCGACAATAACGGCACGATCAGTGGTACGGGCACCGGTACGAACGGCTATGCGCTGCTGTCGACCAACCAGAATTATGCCGGGTTCCAGTCGATCACCAACCGCGCGGGCGGCACGATCGGCGCGATCAGCGGCTCCATCGGCACGCTGACCAATGCGGGCACCATCGATGGCGGCTCGCGCAGCGCGATCGACAGCGGCGCGACCTATAGCTCGGCCGTCTATGGCAGTGGCTGGACCAACAGCGGCACGATCAGCAACAACTCTACCGCCGCGACACTGGCCAATTATCGCGGATCGACGCTGACCAACAGCGGCACGATCAGCAATGCGGGCACCGGCGCGGTCATCGTCGCCCCCTCGGGCAACAGCCTGTCGCTGGTCAACCAGGCGGGTGGCCGGATCGCCACCGCCGGTACGACCGCCATTCAGGGCGACAGCGGCATAAATCTGGTCAACTCCGGTACCGTCGTGGGCGATATCGTGTCGACTGCGGGCCAGTTTAGCTACAGCAGCACCATCGACAACGCGGCCGGTACGATCACCGGCAATGTCCGCTTCGGCACGGGCAACGACACGCTGATCGTCGGTTATGCGAACGGTGCGATCCGCACCGGAATCAGTGGCACGATCGACGGCGGGGCGGGCACTGATACGCTGCGCGTGCGCTTCACCAGCGACGCCACCCTGTCCTCCGCCTTGACGCTGCCGACCAATTTCGAACAGCTGGTCCTGGCCCCCGATGCCAAGATGACGACGACGCTGGCGCGGGGCTTTACGGTCGCCGGGCCCCTGCGCGTCGGCGGCAGCGGCACGGTCGTCAACAATACCGCGCTTAGCGGCACGGGCACCGTCCTGACCGATGAATATAGCTCGTCCGGCTCGCCCGGCTTCACCAATGCGGGCAGCATCGCGGGTACCGTGACCCAGACGGGCGGCTTCATCGTCGCGCTGAGCTCGGTCAACCGCTTCGAGAATAGCGGCACGGTGACCGCGACCGGAAACGGCGTCTCGTCCAGCTCGAACGGCGCCTTCGTCAATTCGGGTACGATCACCGCAACCGGCACCGCCGTGTCGCTGTTCGGGCCGAGCTTCACCAATTCCGGCACGATCCGCTCGACCGGCGGGATCGGCGCGACGCTGTCGGGATCCTATGGCTCGACCTGGACCAATAGCGGCCGGATCGAGGGGACGACCGCCGGGCTCCAGCTGTCGAGCGGCCTGACCAACAGCGGCACGATCACCGCGACGGGCACCGGCGTGTTCATCAGCTATTACGGCTCGCTCACCAACGCGGCGGGCGGCGTCGTCACCGGGGGCACGCGCGCCATCGCGCCGAACGGCAATTTCGCGGTGTCCAACGCCAGCATCGCCAATGCGGGCACGATCAACGGCGACGTGACCTTCGGCCCGTCTTCGTCGGGCAGCTTCTACGGCAACAACAACACCTATTATGCGCTGGCGGGCGGTGTCCTGAACGGCAACCTGACCTTGTCCAACGGCGACCTGCTGGTCGCCGAGATGACGGGCACCAGCGGCAACCGCTTCGCGGGCATCACCGGCACGGTGTCGGGGGCCAGCGCGGGCCTGCGCCTGCGCGTGCGCAGCGACGCCACTGCGACGCTGCCGGCCACGACCTCGTTCGCCACGGTCGGCTACGAGTTGTTCGACAAGGCGGCGCTGACCCTGACCGGCACGGGCGCCAGCCGTCCGCTGACGCTGGCCGGGCAGGGAACCGTCGACCTGACGGCCGACATCGCGACCACCACGGGCCCGGCGATCACCGCCACGTCACGCAGCGTGGCGCCGGGCGAAACCTATGCCGCCAATGCGCTGACCGTCACCAGCCGCGGCGCGCTGTCGCTCGCGGTGTCGAGCACCAATGTCTACAGCACCTATGCCGTCTCGCTGGGCAGCGACGACGGCTTCACCAACGCGGGCACGATCAGCGTCACCGACACGCGATCGAACAATTACAACGCGCTCGCCGCGATTTCGGGCGGCAAGACCGTTACCAATGACGGCACGATCACGCTCGATGGCGCAATCGGCATCCGCTATGCCCAGACCGTCACCAACAGCGGCCGCATCGTCCAGGCGACGGGCGGCCGGGCCGCGACCGGCGTTTCGAACTTCACCGCGCTGACCAACAGCGGCACGATCGAGGTCGGCGGGACGGCCATCCTGCTCGACTACGGCCCCACCGGCTATCAGAGCACCATCGAGAATAGCGGCCGGATCGCCAGCACCGGTGGCATCGCGATCGCCCAGAGCTATTCCGGCAACAGCGCCATGATCCGCAATCTGGCTGGGGGGACGATCGCCGGGGCAACCGGACAGAACGCCATCCGCATCAGCGGTGGCCAGGTCAGCAATGCGGGCACGATCACCGGCGACGTCGACCTGGGCTATGCCAGCTATGGCGGCCGCTCCTACAGCAGCGCCATCTATACCGGCAATGGCGGCACGCTGACCGGCAACCTGCGCTTCGGCGACGGCAACGACGTGTTCGTCGAGATGGACGGTCAGACCGGCGTGACCGGCACGATCGACGGGGGCGCGGGCACCGACATCTATCGCCGCGCCTTCACCAAGTCAGGGACCGTGACGCTGGGTAGCCTGACCGCCGTCAATTTCGAGCGCCAGGATGTCCAGGCGATCGGCGCCGACACCGTCGTGACCGTCGGCGCGGGGGCCGCGCTGGCTTCGCTCGGCGTGCTGGGCGACGGCCAGATCGTCAACACCGCGAATGTCGATGGCGACCTGACCATCGGCAACAGCTATTATTACTACCCGCAGCCGCAGCAGGCGACCCTGCTCGCCGCGCTGACCAACCAGGCGATCGTCAAGGGCGGCGTCTCGGGACAGGTGGCGCTCTTCACCAATAGCGGCACGATCGGCGACGCCGCGCTGAAGCGGTCGGCGGTGTCGCTCTACGGCACCGGTGCGATGACCTTCGCCAATTCGGGCACCATCCTGAATGACGTCGGCTATCCCGGCGTCAATCTGTCGGTCAATGCGGGGACGATCACCGCCACCAACAGCGGCACGGTCGCTCAGGGGTTGAGCGCCTTTGCCTGGAACTATAATTATTACGGCATCACGACGTCGGACGCTCCGCAGCCGCTGAAGGTCATGCTGACCAATACCGGCACGATCGCCACCACCGCCGACCGGCGATCGGGCGTCCAGCTGACGATCAACGACAATCTCGGCGTGGGCGGATCGATCCAGTTCGACAATAGCGGCACGGTCACCCAGGGTGTCAACGCCTATGCCAGCAGCTTCACCTATTACAACACGACGCCGCCCGAGACGGCCCAGGGGATGGGCATTGCAGTCACCAACAGCGGGTCGATCACCGCAAGCGGGGACGGGCGGGAGGCCGCCTTGCTGACGATCAACGATTCCCGCGACATGGCCGGGTCCATCACGTTGACCAACAGCGGCACGATCGAGGCCAGCGGTGTTTCCGGTGACGGTGTCAGCGCCAATTTCGTCGGCAACCCCGCCAGCACCACGGTCCAGAGCTTCGCGATCACCAACAGCGGCACGATCCGCGCCAATGCCGGTGGCCGGACGATCGTCGATCCCTATGCCGGTGCCAGCGTTCCGGTGGATCGCGACGCGCCCACCACCATCATCGCCACCGGCGTGTCGCTCTATGGCAAGGCTGCCGCGACGGCGACGGTCGTCAACAGCACGACCGGCGTGATCGAGGCGACCGGCGCAAAGTCGGTCGCGCTCCTTGCCGATGGCGTGGCGCTCGACCTGACCAATGCCGGGACGATCCGTGGCACCACCGGTACGACGCTGGCCGCAAACGACACGCTTGCGCGGTGGAACGGCACCACGATCGCGGGCGCCATCCAGACGATCGGATCGGCGGACAACCGCATCGTCAACACCGGCACCATCATCGGGTCGATCGCACTCGGCGCGGGCAATGACCGGATCGAGAATTACGGTCAGATCCAGGGCAATGTATTCCTGGGGGCGGGCGACGACACCTTCCTGCACCGCGCCAGCGCGACGCTGGTCGGCACGGTCGATGGCGGGGCGGGCACCGACAGCCTGATCATCGATGCGACCGGGGGCGGGACGGTCAATGGCGACCAGTTCGTCAACTTCGAACGCTTCAGCCAGACCGGCCAGGGCAATGTCACCTATGCCGGGGCCTTCAACTTCGACACGCTGGGCGTGGCGGGCGGATCGGTGACGGTCGCGGCGGGCCAGACGCTGACCAGCACCGGCGCGACCACGATCACCGGCACCGACGCGGCCGAGACGGTGACCAACAACGGCACCATCGCAGGCGCCGTTTCGCTGGGCGGCGGGGACGACCGCTTCGTCAATGCCGGGCTGGTCCAGGGCGCGGTGGCGCTGGGTGACGGCAATGACAGCTTCGTCGAGGGCGCGGGCTCGCGCGTGGTGGGCGGCGTCGATGGCGGCGCGGGGACCAACCTCTATACCGCGCTGCTCAGCGGTGACCGCAGCGGCCTTGGCCAGCGCAGCAACTTCCAGCAGTTGGCGGTGACCGGCGCAGGCACCTTGTCGCTGACGCTCGACCAAAGCTTCGACACCGTGGCACTGGCGGGCACCGGCCTCAACGTCGCGCTGGCGGGCAACCGCATCGGCGCGGTCACCGGCACGGACGCGGCCGAGCAGCTGCGCGTCGACGGCGACATCGCCAGCGTGGCGCTGGGGGCGGGCGGCGACCTGCTGGCGCTGGGCGTGACCAATGCGGCGGGCCAGTACGATGGCGGCGCGGGGACCGATACGCTGCGCTTCACCGCCAATGCAGCCGTCGTGCTGAGCGGGGTGGCGACCGGGTTCGAGAATGTGTCGCTGACCGGCAACGCGCTGACCGTCGCGGGCTCGCTGGGCACGCAAGGCGCGCCGCTGAACTTCGGCGATAGCGACTTGTCGCTGACCGTCGCGAAGGGCGGCACGCTGGCCGGGGTCATCGACCTGGGCGCAGGCAATGACGCATTGCGCCTGGCGGCGGGTTCGGTGCTGCTCGGCACCGTCGCGGGTGGTTCGGGCAATGACAGCGCCACGCTGGAGCTGGCGGGCAACCAGACGCTGGCGGCGGGTCAGTTGACCGGGTTCGAGACGCTGGCGACCGAGGGGACCGGCAATCTGACCCTGACCGGCGCCCATGCCTATAACCAGGTCAACGCCGCGACCGACCTGACCATCGCATCGGGCAGCAGCCTGACCGCGACCCAGGTCGCCTTCACGGGCGGCAACCAGCGCTTCACCATTGCGGGCACCTTCGCCGGGGCCGTCGATGGCGGGGCGGGGACCGACAGCATCGCGCTGTCGGCTGGTACGGCCACCGCGCCGGTCGCCTTCACCAACGTCGCCAATGTCGAGGCGCTGGCGATGACCGGCAGTTACGCCACGGTGTCGGGCAACGCGTCGTTCGGCGCGGTCGACATGGCGGGCGGTCGCCTGGTCGGTCTGGCCGGGTCGACAATGGCCGCCACCCAGTTCCTGGTCCGCCAAGGCGCGACCTTCGGGTCGGCGGGCACGGTCAACGGCAACGTCACGGTCGCGGGCACCCTGAGCCCCGGCGCGTCGCCGGGCACGATGACGGTCAACGGCAACGTCACGCTGAACAGCGGCTCGCTGTCGTACTTCGAGCTGACCCCGACCGTGTCGGACAAGCTGATCGTTAATGGCGGGCTGACCATCGGCAGCGGATCGACGTTGCAGATCGTGTCGAGCGGCGCGTTGCGTCCCGGCACTTCGTACGACCTGATCGTCGCCAGCGGCGGGATTTCGGGCAGCTACAGCAATGTGCTGAAGCCGTCTGACCTGTTCGGCTTCATCGTCCAGCGCGCCGACCGCATCCAGCTGCTCGGCCAGTTCCTGGGCGATGCGCGGTTCAGCCCGCAGGTGGCGCGCAGCATCGACTATGCCAACGCCACCCTGTCCAAGCAGTCCGCGACCAGCACGCTGTTCGCCGCCCTGCCGTCTCTGCTGACCGCGTCGGGCGCGTCCAACCCCCGCGGTTTTTCGCAGATCACGCCGGAGGCCTATGCGTCGGCCACCCAGATCGGCGTCGACAATGCGCTGGGTCTGGCTCAGGCGGCACGCGGCCCCGCCTTCGCCACCACGCGCGAGGACGCAGGCGTCTTCACCTTCGGCCAGACGCTGGGCCAGTGGCATATGCTGGGCGCGGATGCGGGCCAGGGGACCAGCGCGGCGCGGACGCGCGGCTACGGCTTCCTGGGCGGCGTCGGCTATGGCGATCGCCAGTGGATGATCGGTGCCTTCGGGGGCTGGCTCGACACCCGCCAGTCGATCGCCCCGCTCGGCGCCTCGACCAAGGCCGACGGCGTGGTCGCGGGCGTCCATGGTCGTTATTCCATGCCCAACGGCTTCGGCTTCGGCGCGTCGGTCGTCTATGACGGGGCGCAGGCGCGCACCACCCGCGCGTTGCCGGGTACGGCCTCGGCCTATGGGCGCTACGACCTGCATAGCTGGACCAGCGACCTGTCGGTCCATTATGCGGCCGAGCTGGCCGAGGGCTGGTCGCTGACCCCGCGCGCAGGCCTTACCTATCTGCGCACCCGCCGTCAGGGCATGGGCGAGACGGGCGGCAGCCCCTTCGCCCTCACCGTGGCGCGTCGCGATCTGGTCGCGGGCTTTGCCGATGGCGGCGTCACCTTCGGCCGCAGCGATGCGTCGGATGCACCGTTCCGCCCCTTCGTGACGCTGGGCGCGCGTTACCAGATCGAGGGCAACCGCGCCGTTGCGCTGGGTGGCTATGCCGGTGGTGGCCTGGGCCTCGTCGCGCTGGGTGCCGCGCGCGCGCCGCTGGTCGGCACGGCGACGGGCGGCGTTGCCTATCGCTTCACAAACGGCGTCGACCTCTACGCGACCGGCAGCGCGCAGACCGGCCGCGACGACCATCAGGAAACGATCACGGCGGGCCTGCGCCTGCGTTTCTGATGACGGCAGGGACCGGGGCGGTGATCCGCCTCGGTCCCTGTAGATATGGGCTGGCGGTCGAAGCTATTTCGGCAACGGCTTATCTTGTCGCCCCGAATGAAACACAGCTGTCATCGCGATAACTTGCGGGCTTGTCCCATGGCGGAACGGTGAAAGTCTCTCGACAGGCGGGCAGGGTAAAGAAACCGTGCCTTTTCGGTGCTTGTTTACGGCTTCGTGACTGTCGATCCGCATGGACATGACGATAATTTAACCATAGAAACCCCTGCAAACAGGGGGTTTCAGTCATGATGAAGGCATTGCCGCGTGTCCGGCAGGTGAAGGCGCGCGCGCTGGACTCCAGCGCGATCCTGGTGGTGTTGATGGTGGCAGGCCCCGCCTTTGCCCAATGCGTCCCCGATCCGGCGCGTAGCGACACCCCCACGACCTGTACGGGCACCGACAGCGACGGCCTGCGCGTCACCAGTTCGGGCGTGACGGTCGATGTCGCGGCGGGTGCGGTCGTCTCGAGCGAGGCGGCCCCGGCCATCGCCTTCGACTATTCCGGCAGGGGGATCGATGCCAACGCGACCCTGACCGTGGGCGGCCAGGTGCTGGGCAACGGTCAGACCGGCGTGCAGCTGACGGGGTCCACGACCAACAGCGTCAATGCGCCCACCCTGCTGGCCATGACGGTCCGCGCGGGCGGCAGCGTCAGCGGCGCGAACGGGGTGGTCCTCACCCAGAGCGGCACCGGCAGCACCACGAGCGCGGCGATCGACAATAGCGGGACGATTTCGGCCACCGGCCCGACCGGCTATGCGTTGCAGGCGACGACCCCCGCCTCTGCCCTCTTCTCGTCGATCACCAACCGGGCGGGCGGTTCGATCGGCGCGATCAGCGGCACGATCGGCACACTGAGCAATGCCGGGACCATCGATGGCGGCGCGCAGAGCGCCATCGACTTCACCGCCACGACCAATACGAGCATCACCCGCAGCGTCCTGAACAACAGCGGCACGATCACCGCGAACAGCGCGTCGGCGACGCTCGCCAATATCCGCTCGACGACGCTGACCAACAGCGGGACGATCCGCAATACCGGGTCGGGCGCGGCGATTGCGGGACGGTCGCTGACCCTGGTCAATGCCGCGGGCGGCCAGATCGCGACGGGGGGTACGGGTTCGAATAGCGCTGCGATCCTGCTCGAGGGCAGCCTGATCCTGACCAATCGCGGGACGATCACAGGCAATATCGTCACCTCGACGGGCACGTCGCGACTGGGCAGCTCGATCGACAATAGCGAGGGCCAGATTGCGGGCGATCTGCGGCTGGGATCGGGCAACGACACGCTGGTCGTCGGCTATGCCGATGGGCAGATCCGCACGGGCGTCACCGGCGCCATCTCCACCCGTGGCGGCAACAATGTGCTGCGCATCCGCTTCACCGGCGACGCCACGCTGGCCGATGCGCTGCCGCGCCTGGCCGGTTTCGAGCAGACGCTGCTGGCCCCCGATGCGAACCGGACGGTGACGCTCGCGAGCGGCTTTTCGACCGTCAATCCGGCCACCGGCACTGCGGACATCCTGAACGTCGCGGGCAACGGCACGCTGGTCAACGCTACGACGCTGGCGCGCGCAGGCACCGTGCTGAGCGACAGCGCGACCGCCGCGCAGAATACGCTGAGCATCGTCAATGCCGGTACGATCAACGGCACCGGCGGAACGAACGTCTATGCCGTGCAGATCAACGCCGCGAGCAGCTTCCAGAATAGCGGCCAGATCACCGGCGCCGCCAACGGCGTCCAGTTCGCCACGGCTGGCGGCAGTTTCGCCAATTCGGGCGCCATCACGGCCAATGGTATCGGCCTGGCGCTGAGCGGCACGACGAGCGCCAGCGCGACGAACAGCGGCACGATCCAGGGTACGAGCCTGGGCGTGCAACTGGCGGGCGGGCTGACCAACAGCGGGACGATCGGCGCGACCGGAACCGGCATGGATCTCAGCAGCACGGGCGTCATCGTCAACCAGACGGGCGGCACGATCAGCGGCGCGACGGCTATCGTCTCGTCGGCGACGACCACCAATGCCGTGTCCGCCGTACAGGTCGCCAATGCCGGAACGATTACCGGCGATGTCCGCTTCGGCACGGGCTCCAGCGCCAGTCGCAACCTGTATCAGGCGCTGCCCGGTGGTGTGCTGAACGGCAATCTGACGCTCAACACCGGCGACAGCTTCGTCACCGAACTGGGCGGCAATGGCGCCGGGGGCTATGCCGGGGTGAGCGGGGCGGTTTCGGGACGCGGGGCGACCCTGCTTTACCGTGTCCGCACCGACACCAACAGCGCGGTCATGGACGATGCGGCTTTTGCCGGTTTCGGCTATGACCTGCTGAACAATGCGACGCTGAACCTGACCGGCACGGCGTCGGGCCGCACCATCCAGCTGGCGGGGCAGGGCGTCGTCAACCTGACCACCAATATCGCGGCCGCGAACAGCGCCGCGATCGTCACCACGACGCGCGTGGCCCAACCCGGCGAGGATAGCCCCGCCAATGCGCTGAGCGTGGTCAACCAGGCCGCCCTGTCGCTGACCGTTGCGGCCGGAAGCGGCAATCCGCGCGCCGCGGTCCAGCTGGGCGGCATCGACGCGTTCGAGAATGCGAACGCCGCCACGATCACGGTGCTGGACCAGCGGACCAATGCCGCCACCCCGATGGCGGGCGTGACCGGCGGGCGCATCACCAATAATGGCCTGATCACCCAGGGTGGTGGCAGCGCGGCGGTGACCGGCGTGGCCGATTTCGCCAGCCTGGTGAACAACGGCACGATCCAAGTCGGGGGCAGCGCGGTGGTGCTCGGCTCGAACACCGTCGCCACCTCCTCGACCATCGACAATAGCGGACGGATCGCCAGCACGGGTGGCCCGGCGATCACGCAGGGGTCGCTCAACGTCGCCACGATCCGCAATCTGACCGGGGGCACCATCACCGGCGCGGCGGGCCAGCCCGTGATCCGCGTCGATTCCGTCCGCTTGGCCAATGCGGGCACGATCACCGGCGATGTCGACCTGGGCTATGCCGCGAATGGCGGCCGGTCCACGCGGTCGTCCAGCTATGTCGCGAATGGCGGGACGATCACGGGCAATCTGCGCTTCGGCGACGGCGACGATGTGCTGGTCACCTTCGACGGCCAGACCGGCGTTACCGGCACCATCGATGCCGGGGGCGGCACCAACACCTATCGCCGCGCCTTTGCCCGCTCCGCCACGGTCACGGTGGGCGATACCAATATCCGATCGTTCCAATTGGAGGACGTGCAGGCGGTCGGCGCGGACACCGTGCTGACTCTGCAGGCGCCGGGCACGCGCGCGACGCTGAACGCGGTCGGCGACGGGCAGATCGTCAACACCATCGGCGTCACCGGGCTGCTGACGTTCGGCGAGCGGACCGATCGCTGGAACCTGATCCCGACGCCGCTGCCGCTGGCCGCCTTCACCAACCAGGCGACCATCACCGGCCGGGTCGAGGGCACCGCGACCCGCTTCGTCAACATGGCGACCATCGGCACCGCCGATCAGGCACAGACCGCCGCGCGTATCTACACCGCCGCGTTCGAGAATATGGGCACCATCCTGAACGGTGGTCGCGCGCCCGCCGCCTTCGTCACCACCGACGGCGCGACGCTGGTGGCGAGCAACAGCGGCACGATCGATGCGCGCGGCGTCGCGGGCGTCGGCCTGAGACTGGGGTTCGAGGGTAGCGCGGGCGCCTTCACACGGACGGTCGCCCTTACCAACACGGGCACGATCCGCGCCGATGGTGGGGGCACGGGCAATAGCAGCAGCGTCCTGAGCGAGCGGGTGGCCATCGGCCTGAACCTGACCAGCAGCAGCCAGAGCGCGCAGAACGCGACGGTGGTCAATGCCGAGACCGGCGTGATCGAGGCGATAGGCGCGCAGTCGACCGCCATCCTGGCCCAGAATGTCGCGCTCGACCTGACGAATGCCGGGACGATCCGGGGCGGGACGGGCACGGCGCTGTCGGTCAACGATCCGCTCGCGGGCACGATCGGCTCCTCCTATCTGGCCGGGGCCATCCAGAGCATCGGCGGGACCAACGACCGGATCGTCAACACCGGCACCATCCTGGGGTCGATCGCGCTCGGTTCGGGCAGCGACCGGATCGAGAATTACGGGCGGATCGAGGGCGATGTGTTCCTGGGGGCAGGGGCCGACACCTTCCTCCACCGCATCGGCGCGACCCTGGTCGGGACGGTCGATGGCGGCGACGGCGCCGACAATCTGACGATCAATGCCATCGCCAACGGCACCGTCAATGCCGGCCAGTTCGTCAATTTCGAAAGCCTGACCCAGTCGGGCAGCGGCAATGTCGATTATGTCGGCAACCTGCGCTTCGACACGATCCGCGTGTCGGGCGGATCGATGACGATCGGCGGGGGCGCGACGGTGACGGGCTCGGTCGGCAGCACCACCGGCCTCGTCACCATCATCGGTGGCGACAATAGCGATACGGTCACCAACAACGGCACCATCGCCGGGGATGTCCGCCTGGGCGGCGGGGCCGACCGCTTCGTCAATGCCGGGATCGTGCAGGGTTCGGTCCTGCTGGGCGGGGGCAACGACACCTTCGTCGAGGCGGCGGGTTCACAGGTTACCGGCGGGGTCGATGGCGGCTCGGGCACCAACACCTATAGCGTGCTGTTGTCGGGCGACCGCAGCGGCATCGGCCAGCGCAGCAATTTCCAGCAGCTGGCCGTGACGGGTACCGGCACCCTCTCGCTGACTCTCGACCAGGGGTTCAACAGCATCGCGCTGGCGGGCACCGGCCTGAACCTGACGCTGGCGGGCAACCGGGTCGCCTCGGTCACCGGCTCCGACGCGGCGGAGCAGCTGCGTATCGACGAGGATATCGCCAGCATCGCGCTGGGTGCGGGCGACGACGTGCTGGTCCTGGACATGGCGCAGGCGCTGGGCCGCTATGATGGCGGCACGGGCACCGACACGCTCCGTTTCGGCAGCACCGTCCCGGTGACGCTGGGCGGGACGGCTACCGGGTTCGAGACCGTCGCGCTGGCGGGCAATGCGCTGACCGTCACCGGCACGCTGGGCTCGGCGAACGCGCCGCTGTCGTTCGGCGACGGCAACCTGGCGCTGACCATCGCCAGTGGCGGCCAGCTGATCGGCGCGATCGATCTGGGCGCGGGCAACGACACGCTGCGGCTGGCGGCGGGGTCGGTGTTGCAGGGCAGCGTCGCGGGCGGGGCGGGCAACGACACCGCCATCCTGGAACTGGCGGGTGGCCGGACGCTGGCGGGTACGACCCTGACCGGGTTCGAGACGCTGGCGACCGAAGGCACCGGCATCCTCTCGCTGACCGGCGCGCATGCCTATGGCCAGGTGCTGGCCGCGACCGATCTGAGCATCGCGGCGGGCGGCAGCCTGACGACCGATCAGCTGGTCTTCACGGGCGCGGATCAGCGCTTCACCATCGCGGGGCTCTTCGCGGGCGCGGTCGATGGCGGGGCGGGTACCGACATCATCACCCTGTCGGGTGGCAGCGCCACGACGCCGGTCGCCTTCACCAGCGTCGCCAATGTCGAGGGGCTGGCGATGACCGGCGGCTATGCCACCGTGTCGGGCAAGGCCGCATTCGGCAATGTCGATATGGCGGGCGGCCGCCTGGTCGGCCTGGCCGGATCGACGATGAGCGCGGCCCAGTTCCTGGTGCGCCAGGGGGCGACCTTCGGTTCGGCGGGCACGGTCAACGGCAATGTCGTGGTGGCGGGCACGCTCAGCCCCGGCGCGTCACCCGGCACGATGACGGTCAACGGCAATCTGACGCTGGCCAGCGGATCGATCACCGCGTTCGAGCTGACCCCGACCATCTCGGATCAGCTGATCGTGAACGGCACGATGACGATCGGCAGTGCCTCGACGTTGCAGATCACCTCGACCAAGACGATCGCGCCGGGCAGCGCCTATGACCTGATCATCGCGACCGGCGGGATCAGCGGCAGCTATACGACCGTGCAGAAGCCGTCCGACCTGCTGGGCTTCATCGTCCAGCGTGGCGATCGTATCCAGCTGCTTGGCCAGTTCGTGGGCGGTACGCAGTTCAACCCGCAGGTCGCGCGCAGCATCGATTATGCGAACCGCGTGATCGCGGGCGCGCCGACGAACAGCCCGGTCTTCGCCGCCTTCCCGGCGCTGCTGACCAGTGCGGGCGCGCCCAATCCACAGGCCTTCGCGCAGGTGACGCCCGAGGCCTATGCCTCGGCGATGCAGATCGGCGTCGACAATGCGCTGGGGCTGGTCCAGGCGGCGCGCGGACCGGGCTTTGCGACGATGGAGGAAGAGGCCGGGGCCTTCACCTTCGGCCAGATGATCGGCCAGTCGCACCAGCTGTCGGCCGATGCGGCGCAGGGGATCAACGCGGCGCGGACCAGCGGCTATGGCATCCTCGGCGGGATCGGGCTGGGCAATCGCGACTGGATGGTCGGGTTCTTCGGCGGCTATCTCGACTCGCGCCAGACGATCGAGACGCTGGGCGCATCGACCCATGCCGATGGCGTCGTGGCGGGCCTGCACGCCCGTTTCCGCCAGCCAGGCGGCTTCGGAATGCAGGGCTCGCTGATCTATGACGGCGCGCAGGGGCGCACCACCCGCGCCCTGCCCGGTACGACATCGGCATTGGGCAGCTATGACCTGCACAGCACGACCGCCGACATCTCCGCCCATTATGCGCGCGAGATGAAGGGCGGCTGGACGCTGACGCCGCGAGCCGGCCTGACCTATATGCGCACCATGCGGCTGGGCTTCACCGAGACGGGCAGCGCCTTTGCCCTGACCCTGGGGCGGCAGGCGCTGACCGCCAGCTTCGTCGATGCAGGCGTCTCGCTGGAACGCAGCACTTTGTCCGACGCGGCGCTGCGCCCCTTCGGCACGCTGGGCCTGCGCTATCAGCTTCAGGGCGCAAAGACGCAGGCGACGGGCGGCTATGGCGGCATCGACGCGACCCTGCTGGCGCTGGGCGTGTCGCGCGCACCGCTGGTCGGTACCGCGACGGCGGGCCTATCCTATCGCGTTGCGTACGGCGTGGACGTCTATGCCTCGGGCAGCGCGCTGATCGGCAGCGGGGACCGACAGGGCACGGCGATGGCGGGCCTGCGCCTGGCCTTTTGACGAGAGGGGGGCGGGCGGTGATCCGCCTCGGCCCCCTCATGACGCAATTGTCATCATAAAATCCGCATCATTCCCCCAGAACGTCATCAAGCCGCAATGAACCGGCACCAAGGGACGGCCGCATAATCCTTTGGGGGGAATCCATATCATGACGTCGTTCAACCCGCGCTTTGCGGGGCGTTTCCTTGCGTCCAGCGCCTTTGCTCTTCTGCTCGCCACGCCCGCCTTTGCGGCCGATCCCGAACCGGCCAAGACGGCTGCGCCCGACGACCAGAAGACCAATGCCGATGGCGCGCTGAACGAGGTCATCGTCACCGCCGAGAAGCGGCCCCAGAGCCTGCAGAAGACGCCGATCGCGATCTCGGTCCTGTCGGCCGAGGATCTGGCGAACCGTCACGTCCAGTCGCTGGTCGACCTCCAGGACGGCGCGATTCCGAGCCTTCGCGTCGCGCCCTTCTATTCGCGCAACTCGGCGCTGATCATGAACATCCGCGGCATCGGCGTGCTGGCCGACAGCAACCAGCCCGCGCGCGACCAGGGTGTGGGCGTCTATATCGACGGCGTGTATCTGGGTCGCGCCCAGGGCCTGGGCACCGCGCTCTACGACATCGAGAGCATCGAGGTGCTGAAAGGTCCCCAGGGCACGCTGTTCGGCCGCAATACCGAAGGCGGCGCGGTCAGCATCGTGACCAAGAAGCCGACCGGCGAATTCGGTCTGACCGCGACGGCGGGCATCGGCAATTTCGGCAGCCACAAGGCCGAGGCGCATCTCAACCTGCCCGAATGGCATAATTTCAGCGTAAAGCTGGACGGCATCGTCACCAAGCGCAACGGACTGGTCGACAATCCGCTGCCCGGCCAGGCGGACTTCAACGGCTTCGACCGCCACGGCGCGCATGTCGAGGTGCTGTGGAAGCCGGAAAGCGGCGTCAGCGCCGACTATGCGTTCGACACTTCCTACGATGCTTCGACGCCGCTTTATCTCCAGACGATCACGGCGGGCACGCTGACCCGCGCGCCTGCTCTGCCGCTCCAGCCGAACCGGGTGCGGGCCGCCAGCATCGGGGTGCCGCAGCAGGAGAGCATCGGCAAGACGCACGGCCATCGCCTGACCCTGGGCCTCGACCTGGCACCGGGTCTTCAGCTCAAGTCGATCACCGCCTATCGCGAGCTGGACCAGAGCCAGTATGACAATGGTGGCCAGAACAGCACCACCTACAAGCCGAACGGCGCGTTCAGCCGCTACAGCCTGGCGGGCTTTGCGCAGAATCAGTTCAGCCAGGAAATCCAGCTGATCGGCGACAGCCCTCGCCTGAAATATGTCGCGGGCGCCATGGCCTATCGCGAGCATACGACCGACAATGCCCAGGCGTTCAACACCATGGTCTGGAACGGCGACGGTACCGGCGCGACCGTGGCGACCTATGACATCGCCTCCGTGCCGTTCGACCGCGCCAGCCGAATCACGACGCGCAGCATCGGCGCGTTCGGCCAGGCGACCTGGACCCCGGCGATCCTGTCCGACCGGCTGCACGTCACGGGCGGCGCGCGCTACACCCGCGACATGAAGCATGGCGAGCTGTTCATCGTGAACGGCAAGACGCCCAATGTCGACGGCGTGGTGGCCCCGCGCAAGCTGGATGCGGCCTGGTCGCGTGTCGACCCGCTGGTGACGCTCGCCTATGACGTGACCGACGCCGTGCATGTCTATGGCAAATGGTCGGAGGGGTATAAGTCGGGCGGCGCCAATTCGCGCTCGCTGCGTTACGCTCCCTTCAACCCGGAAACGCTGTCGATGTTCGAGATCGGCGCCAAGAGCGAGTTTCTCGACCGCCGCGTCCGCCTGAACCTCGCCGCCTATACCGGCGCGTACAAGGCGATCCAGATCGACTTCCAGGCGAATTACCTGCAAGTCGATGCGCAGGGCAATCTGCTCCAGACCAACCGCACCACGATCGAGACCACCAATGCGCCGGGCACCGGCCGCGCCAAGGGCGTCGAGGCGGAAGTGACCGTCGCACCGATGGCGGGCCTGACGCTGACCGCCAGCTATTCCTATAACGACGTGACCATCCCGGCGACGGTGAACCCGTTCCCGCAAGGCGCGACCGGCCAGATCGTGACGACGCCGATCCGCATCTATCCGGTCTATACCCCGGCCCATGCCGCCAGCGGCGCGATCGATTACGAGCGGCCGGTGGGCGATTACCGCCTCGTCGCGCATCTCGATGCCAATTACGACAGCGGCTTCTATGCCAATTACAACGATCCCGCGCCCGGCGTGAACCAGCCCAAGGGCGAGCCGGGCTTCATCGTCAACGGCCGGATCGGCATCGCCGATATCGCACTCAACGACACCGGCGCCCTGCTGACCCTGTCCGCCTGGACGCGCAACCTGCTGAACGAACAGCATATGTTCTATAAGGGGCTGAACACGCTGACCGGCGTGTCGGGCTTCTTCAACGAACCGCGCACCTATGGCGTAGAAGCGACGGTGAAGTTCTGATGCGCGGGGGCCTGATCGCCATCGCCGTGGCGCTCGCGGTTCCGGCGGGGGTAGGGGCTTCGGCCCCCGTCCCCACTGGCGCCCCCGTCGCGGTCGCGGCGCACACCCGCGTCCTGCCGCTGCAAGGCGGGCGCAACTTCCGCGACCTGGGCGGCTATCGCACCGCCGATGGGCGGACGGTGAAATGGGGGCTGCTTTACCGCTCGGGCCAGATGCACGACCTGACTGCGGCGGATTACGCCTATCTGCAAAAGCTAGGCATCCGCACCGTCTGCGACTTTCGCGACACGCGCGAGCGGACGGGCGAGCCGACGCTCTGGCCTGCAGGCCAAAAGCCCAAGGTGCTGAGCGACGACTATACGCTCGACGTCAGCGCGATGAAGCTGCCCGGCGATCCCGCCACCTGGACGCATGACCATGTCGTGACGGCGATGACAGCCACCTATCCGCAGCTGCTCGACCAGTTCAACGGCCAGTACCGCCGCATGTTCGCCGAGCTGCTGGCGGGCGACGTGCCGCTCGCCTTCCACTGCACGGCGGGCAAGGACCGGACGGGCGTCGCGGCCGCGCTCCTCCTGACCGCGCTGGGCGTGCCGAGGGCGACGGTGATCGAGGATTACCTCCTGTCCAACCGGCACATGGCCCCGGCACCTGCGCATCCGACAGGCTTCTGGGCAAAGCTGTCCCCTGAGGCGGCGCGCGCCTTTGCCGGGGTCGACCGCCGCTATATCGACGCGGTGTTCGCCGTCACCGACCGCCATCCCGGCGGGACGATGGGGTATTTGGGGTCGGTTCCGGCTGAGGGCGGAATGACACCCTAAGCGCCGGCGTCCTTGGGCCAAAGGTACTCGCCAGTGAGGAGGATGTGTGCCCATCCGAGCGGCGAAATATGGGCGAGAAGATGGTCGGGGGTATCGAGCCCTTCGCGGCGCCGGGCCTCAACGGCATGGCCAAGGTGCAGGGTGTTCCAGTAGACGATGATGGCGGTGAGCAGGTTGAGGCCGGCGATCCGGTAATGCTGACCCTCCGTCGTGCGGTCGCGGATTTCGCCCTGACGGCCGATGCGCAGGGCATTTTTCAGCGCATGATGTGCCTCGCCTTTGTTGAGGCCGACCTGTGCACGGCGCTGCATGCCGACGTCGAGTATCCATTCGATGATGAACAGCGTCCGCTCGATCCGGCCCACCTCGCGCAGCGCGGAGGCAAGATCGTTCTGGCGCGGATAGGAGGCGAGCTTGCGCAAGATGCTGCTCGGCGCGACCTGTCCAGCGCTCATGGTGGCGGCGCAGCGGAACAGATCGGGCCAGTTGGAAACGATCAGCGCCTCACGCGCCTTGCCGCCCACCAGCGGGCGCAATTCGCTCGGCGTCGCGGCAGGGTCGAACACGTACAGTCGTTTGGATGGGAGGTCGCGGATGCGCAGTACAAGGCGGCAGCCGAGCATCGCGCTGATCCCGAACAGATGATCGGTGAACCCGCCAGTGTCGGCGTACTGCTCTTCGATCCGTCGCCCTGCCTCATTCATCGTCAGCCCGTCGAGTAGATAAGGTGCTTCGCTGACCGTGGCTGGAATGGTCCGCGATGCAAACGGCGCGAAGCGGTCGTTGACGTGGGTATAGGCCTTGATGCCGGGATCGTTGCCGTAGCGGGCGTTGATCGTATTCATCGCTTCGCCCTGCCGTGCGGCGGGGAAGAACTGGCCATCGGCCGATGCGGATCTGCCCATACCCCAGACCTGGGCCATCGGCAGCGCCCCTTGCGCCGCGACCACGTTGGCCAGCGCCTGGTCGATCGCCTCGCTTTCGACGTGCCAGCGAGCGAGACGGGAGAGTTGCCAATAGTCGTGAGTGTTGGAAGCCTCTGCCATCTTACGCAGACCCAAATTCAGGCCCTCGGCAAGCAGGACGTTGAGCAGGCCGATTCGGTCGCCGCATGGCACGCCGGTGCGCAGATGCGTGAAGGCATCAGTGAAACCCAGCGCGGTATCGACTTCGAGCAGCAGATCGGTGATGCGGACGGGCGGCAGCCGGCGATACAGATCAAGCACCAGATCCTCGATCCCATCCGGCGCGTCAGCGGTGAGCCGATCAATGCGCAGCGTGCCGTCCTCGATGCTGCCTTTCGGAATTGTACCGCTGCGCGCGGCGCGACCGAGCCGGGCAAGGCCATCAGCGAGACGCACTTTGCGGTCAGCCAGCCAGACATGCGGGTCGGACGGGACCGCCAGCTTCGCGGCATGCGCGACCGCCATCGGCACGAGGACGTGGCGCAGGTCACCATATCGATGCGAGCGGTCGAGCCATATGTCGCCCGAGCGCAGCGCGTCGCGCAGGTGAAACATGACCGCAACTTCCCGGAGGCGGGCATCATCATCGCCCTTCGCCCGCAACTGTCGCCGCCATTTGGAATGCGGGCGCAAGAAATCGTCGGCCGCCGGAACTGCGCCCTTGGTAGC
>NZ_JACHNX010000023.1 GCF_014199595.1 Sphingomonas yabuuchiae | reverse complement strand
CACCACCTTCCACAGCGTCGCGGGGTGGAGCAGCCCGGTAGCTCGTCAGGCTCATAACCTGAAGGCCGCAGGTTCAAATCCTGCCCCCGCAACCATCTTTACTTGCGACCCCGTAGCTCCAACTGCGGGGTTTTGCTTTTTGACCGAAAGCGTAAGGATTCCAGCGAGATCGCCACGAACGTCGATCTCAATCTTGCCATCGGCGGGCGTCAGGATGATGTCCTCGACGAGCGTGCGCAGGACATCCGCCGCCTCCGTGCGCCGCTCCTCGGAATCGTCCTGGAGCGTCTCGTAGAGGTGCTGAACGCGCAGCCGGTACTGCTTGGCCATCGCCGGGTGCAGAACCGGAGGCGGCTCGTCGGCGCTGGACAAGAACGTCGTGAGTTCGGCCTTCCTCGCACGCAGCTTGTCGCCGCGCTCCTTCACGTCATCGACGGACAAGGCATCCTTCAGATAGAGATCCATCAGCTTCTGCACTTCTCGGTCGATCCGAGCGATCTCAGCTTGCGCTCCATCAATGTTGGCGCGCGCCTCCATGCGCAGGCGGTTCATCTCCTGCGTATAGGCATCACAGAATTCGGCAAAGATCGCGGGATCAAGCATCCGGGTGCGGAGCGCATTGAGCACGCGGCTCTCCAACTCGTCCCTGCGGATGTTCACGCGATTGTCGCAGGTGCCTTTGTTGCGAGCCGTCGAGCAACCGATCAGCGTCGCGGAGATCGCCGAATAGCCTCCGCCACAGCAGGCGCACTTGGTCAGCCCGGAAAAGAGATATTTGGGGCGTCGGCGCGTGTTGATGAGTGCGACGCTGAATTCGCCCTTGTCATCCCGATCAATCGTGTTTCTCGCCTGACGCGCCTTCACCGCCTGCCACAGGTCGCCCTCTATGATGCGTAGCTCAGGTGCCTCCTGGACGACCCATTCCGACTCCGGGTTCGGCCGCGCCTGGCGCTTGCCCGTGTCGGGGTCCTTTACGAAGCGTTGGCGGTTCCAAACCAGCTTGCCGACATACATCTCATTGTTGAGGATGCCGGTGCCCCGCTTCGGGTTGCCATTGATCGTGCTGAACCCCCAATCACCGCCGGAAGGGGAGGGGACGCCTTCCTTGTTGAGCGCGAAGGCGATGGTCTTCGCCGACTTGCCCGCGGCATAGTCCCGGAAGATCCTCCGTACCACATTGGCCTGGACCTCGTTGATCGTCCGATCACCGCGGATGGGTTCGCCATTGCCGTCAAACTTCTTCACGACGTCATAGCCGTAGGAATTGCCGCCGCCCGACTTGCCCGCCTCGACGCGCCCGCGCTGGCCGCGGCGCGTCTTGTCCGCGAGGTCCTGCAAGAACAGCGCGTTCATCGTGCCCTTCAGCCCGACATGCAGATGCGAGACCTCACCCTCCGACAGCGTTACGATCTTCACGTCGGAATAGCTCATGCGCTTGTAGAGGCCGGCAATGTCCTGCTGATCGCGCGACAGGCGGTCCATGGCCTCTGCAAGCACGATCTGAAACCGGCCGCGTGTTGCGTCGCCGATCAGCGCCTGGATGCCAGGGCGGAGAAGCGATGCACCGGAGATGGCATGGTCGGTATATTCCTCGATGATCTGCCAGCCTTGCTTCTCGGCGTGTACGCGGCAGATGCGGAGCTGATCGGCGATCGAGGCGTCACGCTGGTTGTCCGAGGAATAGCGCGCGTAAATGGCGACTTTCATTAAACGTCTCCCGCCGTCAGGAGCCGTTCGAGCCCCGCTTGGAAATAATATCGGTCTGCGCTGCAAAGGTCTCGCGCGCCATTTGCCTGCCGAGCAGACGGGCAAGCTGGATGAGCCGAGGGTCGGGATAGCCGCGCGACGTGAAGGTCAGCTCCGGCGCATCGACGAGCATCGCTTCGAGCAGCTCTTCGCGCTCGCCTTGCGTCACTACCGCCTCTGTGTTGTGCGCGCTTGGGCTCATGCTCGTAAGAATTCATCTTACGGCCGTTGTAAGCAACTGAATGTATCGGATAGTCATCGGCGGCAAATGGGCCGGTCTGGTGCGCTCTGGCAAGTGATATAGCATGGTAGCGCGGCCTGGCGAATGGAAAATGCCGCCCATTGCCCCTTGTGTTCCTGCCGAAGGTTAAAGAAGCGCAACCTTCAAGGACCAATTTTTCATAGCGCAAGAGTCGAAGATTTTTGACTTGAACTTCGTTCATTTGCGCCAAGCCCTCCGCTCGTTACTGTCCGCTAGTATCCTATGCGTTTGGTAAACAGGAGGAGCCGCCGTCCGCTCCCATAAAGCCCTGGGGCTGCCTCTTGAATGTAGGAAAAAGATAGCTTATTTTCTGACACATGAAAACCCCGGTTGTGTCCGTTCCCGATCGTATTATGACGCATGTTCGTGCAAGCGGACGCGGCAGCGTCTTCACGCCCAGTGACTTCCTTGCTACCGCCACTCGCTCGTCCGTCGACCAGGCTCTTTCTCGGCTCGTCAAAATCGGCCAGCTTCGCCGCCTCGCGCGCGGCTTGTATGACTTTCCCAAGCTGCACCCTAAGCTCGGTGCACTCTCGCCGGCTCCCGATGACGTTGCCAAGGCGCTGGCCCGTGAGAGCGGCTCGCAGGTGCAGATTGCTGGCGCGCGGGCAGCGAATGCGCTCGGCCTCTCGACACAGGTTCCTGCTCAAAGCACTTACTTGACTGATGGTCCCTCGCGACGCGTCGTGCTGGGCAAGCGCGTTGTTGATCTTCGCCACGCGTCACCTAAGCATCTCATTGCACCCGGGAGCCCCGCTGGCACGGTGGTTCAGGCCCTTCGCCATGTCGGTCGCGTTCGCGCGGCGGACGTCGCGCAGGTTGCCGCGCAACGGCTTTCGGCCAATGACAAGAAGATGTTGGCCTCGACTGCCGTTCAAGCCCCAGCTTGGATGCGTCCGACTCTCGTCTCGATCGCCAACGCCTCGACGGCGGACATCAATGGATAAGGTTGCGCTCCTTCCCACTGATGACCGCGCGGCTCTCTTTGGAGAGACCGGTGCTACTCGCGGCATCGCCGATACGATCATCGAAAAGGACTTCTGGGTCTGCTGGAGTCTGAGGCGCTTGTTCGGTCTGCCCAAAGGCACAACTGCCAGCCTAGTCTTCAAAGGCGGGACGTCTCTCTCCAAGGCGTTCAACGCTATCCGCCGCTTTTCCGAGGACATCGACCTCTCTTTCGACCGGGCCGAACTCGGGTACGCTGGCGAACGAGACCCCGAGAGGGAAGGAATAAGCAGGAAACAAGCTTCCCGCCTGATTGAGGATCTTGTCGGCGATGTTGAGCGACACATAGCCGAGAAGCTTCTACCGGCGCTTCGTGCCGCGATCGTCGAGCAACTCGGCGAGCCGTCTGACGGCGAGTGGTCACTGGCTATAGACGGCAATGATGCGCAAACGGTCAACTTCTACTATCCGACCGCTCTGCCTGCCGCCGAGTACGACGCCATGGCCTACATTACCCCGCGGGTTAAATTTGAACTGGGCGCGCGCGGCGATCCCTGGCCGACCGAAAAAAAGATCATCCGCCCATACGCGGCGGACGACTATCCCGACTTTTTTGCCGATCCCGACACCAGCGTGACCGTGCTGTCAGCTCGGCGCACCTTCTGGGAAAAGGCGACCGCGCTCCATGCTGAAGCGCATCGCCCTGCAGAGACAGAGACCCCGCAGTATTTCTCGCGGCATTACTACGACCTGGCCATGCTCCTCGATACGGAAGAAGGCCAAGCCGCCGTTACCGATTTCGATCTCTTGGCTCAGGTGACGCAGCACAAAGCCACGTTTTTCCGCTCCGGTTGGGCCAGTTACGAAACGGCACGGCCGGGCACGCTCCGCCTTCTCCCGGACGATGCGCGCGTCAAAGACTTGCGAGCCGACTACCGGGCGATGGCGCCGATGATGTTTGACCAAAAGCCGCCGTCCTTCGATAGCATACTTGCCAAACTCGCCGCAGTTCAGCAAACAATAAACAGCTAAAGCAATGCTGCTTGACGGGGAGGTGAGATATCAGTTCGCTTCGATCAATAGACCTACGTCTTATTGACGACCTCGTTAGCTTCGTCCGGGGGGCGGGCTTTGTGCTCGATTTCTCGGACTCCAGCTTTGCGGACTTCTTCGCCTCGGAGCTCAAAGCCGACATCGACGATCCGAAATATGCGGTCAATGGTAGTTCGAAGGGCAAACGCCTTCGCTACTTCCTCCAGACCTGCGATGACGCGACTGCCGTGCGTGTCTTGGAGGCGCTATGGGAGCATCGCAGCGAGTATCTGCTTCGCTCCGGCAGCGCTGACTCTGTCCCTAATGCTGAGACACGCTACCAAAGCTTGATCACCCGCCTCTCGTGCGGGGCGGAGCCGATGCGCGGAACCTCTGGCCCGCGGTCGATTCCTGTTGATCGCGAGGAGATCGCCAAGATCAAATCGGAGCTGCTGGCGGTCACGGCTTTGGCACCGCATGCCCGCGGCTATGCATTCGAGGGCTTTCTCAAAGGCCTATTCGACGCGTCTGGCCTGGCAGCCCAGGAACCCTTCCGGTTGCGCGGCGAGCAGATCGACGGCAGCTTCCAGCTTGCAAGTGAAATTTACCTGCTTGAAGCCAAATGGCACGGTCAGCCGATGGGTGTCGCCGAGTTGCACACATTCCATGGCAAGATCGAGCAGAAGGCGGCGTGGACCCGGGGCCTCTTCGTCAGCAACAGCGGCTTCACCGAAGTCGGCCTCGCCGCCTTCGGACGCGGTAAGCGGGTCATCTGCATGGACGGCCTCGACCTTTATGAGATGCTCGATCGGGAGATACCCCTCAACCACGTTCTTGAACGCAAAGTCCGTCGTGCCGCCGAAACTGGTTCGCCGTTCATCCGCGTCCGCGACCTTTTTCCTCAATGACAGGGAGGAACGAGGATGGCGCAGTTCGATGATTGGTGCATTTCGGTCGATGAGCCGGTAGGAAGCCATTTCCGCCGGGTCATGACTGGCCAGACTGCACATCTCGCTGTCGGCATCCAGGCGACCGCAGCTATAGTGCCCGGGCACTATGCATCCGAAGAGCAGGTTGCGCGCGCACTCACTCGGCTTGGCAAGCCAGCCGCGGCCGCGTTGATTGAGAGCAAGCTCCCGACCACCAAGCAAATCCGGTCTGGCGACCTCGGTGAGATTTACGCGACAGAATGGATCGACGCCCATAGCGGTGGTTACCGCGCACCGATCAAGCGTCTGCGCTGGAAAGACCATCGCAACATGGCGATGCGGGGCGATGACGTGATCGGCATCCTCCAAGACCCCCAATCCCAACGCCTTCAGTTTCTCAAGACAGAGGCTAAGAGCCGGGCGGCGTTGACGACTCAGGTGCTGACTGAGGCCCGTGCCGGACTGGACAAGGATGGTGGACTGCCCTCGGCGCATGCGCTGCATTTTATCTCGGCTCGCTTGCTCGAGCTCAACAATCTACCCCTGGCCGATGCGATCGATGACGCGCTGCTCAAGCACGGTATTCCACCTCAGAGCGTCCGGCACCTGCTTTTTACATTTTCGGGTAATGCCCCGGACGCGATGTTGACCGCTTCCCTCCAAGCGTATCCCGGTCCTATCAATCAATGGGGCATCGGCCTGCGCGTGGAAGGACATGGTGCCTTCATCGGCGCCGTTTACGATCGAGTGATCGCCGATGCCAACAACCCCTGAAGAAATTGCAGCCGATATAGCCGAAGCGTCGACCGCCGGTTTCCGGGGCCGGCTGATCGCGCGTGGTCAGGCCCGCGCCATAATCTGGCGCGATGGCACCCTACCGGACGACGCGCCAGCATTCGCACCACAGCTCAGTTACGACTTGCATAGCTACGCCTATTCACTCCTTGGCCTTGGCCTGCGCCTACGCGAGCTTGGCGGCGATCCGACCCAAGCGCGAACGGCCTTCGAACAGGCCGCGACAGCTCTTGAAGCGGTAATGGCGAAGGGCAATCGCGAGGAGGTCGATCGTGATTTCCATTTCGTTATGGCCGCAGCCGCCTACCATCTCGCCCATCTGTCCGCGCGCGCCTATTCCCTTCTGGCGATCGTCGAGGCCGACGAGAATTTCTCTCCCGTCGAACGTGCCCTCGCGCTTTTAATGCGCCGTAACTTCGGTGCCTTGCACAGCAGCGTTCTTGACTATCGGGCCTCCGGCGAGGGGAGCGACGTGAGGATCGCCGCTGCCATCCAGGTTCGGCTTGATCAGGCTGAGGGCGCGGCGCTCGACGTGGATGGCGACGACTTCCTATTCGATGCCCTCGATACTGCGCTTATCGACTCCTTCATGGCCGCCATGTCCCTTTACCTCCTCGCGCTCGAACGCGGTGAGCGGGCGCTTGTCGATCAAGCGTTGGAACGGCTTCGCGTAAACCTAGCGATCTGCGGCGAGATGAACCTGCTGCCGCAATGGTGGGCCCATCGGGTTGCGATCCACCTCCTTTCGGACCTCTGGTCGAGCACCTTTCACGAGAGGGTTCCGCTTCAGCCAGGCGGCGAACCCGCCGCCGATTGGCAGCCGCTACGCGAACTGTTCATCGCGGTACTCCAGCGTCGTCCGAAGGCGGAGATCGACCTATGGCCGTCGCAGATCGAGGCTGCCACTCGGGCGGCAGACCAGTCCGACGATCTCGTGGTGTCACTACCGACCAGCGCCGGCAAGACCCGTATCGCCGAGCTGTGCATCCTGCGCTGCCTCGCCAGCGGAAAGCGCGTGGTGTTCGTGACGCCTTTGCGGGCCCTGTCTGCGCAAACCGAGACCACGCTGCAGCGGACCTTCGGCCCGCTGGGTAAGACCATCTCGGCCCTCTACGGCAGCATGGGCATCAGCGGCTTCGATGAGGACGCGATCCGCGAGCGCAACATCGTGGTCGCAACGCCCGAAAAGCTCGACTTCGCCCTCCGTAATGATCCGTCGCTCCTCGATGACGTCGGTCTGTTGATCTTTGATGAAGGGCATATGATCGGCCCCAACGAGCGTGAGGTCCGTTACGAGGTACAGATCCAACGGCTCCTTCGCCGCACCGATGCGCAGGAACGACGGATCGTCTGCCTTTCGGCGATCCTGCCCGAGGGCGACCAGCTCGATGACTTCGCCGCGTGGCTGCGACGCGATCACCCAGGCGGGCTGATCAAGAACGACTGGCGACCAACCCGGCTGCGGTTCGGTGAAGTGGTATGGACGTCGCCCACGGCGCGGCTCAACCTGCGGGTCGGCGACGAGCGGCCTTGGGTTCAGCGCTTTCTCACCGGCGCTGCTCCGCCTCATTGGATTCCGCCGAAGCGCCGCCGAACCCGTCTCTTTCCCGACAACCAGCGCGAACTCTGCCTGGCGACTGCTTGGCGGCTTGTCGATGATGGTCAGACGGTTCTTATATTCTGTCCGGAGCGGCGGGGCGTCGAGCCGTTCGCGGAAGTCATTGTCGATCTGCATGAGCGTGGCGCACTGCGTTCGCTCCTCGCCGCCGATCCGAACGTCCTGAACACCGCAATCGCGCTTGGCGAGGAATGGTTGGGTGCGGACAGCGCTATTTTGAAGTGCCTGCGTCTTGGCGTAGCCCTTCATCATGGCGCACTGCCCACCGCCTACCGAAAAGAGGTGGAGCGCCTTCTGCGCGAGAATGTTCTCAAGGTTACGATCTCGTCGCCAACTTTGGCGCAGGGCCTCAACCTGTCGGCAACCGCAGTAGTTATGTTCTCCCTTCACCGGGCCGGCGAGCGAATAGAGATCAGCGAGTTCAAGAACGTCATCGGCCGTGCCGGCCGCGCCTATGTCGATGTCGAGGGCATCGTTCTCTTCCCGATGTTCGACGAGATCGCCAAGAAGCGCCGCAACTGGGAAGCGCTCATTACCGATCTTGGAGCGCGCGAGATGGAAAGCGGACTTGTCCGGTTGGTCGCAGTGCTGCTGGCGCGGATGCGCGCGCGTATCGGCGGCGACCTCAACCAGCTTGTTGAGTTTGTCGTCAACAACGCGGCGGCCTGGACCTTCCCGGAAGTCGCGAACGAAAAGCCCGAGGACCGCGAACGCGCACTCGCAGATTGGGAACGGCATGTCGCAACGCTCGACACGGCAATCCTCAGCTTGATTGGCGAGAACGACATCCCCGACGAGGGCATAGAGGCGGCGCTCGACGACATCCTCCAGTCCTCACTGTGGCATCGCCGCCTGCAGCGACAAAACGAGCAGGTTCGCGAGGTGCTGAAGGCTGGCCTGTTGTCCCGTAGCCGGCTGATCTGGAGCCAATCGACGGCCTCCGGACGCCGTGGCTATTTCCTTGCAGGGGTCGGACTGACGACGGGCCACGCGCTCGACGCCATCGCGCCCGACGCAAATCTTCTCCTCATTCATGCCAATGGCGCGATCCTCGAAGGAGACACCGAGGCGGCGATCAATGCTATCACCAGCCTCGCCGAACGGGTTTTCGCCTTCTATCCCTTCGCCCCTGATCCGTTGCCGACGAACTGGCGCGACATTTTGCGCGCATGGCTGCTCGGCCAACCGCTCGCGGCGCTGGGCGCTGATCAGGCGTCTGAGGCCCTGCAATTCGTAGAGGGCGGTCTTGTTTATCGTCTACCTTGGGCGATGGAAGCAATCCGCGTCCGGGCGGCCGCTAATGGTGACACAGCAGGCGTTTTCGATTTGCCGCTTGAGGATCACGAGCTCGGCTTAGCGGTTCCTGCTGTCGAGACGGGTACGCTGCATCGTTCAGCATCGATCCTGATCCAAGCCGGTTTTAACTCCCGGCTCGCGGCGATCAAGGCTGTGACCGACACGGCCGCTACCTTCACCACTGGCCACGAGCTGCGGCAGTGGCTCAGTTCGGAAGTCGTAACTGCCTTGAGCGCTCTGCCTGAATGGCCGACAGCCGAGACGAAGGCGATATGGATGGAGTTTGCGCAGAGCTTCACCCCTGCCGAGAATCGCACCTGGGTCGATCGGCGATACTGGGCTTCGGTCAACTGGCTCGGCGCTCCCCCACCGCCCGGCACACCGGTCCAAATTCACGATTGGACTGGTCAACCCCGCGTGCTGGCGGCCGACGGATCCCCTCTTGGCACGGTTCAAGCCGCCCTAAATCCCAATCGCATTGGGCTGTTGAAGGCCAACGTGGCCACTGACCCTCACAAGATAGACATCGTTTACCTCGGACCGGCAGACATAAGCTAGCCAGCGCGGTCGAAGTAGCCGGCTTGAGCAAACCTCAGAAATCCGAAAAGTCGAGGGTCACAAGCGGCTTGCGCAGGTCGAGGCGTATGTCTGCGACATATTCGATGAAGGTGAGGTGAAAGCTGTAGCCGGATCCTGGGAAGTGGATGCGCCAATAGTAGGCCTCGCCGTGATTTTCCGGTTCGTTGAGGCTTACCAGGCCGGCCTCAGATAGAAGAGCTAGATCTCCGTCAAGGTCATCACCACGATAGATCCTGCGTAGCTTCGGATCGCTGATGCGGAAGTCGTCGGAGAAGCCGGCTGTCCTTTCATCTCTGCGCTCAACGAGAAACTTGAACACTTCGCGTGTCAGACGCGGTAGCGCGGCCAGCTTTTGACTGAGCGTGGAAATTGCCCTCTCCATCTCAGTCCTGTCGATCATCATCGAATCGACCTTTGCTGCAAAATGTGATTCCATCTTTGTGGCGTCGGAAAGTTGCGGTTTGGGAATGAGCTGCCCCCTTCTGAGTGGTCCATCGACTATTACAGTCTGGACCAAGGAAGGGACGACGAATGCCTGCGAAGAAGCACAAGCCCGAGGAGATTATCGGGAAGCTACGTGAGGTTGAGATCATGCTGGGTCAGGGCGGCACGACCGCCGAGGCCTGTCGGCGCATCGCGGTCAGCGAGCAGACCTACTACCGCTGGCGCAAGGAATATGGTGGCCTGAAGACCGATCAGGCTCGGCGGATGAAGGATCTGGAAAAGGAGAACCTGCGGCTGCGCCGGGCGATCTCGGATCTGACGCTGGACAAGCTCATCCTGCAGGAGGCAGCCAAGGGAAACTTCTGAGCCCCGCACGGCGTCGGCGCTGCATCGACCAGGTCCGGGAGGTGCTGGATGTATCCGAGCGGCGGGTGTGCCGCGTGCTCGGCCAGCACCGGTCGACGCAGCGCAAGGTGCCGTTCGGGGCAGATGACGAGCTGGCGCTCACCGAGGATATCATCGCCCTTGCCAGGCAGTACGGGCGCTACGGCTATCGCCGGGTGACGGCGCTGCTGCACGCGGCGGGTTGGTCGGTGAACCATAAACGGGTGGAACGGATCTGGCGACGCGAGGGGCTGAAGGTGCCGCAGCGCCAGCCGAAACGCGGCCGGTTATGGCTGAACGATGGCTCGTGCATCCGGTTGCGGCCGGAGTATCCGGGGCATGTCTGGGCTTACGACTTCGTCGAGGAACGCACCCATGACGGACGCAAGTTCCGCATCCTTACCATTATCGACGAGGCGAGCAGGGAGTGCCTGGCACTCGTCGTCGCGCGCCAGCTCAAACACGAAGACGTACTGGCAGCGCTGGCCGAGTTGTTCATCGAGCGTGGTCCGCCCGCGCATATCAGGTCGGACAATGGCAGTGAGTTCATCGCCGCCGCCGTCCAGACCTGGCTCAGGCAGATCGGCGTGAAGACGCTCTACATCGCCCCGGGCTCGCCATGGGAGAACGGCTACAACGAGAGCTTCAACGGCTCGCTGCGGGATGAGCTGCTGAACGGCGAGATTTTCTACACCCTCGCTGAAGCCAGGGTGCTGATCGAGGCGTGGCGGCGTCACTACAACACTGTCCGACCGCACAGCAGCCTCGGCTATCGACCACCCGCCCCGGAAGCGGCGACACCGCCATTGCCGGCCTCCGGTTCCGCTTCGCTCCACCTCCGACCGGCAATGGCGGCGGAGACGACAATGCACTAACTATCAACCCGGACCACCCGGTGGGGGCTGCTCACTGCGCAAGACGACACATCTATGAGGGACAAAGTGGCGATACCCTCAGGGTCGACGAGCTTCCACTCCGGCACTCGGTCTGCCACGTCTCACACGCCTCTACGACCTCGCGATCCGCCTGCTGACGCGGGAGCGGACCTGGCGCGGCGCCTTGCTGCGGCAGTTGGCTCCCAAGGAAGGAGAGTCGATCCTCGATGTCGGGTGCGGCACCGGCAGCTTCGCGATCATGCTCAAGCGAGCAGCGCCGGGAGCGCGGATAGTTGGCCTCGACCCCGATCCTGCGGTCCTTGCGATCGCCGCCGCCAAAGCGAGGGCGGCCGGGGTCGAGATCGAGTGGCGCGAGGGCCGACACCACATCTTTTGCTTGATCCTCCAGTGACTGAAGGAAGTAGGTGCTTTGAAATGAACGCCATCGACAACGGGAACACTCAAGCCGATCCCCGCGGCTGCACGGTCGATACGGATCGCGCGGGTGAGGAGTCAGCGCAGCACTCCGCACCGGCTCTGTTGTTCCAGGTAGACGGTCTCGATTGCAGGAACGAAGTCGCGGTTCTCAAGCGCGAGATCGGGCCGTTGGTCGGAGGCGAGGATGGGTTGGCGTTCGACACCACCAAGGGCTTGATGACGGTTGCGCCCCAGCGGCTGGCAACGGCCGATGACATCATTGATCGCATCGTTCCGACCGGAATGCGGGCCTCCCTGGTCGCCGGCTCCGGGGCTGAGATATTCCTGTACCGGGTCCACGGCCTCGACTGCAGGAACGAGGTGGCGGCCCTTACGCGGGAACTGGGTCATCTTGTCGGCGACGACAAACTCGCCTTCGACACCGAGCAGAGTTTGATGACGGTCGTGCTCCAGAATGGCGCGGACGCGAGCGCAATCGAGGAAGCGGTGGCTCGGACGGGCATGCGTGCCGAACGGTGGTCCCCGCGGAGAGTCTCGGCGAGTGCGGCCGGGCCCGCAGACCAATCGGATGACGCGGCGAACGGCGGCGGAGTTGCAGCGCAAGAGGCGCTCAGCCCGCCGCTTCCGACCCACGCGTCCGGCGAGGTCGTGTTCCGCATTCACGGCATGGATTGCGGCGACGAAGTCGCGGCATTGAAGCGCGAGGTCGCGCCGCTGGTCGGCGAAGATCGGCTCGCCTTCGACCTTATGAACGGCCGCATGACCATCGCCATCGCGCCCGACGCCGAACTGGAGGCGAGAATCGTGAAGGCCGTGGCCCGCGCGGGTATGCGCGCCGAGCCGTGGAGCGAAGGAGGGATGGGCGAGGGCGCGCAGGCCGAGGTCCGCCGCAAGCGGGTGCAAGCTTGGCTCACGGCGGCGAGCGGCCTTTTCGCAGCGCTGGGCTTCGCCATCCACGCCTGGATTGGCGGCGGCGTTATCGCTGCCTTCGAGGCCGGCGAGCATGGCGTCGCTGCAACCCCGCTGGTTAGCAAGATCCTCTATACCGCAGCGGTCATTTCGGCGGCGCGTTACGTGGCACCCAAGGCTTGGCTCGCGGCCAAGCGGCTTCGCCCCGACATGAACTTGCTGATGATGGTCGCGGTGGCCGGCGCGATCGGCATCGGCGCCTGGTTCGAGGCGGCGACCGTCTCCTTCTTCTTCGCCCTGGCGCTAGCGCTCGAGGCCTGGAGCCTCGGGCGCGCGCGGCGGGCGGTGGCCGCGCTCATGGAGCTGGCGCCGACAACGGCGAGGGTGAAGCAAGAGGACGGCTCGGAACGCGAGGTTCCCGCCGGCGAGGTCCAGGTCGGTGCGCACATCGTCATCCGGCCCGGTGACAAGGTGCCGCTCGACGGGCGGGTCGCCGCCGGCGAGAGCGAGGTCAACCAGGCGCCCATCACCGGCGAGAGCGTGCCCGTTTTCAAGGCCGAGGGCGACGACGTCTTCGCCGGCACGATTAACGGCGAGGGGGCGCTCGACGTAGTCACCACCAAGGCGGCCAACGATACGACTCTCGCGCAAATCATCCGCATGGTCGGCTCGGCGCAGAGCCGCCGCGCGCCGAGTGAGCAATGGGTCGAGAAGTTCGCGAAAATCTACACGCCAGTGGTAATGGTCCTTGCTGTCGCGGTTTTCCTTCTGCCTCCGCTGCTTATGGGCGGCGCATGGGGCGTGTGGTTCTACCGCGCGCTCGTGCTCCTCGTCATCGCCTGCCCCTGCGCGCTCGTAATCTCGACGCCGGTGACGATCGTGGCGGCGCTCGCTGGCGCCGCCAAGCAGGGTGTGCTGGTAAAGGGCGGCACCCATCTCGAGAAACCTGCGCGCCTCAAGGCGATCGCCATGGACAAGACCGGCACGCTCACCGAAGGGCGGCCGCGGGTGGTCGAGATCGTGCCGCTCGGCGGTCGCGACGAACGCGAGATCCTTGGCCTTGCCGCCGCCCTCGAAGCGCGCAGCGCCCATCCGATTGCCCACGCGATATTGGCCAGAGCCGAGGAATTGAAGATCGCCGCCGAGCCCGCCGAGGGTGTCCAGTCGATTACGGGCCGCGGAGTGACCGGCCGTATCGCCGGACGCGAACTGTGGCTCGGTTCGCGCCGCTACATCGAGGAGCGGGGGATCGGCTCGGACGAAGTTCTCGGTCTCGCCGATTCACTTTCTAGCGCGGGACGAACGATGGTCGCCGTTGGCGACGGCCAGGAAGTCTTGGGATTGATCGCAGTCGCCGACGCCATCCGGCTCAATGCCAAGGGCATCGTCGCGGACCTGCACCGCGCCGGGATTCGGCACGTGGTGATGCTCACCGGCGACAATCGCGCGACCGCCGAAACAATTGCCAAGGAAACCGGCATCGACGAGGTCCGCGCCGAGCTTCTGCCGGCCGACAAGGTTGCGGCGGTCGAGGACCTGGTCCGCCGCTATGGATCCGTTGCCATGGTTGGCGACGGAGTGAACGACGCCCCGGCCATGGGACGCGCCGATCTTGGTATTGCAATGGGCGCGATGGGGAGCGACGCGGCGATCGAGACCGCCGATGTCGCGCTCATGTCCGACGACCTGTCGAAGCTTGCCTGGCTCGTGCGTCACTCGCGCGCAACGCTTGCGATCATCCGGCAGAATGTTGGCTTCTCGATCGCCGTGAAGCTGCTGTTCACGGGCTTGACGATAGCCGGCCTCGCCTCGCTGTGGGGAGCGATCGCCGCCGACGTCGGGGCGTCTCTGCTGGTCGTTCTCAACGGTCTGCGCCTGCTCAACCGGTCAGCTGATCGCTCATGAGATTGGCCGGCAGCGCTTGAGCCTGCAAAGAGCCGCTGTTCGCGTGAGAATGCCACAAGATGGAGGACCAAGTGCTGAATAGCGGCAGTTCGAAACGCCCGAATCGCCAGACACGGCCTCATCTCGCGGCCCTGCTCGTGGCTGTCGCTGCGCTCGGGGTCGATCAGACCACCAAGCCGCTGGCGCATGCCTATGTTGAGCAGAATGGGCCCTTGGAGATCACGTCTTTTCTGACGATGACGTCGGGGTGGAATACCGGCGTCGCGTTCGGAGTAGCGGCGTTCGCTAATCCCACGATTCTCGTTGCGGTTGGACTGGCCCTGTCGGCCGTCCTTGTGGTGTTCCTGGTCAAGACCGAGTCCACGTTCGAAAAGATTGCACTCGGCATGGCGATCGGCGGGGCGCTCGCGAACGTGGTTGACCGCCTGCGCTTCGGCGCAGTTCGGGATTTCATCGATGTTCACTTGAACGACTGGCACTGGCCGGCATTCAACTTTGCCGACGTGTTCATTGTCCTGGGCCTGTTTTCGCTTCTGTTTGCCGGCCGCGAACAGCGCAGGGCAGCCGCCGAAAGGCAATCGCGCAACTAAGGAGAACCGCGATGAACAAGGCCCCGATACCGAAAGACCTCTCCGTCGCGATGGCGGGCGTCCGCCGGCAGGCGGCGTGGTCGTTCCTGCTCTGCGCGTTGGTTCTCGGAGCGGCCGTATGGTGGCTACCGCGACAGTTCGAATTCCCGACGGAGATGGCCGATCGGCTCGCCTTCGCCGCCCGGGCGAGCCTGTTTGTCGTACTCTGGGTCCTGATCGGAGTCGGCACGATTGCCAGGCTCCGCCGGAAAACCCCGCGAGACAACGCCGGATCGGCCTAGGGTCCGCCGAGCGAGCAGCTCAGGGTTCCGCTGGCCTTCCTACAGAACACGCTCGAGCAGGCGATGCTGGCGTCATTTGCCATCCTCGCGCTCGCCACCATTGAGGGCAAAGCCCCGCTCGCCTACATCGTGGGGATGGTCGCGCTGTTTGCGATCGGGCGGATCACCTTCCGGCGCGGCTATCCTCGCGGTGCGCCCGGCAGGGCGTTCGGCATCGTGACGACCCTGCTGCCGACTTATGGTGCGTTCGCCTGGGTGGTCTTCGACATGATCGCCGGCCTGTTTCAAGATGGCATGTAGGCGAGAGGTCCGATCGAATGATCTTTCGTCAACTCTTCGAGTCGGAGTCGTCCACCTACACGTATCTGCTCGGGTGCCCAGACACTCGCCAAGCGGTGCTTCTCGACCCCGTGATTGAGACCATGGAGCGTGACCTCGCCGCGTTGCACGAACTCGGTCTCACGCTTGCCTATTCGCTTGAGACCCACATTCACGCCGACCACATCACCTCTGCGTGCTGGCTGCGCAGCCTCACGGGATGCAAGGTAGCCTATCCGGAGATGGACGGCCTACCCTGCGCCGACGTCGGCGTGAGCGAGATCAATCCGCTCAAAGTCGGCAGCCTCGTCATCCAGCCCCGATTCACCCCAGGCCACACCGACGCGCACCACAGCTACCTTGTCGAACTGCCAGGCAGTCTCCGCGCTTTCACCGGTGACGCACTGCTCATCGACGGCTGCGGGCGCACCGATTTCCAGAATGGCGACGCGAAGACGCTGTACCGATCGATCCATGAAAAGATCTTCACGCTCCCCGGCGACACGCTCGTTTTCCCGGCCCATGACTATCAGCAGCGGCATGTCAGCACGGTCGAGCAGGAACGGGATCGTAACCCGCGGCTCGGCGGCGGCAAGACCTTTGATGAGTTTGTCGCGATCATGGCTAACCTCGATCTGCCCTACCCGAAGAAGATCGACGTCGCGGTGCCCGCGAACAGGCTCTGCGGAGCCTGCCCCGAAGAAACGGCGGGTCTGATCGAAGACCCGCCCGGTCCATCGGTCCAAGGCTGATCGGTTCAGGGGCAGGCTATGCGGTTCGTCCCTCGGAAGACCTCAGATGTGCATCGCGCGGCCGAGCTCGACCAGCGCCGCTTCCTTGATCACTTCGGGCAGCGTCGGGTGCGCGTGGACGGTGAGCGCGATGTCCTCGGTCGTCGCGCCGAACTCCATCGCCAGCACGGCCTCGGGGATCATAAGATCGGCGTCGGCGCCGAAGATGTGCACGCCGAGGATCCGGTTCGTACCCGCCTCCGTGAGGATCTTGGTCAGCCCGCGCGTGTCGCCGTTGCACCGTGCCCGGCTGACAGCGGTGAAGGGGAATTTTCCGACCTTGTAGTCGACGCCGGCAGCCTTGAGCTCTTCCTCGGTCTGGCCCACCGACGCGACCGCGGGCGCCGTGTAAATGACCTCCGGAACCGTGTTGTAATCGACACCGGCATAACGTCCGGCGATCCCCTCCACGCAAGTAACGCCGTCGAGCGTCGTCTTGTGCGCGAGCATCGGTCCTGGAATGACGTCGCCGACCGCATAGACGCCGGGCACGTTCGTCCTGAAGCCTTCGGTGACCGGGATGCGGCCCTTCTCGTCGAGCTTCAGGCCGATGAGATCGAGGCTGAGGCCATGCGTGTAAGGTCGCCGCCCCACTGCAACAAGCACGACGTCCGCCTCGAGCGTTTCGGCGGCACCGCCAGCAGCCGGCTCGAACGCGAGAGTGACCGAGCCGTCATGCTGCCGCGCCTCGGTGACTTTGGTGTTGAATCGGAACTTCAGGCCCTGGCGTTCCAGCTCCTTGTGGAAATGGCGGGCAATCTCGCGATCCATCGTCGGCACGATGCCGTCGAGGAACTCGATCACCGTAACCTCCGAACCGAGCCGACGCCAGACCGAGCCCAGCTCGAGGCCGATATAGCCGGCCCCGATGACCACCAGGTGACGCGGAACTTCGCACAGGCAAAGGGCGCCGGTCGAGGTGATGATGCGTTTCTCGTCGACTTCGACATTTTTCAGCGAGGAGCTTTCGGAGCCGGTGGCGATGATCACGCCCTTGGTGGCGGTGAGCGTGCGGCTCCCGCCATCGTTGAGTTCGACCCGCAAGCGGTCGGGCGCCTCGAAGCGCGCGCTGCCCTTCACCCATTCGACCTTGTTTTTCTTGAAGAGGTGCTCGACGCCTTTGGTAAGCCCGGCGACGACCTCATCCTTGCGGGCAATGAACTGCGGGACGTTCATCGCCACTCCGCCGATCCCGATCCCATGTTCTTCCATGCCCTGCTGCACCTCCGCGAACAGCTCAGACGAATGGAGCAGCGCCTTTGAAGGAATGCAGCCGACATTGAGGCAGGTGCCGCCCAGCGCGTCCCTCCGTTCGATGCAGGCAACGGTCATTCCGAGCTGTGCCGCCCGGATCGCCGCCGGATAGCCCCCGGTTCCGCCACCGATTACGAGAATGTCGAAACTGTCGGCCATCAAACCTCCTGCGTGGAGCCGCATCGCGCAGCAAGAACCTGTGATAAGGGCAACCGATCAAGGCAGGTTCGGTTCACTCGTGGTGCGGCCGAGCGTCGGCAGAGCTCAGCGCCGCATCGACAAACCGAAGCCGCCCTGCGTCGGGATAACGAGGGATTCAAAGCCGTTTGCTGGATCATCGACAAAAACGAGATAGTCGCGGTACTCGCGCCGCAGTCGCGAACGTTGTCGCAGGCGACGATCGCGCCCAAGAGCAGGTGAGGCGCAAGGAGTTCGATCGCCGGCCCGGCGAGAGGTGCCCAGATGTCGAGCAGGACGAAATCGACCGGTCCGGCCAGTCCGCGTAGCGTCTGCCTGAAATCGCCGTCGCGAACCTCCGCAAAGCGCTCCAGCCCCACCTGCTCGAGATTGGCGCGCGCCGCCGCAGCCTTGGCCGGGTCGATCTCGGTCGCGATCACCAGCGCCTCATTGGTTCGACCTTCAGCATTGTCCCTGGCCGCCGCCGCGAGATAGATGGTCGAGACTCCGAATGAGGTGCCGACCTCGACGATGCGTGTCGCCCGGCTGGAGCGGCACAGCAGATAGCAGAGGCGGCATTTATCGCGCTCGAGCGCGACCAGCTTGTCGCCGAGAAAGCGTCGGAGCGCCGGATCGCTCCAGTCCGGCGATCGAAGCCCGACGGGCGAGCGCTCCTGTCGTTCGCTGAGTTCATGCAGTCGCGCGGCGACCGCTCCGGCCGGGTCGCCCAGCGCGAACGGTGGAAATTGCTTCGGAGGCGCCGGGATCATTGCAGCCGCCGCGGAATCGGCGAGCGGCGTTTACCGAAGAAGCCAGTCTTGAGCAGCTTCAGCCGGTCGAGGTTCACGGCGACGATCAGGGCGGCAAGGACGATATAGGCCCAGGCGAGCCAGGTCAGCGTCTGGATAGTCCTCGCCTGGTCGTCGCGAAAGGTGAAGGCCAGCGTGACCTGGACAGTGAACAGCAATGCGAGCGAAGCAGCACCGGCAAGGCCGAGCCTCAGCCGGAGCAGCAGGGCGATCCCGAACAGGGACTGCGCGGCGGTCAGGAAGAATTCCTCATGCTGGCGGGAATCGAGTGGAAGCGCGGTTAGCGCGCCGGCCCCCACGCTCATCGCCAACGGCAGCATGCCCACGAGCAGAGTCCATTGGTTGATCTTGTCCGAGATCATCATCGTCAGCCCTGCCGCCGGACGCATTGATAGCACGAACAGGACTGCGACGGTGACCGCCGGTGCTTCGCTCGCCAGAGGAGCCAGCCACTGGATCAGAAGGAACTCGTCGATTCCGAGCACCCGCCCCGAATCCACCATCGCCTCGGCGAAGGGCTCGGCGGAGAGGAAGATTACCGTCGCGGCAACGACCGTGAGGGCCCCCATCAATGCCCATTGGCGCCCCGCTGGAAGCTGTTCGATCGCAGCGGCCAAACCCGGCTCGTCGTCTTCGTCCTGATCCTCGACCTCGGGCAGTCGGCTCACCCGCCAGACATAAAGCCCGAACATCGCGATCAGCACCGCCGCGTCGAAAATCGAGATTCGGTCGCGCAGCAGGATCACGAATGCGTAAATCGTCGGGAGGAGCAGGAACGCGATCTCGGTGCCGTTCACGGGAGCGAGGCCGATCGCGCGATCGCGGGTGCGAATCCAGTTGAGCAATACCAGGAGCGGCCAGCCGATCCCGACGAGCAGCCGGTTGGCCCCGGTCATGTTCGCGGCGGCGTAATGGACATAGTTGGATCCCGGGTCCTGGCCGGCCCGCCACGCATAATAGAGGTCGACCGCATATTCGGGGAGAACCGTGATCAAAGCCACGGCCGCGAGAATGAGTCCCGACGAAATCTGCCCTTCGGCCGACTCGGCTCCCCAGGAGAGCATGAAACCGGCGGCCAGAATCGCCACCCCGAAGATCGCGGCATCGATCACCGGGTCCGGCCGCGCGCCGGTATACCGCAGTACCAGCGCCGGCACGGTCGCAGCGGTTGCGACCGCGAGCCAGAACAGGAACTTGCGAAAGATCGCTGGTTGCTCCGACTGTGCCTTTGTTTCTGGCGCGGTCATTTCCCTGTTCATCGCTGCTCCTTTTCGAACCGTTTTCGACCGTCGGCGCGCGTACGGAGGCACCTCCAGAGTTGCCTTAACAACTCAATTGCGCGGCCGCACGTTGGTTATGACTAGGCGGCTCTTGGGAACCGCAGGCATCCTCGATCGGCTGACCGACAGGTCCTGCGGCGGCAGGTCATAGTCCAGGCGGTTGGCGAGCATGTCGATCGCGCGCTTGATGATCTCGACCGTGATGGGCTCGCCGGGGCAGCGATGGTTGGAGCGCACGTCTCCGCCGCCCTGCGGAATGAAGCTGTAGGGATTATTGTCCCACTCAAGGAAGCGCTTCGGCCGGAAGCTGTTCGGATCCTCCCAGATGCGCTCGTCGTGATTGGTGCCGTACAGGTCCAGCAGGACCCAATCGCCCTTGCGAAACCCGCGACCTCGCCACCCGAACGGCTCGAGCGCTCGCCCGCCTACCACGGGGAAGAAGGGATAGTATCGGCGGACCTCCTGGGCAAAGGCTTCGAGCCGTTCGTTCTCGCCGCCGGTGACGAACGCGCGCGCATCGGGATGCTCGACGAGCGCCAGCGCTGCGAAGACGATGAACCGGTCGACCGCGAACGTCGGCCGAAGCAGGTTGATCAGTTCGACGGCGGCGTCGCTGGTGCTCAGTGGATGGCCAGAAAGATCCCTGTGCCGCGCGATCACGGCGGCGGGACTTTCGTCGGGAACGGCCCGCGCGCCGCTCCGGATTTCGTCAATGACGCGCCGCCCCCACCGTTCGGTCCTCCGACGCAGCCACGCGCCCCGCCACTGCCGCGGACCGGCCGAGCCGGCCCCGTCGATCATCGCCGCGAACTCGCGCGTACGCGCCTCCAGTTCCTTGCCGCGCAGCGGTGTCCCGGCCCATCGCGCCACCGCGCTGCACAGGATCGGCTGGATCTCTTGGAAAAGGACGATGCGCTCTTTGGCCTCCCATTGGGGAAGACGCCTCTGCCACTCATTGATGAATATCTCACCGATTTGCCGAACCGAGGTCGGGGTCATCAGCGACAGGAACATCGCCTTGCGATGCCTGTGCTTCTCCCCGTCGAGAGTGGCGACGCTGCCGACGTCCTGGAGCAGTCGCAGCGTCGGCTGCGGTATCGCGCCGCGCCTGGTGAAGCGGCCCGGCTCGTAGAACATCCGGGCAGCTTCTTCACCCGTGACGCAGGTGACTCGACGGAGCATCAACCGGGTCTCAAATGCGTTGGAACCGTAGCGCGCACAGCGGTTCGAGATGAAATCATAGCCTTCCCGCAGCAGTGCGAGGGTGCTGTCGAAACTTCCGGTCCGCGGGATTTGGGGCATCGGCAGGTCAACCTTGTCGGTGAGCGTCAATTCAACGTATCGACGGCCTGAGCGTTTCGGGGAAGGGGGCGGTTTTGTTGCGAATGATTCGCATTTACCTTGCATGGGCGCGCGCGCACCGTTTACATCGCTCGGATGTTTCACGCACTCCTCCTGCGCGACGCGAATGACGTCTCCCCGGATCATCTACGAGGGTCTATGCTGGCGCACCTCACCTCCGCAACCTGACCCACGGTGATCGGAACGCCTTGCCTGGTGGCGGCAACGTTGACGTGGGCGGACGTGAGGCCGAGCGTGACGGCAAGCTGCTCCTGGGTGACCGCCAGCTCGAAGCTGCTCTCGTTCTCGGCCTGCCATCGAGGTGGGCGCTTCGCTTTCGTCACAACCGCACAAGGCCGACAGAGCGTGCCGGGAACGGGGCAGCCGCCGCCGCTAGCCGGATACGGGGGCAGGCTCCTTCGTTCACCCTAGGCAAGGAGACTTCATATGGCTGACAACAACGTAGCAAACGACGAAACCGATCGCCTCATTGCCTCCAACAAGGTCGAGGGCACCGCCGTTTACGACCGCCAAGGCAACAAGCTCGGCTCAGTCTACAACTTCATGGTCGATAAGCGTGCCGGCAAGGTCGAGTATGCCGTCATGTCGTTTGGCGGCTTCCTCGGAATGGGCAACGACTATCATCCGCTCCCCTGGGATCAGCTCACCTACGATACCGATCAGGGCGGGTATGTCGTCAATCTGACCAAGGAACAGCTTGAAGGCGCGCCACGCTACAGCTCCGGCAACGAGCCGACGTTCGATCGCGACTATGGCCGCGAGGTCTATGGTTATTACGGGTCCAGCTACAATTACTGAGCTGGCGGGCGGCGGGGCAACCCGCCGCCTGTTATTCTCCCGTCCCCCGCCCGTCCGGCTTAATCCTGATCGTGCATCGCGCGGGCTCGCCCGCCTTGTTCGCCGCGCGCTGGCACCGCTCAAGCGCGGCCTCGTTGCCCTGGCCGATCACCGCGCCCGCTACCATCGCGTTCCAGGTGTCAGACCCGTTCGCCGTCGCCAGCCGGCGCGCGCCCTCCCATGCCGTCCCCCCAAGGGTGCGCGCCGCCATGCTCTCGGGCCACCGCCAGCTATCCGGGGTGGCGCGCGCGAGCGCGCCGCCGAACACCGCCCATAGCATGATGCCGAGCACCACCCCGCTGATTGCGGCGAACGCCAGCCAACGGTTCTGCTCGTCACCGCGCCGTGCTGATACGACATAGCCATGCAGCTCGCGGGTTGCGTCATCCATGCCCTTGCGGGCCGTGGTGAGCGCCGCCTGGTCCTCGCGCCTGGCCGCGCTTCCGGCCGCGGCGATACGCTGCGTGATCTGCTCGGGCGTCATCGCCAGCGCCGGGCTCCGCGCGATCACGTCGTTGATAACCGCGATCCGGTCGGCCGTGGCGTCCACGCCCTGCTGCATCCGCCCCAGCGTCTCGGAATAGTCGGGAACATCGATATGCGCCCGCTCGGCCGCCAAGCCCTCCACGGCACGGCGTAGCAACGCCAGCTCGCGGTCCTGGCCTTCGATCACCGCGCGCAACCGGTCGAACGCCTCCGCCGGATCGCCGCCTTCCTGAATATCAGCCTGTGCTGAGCCTGTCGAAGTATCCATCGTCACCTACCGGCTCATGCCACGGTCGCGGTCACGCCCAATGCTGACCGACTGCGCCAGTTCGTTTGCGATCGACCGGCCGCGCTCCATTTTCAGTTCCAGCTCGGGGGCGCGGGCGCGCAACGCGGATTCGAGCTGCGGGTCGCGGTGCAGCCCGCCCGCGATGCCCTCCATGCGTTTGCCCAGCTTCTCCGCACCCGCACGGTCGCCGGCGCGCTCCATGCTGGCCCGCGCCTCCTTCAAGCCCTGCCACTGCTCCACGAACCGGCCCGCGCGCTTCTCCGGGTCGATGCGGACCTGGCGCTCCGTCTCCATCGCCTTCGCCGCGCCGCTGGTGTTGCCCCCGGCGGCCTGCTCGATCAGCCTCGGATCGCGCGCCAGTGCCGATGCGAGGTCACGTGCGGCATGGGGCCGAACCTGGTCGAGCGCGTCGCCTGCCTTCGCCAGCGCCTGTTCCTGGTGCGCCAGCACCGGCAAACCCTTGTCCCGCATCCGGCCTATATCGGCCGTGGCGCGCCCATAGCGTTCGATCGCGCGGGCCTGCGAGGGTGCTAGCGGTCGATCGGCCGCGACACGCTCCGGCGACATCGCCTTCTCGGTTGCCGGCTTCGGCCGGAAGCCGTCGAACATGCCCCGCGCCTTGTCGCGGACCTTCTCGGCCACTTGGCGCGCGCGTTCCGGGAACCGGATCTCGCGCCGATCGGCGAACGCGCGGGCCTGGTCCTGCTCGGGCCGGGCATAGTCGCCCGCCATGTCCTTGCCCCGATCACGCGACAGGGCGCGGACGAGCTGGCGCTGATCGGCGAAGTCGTCGCGACCGTAGTGGAACTGCACTTCGTCACGATGCCGCGACATGCCGACATAGGCGCTGTGCCGGTCCATGCCGGGGGTGGCGAGTACATGGGCGCGATCGACCGTCACGCCCTGCGATTTATGGAACGTCGCCGCATAGCCGTGATCGACATCGGCGTAATCCTTGGTGTCGAACCCGACCTGACGGCCATCGTCCAGCTTCACGGCCATACCCTCGGGCGATACCCGCTCGATCGTCGCGAGCGTGCCGTTCTTGACCCCCATGCCCCGCTCGTTGCGAAGAAACATGATGCGGTCGCCGGTCGCGAACTGCCGGTCGCCGCGCTCAGCCTTCACCGTCACGTCGTCGCCAAGGTCGCCGCTCGCGCGCAACCGGTCGCGCGCCTCACCATTGAGGCTCTGCACCTCGGCGTTGGTGTGGGTGAGGATGATCCGGCTCTTGCCCGGCTCGGCCTGACGCGCGCGATCCCAGCCGTCCACCAGCTCGCCCCGCGCCTGCTCGCGGGTATCGGCCGCGCGGACCATGCCGCGCTCGTCATAGGCATGGATGGCCTCGCCGGTACGTCCCGTCGCCAGCGCGCGCGTGGCGTCACGCTGCCAGTCCTCACGCTGCCGCCTGATCTCGGTGATCTCGGCCGCGCCGTGGCGCTCGGTCACGCTGCGGAACGCCGCCCCCGCCTCGATGGCCTGCAACTGCTCGGGGTCGCCTACCATGACGACCTTGGCCCCGGCGTCGCGGGCCTGGGACAGCACCCGCTCCATCTGGCGCGAACCGATCATGCCGGCCTCGTCCACGACCAGCACGTCCTTCGGGCCTAGCTGCTCGCGCCCCTGCCCCCATGCGTGTTCGAGGCTGGCGATGGTGCGAGACCGGATACCGGACCCGCCCTCAAGATTCTCGGCCGCGATGCCCGACAGTGCCGCGCCGCGAACCGTGTAGCCCTCTCGCTCCCATGCCTCGCGCGCGACGCCCAGCATGGCGGATTTGCCGCTGCCGGCATAGCCGACGACCGACGCCAGCCCGGCGCTGCCGGTCACATGGTCGAAGGCGTCGCGCTGCTCGCCAGACAGGACAAGCCCCTTGGCGCTCGCCGCGCCGATCGCGGCGTCACGGTGCCGATCGGCGACACCATGCCCGGCGCGGCCCGCCAGCTCGTCGCCCGCGCGCTCAAGGCGGGCCTCCACCGCGATCATGTCGCGCGACGTGAACCGCTCCTGGTCGCGACCGTCCTTCCCCAATGCGACCAGCTCGGGCGATCCCCGCACCGCCCCCATCACCTGGTCGAACTGCTCCTTGCCGTCGCTGTGCCGGAACGCGAACGTCGCAAGGTCGCGCGTCGTGAACGTGGCCTGCTGCCGCGTGATCGCGTCCAGCGCGACATTAGGATTGGCGATGATCTTCTCGCCGTTCTCCCGCGCGATGCGAGCGTGATCTTCGATCCGCTCGGCCTCAAGCCCCTGCTCCGGCCTGCGCGACGCGGCCGGGCCGATCTTGTGCTGCGGCTCCAACGCGATCCCCTGCGCCTCATAGGAGCGATGATCGATCCGGCCCTCAAGTCCCAGCTCCGCCATGCGCTCGTTGACGTGCGCGCTCCACGCTTCACGCCAGTCCTTCAACAGCTCGGTCGAGTTCCAGTCGCGGTTCTTCTTCCCAAACCCCTCCGGCCCCACGTCGCGCATCGCCAGCATGACATGCGCGTGCGGCTTGGGCGTGCCGTCCTTTGCCTTGTCCCAATGCACATTCAGGTCCGCGACCATACCGCGATCGACAAACTGCTGCTTTACGAAGTCCCTGGCGAGCTGGACGCCCTGCTTCTCGCTCATCTCGCGTGGAATCGAGAACTCAACCTCGCGGGCAAGCTGTGCATCCTTGCGCTTCTCGCCTGCCTCCACCTCGTTCCACAAGGTCGAGCGGTCGTTTAAACGCTCCGGCGCGCCCTCGGGCAACATCACCTCGGAGTGGATAACGCCCGCCTTGTTGCTGAAGTCGTGATTACGATTCAGCCGGTCGTCATGCAGTTCGGACGCCGAACGATAGGCGGCGCTCGCGACGGCGCTCGATCCGTTCGCGCGGCTCACGACCTTGGCGGAGAAATGGTAGATCGCCATGATACTTCGCTTATTGCACTTCTAAGCGCACGTCGGCAACGACGTATAAGCGCGCACTCATCATCTGCTCCGCTCCTGCTGATTGACTGCCGTGCGTTTCCGTTATGGGTTGCCTGCTCGCTACTGTTTGCTAGGCTGCGGTGAACCTGACGCGGAAGGAGAGAGCACCATGCGTAAGGTGCGTGACTATGACACGGAGCTGAAGGCGCTGGAGAGCCGCGCCAAGGTGATCAAGGCGCGTCGCATCGAACAGCTCGGCCAGCTCGTCACCACCACCGGCGCCGACGAGCTCGACATGGAAACGCTCGCCGGCGTGCTGCTCGATGCCGTTGCGTCGAAGGATGCGGAAGCGAAGGAGGCGTGGCGCGCGAAGGGCGCCGCCTTCTTTCAGCGGCGCGGGCGCAAAGGTAGCCGGACTGCTGGCTGCAACAGCGACGGCGGGAATGCGCAACCGGGCGCTGATCCAGCGTCTGGAAGCGGCGCGCCGTCGTAGCGATACGCGGGGCTGGGTCGTGCAACGCCGCGAACGCACCCGCCACCTGATCGAGCTGGGCGGCCTCGTCCAGAAAGCCGGCCTGGTCGAACTCGCCGACGACGATCGCGCGACGATCTACGGCGCGCTGCTGGAGCTGGTCGGCCGCGCTCGCGGGGACGATGCCGGCGACACGCTCGCGCTCTGGTGGCGGCGCGGTAAACGTGCGTTCGACGCGGAAAGCGAAGCGATGGAGAAAGGCGATGGCGGCCCTGGATATTGAGGCGATCCGCTCGGAAATTCGCACGCTGGAGTTCGAGCGCGGCACACCCGCTGATGTGGCGGAATGGCGCGAAGCCGATGCCGAATCCCGCGCCAACCTCGCCATCGAGGACATGGCGCTGAGCGCGGATGACGAGGCGCTGTTCGACATGCTGCGCGACGAGGCGGTGCCCCCTCCCCTGGCCACGCAAATCCTGCTCAGGCTGCTGGGCCATCCCGACGCCGATCCGGCGCTGGCGATCACGCCCCTGGAACAGGCCTGCTGATGCCGGGACCGCTCATCGGCGGGCGTCGGCCGATCGGCTGGCGGCTCGCGATCGTCGTTGCGTTCGTCACGGCCTATGCGACCGCGCGATGGCTGGAAGGCATCTTCGGCGTCGGGCAGATTTCGGGCACCGTATCGTTCCTCGTCCTGGTCGGCCTGATCGGCGCGACCTGGTGGATCAACAGCTGCGCCGGCAAGCGCCGGAACGACCTGCTGGGCTCGGCCCGCTTCGGCGACCGCGCCGACGTGCAAGCTGGAGGCGAACGGGGATCTCCTGATCGGCCGCGCCAAGGAGTCGGGCAAGCTGCTCCGCTATGACGGCGCGGCGCACCTGCTGACGATAGCACCCACACGTTCCGGCAAGGGCGTCGGCACGATCATCCCCAACCTGCTCCTGCTCGACCGCTCCGTGGTCTGCATCGACCCCAAGGGCGAGAATGCCCGCGTCACGGCCCGTGCGCGGGCCAGGAAGGGTGCTGTATGGTGCCTGGACCCTTTCGGCGTCTCCGGGCGTCCTGCGGCCCGTTACACCCCCCTGGCGCAGCTAGACCCGGCCAGCCCGGACCTCACGGAAGATGCGCAAACGATCGCTGACGCGCTGGTCCATGACGCGCCGGGGCACTCGGGCGAGGCGCATTGGAACGAGGAAGCCAAGGCGCTGATCGCCGGCGTGATCCTGCACACCGTCATCCACGAGCCCATGTCCCAAGCCACGCTGGCGACCGTGCGCGACAAGCTCACCCGCGATCCCGCCGGCCTCGCCGCACTGCTGGCGGACATGCAGGCCAGCACCGGCGCGCATGGCCTGATCGCGCGCGCCGCCAATCGCCAGCTCGGCAAATCCGATCGCGAGGCCGCCGGCGTGCTGTCCTCGGCGCAGCGCCACACCCACTTTCTCGACAGCCCGCGCATCGTGGACAGCACGTCCGCGTCCGATTTCCGGTTCGCGGACCTGAAGGAGCGGCCCGGCACCGTGTTCCTGTGCCTGCCGCCCGACCGGCTCGATACCTATGCGCGCTGGTTGCGGCTGCTGATCGCCCAAGCTGTGACCGACATGGCGCGCTCCCCTGCCCGGCCGGAACGCCCCGTGCTGTTTCTGCTCGATGAGTTCGCGGCGCTCGGCCGCCTGGAGCCGGTGGAGCGCGCGATGGGGCTGATGGCCGGCTATGGGCTCCAGCTGTGGCCGATCCTTCAGGACATGCACCAGCTGCGCGCCCTCTATGGCGAGCGCGCCGGCACCTTCCTGTCCAATGCCGGCGTGATCCAGACATTCGGGGTCAACGATCATGCCACCGCCGACATGCTCTCTCGCACGATCGGTGACACGACATTGGAATATGCGACCCTCAGCACATCGCGCGGCACGGGCTGGGGTGACAATCGCGCCGGTCCCTCGGAAAGCGTCAGCACGCATGTCACGGCGCGGCGGCTCGTCATGCCAGATGAAATCATGCGGATGCCGACCGACACGCTCCTGCTGCTGCGCCAGGGCGAACGTCCGCTCTGGGCCGGCAAGGTTCGCTACTATGACCAGCGCGAGTTCGCCGACCTGTTCGATCCGGCGTGATCGCACACACCGGCCGGGGAAGATTGAAGGCGAGGTTTGAGGTAGCGCCTCACTGCACATCTCCGCTGGCGGAGCGCTGAAGGCACACACCGCCGGTTTCGCTTGGCTTCTTTCGGAAGCCCTGCGGCCGATAGGCCGCTCTGGTGGCGGTGTTAGCCGGCACGGATCGAAGGCGCATTGGCCGTAGGCCAATTCCGCTTGTCCTTCTCAGGTCCACGGTTTTGGGTGAGCCTTGTCGTTAAGAGATTCTGTTAAATAGGAATCGTTAAACAAGTTAAGCCGCTCAAGAAGCGGAATCTTGCTTTGTTTATCAACCGCTTGCCGGACAGCCCGGTGGGTGAAACCCCGTGATTCGGTGTGTGATACCCCGATAGTGCGGTGGGTGATACCCCGACGCCAAGGTGGGTGAAACCCCGAGATTCTGGAGCCGAAAAGGGGCCTACCGCGCCAGTTATCCACAGCCTGGCTGGTGGCTCCGGCATCGCCCGAAGCATGTCAGGGTTCAGGCAGCATCGCTGGCCGGTGTGTGAAACCCCGATAGTTGGGCTTGCGGTGGGTGATACCCCGATAGTCAGCGGCGGCCGGCAAGCCGGTCCATCTGTGCATCGACTTCCTCGGCCCGCTTGCGCTCGGCGTCGAAACGGGCGCGCCGCTCCTCCTCAGCGCGCATTCTCTCGGCGAGCGCTAGTGCCTCGGCCTCGCCGCGGAGCCTGAACAACACGGCCGGGCTTTTGTCCGTCGTCTCGGTCAGCTCCATCGCATAGTCGGGGAGCTGGTCGGCCTCGATCACCCGCCGAAGCATCCGGTTGAACTCCTTGGGCTGGGCATCGCTGCCGGTCTTGTCGCGAAGCACTTCTACCCGGCAAGTCCACCCACCGCGCTGCGTGCCGGCGTGCTTTCGCGCGATACGATAGAGCGCCCGCTCCAGCCCTCCGGAGAGCAGGAAATAGTCGGGGTGCATGGTGAGCAGCGACTTCTCGTTGACGATGCCCTCATAGACCCAATCCGAGAGGGTCAGCGTCATGCCGCGCGGCTGCTCCGTTTCGGCGTCGGTGTCGAAGGTCCAGCTGTCGAGCCAGTTGAAGCCAGCCTTCTGCCGGCGCTTCGTCGCGCGGATCGAAGTTGTGATCGAAGTCGTCTGGAGCCGGAGGAGCGCAGCTTGCAGCTCCTGATAGTCCCTGCCCCCTGTGCTGCGCTTGATCGCCCGCAGTAGGTCGTAGGGCGTGGTTGTCAGCGTGCGGGGCAGGTCGTTCAGCCCCTGCTGCTTCATGCGGTTGAGCGTGGACGCGGCCCATATCAGGATATCGGCGTCCCAGATTGTGGCCATGCCGTAGTCGGGAATGGCCTGGACGCGCACCCAGGCCTCGCCATCCGGGCTGCGATACTCGATCGGCTTCAGTCGCTTGCGCTTCTGGAGCGAGAAGAACGGGCGCTCCATGACCTCCCGCTGGTCCTTGAGCGGAAGATCACCGAGCGCCGGAATGAACAGGTCGAACTCGGGATTGGGATCACGCCGCTTGCTCACGGCGCAAACCTGGTGTGTCCCCGCTGGACCAGATACTGGCGCAGCAACCGCTCGGTGATAACGGTAAGGGGCTCCCCGCCCTCCTCGACGCTGAGCTGGCGCAGTGTGCGGTGCATGTCTTCGGGAATGTGGATCAGCACCGGCTTCTTGCCGGGATGGCTGCTGCGCCGGGCAGGTGCTGCCGGGGCCGACGTGTCCGCCGCACGCCGCGACCGACGCGGGACGGCAGGCTGCGGCGCGGGAGTTGCATCGGCAACGAGAGCCGGTGCCGGTGCCGGTGCCGGTGCCTCGGGCTCGTCATCGAAGATGCCGGCGAGCGCGGAAGTTTTCTTCGCCATCATCCAACCTCGCTTACTTGCTTAGTCGTAAAGCCGCTTAGTCGCTTAGCTTCGTCATAGGCGGCGCGCAACTCGGCCGCCGCCTTGCTGTCCGGATCCGTCTCGGCCGCCGTTCTGCCGAGCGGCGTGGCCTTGTAGAAATCCTTGCGGAAGTGGAGGCGGCTGTCGAACATCGTCACGCCCTTCGCTGCGAAGCCGGCATGGGCCTCCTGCCCCTCCCCGCCCTGATGCGGAACCTGCGTCAGTATAACGGCGAACGGCGTGCCTGCCTGCTGCACCTGCTTGACAGTCTGCAACACCGAATGAACGTCCAGCCCTCGCGGCGCGACAGGGATGATGACGAAATCCGCCTGCTCGGCTGCGAGCATGGCAATGTCCTTGGAGTTCGCCGGCGTGTCGATGATGATGAGGTCGATCTTGCCGCTGCTGCGCCCGCGCGAGACGTGGAGCGGCAGACCGGCAACGCTGCTGTCCTTCACCATCACGTCGTCGTCGTCGCGGCGTTCGGACCAGTAGAGCGCCGATCCTTGGCGATCGTCGGCATCGAGGATAACGACCGACGCCCCCTCCCGCGCCGCCTCGACGGCGAATCCGGTTGAGAGGGTGGTTTTGGATTGCCCGCCCTTTTGCGCGATGACGGCCCATACTTGCATAGCTGCTGCTCCTACTAAGCGGCTAAGCGACTTATGGAGCTTAGCCGCTTAGTCGTAAAGGGTCTTAGTCGCTTAGCCATGTTCGTCTTCAGTTCCGTCGCCGACCGGATCGTGGCGCATCGGGCCGTGCCCCTCAACCGGGCACAAAGGCGCGCCCGCTGTCTCCAGCCATTTGCGCGCGGTCCTGACGGTATAGCCGCACGTCGAGCACTCGCATTTCAGCATCCGCACCGCCTGCTTCCTGGGCCGAGTAGTCGCGCTGCCTGTATTGAGTCTGGCATGGGGAAGGGGACCGACCGCAGCGAGGATCGGTGCAATGGCGGAAAGGAAGGCGTCCCCGGGGGTGGTGGCGCGCATTGGCCCGACCAGCCCCAGCCCGACTGAGACCCGTTTAAACGCTCTTCCGTGTCCGGCCGCGATCCCGACCGCCGCGTGGACCAGCTCGTGCGCGAGGATCGCGGCGATCCGCGCCGGCATCGCGTCGGGGGCGTGGGCGAGGTCAGGCCGGATGAATATCTCGAAGTGGCCGTCGCCGATGCGCCGGTTGTCCCAGCACTCGCCGATCGCCTTGCCCTTTGCTCCCCTGCTGGTGAAGCCGATCGCCACCCGGCAGGGACGAGACGCCGGTATGGCGGCTCGGTCGGAGCGCAAGCGGAGATAGAGCGCGGTCCCGCAGGGACGCGCCGCCATGCAACTATTCCCTAGCGCTTGGGTTTCTGCTAGGATCGGCCATGCCTACCGTTCTGCGCATCAACGGCCTGCGGGTCGTGATCTGGCCAAATGATCATCGGCCGGCGCACGTCCATGTGAAGGGCGCAGACGGGGAGGCGGTGTTCAACCTGCATTGCCCCGGCGGACCGCCGGAGCTGCGCGAGAGCTATGGGTTCAGGCTGGCCGACCTGAACCAAATCGCCGATGCCCTGGCGGCCGCAATCGCCGCCCTGTGCGCGGAATGGAGGACGATACATGGCGATTACTGAGCGCGATCTGGCGAAGGCGGAGAAGCGCATGGCGGCGAAGCGCGAGGCTGGTCATGCCGTATCGGCGCGCTATGACCGGCGGCGTTCGCGGGTGGTCGTGGCACTCAACACCGGCGTCGAACTGACCTTCCCGACCCAACTCGCGGAAGGGCTGGCGGATGCCTCGCCGGACAGCCTGGCCGAAATCGAGATCAGCCCCGCCGGACTCGGCCTGCACTGGCCCAGGCTCGACGCGGACCTCTACGTGCCCGCGCTCCTGCAGGGCGTGTTCGGATCGAAGCGATGGATGGCCCGCCAGCTCGGTGCCGAAGGAGGACGGTCACGCACCGCAGCCAAGATCGCCGCTTCACGCGAGAACGGCCGCAAGGGCGGGCGGCCTCGGAAACCGATGGCTGCTGGAGCCTAAAAGGGCGAAAAGTAGTTTGTCGCTTAGTAGCTTATTCGCTTAGTTGGTGTCGCAGATATTCTAAGTTTAGCGACAGCGCTTATGACGCTCATGATCCCTCTTTGTAAACGCTCGCGCTAAGTGGCGGCATTCTGATCGCGCTATTTGTCGGCGAGCGTCGCTACGCGGCTACCGGCTTGGTCTCGGCCGATCGCACATAGGCGTAGAGTGTTGGCTTGGAGATGCCGAGCATCGAGCAAATCTTGGCGATCGGCATCGTGTTCTCGTGGTAGAGCCTGACGGCCAGGTCGCGCTTGTCCTTGCCGAGTGCGGCCGGCCGGCCACCCTTCTTGCCGCGAGCGCGGGCTGCGGTGAGACCGGCCTGGGTCCGCTCGCGGATCAGGTTGCGCTCGAACTCCGCCAATGCCCCGAACAGGTGGAAGGTAAGCTTGCCCGACGTGGTGGTCGTGTCGATCGCCTCGTGCAGGCTCAGCAGCCCGACCTTTTCCTCGTCGAGGTAGGTCATCCATCCGATCAGATCACGGAGCGAGCGGCCGAGCCTGTCGAGGCGCCAGACCACCAGTGTGTCGCCGGCGCGAAGCAGCTCCTTCACCTTTTCCAATCCAGGGCGAGCGGCAGTCGCCCCGGAGGCCTTGTCGGTGATGACCTTCTCGCAGCCGGCAGCCTTCAGCGCATCACGCTGGAGGTCCAGGTTCTGCTCGGCGGTCGATACGCGGGCGTAACCGATTTTCATGCGTAGGGCCGGTGGCGCCCCGATCGGGCGCGGTTTGGGAAGAAAGTCGTCATCGGCAGGTCTATGTTGCCCTAGTTTTCTTTACCGGGTAGATTTACGTCGAACAGGCCGGTTTGGCAACGCGAGCGGACTCGCATGGCGATGGGCAGGCAAATCTCCGTTTTCCTTACCTGCGACACGGACCGTCGGCGGTGACGCATCCGGCGCTTGCCCCGCCGCTGGCGATCGAGCGCTACCGCGTCCTTGAACCGCACCTCGCCGATGGCATCCCGCTCGCGGACCTCGCCCGCACCGGCACGCTGAGCGAGCGGACGTTGCAGCGCTGGCTCGGGCGCTACCGTGCCGAAGGACTTGCCGGTCTCGCGCGTCTGCCGCGCAACGATCGGGGCAGGCTGCACCTGCCGGAACATCTGGTCGAACTGACCCGCACTCTCGCCACCAAGCGCCCGCGACCCCCGGTCGCCGCCATTCACCGAAAGGTGCAGGAACTCGCCATCGCGCATGGACACCGAACCCCCAGCTATGCGGCCGTCGCGCGTGTCGTCAGGGCGATACCGGCAAGCCAGATCGCCGCAGCCTCCGATCCGGCCGTCTACCGCGACCAGCACGAGCTAGTGCATCGGCGCGAAGCCGCGACCTCGAACGAGATGTGGCAGGCCGATCATACCGTTCTCGACATTCTCGTGCTCGATGATGCCGGAACCCCGGTGCGTCCTTGGCTGACCGTCATCGTTGACGATCACAGCCGAGCCATCGCCGGTTACTTCCTCAGCCTCGATGCCCCCAGTGCCCTCAACACGGCGCTCGCCTTGCGGCAGGCGATCTGGCGCAAGCCCAATCCCGAATGGATCGTCAGCGGCATTCCCGAACAGCTTTACGTCGACAACGGCTCGGATTTCATCTCCGAGCATATCGAGCAGGCGTGCATCGCCCTCAAAATCCGCCTCATCCATTCGCTGCCGGGGCGTCCTCGCGGGCGCGGCAAGATCGAGCGGCTGTTCCGCACCATCAACGACATGTTCCTGCCCGACCTGCCCGGCCACCTGATCGCGGGCAAGCCGCTGTCGGCGCCAGTGCTCACGCTCGACGAGCTGCGCGCCCGCTTCGAGGCGTTCGTGTGCGGCGTCTATCATCGTCGCCCGCATGGCAGCACCGGCGAACCGCCGATCACGCGCTGGCAGAAGGGCGGGTTCCTGCCCGCAATGCCCGACAGCCTTGAACAGCTCGACATGCTGCTCGTGCACGTGCCCAAGCCCCGTAAAGTGCTGCGCGACGGCATCCGTCTGATGGGCAGGCGCTATGTCGAACCCACGCTCGCGGCCTTCGTCGGCGAGCAGGTCGAGGCGGTCTATGACCCCCGCGACCTGACCGAGATCCACGTCTACCACCAGGGCCGGTTCGTCTGCCGTGCGCTCAGCTCCGAGCACGCTGGGCACCCGTCGTTGCGCGCGATCCAGCGCGCCCGGCGCGGCGCGAAGGAGCGCGACAAGCAGGTGCCTGCCCCCACGGAGACCTTCGATGGCGACCAAGAGGATACGGCTTCCCGGCCCACCACCTACCGAGGGCTCCGGCTCTACGCCGCTGACGATTGAGTTCCTGGTCGAGCAGCCGTTCCTGGCGACCCGCGAACATGCCCGGTTCGTCGAGTTTGCCGAAGCCTGCGCGCACTACCGCTATATCGGCGTGTGTCATGGCCGGCCGGGCGTCGGAAAGACGCGATCGGCGCGCGAGTTTTCCAGCTTCCCCGACCTGGGGGAATATGCCGCGCTCCGTCCCATTGCCGCGCTCCTTGGCGAAAAGGTCGCTCGCTGCCGCGCCGTCTTCTACACCGTGTCGGTCAGCAACACGCCCAAGACGATCGACGCGGTGTTGGGCCTCAACCTCATTAAGCTGGGCTATGCCCGGCTGACGGTCGCGGGCGGCTCGCAGGACGAAATCACCCATGACGCCGCCCGCATCGCCTGCCCCCTCGTCATCGTCGACGAGGCCGACCGCCTGACCATAAAGTCGCTCGAACATCTCCGCGACATGGCCGATCGCCACGGCTTCGGGCTGATCCTGATGGGTATGCCGGGCTTGGAGAAGCGCCTCGCCCGCTATGCCCAGCTCTACTCGCGGATCGGCTTCGTCCACGAGTTCAAACCGCTTACCGAGACCGAAATGCGGCTGCTGCTCGCGACCCACGCCGGCGATTTCGGGATCAGCTTCGACCCGGCCCAACTCGACGCGATCGAAGCGCAGGCAGCCGTGATCCGCATCACGCGCGGCAACTTCCGGCTCATGGAGCGCCTGTTCGCGCAGATGCGGCGGATCATGACCCTCAACCGCGTCGAGGAGGTCACCGCTGACATCGTTCAGGCCGCGCGCGATTGCCTCGTCATCGGACCCGGCAACTGACAAATAGCGCGATCAGAACGCCGCCATTTAGCGCGAGCGTTTACACGATCTCGGCCGCGATCGGCGCGACCCTCGCGCAATCGACCGTTTCTGGGAGATGCAGGACATTATCGCGCCAACCACCCCTTGACCCTAATATGATGTCAAACCCTACATAAGCTGTATTCACCTCATGGGAGAGCGACGATGATCGATTTCAAGGTTCTAGGAATGACCTGCGGCGGCTTTGAAGGAGACTGTCGATGAACGCGAAGGAAATTGCCAAGTTCTTTGCCGGTTTTGCAGCCAACCAGCTGCTCACTCACGGAGCGTTGGCCGTTGCGGGCATTCGCTTCAGCGTGTTTGGAATCAACTATACCCCGCAGCTCAACACGATCGCCGCAATTGCCTGGGGGACAATCGCGCTGCTGCTCATCTACTATGCGTGGGTCAGAAGGTGACGGTGGCTGCTGAGCTGCCCCCTTCTGAGTGGTCCATCGACTATTACAGTCTGGACCAAGGAAGGGACGACGAATGCCTGCGAAGAAGCACAAGCCCGAGGAGATTATCGGGAAGCTACGTGAGGTTGAGATCATGCTGGGTCAGGGCGGCACGACCGCCGAGGCCTGTCGGCGCATCGCGGTCAGCGAGCAGACCTACTACCGCTGGCGCAAGGAATATGGTGGCCTGAAGACCGATCAGGCTCGGCGGATGAAGGATCTGGAAAAGGAGAACCTGCGGCTGCGCCGGGCGATCTCGGATCTGACGCTGGACAAGCTCATCCTGCAGGAGGCAGCCAAGGGAAACTTCTGAGCCCCGCACGGCGTCGGCGCTGCATCGACCAGGTCCGGGAGGTGCTGGATGTATCCGAGCGGCGGGTGTGCCGCGTGCTCGGCCAGCACCGGTCGACGCAGCGCAAGGTGCCGTTCGGGGCAGATGACGAGCTGGCGCTCACCGAGGATATCATCGCCCTTGCCAGGCAGTACGGGCGCTACGGCTATCGCCGGGTGACGGCGCTGCTGCACGCGGCGGGTTGGTCGGTGAACCATAAACGGGTGGAACGGATCTGGCGACGCGAGGGGCTGAAGGTGCCGCAGCGCCAGCCGAAACGCGGCCGGTTATGGCTGAACGATGGCTCGTGCATCCGGTTGCGGCCGGAGTATCCGGGGCATGTCTGGGCTTACGACTTCGTCGAGGAACGCACCCATGACGGACGCAAGTTCCGCATCCTTACCATTATCGACGAGGCGAGCAGGGAGTGCCTGGCACTCGTCGTCGCGCGCCAGCTCAAACACGAAGACGTACTGGCAGCGCTGGCCGAGTTGTTCATCGAGCGTGGTCCGCCCGCGCATATCAGGTCGGACAATGGCAGTGAGTTCATCGCCGCCGCCGTCCAGACCTGGCTCAGGCAGATCGGCGTGAAGACGCTCTACATCGCCCCGGGCTCGCCATGGGAGAACGGCTACAACGAGAGCTTCAACGGCTCGCTGCGGGATGAGCTGCTGAACGGCGAGATTTTCTACACCCTCGCTGAAGCCAGGGTGCTGATCGAGGCGTGGCGGCGTCACTACAACACTGTCCGACCGCACAGCAGCCTCGGCTATCGACCACCCGCCCCGGAAGCGGCGACACCGCCATTGCCGGCCTCCGGTTCCGCTTCGCTCCACCTCCGACCGGCAATGGCGGCGGAGACGACAATGCACTAACTATCAACCCGGACCACCCGGTGGGGGCTGCTCACCGTGACGCAGGGCGGCGCGTTGATGGTCACGTCAGCACTCGGCAAGCTCGGCGACCGCATCCGTCTTGCCGAACGCTTCGACCCGACGGTGGCCGAACGCGAACTCGTCTGGATGGACAAGCGCCAGCTCGGCGACGGTGAGCAGCATAGCGTCCTCGGTCAGCCGGGCGGGCCGGTGAAGTGGCTGCCGTATTTTGGCGGGTCCTTGATTGGCTCGGATTATTTCATCGTCGGCGGTATCACCGAGGTCAATTACGACATCCATTCGGGCGGCGCCGAGTTCGCGATCAACGGCATTGGTCCGAAGGCACGGGTGTTCACCCAGTCCGTCGCCGTCGATCTGCGCATCGTCGACACACGCTCCCTGATCGTCGTGAAGACCGTCAGCCTGACCAAGCAATATACCGGCTATGAGACCGGGGCGGGGACCTTCCGCTTCTTCGGCTCGAACCTCTTCGACATCAATATCGGTGCCAAGGGCCAGGAGCCGCTCCAGCTCGGCATTCGCACGACGCTAGAAGAAGCGACGCTGCGCCTGATCGGCAGCGTGCTCAAAGCCGATCCCGACGCGTGCCTTGCATCGAGGCCGCCAGCGCTGCGACCTCGCCCGGCTACCGGCCGGATGGCCGCCGTCAGCCCAGATCGTCGCGAGTCCGATGGATCGCTGCCCTGAGCCGCGACCGCCTTCGCCTCCGCCTCCCATTCCCCAACGGCCCAATTCCGGGCCACATCACGAAGGAGACTATGATGCCCCACCTCCATCCCCGCTTTGCCAGCGGCCTTCTCGCCGGGACCGCCGCTGTGATGCTCGCCAGCCTGATCGGTGGCACTGCCGGTGCGACCGACCTGGAAGGGCGACAGACCGTGAGCAATAACCAGAAGCTCGGACAGGCATGGACCTCCGACGGGCAACCGATACCGATGGCCGCTGCTGCCCATGGGCTTTATACCGTTCAGACCGGCAGCAACGCGACCTGGGATTCGATGCTGACGCTCGATCGCAACAGCCAATCCGCCGAGATCGCTGGCAACGTCGCTGCCAATATGCTGAACGCGAAAGGCTCACATGGCGACGGTGGCGACTATTATGAGCCAGCGCCTTTTGCCGTCCTCGACAACTATCAAAGTGGGGACGATATCGTCACGGCTACATCTGGCATGACCGTTTCCGTTCCTGGCCAGTAAGCGTCCGGTGTTCCCCGCCTTGCTGACGAGGTGATGCGCAAGCCACAGGTGCGGCACTGTGGCAGGCACCGGTGCGGCATTATGGCGACGC
>NZ_JACHNX010000022.1 GCF_014199595.1 Sphingomonas yabuuchiae | reverse complement strand
ACACGCTACGATCGCTGCCCCACGGCCTTCTTTCCCGCCGTTGCTCTCGCGGCCACCGTCATCTTCTGGCTGTGATCAACGAGTCCTGACCCTAGCCGGCGTGATTGGTCAGACCGAGACTTTCGATCCTTATGCCTCACCGAACAACGGGTTGCTGGCGGCTGATACGCTGTTGTCGGTTCAGGCGTCCGTCCTGGCGGGAATGTTGCCAAATCTGACCAACGATGTCGTGCAGGCGACGATGGTGACAATGTCCGCAACGGCGGCGTCCAACGCCACCGCAGTGCGATACATGATCCAGCAGCGGGCCGCGCAACAGCCGGACTTGCTCGTAGCGGTCGACAAACTGGCCGCCTGGCGAGACCGGGTCGATGGCACGGCGACCGCTGAAAGGCCGTTGACACCGACCATCGGTAGCAACGGATCAGCGGTGACTCGTATCGGCCAGACCAACGCGGACGGACTTTACCTGACCCGCACGCCGCAGCAGGCCTTGAACGTGCTGTTCATGAATGCGGGTGCGGTGAGCCAGGGCGGCTTCTTCCCGACCGGCATCAACGGCATCATCGGCACCAGCGCCGCGAACTGAATGGCGTTCAGGCAGGCCGCCGCTGACGCGGCTCGCCACGCGACAGGCAATCAGCAGGGGACACATCATGGCACATCAGGACATTTCGGGCTTTGACGATACACGCCGCCGCTTTCTCCAGATGGCCGGTAGTGCCACGGCAATGGCCGGGGGACTGTCGTTCCTCTCGGCGTGCAACGACGATGTCGTCGGTGCGGAAGCCGTGGCGACGCCGACGCCTACCGGCACCGCGACATCCACGGTGCTGCCGCCGACCTATACCGCAACGGACAATGACCGCCTCAATTTCGGGCTTCAACTCCATTATCTGCTCGCCGCCTATCTGCATCGTGCGCTCGATGGTGGCGCACTTTCGGCCAGCATGACCGGCGGCGCTGGAGCAGCCGGTACGGTTTCGGGGGGGCGCCGGGTGGCATTCACCGACCTGAGCCTGCTCGCGATGATGCGGGAGGTATCGGAGGCAACCGACGCGCGAATCGCCTATCTGCGCCGCACACTGGCCGGCGCGGTCACGGCGCAACCGGCGATCAACATTGCCGGAGGCGAAGGCAGCCCGTTCCAGGCGATTGCGATAACGAAGCGCGGCACGCCGCCGCCCGCAGTCACCAGCTTCTTCGATCCCTATGCTTCCGAAAATGATTTCCTGCTGGGCGCTGTCGCATTGTCGTCGGTCGTGACTCAGGCAGTCTATGATGTGACTTGGCAACTCACCGCGGCGTTGCGCACGGGGATGGCCGCCTTTGCCGCTGGCATCGCAGCCAGCGATGCGATCTTGCGTAACTCGCTGTTCGTACGGGCTGACGCGGACGTGCGGGTTCCGGCAGCGGGCCAAAGCAATCTCTTTGGTCGTGCGGTTGCCATGGCTCTTGGGCGTGACCAATATGACGGTCCGCGCGCGATGGAATCGGATGCTCCGGGAATCGGCGGCTTCGCGGGCGCGGATTGGGTTTACTCGAAGATCGACATCGTGAACTACAATTGGATTGCGATCCGTCGCACGCCAGAGCAGGCGCTGGGGATTCTTTACGCGTCGGCCGCCTCGGTGTCGTCCGGTGCTTTTTTCCCGGCTGGCGTCAACGGCACCATCCGGGTCAGCGGCGCAAACACATATTGATGCTGCGGCTAAAATGATGAGTTAGGTTCAGGTGATCAGCCCCGGTAGCCGGTGGATCGGGTTGACGGTTCACCGGTCTGGCTCTGACATCCGGATTGTGGCGATGTAGTTGCGGCGAAGCGTTGCCGTTTGGCCGTTGTGGGATCGATGCCTGCAGGGCATCGAGGCAGCCAGCGAGCGGCGGTTCGAATTCGGGATTTCCCAGCGCGGATAGTCGCGCCTTTGTCGTTCGGATCCAATCCGCTGGTGGGAATTAACGACCGGCCAATGCCTGGTGTGCCGAAACGCGGCTGCGTATCAGGAAATGGATCGACGTCGTCTCGACGCTTGCCTTCGTTCTTGAGGCCAATATGTCGAGCTATGCGGCTACCAGTCCGGGATTGTCGGGCCGGATCACGCCCGCAACACCGCAAACTTAGACGGCATTTCCCCGCGCATGGGAGCGGACCGGCGAATCTGGGCCGTGCCCGATCGGATTGCCATAAAATTACTGGTCGTCTCGACGGAAAGGCAAGGCTGCTGCATCTTGGATGATGAGGGGAGCCGCGTGAGTTCGGATCAGCTTGTCGCCTGGGTCGGTCGTTACATTCTGCCGCATGAGCGGCAGTTGCGGATCTGGCTGCGCGCGGCGTTTCCGACCGTCGACGTGGATGACGTGGTGCAGGAGACCTACTGCCGGATCAGCAGGCTCGACGGGTTCGCCCATATCGACGACCCGCGCCGTTACTTCTTCCGCGCCGCGCGCAACGTCGTGCTGGAGCAGATCAGGCGCGAACGGGTCGTCAGCATCGACGCGGCCAGCGGTCTGGCCGAGTTGGACAGCGCACCCGACCTGTCCCATTCGCCCGAAGAGATCGTGGCCGAGCGGCATATGCTGGCCCGGATCGAGCGCCTGATCGATGCACTGCCGGATCGTGCGCGTCAGATCTTCCGGCTGCGCAAGATCGACGGCATGGCGCAGCGCGACATCGCGATGCGGCTGCATATCCCGGAAACCGTGGTGGAAAATGACGTCGCGCGCGGCCTGAAGCGAATTCTGGACCAGCTGAGCGAGGAAGAAAAGGCCGAGCTTCCGATCCGTCGTCGTCAGTCCCGGACCGCGCGCGCGATCCGCCGGGGATTGGGGGGCGGGCGATGATCGACGATATCGCCTGTCGCTGGGCCGCCGCCATCGACCGGGGCTTGGATAGTGACGAGGACGCCAGGCTGGCGGCCTGGTTGGAGGAAGATGGGCGGCATCGGGGGGCTCTCCTGCGCGCAAGGGCGGCGCTGGGTCTGCTCGACCGTGCTCGGGCCCTGTCGGGGCTTTCCGAAGACGATGGGTTCGAGGATGAGGGGCGTGCGCAACGCAATCGACGGCATTGGCGGCGGTGGGGCGGCGGCGCGATGGCGGCCGCGCTGGTGGCCGGGCTAAGCCTCGGGTTCTGGCCCGACCGGGGGGAGCGCATCGATACGCGGATCGGCGAGATACGGCGCATGCCGCTCGCCGATGGATCGGTCGCGCTCGTCAACAGCGGCACGACCCTGCGCGTGGCCTTCACGCCCGCGGAGCGACATATCGATGTGAGCAAGGGCGAGGCCTGGTTCCAGGTCGCGCATAATCCGAAGCGGCCATTCGTGGTGGCGAGCGGACCCTATCGCGTCCAGGCGGTCGGCACGGCCTTCGATGTCCGGCGGGAGGGCGAAGCCGCTCGCGTGGTGGTGACGAAGGGGGTGGTGAAGATCTGGTCGGTCGACAGCACCGAACCGCCGCGCCGTGTGGCCGCAGGCGAATGGGCGGTCCTGCATCCCGACCGGATGGCGGTGCGGGCGATGCAGCCCCAGGCGTCGGACCAGCAATTGGCGTGGCGGGAAGGGCGCATCGTGCTCGACGATATGACGCTGGGGCAGGCGGTGGCGGAATTTAACCGCTACAACAACGACCAGCTGGAAGTCGCGCCGCCACTGGCCCGACGGCGCGTCGTGGGCTGGTTCCGCATCTACGATGTCGACGGCTTCGCGGCCGCCAGCGCGGCTATGGTCGGTGGCCGGGTCGAGCGCCGCCAGGTGCCGGGCAAAGGCGACGTGACCCGCATTATCCCCCAGTAAAATCGTTTTGAAAAATTTGATGGCGGGGCGACGGAAACGCGGCGGCCGCGCATCCTTGGATCAGCGCCGTATGAAGCGTGTCGAAAAAACTTCTGGGAGGGGTGCCATGCGCAGCCAGATTCTGACCATTCCGCTTGTCTCGATGGTGGCGATCGCCGCCGGGATCGTATCGCCTGCCGTCGCTGCTCAGGCGACGGTCCGCAACTTCGATATTCCCCGTCAGCCTGCGACGACCGGGCTGGTCCGCTTCGCCCAGCAGGCGGGCATCCAGATCCTTGCGCCGAGCGACGTGACGCGCGGCCAGACCGTGTCGGCCGTCAAAGGACAGCTGAGCATCGAGGAAGGGCTGAAGCGGTTGATCGGGCCCAGCCACCTGCGGCTGCTGTCGTTCGACGGGCGGACGGCAGTGATCGGGGCGGGCAAGCCGGCGGCGACGCGGACGGTGGGCTACACCCTGCCGCAGGACGGCGGAGCCCGACCGGGCAACTCGCCCGCCGCCACGGCGGACGATAGCGGGGCCGCCGACACCGAACAGGCCGACGACGGGGCGCAGAACGAGATCATCGTTACCGGCAACACCTCGGACCGTCGGACGTTGTTCAACTCCTCGTCCAACGTCACGCTGGCGAGCGCGGCGGACCTGCTGCGCAAGGCCCCGCGCTCGACCGCCGAGACGCTGGAACTGGTGCCCGGCATTTTCGTCGAGGGCACGGCGGGGCCGATCTCGAACAACTATTCCGTGCGCGGCCTGCGTGGTGGCGGCCAGACCTTCATCACGCTGGAAGAGGACGGCATGCCGATCCTCTATGGCGGCGGCGGCGCGGATTTCTATTTCCAGAACGACATCACCATAAATCGGCTTGAGGCGGTCGAGGGCGGCACGTCGGGCGTGCTGGCCCCCAATGGTGCGGGCGCGACGATCAACTTCATCTCGCTGAAGCCCGACCATGACAAGGCGAGGGCGATGGTGCGCTATACCGGCACCACCTATGGCGACCTGCGCGCCGATGGCTATTTCTCTGCACCGATCGCCGATGGCTGGGCGTTCAACGTCGGCGGTTATGTCACCTCCCAAAAGGGCGTGCGCCGTACGCCTTTCACCTTCAACGCCTATGACGTGAAGGCGATGCTGGAGAAGAAATTCGCCAATGGCGGCCTCGTCCGCTTCACGGTGAAGCATGGCGACAAGCATTTCCCTTATTATGCCGGCATGCCGTTCCGGGTGGCGGCGGACGGCACGATCGGCAGCGTGCCCGGCCTGGACTTGAAGCGTGATGATGCGGGCGGGCGCGGCTTTACCCAGTTCCTCGTGCCCAACGCGCCCGCAACCGGTGAAAGCTTGCGCCGATTCAGCTCGGCCGACGGTATCCATGTGAAGGCCAATACCTATCGTATCGATGTCGAGGTGCCGGTCAGCCCCAGCCTGCGCCTGTTCGGTCGCGCGCGTTATCTGGACGGGTCCTATGATTTCAACGGTATCTTTCCAGGCAGCGGGTCGGGCACCGCAGGCCTGACATCGGCGCTCAACTATCTGACGCCTGCGTCTTCGCCGCTGGCCGGGCTGACCCCGCTTCAAGCCTCGCCGCTGACCTATTTCCAGGTTGCCGCGCTCCGCTTTCCCGGCGTTGCGCAATATGGCCTGCGCAACATTCGCACCGGGCAGGTGATCGCCGCGTCGAACACCGCCGCGCTCAACGGCCTGAACGGCAATGGCCTGCTTCAGCAGACGGTGCTCAACCACCAGACTCTGTCGACCAAGGATTTCGGCAGCGATTTCGGTGTGAAATGGGATTTCGGCGGCGGCAATATCGACAATTCGCTGACCGTCGGCGGCATGGTCTATAATGTCCGCCGCTCCAACAACCAGTCGGCGGTCGCAACCGTGCTGAACGACGTGCGCAACGACTCCAACGTCTATGACATGGTCGCGCTGAACGCGGCGGGCGGCGTGCTGGGATCGCTGACCAACAACGGCATGGTCAATTACGGCAATTGGGGACAAGGCCTGTTCAACGACGAGGTCACGTCGCTGTCGGCCTATTTCAACGACGAACTGACCATCGGTGACCGGCTGCACATCGACTTCGGTGCGCGCTACGAGCATCAGCATGTCCGGGTCGACATCGGCAATTCTGCGGCCGTCAACGCCGCGGTTCCAGCGGGCACGCCGGGCCTGTACGACAATGTCGGCAGCACGTTCAGTGGCACCTATACCCGCCAGACCGCCAATTATTCCGATTGGGCCTATACGGCGGGCATCAACTACGAGCTGACCGATCATGTCGCGCTCTATGTACGCGGCGCGCGCGGCTTCCAGACCAATGGCGGCGATACCGGCGGCACCCATGCACCAACCGCGCTTACGCTGTACGAGGGCGGCGTGCGGTTCAAGGCGAACGGCTTCAACGCCTCGGTCATCGGTTTCCGTACCGAGTTCCGCGACCAGAACTACCAGTTCATCGACCCCGCCAACCCGGCCCAGGCGAGCAATGCACTGGCCGACAACTTCACCAACGGCGTGCAACTCGACGCGACCTTGCGCCCGGTCGATTTCTTCAGCCTGAACGTGCAGGGTGTCTATCAGGACCCCAAGCTCAGCAACCTCCGCTTCAACGGCGTCGCCCAGCCGCAATATGACGGCAACACGCCCGAGCGCACGCCGAAGAAGCTGCTGACCGTCACCCCGTCCTTCGTCCTGCCCGGCGGCCTGGGCGAGATTTACGGGCGCTACAAATATATCGGCAAGATCTTCGCGGACAGCGGCAACGGTATCGCGCTGCCCGACTATGGCGTCTTCTCGATCGGTGCGAGTATCGACGCCACGCCGCGCCTGAACCTGTCGGTCAGCGTCGACAACCTGACCGACGTGAAGGGCTTTACCGAGGGCAATCCACGTCAGGGCCAGACCCAGACGATCGTGGACGGCTATTTTTATGGCCGTGCGATCGTCGGGCGCAATGCCCTGATCAGCGCGACGCTCAAGCTGTGAGCGCGAAGGCGGGGTTGCGGCTGTCGCTGGGGCTGGCCGCGTTGCTCGGCCTGACCGGCGCGGCACCGGTCGAGCATTATGCCTTGCGCGAAGGGCTGAACATCAACAGCTTCACGCGCTCCGGCCCGGTCGCGGCGCATGTCGTGTTGAGATCGGGGAAGCAACCCCGCCTCCTCGTCGCCTTTCCGGCGGGCAATAGCGGCACCGCCCTATGGTTCGAGCCGCTGGCGCGGGAGGCCGAGTGGCGGCTGGAGGGTGAACCGGAGCCCGTCACCGTCAACGATGCCAGGGGGCGGCCGCTCCACGGCGTGCGCTTCACCGTGACGATCGATGCGGAGCGCCTGGTTCCGCGTCAGGCTGTGCTGTCCAGCATCCGCGTCATCCGCGATTATCAGGCGCTTGGCACTGCCCCCGCCGAAGTGCTGACCCGTCCGCGGATAACGGCAGGCGCGATCCGCTGGTCGCGCGACCGGCTGGATGGCGCTGCGGGGTATGACTTGGCGGTGGCCGTCACCGATGGCCGGATCGACAATGGCGCGATCCTGGCGGGCAAGGACGGGCGGATACGCTTCGCCGTGATGGCGCTAACCGGCGAGACGCCGCTGACCCCGCGCGGCGGTACGGACCTGCTCAACGCCAAGGCACAGCCCGACCAGGGCGCGCGCAACGCGCTGACCTTCCTCAGCTATGCCGAGAAGTTTCTGGCCGGGTCGTGGCGGTTCGACACCTATTTCGGGCGCGACACGCTGATGTCGGTCCGTCTCCTGATGCCCGCGCTACAGCCCGAAGCGGTGGAAACGGGCCTGTCATCGGTGCTGGCACGCCTGTCGCCGCAAGGCGAGGTGGCGCATGAGGAGGATATTGGCGAGTTCGCGATCCTCGACCATCGCAAGGCCGATGGCAGCCTTTCGGACGCCCCCGTCTACAACTACAACATGGTCGACAGCGATTATATGCTCGCACCCGTCGCGCGGGCCTGGTTGCTCGACGATCCCCGGGGGCGGGCGCGGGCGGCGGCGTTTCTTGCGCAGCGGGTGGGTGGCGAGACGATGGGCGCACGGATGGTGCGCAATCTATGCTTCGTCCTGCGTCAGGCACAGCCCTTTGCCCGTAATCCGGTTCCGGCGAAGCTGATCGCGCTGAAGCCCGGCATGGATGCGGGCGAATGGCGCGACAGCAATGACGGACTGGCGGGGGGCCGCATCCCCTATGACGTCAACGCCGTGCTCGTGCCCGCCGCGCTGGACTCGGCGGCGGCGTTGGCGGCCAGCGGACTGCTCCGGCCCTATCTGTCTGCCAGTGATGCCAAGGCGTTTGGCGCGGCGCGGGCGGTGGCCGAAATCTGGCGGACCAAGGCCCCCCCGCTGTTCGACGTCACGCTGACCGCCGCCGAGGCACGCCAGGCCGTCAGCCGCTATGCGCGCATGATCGGCGTACCGGACGCACCCGCGCTGGCGTCGATCGGCGATGCGCCGATGCGCTTCCCGGCAATCGCGCTCGACGCGCAGGGACGGCCGATTGCGGTGCAAAATAGCGATCCCGGCTTTGCCTTGCTCTTCGCCCGGCCCCCGGCTGAAGCGCTGAAGGTGATGGCGAGCAGCTTCATCGACGCCTTTCCGGCCGGCCTGCGAACAGGGGTGGGGATGCTCGTCGCCAATCCCGCCTTTGCCGACGCGGCGATCCAGCGCAAATTCTCGCCCAACGCTTATCACGGTACGGTGGTGTGGAGCTGGCAACAGGCGCTGGTCGCGGCCGGTCTGGCCCGGCAATTGGAGCGGCGTGACCTGCCCGCCGATGTTCGCGCATCGCTGGCCCGCGCGCAATCCTGCCTGTGGGACGGAATCGAGGCGACGCGCAGGGTGCAAAGCTCCGAGCTGTGGTCGTGGCGCTATGCCGATGGCCGCTACCAGGTCGTACCCTTCGGTGCGGCGGGTGCCGATGTCGACGAGTCCAACGCAGCGCAATTGTGGAGCACCGTCTATCTCGCGCTCCGTCGCCCGACGGGCCAGACGGTCGCGTGTTCGAGCCGATGATGCTCGCTGGCACGAGGATCATCGGTTAGGCTCGCGCCCATGACGGAGAAACGTATTCGCCGGATCGTGATCCTGGGCGGGGGGACGGCGGGCTGGATGACGGCCGCCGCCCTGTCGCGTGCGCTGGCGGGCCAGGGTGTCGCGATCACACTGGTCGAGTCCGATGCCATCGGCACGATCGGTGTCGGTGAGGCGACCATCCCGACCATCCACTGGTTCAATCAGATCATCGGATTGGACGAGCGCTCGTTCATGGCCGAGACCAAGGCGACCGTGAAGCTCGGCATCGAGTTTGTCGGCTGGAACGGCGAGGGGAGCCGGTATTTCCATCCCTTCGGCACATACGGCCCGCCGGGTGACGGCGCGATGTTCCTCCACCGCCTGATCCGCGCCCGCGCCGATGGCGACCGCGTACCGACCGAGGCCTATTCGCTGACCGCACAGGCGGCACGAGCGGGGCGGTTCGCGCGTCCCGTCGCCGATCGCCGTTCGCTTCTCTCGACGCTGGGTTATGCCTATCATTTCGATGCTGGGCTCTATGCCCGATATCTGCGCAGACTGGCCGAGCGCGCGGGCGTACGCCGGATCGAAGGCGTCGTCGCGTCGGTGGAGCAGGATGGGGAGAGCGGCTTCGTCCGGTCGCTGACGCTGGACGGCGGCCAGGTCGTGGCGGGGGACCTGTTCATCGACTGCTCGGGGTTGCGCGCGCTGCTCATCGGGCAGGCGCTGGGTGTCGGCTTTGACGATTGGTCGCACTGGCTGCCCTGCGACCGGGCTTGGGCGGCACCGAGCGCGGCGGAGAGCGATCGCACGCCCTATACCCGCGCGACGGCGGCCGAGGCGGGGTGGCGCTGGCGCATTCCGCTCCAGCACCGGGTCGGCAACGGCTATGTCTTTTCCAGCCGGTTCCAGGACGAAGAGGAAGCACGCGCCTCACTCATCGCCGGGATGGACGGGCCGCCGCTCGCCGAACCGCGTCTGATACGCTTTACCCCCGGAATGCGGCGGGAGGCGTGGCGGGCCAATGTCGTCGCGATCGGCTTGTCGAGCGGTTTCCTCGAGCCGCTGGAATCGACCAGCATCCACCTGATCCAGAGCGGCATCGCCAAATTGCTGTCGCTCTTTCCGGCGGCCGATTGCTCGCCCCTGCTGGCGCGACAGTTCAACCGGGTGTTCGGGCAAGAGATGCTCGACGTGCGTGATTTCCTGATCCTGCATTATCACGCCACCATGGGCCGCGACGAACCCATGTGGCGCGAGCGACAGGCAATGGCGATTCCCGATACGCTGGCGGAGAAACTCGGGCACTTCCGAAGCTCGGGTCGTATCGTCCTGTCGAGCGACGAGTTGTTCCGCGACGCGAGCTGGTTCGCCGTTCTCGACGGCCAGGGCGAGCGCCCGGGCGATCATAATCCGCTGGTCGAAGTCCTGGGGCGAGAGGACAATTTGCGCCAATTGGCCGCCTTACGAGCGGACATCGTCAAAACGACGGCGGCTATGCCGCCTCTCTCGTAAGCCTTTGCCGGTCGCGGCGGGCGAAAACCGCCAATTCGACATCGCCCAAGCCACAGGCTAGTAGGCCGGGGAAGGGCGACGTGTCGCCATCCCTTACGGCGAAACCGCAGCTTCCCTCATAGGCTTCGCGAGCCTCGCTTCACGCCTGCTCCGGAGGGCTTTATCCGACCTGCCTAGCCGGTGAAACTGGCAGGCTGTCCCGCGATCTCGCCAGCCTGTCATATGCCGCGGTCTGCGATCTCCGGTCACGGTCGAAGAGCTTTTCTCAGCAATCTCCGTGACTTTCCATGGTAGTACCAAAAAGCGATGATCGGTGCCGGCCATAGTTGACGCTGGCCACCAGACGGCAGATTTTAGATCAAGATATAAGGATCTGGTACTACTAATCTTTCAGGAGCGGTGCCGTGGCGGTTTGGGCGCAGAATTATGACCCGTTGGGCAATATCTGGCTTTCCAGCCTGGTCGCCGCCATACCGATCATCTTTTTCTTTCTCGCGCTGACCGTCTTTCGTCTGAAAGGCTATGTGGCGGGCACGATTACCGTTGCGCTGACCCTGGCGGTCGCGATCGCCCTGTACGGGATGCCGGTGAATAGTGCGCTGGCCGCCGGGGTCTTCGGTTTCTTCTATGGATTGTGGCCGATCGCCTGGATCATCCTCGGCGCGGTGTTCCTGTACCGGATCGCGGTGGCGACCGGTGCGTTCGACGTCATCCGGCAATCGATCCTGACGGTGACCGAGGATCAGCGGCTGCAACTGCTGCTGGTCGGTTTCGCGTTCGGGGCCTTTCTGGAAGGGGCCGCCGGGTTCGGCGCGCCGGTCGCGATCACGTCGGCCCTGCTGGTCGGGCTGGGCTTTCGCCCGCTCTACGCGGCAGGCCTGTGCCTGATCGCCAACACCGCCCCCGTGGCGTTCGGGGCGATGGGCATTCCGATCGTCGTCGCGGGGCAGGTGACCGGCATCGACCCGTTCCTGATCGGCCAGATGGCGGGGCGGCAGTTGCCGTTGCTGTCGGTCATCGTGCCCTTCTGGCTGATCCTGATCATGGACGGCCCGCGCGGGGTGCGTGAGACATGGCCCGCCATTCTGGTCGCGGGCGGTTCGTTTGCCATCGTCCAGTTCCTGACCGCGCAGTTCATCGGACCCGAACTGCCCGACATCACCGCCGCGCTGGCGACCCTGATCGCGCTGCCCATCTTCCTCCGCTTCTGGCAACCCCGGCGCATCTTCCGCTTCGACGCGGCAGAGGTCGCCGCCGATGGTGCGGTGCCGGTCGCGCCGATCTCGACCCGGGCTGTCCGCCATTCGCCCGCCAGGATCGCCTGGGCCTGGTCGCCCTTCCTGATCCTGACCGTGTTCGTCACGCTGTGGAGCATCGCGCCGGTCAAGGCGCTCTTCGCCGCCGATGGGCCGCTCGCCCACCTGGTGCTGAAGCTGCACGTACCGTTCCTCGACAAGCTGGTCGCCAAGGTGCCGCCGATCGTGCCGCAGGTCACGCCCTATGAAGCGGTATACAAGTTCGACTGGCTGTCGGCGACCGGCACCGCGATCATGCTGGCCGCGATCGTCACCATCACCTTCCTGCGGATGAAGCCGGCGGATGCGGCGCGCACCTTTGTCGAGACGTTGAAAAGCCTGCTGGTTCCGATCTATTCGATCGGCATGGTCCTCGCCTTCGCGTTCCTCGCCAATTATTCGGGACTGTCGGCGACCCTGGCACTGGCATTGGCGCATACGGGATCGGCTTTCACCTTCTTCTCGCCGTTCCTCGGCTGGCTGGGCGTGTTCCTGACCGGATCGGATACATCGGCGAACGCGCTGTTCGCGGCATTGCAGGCCAACACCGCGCACCAGATCGGCGTCAGCGACGTTCTGCTCGTCGCGGTCAACACCACCGGCGGCGTCACCGGCAAGATGATCTCGCCACAGTCGATCGCCATCGCCTGTGCCGCGGTGGGCTTGGTGGGCAAGGAATCCGACCTGTTCCGCTTCACCGTGCGCCACAGCCTGCCGCTCTGCGCGCTGGTCGGGATTCTCACCACAATTCAGGCCTATCTCGTGCCGTGGATGATCCCATGAGCGGCATATCGAGCGTGTCGGGCCGGGCGGAGGCCGCGATCGAGGAGCTGATCGCGCAGCGCAAATTGCTGCCCGGCGCGCGCCTGCCCTCCGAACGCGCGATGGCGGAGACGCTGGGGGTGTCGCGCAACATCCTGCGCGAGGCGATGAACAGGCTGGCGGCACAGGGCCGCATCACCATCCGCCCGCGCGCCGGGGCGATCCTGGCCGAGCCGTCCGCGCAATGGACCGAACAGATGATCGCCGAACCGCTGGCCCCGCTGGTCGAGGCCAATCCGGGTTATGGCCACGATATCTTCGAGGTCCGGGAGTCGCTAGACGGTGCGGCCGCCTATCATGCCGCGCGGCGCGCCGATGCGGTGGACAAGGACCGCATCCGGCGCCGGTTCGACGCGATGGAGAAGCTGCACGATGCGGGTGACGTCGCGGCGGAGGCGCATGCCGATGCCGCCTTCCACCTCGCCATCGCCCATGCCTCGCGCAACGCGGTGCTGACGCATGTCATGTCCAGCCTGTTCGGACTGCTCCACACCAGCATCTCGCAGAGCCGCGAAAAGATCTACGCCGTGCCACGGACGTTCGAGGCGCTGTCGGCGCAGCACCGTGCGATCATGGATTGCATCGTCGCGGGCGACGCCGACGGCGCGCGCGAGGCCGCCGACGTCCATCTCGAATTCGTGCGCAACACGGTCCGGCGGGTCGAGGACGACCTTGCCCGGTCCGAACGCGCTGCCGCCGCGCGCGACGCCGACCCCTCGCTATAGATTTGGGAACGATCCGATGATCATCTCCGCCACCACCGACTATCGCGAAGCCGCGCGGCGTCGCCTGCCCCCGTTCCTGTTCCACTATATCGATGGCGGGGCCTATGCCGAGCATACGCTGCGCCGCAACGTGTCGGACCTGTCCGACGTGGCGCTGCGCCAACGGGTGCTGCGCGACGTCGCCGATATCGACCTGAGCACGACGCTGTTCGGACAGTCGCTTGGAATGCCGGTGGTGCTCGCCCCCGTGGGGCTGACCGGCATGTATGCCAGGCGCGGCGAGGTGCAGGCGGCCCGGGCGGCGGCGGACAAGCAGGTGCCCTTCACCCTGTCGACCGTGTCGGTCTGCGCCATCGACGAGGTGCAGCGCCAGTCGCCCGCGCCCATCTGGTTCCAGCTCTATGTGCTGAAGGATCGCGGCTTCATGCGCGACGCGCTGGAGCGGGCGCAGGCGGCGGGGGTGGAGACGCTGGTCTTCACCGTCGACATGCCGGTGCCGGGTGCCCGTTACCGCGATGCGCATTCGGGCATGTCTGGTCCCCATGCCGCGTGGCGGCGGATGCTGCAGGCGGTCACCCATCCGCGCTGGGCCTGGGATGTCGGCATCCATGGGCGGCCGCACGACCTGGGCAATATCTCGGCCTATCGCGGCGCGGCCACGGGGCTGGCCGACTATATCGGCTGGCTGGGCGCGAATTTCGATCCGGGGATCGGCTGGCGCGACCTGCAATGGATTCGCGACTTCTGGAAGGGGTCGATCGTCATCAAGGGCATCCTCGACGTCGAGGACGCGCGGGAGGCGGTGCGCTTCGGCGCGCAGGGCATCGTCGTGTCGAACCATGGCGGGCGGCAGCTCGACGGCGTGCTGTCTTCGGCGCGCGCCTTGCCCGCCATCGCCGACGCGGTGAAGGGACAGCTCACAATCCTGGCGGATTCGGGCATACGGTCGGGGCTGGACGTGGTGCGGATGCTGGCGCTGGGGGCGGATGCCGTCATGCTGGGGCGGGCCTTCATCTATGCGCTGGCCGCCGATGGCCAGGCGGGGGTCGCCAATCTGCTCGAACTGTTCGACCGGGAAATGCGGGTGGCGATGGCGCTGACCGGCGTGCGGACAATCGCCGACATCGACTCGACCATCATCGCACGCTGACGTGGAACGGCACGGCGCAAACGTCGGCCATATCGAAAGGGGATATAGGATGCCGCATCTCGGGCAGCGGACCACGCGTGCCGCCTTGTTTTCCGGTCTGGCGCTGGCAGGAACGACACCCGCCGCCGCGCAAACCGCCGAGGATTATCAGGCGCTGCGCCGCAAGGTCGAAGAGTTGCAGCAACAGCTCGACGCGGTGCAGCGCGCGCTGGATGCGACACGACCGCCCGCGCAGCCCACCCCGGTTGCCGCCGCCGCGCCCGCTCCCGCCACGCGCCCGTCTTCGCAGGACCCGCTGCCGCGTCCGGCGGGGACCCCTTCGATCACAGCCCAAGGGGGTACGTCCAGCGTGCCCTCGGGCTATGGCTTCCGCATAGGCGATACCAGCTTTCGGATCGCGGGGTTCGTCAAGGGCGACCTGATCTTCAGTCGCTACGGCAACGGCGACACCGCGACCAATCCGCTGGGGCGCGAATTGTCGCTGCCGCAATCGATCCCGGTCGGCGGGCGGCGTTCTGGCATCCTTACCGATGCCTCGGCCAAACAGTCACGCATCGCCTTCCAGACCGCGACGCCGGTCGGCACCCGGACGCTGACGACCTTGATCGAAGCGGATTTTCAGGTCGCCCCGGCGGTGTCCGGCGGCGAGCGGGCGCTCAACCCCTATAGCTTCGGGCTCCGCCGCGCGGTGGCGGGTTATGGCGGCTTCGCCATGGGGCAGGACTGGAGCAACTTCCAATATGTCGCGGCCCTGCCCGAAACCGCCGATTTCGTCGGCGTGACCGACGGCACCGTGCTGGTTCGGCAGATGTTGTTGCGCTACAGCCGCCCCATCGGCGGCGGATGGACCGCTTCCGCATCGATCGAGAACCCGGAAACCGTATCGGCGATGGCGGGGGCGACCGCCTTGTCGGACAATGACGACGACAGCATCCCCGACCTGACTGGACAGTTGCTATGGACGGGGAAGGGGGCCAGCCTGTCGGTGACGGGCCTGTTCCGGTCGATGAGGGTCGATCCCGCGACGGCCCGACCGGCGGTGACGACGCAAGGTTATGGCATATCGCTGGCGGGGACCGCGCCGTTGCCCACCGGCAAGGGCGACGATATCCGCTTCATGATGACCGGCGGTCGCGGGATCGGGCGCTATGTCGGCGTGAACGTCGCGCCCGACGTGGTCTATGAGATGGCGAACGACCGACTGGTGCCGGTGTCCTTGATTGCGGGATTTGCCGGTATGCGCCATTTCTGGACCGGCACGCTGCGCAGCACCTGGATGGGTTCGTTCCAGCGGGTCTGGAACCCGGCATCGGCGTCGCCCCTGTCGACGCGGCAGGTGTGGGACACCGCGATCAACCTGTTCCTATCGCCGCTGCCGCGCCTCGACATGGGCGTCGAGGCGCGCCTGTCGCATCGCGAACTGGCCAATGGGGCCTCGGGGACACTCGAACGGCTGCACTTCACCGTCAAGCAGGGATTTTAGGGCGGCACATCGCACATGAAGAATGCGATAAAGGCCTCCAGTTCCTGCCAGCGTTCAGGAAAACAGGGCGATCGGCTCCGCCAAAAGGCGTTATCAAGCTGACGTTTCCACCATTCCAGGCTCGATCACGATATCGCCGTCGCTTTCGACCGTCACGGGAATGGATTTGGCGGCGGGCGTCTTGCTGCCCACCGCATAATGCCACACCGGCATCAGGACATTGCACTCGGGATAATAGCCGCCGATGCATCCGACCGGAATGTCATAGGCGACGACGATCATCCCCGACAGATGCCGGTCGACGCCGTCATCGGCCACGGTGCGCAGCGTCACCGCCTGTCCCACCTTCAGCCCCCGGCGTTCGATGTCGGAGCGGTTCATCAGCACGACGTTGCGGATGCCGTCGATCCCCCGGAAACGATCGTTGTAACCATAGACGGTGGTGTTGAACTGGTCGTTGCTGCGCAGAGTCATCAGTCGCAGCACGTCATGCCCGACGTCCGGCATGTCGAGGTCCTCGTCGAGTGCCTCCGGCGTGACGAAATTGGCGCGGTCGGTATCGGTTTGCCATTCGCGCCGCTTGGCGGGCAGGTCGCGCTGGAAACCGCCCGGCTCCCACATGCGCGTCTCATAATCGTGGAAATTGTCGGGCAGAGTGTAGGCGATCTCCCGCCGGATTTCGGCATAGTCGGTCATATAATCGTCCCACCGCACCTTGGGATGGGGCTCGAACACCTGCTTGGCCAGTTCGCACAGCAGACGGATCTCGCTGATGAGATGCGGCGAAGCGGGCGTGCGAAGCCCGCGATTGCCATGGACGCAGCCGGAGGTGTCCTCCATCGACAGCGCCTGCTGCCCGGCTGCCGTCTCGTCTATCTCCAGCCGCCCGATCACCGGCAGGATATAGCTGATCTCGCCGGGGAGCAAAGCGGTGCGGTTGAGCTTGGTCAGGACGTTGACGGTCAGGCGCATCCGGCGCCAGGCGGGCTCCATCCGGCCCTGGTCGGGGATCGCGCGGGCAAAATTGCCGCCCAGCATGAAAAACGCCTTCACCCGGCCATCGAGGATCGCCTCGCACGCCTCGACCGTGTTGTACCCCGCCTCGCGCGGCGGCTCGAAGCCGAATTGCTCCCCCAGCCGGTCGAGGGGGAACAGTTCGGGCTTTTCGGTGACGCCGACCGTCCGCTGGCCCTGGACATTGCTGTGGCCGCGCACGGGACAGATGCCCGCACCGGGCCGCCCGATATTGCCGCGCATCAGGAGCAGGTTGACCAGCATCTGCACCGTCTCGACCCCCGCGCGATGCTGAGTCAGGCCCATGCCGTAAATGCCGATGGTCGACGGCGCACGGGCATAGATGAGCGCGGTCGCTTCGAGATCGGCACGATGCAGCCCCGAACGCCGCTCCAGCTCGTCCCAGTCCTGCGCCCGCAGCCAGTCGGCGAAGCGTTCGAACCCGTGCGTGTGCGCGTCGATGAAGGCGAGGTCCAGGATCGGCGGCTCACCTGCCGCCAGGGCGTCGTCGTGCAGCGTCAGCACCGCCTTGCAGATGCCCGCGATCGCCGCCAGATCGCCGCCATTCTTGACCTGATGATAGTCCGAGCTGATCCGCGTATCCTTGCCGGTCAGCATTTCGGTCGGGGATTGCGGGTTCAGAAACCGCTCCAGTCCCCGCTCGCGAAGCGGGTTGAAGGTGATGATCGGCACTCCGCGCTGGCTGGCTTCCTGAAGCGGGTGGAGCATCCGCGGCGAATTGCTCCCCGGATTCTGGCCGAAGAACATCAGGCAGTCGGTCTTGGCGAAATCCCCCAGATCGACCGTGCCGACGCCCTGGCCGATACTGGCGGGCAGGGCGACCGAGGTCGTTTCATGGCACATGTTGGAACTGTCGGGCAGGTTGTTGTTGCCATAGAGCCGGGCGAACAACTGATAGAGATAGCTGCCTTCGTTCGACAATCGGCCGGAGCTGTAGAAGACGGTGCCGTGCTGCTTGTCGTCCACCGCGCGCAGTTCGCGGGCGATCTCCTCGATGGCATGGCCCCAGGATACCGGCACATATGTGTCGGTCGCAGCGTCGTAGCGCAGCGGATGGGTCAGGCGGCCGGGCTGTTCCAGATGGTAATCGTCCCACCCCAGCAACTCGCTGACCGTGTGTTCGGCGAAAAAGGCGGGTGTGCAGCGATGTGCGGTCAACTCCCAGGCGACCGCCTTCACGCCGTTTTCGCAGAACTCGAAGGGGAGCGGTGTGGCGGGCTTTACCCAGGCGCAGCTGTTGCACTGATAGCCATCGACCTTGTTATGCCGCGACAGCGCGACGCTGGCGCTACCCAGCACGCCCTCCCGGCGCAGGATATTGCCGACCGAGCGCGCGGAGCCCCATCCACCGGAGGGGAGGCGATACGGCTTGTACGTGGCTTTCATCGGGCATCTCCGGCCGGGGCGGCGGGCGTTTCCTTGCGAAACATTCGCCGGGTCTTGTCGTTAACCCTGTGGCGGCGGCGGCTATCCCGAATTTGATCTAAGATACGGATTTAAAAAGGAGAAATGCCATGACGGTCGGTCGCGACTATATGCTGAAAAAGACGACGGGCCCTTCGGTCCCCAAATTCTTCATCGACACGCAGATCGTGCCGCGACTGGTCAATGCCGTCGGGCGGGGAGAGGTGCTGCTGGACCGTTCGGCGGTCCGCCTTGGCGTTCGCCCCTCGATCCTCGTTGCCGGGGCGGCGAGTGCCTTGGCCTTGCTAATTCTCGGCACCCGGCGTGGGCGGCCAGCAGTGATCGAACAAGCGCAGCCGGCCAAGCAACAGGCTGATCCATATTGAAACCGGGAACTGCGCCTGTCCCCCGATATTGAAGGAGAAAAAACAAGGATCATAGAGTGATAGGCGAAATCGAACAGCGGCCGGGAGCGGCCCAGGGCCCAACCGGACCGGCCAAGCAGCGCGAGGGCCTGTTGCGCCTCCTGCAATTGCTGGAAGCACGCGACTATCAGTTCGTGACGCCGACGCCCGCCACCCATGCGCGGGTGCTCGTCAATCGCGGGGATCGGCCCGCGAACGATGTGCGGGACATATTGGGCTGGAGCCTGCCCTTCTCGCCGTCGGTGTTGGATGCCGAGCTGCGTGCCGCCTTGGACGCTGCGGAGATGCTGGTCGAACGCGATGACGGGTGCCTGCAAGCCACATTGCGCGTGTCGCGCGTCGAGGGGACGCTGTTCCTCCATTCCGCCTATCCGACCACGGCCACGGACTCGGTGTTTCTGGGGCCGGACAGCTATCGGTTCGCCAGGCTGATCATCGGGCGGATGGACGTGGGCGCCCGGCACATCCTCGATTATGGTGCGGGGGCCGGGGTCGGCGGGATCGTCGCGGCGCGGGTTGCGCGCGGTTCGCATCTGACGCTGGCCGACATCAACCCGCGCGCGCTGTTCCTGGCGTCGATCAACGCCGAACATGCCGGTGTCGCGCACAGCGTCGCAAATGTCTCGACACCAAAGGAGCTGACCGACTCCTTTGACCAGATCGTCACCCATCCGCCGTTCATGATCGACGCGGATCGCCGGGCTTACCGCGACGGTGGCGACCTGTATGGCGGCCAGCTTTCGCTCGACTGGACGCTTCAGGCCCTGGCACTGCTCAAGCCCAAGGGACAACTGATCCTGCATACGGGCGCTTCGGTCGTCGATGGGCAGGACGTGCTGCGCATGGCGCTGGCCGAGCAGCTGCCCGCGACCGGCTTCGAGGTCGACTATTCCGAGCTCGACCCCGACATCTTCGGCGACGAGCTGGAAAAGCCGACCTATGTCGATGTCGAACGGATCGCGGCGGTGGGGTTGGTCATACGGCGGGTGGGACTCTGACGTCCCCCCTCACGCCGTCTTCTGGATCAGCGGTTCGATCCGCAGGTTGACGATGTCGCAATTGGCCGATCGGCTGAGGACGAACAGGATCGCATCGGCGACATCCTCGGCAGGCAGCATCCGGCCTTCGGCGACCGCGGTCTGTTTCTCCTCCGCGCTGCATTCCTGCATGTCGGTGTCGACCGATCCGGGCTGGATCACGCTGACCCGGATGCGCTTGTCCGCAACCTCCTTGCGCAGCGTCTCGGCAAAGGCCTGGATACCCGCCTTGGTCGCGGCATAGACGCTTTCGCCCGCCGCCTTGATCTCGGTGCTGATCGATCCGACGAACAGCAGATGGCCGCCGCCCTGGTCCTGCATGCGCAGAATCGCAGCGCGGGCGCAGGCGAGATAGCCGGTCAGGTTGGCGTCGATCACATAGCGCCAATCCTCCTCGGCCATCTCATGGATCGGCTGCGCGCCGAGTGCGGCACAGGCGACCAGCATGTCGATGCCCCCCAGCCGGTCGTCGACCGCGGCGAAGACCCGGTCGATGCCGTCGCGCGTCGCGGCGTCCTCGACGATCCCGATCACCTCGCCATCGATCCCGGACAACGCCGCATCGAGCGCATCCTGATGCCGTCCGAAGGTCAGGACGCGCGCGCCCTCGTTCGCCAGCGCCTTCAGCGCGGCCCGGCCGATGCCGGTGGTGCCGCCGGTCAGCAGGATGCGGCGGCCGGACAACATGGTGGGGTTCTTGGTCATCGTTTATTCCCAGGTCAGGATCAGGCGGCCTTGCGCGGGCACGCAATAATCGACGCGGTCGGCGCTGACGGCATCGGGGGCGATCGTCTCGCCGCTGGCGGTGGTGACGCGGCTGTCGGTCAGCGTGCGCCGCTTCAACCGGACGAGGCGCAGCGAGGCGGTGCGCGTCTCACCCCCGTCGAGCACGATCGACAGCGCATGGTCGCCGACCCGCTCGACCGCGCGGACCAGCATGTCGCAATAGAGGCGGAACGGCGCGCCCTCGACTTGGTGGAAGGCGCTGGTTGCGAAGATGAACGCCGCGCCCGCGCCGTACACCTCCTGTCCCACCTGCCCGGCGGGCTGGCCATCGGGATAGAGATCCTCCAGCGGGAAGGAGAGGGTCTTGTCGATATGGCCGTTGGCCTCGCGCTGTTCCTCTGCAATCGCTTCGGGGGGCAGCGCGTCGGGATAATAATACCAGGCGCGCGACAGGGCATGGCGGCAATATTCGCCGATCAGCATCCGCGCCTCGGGGTCGAGGTCGGGGCCGCCATCGTCCAGATAACGCTCGAACGCGACATAGCTGTCGAAGCACTCGTACATCGCCATATAAGGCGCGTCCTGCAGACAGGTGACCGCCAGGAACGTCTCGTAATGCGCGGCATGGCCGATGCGGCTGTCCCAGATCACCGCATTGTGCAGGAAGCTGGCGAGATAGACATAGCTCTGCTCGCGATAGGCGTCGCGATTGGTGATCCGCCACAACCGCATGCAGGCGGCGGCGCCCCAGGCGGTCAGATTGGCCTGATAGTTGAGGTTGAAGCCCAGCCCGATGGCGGCGTCGATCGCCGCGCGCGCCTCGTCGAGATAGGTCTTGTCGTCGGTCAGCTCGAACGCCTGGAGCATGACCCAGGCATAGATGCCGCCGACATCGGTCTGCCCGCGCCCGTCGACGGGGGCCTCCTTGGTGATGACCGAGAAGTCGGTGACGTCATATTCGATCGGCCAGCGATAGTCGAAATGCCGCGCGACCCGCACGCCATAGTCGATCGCCTTCAGGAACAGCGCGCGCGCATCGTCATCGCCACCCAGCGCCAGCGTGCCGAGGTTCAGCAGGGGGTGATAGAGATACCAGCTGTCGACCGCATCGGCATTCTTGTCCTTGCCGACATTGGGCAGATAACGACGGAACGTGCCGAGCTTTTCGTCGAAGAAGCGCGGCAGCCCCGCCTTGAACGCCGCTTCCAGGGGATGCGGCTCGCCCCGCCAATCGCCCCATCGGCGGAGCGCGGCGATGACCGACATCTGCACCATGATGTCGGGATATTCGGCGCCCGTATAGGGGTGGACATAGCGATGGCCGTAATGGCGGATCGTGGCATCGGGGGCTTCGTCCAGATCGCGCGCGGCCCGCTCGGCGCGGTCGATCCAGTCGCGATAGGCGACGGGGGGCGGATCGAGCAGGTCATAGGCGCTGCCCAGCATCTGCACGAACTGGCGGGCGGATTCGCGTTCGTGCGGGGGTGCATGGTGGCGGAAGACCAGGATGGTGTCGGACAGCGTGACGCTCTCGCCCGCCGGCAACGCGACCTCGGCGGGATCGGCATCGGCATCGGGGAGGGGCAGCGCATAGCCCAGTTCGGGCCAGTTCCCCGCCACCGCCTCGCGCGGGACGGTGCCGGTCGTGCGGAAATAGTCGTTCGAAGCGGTGAAATTCTGGATGTAGAGGACATTGCCAAAGGCTGGCGCCTCGATGCGGAAATAGAGGAGGCCGGTGTTCAGCCCGCGCTGCGACGCCTCGACCACGCCTTGCGCCCGCAGGGGATCGTCGCTCGCGCCAAGGGGATAGAGGTCGCGCGGGGCGGGGGGCAGCATCATCGGCCGGGCCGGGGTGAAGCAGGTCGTGATGCGCAGCCGCTCCACCGCCAGCCGGTCGGCGATATAAGAGATGACATGCTCGCCCATCGCGCTGGTCAGGCGGAGCCGGGCAACCTCGCCCTTCTCGGGCGGTAGCAGCGCACAGTCGAAGCTCATCGGTATATAGGCGGCCCGCACCGCCAGTCCGCCTGCGCTGCCCTTGCGGCGCACGATCGCGAAGACCGATGTCGCGGTCCGGTGGAGCCGGATGATCAGATCGCCGACGGTGAAATCGGCCAGCGGCGCGGGTTCGTCGCGTAGCAGGTCGCGCAGGTCGAGCAGATGGGGGCTGATCGCGGGCGGCGCTTCGGCCGTCGCTGTTCGGGGCATGGCATCACTCCGAAAGGGGGACGGGGATGATGGCCAACCCCCTCGGAAAGAACGGAGTTCCGGGCAAATGGCGTTCCGCTAAACTGGGTCAGTGCATTCGTCCCGCCCGCGCCGCTTGTGCGCGTTTCAGCCGGATGCGGGTGCGGGCATCGCGCAGGAGAGCGCCGGGCAGGTCGGTCGCGGCGCGCAGCCCCGCGACCGAGGAGATGTTACGGATGCTGCGCCGTGTCTCGTTCAGCACTTGCCCGACCATGGCCCGCCGCTCGATCTCGCCCTGCTCGCGCACCAGCGACAGGCGATGAATGGCATAGAGGCCGATCAGACCCGCCAGCAGGAAATAGAAATCCCAGGCGGTCAGCACGATCGGCAGGGTGAAGATGCCGTTGGGGCTGCGCCACCGCGCCACCAGTTCGAACTGGCGTGCGGCGAAGAACTGCGCCAGCAGCCCGCCCAGGATCGGCGCGATCCCGGCCGCGATGGCGGTGGTCATCGCATTGGCCGCGACATAGGCGGTGGCGGACCCCTTGGGCGACAGCTTCAGCGCGATATTGGTGCTGGCCAGCGTCACGCCCGCAATGGTCGCGCCCATGACGAGGTGGAGCCCGATCAGCCACAGCTTCACCGCCCCCCGGTCGCCTAGTTGCGATGCGCCGATCATCGCCACGATCGCCAGGATATAGGCCGGGGCGCACACCGCCAGTACCGACTTGTTGGCGAACCGGTCGCTTAGCCGCCCCCAGAGGCGCAGCGCGAGGATATTGGCGACCTGGCTGGCGACGCTGAGCAACAGCACGAAGCTGACCGCGAAATGCAGCTGGCGGACGATGAAGACGGTGAAGAAGGGGGTCGCGAGGTTGATCGCAAATTGCCAGCTCGCCACGAAGACCAGCAACCGGCGGAAATTGGGGTCGCCCAGCGGCTGGGCCAGCAAGGCGCGCAATGCGATGGAGCCGGGGGCGGGGGGCATCAACGGCTCGGGCATCATCGCGACGATCCGCGCGCTGATCAGCCCGGTGACGCAGCCGCTGGCGAACATCGCGGCGAACACCATGTCCCGTGCAGGCGATCCCGCTGGCGTCCGGTCCAGCGCCAGCGCGGCGACCAGCCCCAGGATCAGGCTGATCGCGGTCAGCCACACCGTCCGCCGGGCAAAGACGTCGCCCAGCCGATCATCGGGCGCGAGGTCGCGCATCCATGTATTCCAGGCGCATCCGCCGACCGCGCCCAGTCCGCAGAGCAGCATCTGCGCGCCCAGGAAGATCAGCAGCGCGGTCGTCCCGCTGAAAAATGCGAGCACCGCCATCACGGCCAGCATCGTCCGCCCGACCAGGCTGGACAGGACCGCGATCCGCTTGCGCCGCCGCCATCGCTCGACCAGCTGGATGGCGGGCAGTTGCAGCAACTGCGCGAGGAACGGCATCGCCGCCAGGATGCCGACCATCACGTTCGACGCCCCCAGATGCAGCGCGAAGGCGGTCAGGATCACCCCGCTGGTGAGCGCGGCGGCGCCACCCGAAAACCCCGCCTCGACGACGAGCAGCCGCAAGCCGCGTTCGCGGTCGGCGGTGGTCAGTTCGGCTTGCGGGTCCAAAGACATGAGTGCCGGGGCAACGTTCCGTCGGCGATCCCGGTTTCTGCCGACCAACATAGGGCCTGATCTATATCATTGAGTTTTCTGGGTATTGCGGGCGTTTGTACGCCACCATCCGGGCATTTGCGGGTTTGTTGGCGCATGACTCCTCACCTGCCGCCCGATCTCCGCATCGCTCTGCTCCTGGCCGGGGGCAATGCGTTGGGCGCCTATCAGGCCGGGGTCTATGAGGCCCTGCATGAGGCGGGCATCTCGCCCGACTGGGTCGTCGGCACCTCGGCCGGAGCGATGAACGGCGCGATCATCGCGGGCAATGCACCGGCGGATATCCTGTCGCGGCTGTCCGACCTGTGGCGGCCGGACCGCACCGGCGCCGTCGGCGCTTTCGCGTGGGACGGGATGATCGACAGCTGGCGGCGCAGCGGTGAGGTGATCGCAACGCTGTTCGGCGGGCGGCGGGGGCTGTTCGCGCCGCTGGGCACCGCTCTGGCCGAGCGTGATACGCCAGCGCTCTATGACACCACGCCGCTGGCCCATACGCTGGCGCGTCTCGTCGATTTCGAGCGGCTGAATGGCGGCAGGGTCCGCTACATGGTGCAGGCGGTCGCACTGGATACCGGTGCCGAGGTCGTCTTCGACAACGGGCGCGACAGGATCACGCCCGACCATATCCGGGCCAGCTGCGCCATGCCGCCTGCCTTTCCTCCGGTCGCGATCGACGGGGAACTCTATGTCGATGGCGGATTGGCCGCCAATCTGCCGCTCGACCCCATGCTGGCCCGGCCCGGTGACGGGCCGCTGCTATGCATCGCGGTCGACCTGTTGCCATTGGCTGGCCCCCGCGCACCGACCATCGGCGGCATGATCAGCCGGACGCAGGATCTGGTCTTCGCCGCACAGTCGCGCCGGACGCTCACCCGCTGGCAGGACCATTATGCCACCGCTCCCGAGATGGCGCAGGCATCGGTCACGCTGGTGCAGCTTCGCTATGCCGAGCAGCAGGACGAAGTCGCGGGCAAGGCTTTGGACTTCTCGCCCCGTTCGGTGCGGGGGCGCTGGGATGCGGGCTTGCGCGACGCTCGTGCGCTGGTCGCGGCGCTGGCGGAGGGGGCGATTTCCCTCGGGGGCAGGGGGCTGACATCGACCACCATCGCGGCGCGGCAAGAGCCGCTCGCCGCCCATTCGGGAGACATGCCGTGAAAGCCGCCCGCAAGACCGCCGATGGCCGTTTCGAGATCGCCGAGGTCGACGAACCCCAGTTGCCTGCCGACGACTGGGTCAAGGCGCGGGTGCGGATGGCGGGCATCTGCGGCACTGACCTGCGCCACTGGGAAAAGGCGGAGGAGGAACTGCACTGCTGCATCATGGGCCATGAACTGGCAGGCGAAGTGGTCGAGGTCGGCCCGGCGGTCAGCCGCGTCGCGATCGGCGACCGGGTGCTGGTCGAATCCGTGCTCGGCTGCGGTCATTGTGACTGGTGCCGGGTGCAGCAATATAATCGCTGCCCCGATCTCTATCCCACCCGCCGCGCCAGCGTCTCGCGCGCCTATGCCGAATATGTCGTCGGACCGCAGCACAAGTTCCACCGCCTGCCCGACAATGTGGGGTATGACGATGCCGCGCTGCTCGACACCTATGCCGTGGCGTTGCACGCCCAGCATCTGTCGGGCCTGACCATCGGGTCGCGCGTGGCGATCATCGGGGCGGGGCCGATCGGGCTGGGCCAGCTGATGCTCGCCAAGGCCAGCGGTGCGACCGTGACGATCATCGACAAGATGCCGCACGCGCTCGCCCTGGCCGAGCGGCTGGGCGCCGACCATACCCTTCACCCGGACGACGAGGACCCCGAGGCAGCGATCTTCGGCCAGACCGACGATCGGGGTGCCGATATCGTATTCGAATGCGCGGGCGGTGAGTCCATGCCCGACACGCTGCCGCTCGCCACGCGGCTGGTGCGGCGCGGCGGCAAGGTCGTCATCGTCGGCGGCTTCGACGCGGGGGCCATCGCCATCCCGCTAGAGTGGCAGCGTATCCAGATGTCCGAGATCACCCTGATCCCCAGCGCCAGCTTCGCCTTTCACGACATCCATGCCGAACAGGTTGAGGTGCTCGACCTGGTGACGCGCGGGGTGCTCAAGACGCAGGAACTGATCACCCATCGCTTCCCGCTCGACCAGATCAACGAGGCGTTCGAGGCGGCGCAGGATCGGGCACGGACGGGAGCCATCTTCGTCGGACTGACCATATGACAGCCATGGACGCTTAGACGGATGTTTGATTATCTTTTTTACGTAACAGGTTAGCGGACTGCCCGGCGACGTGTCGGGCGTGATCTTCTGATCTTTTGCAAGACCTGATCAGCGAGGCGGAGAGATGGTGGCACAAGATCGAGAGGATGTGCCGCCATGGCCCCGTGGCGAAACGGGAATGGCGGTCCGCATCCGCGATCGGGCCTGGACCGAGACGCCATTGGGGGCGATCGGACATTGGCCGCAGAGCCTGAAGACGGTGGTCGATCTCATGCTTGCGTCGTCCAGCATGATGAGCCTTGTCTGGGGTGAGGAGGCCATCCACCTCTATAATGACCGCTTCACCGAACTTTTGCGCGAACACCATGTCGACGCGCTGGGACAGTCCGCCTTTCAGACCTTTGCCCGGTCGCGCGATGTTTTTGCGGCGGACATCGCGGCGGGAATGGCGGGCAAGTCGGCACGCCTTCAGGCGCAGCGCTATCCCGTCCAGCGCAACGGCCGGCTGGAGGATGCGTGGTTCGACGTCGATTATGCCCCGGTCCGCGATGAGGCGGGCAGGGTCGCCGGTGTCCTGTGGACCTTGCGGGAAACGACCGCGCAGGTCCTGGCCGAGCGCACCCTGCGCGAAAGCGAGGCGCGACATCGACTGCTGATCGGAAGCTGGGCGCAGGCGGTCTGGGAAACCGATCCGGACGGCGTCGTCGTCACCGACAGCCCAAGCTGGCGGGCCTATACCGGCCAGACGGAGACGGAATGGCTGGGTTATGGCTGGCTCGATGCCATTCATCCCGACGATCGCGCCTATGCCGAACGCCAGTGGCGCGAGGCGATGACGATACGGGGGCTGGTCGATGCGGAGTTTCGGCTCCGTGCCCCGGATGGCGGCTGGCGCTGGACCAATGTTCGTGCCGGTCCCGTCCTCGATGCCGAGGGGCGCATCGAGAAATGGGCGGGGATCAATATCGACATTGACGCGCGCAAACGCGCCGAAACGGCCCTGCGCGACAGCGAAGCCAAATATCGCGCCCTCTTCGAATCGATGGATGAGGCCTATGCCGTGGTCGAGGTCCTTCGCGATGACCATGGCCGCTGGGCCGACTTTCGCTTTGTCGAGGTCAATCCCGCCTTCCTTCAACATACGGGCATGCCGTGGCCGGTCGGCCAGACCGCGACGGAATTGCTGGGCACGCCGAACCCGCATTGGACGAAGCTGTATGGCCAGGTCCTCGATACCGGCCGCTCGATCCGCGTCGAGGAAAGCGAGCCGACCCTGGACCGGCTGTTCGATCTCAATATCTTTCCGCTCGACACCGGGCTTCATCATGTCGCTGTCCTGTTCACCAACATCACCGAGCGACGCCGTATCGAAGAACGCGTGAGAGCCAGCGAGGCGTGGCTGCACCTGCTGGTCGAGGGGATACCGCAACTGGTCTGGCGTTCGGCCGAACTGGGTCAGTGGAGCTGGGCCAGCAGCCAGTGGCAAGCCTTTACAGGGCAGAGTCTGACGGCCAGCATCGGTCGCGGCTGGCTCGATGCGGTTTGTTCGGACGATCATGATGCCGTCCTGCGCGCATGGGACGGGGCGTCCTTGTCGGGCCGTATCGACGTCGAGTTCCGGGTCCGGCGCGCGAGCGACGGCGCCTATGTCTGGCACCATATGCGTGCCATGCCGGTTCGTGACGATGCCAGGCGCATCGTCGAATGGCTGGGCACGACGACCGATGTTCAGCAATTGAAGGAATTGCAGGAACGCCAGTCGATCCTTGTCGACGAACTCCAGCATCGGACCCGAAACCTGATCGGCGTCGTGCGGTCGATGGCCGACAAGACGGCGCGGTCCAGTGCCGATCTATCGGACTTCCGCTTGCGCTTTCGGGACCGTCTGGAGTCGCTGGCGCGGGTACAGGGGCTACTGTCCCGGCTTCATGACGTCGATCGTGTCATGTTCGACGATCTGATCCGAACCGAGCTGTCGGCGATCAACGGCGGCCTGGACCATGTCTCGCTGACGGGACCGGCCGGCGTGCGCTTGCGCTCGTCGACCGTTCAGACGCTGGCGATGGCGCTCCACGAACTCGCGACGAATGCGGTGAAATATGGCGCTCTGGGACAAGCGACCGGGCACCTTGCCGTGACATGGTCGCTTGAGCCCATGGGCGATGACGGGCAGCCCTGGCTGCATATCGACTGGCGGGAAAGCGGCGTCGCCATGCCGCCCGCCGGATCGGCCCCGAAGGGTACCGGCCAGGGCCGCGAATTGATCGAGCGGGCGCTTCCCTATCAGCTGCGGGCGCGCACATCCTACCAGCATGGCCCGGACGGCGTGCTTTGCGCGATCTCACTGCCAGTTTCCGCGAGCAAGGAGGTGGGGGCGTATGGCTGAACGAACACTAAGCGGCTGTCATATTCTGGTGGCGGAGGACGAATTTCTGATCGCCGACGATCTGCGGATCGAACTGGGCGAGGCTGACGCGGTGGTGGTGGGCCCGGTCGGCACGCTCCGGGAGGCTTTGGAGATGGCCCGATCCGAACGGCGGATCGACGGGGCCATTCTCGACGTCAATCTTGGCGGGGACCTGGCCTATCCGGTCGCCGACATCCTGATCGAACGCAGAATACCGCTGATTTTCACGACGGGATATGATGGAGGGGCCTTGCCGACCCGCTTCGCAACCGTGGCCCGCTGCGAAAAGCCGACGACCATCACCCGGATCGCGCAAGCGATCGGCCGGGTGATCCATCGGGAATGACCTCATTACGGGAGAGCGGCTCGGTTTTCGCTTCGATCCGTGAAATCCGAAACTGGCCTGTCACCCATATTGTGGGGTACATCGCAGCCACGATATCACGAGGTGCAAGTCGCATGATGTACAAAGCCCTGACCATCGCGGCGCTGTTGTCGCCCCTGACCATCGGCGTCGCCCAGGCCGAGCCCGATCCGGGCAAGAAGGCCTGCGTCGCCGAGGCGCGGCGGCTGTGCCCGATGGAGATGAAGTCGATGAGCCGCAAGAAGGTCGAGGCCTGCATGATCCAGAAGATCGATCAGACCTCGCCCACCTGTCACGCCGCGATGCTGCGGATCAAGGCCGAGCGGGAGGCGGCTGCGACCCGGCGCTGAGGCCCAGCGCGCGGTTCTCCGCGCCGATCCGGACATACAGCATCGCCGCGTTCAGGACGGTGAACAGCGCGGCAATGCCGACCAGTCCGAAGGTGAGGGGCAGCACCGCGATCTCGGCGGTGACGACCGCGTAATTGGGGTGGCGCAGGAAACGGAACGGCCCCCGGGCGACCAGCGACGCGCCCGGCAGGACGATGATCCGCGTCGTCCAGCGCGGACCCAGGGTCGCCAGCACCCAGATCCGCATCCCCTGCAAGACGGCGAAGACCAGGAGCAACGGCCAGGAGACCGTCCGGCCGCCCACGCTGAACCACAGGGCGACCAGCCACGCGGTATGCATCGCGACCATCACCGGATAATGGCTCGCCCCATATTCGCGCGCACCCGCCGCCATCAGCCGGGCGGTGTTGCGCCGCGCGATGACCAACTCGCTCAACCGCTGGAGCGTGACGAACGCCATGATGGCATAGGGTAGGGTCATCGATTGCACTCCAGCACCAGCGAAGAGGCGGTGAAGCCCGGCCCCAAGGCGCTCAGCAGAGAGCGAAGCGGCAGGCCTTCCCGGCGATAGCGGTCCAGCACGAATAGCACGGTCGGCGCGGACATGTTGCCATGGTCGCGAAGAACCGCACGTTCCTGCGCCAGTGCGCCATGCTCCAGGCCAAGGGCGATCTCCAGCGCGTCTAGCACGCGCGCCCCGCCGGGATGGCAGATGAAACGGTCGATATCCGACAAGGCGAACCCCTGCGCATTCAGCATGCCGGTCACGGCCTGACGCATCTCGCGCTCGACAAAGGTCGGGATCGCGCGGTTCAGGACGACGGCCAGCCCCGTCTGCTCGGTGCGCCACCCCATGATGTCGAGCGTGTCGTTCCAGGTGTGTTCCGCGCTACCGACGATCTGGGCAAAGCCTTCGTCGCCGGTTCGCAGCAGGCACGCCGCCGCGCCGTCACCGAACAGCGCGGTGGAGATCAGGTCGGCCTTGTCCGCGCCGTTGGTCCTCAGCGCCAAGCTGCACAGTTCGACCGTGACGAACAGCACCGTCGAACCCGGTCGCGCGCGGGCCAGATCGGCGGCAAGCGCCAGCCCGGTGGCGCCGCCCGCACAGCCCAGGCCGAAGACCGGCACCCGCCGCACATCGTTCCGGAATGACAGATGTGCCATGGCCCGCGCCTCCAGGCTGGGCGTGGCGATCCCGGTAGATGAGACGGTGACGATGGCATCGACGTCGCGGGCCTCCAATCCGGCCTCCTCCAGCGCACCACCGGCGGCGGCGACGAACAGGTTGAGTGCGACGTCGAGATAGGCGGCGCTCCGCTGCTCGAACGAGCGGGGCGTATGATACCAGTCGAGCGGCATGGCCAGTTGGCGCTCGGCGATGCCCGCATGGTCGAAGACGGGCGCCAGCCGGTCGAAATCGGCGAAGCGGTCGCCGATCAACGCCCGCGCCGTAGCGAGGGCCTGATCCTGGGACAGTCGATGATGGGGCGTGCGCGTCGCAAGCGACAGAAGGGCAACCGGTTGAGACATGCACCGTCCGAGTAGCCGGTCAACCGGCGGAAATGGATACCGGAGCGCAACGATCCGCGTCGCGGCTTGTTCAACCTGTCGAAAAATACAGGACGGGGTCGACGGATGGCAGGCGCAGCGACGATATGACACCCGCGACCGCATCGCCCGCCTCCGAGCCGAAGACGGCCGGGTTCGCCGCCTGGGCCGGCTTCACCTGCATGTGCCTGGGCATGTTCATGGCGATCCTGGACGTACAGATCGTCGCGACCTCGCTGCCGACGATCCAGGCCGCGCTGCGTATCGCGCCCGATCGGATGGTCTGGATCCAGACCGCCTATCTGACCGCCGAGATCGTCGCGATCCCGCTTACGGGGTATCTGACCGACGTGCTGGGGATGCGGCGGCTGTTCGTCGGCGCGGTCAGCCTGTTCACCCTGGCCTCGATCGGGTGCGCGATGAGCGGCAGTTTCGAAAGTCTGATCCTATGGCGGGTCGTGCAGGGCTTTTCGGGCGGCACGCTGATCCCCATCGTATTTTCCGCCGTCTTTCTGCTGTTCCCGGTACGGGTACAGGGGCTGGCGACCACCATCGCCGGGGTGGCCGCCGTTCTGGCGCCGACCATCGGACCAATCATTGGCGGATGGGTGACGCAATCCTTTTCGTGGCACTGGCTGTTCCGCATCAACATCGTGCCGGGTATCGTCGCGGCGCTGGGCGTGGCGTGGCTGTTGCGCGGGCAGGCGGCGGTCGAGCGATCGGGCACGCGCCGTAGCATCGACATTGCGGCGCTGGTCCTGCTCGCCGCCGCGCTCGTCGCGTTGCAGATCGGGTTGAAGGACGCGCCGACGCGTGGCTGGGGCGATGCGCGCGTGTTGGGCTTGCTGGCCGTCTTCGTGGCGTGCGGGGGCGGGTTCGTCGTACGGACATGGCGCGCGGCGGTGCCGCTGGTCGAACTGCGCTGCTTTGCCGACCGCAATTTTGCGATCGGATGCCTGTTCAGCTTCGTCCTGGGGTTCGGCCTGTTCGGTTCGACCTATCTGATGCCCTTCTTCCTGGGACTGGTGCGCGAGCATGGCGCGCTGCGCATCGGCGAGATCATGCTGGTCACCGGCATCGCCCAACTGGTGAGCGCGCCCATCGCGGTCTGGGCCGAGCGGCGGGTCGATCCGCGCTGGCTGACCGCCTTCGGCTTCGGCTTGTTCGCGATCGGCCTGCTGATGAGCATGAGCCAGACCGCGCAGACCGATTTCCACGCGATGATCCTGCCCCAGGTGGTGCGCGGCGCGGCGATCATGTTCTGCCTGTTGCCGCCGACCCGCATGGCGCTGGGCCGATTGCCGCGCACGCTGGTCGCCGATGGCAGCGGGCTGTTCAACCTGATGCGCAATCTGGGCGGTGCGGTCGGGCTGGCACTGGTCGACACAATGATCTTCAGCCGCGCCGCGACCGAGGGGCGCCATATCGCCAGCCGCCTTCAGGCGGGTGACCTCGACACGGCGCTGCGCATCGGCATCCCCAAGGACGCCTTTCTGGAACAGCGCGGCCAGCCGCTCGACGATTTCGCCGTCGAGATGGTGCGGCCGCTGGTGGAAAAGGCCGCGCTCGTCCCCGCCGTCAACGCGGCCTGGGCGATGTGCGGGGTGCTGACCGCCATCGTCCTGCTCGCGGTGCTGTGGGTGCGGCGTACCCCCGTGGAATGACGCGGAGAATCCGACCCCTAAGGGCCCGACTCCCTTCCCATCATCGATCGGGGTCGACACCGGCGTCGCTGGACGCGTTGCCGATCAGTATCTCCATGGCGTGACGGGCGGCCCGCCCGTCGCCTTCGATCAAGGCGGCGTACACCGCGTGATGATCCGGCATCGGGTCGCGATACTGACGGCGCTCGTCCCTGGCGAAGCGGGTCGTCCACTCGACCGCCGCCGCGATCGAAGAGGACAGGGTCATCAACGGCTCGTTCCGCGTGGCCTCCAGGATCGTCAGGTGAAAGGCCTGATCGGCCGCCCGCCCGGCAGGGTCGAGCAGGCCATAGCGCTCCATCTCTCCCAGGGCATGGCCCATGCGTGCCAGCTGCCGCTCGTCACGCCGCCGGGCTGCGAACATGGCGGCGGACGGTTCGACGATGCTGCGCAGTTCGAAGATGCTGGCGATGAATTCGGGCGTCGGTCCCCCCTCGAACATCCAGCCCAGGACGTCGAGGTCGAGCATGTTCCACTTGGCCCGTTCGGTCACCCGCGTGACGCTCTTCACGCGATTGACGATAAGACCCTTGGCCGCCAGGATTCGCAGCGCCTCGCGATACGCCCCGCGTGAAACGCCGTTCTCGCTGCTGTAGCGCTCTTCGCTGACGAGCGGGGTGCCGGGAGCCATCCTGCCGCTCACGATCGCCACCCCCAATTCATGGGCAATCCCCCCGCGTATGTCGGTCGGGCGGCTTTTGCGAACGAAGTCGGGGGCGTCATCGGCAGTCATATCAACACCATGGTGACGACAGCCGGTATGCGTCAAGCGCGACCGCTGTCGGGTCCAATGTCTTACAAGATTGCGAACGGACAAGATACGATAAAGTCCCAATTCTTTGTCGTTGTGGAATCTGGTACTACAAGTTATGGTTGTGGCTTGAGGCGGTTGCATACCGCTTGGGGAGAGGGGCTATGGCGAGGCAGGGGATAGGTGTCGCGCTGCTCAAGGCGATCGTGCGAAACGGAACCGCGCCGCTTCGGTTTGCGGTTCGCACGGCGTCGGAAGGCGCAGTGGGGGCGTTCGCCGCCGCTGAGCCCTATTCTCGTCCATCATTGCGCTTTCGCAGCGGACCTTCGTGTCCCCGATCGATCCCCAACGCCTTTATGGAGATAAGGTCATGAGATATTTCAGCGGCTTGTCGGTCGCCATGGGCGCGCTGCTGATGTCCGCGCCGTCGTACGGGCAGTCCGCCCCGGCGGCGGTGGCGGCGCCGCGACCCGTGGCGGTCTCGGTGGATGCGTCAAAGACGGTCGGGGCGTTGCCGCCGTCGTGGCGGTTCTTCGGGGCAGACGTACCGAACTATGCGACGATGAAGGACGGCGAGAAGCTGCTGGTACAACTGGGCGACCTGCGGCGCGGCGAGGTGTATTTCCGGGCGCACAACCTGCTGAACACCGGCGACGGCACACCGGCGTTCAAATGGGGCAGCACCAATATCTATCGGGAGACCAAGGACGGCAAGCCGATCTATGACTGGACCAATATCGACCGCATCATCGACACCTATATCGCGCGGGGCGTGAAGCCGTACCTCCAGATCGGCTTCATGCCGGAGGCGATGTCGACGGCCCCGGCGGGGACGCCGTACCGGCACAACTGGCGTCCGGGCTTCGACTATAAATACATCATCACCGGCTGGGCCTATCCGCCCAAGGATTATGACAAGTGGCGCGAGCTGGTCTATCAATGGACCCGCCACAATGTCGAACGCTATGGCCGTGCCGAGGTCGAACGCTGGTATTTCGAGGTTTGGAACGAACCGAACGGAGCCTATTGGCAGGGCACGCCGGAGGAGTTCTACAAGCTGCACGACTATGCCATCGATGGCGTTCGCCGCGCGCTGCCCACGGCGCGGGTCGGCGGCATGGATTCGGCGGGTCCCGGTGGCAGCTTCATGGACGGCTTCCTGCGCCATGTGACCAGCGGCAAGAACTACGCGACCGGCCAGATCGGAACGCCGACGGACTTCCTGGCCTTCCATGCCAAGGGGGACCCCAAGTTCGTGGACGGCCATGTCCGCATGGGTCTCGACGTTCACCTTCGCGGCGTGAACGGCGGCTTCGACAAGACGCTGGCCATGCCAGCGCTGGCGTCCAAGCCGGTCGTGATCGGCGAAAGCGATCCCGAGGGCTGCGCGGCGTGTCCCGGCCTAAAGAACGGCTATCGCAACGGCACCATGTATTCCAGCTATACGGCGGCCAGCTTCCCGCGCATCTGGGCCCTGGCAAAGCGGCGCAACGTCAATCTGGAAGGCGTGCTGACCTGGGCGTTTGAGTTCGAGGACCAGCCCTGGTTCGCGGGGTATCGCCAGCTGTCGTCCAACGGCATCGACCTGCCCGTGCTCAACGTGTTCCGGATGTTCGCGAAGCTGGGAACCGACCAATTGGCCGCGACGAGCGATGCGGAGCTGCCGCTGGACGAGATCATGGCCAAAGGCGTGCGGGGGCAGGCGGATGTCGGCACGCTCGCCACGCGGACCAAGGATGGCCAGGTCGCCGTCCTCCTGTGGCACTATCACGATGACGACGTGCCCGGCCCGAGTGCTGCGATCCGCCTGACGATCCGGGGCGTCCGTGGCCGGGCCCCGACGGCGACGCTGTTCCGCGTCGATGAGGATAACGCAAATGCCTTTTCCGCCTGGAAGAAGATGGGGTCGCCGCTGAATCCCAACGTCACGCAATATGCCGCGCTGGAAAAGGCATCGGCGATGCAGCCGCAGCCCATCACCCTGACGGCCGAGGCGCGCGACACGGTTACCACGTCGATCACGGTGCCCAGACAGGGCGTCGCGCTGGTCGTGTTGAATGCGCGTTGATACCCCGATTGCCACACGGTCATGGGGGATCGCGCTGCTGGTGGCGACGGCGATCGCCATCAGCTATCTCGATCGACAGACACTGCCCTGGGTGATCGGGCATATCCAGAAGGATATCCCGATCAGCAACCAGACCAAGGCGCTGCTCGATTCCGCGTTCCTGGCGACATATGGCCTGATGTATCTGGGCGGCGGCTGGCTGCTCGACCGGGTGGGAACGCGGGTCGGCTTTGTCGCGATCATGGCGTTCTGGTCGCTGGCCTGCGCCAGTCATGGGCTGGCGGGCGGGGTCGTGGCGCTGGTCGCCAGTCGGCTGTTGCTGGGCATCGGTGAGGGCGGGGGCTTTCCCGCCGCCACACGGGCCATTGCCGAGCGTTTCACGCCCAGCGCCCGTGCGACCGCGATGGGTATCGTGAATGCCGGGACATCGGTCGGCGCGGTCATCGCCCCGCCGCTGATCGCGTTGCTGCTCGCCCAGGCGAACTGGTTCGGCCTGGCGAGCTGGCGCTGGGTGTTCTTCGTGACCGGCGCGCTGGGGCTGGTCTGGGCTGTGTCGTGGGCCATGTCCTATCGCGATCCGCGCCCGCAGGCGGCTGTGCCGGACCATCCCGCGAAGGCGCCGACGGTTCGTGCGCTTCTTGCCCGGCGTGAGGTCGCCGGTATCGTCGGTGCCAAGTTCCTGAGCGACGGCGCCTGGTATTTCTACCTGTTCTGGCTGCCCAAATATCTGTTCGAGGTGCATCATTTCGACCTCAAACAGGCCGCGACGCTGGGCTGGATTCCCTATGCGGCGGCGGGCGGCGGCAGCATCGGCGCGGGCTGGCTGTCGAGCCGACTGCTCGCACGCGGCATGTCCGTCAACGCCGCCCGCAAGATCGCGCTGGCCGCCTGTGCCGCGTGCATGCCCTGGGTGATGCTGGTGCCGCAGGCGCAAACGGTGGGGATGGTGCTGGCCATCTTCAGCCTAGCCTTTTTCGGCCAGCAAGGCTGGTCGACCCTGGTTATGACGCTGCCGACCGACATGATCTCGCGCGCGGCGCTGGGGCGTCTCGCGGGACTGGTCGGCATGGGGGGCGCGTTCGGCGGCATCGTCATGGGCCAGGCGGCGGGGTGGGCGCTCGACCATGGCCATGGCTACGCCCCCGTGCTGGCGGTCGCCGCCTCGCTCCATGTCCTGGCCTTCGCGCTGATCTGTCTGGCGGTTCCGCGCATCCAACAACTCGACCGTGAAGGAAACACCGCGTGAAGATCACCGAAGTCCGCACCCGAGTCGTGCAGTGGAAGGGCCGCACACAGGCCCTGCCGCCTCATTTCTGCACCAATCCGATGGATGCCGTTTCGCCCATGCTGTCACCCGAGACGATGGGCAGCTTCACCTTCCACGGCTGGCTGATCGTCGAGATATTCACCGATACCGGGCTGGTCGGCATCGGCAATGCCGCGCTGGCGCCGATGGTCGCCAAGCAGATCATCGACGGTGCGCTGGCACCGCTGCTGATCGGCTGCAATCCGTGGGACACCGAGTTCCTGTGGCAGCACATGTACCGCAAGACGATGGCGTTCGGGCGCAAGGGCGTGGTGATGGCCGCGATCTCCGCCATCGACATTGCGCTGTGGGACCTGATGGGCAAGGACGCCCGGCAGCCCTGTTTCCGCCTGATGGGCGGACGCACCCGGCCGCATATTCCCGTCTATGCCAGCCGCCTCTATTCCGTGCCGCTCGACGAGCTGGCCGAGGAAGCCCGACGCTACAAGGCGCAGGGCTTCGGCGCGATGAAGCTGCGTTTCGGCTGGGGCCCGGCCGACGGTGCGGCGGGTATGGCGCGCAATGTCGAGCTGGTGCGTACGGTGCGCGAAGCCGTGGGCGATGAGATCGACGTGATGGCCGATGCCTATATGGGCTGGAGCCTCGACTATGCGAAGCGGATGATGCGGCTGATCGAGCCGTTCAACCTCCGCTGGCTGGAAGAGGCGATCATCCCCGACGATATCCATGGCTATCACGAGCTGCGCCGTTTCGGATCGACGCCGATCGCGGCGGGCGAGCATGAATTCACCAGCTACGGCTTCCGCCAGCTGATCGAGGCTCGCGCGCTGGACTATATTCAGTTCGACACGAACCGGGTCGGCGGCCTGACCGCCGCCCGCAAGATCCAGGCGCTGGCCGAGGCGCATGGCATCCCGGTCGTACCGCATGCCGGGCAGATGCATAATTATCACGTCGTGATGGCCAGCCTGAACTCGCCGATCGCGGAATATTTTCCCAAGGTCGACGTGGAAGTGGGCAACGAGCTGTTCTGGTATATTTTCAAGGGCGAGCCCGTCGCGCAGGATGGCTATATCAGGCTGTCCGATGATCTTCCCGGCCTGGGGCTGGAGATCGACGAGGCCGCACTCCTGCAATTCGAGGTGACGCAATGACGATCCGCAATGTGGCCCTGCTGGGCCTGGGCATCATGGGCGGCGGCATGGCGCGCCAGCTGCTGGAGGCGGGGTTCCACGTCACCGTGTGGAACCGCTCGAAGGACAAGGCCGCCTCGCTGGCAACCGCCGGGGCGCACGTTGCCGAGACACCGGCCGATGCGGTGGCGCAGGCGGATGTCGCGGTCGGGATGCTGTCGAGCGACGATGCCTCCCGCGCCGTTTGGCTGGACGCGGGCGCGCTGGCGGCGATGCGTCTCGGCAGCATTCTGATCGAGGCGAGTACGCTGACGATCGACTGGGTGCGCGAGCTGGCCGCCGCCGCCAAGGGGCGCGGTATCGGCTTTCTCGATGCGCCGGTCACGGGAAGCAAGGTGCAGGCCGCGTCGGGGCAGCTGCGCTTCCTCGTGGGCGGTGCCGCGTCCGATGTGGAGACGGCCCAACCCGTTCTCGCGGCGATGGGCAGCGAAACCATCCATCTGGGCGATACCGGCAGCGGCGCGCTGTTGAAGCTGGTCAACAATTTCCTGTGCGGCGTGCAGATCGCCAGCCTGGCGGAGGCCGTCGCGATGATCGAGCGGAGCGGGCTGGATGTCGACCGTGCGGTCGGCCTGCTGGCCAGTGGCGCGCCGGGCAGTCCGCTGCTGGGCGCGGTCGCGGGGCGGATGCTTCAGCGTGCCTATGACCCGCAATTCCTGATCCCGCTGATGGCCAAGGACCTGTCCTATGCCCAGGCGGCGTTCGACGCGCAGGGTATCGATCTCGCCAGCGCCGCTGCCGCACGCACCCGCTTCGAGGCGGCGGCGGCGGCCGGGCGGGCAAACGAGGATATCGCCGCCGTCGTCGAGCCGCTTCGCCCCCAGCATTGCTGACACCCGTCTCCCGCGTCTTTGCCAAGGATTTCATCCCCCGTGTTCCATCGCATCCCACCCTTCGTCCTGCCGCTTGCCACGCTGGCGATGACCCTGACCGCCTGCGGCAAGGCGGAGGAAAACGGCTCCACGGCAAGTTCCGCGGAAGCGCCGGTCAATTACGGGAACGCCAAGCCCGCGACGTCCAAGCCGTTCCGTACCGAGGCGATCGCAACGTTCGACGATCCCTGGGCGCTCAGCTTTATCGGCAACGACCGCATGCTGGTCACCGAAAAGCCGGGCAAGCTGTGGCTGGTGACGAAGGCGGGGGCCAAGACCCCGGTCGGCGGCGTGCCGACGGTTCATCATGAAGGGCAGGGCGGCCTGCTCTTCGTCATCGCATCGCCGACCTTCGCACAGGATCGTCAGGTCTATCTGACCTATGCGGAGCCGGGCGAAGGCGGCGACGGGCTGGCCCTTGCGCGTGCGACGCTGATGGAAGGTGCAGGGGGCGCCTCGCTGGCGAACCTGTCGGTCATCTGGCGGCAACTGCCGCGCGGGGCGGGTGGGCAATTCGGCGGCTATATCGCCTTTTCGCCGGACGGGCAGCATCTGTTCCTGACGGTGGGCGAGCGGCAGCGTTTCACCCCGGCGCAAGACCCCGATCAGGCGCTCGGAAAGATCCTGCGCCTGACCCTGGACGGCAAGCCCGCGCCCGGCAATCCGGCGGCGGGCAATCCGGCGGCGGGCAAGACCGGCGCGACGAGCATCGGCATCATCGATCCGCCCGAGGATACGGTCGCCGCCGCCACCGCCAAGGTCCGGCAGGCGACGATGCCCGCGCCCAACCTGACCCCGGCCGAAACCTGGGTGAGCGGCCTGCGCAATCCTTACGGCCTCGCCTTCGACGATCAAGGGCGGCTGTGGGAAACCGAGATGGGGCCGAAGGGCGGCGACGAACTCAACCTGATCGAACCGGGCGCCAATTATGGCTGGCCGCTGGTCTCCTATGGCGACAATTACAACGACAAGCCGATCCCGCGTCCCGACACCAAGCCGCAGTTCCGGCAACCGGCGCTCTATTGGAACCCGGTCATCGCACCTGCGGGCTTCACCTTCTATCGGGGCAACATGTTCCCCGAATGGCGGGGTTCGGCCTTTGTCGGTGGACTGGGATCGAACCTGCTGGTGCAGATCACGTTCGACGGCATCAAGCCACGGGAAGCGGCACGCTGGGACATGGGGGCCCGCATCCGTTTCGTGACGGCCGGTCCCGATGGCGCCTTGTGGGTGTTGGAGGATGGCGATGGCGGTCGGTTGCTGCGGTTGACGTCGCGACGCTCGGCGTAAGTCGCCGGATCGCCGGGCCGGAGGAAGATCGCCCGGCGGTCTTACCCGCGCTTCTTGATAGGTACCGTCCGTTCCCGCTTTTCAGGGCGGGGCGGACGGTCGTCATTCCCCGCCGCCCGCCAGCGGGCTGGGACGTGCGACCCGACAGATGGTCCGTCCTGTCATTCTGCAACCGGTCGCGGTCATAGGCATTCTGTTCCATGAGCACGGTGCCGATAGTGATCGATTAATGAAATCTGTCAGGCCCGAAAAATCGCTTGGACAGCATGTTGTCCGATGCGGCACCTTCGCTCCCATAGGAACACCGGTTGGAAGAGGACACCGACATGGCCGATTACGAACAGCCCAAGGGCAGCGGTTGCCCGATGGGCGGCAAGGGCGGCGGCGAAGTCAAGGCGCGGTCGCTGCTGGGGCGGACCAACAAGGACTGGTGGCCCGATGCGCTGCCGATCGACATGCTGCACCAACACGGCATCTCGCCCGATCCGATGGGCGAAGATTTCGACTATGCCGAGGCGTTCAACACGCTCGACTATGCCGCGGTCAAGGCGGACCTGCTCGCGCTGATGACCGACAGCAAGCCCTGGTGGCCGGCGGACTATGGCCATTATGGCCCCTTCATGATCCGCATGGCCTGGCACGCCGCGGGCACCTATCGCGTGACCGATGGGCGCGGCGGGTCGTCCTCGGGTCAGCAGCGTTTCGAGCCGCTCAACTCGTGGCCGGACAACGGCAATCTCGACAAGGCTCGGCGCCTGCTGTGGCCGATCAAGCAGAAATACGGCAAGCATATCAGCTGGGCCGATCTGTTCATCCTGGCGGGCAATGTCGCGATCGAGAGCATGGGCGGCCCGACCTTCGGCTTCGCGGGCGGCCGCAAGGATGTCTATGCGTCGGAGGGTGACACCTTCTGGGGTGCCGAAGAGCTGTGGGTCGACGAAGGCGCGCAGACCCGCATCACCGAGGAACTGCCCGAGCTCGAAGGGCCGCTTGCCGCGATCCAGATGGGCCTCATCTACGTCAACCCCGAAGGTCCCGGCGGCAATCCCGATCCGCTGACCTCGGCGCGCGACATGAAGGCGACGTTCCAGCGCATGGCCATGAACTCGGAAGAGACGGTGGCGCTGACCGCCGGTGGCCACGCCTTCGGCAAGGCGCATGGTGCAAAGCCGCCTACGGGCTTCAAGAACCCCGCCTCGGAAGCGATCCACCAGCAGGGTCTCGGCTGGCTGACCGACAGCGAGGAGATCGGCCAGGGCCATATCACGACCTCGGGCATCGAGGGTGCCTGGTCGAACAATCCGACCCAGTGGACCGGCGACTATCTGCGGCTGTTGTTCAAGTACGACTATGAGCTGACGCAGAGCCCGGCGGGTGCCAAGCAGTGGACCCCGGTCAATCCTGATCCGGAGGACATGGCCCCCGACGCGCGCGACCCGAACAAGCGCGTGCCCACGATCATGACCACCGCCGACATGGCGCTGAAGATGGATCCCGAGTTCCGCGAGATCGCGTTGCGTTTCCGCGACGATCAGTCGGCGCTCGACGATGCGTTTGCCCGCGCCTGGTTCAAGCTGACCCACCGCGACATGGGGCCGAAGATCCGCTATCTCGGGCCGGAAGCTCCCGAAGAGACGCTGATCTGGCAGGATCCCGTGCCCGAAGGCACTGCACCGTCGGATGCGGCCGTGGCTGCGTTCAAGGACGCAGTGCTGTCCAGCGGATTGACGGTCGCGCAGCTGGTCAAGACCGCCTGGGCCTCGGCATCGACCTATCGCCGGTCGGACCATCGCGGCGGCGCCAACGGTGCCCGCATCGCGCTGGCTCCGCAGAAGGACTGGGCGGTCAACGAGCCCGAACAGCTCCAGCAGGTTCTGGCCAAGCTGAACGAACTGCGCGGCGACATGTCGCTGGCTGACGCGATCGTGCTGGCGGGTTCGGCGGCGGTCGAGAAGGCGGCGCGTGATGCCGGGTTCGACGTCAGCGTCCCGTTCCTTGGCGGTCGCGGCGATGCGACGCAGGAATGGACCGATGTCGAGAGCTTCAAGTGGATGGAGCCGCAGGCCGATGGTTTCCGCAACTATCTGAAGACCCGCAACCCGGTAAAGACCGAGGAGCTGCTGCTCGACCGGGCGGCGCTGCTGGGCCTGTCCGCGCCAGAAATGACCGTGCTGGTCGGTGGCCTGCGCGTGCTGGGCGCGAATTTCGGCGATGCACCGGAAGGCGTGCTGACCGATCGTCCGGGTCAGCTGACCAACGACTTCTTCGTCAACCTGCTCGACAATGATACCTTCTGGGATCTGGTCGATGCGTCAAGCGACGAGAAGTTCATCGGTTACGACCGTGGCGGCCGCCAGGAAAAGTGGCGCGCGACGCGGACCGACCTGATCTTCGGCTCCAACTCGCAGCTGCGCGCGACCGCCGAGGTCTATGCCGAGAACGGGCACGAGGAAAAGTTCGTGCGCGACTTCGTGCGGGCCTGGGTGAAGGTGATGAACGCCGATCGCTTCGACGTGACCGCCAAGCCGGTGTCGGCCAACCAGGCCAGCTAAGCCCGTCGATTGCCTCACGGGGGCGCGGTGCGCCGGACCTAGGTCCGGGCACCGCGCCCCTTTTTCGTGCCCGCTACGCCGTCCGATACGGGGAGGGGCAAAGAAATGGCTTCGTACGCGTCGATGCGAATGCTATCCCGAGGCTCGATCAGAGGATGATATGACGCAAATTGCTGGTTCCGGCGAATATGTTATCGATGAGGTGCAGAAGATCGTCCGGGCGCATGTCCCCGGGGCGACGTGCGCACTGCTGGACTATGGCAAGCGGATCGGATGTGGTGAGCTCGACGAGCACGGCAATCTTCACGAGATGCGATGGTTGCGTCGCGAACTGGACGACGAACAGGTCGCCAAGGACGCCGCGCGCATGGCGCGCCTGATCGCCGAGGCCAACGGGTCAATTCCGACGGATCGCTAGGCGGCGATGGCATAGCGTCGGCAGTGTTCCAGATAGCCCGCTTCGTGACTGCCGGAGAGCGTGACGACGCTTTCCCATAGCCATGACGGCGTGTCGAGCGCACCGCTCCGATCCGCTTCGATCATCGCCAGCCATTCGGAGCGGGCGGCCGCGTCCATCTGACGCGCATGGGCGGTCCCGACGACGAAAGCCAGATGTCGGGCGGCGCGAACCGCCTCGCCCTGGCTGAACTGATCGACCTCCAGCTTCATGTCGTGCGGGGTCAGTTCGCGGATGAAGAGCGAGCGGTCCAGCATCGTGACGGGCATCATCCGCTCGCCGAGATAGGGGGACAAATGACGGGCCGCGGTCACCACCCGCTCCGCAGGGTCGCCCGGCATTTTCGCGCCGGACGCTGCGGGGGCGATGGGATCGGTCGCCTCCTTCAGATCGACGAGCGCGTACGACCAGTTACCCTTGCGCGTCCGGAGCGCCACGATCGCGGCGTAGCGCAGCAGGCCCAGCGAACTGCACCCCTTCATCCAATAGGCGGCGTCGACCAGCCGGACTTCGCGGTCCTGCGGCTTGCCCTTCAGCGACAGGACCATGGCACCGACCCGTTCGTCGGCGAACAGCGCGGTCAGTGCCTCACGCTCCTCAGGCGACAACTCCCAGAATTTCTTGCCCAGCGGGATAAGCGGTTCGACGGCGTCCAGCCTTTCCTTGGCCAGATGGCGCCAGCGCCGACCCAGGGCCTCACGCTCGACGCTGCGGACGATTTCGGAGTCGAGGTCGGGATCGTCGCGATCGGGATCGCGGAAGGCCGTGGCATAGCCTTCGACCATCGCCTCCATCATGCGCATGGTCACGACACCGGGCAGGTCAGAGCCGCGCGCCGCCGTGGCCAGCGACAGGCCGAGCCGGATGAGGTCATGGGCGGGGTTGCCGATTACGGCCTGATCGAGATCGCGGATCTGGATTTCCACCGAGCCACGGCCATTGGCGACCGGCCCCAGATTGCCCAGATGGCAGTCGCCGCAAATCCAGATCGCCGGTCCCTGCGGCACCCGCCGCGCCGTCTTGGACGCTGCCAGCCATTCGTAGAATTTCGCCGTGTTGCCGCGGACATAGGCATGGGCGGATCGCGCCATCTTCAGCGTACGACGGGCTTCGAGAATGGCATTGCGATCGGCGGGAAATGGCATGTGTGACGGGACCTCGAACGAATTACCCCACGACAACGCGACGGTGCGCCGAAAGTAACAAAACATTGCTGGCGGCGCGATTTGGGCTGTCGCCACACAAGCCATATCGGGCCGATACAAGCACCGGGTTGCGGTACGCTATATCGTATCATACAGCGGCGGCTTCATGTCGGTCCCCTATGAAAGTGCTGCCTTGCAGACCAAGCGTGCTCCCCTTCTCGGCCTTTTGCTGCTGACGACGGCAGGCAGTCTGAATGCGCAGCAGCCCGCGCGCCTGCCGCCGACACTGCCATGGTCCGGGAAGAGCGAGGCCCTGATCGCAAAGGCGGGCGATCCCTGGATCACCCCGGTCGAGGCATCGGGTTTCCGAACGACGCCGCGCTATGCCGAGGTGAGGGCATGGCTCGCACGCCTGCAAGCGGCGTCGCCCTTCATCCGCGTCGAGACGTTCGGCCACACCACCCAGGGGCGCGAGATGATCTATGTCCGCGCCAGCAAGGGCGGTGCGGGCAAGCCCGTCGTGCTGGTGCAGGGCGGCATCCACTCGGGCGAGATCGACGGCAAGGATGCCGGGCTGATGCTGCTGCGCGATATTGCGCTGCGCGGGAAGGACAGCCTGCTCGATCAGGTCGATCTGGTGTTCGTGCCGATCTACAATATCGACGGGCATGAACAGAGGAGCGCCTACAACTATCCGCATATCCGGGGCCCGGTCGAAAAGGGGCGGGACGCCAATGCGCGCAATATCGATCTCAATCGCGATTACGCCAAGCTGGATGCGCCGGAATCGCGCGCGATGATCGGCCTGATCCGCGCGCTCGATCCGATCCTCTATATCGACTGTCATGTCAGCGAAGGCTTCGACATGCAGTATTGCACAGCGACATCGCAGTTGAAGGGTCAGCGACATCGTAGATGACGTGTGGGGGGAAGCGGAGGCCGGGCGTAGCCCGGACGTAGCTTCCCCCC
>NZ_JACHNX010000021.1 GCF_014199595.1 Sphingomonas yabuuchiae | reverse complement strand
GCGAGAGCGCCTACAGCTGGCAGATGCAGCCGGATGTGCAGCAGCTGCGGGCCGAGGGTCGGGCGCCCTCCTTCGGGGCGTGGTGCATGATCCTGATCTGCCGCCTGTCGATCGAGCGACACCGGTCGACCGACGACTGGACGCCGGAGCGGTCCGACGCGGTGCATAGCCGCCTCGACCCGCGGCTGGACGCCCATGGTGAACCGCCGCCGCCGTTCGCGGAATGCTGGATCCGCGCCCAGGCCGACACGCACCAGCACTTCGCGCGCAAGGGCGCGACCCAGGCGAAGCGCGCAGATGCAACCGCATGGCTCGACGCTCTTAGGGCGCTCTGGCGGCGATATGTTCCTGAGGAAGGCCGGACCTATGCGTGACGCCGATTCCCTGATCCTGCTCGCCGATTTGTGTGAGCACGCATATTCCGAACAGCTGTTCGACCGGGAGGAGCTTTTCGGCATCTTCCGTGCCGCTCGTCCGCGTGCATCATTCGATAGCGGCCGGGATAGCGACGCGGCACGCACTGGCTTCCTCAGCCTGTGGGAAGCGGGAGCAACGCTAGACGCGGCTATGCGCATCGCGCCGCCGGGCTGCATGTATCGCAGCGGCCACGATGGCACAGGCCCAGACCCCAGCCGCTTCTTCTGCGAAGCCATCACCGCCGCCCCCGAGTGCCGCCGGGTCCGCGTCGTCGCTGACACCGAAGCCCTTGCACGTGTGGCTGCATTCCTGCGCGCTCATATTCCGATGGAGGGAAGGGGATAATGGGACTGGCTCTGGCCGACCTGCCCGACTGGCCTGCGGGCATGAACCGCGAAACGGCTCTGGCCTATACCGGCATCGGCGAGGCGCAGCTGCGCGAATGGGAGAAGACCGGCAAGGTCAACTTTCGGCCGCGCGGCCCGAAGGGCGCCATGCTCGCGCTTCGGTCTGATCTCGATACGGCCCTGGCCGACCTCTTCAACTCCGATCTCGCTGAGGATCTCGGCTTTGCCTAATGTACGCCTGCCTTCCTATGTCCAGATTCACCGCCGCGCCGATGGCGGGAAGGCCTATTATTGGGTCCGGCCCAAGTGGGCATCGCCGCCGACCGAGCGCCACGGGAAGACCTGCCCTGTCTCGTCATCGCCGCTGGGGACCGACGTCGCGAAGGCCATCACGCACGCCGAGGCGCTGAACAAGGCGTTCAAGGAATGGCGGGAGGGCGCGCTGTCGAAGGTCGTTCCCGGCTCGGTCGCATGGCTGTTCGGCTGGTACCGGAAGATGGAGCGGTTCACCGCCCTCCGTCACAACACGCGCGCCGGCTATCAAATGTGCATGAACCAGATCGAAGATATTGCGATGAAGTCGGGGACGTTCGGCCAGCGCAAGGCGAGCGCGATCGACGCGACCGCCGCCGACACGCTCTATAAAAAGCTGCGCGAGAAGCACGGTGAGCGTCAGGGCTCCTATGCGATGCAGGTCTGTCGCCTCGTCTGGAACCAGGCGGCGCGCCATGGGAAGGCCACGGGCGTGAAAGAGAACCCGTTCGCGGGCATGGGCATCAAGTCCAGCAGCGGAGCGGGCCGGGGCAACCGCGCAGCGACGCGCGCCGAGTATGACGCTTATCGCGCCGCCGCGCGCGAGATGGGCAAGCAGAGCATGGCGACCGCCGCCGCGATCTGCTTCGAAGCGTGCCAGCGCGTCTATGATGCCTTCGGGTTTGAGGACCCTGACGGCCGGGTCAGCCGAGGCGTCCGGTGGGGCGGATATGTCCCCGGCGAGCGCATCGGCCTTATCCAGTCGAAGACCGGCAACGTGGTCGACATTCCGCTGGTCGATACGATCGACGGCGAGCGGCTCGACCTATACCCCGAGCTCGAGGCCGAAATCCGCCGGATCGACCGCCGTGATGCCGCCGACCTGATTATCCTCGATGAGCGCACCGGGCAGGCCTACACCAAGGATTACATGAATAAGCTCCACCGGCGCATCCGCGATAAAGCGGGGCTGCCCGGCGACTTGAAGTTCACCAGCTTTCGCCACGGCGGCATCACGGAGATCGGCGACAGCGGCACCGACGACGTGCGCGCAGTCTCCGGCCATACGACGCTGGAGGTCACGCGCATTTACAACAAGGCGAACCAAGAGAAGGCGAAGCGGATCGCTGCACGCCGCCGCGAGCATATCACGATCGTGACCGCTGGCGCCGCCGCAAGCATTGAAGGAGAGGACTGATCATGCCGCAGCGGATTCAGCTATCGCGCAAGAAGGGCTGGCGGATGCCAGCGAACGCGGTCAGCGTTGCCCGGCCGGGACCTTTCGGCAATCCGTACCCTGTCACCGATGATCGATCCGCAGACCGGGCGGTTTCGGCGTTCGTTGCCCACTTGGCGAATAGTCCTAGCCTTCAGGAGATGGTCGCGAAAAGGTTGCCCGGCAAGGATCTGGCGTGCTGGTGCGCGATCGGCCAGCCATGCCACGCAGACATTTTGCTGGCCGCTGCCAATCCCGGCTTTGAGCCACAGGCGTTCGACACCGCCGATTCGGAAGTGCCGTTCTAGCCAGCGGAACAGACCGCGAATGTCATAACGCTTGTCATAATGTGTGTAATAATGCCGCCGGTTGCGAGCTGGTCGCTCAAGCAAGAAATGGCGGAAAACCTACAGCGCCGGTGGCTCCCTGAGTAGGATTCGAACCTACGGCCGCTCGATTAACAGTCGAGAGCTCTACCGCTGAGCTATCAGGGAATGTTCCGGCGCTGTGGAGGGGTCCTATAAAGGGCCAGGAAAAACCCGCAACCCCTTTTTTGACGCTTTTGCGTAAGTCGCCCCGCCAAAGCTGTGGATAAATGCGGGTCGGGCCTTTGTTGGCTTCCATTCCTCCCCTGCAAGGGGAGGTGGCAGGCCGAAGGCCTGACGGAGGGGTGTCCCGCTCTCGATAGGGGTGACACCCCTCCACCATCCTCCGGATGGTCCCCCTCCCCTTGCAGGGGAGGAATAAGAGGTTATGCGGTGGCCTCCGTTAGGAGACGAACTGCTCCATCGTGATGCGGTCGTCGAGCGCATGTTCGGGATCGAACATCAGCGTCAGCTCGCGCGAACGGTCCATGCAGATATCCACCTGCGCCACGTCGCGGACCTCGCGCTGGTCTGCCACGGCCGAAACCGGTCGCTTGCCGGGGTCGAGGACCTTGATCGAGATGCGGGCCTTGTCGGGCAGGATCGCGCCACGCCAGCGCCGGGGGCGGAACGGGCTGATTGGGGTCAGCGCGATCAGCGCCGAGCCGAGCGGCAGGATGGGGCCCTGCGCCGAAAAATTATAGGCGGTAGATCCGGCCGGCGTGGCGGCCAGGATGCCGTCGCAGGCCAGCTCGGGCAGGACGATGCGTTCGTTGACCATCACCTCCAGCTTGGCGGTCTGCCGGGTTTCACGAAGGAGAGAAACTTCGTTGATCGCGGGCATGGTATGGACGCGGCCATCGATGCCGGTGGCGGTCATCTTCAGAGGGGTGACGCGGAACGGCTTGGCGCGGGCCAGCCGATCCTCCAGCCCATAGCCGCGCCATTCGTTCATCAGGAAGCCGACCGTGCCCAGGTTCATGCCGAACACCGGCACGGCCCCGCGCCGCCGCTCCAGCATGCGGTGCAGCGTCTGGAGCATGAAGCCGTCACCGCCCAGCGCGATGACATAATCCGCCTCGTCGAAATCGACCCAGTCGGCGCTTTGCAGCAGGTCTGCGGCGGCCGTCTGGGCGGGCGCGGTGGGCGAGGCGACGAGCGCCCGCCGGACGGGAAGGGTCATCCGCCGGTCACGCTCATATGGCGCGACACGGCCGGGGCCGATCCCGCCTCGATACGGAAATCATGCCGGGCGGGCTTGGCCGCCAGCCCCAGATCGATCGCCGTATCCAGCGCCTCGATGCCCCCGTTCCGCAGCGCGGCCTTCAAATCCACCTGATCCTCATGACCCAGGCACATATACAGCTTGCCCTCGGTCGTCAGCCTCACGCGGTTGCAGCCATCGCAAAAATTCGCGGTGAGGGGGGAGATCAGGCCGAGCCGCGTCTCGCTGCCCTCCACCTGCCAGTAACGGGCGGGGCCGCCCGTGCGATGCCCGGCCCGGACCAGCGGGAATTCCGCCGCCAGGCGATCGAACACGGCGGTCAGCGGCAGGAACCGGTCGACCCGGTCCTCATCGATCGCACCCAGCGGCATCGTCTCGATAAGGGACAGGTCCAATCGCTCCGAAACGCACCACGATAGCATCGAAGCAATCTCGTCTTCGTTCATCCCCTTGAGCGCGACCATGTTGATCTTGATCGCAAGTCCCGCGTCGCGCGCGGAGAGGATGCCATGGATCACCTGACCGACATCGCCGTGCCGGGTGATATAGCGAAAGCGTTCGGGATCTCGGCTGTCCAGGCTGACATTGATACGCTTCACGCCCGCATCGACCAGCGCGCCCGCATGGTCGGCCAGCCGGGTGCCGTTGGTGGTCATGGTCAGCTCGTCCAAGCCATGGCCGACATAGCCACCCAGCCGCTTGACCAGATCGACGACATCGCGGCGGACCAGCGGTTCGCCCCCCGACAGGCGGATACGGGTCACGCCGCGGGCGATGAACCGCTCGGCGATGATCGCGATCTCGTCCAGGCTGAGCAGCTTGGCACGCGGCAGGAAGGTCATCTGCTCGGCCATGCAATAGCGGCAGCGCAGATCGCAGCGGTCGGTGACGGAGATACGCAGGTAGCGGATCGTGCGGCCATGGCGGTCGACCAGCGACCCGTCGGCCGGGCGCCGATCCGTCACAGCGACGGCATCCGCATTATCGGACGAATTATTGGCACGTCCCATCGTCATGACGGTAGCCCCAAGGCGGGACGCGAACAAGATCGATTGCCGTTGGTGATCCCAGTGGCGGTGGATAGGGTGCGCCCATGACGCAGGATGAATTCGGTTTTAACGCCCACCGCAGGGGAACGGCGATCTTCGCGCTTTCGTTCCGCCATCCTGCGTTGCTGGACGAAGCGATCATCCGTGGCGGCTGGGCGATCTGGTCGATGGCGCCGCGCGACGGCGAGCATCCGCCCGGCGACATGCTGGTCAGCGCCTTCCTGGCCAGCGAGGCGCGCGTCGCGCTGATCGATGCGCGGGGCGAGGGCGATGCTGGACTTCGTGCCGCGCAGGCACTGGGTGCGGTGATCGCGGCGACGGGGGCGGCCATGCTGGTTTCGGTGCCCGATTCGGGCCCCGATACGCTCGATGCGTTCCTTGCGGCGGGGGCCACGCATATCCTGGCGCCCGATGCGGGCGAACCCATGGTCCATGCCGCCTTGCGGCTCGCCGAGCGTCATGCCCGCCGGACTCTCGACGTGCGTCGACGCCGCACCCATGCGGACGGCGAGGTGGGCGAAATCCATCGCTGGGTCGCCGATACGCTGGATCGGGGCGATCCCTGCGTCGCGATCGTCGTGTCGCTGTCGCGGCTGGACCTGATCAACGCCGCACATGGCCGACCGGCGGGCAATATGCTGCTGCGCGGGGTCGAGGCGCGAATGCAGGCGGTCGCGGCCGAGGCGTTCGGCGACCGGGCGATCGTCGCGCGGTCGGGCGGTGCGGAATTCGTCATGGCGGGCGTCGCCGATGGCCGACAGGCGCGGACCATTGCCGAAACGCTGGAGACGCTGCTCGCTCAGCCCGTACAGGCGGGCGCGGTGCCGATCCGTCTGGGCGTCCGGCTCGGTCTGTCCGAGGCGCGCGCCCATGAGGATCCCGCCAGCCTGCTCGCCCGTGCGGGGGAGGCGCTGGCCCAGGCGCAGGCGAGCGACGGCGCCATGCTGCGCTTCGCCCATCCCGGCGATGTGGCGCCGTTGGACGTCCTGGCGGCCGACCTCCACCACGCCATCGAGCGCGGCGAGATCGATATCGTCTTCCAGCCGCAGGTCGCCATTCGCACCGGGCGGATCACGGGGGTCGAGGCGCTGGCGCGCTGGCGGCATCCGACCCTGGGGCCGCTGGGCGCCGATCCGCTGTTTGCTGCTGCCGAGCGCGCCGATCTGGGCCTGGCGCTGTCCGACCATATCCAGCAGGTCGCCCTGCAACGCGCGGCGCGCTGGCCCGCGCGGCTGTCGCATCTGCGCCTGTCGATCAACGTGACCGCCGCCGATATCGGGCGGGCCGGTTTCGCCCGCATCTTCCTCGACCGCGTGGCGGCCAGCGGCTTTCCGATCGAGCGGCTGACCGTCGAGATCACCGAGACGGGCCTGATCCGCGAACTGGACCGCGCCGCGCAGGTGCTCGACACGCTGCGGGCGGAAGGCGTGCGGGTGGCGATCGACGATTTCGGCACCGGCTATTCCAGCCTGGCCTATCTCACCAGCCTGCCCATCGACTATCTGAAGATCGACCGTGCACTGGTGACCGAGGTCGATGGAACGCGGCGCGACCGGGTGGTCGTGCGCGGGATCATCCGTATCGCGGCGCAACTCGGCATGGGGATCATTGCCGAGGGGGTGGAGACCGAAGGGCAGGCCCAGTTGCTTGGACGACTGGGCTGCGACACCTATCAGGGTTTCCTGTGCGCCGCGCCGCTGGACGAAAAGGCGTTGCAGGCGATGGTTGAGGGAGAAATGGAATGCGCGGCCTGACGATCGCGGCGGCCTTTGCGCTGTCGCCCATGGCGGTTCATGCCGCCGCCCCAGTCGCCGATCCGACCGAAGCCGCGATCCGGTCGGTGATGCTGGAGAGTGCGCAAGGATGGAATGGCGGCGATCTCGACCGCTTCATGGCCATCTATGCACCCGATGCGGTGTTTGTCGGCAGCAAGGGGCTGATCCAGGGAAAGCCCGCTATCGCCGACAGTTATCGCAAGAGTTTCGCTGGTGGTGGGAATAGTCGCGGCCAGCTTCGCTTCGACTTTCTCCATCTGAAGCGGATCGGCGATCGCCGTATCCTCTTCGCCCGATGGAACCTGTCGGGCGGCGCGAAGGCCGAGAGCGGGATGACCACCCTGGTCTTCGAACGCCGCGCCGATGGCTGGAAAATCGTCTCCGATCATAGCAGCTGATCCTCATTCCTCCCCAAGCTATGCGTGGGGAGGGGGAGGGCTCACCCCGCCGCCTTTGCCAATCCCTTCGACAATTGCAGCGCGCCGTGCAGCCGCGCCTTGGCGTCCGGCCAGGCGCGGTTGAGCACCAGCTTGCCGTCCGGGCGCAGCTTGGCCAGTTCGCCCAGCCGCTCGACATAGGCGAACAGCCCGTCGACATTGGGCGGGCGGTTGTCGTGGAACGCGACCAGCACACCGCGCGGGCCGACATCCATCTTGGCGATGCACGCCGTCTTGGCGTTGAGCTTGATCTTGATGACCTGGATGAGGTTGTCGGTCGCCTCGGGCAAAGGCCCGAAACGGTCGATCATCTCGGCGGCGAATTCCTCGACTTCCCGGTTCTTTTCCAGATCATTCAGGCGACGATACAGCCCCATCCGCAGGTCGAGATCGGGGACGTAATCGTCGGGGATCAGGATCGGTGCGTCGACGGTGATCTGGGGCGAGAAGTCGCGCTTCTTCTCGAACGCGCCGCCCGCCTTGGCCTCCAGGATCGCCTCTTCCAGCATCGACTGGTAGAGTTCGTAGCCGACCTCCTTGATATGTCCCGACTGTTCGTCGCCGAGCAGATTGCCCGCGCCGCGAATATCCAGGTCATGGCTGGCCAGCTGGAAGCCCGCGCCCAGTGAATCGAGGTCGGACAGCACCTTCAGGCGCTTCTCCGCCGCTTCGGTCATCATCCGCTCTGGCGGCGTGACCATATAGGCATAGGCGCGCGTCTTCGACCGGCCGACGCGGCCGCGCAACTGATAGAGCTGGGCCAGGCCGAAGCGGTCGGCGCGGTTGACGATCATCGTGTTGGCGGACGGAATGTCGATGCCGCTCTCGATGATGGTGGTCGAGACCAGCACTTCGAACTTGCGGTCGTAGAAGGCGGACATGCGCTCCTCGACCTCGGTCGCCGACATCTGGCCGTGGGCGACGACATAGCGGACCTCCGGCACCTCCTTGCGTAGATATTCCTCGATATCCGGCAAGTCGGCGACGCGCGGGGTGACGAGGAAGCTCTGTCCGCCGCGATAATGTTCGCGCAGCAAGGCCTCGCGCAGCACGACCGGATCCCAGGGCATGACATAGGTGCGCACCGCCAGGCGATCGACCGGCGGCGTCTGAATGACCGACAGCTCACGCAGGCCCGACATCGCCATTTGCAGCGTGCGCGGGATCGGCGTCGCCGTCAGCGTCAGCATATGGACGTCGGCCTTCAGCGCCTTCAGCCGTTCCTTGTGGGTGACGCCGAACCGCTGTTCCTCATCGACGATGACGAGGCCCAGCCGCTTGAACTCGACATTCTTGGCGAGCAGCGCGTGGGTGCCGACGACGATATCGATATCGCCGCTCGCCGCGCCGTCCTTGGTCCGCTTGGCCTCGGTGGCGGTGACGAGGCGGGAGAGGCGGCCGATCTTGATCGGGAAGCCCTCGAAACGGGCGACGAAATTATTGTAATGCTGGCGGGCGAGCAGCGTGGTGGGGCAGACGATCGCCACCTGCATTCCCGCCATCGCCGCGACAAAGGCGGCGCGCAGCGCCACCTCGGTCTTGCCGAAGCCGACATCGCCGACGATCAGCCGGTCCATCGGCTTGCCGGCCGTCAGGTCGCCCAGCACATCGTCGATGGCGCGGTCCTGATCGTCGGTCTCCTCGTAAGGGAAACGGTCGACAAAGGCCGGATAGCCCGCGCTGTCGGGCTCGGCCACCTCGCCGGGGCGCAGCGCGCGTTCGGCGGCCACCGCGATCAGTTCACCCGCGATTTCGCGGATGCGCTCCTTCATCCGGGCCTTGCGCCGCTGCCACGCCTCGCCGCCCAGCCGGTCGAGCGTCGCGCCGTCCTCGCCCGAGCCGTAGCGGGTCAGGACTTCGAGATTCTCGACCGGCACGTAGAGCTTGTCGCCGCCCGCATAGGAGAGCGCGACGCAGTCATGCGGGCTCTTGCCCACGGGGATCGAGGTCAGCCCCTCATAACGGCCGATACCGTGGTCGGAGTGCACGACCAGGTCGCCGGGCGAGAGCGTCGCCAGTTCGGCCAGGAAGGCGTCAGCCGACTTGCGCCGCTTTTGCCGCCGGATCAGCCGGTCGCCCAGCATGTCCTGTTCGGTGAGCACCGCGATGCCCGGTGCGGTGAAACCATGGTCGAGCGGCAGGACGACCAGAGCGACGCCGAAGCTCTTGGAGGTATCGGCGATGCCCAGCGCTTCCTGCCAGGTTTCGGCCGCCTTGGCGCCCTTCAGCCCGTGATCCTTCAGCAGGCTCCCGAGCCGCTCGCGCGCGCCGATCGAATAGCTGGCGAGGACGGGCTTGCGGCCTTCTTTGCGGAGCGCCTCGACATGATCGACCACCGCCTCATAGATATTGGCGTGGGCGGCGCGTTCGGGCGCGAAATCGCGCGCGCCGTCGACTTCAAAATCCAGGACGGTGGCGCTTTGCGGCTCATGGAAGGGCGAGACGAGATGCGCGGTCGCGGTCTCCAGCGCTTCGCCCCATTCCTCGTCCGTCAGGTACAGCGCCTTGGCGGGCAGGGGGCGGAAGCTGCCCGGCTGCGCGGCCTCGGCGCGTTTGCGGTTCTCATAATAGTCCGCCACCGCCTCGAATCGCGCGGTCGCTGCCGCGGTTACGCCGCTGTCGCGCACCACCACCGCAGCCTCGCCGAGATGGTCGAACAGCGTCGACAGCTTCTCCTCGAACAGCGGCAGCCAATGCTCCATGCCCGCCATACGCCGCCCCTCGGACACCGCCTGATACAGCGGGTCGCCGGTCGCGGTCGCGCCGAAGGTTTCGCGATAGCGGGTGCGGAAGCGTTTGATCGACTCCTCGTCGAGCAGCGCCTCGGAGGCGGGGAGCAGGGTGAAGCCCTCGACCCGGCCCGTCGTCCGCTGGTCGGCGGGGTCGAAGGTGCGAACGCTCTCGATCTCGTCGCCGAAGAAATCGAGCCGCAACGCCTGTTCCTCGCCGCTGGGGAACAGATCGACCAGGCCGCCGCGCACCGCGAACTCGCCCTGGTCGTGCACCGTCTCGGTACGGACATAGCCGTTCGCCTGGAGCAGCGCGGACAGCTTCTCCAGCCCGATCCGCTCGCCCGGCGCGAGGCGCGCGACCAGCTGGCGGATGCGGAACGGGGTCAGCACACGCTGGGTCGCGGCATTGGCCGTGGTCAGGACCAGCTGCGGCGTCTTGGGCTTGGTTTGGAGCCGGTGGAGTCCCGCGATCCGCTCCGCCATGACGCGCAAGGTGGGCGAGGCGCGATCATAAGGCAGGCAGTCCCAGGCGGGGATCTGCAGGATTTCCAGCTCGGGCGCGAAATAGGTCGCGGTCGAGGCCAGTTCGCGCATCTGCGCTTCGTCGGCACAGATGAATACCGCGCGCGTGGTCGCGGCTCGTGCCAGATCGGCGAGCAGCACCGGCAGGAACCCCGCCGGAACGCCCGACAGGGTCAGCGGGCTCTTGGCGGTCAGGATCGTCTTGATATCGGGCATGGGGTTCCGAAGCTGGGGTCGTCGGGCAGGTGAACGGCTGAACTTGAATAAGTTACCGGGCGATCGGCACGAAATTCAGCGCGCGCATCCGCTGCATCACCGGGCCGTCCCATTGCGGCGGGCAGGGCTGCGTCCCGATCGCCCAGGCCATGATATCGACATCCTGCTCCTCCAGCAGCGCCTCGAACCAGTCGAGTTCCTCAAGGCTCAACGTCTCGTGATGCGCGTCGAAAAAGCCGCCGATCATCAGGTCGGCTTCCTTGGTGCCGCGATGCCATGCGCGGAAGCGGAGGCGCTTGATACGGGTTTCGTGGTCCATGGGGTTCCGATCCAACGAGATTAACGCCCACATGCTCTGGCGGCGTGCGGGGGCTTGAGGCTATACGCACCCATCTAGTCATGCGTCCCGATATCCTCAATCCGCTGTTCGCCGAGGTCACGTCGCTGAAAGGCGTCGGGCCCGGCCTTGCCAAGCCGCTCGAACGCCTGCGCATCGCGCGCGTGGTCGATGTCGCCTTTCATCTGCCGACCGGCCATATCGACCGCTTTCCGCGTGACGAACTGATGATGTCGGATGCGGGGAGGGTGATCGCCATCGCGCTGACCGTGAAGGAGCATCGCGCTTCGTCCTCACCGCGCGGGCCGACGCGCGTGCGGGCAGAGGATGCGGCGGGCAACAGCGTCGCGCTGGTCTATTTCGGTGGCAATTCGGGTTGGGTGAAGAAGCTGCTGCCGATCGGCGAGACGAAGGTCGTGTCGGGTCGCCTCGACCTCTATGGCCAGGATTTGCAGATCGTCCATCCCGATCTGGGCGACAGCGCGGAAGGCTTCCGCGAGCGCGAGGCCATTTATCCCTTGTCGGAAGGAATCACCTCGCGGCGGCTGGGGGCGCTGGCGGCGCAGGCGGTGGAACGGTCGCCCGAACTGCCCGAATGGATCGAGTCGGGCCTGAAGGCGCAGCGCGGCTGGCCCGACTGGAAGGATGCGCTGGCCCGCATCCATGCCGATCCGGCGGACGCGAAGGCACGCGAGCGGCTGGGCTATGACGAAGTGTTCGCCAACCAGCTGGCGATGACGCTGGTCCGCGCCGATACCCGCAAGCGGCGAGGGAGGGCCTTGAACGGCGACGGGCGCTTGAGGGACATGCTCAAGCTGCCCTACACGCTGACCGGCGCGCAGAGCCGGACGGTGCGCGAGATCGAGGGTGATCTGGCGCAGGACGCGCCGATGCTGCGCCTGCTCCAGGGTGACGTGGGGGCGGGCAAGACGCTGGTGGCGGCGATGGCGATGCTGATCGCGGTGGAGGCGGGGGCCCAGGCGGCGATGCTTGCGCCGACCGAAATCCTGGCGCGCCAGCATTATGAGACGCTGCGCAAGACGCTCGCCGGGCTGCCGCTCGAGATCGCGGTGCTGACCGGCCGCGACAAGGGCAAGGCGCGGGAGGCCACGCTGATGGCGCTGGCAGCGGGCGAGATCGACATATTGGTCGGCACCCATGCGATCTTTCAGGAGACCGTGACCTATCGCGACCTGGCGTTGGTCGTGGTGGACGAACAGCATCGCTTCGGCGTGGCGCAGCGGATGATGCTGTCCGCCAAGGGCAAGGCCCCGCCGCACCTGCTGGCGATGACCGCGACGCCGATCCCGCGCACCCTGACGCTCGCCAATTACGGCGAGATGGATGTCAGCCGGTTGGACGAGATGCCGCCGGGGCGCCAGCCCATCGAGACGCGCGTGGTGTCGGAGGACCGGCTTGACGAAGTGGTCAACGCGCTCGGTCGGCATCTGTCGGACGGGGGGCAGGCTTACTGGGTCTGTCCGCTGGTCGAGGAGAGCGAAAAGTCCGACCTCGCCGCCGCCGAAATGCGCGCCGAGACCCTGCGCGCGCGGTTCGGCGAACGGGTCGGCCTGGTTCACGGCAAGATGAAGCCTGCCGAGAAAGACGCGGTGATGGAGGCTTTTGCGGGCGGACGGCTGGGCGTGCTGGTCGCGACGACGGTGATCGAGGTGGGGGTCGACGTGCCTAACGCCACGCTGATCGTGATCGAGCATGCCGACCGCTTCGGCCTGGCGCAGTTGCATCAGTTGCGCGGGCGCGTCGGGCGGGGCGGGGGGCTGTCGCGGTGTCTGCTCCTGCGGGGCTCGCATTTGTCGGAAACGTCGCGGGCGCGGCTTGCCCTGATGCGCGAGACGAATGACGGGTTCCGTATCGCCGAAGAGGATCTGCGGTTGCGCGGGGCCGGCGAACTGCTCGGCACGCGGCAATCGGGGGAGATGGCGTTCCGGCTCGCGACGCCGGAGAATATGGCCGACCTGATGCAGTGCGCGCAGGACGACGCACGGTTGCTGATCGATCGTGACGGTGGGCTGGAGGCACCGCGCGGGCAGGCGGCGCGGACGGCCCTCTATCTGTTCGAGCGGGATGCAGGCGTCGCGCTCTTGCGTTCGGGCTGAACGAAGCGGCGTTCGCGGCGTTAGGCGCGGATGGCTGCTGTCTTTCCGCTCATCCTCGTCCTGATCGCCGGTCTCGGTCTGGCGATCCAGCCGCCGACCAATGCGGCACTCGCCAAGGCGTCGGGGTCGGTGGTGCTGGCGGCGCTGACCTCGTTCCTGATCGGGACGATCGTCCTGGCGGTCGCCTGGGCGGCAATGGACCGGACGAGTCCGACGGCGCTCAAGGGCGCGCCGGGCTGGGCGTGGTTGGGCGGCTTTTACGGCGCCGGGTTCGTGGCCGTGCTGGCCTATGCCGCGCCGCGATTGGGGATTTCCGTGGCGTTGACGGCGGCGATCGCCAGCCAGCTGGTGGCGGCGCTGATCGTCGACCATTTCGGGCTGTTCGGGGTGCGGGTCGAGCCGGTGACGATCGGGAAGGTCGTGGGGGTGGCGCTGGTGATTGCGGGCGCGGTCGTGGTGAAGCGGGGGTGAGGCGCGGCTCGTACCCCGGCGAAGGCCGGGGGCCAGTTGCTTTGCGGCTGATTGGTCGGCGAAGATGCCTCCCACGCACCGCTATCCCGCTTCGTCGACTTGGCAGAAACTGGGCTCCGGCCTTCGCCGGGGAACAGCCCTTATGAAGAGGAAGTAGCCCTCAACCCCGTTCAGCCTGAGCCCTTCGGCTGGCTGGCAAGCCAGCCGCTCAGGATAAACTTCGGCACATAGCGCCGAAGTCGAAGGCCACGGGAATTACCCCGCCGTCAGCAACCCGTGGTTCTTCTTGCCCGACGAAACCTTCACCGGCTCGCCCTGAACGGCGATGACGGCATTCTCGTCCGCCACCTTCTCGCCGTCGACGCGCGCGCCGCCGCCCGCGATCAGCCGCCGTGCCTCGCCCTTGGACTTGGCAAAGCCCAGCCCGATCAGCGCGTCGACGATGGAAACCGACCCGCCCTCGACCGCAAAGCTTGGCAACGCCGCACCCGCCGCACCTTCCTCGAAAGTCCGCCGCGCCGTCTCGGCCGCTTCGTCCGCCGCCGCGCGGCCACGGCACATGGCGGTGGCTTCGTTGGCGAGGATCTTCTTGGCCTCGTTGATCTCCGCGCCTTCCAGTGCCTCCAGCCGCGCGATCTCGTCCAGCGGCAGGTCGGTGAACAGGCGCAGGAAACGGCCGACGTCACGATCGTCGGTGTTGCGCCAGAACTGCCAGTAATCGAAATGCGGCAGCTGGTCCTCGTGCAGCCAGACCGCACCCGCCATCGTCTTGCCCATCTTGCCGCCGTCCGCCGTGGTGATCAGCGGGGTGGTCACGCCGAACACTTCCGTCCCGTCCATGCGGCGGGCTAGCTCGATGCCGTTGACGATATTGCCCCACTGGTCCGATCCGCCCATCTGCAACCGGCAGCCATGACGCTGCGCCAGTTCGCGGAAGTCATAGGCCTGGAGGATCATGTAGTTGAATTCGAGGAAGCTGAGCGACTGTTCGCGGTCGAGGCGCAGCTTCACCGAATCGAAGGACAGCATCCTGTTGACCGAGAAATGCTGACCCACTTCGCGCAGGAACGGGATATATTCCAGCTTGTCGAGCCAGTCGGCATTGTCGACCATCACCGCATCGGTCGGGCCGTCACCGAAGGTCAGGAAGCGTTCGAAGATGCGCTTGATCGAGGCGACATTGGCCTTGATCCCGTCCTCGCCGAGCAGCTTGCGCGCCTCGTCCTTGAAGCTGGGGTCGCCGATCTTGCCGGTGCCGCCGCCCATCAGGACGATCGGCTTGTGGCCGGTCTGCTGCATCCGGCGAAGGAGCATGATCTGCACCAGGCTGCCGACATGCAGCGAGGGCGCAGTCGGGTCGAAGCCGATATAGCCCGGCACCACGCCGCCTGCGGCCAGACGGTCCAGTGCGGCGCCGTCGGTCATCTGGTGGACGTAACCCCGTTCATCCAGGGTGCGAAGCAGATCGGAAGTGTATGCCATGATGACTGGCCGTTACACCGCCGATCCGCGTTCGTCACCCCAAAGGCATCAGGGGGTCAGCGACAGACGGTACGTCCGTTACGCTCGACATAGTTGCAGGGGCGATAACCCGAGCCGCGGCCGGTATAGTTGGTATAGTCGCCCTGCGAGCGTGGATCGACATAGCCGGGGGTGCGGCGCGCCCGGTCATATTCGCGCGCGACGCGGGCTTCGCGGCGAGCGCGCCAGTCGTTGCTACGCCAGCCCCGGTCGTCACGCCAGCCGCGCCGTTCGCCCCGCCAGTCGCGGCGATCCTCGCGCCAGTCGCGACGATCGCGCCGGTCCCGGTCATAGCGGGGCCCATCGTCACCGCGCCAGGATTGCGCTTCGGCACTCGCCACCGGCAGGACCGTCGTCGCCGCGACGCCCGTCACGGACAGGCCGATCGCCGCCAGAACATGGAACATCTTCTTCATACGCCAACTCCCAAGGGCAACGGCCCCGTGTTCGTTTTCAACCTATGACAGGTCGTGGCGTTCCGAATCCTGAACCACCCGTTAGGCAGCGTTCATAAAGCAGGCATGGGTCATGGCCTGGGCAGCTGGCTGAGCGGATCGACGGGGGTGCGGCCCCGGCGCAGCTCGAAATGCAGTTCGGGCCGGTCGGCAAAACCCGTTTGTCCGGACAGCGCCAGCGTCTGGCCACGCTTCACGCTCTGGCCGCGCTGGACTATCAGCTTCGAGGCATGGCCATAGACGCTGGTCCAGCCGTCGCCATGCTTGACGATGACCAGCCCGCCCAGCGCCGCGATCCCGTCACCGACATAGGCGACCACGCCGTCCGCCGTCGCCTTGATCGGCGTGCCCACCGGCGCCGCGATCTTGATGCCGTCGTTGCGCTCGCCGCTGGAGCCCGCGCCGAACCGCTTCACGACGCGGCCGTCGACCGGCCAGGCAAAGCCCGAGCGCAGCCGCGCGGGGGCCGCGACCACGGCGGTCGGGGGCAGGACGCGGCGCGGCGTCGCGCTGGGCTTGGCCGGTTCCTGGTTGCTGGCGAGCGCGGGCTCGCCGCCGGTCAGGATGTCGTCCACGTCGAGCTTGAAGGCGGCGGCGCGCTCGGCGGCGCTGCTGAGCGGCGTGGCGCCGGGAGCCGTGCCGGGGATTAGGATCCGCTGTCCGGCGCGCAGGACATAGGGTTCGCTGAGCGCATTGGCATCGACGATCCGCGACCATGAAACGCCATAGGCCCGAGCGATGGCGATGCCGCTCTCGCCCGAGCGGACCAGGTGATAGCGGCCGCCGGGAATGGTCAGGCGCTGGCCCGCGCGGATCATGAAGGGCGGGGTCAGCCCGTTGGCACGCGCGATGACTTCCGAACCGGCCCCTGCGCGATCCGCCACGGCGCGCAGCGTGTCGCCGGGCTTCACGACATAGACGCTCTCCGCGATTTCGCGCGCGTCGGGCGCGACGGGGCGCACTTCCCAGGAAGGGCGCGGGGCGGGCAGCGAGGATACGGGCGCGGTCGGTGTCGAAACGGGAACCGACCGCTGGGCGACCGGCGCCGCAACCGGCGGGCGCTGGGCAGGGCGCGCAGTGGTGACGGGCACCGAGCGACGGATGGTCGGCCGCGTCGAACTTGGCCGGGAGACAGGGTTGACGGGGGCAGGCCGCGTCACCGGGCTGGCCTGTGGCGGCGCGGTGACGACTGGAGCAGGAGGTGCGACCGGTTCGGCGGCGCGCATGGGAGGCTCCATATTGGGAATGCAGCCCGATACGAGCAGCCCCAGCCCCAAGATCCGCCCGATGGCAACCGATGTCCGACCCAACCCCACGTCCCCCAGAAAGCCGTTTCGTGATCCGCTTAGCGATAGGCTTCGTTAAGCATAACGAATGAGGGGTCATGCGTCAGGTCGAGTTGCAAAGGCGTTACCGCGATGTGATCGGCGGCGATGGCGTCGAGATCGCTGTCCACGCCCGGCCGATGCGGCAGGCGGCCCAGCGCCAGCCAGTAATAGTCATATCCGCGCGGATCGGCCCGCTTCTCGAACCGTGCCCGGCCATAGTCGCGCAGGCCCTGGCGCGCGATACGGATGCCCTTGACCGCGTCCGGCGCGACCGGCGGGAAGTTGACGTTGATCAGCGTGCGGGCTGCGAAGTCCAGGTCGAGCAACGGGCGCAGCACCCGCTCCCCCCAGGCTTCGGCGGTGGCGAAGGAGACCTGGTCGCCGACCCCTTGCGTCGGATAACGCTGGCTGAGCGCGATCGAGCGGATGCCCGCCATCGCCCCTTCCATCGCGGCCGATACCGTACCCGAATAGAAGACATCCTCGCCCAGATTGGCACCGCGATTGACGCCCGACAGGATCAGGTCGGGCTTGGCGTCCTTCATCACCTCGCCCAGCGCCATCAGCACCGAGTCGGTCGGCGTGCCCGTCACCGCAAAGCGCCGCTCACCAAATTGCCGCAGCCGCATCGGCCGGGTCAGGGTCAGCGAACGGCTGGTCCCCGACTGATCCTCGGCGGGCGCCACGATCCAGACATCGTCCGACAGCGTCGCCGCGATCCGCTCCAGGGCGGCTAGCCCCGGCGCATGATAGCCATCGTCATTGGTGAGCAGGATGCGCATCAGCGCGGCTCCAGCACCGCTTGCCCGCCCAGATAGGGGCGCAGGACCTCGGGCACGACGACCGAGCCGTCGGCCTGCTGGTAATTCTCGATGACGGCGACCAGCGTACGGCCGACCGCCAGCCCCGAGCCGTTGAGCGTATGGACGAAGCGGGTGCCCTTGCCTTCGGTGGGGCGATAGCGTGCCATCATCCGCCGCGCCTGGAAATCGGTGCAGGTCGAACAGGACGAAATCTCGCGATAGCGCGCCTGTCCGGGCAACCAGACCTCCAGATCATAGGTGCGCGCCGCCGAGAAGCCCATGTCGCCGGTGCACAACAGCATCCGGCGATAGGGCAGGCCCAGCGCCTCCAGCACGCCCTCGGCACAGGCGGTCATCCGCTCATGCTCGGCATCCGACTGGTCGGGGGTGGTGATCGACACCATCTCGACCTTGTCGAACTGGTGCTGGCGGATCAGGCCGCGCGTGTCGCGCCCGGCCGCACCCGCTTCCGAACGGAAACAGGGGGTCAGCGCGGTGAAGCGCAGCGGCAGTTCCGCCTCGCTCAGGATCGCCTCGCGCACGATGTTGGTCAGCGAGACTTCCGCCGTCGGGATCAGCCAGCGGCCATCGGTGGTGCGGAACAGGTCCTCGGCGAATTTGGGCAACTGGCCGGTCCCGAAGGCGGCCTCGTCGCGGACCAGCAACGGCGGCTGGACCAGCTCGAAGCCGTTTTCCTCGGTCATCCGGTCGAGCATGAACTGGCCGAGTGCGCGCGACAGCCGCGCCATGGGGCCGCGCAGCAGCGTGAAGCGCGCGCCCGACAGCGCCACGCCGGTCTCGAAATCCATGCCCAGCGCAGGCGCGATCGCGTCATGCTCGCGCGCTTCGAAGGCGAAGGTCGCGGGGCTCCCTTTCTGATGGACGAGCGCATTGTCATTCTCGTCCGCTCCTTCCGGCACATCGGCGGCGGGCAGGTTGGGAATGGCGGCGAGCGCGGTGTTCAGCTCGGCCTCGACGCTGCGCTCCTGCTCCTCCAGCTCCGGGAGCTTGGCCTTCAGCGCGGCGACCTCGTCCATCAAGGCTTGGGCGCGCGCCTCGTCCTTGGCCGCCTTGGCCTGGCCGATCTGCTTGGACAGGTCGTTGCGGCGGGTCTGCGCGTCTTGCGCCTCGGCGATGACGGCGCGGCGGCGCTCGTCGATCGCGATCAGCGTATCGGCCTGGGGTTCCGCACCCCGCTTGGCGAGGGCGGCGTCGAAGGCGGCGGGGTCGTCCCGGATCAGGCGAATGTCGTGCATGGGGCGGAGGCTATGGCGTTCGCTCCGCCGTCACGCAACCCGTGGCGAAGCGTCCGCGTTATCCCTGGGCTCATAGAAGGAGAAACGCGATGCAGGTGCCGCATAACAGCTTCGTGCTGGTCGTCGATGGCCGCAAGAGCCTGTTCTTTCGAAACGAGGGGGATGCCGACTATCCCAATCTGATCGTAGAGCACGCGGTCGAACACCCCAATCCGGCGGATCGCGACCAGAAGACGGACAGTGCCGGGGCGGCGTCCTCCACCCAAAGCGGCGCGGGTGCGCCGCCGATCGCACAGGGCGGATCGAACCAGGCGGGTGGCGGCGGCCAGGGTGCGCAGTTCGCCGCGTCGCGCGGCACGATGGGCGAGACCGACTTCCATCAGCAGGAGGAGGATCGCTTCGCGGCCGAGACCGCCGAGATGCTCAAGCGCCGTGCACTCGCCAACGAGTTCGAGTCGCTGATCGTCGTTGCCCCGCCCAAGACGCTGGGTGAGTTGCGCAAACATTATCACAAGGCGGTCGAGGACCGGCTGGTCGGCGAACTGGCCAAGGATCTGACCGGGCATCCAGTGCCCGAGATCGAGGCCGCGCTGCAAAAGGCGTAACCGCCACCGGGCGGCGGCGGGTCAGGCCGTTTTCGGCTTGGCCAGTCGCCGCCGGATGACCAGCGCCGCCGCCGCGCTGCCGAACAGCAGGACCATCGGCGGGGCGGGCACTGGCGTCGGGGGCGGCGTGTCACCGCCCGAGGATGAGGCACTGCTGGCCGAAGAAGCGCTCGACGCCGACGACGCGCTGGAGGCCGAGCTGGCCGACGAGCCGTTGGACGACCAGCCGCTGCTGCTCGACGCATAGCCGCTCGACGAAGCCGAGGAGGCGGACGATGCCGACGACGCCGAAGAGGTGCTGGACGCACTCGACGAGCTGACATTGCCCGAGGACGAACTCGTCGACGAAACATTGCCCGACGAAGTGGAGGAGCCGCCGGTCGAAGAGGTGGACGAGACGTTGCCCGAGGAGGTCGACGAACCGCCGGTCGAGGATGTCGACGATACGTTACCCGAAGAGGTAGAGGAGCCGCCGGTCGAGGAGGTGCTCGACACATTGCCCGACGATGATGTGCTGGACACGTTGCCGCTGGACGAGGTGCTGCTGACGCCGCCGGTGGAGGTGGACGATCCGCCCGAACCCCCGGAGGCCGACGAGGTGGACGAACCACCCGATCCGCCGGACCCGCCCGATGCCGACGAGGTCGATCCGCCGCTGCTGGTCGACGAAATCACGATGCTTCCGCTCGATCCGCCGCCGCCGCCGAAGCCGCCGCCGAACCCGAAACCGCCGCCAAGGCCACCGCCCCAGCCGCCGCCGAAACCGCCACCCCAGCCGCCGATGACCGCAGGGACATAGCCGCCGCCCGGCGCGACCGACGGTGCGGTGGCGGGCAGGGGGACGGGAACCGGCGGTTCCTGCGTCATGACGGTCACGACCGTCGGAGATGGCGTCGTGGTGGTCGTGGTCGTGCGTGTGACGGCATGCCGCCGCGCGGGCAGCCGGCGATGATGCACGATGCGCTTCTTGACCTTGGTCTGCTTGACCAGCGCCGGGCGCTCGGGACGATCGACCATGTGGACGGCTCCGCCGCCGATCACGGCGCCGCCAGCGACACAGGCCGTCAGTTTTGCCAAGGCCATTCGCACAGACATCGTCACATCCTCAAACGGTTCAGGCCCGCAAACGACACGGGACCGGACCAAGGCTTCAAACCGGGTGATGGTTCCGGCATCGCCACCCGATCGCCCCAAAGGCAAGTTTTTCCAGCGTTTCTGTCATCACAGTGACCAACAATGGCTTCAGGTCAAACCCATTATTGGCCGTCCGCGTCTAGCTTTGGGATTCGCGAACCGTCGCGGACCATATTTTAGGGACATGGACGGCCCGGCGACAGTCAAGATTCGATGATCGGGTCTGTAAACTGACCATAATGGCACCAATTCGTCCATGCCCGGTTAACATCGCAACTTTATTATAGAAATTGGCAAGACGATGAAACGCCGGTCGCTTGCGGCAGACGGTGGCACCGATTATAGGCCCTCTCGACCATCAGGGGGCGGCCCCGAGGACACGGTGCCGAACGTCGCACCGACGGGCCCTTTGGGAGAGTGGTATGGCGACGGTGTTTAATCGCGTGACGGAATCCACCGGCCCGGATGCGGCCAACGATATCGACGAGAATTATCGTCCCTCGGCGGACGAACCTTTCATGAACCTGAAGCAGCAGGCCTATTTCCGCCGCAAGCTGATCGCCTGGAAGGAAGCGATCCAGCGCGAGGCGCAGGGTACGCTGTCCCAGCTTCAGATCGACTCGTTGCGCGAACCCGATCTGACCGATCGCGCGTCGAGCGAAACCGACTGGTCGATCGAGCTTCGCACCCGCGACCGCCAGCGCAAGCTGATCTCCAAGATCGACGCCGCGCTGCGTCGGATCGAGGAGGGCGAATATGGCTATTGCGAAGTCACCGGCGAACCGATCAGCCTCGGTCGGCTGGAGGCGCGGCCGATCGCGACCATGACGGTCGAGGCGCAGGAGCGTCACGAGCGGAACGAGAAGGTCTCGCGCGACGATTGATGCACCGGCCCGGTGCTCCGGTCAAAGCGGATCGGGGCGCCGGTACGGGGTTCGGCTTGCGAAATGCGGGCGCGAACGTCAAAGACCTGTCCTGTTCGTCAACAGATGTCTGGAACCGCTTTCATTAAGGGGTTGGCAACGTGATGATGCGTATCGCATGGTCGCGCGAGTGGTAACGGGAAAGCGGGGACGATCATCATGGACATGACGAACCGTGCGCCCGCAAATGGGTCTGAAATGGCGGAAGACGAACTGGAACGCAGCGACCGGGCCGGACGGCGCGACAGCCTGTTGCTGATGGCGCAGATGACGCTGGGTGACGAAACCTCGCCCCGTGACGTGCGGGTCCGCAATATTTCCGAAGGCGGCCTGATGGCCGAACTGCCCATTTCGGTCGAAATCGGCACGGCCGTGTCGCTCAATTTGCGGGGTGTCGGCGCGGTGTCGGGGCGGATCGCCTGGTGCACCCAGGGGCGGGTGGGCGTTGCCTTCGACCGCCAGATTGATCCGACGCTGGTTCGCAAGCCGGTCGGCGGTGGTGCATCGACACCGGAATATGCCAAGCCTGCGACGGGCCTGAAGACCAAGCCGTTCCACCACTGATTCGGAAATACTATCGGGGATAGGTATCGGGCGGCGTATGCCCCCGACATGGGCCGCGGCGGGTCGGCTGACCCGCGCGGCCGCGTCCAGGCTATAGGCCTTGGATCTCTTCTTTCAGTCTTAGCTTCTGCTTCTTGAGATCCGCCAAAATCAGCGCGTCTGGCACGGGACGCTGTGATTCGGCGCTGATTCGCCGGTCGAGCGTGGCGTGCTTGGTCTCCAGGGCCGTTTGATGCGCCGTATGCATGGGCTTCAACCTCCTGTCATTGCTTGGGGGACTGAGTAAAACACCAAAATCATCGTCTGTCCTCATCCATTTTCGTCAGAATCGACCGGATGAGGTATTTGGCACGATGACGTGATGCCGCCTCTCGCCGCGCGCCTTCGGGCTTGCTAGAGGGGCGGGACCGGTGTCGGGCTTCCTTCCGTACCGGTCGCAAAGGGGGAGCAGGATGGACGTCACGCTGGCACGCGCGCGGATCGACATGTTGCGAACCGAGCATCGCGACCTGGACGACGCGATCGCGGCGCTACTGCAATCCACGACCCCCGACCAGTTGCAGATCGCGCGGCTGAAGAAGCGCAAATTGCGGCTGCGCGACGAACTCGCCGAGTTGGAAGACCGGCTGATCCCCGATATCATCGCCTGACGATCCCGGCGGCCGGACCGCTTCGTATCGGGACAGCCCGCGCCGAACCTCGTCTTGTTCCGGGCGCGAATGTCGTGCGAGCCAGAGGCCATGGCTTCCATCGCGTCCCAATCCCCCTTCCATGCCAAGCTGATCGACGGCCTGTATGTCGAGGCCATGGCCCTGGCCGAGGCGGCGCGTGGCTATTTCGACGGGATCGGCCGTGACCAGCGCGATGGGCTGGATCCGGTGGTGCGGGTCGCCTTTTCCTGCGAGTCGCTGAAGGTGACGACGCGGCTGATGCACGTCATCGCATGGGTGCTGACCCAGCGCGCGGTCGAAGCCGGTGAAATGGACTGGGCGGAGGCGCGGCAGCCGGTTCGGCGCCTGGGGGCTTCGCCGGATACCGACGAAGCGCAGCTTGCCGCCTTGCCCGAACCGGCGCGGCGGCTGACCCAGGCGAGCCTGGACCTGCACCGCCGGGTCGAGCGGCTCGATGCCATGGCCGGTGAAGACGCCCAGGCCGCCAGCCCCGTGCAGGCTTTGCATGCGAGGTTGGGTAGGGCGTTCTAGTCGGGCACCATTCCTTCCCCCACAGGGGGGAGGGGACCTTGCGCAGCATGGTAGAGGGGTGTCACCGCTGGCGAGGACACCCCGCCTTCGCCAGGAGTGCCCCCCTCCGTCTGGGCTATGCCCCGACGCCTCCCCTTGCGGGGGAGGAATAAGAGGCAAGTGACAATCTCTGCCGCGCCGCCTCATATTGACGGCGAAGCTCCGCGACCCGCTCGGCCGCCGGTATGATACGGTCGACCGCGCCGATGCCTTGTCCCGCGCCCCAGATGTCACGCCAGGCCTTGGCCGCTTGGCCGCCGCCGAAGTTCATCGTCGACACATCGCCTTCGGGTAGATTGTCCGGGTCGAGGCCCGCCGCGACGATCGAGGCGCGCAGGTAATTGCCATGCACACCGGTAAACAGGCTGGAATAGACGATGTCGCTCGCGCGCCCTTCGACCACCGCCTGCTTATAGGCCTCCGCCGCATTGGCCTCGGCTGTGGCGATGAAGGGCGAGCCGATATAGGCGAAGTCCGCTCCCATGGCCTGCGCCGCCAGGATCGCGTCGCCGGTCGCGATCGATCCTGCCAGCGCCAGCGGGCCGTTAAACCAGCTGCGGATTTCCTGCACCAGTGCAAAGGGCGAAAGCCGCCCGGCATGGCCGCCCGCTCCCGCCGCCACCGCGATCAGCCCGTCCGCGCCTTTTTCCACCGCCTTGCGCGCGAAGCGGTCGTCGATCACGTCATGCAGCGTGATCCCGCCCCAATTGTGGACGCCCGCATTCACATCCTCCCGCGCGCCCAGCGAGGTGATGACGATCGGCACCTTCCACTTGGCGCAGACCGTCAGGTCGGCCTCCAGCCGGTCGTTGGAGCGATGCACGATCTGATTGACCGCGAAGGGTGCGGCGGGCCGATCGGGATTTGCCCGGTCATGCGCCGCCAGTTCCTCGGTGATCCGGTGAAGCCATTCGTCGAGCAGGCTGGCGGGCCGTGCATTCAGCGCCGGAAACGAGCCGACGATCCCCGCCTTGCACTGGGCGATGACCAGATCCGGGTTGGAGATGATGAACAGTGGCGACCCGATCACAGGCAGCGCCAGCCGGTTCAGGGGCGAACGACTCAGGGCAGGGGGCAGGCTCATGGCTTTACGATAACGTAAGCGTAAGGCCTGTCCAGATGGACAAGGTCTGTGCAATATTATTACATGACCGTCATTTGCTTTGGGGCGGACAGGGCTTAGAGATTTGCGCATTCCCATTGAAAGGCCCTGCTTGCGATGAAGTCCGCCCTATCGGTCCTGTTGGCCCTGACCGTTTCCACCCCGGCGCTGGCGGCGGGTCAGCTGCCCCAGACCGTCGCGCCGGTCCTATACGACATCACCGTCCGTCCCGATGCGAAGGCGCTGACCTTCAGTGGCGAGGAAACCGTCGATGTCGATGTGAGACAGGCCACCGCCACCATCGTGCTGAACGCCGCCGAGCTGACCGTGACGCGCGCGACCTTCGACGGCAAGCCGGTGCCCTTCGTGGCTGACAAGGCCGCCCAGACTCTGACCCTCACCCTGCCGCAGGCGGCGAGCGTCGGGCGGCACAAGGTCGGCTTTGCGTGGACGGGGACGATCAACCGTTCGGCCAATGGCCTGTTCGCGATCGACTATAGCAATGCCGATGGCTCGGCCGACCGGATGCTGGCGACCCAGTTCGAGGCGCCCGACGCGCGCCGTTTCGCGCCGATGTGGGATGAGCCCGCCTTCAAGGCGAAGTTCCGCCTGACCGCCACCGCGCCCAAGGGGCAGCGCGCGATCAGCAACATGCCCGCCGAGACCGTGACGACGCAAGCCGACGGCAGCCAGCTCTATCGCTTCGGCGAGACGCCGGTGATGTCCAGCTATCTGCTGTTCTTCGGCTCGGGCAATCTGGACCGCAAGACGGTGGACGCGAATGGCGTCCAGATCGGCGTGGTCAGCCGCAAGGGCGTGGTCGACCAGGGCGACTATTCGCTCGGCGCGGCGACCAAGCTGCTGAGCTATTATAATGATTATTTCGGCACGCCCTATCCGTTGCCCAAGATGGACATGGTTGCGGGTCCGGGCTCCAGCCAGTTCTTCGGCGCGATGGAGAATTGGGGCGCGATCTTCTATTTCGAGAACGAGCTGCTCTTCAATCCGCAGGTCATGAGCGAGAGCAACCGCCAGCGCATCCACACCGTCGTCGCGCATGAAATGGCGCATCAGTGGTTCGGCGACCTCGTCACCATGCGCTGGTGGGACGATCTGTGGCTGAACGAAGGGTTTGCCTCGTGGATGGAGGGCAAGGCCAGCAACGACCTGAACCCGGCCTGGGAAGCGGCGGCGGCCAGCGTGTCGGGCGAACGTGAGTCGGCGATGGGCATCGACGCGACCAGCGCCACCCACCCGATCATCCGCAAGGTCGAGACGGTCGACCAGATCGGTGAGTCCTTCGACGGCATCACCTATCTGAAGGGACAGGCGGTCATCGGGATGCTCGAATCGACGCTGGGCGCCGATACGTTCCGCAAGGGCATCCGCGCCTATATGGCAAAGTACAAGTATCAGAATACGGTGACCGACCAGCTCTGGGAGGAACTGTCCAAGGCATCGGGCACCAATGTCGCGACCATCGCGCATGACTTCACGTTGCAGGGCGGCGTGCCGCTGATCACGCTGCAGGGCACACGCTGCGAGGGCGGCAAGACCGTCGCGACGCTGACCCAGGGCCGGTTCGGTCTGGATGAGGCGTCGAAGGCGGCCCAGACCTGGCATGTGCCGATCCGCGTGGCGACCATCGGCGGGGCCGAGACGACGGCCATCGTCACCGGCGCGGCACCCGCCCCGGTGACGGTTGGCGGTTGCGGCACGCTGGTTCTGAACCAGGGCAAGGGCTCCTATACGCGTGTCATGTATGACGATGCGGGCCATGCCGCGATCGTGCGGGATTATGCCAAGCTGACCCTGAACGATCGCCTCGGGACGCTGGGCGACGATTATGCGCTGGCGGCGGGCGGTTATCAGAATCTGAGCCGCTGGTTCGACCTGATGGCGCAGGTAAAGCCCGAGGCCGATCCGCTGGAATGGCAGGCGGTCGCCGGAGAACTGGCGCGGCTGAACGGCCTTTACGAGGGCACGCCGCTCGAAACGCCGCTGCGTGCGCGGACGGCGGCGATCCTGTCGCCGGTGCTGGCGCGGATCGGGTTCGAGCCCAAGCCGGAGGACGGTGCGCTCGTCTCCAACTTGCGCGAGACGCTGATCGGGCAGCTGGGCACCAGCGGCGATGCGATGGTCGCGGCGCGTGCACGGGGCTATGTCACCGCGCTCGCTAGGAACCCCAACGCCATTCCGGGCGCCATCCGCCAGCCGATCCTGGCGACCTATGCCACCCGCGCGACGGCGGACGAATGGGACCGGCTGTACGAACTGGCCAAGGCCGAGCGCAATCCAGTGGTCAAGAACCGCTATGTCTCGCTGCTGGGCTATGCCGAGGACGATGCCGCGGCACGCCGGGCGCTGAGCGTATTGAAGGACAACACCTTCACCCCGCCGCAGCGTGCCGCGCTGCTCCGCTCGATCGCGGGGGCGCATCCCGACATGGCGTTCGACTGGGCGGTTCAGAACAAGCCGCTGGTCGACAGCTTCCTGGAGGAGAGCAACCGGGCGACCTTCATCGTCGGGCTCGGCGCGGGGTCGAACGATCCCGCCATGCCCGGCAAGATCGAGGCCTGGGCCAATGCCAACCTGCCCGAGGGCTCGCGCGGCGGGGCCAAACGGTCGATCTCGCAGATCGCGGTGCGCAAGGCGGTCGCGGATCGCCTGAAGCCCGCCGTCCAGACCTGGCTGGCGCGCTGATATGGGGGCTGGCGGGGGTGGCTCCCCGCCAGCCCAGCCTGATCGAAATCGAAGGCCAACGAATAACCTAAACCCCTCTGCTCCCCGGCGAAGGCCGGGGCCCAGTCTCTTCGAGGCGGAGGGGGAAATGAAAACGGCGAGTGGGAGGCCAAGGCGATCCGTGCCCATTTGCCTCCCACGCAAATTCATCGCACCATCGCGCCGAAGTGGAAACTGGACCCCGGCCTTCGCCGGGGAACAGTCTGGATTAGGGCCATAAGTATAGCCTTCGAGCACATTTGGGCTGGACGGCGCGTACGATAATCACCCGACGCATCTTCAACCTCTTGCTTCCCATACCGAAACACGAAACGATGACAGCTCCGTCACCTATTCGTGAGCCCTTCGTGATCCGCAACAGCCTCGCCCTCCTCCTCGCCGCCACTGCCATGACCGCGCCGCTCGCCGCGCAGGAAGAGGGGGAGAAGAAGGCTCCGCATCACGAAGCCGCCAAGGCCGAGGCGGAGGCCGCCTGGGCGCGCGCGCCGCTGGAGGAAACCGAGGTCCGCCATCGCGACAGCGTGACGATTAATGGCCGCGCTTATCCCTATGTCGCTTCGGCGGGCACGCTGACCGTGCGGGATATCGAGGGCAAGCCGACCGCCTCGATGTTCTACACCGCCTATACGCTTGACGGCACCAAGCCCGGCACCAAGCGGCCGGTGACCTTCCTGTATAATGGCGGGCCGGGATCGCCGTCCTTCTGGCTGCGCATGGGCTCGTTCGCGCCAATCCGCATCCGCACCACCAGCCCGGAGTTCGTGCGGCCCGCGCCCTATGATGTCGGACCGAACCCGGACTCGCTGCTCGACAAGACAGACCTGGTGTTCCTGGATGCGATCGGCACCGGCTATTCGCGACCGCTGGGCGATATGAAGCCCGCGCAATTTTACGGCGTCGACGAGGATGTCGACGTCTTTGCGGGCGCGATCCAGCGTTATGTCACCAAATATGGCCGCTGGATGAGCCCGAAATTCCTGCTCGGCGAAAGCTATGGCACGCTGCGCTCGGGGGCGCTGGCCTATCAGTTGCAGGAAAAGGGCATGGCGCTGAACGGCGTCGTGTTGCTCAGCTCGATCATGAATTACGGCTATCGCCAGCCGGGGCTGGACCAGGTCTATCTCAATTACCTGCCCAGCTATGCCGCGACCGCCTGGTATCACAATCGCCTGGCCGATCGCCCTGCTGATGTCGCGACCGTGGTGGCGCAAGCGCGCGCCTTTGCGGTCGGCCCCTATATGTCAGCGCTTGCCAAGGGGCAGAGCATCTCGCCGCAGGAGCGCGACCAGATCGCCGAGCAGATGAGCCGCCTGATCGGCATCTCGCCCGACTATATCAAGCGCGCGAACCTGCGCATCGACCTGCCGCGTTTCCAGAAGGAATTGCTGCGCGGCTCGGCGCGCACGGTCGGTCGGTTCGACTCGCGTTACCTCGGCATCGACACCGACGCGGCGGGCGAGCGGCCGGAGACGGACGCCTCTTCGGACGCAATCTCAGGAGCTTATATCGCATCCTTCCAGGACTATCTTCAGTCGACCCTGGGTTACAAAACCGATCTGCCCTATCGCCTGTCGGCGCGCGACGCGGCGGGCTGGACTTGGAACTGGAAGCACAAGTCGCCCGACGGGTCGCAGAACAACCCGAACACCGCGATCGACCTGGGCGCCGCGATGCGGGCGAACCCGTATCTGAAGGTGCTGTCGATGAACGGCTATTACGATATGGCGACCCCGTTCTTCGGCACCGAGAACGATCTGGGCCATATGATGCTGGAGCCCGCGCAACAGGCCAATCTGCGCTTCACCTATTATCCGGCCGGGCACATGACCTATCTCAACCCGGACGCACTGCGGAGCATGAAGGCAGACTTGGCGCGCTGGTATGACGAAGCGGTGAGCGATGCGAAGTCGTCCACCCCGCCGGTGCCGCCTTCGGGGCAGGGGGCGCGGCAATCGCGATAAGCTTTGCCCTCCATGGCGACCGGTTCTGGCTGCGCGGGATACGTCACTCGATATAGAGGTCGACCATCACGCGCGTCCGGCTCTTATCGGTCAAGAGCGTTACCATGCCGCCGTGGTCAAACTCCTTTGGCTCGGCAACGTAGATGTGGGAAATCGGAAAGTCCGGGCCGATCGCGGGACCACAGCAATAATTATGGCTCGTTTCAGGTCCCGTGGTTTCCAGGCATGGCCCCCCGACGCCCGGTCCTGCGGAGGAGCAGGAGCGGGTCGTATGGAAGCGATATCCGCGCAAAAGCGCGCTGATGTCGGAACTGGCCGCGCGGAAGGTGCATCGTTCCAGCACATCGGAGAAGCCGAAGCTGGCGCATGCAATGTCAGTAACCGAGGCTGGCAAGGTTGCGATGTTCAGCATGGTCGACACATGTCGCCGCTCCATCGCGCGCCACCCCGCGACGCCAGCTATGACGATCAGCGCAACGAAGCATATCGCCGCGACGGTCGTTTTCGGCGGTGAGACGTTCATGCCATCAAAATGACGCGACGCGGTGAGCCTGTCATCGTCCGGCAAGCAAATCGCACATCGGAGTCCAATTGGAGTCGATATATCTTGTCAATTACTGGAAAATGGTGGACGCACTTGGGCTCGAACCAAGGACCCGCTGATTAAGAGTCAGCTGCTCTACCAACTGAGCTATGCGTCCGATGCCGGTCTGCGGCATGGCGGGGAGCGTGTCCCCGTCTGGTGGGGCGCTATTAGCCGGGCATGTCCGACCTGCCAAGGGGGTTTTTGACATTTTTTTGGCAGTCGGGGCCGCGTGTGCAGCCCCGACTGTGTAAATCCCTCAATAACCGACCGTAAAGCGCTGGCGGATGTGGCGGGGCTGCTCGATTTCGTCGGCCAGCGCGATGGCATAGTCCTCGAACGAGATGCTGCTGCCCTGCTCGTTCGACAGAAGCGTGTCGGTGCCGAGCCGAAATTGGCTGGTCCGCTCGCCGGGGACGAACATCGCGGAGGGGGAGAGGAAGGTCCATTCCAGGTCCTGGACGCCGCGCAGCAGGTCGAGGAATTCGGCGCCGGCGCTCGCCTCTGCCTTGTACGCGTCCGGGAAATCCGGCTGGTCGATCAGGCGCTGGCCGGGTGCGATCTCCAGGCTGCCCGCGCCCCCGACGACGAGGTAACGCTTCACGCCCGACGCGCGGACGGTGCCGATCAGACCGGCCGCGTCAGTGGTTGCGAAGTGGACCGAACTAACGACCGCGTCATGCCCGCGCAGCGTCTCGGCCAGCGAATCCGGTGCGCTCACATCTCCCGAAACCGGGGCGACGCCGGGCAGGGCGGCGATCCGATCGGCATTGCGCGCGATGGCGGTCACGGCATGGCCGCGATCCGACAATTCCCTCAGGATGCGTGAGCCTGCGTTACCCGAGGCACCGATCAGGGCGATCTTCATGGTCTTTCCTTTCCACGGTCCACTTTATAGACCGTGGAGCTATGCAGAGCGCCGCCGCACCACAAGACGTCATTTTACAGGGACCAGGTCACATGAATGTGACCACGGCGTTGAGCGGGGAGGGTGGATGCCCGATCCGCGACGTGCTCGACAGGATCGGCGATCAGTGGAGCCTGCTGGTCCTCGCCGCGCTGGAGCCGGAAACGTTGCGGTTCAACGTCTTATTGCGGCGGATCGGCGATGTATCGAAACAGATGCTGTCCCGCACGCTGCGGCGGCTCGAGGAGGACGGGTTCGTCGAGCGGACGGTCTATGCGGAGGTGCCGCCACGGGTGGAGTATAGCCTGACCGATCTGGGCCGGTCGTTCCTGGTGCCGATGCGGGCGCTGATCGGCTGGGCGGACACGCATCAGCCACAAGTGGAGGCGGCCCGCGCGGCCTATCGCGCGCGGGCCTGACCCCATTCTTTTATCAGGCGATGTGAACCGCCTTGGTGATCATGTGGTTGGCGATGCCCTCGGGCCCGTCTTCCGAGCCATAGCCGCTTTCCTTGACCCCGCCAAAGGGCGCATCGCCCCAGCTGAGGCGGACGGTATTGATCGCGACCATGCCCGCCTCGATCTCGTCGGCGAGTTGGTTCTGGCGGCGGCCATTCTCGGTGAAGCAATATGCCCCCAGGCCGAAGGGCAGGCGGTTGGCCTCGGCGATCGCGTCCTCGGTGGTGGCGAAGGGGCGGATCAGCGCGATCGGGCCGAACGGCTCTTCGTTCATCGCCTGCGCATCAAGCGAGACATCGGCCAGCACGGTGGGGGAGAAGAAGAAGCCGTCCCCGCTTTTGACTTCGCCACCGGTCAGCTTGCGCGCGCCGTTCCGCACGGCGTCATCGATCATCGCGCCGATCGCTTGCGGACGGCGGGGATTGGCCATCGGCCCCATCTGCGTATCATTCGATAGCCCGTCCCCGATCTTCAGGGCGGCGGCGCGTTCGGCAAAGCCCTTGGCGAAGCGCTCGTAAATCCCCTCCTGCACATGGAAGCGGGTGGGGGCGACGCAGACCTGGCCCGCATTGCGGAACTTGTGGGTGACCAGCAGGTCGAGCGTCTTGTCGAGATCGCAATCGTCGAAGACCAGCACCGGGCCATGACCGCCCAGCTCCATGGTCGACTTCATCACCGTATCGGCGGCGAGCTTCAGCAGATGCTTGCCGACCGGCACCGACCCGGTGAAGCTGAGCTTGCGGGTGACCGGCGAGGCGAGCAGGTGGCGCGACACCGCATCGGGTACGCCGAAGACCAGCTGCGCGACATCGCCGGGCAGGCCCGCATCCTGAAAGCAGCGCATGATCGCGATGGCGCTGGCGGGGGTTTCCTCGCTCGGCTTCAGGATGACCGAGCAACCCGCCGCAATGGCGGGCGAAATCTTGCGCACCGGGTTCATCACGGGGAAGTTCCAGGCACAGAAGGCCGCGACCGGACCGACCGGCTGGTGCAGCACCAGCGAGCGGGTGCCGGTGGGACGCGGCAGGACGCGCCCATAGATGCGCACCGCTTCCCCTGCATGGAAATCGAGCAGGGCGGCGGTCGCGGCGACTTCGCCGCGCGCCTCGACGATCGGTTTGCCTTCCTCCAGCGTCGCGAGTCGCGCCAGCTCCTCGGCGCGCTCGCGGACCAGGGCGGCAGTGCGGTGGAGAACGGCGGCCCGCTCCTGCGGCGCGACTTTACGCCACTGCTCGAACCCGCGCGCGGCGGCCTCCAGCGCGCGTTCCATGTCGGCGGCGGTCGCCAGCGGCAGCTCGCCCAGTGACTGGCCGGTTGCCGGGTTCAATACCGCCTGGGTATCGCGCCCCTCCGGCCCCAGCCACTCGCCGCCGATATAAAGGCCGGTTTTTACATCAACTTGCTGGGCGGTCATATGGGTCCTTTCGGAAAGGGTAAGGGGGTCGAATGCGGGCCGGAGATCGGCCTTGTGCCCCGCCGATACAAGGCCGAACGGGGTCGAACCGAGCTTCTGTCCGGATCGAGGGAGCAAAAGCAGGGCTTTGTGCGTCCCAAGCTTTACGGCATTTCCTATCGGGGGGATCGAGATAGGTTACGCGCCGAAACGAAAGGGACGGATCCAGATGCGAGCACCATTTCCGGCCATGATGGCCGCATTGATGATCGGTACGGTCGGTCTGTCCGGCTGTTCGGGCGGGGGCAACGGCAAGGGCTCGGTCGAGCTGCTGAACGTCAGCTACGATCCGACGCGTGAGCTGTATAAGGATGTCAACGCCGCCTTCGCCAAGGATTATCAGGCCAAGACCGGCAAGACCGTGTCGTTCCGCATGAGCCATGGCGGGTCGGGCAAGCAGTCGCGCTCGGTGATCGACGGGCTGTCCGCCGATGTGGTGACGCTGGCGCTGGCCTATGACATCGACGCGATCGCCGAGCGGGCCAAGCTGCTGCCCGCCAACTGGCAGAGCCGTCTGCCCGACAATAGCGCGCCCTATACCTCGACGATCGTGTTCCTGGTCCACAAAGGTAACCCGAAGGGCATTCGCGACTGGGCCGATCTGGTAAAGCCGGGCGTGCAGGTCATCACGCCGAGCCCGAAGACGAGCGGCGGCGCGCGGTGGAACTTCCTGGCGGCCTGGGCCTATGGCAAGAAGGCGGGTGGTTCGGACGCGGCGGCGCAGAAATATGTCGCCGACCTCTATGCCCATGTGCCCGTGCTGGACTCAGGCGCGCGCGGGGCGACGACGACCTTTGTCGAGCGGGGGCTGGGCGATGTGCTGATCGCCTGGGAAAATGAGGCTTTGCTGTCCGAAAAGGAACTGGGCGCGGGCAAGTTCGACATCGTGGTGCCCTCCATCTCGATCCTGGCCGAACCGCCGGTCGCGGTGGTCGATGCCAATGCCAAGGCGCATGGTACCGAACAGGTCGCGACCGAGTATCTGAAGTTCCTCTACACGCCGCAAGGCCAAGAGATCGCCGCGCGTAACTTCTATCGCCCGCGCGATCTGGCGGTGCTGGCCAAGCATGCCGCGACCTTCCCGAAACTGGATATGGTGACGATCCAGGACTTCGGCGGCTGGGCAGCGGCGCAGAAGCGGTTCTTCGCGGATGGTGGGGTATTCGACGCCATTTATGGCGGCCAGGCCAAGCGGCGCTGATCGCGGTGTTGCGGACGAAGCGCCGCTCGGCGCTGCCGGGCTTCGGCCTGACCATGGGCATGACCATCTTCTGGTTGGGGCTGGTGGTGCTCGTCCCGTTGTCGGCGCTCGTCATCCGGGCGGCGGGCATGGGCTGGGAAGGCTTTGCCGAAGTCGGGTTGTCGCCGCGCGCGCTGGCCGCCTATCGGTTGAGTTTCGGCGCGGCGCTGGCGGCGGCGGCGATCAATGCGGTGTTCGGGCTGCTGATCGCCTGGATCCTTGTCCGCTATGAGTTTCCGGGCAAGAAGCTGATCGACGCGGCGGTGGACCTGCCCTTCGCGTTGCCGACGGCGGTGGCGGGCATCGCGCTGGTGTCGCTCTATTCGGAAAATGGCTGGGTCGGGTCGCTGCTCGCGCCGCTTGGAATCAAGGTCGCCTATACGCCCTTGGGCGTGACGATTGCCCTTGTTTTCATTGGTTTGCCATTCATTGTTCGCTCCGTTCAACCGGTGCTCGCCGATCTGGGTCGCGACGTGGAGGAGGCCGCCGCGACGCTTGGCGCCTCTCGCGTGCAGACCTTTGGCCGGGTGATCCTGCCCGCCATTGCCCCTGCTTTGCTGACCGGCTTCGCACTCGCCTTTGCGCGGGGGGTGGGGGAATATGGATCGATCATCTTCATCGCGGGCAACATGCCCTTCAAGTCGGAGATCGCGCCGCTGCTGATCATCACCCAATTGGAGCAGTTCGACTATAATGGTGCGACGGCGATCGCCTGCGTGATGCTGGTCCTGTCCTTCGCGATGCTGTTGTTCGTCAATCTGCTCCAGGCGTGGCGCGCCAAGCGGGGAACGCGATGAGCAACTCCAACCCTACGACCATCGAAAGCCCCTGGGCGCGGCGGGCGCTGATCGGTGTCGGTTTTCTGTTTCTGGCATTGTTCCTGTTCCTGCCTCTGGTCATGGTCTTCGCTGGCGCTCTTGCGAAGGGCTGGAGCGTTTTCTTCGAAACGTTGGTCGACCCGGATGCGCTGGCGGCGATCCGCCTGACCCTGCTGGTGGCGGCCATCTCGGTGCCGATCAACGCGGTGTTCGGGGTGGCGGCGTCCTGGGCCATCGCCAAGTTCGATTTCCGTGGAAAAAGCCTGCTCATCTCCCTGATCGATCTGCCTTTTTCGGTGTCGCCGGTGGTGTCCGGCCTCATCTTCGTCCTGCTGTTCGGGGCGCAAGGATGGCTGGGGCCGTGGCTGACCGAGCATGGGATGCGGATCATCTTCGCGGTGCCCGGCATCGTGCTGGCGACGGTGTTCGTGACCTTCCCCTTCGTGGCGCGCGAACTGATCCCGCTGATGGCCGAGCAGGGCCGCGACGACGAGGAAGCGGCGCGCTCTCTGGGCGCGAATGGGTGGCAGATTTTCTGGCATGTCACGCTCCCCAATATCCGCTGGGGGCTGCTTTACGGGGTGCTGCTCTGCAACGCCCGAGCGATGGGCGAGTTCGGCGCGGTGTCGGTCGTGTCGGGGCATATCCGGGGGCTGACCAACACCATGCCGCTGCACGTCGAAATCCTGTACAATGAATATGACTTTGTCGGCGCGTTTGCGGTGGCGTCTCTGCTCGCCTCGCTCGCGCTGGTGACCTTGGGAGTGAAGACCGTGCTGGAATGGCGTTTCGGCATCCACCGGGCGGGAGCCGCGCATTGAGCATCGTCGTCGACAATATCTCCCGCCGTTTTGGCGGGTTCACCGCGCTGGATCGTGTCACCCTGGAGACCAAGCCCGGTGAGTTCCTGGCGCTGCTCGGCCCCTCGGGGTCGGGCAAGACCACGCTGTTACGGACCATCGCCGGGCTGGACTTTGCGGATGAGGGGCATGTCCTCTTCGACGGGCAGGACATGACGGGGACGCCCGCCGCCGAGCGCCGCATCGGCTTCGTGTTCCAGAATTACGCGCTGTTCCGCCACATGACCGTCGCCGACAACATCGCTTTCGGCCTGACGGTCCGTAAACGGCGTGACCGGCCCGCCAAGGCCGCGATTGCCGCGAAGGTCGCGGAGCTGTTGGAACTGATCCAGCTGCCGCAACTGGGCGACCGTTACCCCGCGCAGCTGTCGGGTGGGCAGCGTCAGCGCGTGGCGCTGGCCCGCGCGCTTGCCATCGAGCCGCGCCTGTTGCTGCTCGATGAGCCGTTCGGCGCGCTCGACGCGCAGGTGCGCAAGGATTTGCGCGGCTGGCTCCGGCGCATCCATGACGAGACGGGGCTGACCTCGATCTTCGTGACGCATGACCAGGAAGAGGCGCTGGAGATTGCCGACCGCATCGTCGTGATGCGAGGCGGCGTGATCGAGCAGATCGGCACGCCCGCCGAGGTGCAGAGCGCACCTGCCACCGCCTTCGTGTCGTCCTTTATCGGCGAAACCAACCGGTTGCCCGTGACGCGCCGCGACGGCGCGGCGATCATCGGCGACGGGCTGGCGACCGTGCCCGACGAAGCGCGCGGGCAGGGCGGGGGCGAAATCCATATCCGCCCGCACGATGTCGAGCTGGCGCAGTCGGGCGCTGCCGACGCACTGCCCGTCACCGTATTGGCGAGCCGCCCCATCGGTCGGTCCCGCCGGATCACGGCCGAGCTTGCCGGTATCGCCGAGCCTCTCACCTTCGACTTGCCCGTCGCGGAGGAGGCAGCCGCAGGACAGTCCCTGTCGATCCGCCCGGTCCGCTACCGCATTTTCTGATTCCTTTTCGCGTTCGATCCCCTGACCTTTTGCGGGCATTGGCCGTTTCGGCATTTGCCAGTGCCGGGTCGTCGGGGCATGACGCGGACGTCAACAGGGGAGATCGTCGTTGAAGGTCGGACAGGAATGCTGGCGGATCGAGCAGGCCGATCGCATGGCAGTCATCGTCGATGCGGAGGAATATTTCCGGATGGCCCGCCGCGCGATGCTGAATGCGCGGCGGCAGATCCTGCTGATCGGCTGGGACTTCGACGCGCGCATCGTCCTGGATCATGACGAGGCACCCGGCGAGACGGTCGGCGACTTCATCTACTCGCTTGTCCAGCGCCAGCCCGAGCTGGAGATTTTCCTGCTCCGCTGGGACACCGGCGCGATCAAGTCACTGTTCCGGGGGAAGACCTTCTTCACCGTCCTGAAGTGGATGGCGCACAAGCTCATCCATACCAAGCTGGACGGCCATCACCCGATCGCTGCCTCGCATCACCAGAAGATCGTCATCATCGACGACCAGCTCGCCTTTTGCGGCGGCATCGACATGACCAGCGAGCGCTGGGATACGCGGGAGCATCGCGATGACGATCCCGGTCGCAAGCGGCCCGGCGGCCAGCCTTACAAGCCCTGGCACGACGCGATCAGCGCGGTAGAGGGCCCGGTGACGCACGCGCTGGGCGAGCTGTTCCGTGAGCGCTGGCATGCGGCGGGCGGCAAGCCGATGGGGCCTGCCGTTCCGGGCGCAAGCTGCTGGCCGGAAGGGTTGGAGCCCGACTTCACCAACCAGCCGGTGGCCATCGCCCGCACCATGCCCGAGATGGACGACCAAAAGCCGGTCCATGAGAACGAGGCGCTGTTCCTCGCCCAGATCGCACGGGCCGAGCGCTACGTGTATATCGAGAGCCAGTATTTCGCCTCCCGCCGGGTCGCCGAGGCGATTGCCCGGCGATTGGATGAAGAGAATGGCCCGGAATTCGTCATCATCAACCCGCTGACCGCGCAAGGCTGGCTGGAGCCCATCGCGATGGACACCGCCCGCGCCCGGCTGGTCGAGGCGTTGCGGCGGCGCGACCGGCATGGGCGATTGCGGCTTTATCACCCCTTCACCGCAGGGGGCGAAGCGATCTATTGCCATGCCAAGATACTGATCTCCGACGACCAGGTCTTCCGGTTGGGTTCGTCCAACCTGAACAATCGATCCATGCGGCTGGATACCGAATGCGACCTGGCGATCGCGGTCGAGGCGGACAGCCCCGCCGGACGGCGGATCGCGGCGATCCGGGACGATCTGCTGGGCGAGCATCTGGGCATCGCGCCCAAGCTGGTGGGCGATACCATTGCCCGCACCGGTTCGTTGATCGCCGCGGTCGAGGCGCTGCGTGGGAAGGGGGGGCGGAGCCTGCGCCCCTATGAGGTGCCGGACCTGTCGAGCGTCGAGGAATGGTTGGCGGACAATGAAGTGCTCGACCCCGAAGGGCCGGACGAGATGTTCGAGGCGTTCAGCCAGCGCAAAGGGTTGTTCCGGCGGCTGCGGCGGCACTGATGGGGGAGGTCGTCAACTTCCGTCAGGCGCGCAAAGGACTGGTCCGCAAGGCCGCCGAGCAGCAGGCGGCGGAGAACCGGGCGCGGTTCGGGCGGTCGAAGGCCGAGAAACAGCGGGATGCGGTGGAGCAGGAGCGGGTTCGTAAAGAGCTGGACGGCGCCAAGCGGGAGGATTGATCTGCCGAACACCCTCACCCTTCCGGCGCTTCGCGCCTCCCTCCCTCTCCCATCGGGAGAGGGAAGGAGCCCGCCCGCCTAAGCGGGTGGGAAGGGTGAGGGCGGCGTTGCGATCTCAGCGCGGCGTCGCGAACCAGATGGTGTGGGTCGCACCCTTGCCATTCTCGCGGGCGCGGACCTTGACCTCATCGACCAGGAAGCCCGCGCGCGACAGCCGCCGGGTAAAGACCGGGTCCGGGGCGGCCGACCAGATGGCCAGCACGCCGCCGGGACGCAGCGCCATACGCGCCTCGTCCAGTCCCCGGTTCGAATAGAGCCCGTCATTGGCCGGGCGGGTCAGCCCGTCGGGGCCATTGTCGACGTCGAGCAGGATCGCGTCATAGGTGCCGCGCCCCGCATAGATCGCATTGCCGACATCGCCCATCGCCAGCGTTACGCGCGGATCGTCAAGGCACCCGGCGGTCAGCTCGACCATCGGCCCGCGTGCCCATTCGATGATGCCGGGGACCAGCTCGGCTACCGTTACCCGCGCATCGCGGCCCAGCCGGGCCAGTACGGCGCGCAAGGTAAAGCCCATGCCATAGCCGCCGATCAGCAGATGCGGCGCGCTGCGCCCGCCCAGCCGGTCGCAGGTCATCGTGCCTAGCGCCACTTCCGAGCCGCTCATGCGCGTGCTCATCAGCTCGTTGCGGTCGAGCACGATCATGAAGTCCTTGCCCCGGCGGAACAGCCGCAGGGGCTCGCCGCCGGGCACCTCGGCGATGCCCAGCAGCTCGCGCGGGGTCATTTGCCCTGGCGCGCCTTGCGTGCGGCGTAGCGTGCGTCGCGTGCGGCCTTCAGCTCGGCGGCGGTGGGGACCACCGGCGGCCGTGCGGCGGCAGCAGCGGCCTCTGCGGCGGCCTCGGCCTCGGCCTTCGCCTTGGCGCGGGCTTCCTCACGGGCGGCCTTTTCCTGCTCAATCGCGGCCTTGTGCGCGGCACGGCGTTCGGCCTCTGCGGCTTCCTTGGCCGCGCGGGCGGCGGCGCGGGCTGCGACGACCTCGGGGTCGGGCGCAGCCTTGTTGCGCAGCTTTTCCAGCGCGGCGGCCTTTGCGTCGCGCGAAGCCGATGCGCGATCGGCGAAACCGGGAACCTTATATCCTGCCATCAATCCTTCATCCCGCTGGAGGGCCATGGAAGCCCAATGCACAACGGCCCCGCATCGCTGCAGGGCCGTTGGAGAAACTGGTGGACGCACTTGGGCTCGAACCAAGGACCCGCTGATTAAGAGTCAGCTGCTCTACCAACTGAGCTATGCGTCCGTTCGTCACGCTCGTCAGGCCGTCCGGCGGCCCGCCTCGTGATCGGGAGGCGCGCCTTTAGCAGGCCTCCGCTACTTTGCAAATGCTTTTTGCCGATTTTTTGCCTTACCAGCGCGCCGGGCGACGATTTTCGCGGTCGATCGCCATCAGGATGCCCAGGCACAAGAGCACCGTCATCTGCGAGGATCCGCCATAGCTGACCAGCGGCAGGGGGATGCCGACCACGGGCGCCAGGCCCATGACCATCATCAGATTGACCATCACATAGATGAAGATCGTCGTGGACAGCCCCGCCGCCGCCAGCCGGGCAAAGCGCGTCTGCGCCGCCTGCGCGACGTTCAGGCCCCAGCGGATGACGAGGATGAAGGCCAGAATCAGGAAGCAGCCGCCGACCAGCCCCCATTCCTCGGCCATGGTCGCGAAGACGAAGTCGGTATGCCCCTCGGGCAGATAGTCGAGATGGCTCTGGGTGCCGTTCAGGAACCCCTTGCCCCAGATGCCGCCCGATCCGATCGCGATCTTGGACTGGCTGATATGATAGCCGGTACCCAGCGGATCGCTTTCCGGGTTCATGAAGATCAGCACGCGGTTGCGCTGATAATCGTGCAGCAGGAAGTTCACCGCCAGCGGCGCCGCGACCGCCAGTGCCATCGCTCCACCGATGAACAGGCGCAAGGGTACGCCCGCCAGGAACATGACCGTGGCACCACCCGCACAGATCATCAGCGCGGTGCCGAGGTCGGGCTGCTTCATGACGAGCGCGGCGGGCACGGCGACCATCGCCGCAACGGGCCATATGCCGGAGAAACGCCGTGTCTCGGCGGGGGGCATCAATTCGTAAAAGCGCGCCGCGCCCAGCACGATGAACAGCTTCATCAGCTCGGACGGCTGGAGGCGGATGAAGCCCACGTCCAGCCATCGTTGACTGCCCCCGCGCACCGCACCGAGCAGTTCGACCAGCACCAGGGCGACCACCAGTACCAGATAGCCCGGCATCGCGATCCGTCGCCACAGGTCGAGCGGCAGGCGCGACAGCACCAGCGATCCGGCCAGCAGGACGAAGAAGCGCACCCCCTGCGGCTTGGCCCAAGGGGTCAGCGAGCCGCCCGCTGCCGAATAGAGGACGACCAGCCCGAAACAGCCGATGGCGGTGACCAGCAGGATGACCCGCCAGGGCAGCTGCGCGATCGGTTCGGGGATGATGCGGGGGCCGCTCATGGATTGGGGTCGCCTGCGTCTTCGGGATCGGTTTCGCGCGTCGCCATCGCCTCGGCCTGGGCATCGGAGACGTTGGTCGCGGCCTCGACGGCGGGGGCGTCGGTCGCGGCGCCCGCATCGGTCTTGGTCGCGGCGGCAGCGGGCTGAGGGGCATGCGCCGCGCGGTAGGCGGCTTCCTCGGCGCGCATCCGGGTGGCGATGTCGCCGCCCCAGGTCAGCTCGCCTTCCGCCAGCGAGGCCAATGCCCGGTCGCGGTCGAACAGATAGGTCATGATGTCGCGCCCGATCAACGGCGCATCGAGATTGCGCACGGTATGGCCGTTATGCTCCAGCACGACGGCGGCGGCGTAGCGTGGATTGTCGGCGGGCGCGAAGCAGACGAGCAGCGCGTGATCGCGCAGCTTGAAGGGCAGTTGCCCGTTCTTCAGCACGCCCATGCGCCGCTCGGCCATGGTGATGCGGCGGACCTGCGCGGTGCCGGTCTTGGCCGCCAGGCTGACGCCGGGCACCAGCATCCGCGCCGCGCCGCCGGTGCCGCCCTGGTTGACCACGCCGAACATGGCGTCGCGCACGATCGCCAGATGCTCGGAAGCGACGGGCAGCGCAGGGGCGTCGAGATGAACCTGATGCGCGAGCATGCTGGGCTGGAGATGCCGCCCGGACGCCAGCCGCGCCGCCATCACCGCCAGTTGGAGCGGATTGGCCAGCACATAGCCCTGACCGATCGAGGCGTTCAGGCCGTCGGCGACGGTCCATTTCGTCTTGTATTTCTTTAGCTTCCAGGCCGCATCGGGCACCGTGCCGTAACGTTGCGTGCTAAGCGGCAGGTCGAATTTCTGGCCCAGCCCGACCATCCGCGCGATCGGTGCGATCCGGTCATAACCCATGCGCCGGATCATCTCGTAGAAATAGATGTCGCAGCTCTGCTCGATCGCGCCCTTCAGGTTCAGCGCGCCGTGCCCGCCCCGCTTGTGGCAGTGGAAGACGCCGGTGCCGACCCGCATCGCACCGGTGCAGAGCACCCGGTCGTTCGCCCCGACGCCCGCTTCCAGCAGCGCCAGGCCGTTCATCGGCTTGACCGTCGAGCCGGGCGGATACAGCCCCTGCGTGACCTTGTTCATCAAGGGCACATGGTCGTTTTCCGACAGCATCGACCATTCGAGATGGCTGATGCCGTCCGAAAAGCTGTTGGGGTCGTAGGCGGGCATCGACACCATCGCCAGCGTCTCACCGGTGCGGCAGTCGAGCACCACCGCCGACCCCGAATTGGTGCCCAGGCGACGGGCGGCATATTCCTGAAGCCCCGCATCAATGGTCAGGCGGATATTGCGGCCGGGCGTGTCGGGCCGGGTGGCAAGCTCGGCCACCACCTTGCCGCGTGCGGTGACCTCGACCCGCTTGGCGCCGGGCTTGCCGCGCAGATACGGCTCCAGCATCTTTTCCAGCCCGTCCTTACCCAGCTTGAAGCCAGGGGTGACGAGCAACTGGTCATGCGTCGCCTTGAATTGCTCGGCCGTCGGCGTGCCGACATAGCCGGTCAGATGCGCGACGGCGGGGCCAGCCGGATAGAAGCGGGCAAAGCCGCGCGTCGGCTGCACGCCGGGCAGTTCGGGCAGGCGGACGCTGACCGCCGCGAAGCGTTCCCAGTCCAGCCGCTCGGCGACCTGCACCGGCTGGAACCCGGCGGCATGTTCCAGGTCGAGGCGGATGCGGTTCATCGCCTCGTCGTCCAGCTTCAGGATCCGGCGGAGCAGTTCCAGCACCCGGTCCTTGTCCTCCAGCCGGTCGGGAATGATGTCGACGCGGAAGTCGGTCCGGTTGTTGGCGATGGGCATGCCATGCCGGTCGATCAGCCAGCCGCGACGCGGCGGGATCATCGTTGTGTTGACGCGGTTGCTCTCGGAGAGAAGGTTGTACTTTTCGTTCTGCGCGATCGACAGCCACGCCATCCGCCCGGCGAGCATCAGGCCGACGCCCGCCTGCGCCGTGCCCAGCACGAAGGCGCGACGCGAAAAGCTATAGGCCTGCGCGGCCTCGGTCATGATCCGGCCGGGGCGATCCATGCTCAGGCCCCTACCTCATTCCGGCCGCGTTTGCGATCGATCCACGCGACCAGGCGCGTCGCCATCGGGAACAGCAGGATGGTGATGGCGATCTGGATGAGCAGCGGCGCATCGACCTGCGCGCCGACCGGCACCGCCAGGAAGCGCCCGGCGATCAGGCAGAAGGCGATGGCGCCGCTGGCGATCAGCCAGTCCTGCCAGAAGTCGCGGAATACCAGCCGATGCTCGAACAGATCAATCGCCAGCGACGTCAGCGACCAGAGTAGAACGGCGGAGCCGAGCGGCTGCCCCGATACCAGGTCGTCGAACAGCCCAAGCGGCGCGGCCGCCCACAGGCGCAGCGCAAAACGCGCGACCAGCCGCCAGGCGAGCAGCATCAGCAAGCCCATTGGCGGCTGCAACGGCACGATCGCCACCACCGGCACGATGGCGGTCAGCGAACCGGCCATCACGGTCAGCCACGGCAGCGCACGGGCGCGGGCGGGGGGCAGTCCGGGGTCGAAAGGGTTATAGGCGTCGAGGGTCACGGCCGGGGTGCCGGCGCTGATGGCGGCATCGGCATGAAGGCGCGCTGAACGATCGCGAAATCCAGCGTGTCGGGATGAATGAAGGGACGCGCCACCGCGACGTCGCCGCCATCGGTGCGGACGCGTGCCACCGGGATGTTCGGGGCATAGAGCCCGCCGGTGCCGGAGGTCACGAACAGGTCGCCCTTGCCCAGCCGGACATTGGTCGCCACCGACCGGACGTCGAGCGTGCCGTCCCCACGCCCGACGGCGATGGCGGGCATGCCGTCCCGGGTACGCCGCACAGGCACGATGCTCTCGGGATCGGTCAGCAGCAGGACGCGCGCGGCGGCAGGTCCCGACTCGGTCACGCGCCCGATCAGTCCTTCCGGCCCGCGGACCGCCATGCCGAGCTCCACACCCTGCCAGCGGCCTGCGTTAAGCAGCGCGAAGCGGCGGCCGCTGGCGCCCGTCGAACTGACCAGCCGTGCCGTCACGACGGTATCGGGCGTACGGTCGCGCACCGCCAGCAGACGCCGCAGGCGGCGATTGTCATGGGCGATGGTCCGCGCCGTCAGCAGGATCTTACGCGACTGCTCCAGTTCGGCGCGCAGCCGGTCGTTTTCGGAATGGACGAAGAAATAATGGCCGATCGTGTCGGGCACGCTGCTCACCGCGTCCCCGATCGCGACGAACGTGCCCGAGATGGGCGCGGTCACGCTGCCCAGCGTCATGCGCAGGGCGGCAAAGGCGGGCGGGTTGAAGGTCGATGCGACAAGCAGCACCGCACCCACCACCGCACCCGCCACCGCGAGCACATAGGCCAGGAAAGCTCCATATTGCCGCCGTCGCGAGAAACCGGTGCGACGGTCGCGGGCGGGCGCCATGCGCCGGTCCCCTTATGCTGGAGGTTAGCCGTTCAGCAGGACGCCGCGATACATCGGGTCTTCCAGCGCGCGGCCGGTGCCCAGGGCGACGCAGGTCAGCGGGTCTTCCGCCACCGTCACCGGCAGGCCGGTCTCGTCCCGCAGCACCTCGTCCAGCCCTTCGAGCAGCGCGCCGCCGCCGGTCAGGACGATGCCCTGGTCGACGATGTCGGCGGCCAGTTCGGGCGCAGTGTTTTCCAGGGCGACACGGACGCCCTCGACGATGGTCGCGACCGGCTCGGACAGCGCTTCGGCGATCTGGCCCTGGTTGATCTGGATTTCCTTAGGCACCCCGTTGACGAGGTCGCGGCCCTTGATCTGGATCGTCACACCGATGCCGTCGGCCGGAGGACGCGCGATGCCGACTTCCTGCTTGATCCGCTCGGCAGTGGCTTCGCCGATCAGCAGGTTATGGTTGCGGCGGACATAGGATACGATGGACTCGTCCATCTTGTCGCCGCCGACGCGCACGCTGGTGGTATAGGCCAGGCCGCGCAGCGACAGGACGGCGACTTCGGTCGTGCCGCCGCCGATATCGACGACCATCGAGCCGATCGGCTCGGTCACGGGCATGTCGGCACCGATCGCGGCGGCCATCGGCTCCTCGATCAGGAAGACCTGGCTCGCACCCGCATTCGAGGCGGCGTCGCGGATCGCGCGGCGCTCGACCTTGGTCGAACCCGACGGCACGCAGATCACGATCTCGGGCCAGCGCGCGAACTTGCGGGGGCCGTGCACCTTCAGGATGAAGTGCTTGATCATCTGTTCGGCGACGTCGATGTCCGCGATCACGCCGTCGCGAAGCGGGCGGATCGCCTCGATATTGCCCGGGGTCTTGCCCATCATCAGCTTGGCGTCGTCACCGACCGCCTTCACGCGCTTGATACCGTTGATCGTCTCAACCGCGACGACGGACGGCTCGTTCAGCACGATGCCGCGTCCGCGGACATAGACCACGGTGTTCGCGGTGCCGAGGTCGATCGCCATGTCTTGCGACATGAATTTCAGGAAGCGGGGGAGAGGCATCGAGGCTTTCGTTCCGTCTGGTGGACCGGGTGGGCGCATTTCATATCCCGAACCGCCGCCAAGAGCCGTTACAGGCACCTGCACCGTCATTTGCGGGGTCGCGGGATGCCGTCGCTTGGGCTAGGGTTTGCCGCATGTCAATACGGCGTCTGCCTCCCCATCTCGTCAATCGTATCGCGGCCGGTGAAGTGGTGGAAAGGCCCGCCAGTGCGTTGAAGGAATTGGTCGAAAATTCAATCGATGCGGGGTCCAGCCGGATCGCGGTGACGATCGGGCAAGGGGGCATTGGCCGGATCGAGGTGGCCGATGACGGGTGCGGCATGTCGGCCGAGGATATGGCGCTGGCGCTGGAGAGGCACTGTACGTCCAAGCTGCCGGACGAAGCGATCGAATCGGTCCTGACGCTGGGGTTTCGCGGCGAAGCGCTGCCCTCGATCGCCAGCGTCGCACGGGTCACGATCGAAAGCCGACCGCCGGGCCGTGACGGGTGGAGCCGGGTGGTCGACAATGGCGAGGTGCTGCGCGACGGCCCCGCCGCCGTGCCGCCGGGGACCCGGATCGTGGTGGAGGACCTGTTCGCGCGGGTCCCGGCGCGGCGCAAGTTCCTGCGCTCGCCGCGTTCAGAATATGCCGCCTGCCTCGACATGGTGCGCCGCCTGGCGATGGCGCGGCCCGATATCGCCTTCACGCTGGAGCATGACGGGCGGCGCGTGCTGACCGTGCCGGGCGGCGAGGAACGACCGGGCCGCGTGGCTGGCCTGACCGACCGAGCGCTGGCGGAGAATTCGGTCGCGATCGACTGGGTGCGCGACACCGTGTCGCTGGGCGGGGTCGCTGGGCTGCCGACGTTCAACCGGGGTATCGCCGACCATCAATATCTGTTCGTCAATGGCCGGCCGGTCCGCGATCGCCTATTAATGGGCGCGATCCGAGGGGCTTATGCGGAGATGCTGCCACGGGATCGTCATGCGGTCGTGGCGCTCTTCCTCGACATGCCGCCTTCGGAAGTCGATGTGAACGTCCATCCGGCCAAGACAGAAGTGCGCTTTCGCGACCCCGCGCTGATCCGCGGCATGATCGTGTCGGGATTGCGTCGCGCGCTGGACGAAGCGGGGCATCGCAGCGTGCAGCGTCCGCCGGACTCGGCACTGGCCATGTGGCAGGCAGAGAGTGTCGCTGCGCCCGTGGCCGCCGCCCCGGTCGCCGATGACTGGGCATCGTCTGCGCCCGAGACGCGGGTAATGGAGCGCCAGTCGCTTTTCGCGCCGCGTCCCGGCTTTTCGGCGCCCCCGCCGCTCGCCCGTGCCGAAGCGGCTTTCGCTTCCCCGCCGGAGGTTCGCCAATATCCGATGGGCGTCGCGCGGGGGCAGGTCGCCAAGACCTATATCGTCGCGGAGGCGGAGGACGGCTTGGTCCTGGTCGATCAGCATGCCGCGCATGAACGGCTGGTGCTGGAGCGGATGCGTGCCGCGCTGACCGGCGGCCGGGTGGCGTCGCAGGCCATGCTCATCCCCGAAGTGGTCGAACTGGACGAACCCGCCTGCGACCGGCTGGAAGCGCGCGCCGAGGAACTGGCTGAATTCGGTCTCGACCTCGAACGCTTCGGTCCGACCGCGATGCTGGTCCGCTCGACGCCAGCACTCTTGGGGCAGAGCGATCCCAAGGGGCTGGTCACCGACCTGGCCGATGAACTCGCCGCCTTCAACCAGGCGCTATCCCTGCGCGAGCGGCTGGATCATGTCGCCGCGACCATGGCCTGTCACGGCTCGGTGCGCGCAGGCCGCATCCTGTCGGTCGCCGAGATGAATGCGCTGCTGCGCGAAATGGAAGTCACGCCGCATTCCGGCCAGTGCAACCATGGCCGCCCGACCTGGGTAAAATTGCAGCATGGCGATATAGAGAAGCTGTTCGGGCGGAAGTAAGACCGGCGAACGGCCTCTGTGCGACGCTGCCGGACGTCACGCCTATCCCGATGGATGGCATCATGGCCGTGACGCTTCTGGTCATGGTCTCCGCCTGCTCACCAGATTTGGACGTGATGGTATCTTTCTGTTTCGGCATTGGGTCGAGGATTTGAAGCGGTCGAACCGTCAGGGAAGCCGCCACGCCGGAGGGCATTCGTTGAAATCACCCCAGAAATAATATCGATCCCGTCGCCGATCATAGGAAGCCAAGCTCCACTGCGGCGGATCGGGCCATCCGAACCAGTCTCGGTCGATCAGATACAAGGTCTCGTCGCCATGATCCGCGACAAAGCCTGTCCCGGTCTTGTTCGCCCAGTCGAAATCATCGCCCAGCAGGGCGCATGGTGGCCAATCCTCCACGGCAGCGAACCGCCATAGCAGGGGCCAATCGGCACGCAGGCGGAATCCCGCCCTTCTTCGCCAGATATGGACGAAGGGGAGTGCCCAGCGATCGGTCTTCGATATCATGAAGCCTTCCTGCCATGGCGCGCCGTTTCAAAATCGTCCTGATCCAGTTTACACACCTCTTGTTCTGGCGATGAACCGAGCCCATTGGGCGATGAGTTGAGATTTTTTACGTTTCAGCGTTCACCGTAACGAAACTTTTGCACTTCGCGGTGTATTTACTGGTCCATTGGACAGACAGGCAGTTTTACCATGAAACATATCATGCCGCTCATTTTCGCTTTGATCCCGCTGGCCGCCGTGGTCAGCGCCTGCGTGGCCTGTCCGTAACGTCGTTCTGCGCGGCCAGCGTGCCGTGCACCATGGTGTCGTCCCCAAGACGCAAAAAAGGGCCGCCCGGACATGCCGGACGGCCCTTCTTTTTTCGGCGGAAGGCCGAAGCGCTGGGGATTAGCCCTGCGCTTCTTCCTGCTCCGGCTGAACCTCGGCGGTGGCGCCCGGCTCAGCGTTGGGATCGTAATCCTCGGTGAAGCCGGCTTCGTCACGCTCGAACATCGAGGCCATGACGTCGACGCCCTGCGCCTGCATCTCGGCTTCTTCCGGCGAGCGGGCGACGTTGACCTTGACGGTCACGGCCACTTCCGGGTGAAGCGCGACGCGCACGTCGTACAGGCCGATCGCCTTGATCGGACGGTCGAGCACGATCTGGCTCTTGTTCACCTTGTGGCCGTCGGCGACCAGCGCCTCGACCAGGTCACGCACCGCGACCGAGCCGTACAGCTGGCCGACGTTCGACGCCTGACGGATCAGGGTGACGGTGGCGTTCTCGAAGGTCTTCGATTCGACCTCAGCCTCGGCGCGACGGTTCGCGTTCTCGGCTTCGATGCGGGCGCGGTTGGCCTCGAACACCTTCTTGTTGGCTTCGTTGGCGCGCAGCGCCTTCTTGCGCGGCAGCAGGAAGTTACGGGCATAGCCGTCCTTCACCGAAACCACGTCGCCGATGGCGCCGAGCTTCTCGACGCGCTCAAGCAGAATAACGTTCATCTGTAAGACCCCTTACTTCACGACGTAGGGCAGGAGGCCCAGATGACGCGCGCGCTTGATCGCCTGGGCGAGTTCGCGCTGCTTCTTGGCCGACACGCTGGTGATGCGCGACGGCACGATCTTGCCGCGCTCGGACACGAAGCCCTGCAGCAGACGGACGTCCTTATAGTCGATCCGGGGCGCGTCCTTCGCGGAGAAGGGGCAGCTCTTGCGGCGACGGAAAAACGGGCGGGCCATTATGCGGCTTCCTCTTCACGATCACGACGGGGGCGGTCAGCGCGGTCGGGGCGTTCGCCACGATCGGCACGACGCTCGCGGTCGCGCTCCTGCTTGCGCATCATCACCGACGGACCTTCTTCATGGCCGTCAACCTTGACGGTCATGTAGCGGATCACGTCTTCGTTGATCTGGGTCTGGCGCTCCAGCTCGGCGACGACACCGGCGGGGGCGTCGATTTCGAGCATGACGTAATGCGCCTTGCGGTTCTTGGCGATCTTGTACGCCAGCGAACGCAGGCCCCAGGTCTCGGTCTTCACGACCTTGCCCTGATTGTCCTCGACGATCTTCGTGGCGGCTTCCGCCAGCGCGTCCACCTGCGCCTGTGCCAGATCCTGGCGCGCAAGGAACACGTGCTCGTAAAGAGCCATGCAGCTTACCTTATGTTGGCCGATCGCTGATGCCCACCCCATGTGGGACACCCCTCCGGCTGTCTTCCATACTTCAATACCGTCACGCCAAAATGGCATGAGGGCGGGTGAAGCAGGTGCTTCCCGCCCAATGGTGCGCTGGCTCATAGCGATTTGGCGGCAAAAGGCAAGCGGCGAAGGGCCCCGGACTTGCCAGCGGCGGGCGACCTTTCTACCGCGCGGGCCATCCTATTACTGTTTCATGGCAGAACCAACATGCGTGCATTCATCTTTCCGGGCCAGGGCAGCCAGGCCGTCGGCATGGGCAAGGCGCTGGCCGAGGCGAGCCCCGTCGCTCGCGAGGTGTTCCAGGAGGTCGACGAGGCACTGGGCCAGCATCTCTATCGCCTGATGGTCGAGGGACCCGCCGATGAGCTGACCCTGACCGAGAATGCGCAACCCGCGATCATGGCGAACGCCATCGCGACCCTGCGCGTGCTGGAGAAGGAAGGCGGCGTGCGGCTGTCCGAGAAGGCCGACTTCGTCGCGGGCCACTCGCTCGGTGAATATACTGCGCTGTGCGCGGCCGATGCGATCGACGTGCCGACGACGGCGCGCTTGTTAAAGCTGCGCGGCCGGGCGATGCAGGCGGCGGTGCCGGTGGGTGAGGGCGCGATGGCCGCGCTGCTCGGCGCGGATCTGGAAAAGGCCAAGACGATTGCCGGTGCGGCGGTCGATGCGATCCTGGCCGAGGGCGGCGAGGAACTGGTCTGCACGGTCGCCAATGACAATGATCCGAGCCAGGTCGTGATCTCCGGCCACCGAGCGGCGATCGAGAAGGCGGTGGCGCTGGCCAAAGATCTGGGTGCCAAGCGCGCGGTCCTGCTGCCGGTGTCGGCGCCGTTCCACTGCCCGCTGATGCAGCCCGCCGCCGATGCGATGGACGCCGCGCTGGCCGAGGCGACGATCCGCGCGCCGCTGGTGCCGGTCTATGCCAATGTCGAGGCGGCCCCCGTCGCCGATCCCGGCGCGATCCGCGCGCTGCTGGTCGCGCAGGTGACGGGCATGGTCCGCTGGCGCGAATCGGTTCTGGCGATGCAGGATGCGGGCGTGACGCAGTGCGTCGAGTTCGGCGGCAAGGTGCTCGGCCCCATGGTCAAGCGTATCGCCCCCGACGTCGATGCGGTCAGCGTCGTGACCATGGACGATATCGAGGGGCTGCTGGCGAAGCTTTGATTTGGTTCACGCGAAGGCGCGAGGACGCGAAGATGACAGACATTGAAACTATAGCGTTTGATGTGATCGATCTTTCCTTGCGCCTTCATCGTGAACTGGGGCCTGGATTGCTAGAGAGTGTGTACGAGACGATCCTAGCAGCCAAGTTGGGCAGCATGGGATATCATGTCGCACGGCAGCGAGCCGTCAATTTCACTTTTGATGGGCTGCAGTTTGACGGAGCCTTTCGCATCGACCTGTTGATCGAAGAGAGGCTGCTCGTTGAGATCAAATCTGTTGAGCGGTTGAACGCCGCTCATGCAAAACAACTGCTCACCTATCTGCGCCTGACTAAGCAGCCACTTGGGCTGCTTATCAATTTCGGCGGTGCAACCTTGAAGGAAGGACTCCGCCGCATCGTCAACGACTACACGCCCATCGCGTCTTCGCGGCTTCGCGTGAACCAAAGAATCGGAGAATAAGCATGTTCGACCTGACAGGAATGACCGCCCTCGTGACCGGTGCATCGGGTGGTCTTGGCTCGGCGGTGGCCAGGGCGCTGGCGGCGCAGGGGGCGAAGCTGGCGCTGTCCGGCTCCAATATCGACAAGCTGGAGGCGTTTCGTAGCCAGCTGGGCGGCGATCATGTCGCGGTGCCGTGCAACCTGTCCGACCCCGCCGCGGTCGATGCGCTCATCCCGCAGGCGGTCGAGGCGCTGGGCGGCAAGCTCGACATCCTGGTCAACAACGCAGGCGTCACCCGCGACAACCTGACCATGCGGATGAAGGACGAGGAGTGGGACCAGGTCATCAGCGTCAACCTGGAGGCGACCTTCCGCCTAATCCGCGCCGCCGCCAAGCCGATGATGAAGGCGCGCTTCGGCCGCATCATCTCGATCACCTCGATCGTCGGCGCGACCGGCAATCCCGGCCAGGCCAATTATGCCGCGTCCAAGGCGGGCATCGTCGGCATGTCGAAGGCGGTGGCGCAGGAACTGGCCAGCCGCAACGTCACCGTCAACTGCGTCGCCCCCGGCTTCATGCGCTCGGCGATGACCGACGTGCTGCCCGAGGCGCAGAAGGCCGCGCTGCTCGGCAAGATCCCGGCGGGCGATCTGGGCAAGGGCGAGGATATCGGTGCCGCCGTCGTCTATCTGGCGTCGAAGGAAGCGGGCTATGTCACCGGCCAGACGCTGCACGTGAACGGCGGCATGGCGATGCTGTAAAAGGCATATTTGCCACGAATGACCTTATCCTGGCCCAAGTCCGTCGCTGGACGGGCTTGCCAGACTAGGGCGCGCGTTCTACGTGCGTTCAGGAAGTATCAACCCCCGATGAATTACGAGAAGGGATTACCATGAGCGAGACCGCCGACCGCGTGAAGAAGATCGTCGTCGAGCATCTCGGCGTCGAAGCCGACAAGGTGACCGAGGACGCGAGCTTCATCGACGACCTCGGTGCCGACAGCCTCGACATCGTCGAGCTCGTCATGGCGTTCGAGGAAGAGTTCGGTGTCGAAATCCCGGACGATGCCGCCGAGAAGATCACGACCGTCAAGGACGCGATCACCTATATCGACGAGAACAAGGCCTAATACCGGGGCCTCGGCCCGCATGATCTGCGGGCCGAACGGGTCGCAAGACCAGGTTTCAAGCGGCTCCCCGACCCCGACTAGCGGGCGGGGAGCCGTTTTCGTTTGGGAATGGAGTGGAATATGCGGCGCGTCGTCGTAACCGGACTGGGTCTTGTCACGCCTCTGGGCGCGGACGTGGAAACCGCCTGGGCCAATCTGATCGCTGGCAAGTCCGGCGCCGGTCCGATCACGCGGTTCGATACCACGGGCCAGAAATGCACCATCGCGTGCGAGGTGAAGCCCAAGGACCATGAATATGGCTTCGACCCCGACAAGCGCGTCGACCACAAGGTCCAGCGCCAGGTCGATCCTTTCATCGTCTATGGCATCGACGCCGCCGGTCAGGCGCTGGAAGATGCCGGTCTGACCGAGATGGACGAAGAGATGCGTCTGCGCGCGGGCGTGTCGATCGGCTCGGGCATCGGCGGTCTGCCGGGCATCGAGATCGAATCGGTCAACCTGCACGAGCGCGGCCCCGGCCGGGTCAGCCCGCACTTCGTCCATGGCCGCCTGATCAATCTGATTTCCGGCCAGGTCAGCATCAAATACGGCCTAATGGGCCCGAACCATGCGGTCGTCACCGCCTGCTCGACCGGCGCGCATTCGATCGGCGATGCGGCGCGCATGATCCGCGACGACGATGCCGACATCATGCTGGCGGGCGGTGCGGAAAGCACGATCAACCCGCTCGGCGTCGCTGGCTTCGCCCAGGCACGCGCGCTCAACATGAGCATGAACGACCGTCCGACCGAAGCCAGCCGCCCCTATGACAAGGGCCGCGACGGCTTCGTGATGGGCGAGGGCGCGGGCGTCGTCGTGCTCGAGGAATATGAGCACGCCAAGGCGCGTGGGGCGAAAATCTATGCCGAGGTCGTCGGTTACGGTCTGTCGGGCGATGCCTATCACGTCACCGCGCCGCATCCCGAGGGCAAGGGCGCCGAGAATGCGATGCGCATGGCGCTGCGCAAGGCGGGCATGGAGCCGTCGGACATCGATTACATCAACGCGCATGGCACCTCGACCATGGCCGACACGATCGAACTGGCCGCGGCCAAGCGCGTGTTTGGCGACGACCTGTCGGGGGCGTCCATGTCGAGCACCAAGTCGGCGATCGGCCATCTGCTGGGCGGGGCCGGAGCGGTCGAGAGCATCTTCTGCATCCTCGCGCTGCGCGACCAGATCGTGCCGCCGACGCTGAACCTCGACAATCCGGATGAGGGCACCGAGGGCGTCGATCTTGTGCCGCACACGGCCAAGAAGCGCGAAGTGAAGGCGGTGCTGAACAATTCGTTCGGCTTCGGCGGCACCAATGCTTCGCTGGTGATGAAGGCGATCTAATTCGCCCGAACCCCAACTTCCGTTCAGCCTGAGCCCTTCGGCTGGCTGGCACGCCAGCCGCTCAGGATAGACTTCGGTGCATAGCGCCGAAGTCGAAGGCCACGGGATGCGGGGCGAGTTCGCGTGCACTTCGACTTCGCGCAGTGCGAACAGAGCGCGGGCTTATCTAAGAAAACCCCGGCCGCCGTCGGGTCCGCTTGCAAAACGGTCAAGCCCGCGCCATCGGGCGGCCAGCAAAGCGGACCCGGATCGGTGCCGGGGTTGTTCCATGTTCGGGGCACTGCGCCCTCGTCAAAAACCGGGTGAAATATGCGCAAGGTCGGCTGTATCGGGTTGCTGCTGGGGCTGATCGGCATCGCCGTGTTCGCATGGGTCGTACATGACTGGGCGGGCAGCGGTCCGGCGGACAAGCCGCTCGCGGTCGTCGTGCCCGAGGGGGCGAGCCTGGCGCGTGCCGCCAATGAACTGCAAAAGGCAGGTGCGATCCGTTCGGCCAGTCGCTTTCGCCTGTACGCACGGGTCTTCGGTGATGGCGGGGCGATCAAGGCGGGCGAATATGCCATCCCCGAACATGCCAGCGCGCATGATGTCCTGACCCTGCTCCAGGAGGGCAAGGTCCGCCAGCGGCTGGTGCCGGTGCCCGAGGGTTATCCCTCGGTCCTCGTCCATGACGCCTTGATGCGGGCCGATGGCCTGACCGGCGATGTGCCCGTTCCCGCCGAGGGTTCGGTCCTGCCCGACAGCTATGCCTATCAGAAGGGCGATACCCGTGCCGCGATCGTCGCGCGGATGCAGAAGGCGATGAAGACCTATCTGGCCCAGGCCTGGGCCGACCGGAAGCCGGGCATCGCGGTCAAGTCGCCGCAGGAAGCGATCATCCTCGCCTCGATCGTTGAGAAGGAAACCGGCAAGCCGTCCGAACGGCGGACGGTCGCGGCGGTCTATGGCAATCGTCTGCGCATCGGCATGCCGCTTCAGGCCGATCCGACCGTGATCTATCCGATTACCAAGGGACGTCCGCTCGGCCGCCGGATCCTACGGTCCGAGCTTCACGCCAAGAACGGCTACAACACCTATGCCAGCCCCGGCCTGCCGGTCGGGCCGATCGCCAATCCGGGGCGGGCCTCGATCGACGCGGTGCTGAACCCGGCGGACAGCAAGGCGCTGTATTTCGTGGCGGACGGATCGGGCGGCCATGTGTTCGCCGACACGCTGGCCGAGCATAATGCCAATGTGCAGAAATGGTACGCGATCCGCCGCCAGCGCGGCGAGATGTGACGATCAGCGCGCCTCTTGCCTGAGGCGCTGGGAAAGTTTGCGTTGTGACGACGACGCATAGGCGCGGCAAGCGCCCGGCGTCGTCAGGAACCGGCTGGTCCCGCCGTCCTGATCGGCATGGGCGGTGATCAGAATGTCGCAGGGCAGGGCGCGCATCGCCGCCTGACCGCGTGCGAAGGCCGCCACCACCGCCTTGTTCGTCGGGGCGGAGAAGCGATAATCGTCGGTCGATACCGGGTTCAGGCTGGCGGCGAAGACGATCGCCTTGCACCGCCGGCCTTCGCAGGCGCGCCAACTCCAACTCGTGCTGCCCATGGTATGGCCCGGCGTCGCCCGCGCGGTGACGATCGTGTTGCCCAGGGTCAGTCGTGCACAGCGACATCGCAGTTGAAGGGTCAGCGACATCGTAGATGACGTGTGGGGGGAAGCGGAGGCCGGGCGTAGCCCGGACGTAGCTTCCCC
>NZ_JACHNX010000020.1 GCF_014199595.1 Sphingomonas yabuuchiae | reverse complement strand
CACCACCTTCCACAGCGTCGCGGGGTGGAGCAGCCCGGTAGCTCGTCAGGCTCATAACCTGAAGGCCGCAGGTTCAAATCCTGCCCCCGCAACCAACGCTATACGCCGCCCCCACGGGCGGCGTCGGCGTTTATGGCATACGCCACCGACATCGCACCTGCTGCTTGCCCGTGAACCATAGCAGTATCCAGCGTGGCGCCCGGCGTATCTCAACGCCTCACAACAACCCCGTTCCTATGGCCTTCGACTTCGCTCAGGCTGAACGGAGGCAAGGGAAAACGCCGCCCGTCGGGCAGGACTATGCCCCAAGACCCTCGCACGCTCGCGCCCGATGGCGACGCTCATGCGCGTCGCTACACCTCCCTTTGTCCATGCGAAAAGGGAGGGACGTGACCATCGCCATGTCCCTCCCTCCGGCCGATCCGCTGCTCGATCAAGCCGCCGCCTGAACGGGCTTAAACCTTCAGGCCCTTCGCCATGTTCAGATGCGCCGTCACCGTCGGGACCAGCCCGCTCGCAAAGCTCTTCAGCGCCGGCACGTCGCCCGTCGTCGCATACCCCCTCAGCGCATCCAGCGTCTGCTGATGCCCAGACGTCTGCGCAGCAATGTACGCCGCGTCAAAGGCCTTGCCGTTTGAACAGGCTCATGGAGCGGGGGAGCGCTCCGGAAAATGGCCAGATCTATCTGTTCGGATAGCCTATGGCTTCGGTCGATGGGACGTGGGTCCGGCACGCGAATCCGACAATTGAGGTGCGTTCGATCCTGCCATCATGACACTTCTGTCATGTGTTCGTGAGCGTAGGGCTGTCGGAGGGTGGCATCTTGCAATTTCCTGAAAATGATCAGCGAGATTTTTGAGCTGTAAATTCATGTGAAAACAAGATGCTAGCCGGATGGCTTTGGAGGGGCGGTAATCGCGGATGCCGTCTGGTTAATAAAACAACCACTGCAAGCAAACGCTATATTAAATTCCTGTCATGCATGAGCCTGGCGCAAGGATCGAAAGAACCTTGTCGGATTTCTCATGTGCCATTGCTGATCGATGCCGGCATCTTGCTGATTTGCATCGTTTTTGCAGTGTGTGGCACGTAAAAGTGAACAGGAAGCAGAGACATGCGTGCCACGATCAAGGTGAAGCTGATCACGACATTCGCCATCGTCCTCGCGATGCTGGCGATCATCGTGGGGTTCAGCGTCAATCGCTTGTCGACCCTGAACACCGCCCAGAGCGACATGGTGGACGACCCGGCCGCATCGCTGGACCGAATCCAGCAATTCAAGGATGCCATCACGTCGTCGATCGTGGCCCAGAAGAATCTGACCATGAGCGACGATCCCGACTTCATGGCCGGACAGCATGCGGAACTGCGCAAGCAGCGCGCCCGTGCGGACCGGCTGATCGCTGAGGCGTTACGCACGGGGGACGATGTCGATCGCGAGATGTACACGGACGCGCAGCGCGGCTGGGCCGAATACAAGTCCATCGCCGACCAGGCGGTCGAACTGGCGCTGGCCAATCGCAACGCGGAAGCCTCGGTCATTTCGCTGGGCGGCGCCAACAAGGCGGCGGTGCGGATCGGCGATACGGTGAACAAGATCGTGCAGCGCCAGCGACTGGAATTGAAGGCCGCCGATGAGGCGGGGAATGTCCTTTATGCGGAGTCGCGTACGACCCTGCTGATGGTGGCGGCTGCAGCCTTCCTCACCGCCGTGGCAGGAGCCCTGTGGATCAGCCGTATCGTGTCGCGCGGCCTGAACCGCATTGCCGTCGCCCTGGGCGCGGTGGCCACGGGCGATCTGGATCAGAAGGTCGAGGTGTCGAGCAACGATGAAATTCGCGATCTGGTCGATGTCGTCAACCGGATGACCGAAAACCTGCGGACCTCGGCCACGCTGGCGGACCATATCGCGCGAGGCGACCTGACGGTCGAGCATCAGCCGCTGTCCGACAAGGACAAGCTGGGCCATGCGCTGGTCGCGATGGTCGAGCGCCTGCGCGTGGTGGTCGGCGAGGCGACCGAGGCGGCTTCCAGCGTGGCCGCAGGCAGCCAGCAGCTATCGTCTTCGTCGGAACAGGTGAGCCAGGGCGCAACCGAACAGGCGGCCGCCGCCGAAGAGGCTTCGTCGTCGATGGAGCAGATTGCCGTTGCCCGCATCCGGCCCGACGAACAGCGGCAGCGGCGCGGCCTGATTGTCCGAAGTGCGGCGATTGTAGATCAGCCGGGTGCTGAGCCGGACATTGTCCGCCAGCTGGCCGGTGAAGTTGACGAAGGCGCCGAAGCGCTCCTGCGGGGTCAGCAGATAGTTGAACGGGCGGAAGTTGAACCGGTCGGCGACGGTGAAGGCCTTGAAGTCGCTGTCCGCGCCGGTCGGGTTCAGCGGATCGAAGCGAGGCTGGATCAGCGGATTGCTCTTCAGTGTCAGGTTCATCGACTCGCCCGTGACGGGGTTGTTGATGATGAATCGGCCATTGGGCGTGCCCGAGCTGCACGTCGTGGTGCATGTGGTCGCGCCGGGATCGGGGAAGGCGTAATAGGGCCGGTCGCCCGCGAAGACCGATCCCTGGTTGATATAGTTCGCGCCGACCACGACCGAGACACGGTCGTCCGCCGTCCGGTGGCCCCAGCTGAGCTGGTAATTCTGGGTAACGCCGTCGCCCTTGTCGTAACCGCCGAGCTGCGCGGTGGCGAGGAAGCCGTTCTGGCGCTTCTTGGTGATGATGTTGACCACGCCGGCTATCGCGTCCGAGCCGTAGATGGTCGAGGCCCCGTCGCGCAGCACGTCGACACGCTCGATCATGCTGTCGGGAATGGCGTTCAGGTCGACCGCGCCGGGAATGCCGCTCGCCGCGCTGCCGTTGATGAAGCGCAGGCCGTCGACCAGCACCAGGGTGCGGCGGCTGCCCAGATAGCGCAGGTCGATTTCCGCCGACCCGGCCCCGACGCCGCCGCCATCGGGCGGGTTGCCGTTATTGCCGGAGCGGTTGAAGCGGGAATTGAGGCCGCCCGCCGCGCCCGGCAGGCGTTGCAGCACGTCGCCGATCGAGGACAGGCCGGTGCGCGCGATATCCGCGCTGTCGATCGCGGTGAGGGGGGCGCTCTGGTCCAGCGGGTTGCGGCGGATACGCGAACCGGTGACGACGATCGTATTATCGCCCGCCGTCGCATCGTCGCCGGCGGCATTTTCCGCCACGCCCGTGCCGCCGCCCGTCACCTGGGTCTGCGCCTGGGCGTCGACCGCCAGGATCAGGGCACCGACAGCCGCACTTGCCAGCGCCCATTTGCGCAACCGGCTTGCTCCATGAACCATGATCTTTTCCCTCTTTTGGTTTTGCTGACTCCCGTTCCTGCTGCGGATGTGCGGCGCCTCTTTTCGGGCTGCCTTCGATATTCGGTACGTACGGCCCGGTGATCCGGGATCGATGAGGTGCTTCCTGGTGAATCGGTGACCGATCTTGTGCCGAAGGAGTTTGCCGATCCTGCCGTTCGCCTTACCCAGTCGAAAGTCGTATACAGAATATGATCCCGGCGTCGTGTCAAGCGTTGGTCATGGAGAGAGGGGCGGACGTATCGGCTCTTGCCTCGGTACGCCCAAGCCGGGCCGCCCGGCGTTGGCCGGTTAACGTATGTTGGCGGACAATCTCAAATTCAGGACGTGCGCGACGTTTTGCCTGTCGATCGGTTCAGCTTGGCGTAGGATAGCGTGATGTAAAGCGCCGCTCCCACGACGACATGCCGACGAACAGGGGCTATCATATCCGCATGACCAAAATGCCTTTCTCCGTTTCCCGCCCGTCCGTTGCCCGGCTGCTCGGTACGTTGGCGGCCGGGTCCATGATCGCGACGCCGCTGCTGGCGCAGGTCGCGCCGCCGCCGGTGATGGTCCCCACGACGCCGCCGCAGGTTCAGCCCCCCGCTGCGCAGACCCAGATGGCGCCGCCCGCCACCGTGCAGCCGCTACCGCAAGCCGCCCCTGCCGTGGCGATCCCCGCATTGTCGGAGGCGCAGGCCCGGCAGCTCGCAACGCTGATCGCCGGGGGAGAGGTGGCGCAGGGGCTGCGTCAGGGGCCGCCGCGCGACCTGACCACCCTGTCGCCCGCCGCGCTGACCCGCGTCGCGCTGGATTATGCCCATGCGGTGCATGTCGGGCGGCTGGATGCGGCCGACTTCACCAAGGACTGGGGTATCCGTCCGCAGCCCTACGACCCCGCGCCCGGCTTTGCGGAGGCGGTGCGGCGCGACCGGCTGTCGGCCTGGATCGCCTCGCTGCCGCCGCCCTATGCGGGCTATGACGCGCTGGTGAAGGGGCTGGCCCGCTATCGCGCCATGGCGGCGGCGGGGGGTTGGTCGTCGCTCCCGGCGGCCACCATCAACTTCGGCGCAAGCGGACCGCAGGTGCTGGCGCTTCGCAAGCGGCTGGCGATGGAAGACCCGGCGGTCAGCGCCACGGGCGACAGGTTCGACGAGGATCTGCTGGCGGCGGTACGGCGGGCGCAGCGCCGTTACGGCCTGAACCCGGTCGGCACCGTCGGCACCCAGACCATCGCCGTGCTGAACGTGCCGGTGGCGCAGCGCATCCGCCAGATCATGGCGAATATGGAACGCTGGCGCTGGTTGCCGCAGCAGTTGGAGGCCAAGCGCGTCCAGGTGAACATCGCCGCCGCCGTGCTGACCGTGTTCGATGGCGACAATCCGGTCATGTCGATGAAGGCGGTGACGGGCCGTCCGGGCAACGAGACGCCGATGCTGGTGTCGACGATCCGCAGCATCGTGCTGAACCCGCCCTGGAACGTGCCCAGCTCGATCGCCAACAAGGAGCTGTGGCCCAAGGAAAAGGCCAATCCCGGCTATCTGAAGCGTGCCGGTTTCCGCGTGATCGACAATGGCGACGGCAGCAAGCGGTTGCAGCAATCGTCGGAAAAGAGCGCGCTGGGTCGGTTCAAGTTCGACTTCCCCAACGATTTCGCGGTCTATCTGCACGACACGCCCGCCCAGTCGGGCTTTTCCAAGTTCGACCGGCTGGCGAGCCATGGCTGCGTCCGGCTGGAAAAGCCCGCCGACCTCGCCGCGCTGATGCTGAAGACCACGCCCGAATGGCAACCCGAGCAGGTCGATGCCGTCCTCGCCTCGGGCAAGACGGTGCGCGCCAGCATGGCCGAGCCGGTGGCGGTCTATCTGCTCTACTGGACCGCTTTCGCGAATGCCGACGGACAGGTGGGTTTCCGCGAAGATCCCTATAGCTGGGACGCGCAGCTCGCGACCAAGATCGAGGCCCGCTCGGCCGAGCGCGCCCAGGCGACCAAGGACTAAAGGGGACAGATGATGAAGATTGCCACCAAAGGCGCCATGGCGCTGTTCGCCGCCGGGCTGTTGCTGGCGGGCTGCTCGCGCTCGTCGGAGGACCCGCCCGTGCCGGTCGAGAACGACACGGCCGTGGTCGAGGAGAATATGAGCGTGCCTGAGGAGACGCCGGTCATGACCAATGACGCGGACGCCGTCGCCCCGGTCAACATGGCCGCCGACACCGTGCCGCCGCCACCCCCTGAGCGGACGGTCGACCAGCAGATGCTGGACGATGCCTCGGCCACCGGCATGACCTCGCGCGTGCAGCGCACGCCGAGCAACGATGCGCCCCCGGCGGAGGGTATCGAGCCGAAGGACGGGCAGTAAACGAAAGATCCTCCCCGGCACGGGGAGGGGGACCGCCGCGAAGCGGTGGTGGAGGGGGCTCTCCACTGAGTATGTCCTGTGAGGAAGCCCCCCTCTGTCAGTCCTTCGGACTGCCACCTCCCCTTCCAGGGGAGGAATTTACTGCTCGATCTCTCGGACCAGCACCTGCCGCTGTGCCTCGGTCGGCCGCCATTGGCCCGCCATCGAACCACCGTGCCCGAACAGCGCGTCGACCACCTGCGCCGCGTCGCCTTGCGCCCATAGCGCGGCCAATTCCGCCCGGCGCGGATCGGGCGAGGCGTCACTCCCTGTCCGGATGAAGCGCAGCCACGCCGCCAGTGCCGTCACCGTCGCTGGTGCTTCCCCGCCATGCGCCGCCAGAGAGGACAGCCAGCGCGGGCCGACCTTTTGCGATCCGTCGCTGGCGATCTGCGAGAGGCGATGTTCCAGCGTCCGGTTGGCAAAGCGGGCGAGCAGCGCATCGGCATAAGGCCCCAGCGCCTGCCCCTCGGCGGCGGTGAAGCTGGTCGCCGCCTCGTCCCGCATCAGCCGCTCGACCACGGGGCGGATGGCGGGATCGGCGACCGCCTGGTGGACGAATTCATGCCCGTGCTCCAGCCCCAGATAGGCGAGGGCCGAATGCGCGCCGTTGAGCATGCGCAGCTTGGCGGTTTCGTAGGGCGCGACATCGGCGACGAATTGCGCACCGCCGACTTCCCAACGCGGGCGGTCGCCCGCGAAATCATCCTCGATCACCCATTGGCGATAGGGCTCGGTAATGACGGCGGCTTCGTCACGCATCCCCAGCACCGCCTCGACCGCCGCGCGATCGGCTTCGGTAACGGCGGGGACGATCCGGTCGACCATGGTGTTGGGGCAGCGCCAGTCGCGCTCGAACCATTGCCGCGCCGCCGTCTCGCCCTGATGGTCCAGAAACGCCGCCACCCCGGCGCGCAGGACCCGGCCATTGTCGGGAAGGTTGTCGCAGCTGACCAGCGTGAGGGGGCCGTGCCCCGCCGCCTGCCGTGCGACCACTGCCTGTGCCAGATAATGATAGATGCTGTTCCCGTCCGCAACGATGCCCGCCAGGTCGGTCGCACCATCGGGCCGCCGCCAATAGCCCTTTTCGGTGACGGTCAGCGTCACGACCCGCGTGTCGGGCGCGGCGAGGCGTTCGGCCAGCCGCTCGGGCGTCTTGGCCGCGACGATCACGTCACGGATCGCGCCGATCAGGCGGACGGCTTCGCCCTCGCTCGACCGTTCGGTGACGGTATAGAGGCCGTCCTGCGGCGCCATCTGGTCATGCACGCCGCCCGATCGCAGCGAGGCGGCCGCAATGGCCCAGTCGCGGTCGCCCGCCGCGATCGCGTCGTCGGTATAGACCGCCTGATGCGCGCGGTGGAACGCGCCGAGCCCGATATGGACGATGCCGATCCGCTGGCCTGCCCGGTCATAGCCGGCGCGCGCCACGGCGTCGGGCAGCGCCGCAGCGGTCGCTTCGCTCAGCCGGGTCACAGCCGGTACGCCGTGCGGACCAGACCGTTGGTCAGCGCATGGGCCAACTCGACCGCCTCATCCTCCTCCAGCCGGTGCTCGGCGACGAGGCGCGCCAGGAAGCCGCAGTCGATCCGCCGCGCGACATCATGTCGCGCCGGGATCGACAGGAAGGCGCGGGTGTCGTCGTTGAACCCGACCGTGTTGTAGAAGCCCGCCGTCTCGGTGGTCATCTCGCGGAAGCGTCGCATCCCCTCCGGGCTGTCATGGAACCACCAGGCGGGGCCCAGCTTCAGGCAGGGATAATGCCCGGCCAGCGGCGCCAGTTCGCGCGCATAGACGCTTTCGTCCAGCGTGAAGAGGATGATGGTCAGGTCGCGCTCATTGCCGACCACGTCGAGCATGGGTTTCAGCGCATGGACGTAATCGGTGCGCATCGGCATGTCCGCGCCCTTGTCGCGCCCATGGCTGGCGAACAGGCCCGCATTGTGGTTGCGGAACGATCCGGGATGGATCTGCATCGTCATGCCGTCCGCGACGCTCATCTTCGCCATCTCGGTCAGCATCTGTGCGCGGAAGAGTTCGGCATCGGCGGGCGTCCAGTGGCCGCCGACGATCTTGGCGAACAGCGCTTCGCATTCGGCCGTGGACAGGTTGGCGGTCGCCGCGGTCGGATGGCCGTGATCGGTCGCGGTCGCGCCCAGCGCGCGGAAGGCGGCGCGGCGCTTGGCATGGGCGCCGAGATAGCCGGACCAGCTATAGACATCCTCGCCGGTCAGCTCGGCGAAGCGCTGCATCGCGCCTGTGAACTGCTCATGCTCGACATCGATCACGCTGTCGGGGCGATAGGTGGTGATGACGCGGCCCTGCCAGCCCGAGGTCTGGATCGCCTGGTGATGGACCAGCGGATCGTCGGCGCCCTCGGTCGTCGCCAGGCATTCGATGCGGAACCGCTCGAACAGCGCGCGGGGGCGGAAGGCGGGGGTGGCGAGCGCCTCGCCGATCGCGTCGAAATAACGGTCGGCGGTTGCCGCCTCCAGCGCCTCGTCAAAGCCGAACACCTCGGCAAAGACATGGTCGAGCCACATGCGCGACGGCGTGCCGCGGAACAGGTGATAGTTGGACGCGAACAGCTTCCACGCCGCGCGTGGATCGGTCGCGGGGCGGCCACCACGATGCGGGATGCCCAGATCGTTTAGCGCGATGCCCTGGCTGTAGAGCATGCGGAAGACATAATGATCGGGCGCGAGCAGCAGGTCGCTGGCATCGGCCCAGGGTTCGTCGGTGGCGAACCAGCGCGGATCGGTATGGCCGTGCGGGCTGATGATCGGCAGGTCCGCGACTTCGGCATAAAGAGTCCGCGCGATGCCCCGCGTCGTCGGGTCGGCGGGCAGCAGCCGGTCGGGGTGAAGCTCCAGCTTGCGGGTCATGCGGTCAGCTCCAATTCGGCCGGAGCGGCGTTTGCGTTCAAGCCCAGCATATGCACGATTCCCTGCTCCAGCCCGCGAAGCTCCGCCAGTCCGCGCATCCGGCCGAGCAGCGAATAGCCGGGATTGGAGCTGCGATGAAGGTCGTCCATCATCCGGTGGCCATGGTCGGGGCGCATCACGATCGCACGGTTTTGCGCATACGAAATCTCGACCACCGCCTGCATCACCTGCGTCATGCGGGCATGGCCGCCCAGATGCTCGGCCTCATGGAAATTGCGCTCGCCCGCTTCCCAGCCGACCGAGCGGAGATGGAGGAAGTCGATCCGGTCGGCAAAGCGGCGGACCATGGCGGGCAGGTCGTTGTCCGGCCGCGCGCCGAACGATCCGGTGCAGAAGCACAGGCCGTTCGCCAGCGAGGGCACGGCGGCGTAGAGATGGTCGAGGTCTTCGGCGGTGCTGACGACGCGCGGCAGGCCGAAAATGGGGAAGGGCGGGTCGTCGGGATGGACGACCAGTTTGATGCCGACCTCCTCGGCAATCGGGCAGACCGCGCGCAGGAAGGCGATATGGTTCGCCCGCAGCGCCTCGGCGTCGATCCCCGCATAGGTGTCGATCGCACGCTGGAAGGCGGGCGAGTCGAAGCTCTCCTCGCTGCCCGGAAGCCCGGCGATGATCGTGCGTTCTAGCTTGTGGCGTTCCTCAGGCGTCATCGCGGCGAAGCGCTCGGCGGCGGCGGCGCGAACGGCTTCCGAATAATCCGCCTCGGCGCCGGGGCGGCGCAGGATATGGATGTCATAGGCCGCCACCGCCGCCCATTCGAAGCGCAGCGCGGTCGCACCGTCGGGCAACTGCCAGTCCAGATCGGTCCGGGTCCAGTCGAGCAGCGGCATGAAATTATAGGTGACGGTCCGCACGCCCTCGGCCGCCAGGTTACGCAGGCTGTCGCCATAGGCCTGGACGAGTTCGTCGGTCAGTTCGCCGCGCTTGATCGCGTCATGCACCGGCAGGCTCTCGACCGTCGACCATCCCAGCCCGGCCGCCTCGATCATCGCCCGCCGCTCGGCAATCGCCTCGCGCGGCCATACCACGCCGTTGGGGATTTCATGCAGTGCGGTGACGACCTCTGTGGCGCCCGCCTGGCGGATATGGGACAAGGCGATGGGGTCGGCGGGTCCGAACCACCGCATGGACTGGATCATCAACACGGCCGCTATTCCCTCGTCCCAAATCGCATTTTCTCTGCAGTTAGCGGTAGCATTCGGCATTCGGATTGACCAGTTACAAATTTTGGCCTTGCCACTATGGTGGTGAAGCCGGAGAGCGATAGGAGAGAAGTGGATGCGGATCGTCGTCGTCGGAGAAGGGATGATCGAATTGTCGCGCGCAGACGGCGGGCTGTGGTGGCTGGGTCATGGCGGCGACACGCTGAACACCGCGATCCATCTGGCGCGGAAGGGTCGTGACGTCCGCTACGTGACCGCCTTGGGTGAGGATCCGTTCAGCGCGACGCTCCTTCAGGACTGGACGGCCGAGGGCATCGACACCAGCCTGACCCTGCGCGATCCGACCCGCATGCCCGGCCTGTATGCGATCACCACCGACGAGGCGGGCGAGCGCAGCTTTTCCTATTGGCGGGGACAGAGCGCCGCGCGGCGCACCCTGTCCCTGCCGGGCAGCGAGGCGGTGATAGCGGAGGCGGAACAGGCCGATCTGCTGCTATACTCGCTCATCACCCTGGCGATCCTCGACGAGCCGAGTCGCGAGCATCTGTTCGATCTCGCGCAACGGGTCCGCGCGCGGGGCGGCCGGGTCGCGTTCGACGGCAATTACCGTCCCCGCCTGTTCGCCAGCCAGGGCGAAGCACGCGAGCTGTGTCGCCGGGCGATCGGCGGCTGCGATATCGGCCTGCCGACGCTGGAGGATGAGGCGATGCTGGTCGACGCCACGTCCGCCGAAGAGGTGCGCGACCGCTGGCAGGGCCTGGGTGCGGGCGAGGTCGTGGTGAAGCTGGGGGCCGATGGGTGCCTGGTCACCGGTGTCGGTATCGTCCCACCGCCCGAGCGCCTGTCGCCGCGTGACACCAGCGGGGCAGGGGATGCATTCAACGCGGGCTATCTGGCGGCGCGGCTGGACGGCTTGGATCCGGCCGAGGCGGCGGTGCGGGGGCATAGGCTGGCCGGGTGGACGGTCATGCGCTCGGGTGCAATTCCGGCGCGGGATGACGACTTGCCGCATTAAGGCGTTTTGGACTTACCAAAATTGGTCGGTCGGTCATGGGGTAAGCCCCTTTAGCCCCTCCCCTTTAGGAGCATCAGGTAAACCGCGCCCAGCGCGGTTTGGATCAGGCTGGGAGCCTGACCGACCTGTCACTCCTGAAGGGGAGGGAGGTAATTTGCGCATAGTCCACCCCCAAACCCACCCTCCGTTCGCACTGAGCGAAGTCGAAGTGCAGGGGATTCGCTTGCGGCGAGGCCGGGGCGTGGCCTTCGACTTCGCTCAGGCTGAACGGAGTAAGTGCGCCGCCCGCCACCCCGCCACGAAAAAGGGGGCCGGAACCTCAGTTCCGACCCCCTGATCCTGTCAGCATGCGCTGGCGGCTTGGCTTACGCGCCCGGGATTTCCGAGACGTTCACCTTGATGCCGCGGCCCATCGTCGACGAGACGGCGACCTTGCGGACATACTTGCCCTTGGCGCCCGACGGCTTGGCCTTGATCAGCGCATCGACCAGCGCGTCGAAGTTGGCGCGCAGGTCTTCCGCCGGGAACGACGCCTTGCCGATGCCCGAATGGATGATGCCGGCCTTTTCGACGCGGTACTCGACCTGACCGCCCTTGGCCGCCTTGACGGCTTCGGCGACGTTCATGGTCACGGTGCCCAGCTTCGGGTTCGGCATCAGGCCCTTGGGGCCCAGCACCTTACCGAGGCGACCGACGACGCCCATCATGTCCGGGGTCGCGATGCAGCGATCGAAGTCGATGGTGCCGCCCTGGATGGTTTCCATCAGGTCCTCGGCACCCACGACGTCCGCACCGGCGGCGCGTGCTTCGTCGGCCTTCGCGCCCTTGGCGAACACGCCGACGCGAACGGTCTTGCCGGTGCCCTTGGGCAGGGTGACGACGCCACGGACCATCTGGTCGGCGTGACGCGGGTCAACGCCCAGGTTGACGGCGACTTCGATCGTCTCGTCGAACTTCGAGGTCGCGTTGGTACGAGCCAGCGTGATCGCTTCGTCGATGCCGTGCAGCTTCTCGGCGTCGATCTGGACGGCCTTCTGCTTCTTGGTCAGCTTCGCCATGATCTTAGCCCTCCACCACTTCGAGGCCCATCGCGCGGGCGGAGCCTTCGATGATCTTGGTCGCAGCCTCGATATCGTTGGCGTTCAGGTCCTTCATCTTGACCTGGGCGATTTCCGCGAGCTTCGAGCGCGCGATCTTGCCCGCCGACACCTTGCCCGGCTCCTTCGAGCCCGACTTCAGGTTGGCCGCCTTCTTGATGAGGTAGGTCGCAGGCGCGGTCTTCGTCTCGAACGAGAACGAACGGTCGGCATAGACGGTGATGACGGTCGGCAGGGGCGTGCCCTTCTCGACTTCACCGGTCTGCGCGTTGAACGCCTTGCAGAATTCCATGATGTTCACGCCGCGCTGACCCAGCGCCGGGCCGATCGGCGGCGAGGGGTTGGCGGCGCCTGCAGGGACCTGCAGCTTGATATAGCCGGTAATCTTCTTTGCCATGTCACTCTCTTCTCGAGTCTAGCGGTCGTGACGGGCACGCGAGGCATGAGCCAGCGCACCCTCCCGCAAGGGTTCCGTCGCAAGATGCTAGGGAAGCGCGGGCCGATAGCCGAAAAGGGGAGAAATGGCAAGGCCAGCATTGCGCTTGTCACGGCCGATCCGGCCATGTCACTCTGGGTTCATGATGGACGACTCGGTCGAGGGAGCGACCGGTTCCGCCATCGCTCGAACGGGGGTTCGACACATGCGACGGGGATGGGGTGCGCTGGCCTGTGCGGCGGCGCTGACGTTGGTGGCCGCACCGCTGGCGGCGCAGGAAAAGACCGGCAACAAGCCCGGTTTCACGCTGGCCCCGGGCACTGCGACCATCGTCCTGATGCGGCCCGAAATCGCGGTCGGCGCGCAGTCGACCGGCGGGTCGTACGAACCCAATGCCGACTGGACCGATCAGGCGCGCGAGAATCTGGGCAGGGCGCTGGCCGAGGCGCAGGGCAAGCTGGGCAACCGGGTCGTCACTCATGTCGAGCCGGTCGGGCAGGGCGCGGCCACGGCGCATGAATATCGCGCGCTGTTCACCGCGCTGGCCGATTCGGTCATCACCTATCAGTTCTTTCCCGGCAATCGCCTGCCGACCAAGAAGCGCGGCGACAGCTTCCTGTGGTCGATCGGGTCCGAGGTCGCCAAGCTGCCGGGCGTGCAGGGGGCGGACTATGCGCTCTTTGTGACGACCGAGGATCATTACGGCTCGACCGGGCGCAAGCTGTTGCAGGTCTTCGCCGCCGGGGTGGCCGGGATCGGGGTCAGCGCGGGCGTGCACAAGGGCTATGCCGGGCTGATCGACCTGAAGACCGGCGATCTGGTCTGGCTCAACGCCGATCTGGCGATGGGCGGCGATGTCCGCACGCCTGAGGGCGCGGCCAAGCGCGTGTCGCAACTGCTGGAGGGTTTTCCGGGCAAGCCGGTCGAGGCGCCGGTCGCTCCGGCGGCCCCGACCAAGACCGCCGCACGCTGACGGGAGGCGATCATGGCCGGATGGATCATCGCCGCTGCGCTCGCAGGGGCGGCTCTGGGCGCAGGCGCGTCCGACAGGCTCGCCCCGCTGCCGCCTTACGGCACGGCCTATACGCCGACGACCGTCGACGAGCGCGGGCTGTGGCAACAGGCGGATGAGGCCGAGCGCGATCTGCGCGACTCGCCCGCCGTGGTACGCGATCCGGCGCTGAACGCTTATCTGACCAAGGTTCTCTGCCGTTCGGTGGGCGAGGATCGCTGTCGCGGCGTGCGAATCTATGTGGTGCGCGCGCCGGTCTTCAATGCCTCCATGACGCCGAACGGTATGATGGTCGTCTATACCGGTGCGCTGCTCCGGTTGCGTGACGAGGCGGAACTGGCGGCGCTGCTCGGCCATGAGTTCGGGCATTTCGAGATGCGCCATACCCTGGCCAGTTTTCGCCGAGGGCGGACGATCGGGGACATCATTGCCTGGACCAGTGTGCTCTCGCCATACAGCACCTTGCCCGCCAGCCTGATCCAACTCCATTTCTCCTACAACCGTGCGCAGGAAGCCGAGGCCGACTTGATGGGCCTGCGCTATCTGGCGGCGGCGGGCTATCGGCCGCTTGCCGCATCGCGCATTTGGGAGCGGCTGATGGCCGAACAGGATGCAACTGCCTTGGGACGCAAGCGGCATGTCACGCATCGCTATTCGGCGGGCTTCTTCGCCGATCACCCGACCGAACTCGCCCGCGCGACCTATCTGCGCGAAGCGGCAGGGGCGGATGGCGAGCGCGGCGACGACTCGCGCGACGCGTTTCTGACGGCGATGCGGCCATGGCGGGCGAGCTTCCTGGCCGATCAGATCAAGCTCAACGATTTCGGCGGCTCGGAGTATCTGCTGGGCGAACTGGCGGGCGGGCAATGGACGCCCGACCTGCTGCTGACGCGCGGCGAACTCTATCGCGAGCGCGGTAACCCCCGCGATCTGGTGAGCGCGGCGCAATTCTATCAACAGGCGATCGACGCGGGCTGCACCGACCCGATCGCCTGGCGCGGGCTGGGCCTGTCGCTGCTGCGTGGGCAGCAGGAGGCGGCGGGGCGGGCCGCACTGAAAACCTATCTGGAGCGCGCACCGCAGGCGAGCGACCGCGCGGCCATGGCGATGTTGATCGGGGAAGGGGGCGTGCAATGAAGGGTTTGAGGATCGCGGCGATCGGGCTGGCGCTGGTTGCGGCCCCGGTGCTGGCGGGCAACAAGCTGATCCCGGCGGGGCAGCCCGTGGCGGTCGCCAAATCGGTGCTGACGGTCACGCCCTCGGTCGAATGGAACAAGCTGGGCGCGCGACCGGGGCGCAATTCGGAGACGTGGACCTTCGATGGCGATGCGCTGAACGACCTGACCTTCTATGGCGGGATCGAACCCGAACAGACGCTGTTCCGCGAGGTCAGCAAGCGCACCAAGCCGCTGCCGCGCGTCAAGGCGACGATGCTGGTGACCGACATACCGACGCTGGTCGAGAACAGCTATCGCATCGCGCTCGACACGCCGTTGTTCACGGTCGAGGGGATGGAGCCGATGGCCTTTGCGGGCAAGCCGGGCATCCGCTTCACCTATAGCTTTACCCGGCCGAACGAAGACCTGCCGCGCAAGGGCGAGGGGCGCGGCGCGATCACCGGCGGCAAGCTGTACCTGATCACCTTCGAGGCGCCCCGGCTGCATTATTTCGACGCCGGGGTCGCGGCGTTCCGGCAGGTGGCGAACAGCGCGAAATTGTAGGGGGGTGTTTCTTCCAGCCCTCCGTTCGCACTGAGCAAAGTCGAAGTGCACGAGACTCGCTGGGCGGCGAGGGGCGGGCGTGGGCTTCGACTTCAGCGCAAAGCGCCGAAGTTTATCCTGAGCGGCTGGCTTGCCAGCCAGCCGAAGGGCTCAGCCTGAACGGAGGTAGGGGAGCAGGCGGGAGTTGAAGATAAGGCCCAAATACGAAAAGGGCCGGTGGCGTCGCCGCCCCGGCCCCGTTTTCGTCGGATGGTCCGAACTTACTTCGAGCGTTCGACCTGCTCGAAGTCCAGTTCCACCGGGGTGGCGCGACCGAAGATCGACACCGACACCTTGACCTTGGACTTGTCGAAATCCAGTTCCTCGACCACGCCGTTGAAGCTGGCGAAGGGGCCTTCCAGCACCTTGACCGCGTCGCCGATCTCGTAGTCGACCTTGACCTTGTGCTTCGGGGCGGCGGCGGCTTCTTCCTTGGAATTCAGCATCCGCGTGGCTTCCGCCTCGCTGATCGCCTGCGGCTTGCCCATCGCGCCCAGAAAGCCGGTCACCTTCGGCGTGTTCTTGACGAGGTGATAGACCTGGTCGGTCATGTCGAGCTTGGCCAGCACATAGCCGGGCATGAACTTGCGCTCGACCGCGATCTTCTTGCCGCGGCGGGCCTCGGTCACGGTCTCGGTCGGCACCTCGATCTGGTCGACCAGATGGTCGAGGCCCAGACGGGTCGCCTCGGCCATAATCGAGTCGCGGACCTTGCCCTCGAAACCGGAATAAGCGTGGATGATGTACCAGCGCGCCATGAGAACCCTTTACTTCGCGAACGACAGCAGGGTGCGGACCAGCGTCTCGAAGAACGAGTCGACCGCCAGGAAGAAGATGGCCAGGATCGTGGTCATCACGACCACCATCACACCGGTCATCACCGTTTCGCGCCGTGTCGGCCAGACGACCTTCTTGGTCTCGGTCTTGACCTGGTTGAGGAATTCGATGGGGGTCGTCTTCGCCACTCGTGCCGTTCCCGCACCTGCGTTGAAATTACTGTCAGCGGGGCATGGGTCCGCCGTCGCCTGCCCCAGGGGGCCTGCGACGAAAGGTCCGTCCGCGCTGTTCGGATGGGAACGCGATGTAGCTGTGGCTCGGGTAAAAGGCAAGGGCGGGGGCGGGGCGGGGGTTTTCGGCTCACGCGAAGACGCGATGGCGCGAAGATTTTTTGTTCGCGCAGAGGCGCGGAGGACGCAGAGGGGCTTTGGCTGCGCTCAGAAGCGGCAGACTATGAGTCGGGCGTTGGGATGGTCTGGCCTGTCGGCCGGGCCTAACACCTCCGCGCCTCCGCGAGAACCAACCTTCTTTCTTCTTCCCGTCCTCGCGGCTTCGCAGGAACGATCAACAGCAGCGCCCGCCATTCTTCCCGCCGTATCGCGCCTGTTGCCGCTCGCGGAAGAAGGTCACCTCGTCCATCGGCTCCCGGTCGGGATGTTTCACCGCCATATGCGCCACATAGGCCTCATAGCTGGGCATCCCGACCATCGCATTGCCGATCTGGCGCAGGCGGGCGAGCCAGCTCATTCGGCGGCCACCGGTTCGGGCGGGACCTCGGTCACGCTCGGCCGGTCGATACGGCGCGCGATCAGGCAGGTCCGCACCACATAGACCAGGATCGCCAGCACCACGCCCAGGAAGATCGCGCACAGCCCGGCGTCGATCCGGTCGTTGAAGATGATCCGCCCCATCTCCGCCATGGTCTTGGCGGGCGGCAGCACCTTGCCCGACGCGGCGGCGCTGGCGAACTTGTCGGCATGGGCCAGGAAGCCGACGCGCGGGTCGGCCGAGAAGAGCTTCAGCCACCCGGCGGTCAGCGTGCAGGCGAGCAGCCAGACGGTCGGCACCACCGTGATCCAGGCATAGCGGTCCTTCTTCATGCGGAACAGGACGACCGTCGCCAGCATCAGCGCCACGGCGGCCAGCATCTGGTTGGAGATGCCGAACAGTGGCCATAGCGTGTTCACTCCGCCCAGCGGATCGGTGACGCCCTGATAGAGGAAGAAGCCCCAGGCCGCGACGCAAAGGCCGGTCGCGATCAGGCCCGGCGCGACCTTGCTCGATCCCCGGAAGCTGGGGACGACCAGCCCGATCAGGTCCTGCAGCATGAAGCGCCCGGCACGGGTCCCCGCATCGACGGCGGTCAGGATGAACAGCGCCTCGAACAGGATGGCGAAGTGATACCAGAAGGCCTTCATGGCCTGTCCGCCGAACAGGTGGCTGAAGATTTCCGCCATCGCCACCGCCAGGGTCGGCGCGCCGCCCGCACGGCTGATGATCGTATGCTCGCCCACGTCACGCGCGACCTGGGTCAGCGTGTCGGCGGAGATGGGGAAGCCCATCGCGGTGACGGCGGCGGCGGCGCTGGCCGGATCGGTGCCCAGCACGGCGGCGGGCGCGTTCATCGCAAAATAGACGCCCGGATCGAGGATCGAGGCGGCGACCAGCGCCATGATCGCGACCGCGCTTTCCATCAGCATCGCGCCGTAACCGATGAAGGGTGCGTCCTTCTCGCTGGCGATCAGCTTCGGCGTGGTGCCGCTGGCGATGAGCGCGTGGAAGCCCGACACCGCGCCGCAGGCGATGGTGATGAACAGGAAGGGGAAGAGCGGCCCGGCCCAGACCGGCCCGCTGCCGTCGATGAACTTGGTCAGCGCGGGCATCTTCAGCGGCGGCGCCATTACGACGATGCCGATGGCCAGCGCCACGATCGCGCCGATCTTGAGGAAGGTCGACAGATAGTCGCGCGGCGCGAGCAGCAACCACACCGGCAGCACCGAAGCAACCGCGCCATAGCCGATCAGCAGGAAGCAGAGCTGCACCGGCGTGAAGGTGAACAGCGGCGCCAGTGTCGCCGATTCAGCGATCGACTGGCCATAGACGATGGCGAGGATCAGGCCGATAAAGCCGATGATCGACACCTCGCCGATCTTCCCTGGCCGTACCCAGCGGGTATAACCGCCCATCAGCATCGCCAGCGGCACGGTGGCCGCCACGGTGAACAGGCCCCAGGGGCTTTCCGCCAGTGCCCGCACGACGATCAGCGCCAGCACCGCTAGGATGATGACCATGATCATGAAGGCACCGAACAGCGCGATGGTGCCCGCGACCGGGCCCATCTCCATGCGGATCAGCTCGCCCAGCGAGCGCCCGTCCCGCCGCATCGACAGGAACAGCACCAGGAAATCCTGCACCGCACCCGCCAGCACGACACCCGCAAGAATCCAAAGCGTGCCGGGCAGATAGCCCATCTGCGCCGCCAGCACCGGACCGACCAAAGGCCCGGCACCCGCGATGGCGGCGAAGTGATGGCCGAACAGCACCGTCCGGTCGGTCGCCACATAGTCGAGGCCGTCGGCCCGGCGGATGGCCGGGGTGGGGCGGCTGGGGTCGATGCCGATCACCCGCGCGATGAACAGCGCATAGTAACGATAGGCGATCAGATAGACCGAGACGGCGGCGGCCACGATCCACAGCGCGTTGATCGGTTCGCCGCGTACCGTGGCGACCACGCCCAGCGCGCCCGCTCCGACGATCGCCAGTGCGATCCAGGGAAGGTGTTTCGTCATGCCCCGCTCGGTCCTCCCGTTCTGCTTTGCCCTTCTTCTAACCCGCCCGACCGGCGACGCCAGTCCCGAAAGCCGGTCGGGGTGAAGTTCGGGCGTTCATGGGGGTGCTCGCAAGGCCATGTTGTCGGTCGATCGGGGTGAGCGGAAACAGTATTTTCGCACCGGCCCTTACATTTGCGCGCGGGGACCCGATATTGATCCGTGCTAAAGTCGCAAATCGACGGTTCTCTGCTTTGCGGCTCGTTCCTTCTTTCCCTGCACCGCGGCCCCGAACCCGGCCCAGCCTGGTTCATCATGATGAAGGAACGAATATGAGCATCACCGGAACCGTCAAATTCTTCAACGCCGACAAGGGTTATGGCTTCATCGCCCCCGAGAGCGGCGGCGCGGACGCCTTTGTCCATATCAGCGCGGTCGAGCGCGCCGGGATGATCACGCTGAACCAAAACCAGCGGGTCACCTATGAACTGGAAGAGGATCGTCGCGGAAAGATGGCGGCGGTCAACCTTCAGCCCGCCTGAATGTCGAAGCGGTAGCCGGTCCGGCTACCGCTTTTTTTGTGGCCCGAAAGGATAATCCATGTCTCGCGATGCCATCTTCTTCCGCAATCAGGCCGAGATCGAGCGCAACAACGCCGCCGATGCGACATTGCAGAATGTCCGCGACCGCTGCGAGCGTGCCGCCGCGTCCTGGGACGCGATGGCCGTCCGGGCCGAGCGGGCGGAACTGGGACGCGCGGCGGCGGCGGCACGAGCGGCGCTATAGGCCGAAGCGGAATCCGTAACCCAGGCCCAGCGTTGCCTGCAGCCGCGGTCCCGCTCGCGGATCAACGGTGAATCGGCGACCGGGCCGCCCAGGCCGTAGGACAGCACGCCCCCGTCCGCGCGATAGGGTGTCAGGTCGCCGACAAGTCCGCGACCATGCCGTCATGCCGTCATGCCGTGTGAATCCCCGCCGTACCTCCTGCGCCTCCGCCGGACAGGCTAGCGGCACAACAATTCCCAAAGCCCGGACAAATCCGGCGGGCCCCTGAGCAAACTTAGCGCTTGCCCCGCCGCGCGGTCCGGGGTGAAAGGCTCGGCATGGCCAGCGCATCCTCTTCCCCGCTCGTCGTCGGCATCGGCGGCACGATCGGCAGCGTCTCCTCGACCGAGCGCGCGCTGCGCACCGCGATGACGGCGGCGGCGGACGAAGGGTTCCGCACCCATGTCTTCGGCGGCGAGGATTTGGCGCGCCTGCCGCTCTACAACCCGCGCGCGGGCGAGCGGACCGAGGCGGAGCGCGTGTTCGTCGACACCGTGCGACAGGCGTCGGCGATCATCATCGCCAGCCCCGGCTATCATGGCAGTATCTCGGGGCTGGTGAAGAACGCGCTCGACCTGCTGGAGGAAACGGCAAAGGACGACCGGCCCTATTTCGCCGACCTGCCCGTGGGGCTGATCGCCACCGCCTATGGCTGGCAGGCGACGGGTTCGACCATCGCGGCGCTGCGCTCGATCGTCCACGCCCTGCGGGGCTGGCCGACGCCCTTCGCGGCGGCAGTGAACACGCAGCAGACCCATTTCGACGCGGAAGGGCGGCTCAGCGATCCGGCGGTCGAGGGGCAGTTGCGCCTCGTCGGCCAACAGGTCGCCCGCTTCGCACCGCTGGCCGGGACGATCCGCGCCTCGAACTGAGGGGCGTTTTCTGCGTCAATCTTGTTCACGCCAAGCCGTAAAGAGTTTGATTTCGCGCGGAGGCACGGAGGACGCAGAGAAGTATCGCGCGCGGCGGCGCGCAATTCTCTTTCTTCGATTGCTTGAGGGGGACGGGCTGCAAGAGCCGCGAGCACGACACCTCCGCGTCCTCCGCGCCTCTGCGCGAACCAAATCTTCTCTCTTCGCGGCATCGCGGCTTCGCGTGAGATCAATGATTTCATCAAGGGGAGAAGTTCGCGAATTAAGTCAATCCGTTCCCCGGCGAAGGCCGGGGCCCAGTTCCTCCCAAGCCGGTGGCGCGTCAAAACGTTGCGTGGGAGGCAAATGCTTTGCGCACATCGATAGCGCCTAGAAACTGGACCCCGGCCTTCGCCGGGGAACAATCGATGGGCTAGCGCAGGCGCTCCGTCGCCAGCGCCGTGATCTCGTCCGCAATCGCCGCCGGATCGCGCAAGGCACCGCCCGCCACGGTCGACACCGTCACCCATTCGCCCAGCATCGCCCCGTCCGCCATCGCGGCGTAATTGGCGCGCACCCGCGCCTGAAGCCCCAGATCGGCCTCATAAGCGTCATAGGTGTCGTCGGTATAACTCCGCTTGCGCTTGCGGGCGATCAGGTCGCGCGCGACGTCGAGCGGTGTGTCGAGATAGACGGACAGATGCGGGGCGGGCAGGCGGAACTGCACCGTCTCCAGCTGCTCGATCCATTGCAGCAGCGCGGACGCCTGGTCGGGCGCCACCTGCGCCGCCTGATAGGCCATGTTCGACGCGATATAGCGGTCGAACACGATCACGTCGTGTGCTTCGGCCAGTTCGATCAGGTGCGGGCGCGATTCGAATCGGTCGAGCGCATAGAGCGTCGCCGCCGTCTCGGGCGCGGCGGCATGGGGCAGGCGGCCCGCCAGATACTCGCCCAGCGCCCAGCCGCCGACCGTCTCGGCATAGCGCGGGAAGGACAAGGCCGCCGCCGACAGCCCGGCGGCGTTCAGCCGCTCGGTAACGGCCGCCGTCGCGGTTGCCTTGCCTGCGCCGTCCGCGCCTTCGATCGCCAGCAGGAATGCCATCAGCCGCGCAGTCGCTCATGGTGGCGGATCACTTCGTCGATGATGAAGCGCAGGAATTTCTCGGAAAATTCGGGGTCCAGCTGCGCATCGCTCGCCAGCTGGCGCAACCGGGCGATCTGCGACTCCTCGCGGCCGGGATCGGCCGGGGGCAGTTCGTTTTCCGCCTTGTAGCGTCCGACCGCCTGGGTGATCTTGAATCGCTCGGCCAGCATGAAGACCAGCGCGGCGTCGATATTGTCGATCGACTGGCGATAGCCGGTCAGCACGGTGTCGGACATGATCGGTCTGTCTCCCTCTGGCGGCCCGCGCCGCACATGAATTCGCGCGGGCCCTTTCGCGCTTAGGCTTGCGTTCGGCAAGCGTTGTCGCCAGAGGCTCTTACCTGCCCATGACCGTAACCGCCACCCGCCTCGCCAAGCCCGCGCCCTCGCTGGACCCGATGATCCGGCTGGTGGCCGACGACATGAACGCCGTGAACCAGGTCATCATCGACCGCATGGCGTCGGAAATCCCGCTGATCCCGCAACTGGCGGGCCACCTGATCGCGGGCGGCGGCAAGCGGATGCGCCCGATGCTGACGCTCGCGAGCGCACAGCTGCTGGGCTATCAGGGCACCAGCCATCACGTCCTGGCCGCGGCGGTCGAGTTCATCCACACCGCCACGCTGCTGCACGACGATGTCGTCGACGGCTCCGATCTGCGGCGCGGGCGGCGGACCGCCAATATCATCTGGGGCAATCCGGCCAGCGTGCTGGTCGGCGACTTCCTGTTCAGCCGGTCCTTCCAGCTAATGGTCGATGCGGGCAGCCTGAAGGTGCTGAACATCCTGTCGGGTGCCTCGGCGGTGATCGCCGAGGGCGAGGTGAACCAGCTGACCGCCGTGCGGCAGGTGGGGTTGGCCGAGGAACGCTATCTGTCGATCATCGACGCCAAGACCGCCGCGCTGTTCGCCGCTGCCTGTCGCATCGCGGCGGTCGTCGCCGAGCGGCCCGAGGCGGACGAACTGGCGCTGGAGGCCTATGGCCGGAACCTGGGCATCGCGTTCCAGCTGATCGACGATGCGATCGATTATGTGTCGGACGCAGGGACCATGGGCAAGGACGCGGGCGACGATTTCCGCGAGGGCAAGATGACCCTGCCGGTGATCCTGGCCTATGCGCGGGCGAACGACGAAGAGCGCGCATTCTGGAAGGATGCGGTCGAAGGGCGGCGGACGTCGGACGAGGATTTCGCCCACGCCATCGCGCTGGTCCGCAAGAGCCGGGCGGTCGACGACACGATGGCCCGCGCGCGCCATTATGGCGGGCTGGCGATCGAGGCGCTGCGTGGCTTTGCCGATGGCCCGGCGAAGAGCGCGATGATCGAAGCGGTCGAGTTCGCGGTCGCGCGGGCGTATTGAAACCAAACAACCGTTCCCCGGCGAAGGCCGGGGCTCAGTTGCCGTGCAGTGTCGAAGGCGCGAGGTGCTTTGCCTCCCCCGCGTCGTGTGGCTCGCCACGAATTTCGTGGAGCCTGGGCCCCGGCCTCTGCCGGGGAACGGCTTGACTGAGACTGCATCCCATCCTCCGTTCAGGCTGAGCGAAGTCGAAGCCCACGCCTCGACATTCGCCACACGGACGGGGCTTCCCTTGGCCTTCGACTTCGCTCAGGCTGAACGTAGGTTGGGGATGGACGGTGAGGCGGCGGCGGGAATGGCGCAGGTCCTTCACCCCGCTCCCCAAACCCCCTATCGCACCCGCATGACCCTGCCCGTCACCGCCGTCCTGCCCGACCTGCTGACCGCGCTTGCCGACGCCCCCAACGCCGTCCTCGTCGCGCCCCCCGGCGCGGGCAAGACCACGGCCGTCGCGCCCGCCCTTCTCGACCAGCCCTGGTGCACCGGCGAAATCCTGCTCCTGTCCCCCCGCCGCCTCGCCGCCCGCGCCGCCGCCGAGCGCATGGCCGCACTTGCCGAGGAGCCGGTCGGCCGCACCTTCGGCTATGCGACGCGCATGGACACCAAGGTCAGCGCCGCGACCCGCGTGACCGTCGTCACCGAAGGCATCTTCGTCGCGCGCATACAGGCCGATCCCGAACTGGCGGGCGTCTCGGCGGTGCTGTTCGACGAAGTCCATGAACGCAGCCTCGACGGCGATTTCGGGCTGGCGCTGGCGCTCGACGCGCAAGCAGGATTGCGACCCGACCTGCGACTGGTCGCGATGTCCGCGACGCTCGATGGCCGCCGTTTCTCCAGCCTGATGGGCGATGCCCCGGTCATCGAGAGCGAGGGGCGCAGCCATCCGCTGACCCTACGCCATCTCGGCCGCGCCACCGAAGCGCGGATCGAGGACTCGGTCGCCGCCGCCATCCGCCGCGCGCTGACCGAGGAGGCGGAGGGCGACATCCTCGCCTTCCTGCCCGGCACCGCCGAGATCGCGCGCACCGCCGAGCGGCTGGCGAACCTGCCCTCCGCCATCGCGATCCACGAACTCCATGGTTCGCTCGACCCGGCGGCGCAGCGTGCGGCGATCCGGCGTGATCCGGAGGGACGGCGGCGGATCGTGCTGGCCACCTCCATCGCGGAGACCAGCCTGACGCTGGATGGCGTGCGGATCGTCGTCGATTCCGGGTTGGCCCGCCGCCCGCGCTACGACCGCGCGGCGGGCATGACCCGGCTTGTCACCGAGCGCGCCAGCCAAGCCGCCGTCATCCAGCGCGCGGGCCGCGCCGCGCGTCAGTCGCCCGGCGTCGCCTATCGCCTGTGGGAAGAGGCCGCGACGGCGGGCCTGCCACGTTTCGACCCGCCCGAGATCCTGGAGGCGGACCTGTCGGCGCTGCTGCTCGGCACCGCGCTCTGGGGGGTGAGCGATCCGCGCGCGCTCCCATGGCTCGACCCGCCGCCCGAGGCGGCCGTTGCGGAAGCCCGCGCGCGCCTCACCGTGCTGGAGGCGCTGGACGAAACCGGCCGCCCGACCGCGCATGGCAAGGCAATCGCCAAACTGCCGATGCCGCCGCGCCTGGCGCATATGCTGATCCGCAGCGGCGAGCGCGGGCTGGCGTCGACCGCCGCCGAGGTCGCGGTGCTGCTCGGCGAGCGTGGCATCGGCGGGCAGGATGTCGATGTCGAGCAACGCCTGCGCCGCTGGCGGAGCGAGCGTGGCCCCAAGGCGGAAGCGGCGCGGGCGATGGCGAAACGCTGGACCGGCCTCGCCCCCAAGCCGGTCGAGCAGGAGATTTGGGATCATGCGGCGGGCGTCTGCCTCGCGCTCGCCTATCCCGACCGGGTGGCGCGGCGGCGTGACGGGACGGGCGAGAATTGGGCGAGTGTGGGGGGCAGGGGCTTCCGGCTCGATGCCGCCTCTGGGCTGGCGAGTTCGGAATGGCTGGCGGTGGGCGAGACGCAAGGCGCGGCCTCGGGCGCGCGCATCCTGTCGGCCGCGCCGCTCGACCTCGCCACCGTCGAGGCGCTGTTCGCGGACCGGATCGAGACGCGGCGGACCGTCACCTTCAACCCGGCAACGGGCGGCGTCGAGGCGTTGCGCGAACGGCGGCTGGGCGGGCTTCGCCTGTCGAGCGGCCCCGATTCGGGCGCGTCACCCGACGCCATCGCCGAGGCGCTGGTCGAGGGGGTGCGGACGCATGGGCTGTCGCTGCTGCCCTGGAGCGACGGGGCGGGGGCTTACCGGGCGCGGGCGGCCTATGCCGGGGTGGCGCTGGACGACGAGACGCTGCTCGAACGGCTGGACGACTGGCTGCCCGCTTTGGTCGCGGGCAAGCGGCGGCTGGATGCGCTGGCACCGGGCGCGCTGACCGAGGCGATCCGCAATCTGGTCGACTGGAACGACCAGCGGCGGATCGATTCGATGGCGCCGTCGCACTTCACCAGCCCGGCGGGTAGTAGCCATGCGATTGATTATGCAGCCGAAGGTGGTCCGCGCGTCGAGCTGCGCGTGCAGGCGCTGTTCGGCCTTGCCGAGCATCCGGTGATCGGGACCGAGCGCGTGCCGCTGGTCCTCAGCCTCACCTCACCCGCCGGGCGGCCGATCCAGACGACGCGCGACCTGCCCGGTTTCTGGGCGGGCAGCTGGAGCGCGGTGGCCAAAGAAATGCGCGGCCGCTACCCCCGCCATCCCTGGCCCGACGACCCCGCAGCGGCGTCCGCGACACTGCGTACGAAAAAGGCGGATGCAAGAGCCGCCGGTTCGCGATAAGGGACAAGAATTATGGCCACTGCTCGCATCTTCCAGCGCCCCAAGAACGCGATGCAATCCGGCAAGTACCGGACCGATCGCTGGCAACTCGAATTCGAACCGACCGAGGCGAAAAAGCCCGATCCCCTGACCGGCTGGGCCGGCAGCGGCGACACGCAGGAACAGGTCCGCCTGACCTTCGCGACGCTGGAAGAGGCGATCGCCTATTGCCAGCGCGAAGGGCTCGACCACCATGTCGTGCCGACGCCGCAAAAGACGTTGAAGCTGCAAAGCTACGCCGACAATTTCCGCTGACGTTCAAGCGCTCCGGTCGAGGCCGGGGCGCTTTTTCTTTCGCGCGTGGCGCTTGAGAGGGTTGGTTCGCGCGGAGACGCGGAGACGCGGAGGTGTCTCGCCCTCCGACATCAGGATCGCTTCAAAACCGGCTGATTAGAGCGGTATGTTGCTCCCGCGCCATGCTCTCTGCGTCCTCTGCGCGAACAAAGTTTCTTGGCACCTGCCCGTCGGTTCCGGCGTGTCACCATGTGTTCGCGCGAAGCCGCGATGACGCGAAGAATTTGTGAATTGGTTCGCGCAGAGGCGCAGAGAGCGCAGAGGTGGCGTGTCTGGTGGCATCGGGCGCGCATGACAAACGGCCGGTTGAAGAGATATTTCGCTGCCGCGAGCAAGACCTCTCCGCGCCTCCGCGTCTCCGCGCGATAAATCGTCTTCGCGGCTTCGCGTGAATTCAGAGGATGCCGCCACCCAAAAGCAAGAGAAGCTTGGCATCGACCGCCACGCCCGCCACGCGGCGTTCGGCGATGAAGGCGGAAACCTCGGACAGCCTCACCCGGTGAACGACGATCTGTTCGTCCGAATCGCCACCGCCTTCGCCGACCTTCACCAGCCCGGTGGCCCGAACCAGGGTGAAACGCTCCGACGTCATGCCCGGCGAGGAACAGAATTCCCCCAACGCCTCGATCCGGGCGGGGCGATAGCCGGTTTCCTCTTCCAGCTCGCGTGCGGCGCCGTCGAGCACCGCTTCGCCCTCGGTCTCGTCACCGATCAATCCGGCGGGCATTTCCAGACAGGTCAGGCCCAGCGGAATGCGGAATTGCTCGACCAGCAGGATATGGCCGTCCTCGATCGCGAGGATGACGGCGGCGCGGATGTCGCGCGGTCGGTCGGCATATTCCCAGGTGCCGCGCTTGCGCAGCGCCAGGAAACGCCCCTCGGCCAGGGTTTCGAGGGGGGCGTCCATACGGGGATCGGTCATAGCGAGATCGGTCTGTCCGGCAGTTCGTTGGTGTCGGCCGCCGTCTTGGGGAAATGTGTCGCCAGCACAAGCCCGATGCGCTCGACCGCCGCGGCCAGCCCTTCGCCGACATGGCCCTTGGCGACATGGGGCAGCATCACCGCCATGGCGCGGCCCCAGGTTTCCGGCCCGACCTTGCCGGTCAGGCCGGAGTCGGCGACGATCTCGGCCATATGCTCGTCCTCCGAGAGGTAGAGCAGAACGCCGTAGCGACTGTCGGTCCGTCGCTCGGCCGAGACGCGGAACAGCAGGACGGCACGCGCCCGGACGCGGGCATGGCGGATGCTCTTGGGCACCAGCGCGATGCGGCGCGCGACGGGGCCGAGCAACGCGAAGACCAGACCGAAGACCAGAATCTGCGCGAGCATCAGCACGCCCAGGATCAGGTCCTCACCCGGCGCGCTCCAGGCGTCATGGATCAGTGCGAGCAGCTTCAACCCCAGATCGGGGAAAAGCGCGGCGAACAGCGGCACCAGCAGCATGGTGGCGGTCGCATACCACAAGGCGATATCACGATACTCGTCCGACCGGGGCGCGACGATGGTGACGATCTCCGCGTCCGTCGTCGCCTCCGCGCGCGCGACGGCGGCGGTGACCAGATCGCTATCGGCTTCGCTCAACATCTTACCAATCCCCCGATGCGCCGCCGCCGCCGAAATCGCCCCCGCCGCCGCCGGTAAAGCCGCCGCCGAACCACGAACCGTCGCTGCCGCCGCCGGACGAGCCGCCGCCCGAACTCCAGCCGCCGCCCGATCCGCCGCCGCTGCCCCAGCCGGGACCCCAGAGGATGATCGGCCAGCCCCCGCCGCCGCGACGCCCGCCGCCGCCCCCACGATCGTCGTCGTCATCGTCGTGGAAACGCTGGCCCTGTCTGCGGCGCAGGATCGACAGCAGGACGAAGCCGCCGATGAAGATCACCAATATGATGACGATCGGAAAGCCGTTGGAATCGCTGCCGCCGCGGCGATGCTCGCGGTCGAACTGCTTGGCGGCCTCGGCCACCTTGGCCTGGGCTTCCTCGGGCGAGGCGCGAAGCTGGGCGATGACCGCGTCTGCGCCCGCGTTCAGGGCACCCGATATGTCGCTCGATTCCCGAAGGCGCGGGATCATCAGCGTACGGATCATCTGCGACGACCAGGCGTCGGTCAGGATCGGCTCCAACCCACGCCCGACCTCCAGCCGGGGGCCGCGCTGGCCCTTGCCCTCATTGGGCGCGACGAACAGGATCGCGCCGTTGTTCGCGTCCTTCAGGCCGACGCCCCAGGCCCGGCCCAGCCGATAGCCATAATCCTCGATCGGATAGCCCTGCAGGTCGGGGATCGTCGCGACCACCAGCTGGCGGCCGGTATCCTTTTGCAGAGACTTCAGCTTCGCCTCTAACTGCGCCTTGGTCGCGGGATCGATCTTGTTCGCCGCGTCGACGACCAGCCCGTCGAGCTTGGGAAAGGTCTGCGCCATCACGGGGACGGCGCAGAGGATCAGCCAGAGCCCGAGGACCGGGCGAAGCAACCGGGTGAACCGGGGCATGAGAATACGATCAGGCGCCGAAATTCACCTTGGGCGCATTCTCGGCGCCCGGCGTGGTCGCCTGATAGGGGGTCTTGGGCTTGGCGCCGTAGAACACCTTGGCACCGATCGCGTCGGGGAAGGTACGGATGCGGGTGTTATAGGCCTGCACCGCCTTGTTGTAATCGCCGATCGCGATGTTGATGCGGTTCTCGGTGCCTTCGAGCTGGCTCATGAAGGTCTGGAAATTGTCCTGGCTCTTCAGGTTCGGATAGGCCTCGACATTGGCCAGCAGGCGGCCGAGCGAGCCGCTGAGCTGGCCCTGCGCTGCCGCGAACTGCTGCATCTTGGCGGGGTCGGACAGGTCGTCACCCGACACCTGGACCGAGGTCGCCTTGGCGCGCGCGTTGACCACCTCGGTCAGGATCGACTTTTCCGAGGCGGCGGCACCCTTCACGGTGGCTTCCAGATTGGGAATCAGGTTCGCGCGGCGCTGATAGGCGGCCTGAACGTCGGCCCATTTCGCGTTCACATTTTCCTCGGCCGTGGGCACGCTGTTCATGCCGCAGCCGGACAAAGCGACGGCCATCACGACCGGGGTCAGGGCAAGAACGGGACGACGCATTCGAATATTCCTCCGTCAACTGTATCGGCTATATAAGACGCGTGAGGCGCTTGGCGAAGGGCAAAAGCGACGATAGCCTGAAAGTTCATCGAATAGAGGGAGTTGGCGATGCTCAAGGAATTTCGCGCCTTCATCGCGCGGGGCAATGTGCTCGATCTGGCGGTGGCGGTCATCATCGGGGCGGCGTTCAGCAAGATCGTGACATCGCTGACCGACGATGTGCTGATGCCGGTGATCGGCAAGATTTTCGGCGGGCTGGATTTCTCTAGCTATTTCCTGCGCATGGGGCCGATACCCGCCAATTATACGGGTTCGCTGACCGATTATGCCGCGCTGAGAAAGCGGGCGTGCCGCTGCTCGGCTATGGCGCGTTCGTGACGCAGGCGGTCAATTTTGTGATCGTCGCCTTCATCATCTTCCTGCTGATCCGCACCGTGAATCGTGCGACCGCGATCTTCGAGAAGGACAAAACCGTCGCCGCCGCCGAGCCCAAGGCAGAACCCGCCGATGTCGCGCTGCTCCGCGAAATCCGCGACGAACTGCGCGCGCGGCGCCCCTGAGCGTTTAAATCAGAAGGCTGGTGTTCCCCGGCGGAGGCCGGGGCCCAGTTGCCATCAAGCCCGTGACGCGCAGCAACGTCGCTTGGGAGGCGGCGTCGCCCCGCCTCCGTTGCTTCACCGCAACTGGACCCCGGCCTTCGCCGGGGTGGCGCGATGTTGGGTAAAGGGCTTAAGCCGCCGCCAGCTTCTTGGCCGTCGCATCCGCCAGGCTGGTACCGTCGAGAATCCGCGCCGTCTCGTCGCGCACGCGCATCATCGCATGGCGGATGGCGCAGTCGGCCTCGCTCTTGCAGTCGTTGCACGGGCGATAGGCGGTCCGGCTGACGCACGGCACCAGCGCCAGCGGCCCTTCGATCGTGCGGATGATGTCACCCAGCGAGATCAGATGCGCAGGCCGTGCCAGCCGGTAACCCCCCATCTTGCCGCGCTGGCTGTCGAGCAGTTGCGCGCCCTTCAGGTCGGCGAGGATCAGCTCCAGGAACTTGCGCGGCACATTGGCCTCGGCCGCGATGCGGGTCATCGAGGTCGGCGGCCCGTCCACCGGCATTTCCGCCAGGAACAGCATCGCGCGCAGCGCATAACGGGACCGCTGGGTCAACATGGCCGCCTCCATGGACCCAAAATGGGGCGAGCGAAAGGCATTTGCGTAATGCCGCCGGGCTTCCTATATCCCCTTTTGCCGGGTTTCACCCGGCTATGACGATAAACTGCGGCGAGTAATAGACGCAGCGGACCCGGGGGCAGTACCCGGCGGCTCCACCATAAAAGGTGGTGTACTTGGACACCGTTTCTGACGGGGCCGAACCAGGATCGACGTGTGTTGAAAAGCGCTGTTTTCGTTCGGAATGGGACCACCGCAACGGCCCATATACACAAGTGCCAACGATAACGAAGCACTCGCGATTGCGGCGTAATTGAGGGCCTCACGGCCTGACATTACACCAAAATAGCGCGGTCGGACCCCACCGGGCAACAGAAGGGGAATCCAGCGGTACGGGGAGCACCGGGCAACAGAAGCTCCCCACTTTCCTGTTCTTGATGTGAGCGCAGGCCGATCGCCGGTCTTCGGCAGCCGTTCAGCCTGAGCGAAGTCAACGTGTCTGGGCTGCGCGTGCCGCCGGGCGTTGTCGCGTGGCCTTCGACTTCGCTCAGGCTGAACGGAGGTGGGAAGATTTGTCTTCTCTACTCTTCGACCCCGGCGAAGGCCGGGGCCCAGTTGCGGTGAGTCATCGAAGGCGGGATACCGATTGCCTCCCTCTCACGATCATAGCGCGCTTTAGGCTGCGTGGAGCCTGGGCCCCGGCCTGCGCCGGGGTCGAAGAAGCGAGTAAGCGGGAAGGGGCTCGTTCACCCCTCCCGCGCCAACGCCTTCAGCTTGTACAGCGCATCCAGCGCCTCGCGCGGCGACAGGGCGTCGACGTCGAGCTTCTCCACCTCCGCCCGGATCGCATCGCACTGTTCTTCCTCGATCTGCGCCGCGGCGGCGAACAGCGGGAGGTCGTCCAGCCCCGCCGCCAGCCCGCCGGTCTTGGCGCGGCCCGCCTCCAGCTTGGCCAGCACCGCCTTGGCCCGCGCCACCGTCGTCGGCGGCATCCCCGCCAGTCGTGCGACCGCCAGACCGTAGGAGCGATCGGCCGGCCCTTCCGAAACCTCGTGCAGCAGGACCAGTTCGCCCTTCCACTCGCGCGCGCGGACATGGTGGAGCGACAGCGCCTCGCACCGCTCGGCCAGCCGGGTCAGTTCGTGATAATGAGTCGCGAACAGGCAGCGGCAGCGATTATCCTCATGGATCGCCTCCACCACCGCCCAGGCGATCGCCAGGCCGTCATAGGTGGAGGTGCCGCGTCCTACTTCGTCGAGGATGACGAAGCTGCGCGGGGTCGCCTGCGCCAGGATCGCGGCCGTCTCGACCATTTCGACCATGAAGGTCGAGCGCCCACGCGCAAGATTGTCCGACGCACCGACCCGGCTGAACAGCCGGTCGACCAGTCCGATCTTGGCGTGCGTGGCGGGCACATAGGACCCGGCTTGCGCCAGCACCGCGATCACCGCGTTCTGACGCAGGAAGGTCGACTTACCGCCCATATTCGGGCCGGTAACCAGCCAAAGCCGCGAGGATTCCGACAGCGAACAGTCATTGGCGACGAACCGCTCGCCGGAACGCGCCACTGCCGCCTCGACCACCGGATGCCGCCCGCCCGTCACGTCGAAACAGGCATGGTCGACCAGTTCGGGCCGGACCCAGCCGCCCTCCACCGCACGTTCCGCAAGGCCGCTTGCGACGTCCAGCCGGGCGAGCGCATCCGCCGTCGCGGCGATCCCTTCGCGCGAGGCGAGCGCGGCGGCGGTCAGCTCCTCCAGATGTGCGGCCTCGGCGGCCAGCGCATGGGCGCCCGCCTGCGCGACCTTGCTGGCGACGTCGTGCAACTCGGGCGTGTTGAAGCGGACCACGCCCGCCAGCGTCTGGCGATGGGTAAAGCCCGACTCCGGCTTCATCAGCGCATCGGCCGAACGCGCAGGGACTTCGACATGATAGCCGAGCACGCCGTTGTGACGGATCTTCAGCGCGGCGATGCCAGTCTTCTGGCGGAATTCCGCCTCCAGCGCGGCGATGGCGCGGCGTCCGCCCGCACCCGCATCGCGCAGATCGTCGAGCGCCACGTCATAGCCCGCCGCGATATAGCCGCCCTCGCTCGCCTCGATCGGCGGCGAGGGGACGAGCGCGCGGCGGAGCAGGTCGATCAGGGCGCCATGGCCACGCAAACGGGGCGTCGTCTCGCGGAGCAGGGGAGGGCCGTCGGTCAGTTGCTCGGACAACGCCCAGGCCCCGTCCAGTCCATCCCGCAGTTGCCCCAGATCGCGCGGGGAACCACGCCCCGCCGCGATCCGGCCGATGGCACGGCCAATATCGGGCAGCGCCCGCAAGGCCGCGCGCAAACGCTCGCGAAGCGCGGCATCGTCATGGAAATGCTGCACCAGATCGAGCCGCGCCTCGATCGCATCCCGGTCCATCAGCGGCGCGCCGATATCCCCGGCCAGCGCCCGCGCACCCGCGCCCGTCACCGTCCGGTCGACCGCATCGAGCAGCGAGCCCTTGCGTTGCCCGTTCGCGGTCTGGGTCAGCTCCAGGCTCTCGCGCGTCGCCGCGTCGATCGCCATCGCGCCCGCCGCCTGCGACAGCACGGGTGGGCGCAGAAAGGGCAGGGCCCCCTTGGCGGTGTGGTCGAGATAGGCGACCAGTCCGCCTGCCGCCGACAGCCCGGCACGGCTGAACTGGCCGAACCCGTCCAGCGTGGCGACGCCGTACAGCCGCTTCAGCCGGTCCTCGCCGCTCCCGCTGTCGAAGGTCGAAGAGGGGCGCAACGTCGTCGCGGCATCGGCATGGACCGCATTCTCGGCGGCGACCACTTCGGCGGCGGCCAGGCGGGCCAGCTCTGCCCCCAGTGCGTCGGCCTTCACATCGATCACCACGAACCGCCCGGTCGAGATGTCGGCGGCAGCCAGCGCCACCGCACCGCCCGCTTCACCGATCGCGACGCACCAATTGTCGCACTTGGCGTCGAGCAGCGCCTCTTCGGTCAGCGTGCCTGCGGTGACAACCCGCACGATTCCGCGCGCGACCAGCGCCTTGGACCCGCCGCGTGCCTTGGCCTCGGCGGGCGTCTCGGTCTGTTCGGCGATGGCGACGCGGTGCCCGGCCTTGATCAGGCGCTGCAGATAAGCGGTCGCGGCATGGACCGGCACCCCGCACATCGGAATCTTCTCGCCTTCATGCTCCCCGCGCGATGTCAGCGCGATGTCGAGCACGCCCGAGGCGATGCGCGCATCGTCGAAGAACAGTTCGAAGAAATCGCCCATCCGGTAGAAGAGCAGGCAATCCTCGGCCTCGGCCTTCAGCGCCAGATATTGCGCCATCATCGGGGTGGGGGTGGTCATCGGCACTTCTTCAATCTTCGGAGAGTTGGGCGGCATGGCGGATACCGAGGATCACCACCGTATCGCCCTCATGGACATAACGCAGAATATAGGGGCGAACCGTCACCATCTCGCGACGACCCTGCGGAATCGGTCGGCCGCGATTGAGAAATTCCCGGAGGGAATCAGCGAGTTCTAGCAATCGCGCACCCAATCGCCGGGCTGCAGAAGGATCGAATTCTTCCAGATAATCGACGATCGCGGCAAGTTGCGGCGAGGCCTGGATCGACCAGCTTATTCGAGCCATTCGCGGGGCAGGGGCTTGCGATCGGGCGTACCCCAGGTCTTCAGCCATTCGGCCATCTTCTCATGCGGCACGAAACGGCCGGCCCGAAAATCCACAAGCGCGCGTTCGTCGGCGGCCAGTTCCGCCGCCTCGTCGCGCTGCTCGAAAATGCCGGGCTCATGCTCCATAGATGAACTTATAAGGCTGATGGCTGGCCTTGCCTAGGGCGGCAAAAGGGCTGCGTGACAGGGTTGTCAGCCACGCCCGAAAGCTTCAAGAGCCGTAGCGTCCTTGTATCCACAGCATCGAAGGCCGCGCGCATGTCCGACGAACCCACCGACCAGTTCTCCGAGCGCGAGGCCCTGCTGTTCCATTCCGAGGGACGCCCCGGCAAGATCGAGATCATCGCGTCCAAGCCGATGGCGACGCAGCGCGATCTGGCGCTGGCCTATTCGCCCGGCGTCGCGGTGCCGGTGCTGGCCATCGCCGAAGACCCCGCCACGGCTTACGACTATACGGCCAAGGGCAATCTGGTCGCGGTCATCTCCAACGGCACCGCCATCCTGGGCCTCGGCAATCTGGGCGCGCTGGCGTCCAAGCCGGTGATGGAGGGCAAGGCCGTCCTCTTCAAGCGCTTCGCCGATGTCGACTCGATCGATATCGAACTGAAGACCGAGGATGTCGACCGGATCATCGACGCGATCGAGCTGATGGAGCCGAGCTTCGGCGGCATCAACCTGGAAGACATCAAGGCGCCGGAATGCTTCATCATCGAGCAGACCCTGCGCGAGCGGATGAACATCCCGGTCTTTCATGACGACCAGCACGGCACCGCGATCATCTGCGCAGCGGGTCTCATCAACGCCTGCCTGCTGACCAAGCGGCGGCTGGACGAGATCAAGGTCGTCGTCAACGGCGCGGGCGCGGCGGCAATCGCCTGTACCGAGCTGATGAAGGCGATGGGCGTGCGCCACGACAATGTCATCATGTGCGACCGCACCGGCGTGATCTATCAGGGCCGCGACGACGTCAATCAATGGCAGTCGGCGCATGCCGCCGCCACCGATCGCCGCACCCTGACCGAGGCGCTGCACGGCGCGGACGTGTTCCTGGGCCTGTCGGCGGCGGGTGCGTTGAAGCCCGAGATGGTCAAGGACATGGCGCCGTCGCCGATCATCTTCGCGATGGCCAATCCCGAGCCGGAAATCCGCCCCGAGCTGGCAAAGGCCGCGCGCCCCGACGCGATCGTCGCGACCGGCCGTTCGGACTATCCGAACCAGGTCAACAACGTCATCGGCTTCCCCTTCATCTTCCGCGGCGCGCTCGACGTGCGCGCGACCGGCATCAATGACGAGATGAAGATCGCCGCCGCCAACGCGATCGCCGAACTGGCGCGCCAGCGCGTGCCGGAGGAAGTGGCGCTGGCCTATGGCACGCAGCACAGCTTCGGCCCGGAATATATCATCCCGGCGCCGTTCGACCCTCGCCTGATGGAGCTGGTCCCCTCGGCGGTGGCCAAGGCGGCGATGGATTCGGGCGTGGCGACGCGGCCGATCCTCGACATGGACGCCTATCGCCAGAAGCTGCGGGCGCGCCTCAACCCGACCACCTCGGTCCTGACCCTCGCCTATGAGGGTGCCAAGGCGCATCCGAAGCGCGTGCTGTTCGCCGAGGGCGAAGAGGAAGTGGTGCTGCGCGCCGCCATCGCCTTCAAGGAGGGCGGCTACGGTACCCCCGTGCTGGTCGGTCGCGACGATGTGTATGACCGTCTGGCGGCACTGGGCGTCACCAACCCGCAGGAATATGAAGTCCATAACAGCCGCACCTCGGAGATGGTGCCGCAGATGGTCGACTTCCTGTACCAGCGGCTCCAGCGTCGCGGCTATCTGCGCCGCGATGCCGAGCGGATGATCAACCAGGACCGCAACATCTTTGGCTCGGTCATGCTCCAGCTGGGCCAGGCCGAGGCGATGATCACCGGCATCACCCGCACCTATGCGCAGAGCTTCCGCGAGATCCGCCGGGTGATCGATCCGGTTGACGGCAAGGTGCCGTTCGGCATCCACCTGCTCGTCGGGCAGAGCCACACCGTCTTCATCGCCGACACCACGGTCAACGAGCGTCCCTCGGGCGAGGAACTGGCCGACATCGCCGAGCGCACCGCCGCGGTCGCCCGTCGCATGGGGCATGAGCCGCGCGTGGCGTTCCTGTCCTATTCGACCTTCGGCAATCCCGAAGGCCAGTGGATCGACAATGTCCGCGACGGCGTGCTCGCGCTCGACAAGCGGCAGGTCGGGTTCGAATATGAAGGCGACATGTCGCCCGACGTCGCGCTGAACCCCAAGCAGATGGCGAACTTCCCCTTCTCGCGCCTGTCGGGTCCGGCGAACGTTCTCATCATGCCGGGGCTCCAGTCCGCCAATATCTCGGCCAAGCTGCTCCGCGAACTGGGCGGCGACAGCATGATCGGCCCGATGCTGATCGGTATGGAAAAGCCGGTGCAGATCGCGCCGATGACCTCGACCGCCGGGGACTTGGTGACGCTGGCGGTGCTGGCGGCGGGCGGCATCGCGCGCTGATCTTCGTCGGACGGTAAGAAAGGGGGGGCTGGGCAGCAGAAGTTGCCCGGCCCCTTTTTTGCCTCCCCTGCAAGGGGAGGTGGCAGGGCGAAGCCCTGACGGAGGGGGGCGCTGTGCGAGGTTCCGCCATCCTCGCAAGTGGTAACACCCCTCCACCAGCTTCGCTGGTCCCCCTCCCCTTGCAGGGGAGGAAAAGTACGTGACCGCGAAGCCACAACTCCACCCCGTCACATTCCGGTCATTACGCTGTCGCCACGGTGTCACGCACCGGCCCCATGCGCCCGCTCCATTGGGTTAACGAGCCATTTGGGGGCCAGATTACATGGTAAAGTTTCTGATCGGTGTCGCGCCGCTGGCGCTGATCGCATCGGGTGCGTCGGCGCAGACCCTGCCCGTACAGGCCGCCGTCACCGGCACGACCACCGATCCGGTCGCGGCCGATCCCGCGCCCGAGGGCGAGCAGGCCAATGTCCCGGCCGATGTCGTCGTGCTTGGTTTCGGCCAGAGCCGCCAGGTGCAGACGATCACCGCCGCCGATCTCGGCCGGCTGACCCCGGGCACGTCGCCGCTCAAGGCGATCTCGAAGCTGCCGGGCGTCAATTTCCAGGCGGCCGATCCGTTCGGGGCCTATGAATGGTCGACCCGCATCTCGCTTCGCGGGTTCAACCAGAACCAGCTGGGCTTCACGCTCGACGGCGTGCCGCTGGGCGACATGAGCTATGGTCCGACCAACGGCCTGCATATCAGCCGCGCGATCATTTCCGAGAATATCGGCTCGACCAGCGTGGCGCAGGGTGCGGGTGCGCTCGGCACCGCCTCGACCAGCAATCTGGGCGGCACCATCCAGTTCACCAGCCGCGCGCCGTCCGACACCGCCGCGCTCGCCGCCTCGGGCACCTATGGCAGCAACGACACGATCCGCGCCTTCGTCCGCGCCGACAGCGGCGACCTGGGCGGCGGCCTGAAGGGCTATCTGAGCTATTCCTATCTGACCACCGACAAGTGGAAGGGTTTCGGCAGCCAGCGCCAGCATCAGGCCAATGCCAAGATCGTGAAGGACTTCGGCGACCGGGGATCGATCACCGGCTTCTTCAACTTCTCGGATCGTCGCGAGAACGACTATCAGGACCTGAGCCTCGATATCATCAAGCGTCGCGGCTATTATAACGACAACATCACCAACGATTATCCGCTCGCGATCCTCTATGCCAAGCAGGCGACCAACGGCGCGGCGGCCGCGGCCTATGCGCGCGCCAATAACGGGTCGCTGACCGGCTTTTCCGCGCCCTATGCCGGGATCGGCATCGGCCTGCCGACCGGCATCACGCTGGACGACGGCTATTATGACGCGGCGGGGTTGCGCCGCGACTATCTGGGCGGCGTGACCTTCGCGGCCAAGCTGACCGAGGCGCTGTCGCTGACCTCGACCAGCTATTACCACCATAACAAGGGCCAGGGTTCGTGGATCACGCCCTATAGCCCGACGGTAGCGGGCGCGCCCAATGCCGACGGCACGCCGATCACCAACCCCGCGCCGCTGTCGTTCCGCACGACCGAGTATAGCCTCGACCGCGCGGGCACGATCGCCAAGCTGGCGCTGACCACCGGTGCCAACAAGCTGGAACTGACCGGCTGGTATGAGAGCAACACGCTGCACCAGGCGCGTCGTCTCTATGGCATGACCGACACCGCGACGCCGAACCGCAGCGCGCTGGATTTCCAGCGCAATCCGATGGCGACCGTCTGGAACGGCAAGTACGACACCGAGACGCTGCAATATTCGGTCGGCGATACGCTCGACATCGGCCAGCTGACCCTCAACGGCGGCTGGAAGGGGATGCGAGTTCGTAACCAGGCGAACACGCTGGCGGGCACGCTGGCACGCGGGCGGATCAAGAGCGAGGACTGGTTCCTGCCGCAGGTCGGTGCGGTGCTGCACCTGGGCAACCAGGCGGAAGTCTTCGCCAGCTATACCGAAAATATGCGCGCCTTCATCGCGGCGGCGACGGCTGCGCCCTTCTCGATCAGCCAGGCGGCGTTCAACTCGGTCACGGGCACCGTGCGACCCGAAAAGTCGAAGACGGCCGAGGGCGGCCTGCGTTATCGCACCGGAGGGCTGCAGCTGTCGGCGGTCGGTTATTATATCGACTTTTCCGACCGCCTGCTGACCTATTCGGTCGGCACCGCGATCCAGGGTATTCCGCCGACGCTGAACAATGTCGGCGGCGTGGAAAGCTATGGCGCGGAGGTTTCGGCCTTTTACCGCCTGACCTCGGCCTTCTCGGCGCTGGCCAGCTATTCCTACAACCATGCCACCTATCAACAGACGGTGCGTGACGGCTCGGGCAACCTGCTCGCCGAAAAGGGGCGTTACGTCGTCGACACGCCGCAGAACATGGTCAAGGGCGAGCTGGTCTATGATGACAGCCGGTTCTTCGGCCGCGTCGGCGCGGACTATATGTCGAAGCGCTACTTCACCTATCTGAACGACCAGTCGGTGGCGGGCCGGGTGCTGGTCGACGCCAGCATCGGTTATCGGTTCCCGAAGGAATGGGGCGGTTTCGCGATCGAGGGCAGCGTGACCAACCTGACCGACAAACGCTACATCGCGACCATCGGTACCAACGGCTTCACGGCCAGCGGCGACAACCAGACGCTGCTCGCAGGCGCGCCGCGCCAGTGGTTCGTGACGCTGAAGAAGGGGTTCTGAGCTAAGCCGTAATGCACGCCCCTCCCGTAAACGGGAGGGGATGGGGGAGGGCAAGGAGTCTCACCGAGACCATCGCTTGGGGCCTTGCCCCCACCCCAAACCCCCCCCCTGCCGGGAGGAGGGGCTTTCAGACAGCCCAGGCCCCAATATCCGCCTGCTCCCCGATCAACGCCAGGCCATGCGCGATCGAGGTGAGTTCACCCCCGGTCGCGATCCTCTCGCCGCCGAAGCGCAGCTCGAACATTTGCCGGATCGCGGGCATCAGCGAGGTGCCGCCGGTCAGGAACACCCGGTCGATCGCGCCCGCCTCGGTCCCTGCCGCCGTCAGCGCCCGGTCGACCGCCTGCTCGATCCGCGCGAGGTCGGGCGCGATCCAGCTTTCGAAATCCTTGCGGGCCACATCCGCCTCGATCGACAGCCCGCCGCCCTCGAAACGGAACCGCGCGTTCTCCGCCGCCGACAGGTCGCGCTTCACCCGCCCGACCGCATCGTAGAGTCGATATCCCTGTTCCTCCTCGATGATCGCGATCATCCGCCCGATGGCCTCGGGGTCGAGCGCGGCGCGGCGCAGCTTTTCCAGTTCCGCCAGCGTCTTGCGATTGCGCATCAGCGCCAGCCGCGACCAGTCGCCGAAATCGGCGAAATAGCCGCGCGGGATTTCCAGGACCTTGTCGAATGAGCGATATTTTCCGCCCGCGCCCAGCAGCGGCAGGACGAGATGATCGATCAGCCTTTGGTCGAACCGATCCCCCGCGATACCGACACCAGCATGGCCCAGCGGCTCGCAACGCCGATCCGCGCCGGGGGCGGCGATGCGCACGACCGAAAAGTCGCTGGTGCCGCCGCCGAAATCGGCGACCAGCACGGTGGCAGGCTCGGTGATCCGCGAGGCATAGCTGAACGCCGCACCCAGCGGTTCATAGACATAATGGATTTCGGCCCCGAGCCGCGCGAACATCGCGTCGTAACGCTGGCGAGCCAAAGCCTCGTCCGGTCGGTGCCCGGCATATTCGACCGGCCGCCCGACGACGATCCGCGCCGCCTTGCCGTCGAGGGTGCCGCCGCTGCGCGCCGCCATCCGGTCCAGAAAGGCGCGGCCCAGTTCCTCGAAGCGATAGCGTTTGTCGAACACGGTGGCGTGCTCGAAGACGGGCGAGGCGGCGACCGACTTGAACGACTGGATGAACCGGCTGCCGCCCGGAAAGTCGAGATATTCGGCGATGGCCCATGGCCCCGCCTCCACCTCGATGCCGTCATCCTCCCAGAAACACAGCGCCGAGCGGAAGACGGGGTCTTCGCCCTTCGGCGCTTTGAGCGGGACGAGATGCGAGTCGCCGCCCTCGGCGCGGGCGATCACCGAGTTTGTGGTGCCGAAGTCGATACCGAGGATGGCGTGCGGGGTGTCGGTCATGCGGCGTCCGCTACACGATGCGAGTGCTGAGGGCAGGGGGTTTCTTGCCTTCTTGCTCCCCTCCCGCAAGCGGGAGGGGCTGGGGGAGGGCAAAGCCACAGGCTACGGTCTCTGCGAGGTTCCCGGCCCTCCCCCCGACCCAGTTTCAGGTAAACGATGCCCCGCATCGTTTAGGTCATGCCGGGGAGCATGACCGACCTGAAACTCGCCTGCGGGAGGGGGAGCAGAAGGTCATCGGCTATTGGAGCCCAAATCCGGCCACCGCTCCAGCATCGCCGCCGTCACGCCGTTGGTCCAGCCAAAGCCGTCCTGCGTCGGATATTCTCCGCCGCCGCCGGGCTTGCGTTCCTCGACGTCGTATTTCTCCAGCAGCTTGCCCGTCTCGGCATAGGTACGCGCGACGGTGGCGACCCAGCGGCGGGCGATGTCCTTGGCCAGCGCCTGTTCGCCGTACCGCTCCAGCCCCTCGACCGCGATCCATTGCAGCGGCGCCCAGCCATTGGGCGCATCCCATTGCTGGCCGGTGCGCAGGCCCGTGGTGCGCAGGCCGCCTTCGCCGATCAGCGTGGCGCGGGTGGTGGCGGCGACCGCACGCGCCTGGTCCGCGCTGGCCAGTCCGGCGAATAGCGGGAAGAGCGATGCGGCGGTCTTCGCAGGCGTGGGCCGCTTGGCCACCCGGTCCCAGTCGGCATAGCGTCTTTCGGCCGCCACCCAGAGATAGCGGTCGATCGCCGCCTTGCGCCGCGCCGCCATCTCGGTGAAGCGCCGCGCCGTCGCCGCATCCCCCGCCGCCGTCGCGCGGGCGGCGATGCGGGTTTCGGCCATCCACAACAGACTGTTGAGATCGACCGGCACGATATCGGTGGTGTGGATCGTCTCCAGTCGCATCGGATCGGCCAGCCAGCGCGAGCTGAAGTCCCAGCCCGATTCTGCCGCCGCCCGCAGATCGCGCTGGACGACGCCAGCGGCACGCGGCGCGGCCTTGGCGGCGGTCTCGCGGTCCTCGCGCCAGCTTTCGTCGCGAGGGCTTTCGCGCGCATCCCAATAGCGGTTGAGCAGGCTGCCATCGGGCATCCGCACGACATGGGCGCAGGCCCCCGAGGCATCGAGGCAGTTCGCCCCCGCCATCCAATAATCATGCTCGCGCACCAGCGCCGCCAGCCGCCGCTTCGCCAGTACGGGATCGCGATTGTCCGACAGGTCCATCATCAGCGGGAGGAAAGGCGGCTGAGACCGGCTGAGATAATAGGTCCGCGTGCCGTTGGGGACATGACCGTAACGCTCGACCAGATCGACGAAATCGGCCAGCATCGCCTCGATCAGCGGGGCCTGGCCGTCCGCCTTCAGGCCCAGCATCGTGAAATAGCTGTCCCAGTAATAAATCTCCTGGAACCGGTCGCCCGGCACGACATAGCCATGGTCGAGGCCCAGCGCCGACGATCCCGCCACCGGCGTAAAAGGCGCGCGGCCCAGGATCGGCCAGAGCTGGCGGATGCGCTCGCGCAAGGGGGGCTTGGTCTGGGTATCGCCGCGTACCGAGAAATAGCGACGGACGAACGCGGCCAGCGCCTCCTTGCCGATCGGCTTTTCGCGCGCATAGGCGGCCATGATCGCCTGCGGGTCCTCGCGCGGCACCGCGTCGGCAAAGGTCTTGCCGTCGGAAAACACCTGCGCCTCCTGCACTGCGCCGAAAAGCGGGCCATAGATATCGGCGGGGGAGGGCGGCGCGTTCTGCGCCTGGAGCAGCAGAGCCAGCGCGGGCAGCAGGACCAGCGGGCGCAAGCGGTTGGCGATCATCATCCTCTCCTGTCTATTCGGTTCGCGCGGCGCGGGGCAGCAGGACGGTGGCCGACAGGCCGCCGCCCGGTGCTTCGTCCAGGACTAGCCGACCGCCATGCAGTTCGGCCAGTTCGCGCGCGATCGCCAAGCCGAAGCCATGCCCGTCGCCGCGCTCGTCGAGCCGCGCGCCCGCCTGCGTCGCGCGGAGCCGGTCGGCCTCCGGGATGCCGGGGCCGTCATCGATGACGCTCAGCCGGATCTGCCGCCCTTCCGCGACCGCCGTGATGGTCACCCGGCTGCGGGCATGGCGGGCGGCATTGTCGACCAGATTGCCCGCCACCTCGTCCAGATCCTGCGCGTCCATCGTGACCGACAGATCGTCGGCGATGTCGGTGGTGATGCGCACGCCCCGTTCGGCATGGATGCGCGCAATGGCATCGGCAAGGTCGTCCATCGCCGGGCGCAGTGCGGTCGCGGCGCGACTGGTGCCCAGCTGCACCCGCGCGCGCGCGAGGTGGTGGCGGATGGTGTCATCGATCCGCGCGACCTGCGCGGCGCGGAGCGGATCGTCCGCCAGATCGAGCGCCAGAGTCGCCACCGGCGTCTTGAGCGCATGCGCCAGATTGGCCGCCGAGGCCCGGGCGGCCGCCAGCGCGCGTTCGCTGTCGGCGGTCAGCGCATTCAGCTCGGCGGCGAGCGGCTGGAGCTCGGCGGGTTGATCCTCATCGACGCGGGTGCGCTCGCCCGTCCGGATGGCGGCTACCTCTTCGCGCAGCCGCCGCAGCGGGCGCAGGCCGAGCCGCAACTGGATCAGGCTGGCGGCGGCGAGCAGCACGCCCAGCCCCGCCAGCATCGCGAGCAGCGGCACCAGCGCGGCACGGATGGGCCGCGCCACGACCGCGCGCGGGGCGGCGGCGGTGATCGTCACGACCCCGCGTGTCGAGGGGATGGTGACCTGCCGGGCATGGACGCGAACGCCCTGTTCGGTGCGACCCTCGGCCGGGCGGGGCGGCTCGACGGGCGCGGGCCCGCCGGGCGGAGGGGCAGGGGGCGGGCCGCCCTCGACAGGCCCCGGCGGATGCGGCGCAGCGAGCGGCGGAAAGTCGCCCGACCCGATCACCCCGTCCGGTCCCGCGATCCGCCAGCGCCAGCCGGGTTCGGGCTCCAGCAAACCGCGCCGCTGGTCGACGCGGGCCCGGTCCACCTTACCCTGTCTGTCGATGGCGGAAGCGAGGACGGCGATCTCGGAATCGAGCCGCTGGTCGAGCCCGCGCGTGACGATCCCCTCCAGCGCGCTCGCCAGACCCCAGCCCGCGAGCAGCAACGCCGCCAGGATCGCCGCCCCCGAGATCAGGATCATCCGGCCGTGAATCGACCGGGGCAGTCTCACGCGGCCTCTCCGGCGGTCAGGCGATAGCCCATGCCCCGCACGGTCTCGATCAGATCGGCGCCGATCTTCTTGCGCAGGCGGCCGACGATCACCTCCAGGCTGTTGGAATCGACATCGGCGTCGCCTTCATAGACGCGCTCGAGCAGTTCCAGCCGGGGGATGACCGCCTCCTTGCGGAGCATCAGCGCAGACAGGACGCGCCATTCGAACGCGGTGAGCTTCAGCGGCAGGCCGTCCAGCTCGAACTGTCCGGTCTGGCTGTCGAAGGAGAGGGGCCCACAAGTCAGGCGCGGCTGGGCATGGCCCGCCGCACGGCGGACCAGCGCGCGCAGGCGCATGACCAGTTCCTCGACGCGGAAAGGCTTGGTCAGATAATCGTCCGCGCCCGCCTTGAACCCGGCCACCTTGTCCGACCAGCCATCGCGTGCGGTCAGGATCAGCACGGGCAGGGCGCGACCCGCCTCGCGCCATTGACGCAACAAGGTCATGCCGTCGCCATCGGGCAGGCCCAGGTCGAGCACGGCGGCGTCATAGATTTCGGTATCGCCCGCATGGCCCGCATCGACGCCGCTGTCGAACAGGTCGACCGCGCATTGCTCGGCACGCAAGGCCCGCGCGATGGCGGGGCCCAGTGCGGGATCATCCTCGACCAGCAAAATCCGCATGACCTGTCCGTTATCCCCTTATCGCCCCGCTATCGTCGCATAGCCTAAACCCAATCTGAACCGCGCGGTTCAGCGGGCATCGGGGCGAATCACCTAAAAGCATCTCCATCAACCAAGGAGATCGACAATGTCTCGTTTCCATATTCCGACCCCCCGTCTGCAGGGCAAGGCACCGCTGGCCGCCGCCGCTGCGGTCCTGATCGCACTGGGTGCGGGCGGTGGCGCCGCCGCCGTCTCGATGACCCGGCCGAACGTCACCATGGCACCGACCGTCCAGACGCCCATCGCCAAGCTGGCCTCGACCAGCGGCGTCGTCACCGCCAAGGGGCGGGTGGCCGAAGTCTTCGGCGACCGTTTCGTGGTGCAGGACGGCACCGGCCGGGCGATGGTCGCCAGCAACCGCGACGCGATGCCCGCGGTCGGCAGCAATGTGATGGTGCAGGGCCGCTATGACGACGGCATCATGCACGCCCAGTATCTGGTGGGCCCCCAGGGGACGGTCACCCCGGTCGGCCCGCCTCCGCCCCCGCCGGGCGGTCCGCGTGGCCCCGATGGCGGCCCCGGTGGCCCGCGTGGTGACGGCCCGCCGCCGCCTCCGCCGCCCCCCGGCGGTCCGGGCGGACCCGGTGCTCCGGGTGGTCCGGGCGCCTCGCCGCCGCCCCCGCCGGGTGGCTGCGCACCGGGTGCGGTGCCCCCGCCGCCCCCGCCTGCGCCGGTAAACGGTGCGGCACCGCAGGGTGCGCCGGTTCCGCCGCCCCCGCCGCCTGCCGGGGCTCCGGCACCCACCGGTGCGGTTCGCCCGGCGCGGTGATCCGGACATGACGAAGACGCCCTCCGGCTTTGGTCGGGGGGCGTTTTTGTTTGGGGGCAAGGTAGTGGCGTGGCCTTCGACTTCGCTCAGGCTGAACGGAGGTTGGGAACAGGGCTTGCCCCAAACGCCGTTCGGCCTGAGCGAAATCGAAGGCCAAGGGAATCCCGCCCCCACAAGGAACCTTCGCCCCTCCCACCGTTTAGCCCCCCATGCGCTGGCTTCGATCGCTCGACATACCGGCCGAATGGCTGTGGCTTCAAAACCTGACGATCATTGCGGTCGCGATCCTCGTCGCCGTGCTGGTACACAGCGTCGCGATGCGGATCGCCGGGCATGCCGCGCGGCGGACGGCCAGCCAGAGCGACGATCTGGTCCTCGCGCATATCCGCCAGCCCCTGCGCTGGGTCGCGATCGCCATCGCGGTCAGCTTCGCGATGCGCCTCGTTCCGATGTCGAGCGATGGGCGCGAAATCTGGCGGCAGGCCTTGGGTTTCGGTGTGCCCGCCCTGCTCGGCTGGCTGGCGGTATCCGCGCTGCGCGCACTTCAGGGCGTCGTCTATCTGCGCGCCGATATCAGCGTCGAGGACAATCTCCGCGCCCGGCGAAAGCGGACACGGGCGCAGATATTGGGGCGGATCGGCATCTTCCTGATCGTGTTCCTGACCGTCTGCCTGATGCTGCTCAGCGTGCCCGGCATCCGCACCATCGGCGTCACGCTGATGGCGTCGGCGGGTATCGCAGGGTTGGTCGTCGGTGCCGCCGCGCAGCCCGCGCTCAAGAACCTGATCGCGGGCGTGCAGATGGCCTTTACCGAGCCGATCCGCCTCGACGACGTGGTCATCATCGACAATGAATGGGGGCGGATCGAGCAGATTCACCTGACTTTCGTGGTCGTACGCATCTGGGACGAGCGGCGGCTGGTCGTGCCGGTCGCCAAGTTCCTGGAGAACAGCTTTCAGAACTGGACGCGCGAGACCAGCCAGTTGCTGGGTTCGGTCTTCTGGTATCTCGATCCGGCGGCGGACATTCCACGCCTGCGCGAGAAGATGGGCGAACTGGTCGAGGCGAGCACGCGCTGGGACCGGCGGTTCTTCAACATGCAGGTGACGGACGTGAAGCCGGACTCGATCGAGGTACGCGGGCTGATGACGGCGCGCGATGCTTCGACCGCGTTCGACCTGCGCTGTGAAATCCGGGAGGGGTTGCTGGACTATATCCGGCGCGACATGCCCGAGGCCTTGCCCCGGCGGCGGTTGGAACATTCTACCCCCGTTCCTCCCCTGTAAAGGGGAGGGGGACCATGTGCAGCATGGTGGAGGGGGCGTGCCGCTGGGCTAGTCCCATGTGGCAAGCCCCCTCCGTCAGGGCTGACGCCCTGCCACCTCCCCGTGCCGGGGAGGATCAGTGGGTCGCTTCTTCGATCGCCTTGGCCTCTGCCTTCGCCCCGTCCCCGCGCAGCGCGGCCAGGAACAGCTCGCACCACCAGAACACATCCTCGCGCCGGACATTTTCGATCAGGCTTTCCCAACGCCGGATACGCTCGGCACGCGGCATGGCCAGCGCCTGGACGATCGCGTCGGACATTTCCTCGGCGCTGTACGGGTTGATCAGGACCGCGTCCTTCAATTGTTCGGCGGCACCGGCGAAGCGGGACAGGATCAGCACGCCGGGGTCTTCCGGGTCCTGTGCGGCGACATATTCCTTGGCGACCAGGTTCATCCCGTCGCGCAAAGGCGTGACCAGCCCGATCCGCGCCGCGCGATAGATGCCCGCCAGCACCGGCCGAGGAAAGCCCTTGTTGACGTAGCGGATCGGCACCCAGTCGATATCGGCATATTCGCCGTTGATCCGCCCCGACAGCGCATCGAGATTGGCGCGAATTTCCTGATAGGTGTTCACCTTCTCGCGGCTGGGCGGCGCGATCTGGAGCATATAGACCAGTGCGCGTCGCTCGGGATTCTGCGCCAGAAAGCGTTCGTAACCCAGGAACCGCTCAGCCAGCCCCTTGGAATAGTCGAGCCGGTCGACGCCGACGATCAGGCTGCGCCCCGTGGCCGACATATACATGCGCTCGCGCGCGAAACGGGCATCATGGCCGTTCGCGGCTTCCTCGAACTCCCGGGTCTCGATGCCGATCGGCGCGCGAATCGCCTGGATGGTGCGGCCGTTCCACGTCACTTCGCCATTCTCGCCGAGCGTCCCGCCCAGCTCCTTGGTCACATAGTCGCGGAAGCTGTCCAGCCAGTCCTCGGTATGGAAGCCGACCACGTCATAGGCGAACAGCGACTCGACCAGCTTGCGATGGCTGGGCAGCGACATCAGCAGCCGCACCGGCGGCCACGGGATGTGGAGGAAAAAGCCCATCCGGTTCTTGAACCCCCGCTTGCGCAGGTCGCGGCCCAGCGGGATCAGGTGATAGTCATGCACCCAGACCAGATCGTCGGGCTCGATCAGCGGCTGCACCGTTTCGGCGAAGCGATCATTGACGCGCGCATAGCCGGAATCGAAGTCGCGCTCGAACTCGGTCAGGTCGATCCGATAGTGGAAGAGCGGCCACAGCGTCCGGTTGGCATAGCCGTTATAATATTCGTCGATATCCTGTTCTTCCAGGTCGATCGTGGCGGTCGTCACGCCGCCGCCCTGCTGGAAGTTGATATGGCCGCTGAACTGGTCGGTGGTCTCCCCCGACCAGCCGAACCAGATGCCGCCCTGTTCGCGCAGGGCGGCGAGGAGTGCGACCGCCAGCCCGCCCTGATTTCCGCCCGGCCCGGTGGTGGGCGGCTGGACCCGGTTCGAGATGACGATCAGGCGACTCATCGCACGGCACTCCATGGTTTACTCAGCAGGACGGCGCAGTTGATCAGGCCGACCAGCGAATAGGTTTGCGGATAATTCCCCCACAGCTCGCCCGTATTCGGGTCGATATCCTCGGACAGAAGCCCGGCGGGGGTACAGCGCGCCACCATCTCCTCGAACAGCGCGCGGGCGTCCTCGTGACGCCCGGTGACATACAACGCTTCGATCAGCCAAAAAGTGCAGACATTAAAGGCGGTATGCGGCAGGCCGAAGTCATCCTCGGTCGCATAGCGCAGCATGTGGCTGCCCCGGCGCAGCCCCTTTTCGACCGCATCCAGCGTCGAGCGGAAGCGGGGATCGTCGGGCGACAGGAAGCGCAGGTCGAGCAGCTGGATGATGCTGGCGTCCAGATCGTCGCCGCCGAACGTTGCCGACATACGCTGCGTTTCCTCGCGCCACGCCGATTGCTCGATCGTCTCGCGCATCAGGTCGGCGCGCTCCTGCCAGAAGGCGCGGCGTTCCTCCAGGCCCAGCGCCTGCGCGGCATTGGCGAGGCGGTCGCACGCCGCCCAGCACATGGCGGCGGAATAGGTATGGACATGGCTCTTGGTGCGAAGTTCCCACAGCCCTGCGTCCGGCTGGTCGTATTTGGCCCAGGCCCGTTCGCCGACGCGCTCCAGCGAGTGGAAATCCTCGACGCCCGACATGCGGAACAGGCGGGTGTCGAAGAACGCCTGCACGTCGGACAGCACGATCTGGCCGTACGCATCGTGCTGAATCTGCTCATAGGCCTGGTTGCCGACGCGCACCGGACCCATGGCGCGATAGCCGGGTAGCTTGGTCTCGATCCGCTCGACCAGGGTCGCCTCGCCACCGACGCCGTAGAGCGGCTGGATATGCCCGCCCCGCGCGGCATCGACGATGTTGCGGAGATATTCGAGATAGCCCTCCAGCACGTCGAGCGCGCCCAGCCGGTTGAGCGCCTGCACCGTGTAATAGGCGTCGCGAATCCAGCAGTAGCGATAGTCCCAGTTGCGCCCCGAATCGGCATGTTCGGGCAGCGAGGTGGTCAGCGCGGCGACGATCGCGCCGGTTTCCTCATGCTGGCACAGCTTCAGCGTGATCGCGGCGCGGATGACGACCGCCTGCCACTCGACCGGGGTGGCGAGGCCGCGCACCCAGTGATGCCATTCATGCGTGGTGCGCTCCAGCATGGCGCGGCTCGCCTCGCTGAGCACGCCCGCGAAACTCTCGTCCGGGCCGAGGAACATGTGGATCGGGCGCTCGAGGCGGAACCATTGTTCGGCGGCGATATGGCCGACCGGCGCGTCGGTGGTCAGGCGCAGCGTCTGCTGCGTCATCAGATAGCGGATATGGTTGGACCCCTGGGTCCGTTCGGTGGGCGTACCCCAGTCGGTCGCGACGCGCAGCGCGATGCGGATGCGGGGGCTGCCGATAGGCCGGACGATCCGCACATAGCTGGTCGGGCGGTAGACGCGGCCCTCGCGCGAGAAACGCGGGCAGAAATCGGTGATCTCGATGCCGTTGCCCCGGTCGTCCATATGGGTGGTGACCAGGATCGGCGTATTGCGGAGATAGCCTTGCGTGGTCGAGACCCGGTCCTCCAGGTCGATCGACCAATAGCCCGTCTCAGGTTCGCCATCGCCAAGCAGGGCGCAAAAGGCGGGGTCGCCATCGACGCGCGGCACACAGCCCCAGACGAAGCGGCCTGCCGAATCGACCAGCGCGGAAACCTGGCAATTGCCGATCGGCCAGAGGTTCATGTCCTGTTGCATTACTTGGCATTCTCCAGCGCTTGGGCGAGCCATATATGGACGGCGGCGACATCGGGCAGGCGGTAACGGGCGGCGGTCTCGCGCATCGGCCCGACCAGCACGCCCGCGCCGCCTAGCGCGGCGGCGGCGACGAAGCCGTCCTCGTCGGTCACATCGTCCCCGAAGAAGATCGGGACCGTGCCCTGCATCGCGGGGGCCTGCATCAGCGTCTCGATCGCCCGGCCCTTGTCGCCGGGCAGGCGGATCTCGACCATCATCTTTCCGGGTTGCAGGGTCAGGCCGTGACGCTCGGCGATGGCGGTGGCTTCGCGGATCGCGAGCGATTCGGCTTGCGGATGGCGGCGATAATGGAGGCCTGCGCCGAAGCTCTTGGTTTCGAAATACAGGTCGTTGGCCTCGGCCACGGCGCGCATTTCGTCGGTCGCGGTGGCGAGATGGTCGGGCTTGTCGGGCTGGACATGGCCGTCCTCCGGCGAGCGGCGTTCGGCGCCGTGACTCCCTGCGAGGGTGAAATGCTCGGCTTGGGGGCCGAACAGCGCATCCAACTGCGCGATCGAACGGCCGCTGACAATGGCGAGACGGCCGGGCATGTGTGCGGCCAGCGCGTCCAGCCGGTCGGCGAGTTGGGTGCTGACATGCACCCCTTCCGGGTTGTCGGCGAGGTCGACCAGCGTGCCGTCGAAATCGAGGAACAGACTGTCCGTCGCGGACAGGCGGGGCGGGGGCGGGGCAAGGTCGGCCAGCATGGGCGAAAGCATAGCGGATGCGGACATGCCGAGTGAACCCATCCCCGCCGCTCGCGTTCCGCTGCGCTGCCGAAATGATTACGGAAGGGGGGCGTGGGGAACTTCCGTCGCGTGCCGCCGGGTGCTCCCCCTCCCGCAAGCGGGAGGGGGATGGGGGGAGGGCCCTCTCCACGCGTGGCGTCGCCTGTGGCTTTCCCTCTCCAACCCCTCCCGTCTACGGGAGGGGAGAAGAAGTGGATGAGGCCATCCGCACACAACAAAAAGGGCCGGCGATCGCTCGCCAGCCCCTCTTTTCCGAACCGTAAACCGGGCCTTAGTACACCCGCTTCTTCGGCTTGATATACTCGATATCGTCGGTCAGCGTGTAATCATGCACCGGGCGATAGTCGATCTCGACCCCGCCGCCCTGGCCGCCCCAGCCGTCGAAGGTCGCGACGGTGTGCTTCATCCAGTTGGCGTCGTCGCGATCGGGGAAGTCCTCGTTCACATGCGCGCCGCGGCTTTCCTTGCGGTTCAACGCCGATTCCATCGTCACGACCGCCTGGCTGATGAGGTTGTCCAGCTCCAGCGTCTCGACCAGATCGGTGTTCCAGATCAGCGAGCGATCCTTGATGCCGATGTCCTTCATCCGGTCATAGGTGGCGCGGATCATCTGGCGGCCTTCGGTCAGCAACTCGTCGGTGCGGAACACGGCGCAGTGGCGCTGCATCGTCTTCTGCATCTCGCTGCGCACCGAGGCGGTGGTCGAGCTGCCAGCGGCGTTGCGGAAGTGATCCAGGCGACCCAGCGCCAGCTCTTCCGAACCGGCGGGCAGCGGCGCGTGCGGCGTGCCGGGCTTCAGCGTGTCCTTGATGCGCAGGCCGGTCGCGCGGCCGAACACCACGAGGTCGATCAGCGAGTTTGAGCCCAGGCGGTTCGCGCCGTGCACCGACACGCAGGCCGCTTCGCCGACCGCGAACAGGCCGGGGACGACCGAGTCCGGGTTGCCGTCCTTCAGCCGGACGACCTCACCGTGATAGTTGGTCGGAATACCGCCCATATTATAATGGACGGTCGGCGTGACGGGCAGCGGCTGGCGGGTCAGATCGACACCGGCGAAGATCTTGCCGGTCTCGGTGATGCCGGGCAGGCGCTCGGCCAGGACCTTGGGGTCGATATGGTCGAGATGGAGGTAGATATGATCCCCCTCCTTGCCGACGCCGCGCCCTTCGCGGATTTCCATCGCCATCGAACGCGACACGACGTCGCGGCTGGCGAGATCCTTGGCCGACGGCGCGTAACGCTCCATGAAGCGCTCGCCCTCGGAGTTGGTCAGGTAGCCGCCTTCGCCGCGCGCGCCCTCGGTGATGAGGACGCCGGCACCATAGATGCCGGTCGGGTGGAACTGCACGAACTCCATGTCCTGGAGCGGCAGGCCCGCACGCAGCACCATGCCGCCGCCGTCACCCGTGCAGGTGTGCGCCGAGGTGGCCGAGAAATAGCAGCGGCCATAGCCGCCGGTCGCCAGCACGACGTTATGCGCGCGGAACCGGTGGATCGAGCCGTCTTCCATGCACAGCGCGATCACGCCGCGGCAATTGCCCTGATCGTCCATGATCAGGTCGAGCGCGAAATACTCGATGAAGAAGTCCGCGTCATATTTCAGCGACTGCTGATACAGCGCGTGCAGCATGGCGTGGCCGGTACGGTCGGCGGCGGCGCAAGTGCGCTGCGCAGGCGGGCCTTCGCCCATATTCTGCATCATGCCGCCGAAGGGGCGCTGATAGATCTTGCCCTCTTCGGTACGGCTGAACGGCACGCCCGCATGCTCCAGCTCATACACGGCGGCGGGCGCCTCGCGGCACAGATATTCGATCGCGTCCTGGTCGCCCAGCCAGTCCGACCCCTTGACGGTGTCGTACATGTGCCAGGTCCAGTGGTCCGGGCCCATATTGCCGAGCGACGCGGCGATGCCACCCTGCGCAGCGACGGTGTGGCTGCGCGTCGGGAACACCTTGGTGATGCAGGCGGTCTTCAGACCCGCTTCGGCGATACCCATGGTCGCGCGCAGGCCCGAGCCGCCCGCACCCACGACGACGGCGTCATAGGTATGGTCGATGATCTTGTAGGCGGCAGCAGACATTATGCAGCGGCTCCAAAGGCGATCTTGAGGATCGAGAAGATGGCGATGGCGGCGATCGTGAAGACGAACAGGTTCATGACGACGAGCAGCGCGACCCGGTTCTGGTCCTGCTCATAATCCTCGATCACGACCTGAAGGCCCAGGCGCATGTGATAGAAGATCGACGCGACCAGCATCGCCATCGGAATGGCCGCCCAGGGATTGGACAGCCACAGATGCATCGCGGCGTAATCGAACGAGGGCTGGCGCAGGATCGAGATCAGCAGCCACACGACTAGCAGGAAGTTCGACCCCGCCGTCAGGCGCTGGTTGAGCCAATGATGGGTGCCCGACTTGGCCGAGCCCAGGCCGCGCACGCGGCCGATTGCGGTTCCCGAACGCATCACTTGATCCCCAGATAGAGCCAGAAGGCCACCGTCATCACAACCGCGAAGATCATGGTGGCCTGCGCCTGCAGCTTGTTCGACTTCAACTCGAAGCCCGCGCCCACGTCCATGAACAGGTGGCGGATGCCGTTGGCCATGTGCTGGAACAGGCAGGCGGTCAGGCCGATGCCGACCACATAGCCGATGATGTTCAGCCCGCCCGACTGGACGGTGAAGACGTCGCGGAACGTCGCATAGCTTTCGGGACCCGCGGCGACCGCCGCCAGGAACCAGACGAGAAGCGCCGCGCCCACGGTCGCCATGCCCGTGCCGGTGGCACGATGCAGGATGGAGACCAGCATGTTGGGACCCCATTTCCAGATCTGGAGGTGCGGGGAGAGCGGGCGTGCGGTGTTGCGGGCGGCCAAGGGCAGATCCTCGAACAGTCTAAAGTCGGGCTGGTTTGCGGATACGCCTATGGTGAAGACGCCGACAGGATGCAAGTCGCGAGGCGAGATTCGCGGTCTCGGCTGGCCATGGCGGCATGGCCCGTCCGGCGGCTAACCCGCCTTTAACGCTTTTTGCGCCAGAATCAGCGGCATCACGTTCCGATTGCCTGAACGCGGGAGCCGCTATGCCCGAACGGGAAAATATTGTTGCCGAGACCGATCTTCCTCCGCCGACGGAGATTACGGCAGGGATCGATCTTGACGCGCGGGTTCGCGCTTTCGACGGGGGCGACGGCGCGCTGACCCGCCTGGCCGCCGATCTCTGGCCCGCCATCGAGTCGCGCGCCGATGAGGTGATCGAGGCCTATTGGAATCACTGGCGCCGCGCCAATCCCGGTGCGCCCGACTGGACCAAGATGGACCGCGAGCGGCAGCTGACGGCCGGGCGCGCCTATCTGCGCAACCGCTTCTGCCATTTGTCGGGGCGCGACTGGGTCGAGTCGCTGGGGCGTTCGATCGCGTCCGCCTATGCCGCCGGGGTGCCGCCGATGGATGTGCTGGCCATGTCCTGCGCCAGCGACCGTGCGGCGCTGAAGGTGTTGCAGGAATCGGTGCCGCCCGACGATCCCCGTCGCGAGGTGATGATCGACACGCTGCTGCGCCTGTTCGGGATGGAGACCGAGCTGACCGTCGAGCTGTTCGCGGGCTTTCGCGAATGGAGTGCCGAGCGCGAGCGCGAACGGCTGGCGGGCGACTTTCGCAACGGCATCTCGTCGGTGGTCGAGAATGCCAGCGTCGAGGGCCGCGATCTGCGGCGTCAGGCGCAGGAAGCCTCGCTGTCGACGCGCGGGATGCTGGGCAAGTCGAGCGAAGTCGCCGCCGCCGCCGAACAGTCGGCCGTCGCGATGCGCGAGGCGGCACAGACCGCCGCGGGGCTGATCCGCGCGATCGAGGATGCCCGCACCGAGGTCGATCAGGCCGCCGATGTCGCCAACCGCGCCGCCGATCAGGCAGGGCAGGCGGTCGGCATGTCGGAGATGCTGTCGGACCATGCCAAGTCGATCGAATCGATCCTGGGCCTGATCCGCGACATCGCCGGGCAGACGAACCTGCTGGCGCTCAACGCCACCATCGAGGCGGCGCGCGCGGGCGATGCGGGCCGGGGCTTTGCGGTCGTCGCGCAGGAGGTGAAGAGCCTCGCCAGCCAGACCGCGCGCGCCACTGACGACATCGCGACCAAGATCGCCGCCATCCAGGCCGCGACCCGCTCGACGGTCGAGACCAATGCCTCGATCAAGGCGACGGTCCATGAGGTTCAGGTGTCGGCCGAGCGGATCCGCCATGCGATGGAGGCGCAGGCCCAGACCGTCACCGCGATCACCGCCGCGGTCGACGAAACTGCGCTGGCCGCCGACTCCATGTCGCACACCATCGCCGCGATTCGCCAGGATACCGAGCATGTCGCGCAGGAGATCGACCGGGTCGGGCGCGGCTTCGACCATCTCGATACGCAGCTGGGCGACCTGAAGACCAGCGCCAGCCAGTTCGTCGCGCGAGTCGCGGCCTGACACCAGATCCTCCCCGTGTCGGGGAGGATCGATCCCGCCGGTTGACGCATCGGCCCCCGCCCGGCACGGCGGGGGCATGACGACGATATTGGTAACGGGCAGCAGCCGAGGCATCGGCGCGGCCATCGCATCGAGCCTGGGCGACCTGCCGGAGACGCGGGTCCTGGGCCATGCCACGCGCAGCAGCCCCGGCGCGAATCTGGCCGCCGACCTTTCCGATCCCGATGCGCCCGCCCGGCTCTGGGCGGAGGCGCTGGCGCAGGCGGGCGGCGCGATCGACGTCCTCGTCAACAATGCCGGTATCTTCGAGGCGAGTCCGCTGGACGCCGACGACTGGTCGAACAGCTGGGCGCGGACCATGCAGATCAACCTGACCGCGTCGGCCGAACTCTGCCGTCTCGCCGTGCTGCACTGGCAGGAGCGGGGCGTCGGCGGCCGGATCGTCAACATCGCCAGCCGCGCCGCCTATCGCGGCGACTCGCCCGCGCACTGGCATTATGCCGCATCCAAGGGCGGCATGGTCGCGATGACCAAGACCATCGCGCGCGGCTATGCGGCGCAGGGTATTCTCGCCTTCGCCGTCTGCCCCGGCTTCACCATGACCGGCATGGCTGAGGATTATCTGGCCAGCCGGGGCGGGGACAAGCTGCTCGCCGACATCCCGCTCGGTCGCGTCGCCTCACCCGAGGAGGTCGCGGCGACCGTCCGTTTCCTGTGCACCGACGCGCCGCCCTCGATGACCGGTGCGGTCCTCGACGTGAATGGAGCAAGCTATGTCCGCTGACAGCTGGAAGCTGACCCTGCCTTGTACCCGCGACGAGGCGGAGGCGATCGACGCCGCCGACGATCTCGCGATCGAGGCGGTCATCATGACCACCGAGGAGGTGGAGGACGACCGCGAGCATTGGCGGCTCGACGCCTATTTCGAGGCCGAGCCCGATGCCGCCACCATCGAAGCGATCCGCGCGCTGGTGCCGAGCGCGGGCGACCACCCCGCCACGGTCGAGCATGTGCCCGCGCAGGACTGGGTGACGATGAGCCAGGCCGGACTTGAGCCGCTCTCGGTCGGGCGCTTCTTCGTCCATACCGGCGACGAGGTGGTGCCGGAGGGCTTGCGCGGCTTCCACATCCCGGCGGGGCGCGCCTTCGGCACCGGGCATCATGAGACGACCAGCGGCTGCCTCGCCATGCTCGATGCGATGGCTTCGGGCATGGTGACGAACGCCATCGATGTCGGCACCGGCACCGGCCTGCTGGCCTTTGCCGCGCGGCATCTCTGGCCCGAGGCGAAGGTCGTCGCGACCGATATCGATCCGATCGCGATCGATGTCACCGCCGAGAATGCGGCCATCAACGGGGTGGACGGCGTCGAACTGATCGTCGCCGATGGCGCGCTCGCCGATCCGATCATGGCGGCGGCGCCCTATGATCTGGTCATCGCCAATATCCTGGCGGGGCCGCTGATCTCGATGGCGCCGGAACTGGCCGCAATTGCGGGGCCGGAAGCGACTTTGGTGCTGGCAGGCCTGCTGGAGACGCAGCGCGCCGATGTGGTCGCGGCCTATGAAGCCTGCGGCTGCACGCTGGAGACGGTCGACCGGCGCGGCGACTGGAGCGTGTTGCGGCTGCGGGCGGGGCGCGAGCGGTTCGTGCCGAACGCGCCGTTCGATCCTAAAGGGCGCGACGGCTGGGCACTGGATATATAGCCTTATCTACTCCCCTCCCGCAGGCGGGAGGGGCTGGGGGAGGGCAGGGCCACCAGCGATGGTCTCGGTGAGACTCCCGGCCCGCCCCCCCCCCCCCCCCCCCCGGGGGGGGGGGGGGGGGGGTGGGGGGGGGGGGGGGGGCCGTACAAGACACCCCCGTCGCGTGCCCCCCACGCCCCCCAACCCGAGAAGCGGGGCGC
>NZ_JACHNX010000019.1 GCF_014199595.1 Sphingomonas yabuuchiae | reverse complement strand
GCTGGCGGCAATGACACCTACGGCCCCGTCACGACGCTTTCCAATCTGTCGCCAGGCTCTTCCGGCGGCACATTCTGGTATGCGATCGCCGTCGAACTGAAGGTCTGAAGCGGTGGATAGCCACTGCCCCCATTGCGGAGCCGATCAGCCCGATCGCGTGGAGCGGTTCGGCTTGATCGTCCAGCGCGATCCGGGGGCAGTCTATTGGAAGGGCATCCGGTACCACCGGCCGCCCGGCGAGGTGGAGACACTTTACCACCTCGTCCGGCGCGGACGGGCCTCGCATCTCACCCTCGCCATGCTGACGGTAGGAGAGGATGCTGAGACCGATGTGGCCAAGGTGCGGATATGCCGACTGCGGCGCTGGCTGCGCAGCCTGGGCGGCGAGGTGACCATCTCCACCGAGCGCGGGTGGGGATATGTGTTGGAGCAAGCGCCCAGCGTTTAACGCCCGGTCACCCCATGAGGGCCAGCCGGGCCGACACTGCCATTTCCCGGAACTTGGCTTGCCAGAACGCTCCCGCCTCGCTCCACGGCGTCGAGATCTCGAACTCGCCCATGCGGCTGTCCCACAGCTTCTCGGCGAGATATTCGATCAGCGCCTGATCGTCGTTGCTGGTGCAGAGGCGGCAGCGGGCCATGGCGAATCTCTTGAATATTTGTTCTCGTTACGTTCCATAACATAATGCGCCGCCACCATCGAATCGTCGTCGAGCTATCCGTCCAGATCCTGCGCCAGGCGATGACTGATAGCGGCGAGCGTCGGTGCGACACGATCCCGGTCCGCCTCGCCCTCCGCTGCCTGCTCCCCCACTGCCCCGAGCGCTGGCCGCTGACGACGTTCTGGGAATCGGCCGGGCAGTCGAATGAGATCGGGCGCGCCCAGGGCGTGACGGCGGCGTTCAACGGGATCGTGCGCCAGCTGCGCCGAACTGGCGTGTGGAGCGACCTTGATTAACGCAAATAACGATGGCGCAGATGGCAAAGCATCTCTTTCTGCGGATCATCCCAAAGTTGGCGACACGCCAATAGTCCTTCGGGATAACAAAATTTATTTTTAGGGGCTTGCGCTTCGTAGACCCCGCAGACATCCACGCGTCTCACCGATTACGTGGCAAATGTAAGCTGCAATTCGTCGCAACCTACCCCCTCCCCGTGCTTTAGAACCCTTGCGGTGCCTTTTGGGATTTTCCACTATCGCTGTGGAAGTACTGGCCATTTGGCCGCATTTCCCCGAAGCCGCACCTCAGTTTTCCAGACAGGCGGTGCGGCTTCGGCAACATAAGCCCCGAAAGGCGTCGTTGATGGGATGGGTGGAGCTTACGCCGCTGCCACCCCATGGTCAACGAACCTTTCGGTCACACCGAAGGTTGCAACATGACCACCCAATACGAACTCGTCCCCCACACCTATCAGGGGGCCCTTGTCCAGCAGCGCGCCGACGATGGTTACATCAACGCAACGGCCATGTGTAAGGCGGCCGCAAAGGAGTGGTCGCACTACGCTGCAAACGCGTCGACAAAGGCATTCCTGGGGGCGCTAGAGGGGTCCCTCGGAATTCCGAGGGACCCCATCGTCCAATCAATCACCGTCGGCGCTAATGACGCACGGGGAACCTGGGTCCACCCGCAGGTCGCCATTCATTTGGCGCAGTGGCTGTCGCCAGAATTTGCCGTCAAGGTGACGGAATGGGTCTACGAATGGATGTCGGGGAAGCGCCCTTCCGACCGGCCATGGGCGCAATTCCAGGACCGGGTGTCACTCGTCTATGACAGCGTACCCCTGGGGTACTTCTGCGTTTTCCGAGAGATCGCGGATCTGATTGCGTCGCTGATATCGAACGGGGCGGATCCGGGCACCCGTATGCTTCTCGACATCAGTGTCGGCTGGCATTGGGGCACCCATTGGACAAAGACGCGGTTGGACATAAAGTATGGTCCGCGCGCATCCTTTCCGCACAATTACCCGCCCTATTTCCCTCAGGCGATGTCCAACCCGCAACCAGCAAAGTGCTATCCTGAGGATGCACTTCCCGCTTTCCGCAAATGGATGCGAGAAGTCTATGTTCCCCTCAAGATGCCCGCGTACCTAAGGGACCAAGTAGCGCAGGGCAAACTAGCCGCCCCCATCGCTAACAACGCTCTGGCCGCCCTTGCGCAGCGAGACGCCGGTAGGGCGAACCTTATGATCGGCCGCTGAAGAAGGGCGCGGGTCGAGCTTCGGCCCGCGCCTCTCTGATTTGCCTCCTTCAGATGACGCCCATCACGTAGCCGACTGCGCCCCAGGCGGCGGCTGCCATGCCGGAAACTGCCAGCACGGTGAACCCCCCGAATTCCAGCCACACCCCTACCCGCTCCCATCGGCTGGGCGGAGGCCCATCACGTGGGCGCATGGGCATGGGAAGCGGGTCAGATCGGCGGTCTCGTCGCATGTCTGACCCTACCGAGCTAGGACCCCGCGGGCATGAGACCGAATCAGGAACAGTGCGTACTTTTTCAAATCGACTGCGTACTCTCTGTTGACACCGCGACGAAAACCGCAGAAATGCGCCGCTCCCACGCATCGAGGCGCGATGGCGGAGTGGTGACGCAGAGGACTGCAAATCCTTGCACCCGGGTTCGATTCCCGGTCGCGCCTCCAGATTTTCCTGACATTTCGGATCACTGGACCAGCCCTGCGGGGCGGGCCGCACGGTGATTCGGCCGTCTCTCGGCGAACCAACCATGTCCCGGAAAAGCGGTGGACCCTGGGCCGCCTCCATGCCTAAGTCGCTGCCTTGGCGACACGAAGGGGAATGGCATGCGGTTTCTGGCGATGACGGCGGCGGTAGCGCTGGTCACCACGGCGATGCAGCCGGTCGCGGCGCAGACCACTCCCAAGCGTCATGCTGCCCAAACGCCGGTCGAATATGACATCGCCTTCCCCCGCGCCCAGCATCATGAGGCGCAGGTCAACGTCACCTATCGCGGGCTGCCGTCCAAACCCGTCCGCTTCCAGATGGCCCGCTCCTCGCCCGGCCGCTATGCGCTGCACGAGTTCGCCAAGAACGTCTATTCGGTGTCCGCCGTCGACGGCGCGGGCAAGCCGCTGACCGTCGAGCGGGCCGATCCCTATGGCTGGACCGTCGCTGGCCATGACGGCACGGTGACGGTGCGCTATACGCTGTTCGGCGACCGTGGCGACGGCACCTATGCGCAGATCGACCCGACCCATGCCCGGCTGAACATCCCCGCGACCTTCCTGTGGGCGGTCGGGCAGGACGCACGGCCGATCCGTGTCCGCTTCCACCCGCAAGCCGGGTGGAAGATCGCCACGCAGCTCGCCCCGACGAACGACCCGACCGTCTTCACCGCGCGCGACCTGCAATATTTCATGGACAGCCCCGTCGAGTTGTCGGCCTGGGACGAGCGCCACTGGACCGTCGCGAACGGAGCGAAGACCTACACGATCCGCCTGACCGTCCATCATGACGGCAGCGCCGCCGATCTCGACCGCTTCGCCGCGATGGCGCAGAAGGTCACTGCACAGCAGATCGCGATCTTCGGCGAGACGCCCGCCTATGATTACGGCACCTATACTTTCCTGGCCGATTACATGCCGCAGATCAGCGGCGACGGCATGGAGCATCGCAACTCGACGGTGATCAGCCAGGCGCGCTCGCTGGCGGCGGGCAAATTCTCGCAGATCCAGACGCTCAGCCACGAATTCTTCCACAGCTGGAATGTCGAGCGGATCCGCCCGGCCGAGCTGGAGCCGTTCGATTTCACCCGCGCCAATGCCACGCCCTCGCTTTGGCTGGCCGAGGGCTTCACCCAATATTACGGACCCCTCGCAGTGGTCCGCGCGGGCGAGATGCCGGTCGAGGATTATGTCGCCCAGCTGTCGGGCACGCTGAACGCGCTGATCAATTCCCCGGCGCGGCGTTATGGTGGACCGCAGGAAATGAGCCTGCGCGCGCCCTTCGTCGATGCGGCGCAGTCGATCGACCCGACCAACCCGAACATCTTCTTCTCCTATTATCCCTATGGCGCGGTCATCGCACTGGCGCTGGACATGGAGTTGCGGCAGCGTTTCCCGCAGCTGACGCTGGACGATTACATGCGCCAGCTCTGGCGCAGCTTCGGCAAACCCGAGCGCAGCTATCGCCCCGACGATCTGCGCATCGCGCTGGGGCAGGTGACGGGCGACCAGGCTTTTGCCGACCGCTTCTTCGCACGCAGCATCACCGCCAGCGGCCTGCCCGATTTCGCGCCGCTGCTCGCCCAGGCCGGGCTGACCCTGCGCAAGGCGAACCCGAATGCGGCCTGGGCGGGCGGCATGCCGGGTCCGCTCGACGGCGGTATGGCGCTGACTGTGCCGACCCTACCAGGCACACCGCTTTATGAGGCGGGGCTCGACAAGGGCGACCGGATCGTCAGCGTCGATGGCCGCCCACTGGCCGACCAGCAGGCCTGGACCGCGATGCTGGCACGTCATGCGCCCGGCGACCGCCTGCCCATCGTCTATCGCCAGCGCGGCGGCGAGCGCAGCGCCACCCTGACGCTGGCCGCCGATCCGACCATCGAAGTGGTCCCGAACGAAAAGATCGGCCAGCCGCTGACGCCGGAGCAGACGCGCTTCCGCCAGTCCTGGCTGGGACCGCGTCCCGTCCCGACGACCCTCTCACCTGTTCCACCCTCGCAATGATTTTGAGGCGAGACGGGAACGCCACGGCGCCCTAAAGGGTTTATCCATGTGAAGATTTCGGGGGGCGCCGGAAGTTACGGCACTTGCGGAGGGGAGGACGCCATGCGAATGCGCGTCATGGAGCCAGATTTCGTGGACGATACAGAAATTCCGAGTCATCTGGCCGCTTATCTGGACCAGTCCCCCATCGCTTTGGCTTTGGCCGATGCGCGCGATGACAATCCGCTGATTTTCATCAATCACGGCTTTCGCGAACTGACCGGCTATACCAGCGAAGATGTCGTCGGACAGAATTGCCGGATGCTTCAGCGCGATGCCGACAATGAAGAGGCCCGCGAGCGCATTCGCGAATTCCTGGCCAATGATCGTCAGGTGAACGTCCGCACCATGCTGATCAATTTCCGCAAGGACGGCTCGCCCTTCGTCAATCTGCTCTACATGTCGAAGCTGCGCCAACTGGGCGGTGAGATGCCCTATATCTTCGCGTCGCAATTCGACGTCAGCCGCTCCCAGCCCGAACGACTGGCTGCCTATGACGCGGAACTGGGCCGCACCCTGGGCAAGCTGACCCCGATCCTGGCGGAAAGCGGCATCGTGCTGGAGGGGTCGCTGACCGCGATCGCCAACACTGCCGCCACCATCGCCCAAGCCAAGCTCACCTTGTCGGATCTCGACCGGGCCGCCTTTCCGTGAGCGCGGACGCAGAGGCTCCGCAGACCGCCCCCCATCAGGATAGCACCGCGAAAGACGGGATCGCCCCGGTGCCCGTGGTCGGCATCGGTGCGTCGGCGGGCGGGCTGGAGGCCCTGCGCGAGATGCTGACCCCGGCACGCGCGCCGACCGGCATGGCGTTCGTCGTCGTTCAGCATCTCGACCCCAATCACGAATCCATGCTGGCCCAGCTGCTCGACCGGCATACCAATTTGGAAGTGCGCCAGTGCGAGGGGCTGGAGCGGATCGAGGCCGACCGCGTCTATATCATCCCGCCCGGCCGGGGCCTGGCCATTCGCGGCGGCGTGTTGGAGCTGACCGACTTCATCCAGCCGCGCGGGCTCCGTCGTCCGATCGACGACTTCTTCCTGTCGCTGGCCAGCGACCAGCAGGCCAATGCCGCCTGCGTCATCCTGTCGGGCACGGGCGCTGACGGCACCACGGGGCTGCGCGCGATCAAGGAAAATGGCGGGGTCAGCGTCGTCCAGAAGCCGGAAAGCGCCCGTTATGACGGGATGCCCCTGTCGGCGGTCGGCACCGGGTTGGTCGATTTCGTCAAGCATCCCGGCGAGATCCTCGACTGCCTCCATGCCTTCTTCGCGCGCCGCTCGGGCGATCCCAAGGAGCAGGAAGCCGAGGTCGTCGCCGACCATATCGACGATATGTGCCGGGTGCTGCGCAACGCGGTCGGCCATGACTTTTCGGGCTATAAGCGCACGACGCTGGTCCGCCGGGTCGAACGGCGGATGCACGTGCTCGGCATCGGCACCGGCTCGGCCTATCTGGCGCGGGTCAAGAGCGATGCGGACGAGTGCGAGGCGCTGTTCCGCGACCTGCTGATCAACGTCACCCGCTTCTTTCGCGACGCCGAACTGTTCGAGACGCTGCGCACCAAGGCGGTCGAGCCGCTGACGCGCGGGCGCGATCCGGACGAGGATATCCGTGTCTGGATCCCCGGCTGCTCCAGCGGCGAGGAAGCGTACAGCATCGCGATGCTGTTCGCCGAGGCGGCGCGCGAAACCGGACAGCCGCTGGCGGTGCAGATCTTCGCGACCGACATCGACGAACAGATGCTCCAGATCGCGCGCGAGGGCAGCTATCCCGCCTCCGCCATGGCCGACATTCCGGCCCATTTGCGCGAACGCTATACCATGCCGCACGCCGAGCGATTCAGCATCGCCGCGCCGATCCGCGACATGATCCGCTTTTCCAACCACAGCCTGGTCAAGGACCCGCCCTTCTCGCGGATCGACCTGGTGTCGTGCCGCAACCTGCTGATCTATTTCGACGATCGGTTGCAGCAATCGGTGCTGCCGCTGCTCCATTATGCACTGCGGCCCGGCGGCTGTCTCTTCCTGGGTCCGTCCGAAAGCGTCGGGCGGTTCGATCACCTGTTCCCCGCGATCGACGGCCATGCCCGGTTGTTCGAGCGGTCGCCCGGCTCCCCCTCCTACCCCATCGACCTGCCCGGCGGCATGAGCCGCAGCCCGCGTCGGCGCGGCGAGCGGGGCGAACGCGACGGGGGTACGCCCAGCGGCGACGAGAGCACGGCGATGCGCCGCATCGTCGACCGCTATTCCCCGCCCAGCATGGTGGTGGACCAGGACGGCGGCATCCTGGCCGCGTTCGGGCGGCTGAGCCGCTATTTCAACTTCCCCGTGACCCGTGCGGGCGGATCGAGCGCGATCACGCTCGCCCGCCCCGGCCTGCGCGAGGTGATCGGCCCGATGCTCCGCCAGGCCCGCGACGCGCGCAAGCGGATCGCGGCGCGCGACGTGGCGGTGACGACCGAGTTCGGCGTGCAGAAGGTCGAGGTGATCTGCGACCCCCTGACCGACGGATCGCTGCTGTTCCTGTTCCGCGACTCCGCGCCGTTCAGCCCGGTCGAGGCGAGCGACCTCGCCGATCTGGAGCCGGGCGACGACCATATCGAGGCGCTGGAGGACGAACTGCGCCTGACCCGCCACCGGCTGCGCTCGACGGTCGAGGAGCTGGAGACGGCGAATGAGGAGCTGAAAAGCTCCAACGAAGAAATGATGTCGATGAACGAGGAGCTTCAATCGACCAACGAGGAATTGTCGACCGTCAATGACGAGCTGAAGACCAAGGTCGACCAGCTGACCGTCGCCAATTCCGACCTGCGCAATTTCTTCGAATCGACCGATCTCGCGGTGGTCGTGCTCGACCGCAACCTGCGGATCCGCAGCTATACCGAGGCGGCACGGGCCATCTTCCCGTTGCAGCCCAGCGACCGGGGGCGGTTGCTGGCCGATGTCTCGACCCGTCTGGCGACAACCGACTATCTCGACGGCGCGGCGCAGGTCGCGGGCGGCGGCGCCTCGATGCAGCAGCGGGTGACGACGCGCGACGGCGGGCGCACCCTGTCGCTGCGCGTTCTGCCCTATCGTACGCAGGGCGACGGGATCGACGGCGCGACGTTGGTCCTGACCGACATCACCGACGCGCTGAGCCTGGAGCGTGAGCTGGCCGCCGAGCGCGAGCGGCTGGACCTGGCCATCAAGGCAGGCGGCATCGGAGTCTGGGAATATCGCGGCGGCACCGGCGAGATCTTTCTGGACGAAACCGGCCGCCACCTGTTCGGCTTCGACCCCCAGGACAGCGCGGACCAGGTGCATCAGGTCTTCGACCGGATCGTCCCCGAGGACCGGCCCGGCGTCGAGCTGGCGCTGGCAGAGGCGATGGCCGGGCGCGGCGATTTCGAGATGACGTTCCGGCTCGACCTGAACGGCAAGGAACGCTGGATCAAGGGGTTCGGCCGGGTCGTCACCGCCTCGGCGCCGCACCGGATGGTCGGCGTGTCGATCGACGTCACCGCCGAATATGCCATCGCCGAAACGCGCGAGCTGATGCTGCGCGAGATGAACCACCGGGTGAAGAACCTGTTCGCCATCATCTCCGGCATCGTATCGGCGGCGTCGCGCTCGCATGACGACGTGACCGAGATGGCCGACGATGTGCGCGAGCGGATCGCGACCCTTGGCCGCGCCCATTCGCTCGCCTCGCCCGCAGGGGAACAGCAGGCGATCCCGCTGGCCGCGCTGGTCGACGCGACGATCGCCCCCTATCGCGGTCAGTCGACCATCACTATCGACGGACCGCCGCTGCTGGTCGACCGCCGCTGCCTGTCCCCGCTGGCGCTGATCCTGCACGAATGGGCGACCAATTCGGTCAAGTACGGCGCGCTGGCGCAGCCCTCGGGCGAATTGTCGATCGGCTGGACGCTGGCGGACGGCAAGTTGCGGCTCGACTGGTCCGAGACCGGCGGCCAGGTGCCCGACGATAGCAGCGCCAAGGGCTTCGGCACGGTGCTTGTCCAGACTTCTTCACGCCAATTGGGGGCGGAGCTGGAGCGCAAAAGCCTCGATGGGCGTTTCCTCCTCAGCCTCACCTTGCCGGAGACGGTGCTCTCGCATGACTAAAACCATTTTGCTGGTCGAGGACGAATTCTTCGTCGCCCTGGATCTTCAGTCCATCATCGAGGATGGCGGCTATCAGGTGGACGGTCCCTATGTCAGCGTCGAGGACGTGCTGGCGCATCTGGACGGCGACAAGCCCGAACTGGCCTGCGCGATCCTGGACGTGCGGCTGCGCGACGGCGAAGTCTTCCCGGCGGCCGAACGGCTGCACGAGGCGGGTGTGCCGCTGATCTTTCATTCGGGCCATGCCGACGAACATGCGCTGCAATCGCGCTATCCGGGCGCGGCGGTATGCGGCAAGCCGTGCTCGCCGTCCCTGCTTCGGCGGACCCTGTCGATGGCGGTGTCGGGACCGGCCGAAGGGGATCGGGCGGCGGGGTGAATTGGGGGCACCAGGCTCGGTGAGACACCCTGCCCTCCCCCAGCCCAGTTTCAGGTAAACGATGCCCCGCATCGTTTAGGTCATGCCGGGGGCATGACCGACCTGAAACTCGCTTGCGGGAGGGGAGAAGTTTTTGGGCTGAGGCGGGATATTTATCACTCCCCTCCCGCAGGCGGGAGGGGCTGGGGGAGGGTAAGGTGTCTCACCGAGACCAACCCTCTCCACCCCCCTCAATCAAACGCCCCCCGCCCCATCCGCCCCGTCGCGCGCAAAAGTGCCGCTTGCGCCGTCAGCACATCGACCTGCGCCCGAGCCACCGCCAGCTGCGCCGCGCGATAGCTCTGGTCGGCCACCAATATGTCGATCGTCGAGCGCAGGCCGAAGCCATATTCGGCCCGCACGCCCTTCAGCGCCAGATCGGCCGCCTTCAGCCCCTCCGCACTCGCGGTCAGCCGTCCTTGCGCGGCGGTGAGCGAAGCCCAGGCCGAGTCGGCCGCCCGCACCACGCCGCGCGCCACGGCATCCGCATCGAAGCGCTCCGCCCGCCGCACCGCCTCCGCCTGCCGCACGCGTGAGGAAACGAGGCCGCCGGTCAGCAACGGAATACGCAGCGCCAGTCCGGCATTGGCGGCACTGTCGAAGCCGTTCGTCCGCCCTCCCGCCCATTGCACGCCGCGCCCATAGCCCCCGGCCAGATCGACCGCCGGAGCGCCATCGGCGCGTGCCTGATCGATGCGCGCGGCGGCGGCATCCACCCGTCGCTGCTGGGCGAGGAGCAGCGGATTGCCCGCCTCCGCCGCCGCCCGTGCATCGGCCAGTGTGCGCGGCAGGGCGGCGGGGGTCGCGATCGTCGCGTCCAGCATCCCTGCGTCACGCCCCACGATCGCGCGGTACGCCGCCGCTGCCGTTGCCGCCGCTCCTTCGGCATCGACCAGGTTGGAGACGACGCTGGCCCGCTGCGCCTCCAACTGCGCGACATCGGTCCGCGTCGCCTGCCCCAGGCGGTAGCGGGACTTGGCCTCGGCCACCTGGCTGTCGAGCCGCTCGATCCCGACCCGTGCGACCTCGACCGCCTGCTGGGTATAGAGCAGATCGGCATAGGCGCCGACGACCCGCTCCAGCACATCGGCTTCGGCATCGCGCAGGGCTTCGCCCCCCGCCGCGACGTCACCCCTCGCTGCCCGCACTGCCGAGGACACCCGCCCGCCGGTCCAGATCGGCAGGGTCGCGTTGACACCGCCCAGCGCCGAGGTCGTCCCCGTCCGCGTGCCGGTGCCGTCATAGCCCAGCCGGTCGTAGCCCGCATTGCCCGTCGCCCCTGCCGTCAGCCGCCCGGCGGCGCGTGCCTGATTGGGGGTTTCCGCCAGCGCATCCTGCCGGGCGCGTGCAGCGGCGAGTTCGGGATTGCCCTCCCACGCCGCCGCCATCGCCTCCCGCAGCGTCTCGGCCGAGGCGGGGGCGGCGGCGACCAGAGCCACGCCCATCAGCCACCACCGCCTAGTCATGGCGCAATGCCCAGGCGGGTGCGGCGCGGCTGGCCTTGAGCGACTGACCCAGCACGGTCAGTACCGCGATGGTCAGGGCCAGCGCCGTGGCGGCCACGAAATAGAGCGGCGACAGCGACACGCGGTCGTCGAACCCCGCCAGCCATGTCCGCATCGCGACATAGGCCAGCGGCCAGGCGACCAGATTGGCCATCAGCACCGGCCGCAGGAACTGCCCGACTAGCAGCTTGACGATATCGGTGGCCGACGCGCCCAGCGTCTTGCGGATACCGATCTCCTTCACCCGCCGCTGCGTATTGAAGGAGGCCAGGCCCCAGAGACCCACGCAGCCGATCAGGACCGCTAGCCCCGCACCGATGCCGAACAGGCGCGTCGCGCGGTCGTCGGCCTTGTAATATTCCTCCATGTTTTGGTTTGCGGTCTGAGCTTCGAACGGCACCTGTGGCGCGATCTGGCGCCAGATGCCCCGCAGCGCCGCGATCGTCTCACGCGGATCGCCCTCGACACGCAGGGTCGTGCGCGGGATCGTCGAGAAGCGCGAATGGTAATAATACATGGTCGGATTGACGGGATCGCGCGGCGAGAAGAAACGGGCATTCTCCACCACACCTATGATCGTGCGGGGATTGCTCCGCCCGACCGTCTTGCCGATCGCCGCCTCCGGGCTGTCGAAGCCCAGTGCCTCGGCGCCCTTGCGGTTGACGACGACGTTCGGAATCTTTCGCGCGGCGTCATCGGCATTGCGTGCGTCATCGGCCCGGTGGGAATCATCGGGCAGACGTCCCGCGATCAGCTTGATCCCGAAGGTCGGATAGAAGTTCGGTGATGTGATGATTGCCTGAAGGCTGGGGCCGGGTTCCGGCTTTCCAGCCACGGCATAGCTGTCGCTGTTCAAGCTGCTCGACCCTGGCGACGAATCCGACGTCGTGACCGATCGTACCCCTGGCAAGGCTGCCGCCCGCGCCATGAACGCCGTCAGTTGGGGTTCGGTCACGGCACCGTCGCTCGTGGAGCTGACGATCACCAGCCCGTCGCGGCGAAATCCGACATCGGTTTTGCGGACATGGCGGGTCTGCGCGACCAGCACGATCGTTCCGATCATGAAGGCGATGGCAAGCGCGAACTGGAACACCACCAGCATCTCACGGACCCGCGCCCCCACCCGGCCCCCGCCCGGCGAGCGGGACGAGGCCAGCACCGCCGCCGCCGGAAAGCGCGACAGCAACAGCGCCGGGTACAGGCCCGCCAGCCCTCCGACAATCATCGCCAGCAGCGCCAGACCGGGCAGGACCACGGCATAATCGAGCGACAGCTTCAGTCCCCCGGCGGCGTTGATCATTGGAAGGCCGAGCTCAGCGAGGATCAGACCGCCCAACGCCGCAAGCAGCGCGACAAGCAGCGCCTCCCCTAGAAACTGCCGGACCAGCACGCCCCGGCTCGCCCCCAGCACCTTGCGCATCGCGACCTCCCGCGCCCGCAGCCCAGCCCGCGCCGTCGCCAGATTCACGTAATTGACGATCGCGATCAGCAGGGTCAGTACGCCGACGATACCTAGCGTCGCCGCCGTCATCTTGCGACCCGGTGTGCTTTGCAGGTGGATATCTGCAATCGGCGTGAGCTTCAGGCTGAGATTGCGAACCGAAGTACTCTGGTCCTTCGCCGCGCGCCGGTCGACGAAGCCGCGCAACTGTGCCTCACGGCTCTTTGCCGCCTGGGAGGTCTCAAAACGCAGGATCGTCCAGGCGCGCGAACTACCCCAGTGAAACCACATCTTGTCCGGGTGCGGATAGGGCGTCTTGGCCAGCATCGAGAAGCGCAGCTCGGTATTTGGGGGCAGGTCGCGGAAGATGCCCGCCACGCGATAGTTAGCCGTTTTGCCGAGGACCGTCAGGGTCATGGTCTGCCCGATCGGATTGCTACCCGGAAAATAGCGCTTCGCGATTGTCTCATTGATCAGGACATTGTCCGGCGCTTGCAAAGCGCGGGCAGCCTCACCGAAAATCATCGGCAGGCGAAGGATCTCAAACAGGTCGGAATCGGCATACGCGAAGGGTTCGCTGGTAGCATTTTCCCCCTTCACCACATTGGCGTCAGTCTCCTGAAAGCGGGTTCCGACCGTATCCGGGAAATCCTCCCGAAGCTGATCGATCAAGCCTCCCATGGTGCTGACCGAATAGCCATCGGCTGGACTGCCCGGCATGTCCCAATATTCCTGGGTCAGATACAGCTTATCATATCCCGGCAGCCATTTCTCATACCCCGTCTCGAACCGGACATAGAGGCTGAGGACCAGGAAGACGGCGATACCCACCGCCAGGCCGCCGATGTTGAGCGCGGCGTAGAGCTTATGGCGCACAAGCGAGCGATAGAGCGACAGAAGCGCAAAGCGGTTCATGATGTGATGTCCCCCATGATCCCGGCCATCAACCGCAGGTGACGCGGGCAAAGCCGCTCTTGTCGACGGTGCACTGCGGACGGCCGCCAACCACGACGCGGGTCATGCCGCTGGCGTCGATCGCCGCCGGGCCGTTCGCCTGGGCTCGCACGCCGCCGGTGCCGCTGGCATCGACCGACAACATGCGCGTGGTCATCGCGGTGGTGTCGACATTGCCGGTGCCGCTGCTGTCGATCGACAGCGCGTCGACCGCGCCCGCTCCTCGGATCGAACCCGTGCCGTTCGTTTCCAGCGCCAGCGTCGTCACGCGGATATCCTGTATCTGGGCGTTGCCCGTCCCGGACATGGTGATGCCCACCTTCCGACCGCGCAAACCTTCCATCGTCAGATTACCGGTGCCGGACATTTCGGCCTCGAACTCCCCCGCCTCGAACGGATGCAGTCGCATGGAACCCGTACCCTCCGATTCGACGCCGCGCAGGCGCGGGACGGTGATCTCGATCGTCGCGCCGGGGCGCTTGGCACGGCTGTCGCACATGCCGTTCGGACGCGTGATGATCAGCTTCTGCTGCCGAACCTCGGCGCGGATGACCTCCAGTGAGACGGGCTGGCCGACCGCCCGAACCGAGAATGCGTTGCCGATGGTGACCACGGCATTGTCACAGCCCTCCAGCGATATCCGGTCGAAGCCCGACAGCGCGAAGCTGCGTGCAGTCTGCGCCTGGGCCGGGGTCGCGGCGACCGGCAGGACGGAAAGGATCAGCGGAAGCGGCAGGATCGTCTTCATGGCGTAACTCCGAAAAATGGGGTCAGATCGCGCGCATGGCGCTGGCGACGATGCGGCCGTCGAGCATGTCGATGCGGCGCTTGGCGAGGTCGGCATGGCTGGGCGAGTGGGTCACCATCACGATGGTCGCACCCGCATCATTCAGCCCGGTCAGGATGTTCATCACCTGCTCGCCATTGGCGGTGTCGAGATTGCCGGTCGGCTCGTCGGCCAGGATCAGCTTGGGATCGCCGACGATGGCGCGGGCGATGGCGGCGCGCTGCTGCTGGCCGCCCGACAGCTGATGCGGGAAGTGGCGCGCGCGGTGGGCGATGCCGACCTTGTCCATCGCGGCGGCCACCCGCCCCCGGCGGTCCCCCACGTCGCCGCGATAGGCGAGGCCAAGTGCGACATTCTCCTCGATGGTCAATTCGTCGATCAGGTTGAAGCTCTGGAAGACGAAGCCCAAAGTCTCGGCGCGAAACCTGGCCAGCTGCTTCTCGTCCATCGCCGCCAGGTCGCGATCGCCGAACATGTAGCGCCCGCCCGTCGGCCGATCGACCGTGCCCAGCGTGTTGAGCAGCGTCGACTTGCCGCAGCCCGACGGCCCCATGATGGCCAGGAACTCGCCCGCCGCGACATGCAGGTCGATATCGTGCAGCGCGGTCGTCTCCACCTCGTCGGAGACGTAGCGGCGCTGAATGCCTTCCAGTCGGATCATCAATCTTCCCCCTTATCGGATGTTCAGGATGTCGCCCTTCACGGACGCGGTGTTGCTGATGACGATGCGCTCGCCGGGATTGAGGCCGGAGAGGATCTCCACCTGTTCGGGATTGCGGCGGCCGATGCGGACGGCGCGGCGGCGGGCATGGGCACCGTCGGGATCGAGCACGAAGGCGGAAGCACCCCCCGCCTCCAGCCAGCCGCCGACCGGCGCCACCACCTCGCGGCTCGCAGCGCCCAGCGTGATGCGGATGTCGATCGTCTGCCCGCGATTGAGCCCGGCCGGTGCCTTGTCGAAGGTCAGTTCGACCTGGAACCGCCCGTCCTTCACCGCCGGAAGCACCTTGGACACGGTCAGCCTGGCGCCGTCCGAGCCGGTCGCCGTCTGGCCCGGCGCGACGCGGCCGAGATAATATTCGTCGACCTGCGCGACCAGCTTCCACGAGCCCTCGCTATCGACCTGCCCCGCCGGATCGCCGGGCTTCAGCGTCTGGCCCGGCTGGATGGTGAAGTTGGTCAGCCGCCCAGCGGCAGGCGCACGGATGGTCAGCGCCTCCAGCCCCGCGCGTACCGCCGCCAAATTGCCTGACAGCCTTACTTGGGTGTCGTTCAGCCGTGCGGACTGGGTGGCGGTGATCCGCGCCTCAGTGGCGCGGCCTGACCTTAGCTGGGCAAGGCGCTTTTCCTGATAGGCGGCCTCCTCCTCGAAGCTCTTCACGCCCGCGTCCGACAGAAAGCCCTGATCGTGCAACTGGCGGCGGATGCCCAGGTCGCGGCGCGCCTTGATGAGGTCATATTCGGCCTGCGCCACCTGCCCGGCGCGGTCGAGCTTGTTACGCTCGATCCCCAGCCCCTCGCTCGCCACGCCGCCCAGCTGGCTGGCGATCTGCGCCTCGCGGGTCAGCACATCGAGTTTCAGCTGCGGATTGGCGAGCGTGGCCAGCGGCTGTCCCGCGCTGACCATCTGCCCGTCCTGCGCCAGCAGCTTTTCCACCTGCCCGCCCGACAGCACGCCGACCAGCGTGGTGATGCGCGGCGTGACGGTGGCACGGACGGGCAGATAATCGTCGAAGGCGGCGCGGGTGACCTCGCCCGTTTCGATATTGGCGGCGGCGATATCGGTCGATCCGGCGGCAGGCAGCAGTCGCCAGACCAGCACCGCGCCGATCGCCAGCAAGACGGCGATCACCACCGGGCGGCGACGCCACCAAGGCACAGCCTTGCGCGCGATTACGCGGTCCATTCCCGCCCCCGGTGAAGCGCTTGCGTGTACGGGCTGTTCGGTCATCATGGATGGAGTGTCACCCCGAACGGGCGAAAAACCTAAACCCCTATGAATACGCCATTTTCACCCACCCCGGCCGAATCCGACCGTTCGTGTCCGGACGCACCGCCCGGAAATGGACGGTCCGGGGATGCGTCAAGCCCGCTCTCGATCCTCCTGATCGACGACAATCCGCGCATCGCCGAATCGCTGGCCATCGCGATCGATCTGGCGGGACATAGGCTGGATGTGGCGCAGGGGCCGGAGGACGGCTTTTCGCTTCTGGCGGCCCGGCGCTACGACGCGATCCTGCTCGACCTCAACTACGCCGCCGGGCGAACGGACGGGGCGGAGGGACTGGCGATGCTCGACCGGCTGCTCGCCGACGATCCGGGTGCGTGCATCATCGTCATCACCGCGCATAGCGGCATCCGGCTGGCCGTGACGGCGATGCAGGCGGGCGCGCGCGACTTTGTGATGAAGCCGTGGCGCAATGCCGAGCTGATCGCCAAGATCGAACTGGCTGCGCGTCGCCGCGCCGCGCCCCGCGATCATGCCGTGACCGAGGGCACCGCCGAACCCGCCCGCCTGCTGGGCGACAGCCCCGCCATCGCGCGTGTCCGCGACCTGATCCGCCGTGTCGGCCCGACCATGGCGGGTGTCGTCGTGACCGGGCCATCGGGCGCGGGGCGCGGCCTGATCGCCGCCGCGCTCCATGCCGCCTCCCACGCGGCCGGGCGGCCGATGCAGCGGATCGACGTGCGCGATCCGCTGGCCTGGACGCGGCTGGACGGCGCCGAGAGGGGGACGAGCTGGCTGCTCCGCCATCCCGACAAGCTGGACGACGTGACACAGGCCCGGCTGCTCGACCGGTTGCGACCGGAGGACCGCTATATCACCATCGCCGACGATCCCCGCGCGATCACACCCGCGCTGGCTCGGCGGATCGCGGCCGTGGAGATCGCAGCACCCTCGCTGGCCGAACGACAGGACGATGTGCCGCTGCTTGCCCGCCATTTCGCGCGGATCGCGGCCGAGCGGCACGGCCTGCCCGCGCCCCGCTTCACTCCCGCCGCCGAGGCGTTGCTGGCAACGGCGCACTGGCCCGACGAGGCACGCGGCCTTGCCGCCGCGATCGAGCGGGCGCTGTTGCTGGGCGAACAGGGCGTGATCGAGGCCGCGCTGCTCGCCCCACCGGTCGCCCCCAATGCGGCCCCGGCGCTTTCCCGCGCCAGTTTCGATCTGGACGAAAGCGAACGCGTGATGATCGAGGCGGCGCTGGTCGAACATCACCACAATGTCACCCAGGCGGCGCAGGCGCTGGGGCTCAGTCGCGGGGCGCTGTATCGGCGGATGGCGCGCCATGGGCTTTGACCTGTCGCGGCGACGCGCGGTCGCGGCGGGGCTGTCCGGGCTGGCGCTGACCGTCCTGGGTGCGGCGATGCTGTTGGCGTGGCAGCAGGGAATGCTGGGATCGATCCTGGGTGCGGGGCTGTGCGTCGCCTGGCTGATCGGAGCCGGCTGCTGGACGGCGGCGCGGACGGGACGCGGGCGTCGCGATCATGAGACGACGCGCCCGGCCCCGGACGGCCCGCCGCTGGACGCTCTGTTCGACCAGATCCCGCTGCCGCTGCTCCGCGTCGATGCCGGGCGAGCGCAGGCGATCAACCGGGCCAGCCGCCGCCTGTTCGCCACCGACGATCGGGTGATCCCGACACCGACCGCACTGCTCAACACCGGGCAGACGCAATTGCGCCATGAGGGCAGGAGCTGGCGGATCGAGCGGGTGGCGGGCACCGGCCGTGCGCTGGTGATGCTGGTCGATATCGAGGCCGAACGCCGCGCGGCCGAGGCCCATGCCGATAACGAGATGATCGATATCCTCGGCCACGAACTGCTCAACGGCCTGTCGCCGATCGTCTCGCTGGCCGACAGCGCGCAGGTGGCGGCGGAGCGTGGCGATGCGCGGCTGCCCGGAATCCTGGCGACACTGACCCGCCGGATCGAGGGGCTGGAGCGCTTTACACGGGCGTATCGGATGCTGGCCAGGCTGCCCGATCCGGTGCGGGCTATGGTTGATATGGGGGAACTGGTCGGCGATCTGTCCCGCCTGTTCACCGAGCGTTTCGGTGACCGGGTGACGCTGTCGGTCGACATGCCCGAGGCCGCGACCGGCTGGTGCGACCGGGACCAGTTGACGCAAGGGCTGTGGGCGCTGCTCCACAATGCGGCCGAAGCCGCTCTGGCCGGAACGGTCGCCCCGGCGGTGACGCTTGCCGTCATCAGGCAGGCGGACCGGCTGGTGGTGCGCGTGTCGGACAGCGGCCAAGGCGTCCCCGCGCCGGAGCGGGCACGGATCTTCCGCCCCTTCCACACCACCAAGCCGGAGGGCTCGGGCATCGGCCTGACCCTGGCCCGCCGGATCGCGCAAGGGCATGGGGGTGAGTTGAACCTGCTGCCGGTGGCGGTGACGACATTTGAATGGGTGGTGCCGCACGACCCACTTTCCTCCCCTGCAAGGGGAGGTGGCAGCGCGCAGCGCTGACGGAGGGGTGTCCGCTATCGAGAGGGCGGACACCCTTCCACCGGCTTCGCTGGTCCCCCTATCCTTGCAGGGGAGGAAGTTTAGCGTATTGCCGCGTCCATCAATTCCAGGATCGCCGTGAACGCCTCGGCATCCAAACTCTGTCGACCGACCAGAAAGCCGTCGACCCCGCCCTCCTCGAACAGCGCCGCACCGTTATCGGGCGTTACCGAACCGCCGTACAAAGCGCGTATGCCAGAAACCGTATCGCGGATCAGCCCGGCCATCGCCGCGACCTCCGCAGGATCGGGGGTACGGTCGCCACCGATCGCCCAGACGGGTTCATAGGCGATGGCGATCCCCTGCCCGTCCATCCCGGCGAGCGAACGGGTCAGTTGCTCCCGAACCACCTGCGCCGAGCGACCGGCGGCATGATCCTCCGCCGTCTCGCCGACGCAGAGCACGACCTCCAGCCCCGCCGCCCGCGCCGCGCGCAGCTTGGCGACGATCAGCGCATCGTCCTCATGATGATCGTGCCGCCGCTCGCTATGACCCAGCAGGACCAGCGACGCGCCCGCCTCGCGCAGCATCGAGGCGGAAATGTCGCCGGTATGCGCGCCGTTCGGCTCGGCATGGCAGTCCTGCCCCCCGATGGCGAGGCCCCCAGAGACGCCACGCGCCCTGTCGATCAGCGTGGCGGGGACGCACAGCGCGACATCGACCGCCGGATGCCGCCGCGCCGCCTCACCGATCGCGACGATGACGGCCAAATCGCCGCCATCGCCATGCATCTTCCAATTGCCGACCAGCAGCGGCCGCTTCGCCATCGTCACGCGCCCGGCTTGGCCAGCGTCCGAGCGACCGCGTCGCGCCACCCGGCGACCAGCGGCGCGCGGGCCTCCTCGGTCATGGAGGGCTCGAAACATTCTTCCCGCGACCAGAGCGCCTCCAGCGCATCGAGGCCCGACCACACCCCCGTCGCCAGCCCGGCATGAAAGGCCGCGCCGCGCGCCGTCGTCTCGAGGTCCGCAGGCCGTTCGACCGGCGTACGGATCATGTTGGCGAGGAAGCGGCACAACCAGTCATTTGCCGCCATGCCGCCATCGACGCGCAGGATGGCCGGGCCTTCGCCCGCATCGGCCTTCATTGCCTCGGCCAGATCCATCGTCTGATAGGCGACCGATTCCAGCGCCGCGCGCGCCAGATGCGCCGCACTCGCGCCCAAAGTGAGGCCATAGATCGCGCCGCGCGCATCCGGCTCCCAATAGGGCGCGCCCATGCCGACAAAGGCGGGGACCATATAGACGCCGTGACTGTCGGGCACTTGCGTCGCCAGATCGTCGGTCTGGCTGGCATGGGTGATGACGCCCAAGCCGTCACGCAGCCATTTCACCGCCGCGCCCGCGACGAAGATCGATCCCTCCAGCGCATAGGTCGTCCTGCCGTCCAGCCGATAGGCGGGCGTAGTCAGCAGCCGGTGCTTCGAGGCGACCGCGGTCTCGCCGGTGTTGAGCAGCATGAAGCAGCCCGTGCCATAGGTCGACTTGGCCATGCCGTGACGGAAACAGGCCTGGCCGAACAAAGCCGCCTGCTGGTCCCCCGCCATCCCTGCGATCGGGATCGCCGCGCCGAGCAGATCGGGCGTGGTGGTGCCGAAGACATGCGCATTGTCATGCACCTCCGGCAGCATCGCCATCGGCACGCGCAGCAACCGGCACAATTCCTCGTCCCAGACCCCGCGATGGATGTCGAACAGCATCGTGCGGCTGGCATTGGTGATATCGGTCGCATGCACCGCGCCGCCGGTCAGTCGCCAGAGCAGGAAGCTGTCGATCGTGCCGAACGCCAGTTCACCGCGTTCGGCCCGCCCCCGCGCGCCATCGACATGGTCGAGCAGCCAGGCGAGCTTGGTCGCCGAAAAATAGGGATCGATCAGCAAACCCGTCCGCTCGCGCACCAGCTCCTCGGCGCCGTCCGCCTTCAGCGTCTGGCACAGCTCCGTCCCGCGCCGGTCCTGCCAGACGATGGCGCGGTGGATCGGCTCGCCGGTGGCGCGGTCCCAAACGACCGCCGTCTCGCGCTGGTTGGTGATGCCGATCGCGGCGATCTGCGCCGGAGCGACGCCGCTCTCCGCGATCGCCTTGCGCGCGGTAGCCAGCGCGTCGCGCCAGATATCCTCCGGATCATGTTCGACCCAGCCCAGCGCAGGGTAATGCTGCGCGAACTCGGCCTGTGCGATGGCGACCCGCCGGGCCTGTCCATCGAACACGATGCTGCGCGTCGAGGTCGTCCCCTGATCGATCACCAGAATGTGCGACGCCATCGCTCACCCCTCTCCCTGTTTTCGTTTCGAAACGTCACACGCTTTCATATGAACGTCAATGCTTTCGTTTTGTGTTGACATGGTATAGCAAGGGGGGCGCTCAAGAACAGGGACAAGCGGCATGACGGACCACGCGATGGAGAGGATCGACCTGCTGATCGTCGGCGGCGGGATCAACGGCGCAGGGATCGCGCGCGATGCCGCCGGGCGCGGCCTGTCGGTGCTGCTGGTCGAGCAAGACGATCTGGCGAGCCACACCTCCTCGGCATCGACCAAACTGATCCATGGCGGCTTGCGCTATCTGGAATATGGCGAGTTCCGGCTGGTGCGAGAGGCGCTGATCGAGCGAGAGCGGCTGCTGGGCATGGCGCCGCACATCATCTGGCCGCTGTCCTTCGTCCTGCCGCAGACCCAGTCGCCGCGCCCCGCCTGGATGGTGCGGCTGGGCCTGTTTCTCTACGATCATCTGGGCGGTCGTGAGAAGCTGCCGGGCACGCGCACCGTCGCGCTGGAACGCTCGGCGCTGGGCGACGGGCTTTCGCCGCGAAAGGGCAAGGCTTTCGTATATTCGGACTGCTGGGTCGAGGACAGCCGCCTGGTCGTGCTCAACGCGATGGACGCCGCCGAGCGGGGCGCGACGATCGCGACCCGCACCAGGCTGATCGATGCCCGGCGTGAGGGCGACGGCTGGATCGCGGCGATCCAGACGGTGGGCGAAGCGGCGGGCGAAACCCGCACCGTCCGTGCCCGCGCGCTGGTCAATGCGGCGGGGCCATGGGTCGCCGACGTCATCGGCCGCACGCACGGCGCACGCGCCGATCGCGGCGTCCGGCTGGTCAAGGGCAGCCATATCATCGTGCCGCGCCTCTATGAGGGCGACCATGCCTTCATGCTCCAGAATGACGACCGGCGGATCGTCTTCGCCATTCCCTATGAGGGCAAGTTCACGCTGGTCGGCACCACCGACGAACCCTGGACCGACGCGCCCGCCAAGGCGCAGATCGGCGCGGCGGAAACCACCTATCTGCTCGACACGGTGAACCGCTATTTCGCGCGGAAGACCGGGGAGGCCGATATCGTGTGGAGCTATGCTGGTATCCGCCCGCTCTATGACGATCATTCGGCCAATGCCTCGGCGGTGACGCGCGACTATGTGCTCGACCTCGACACCGGCGCGGAGGGCGAAAGCCGGGCGCCGATGCTCAACATCTTCGGCGGCAAGATCACCACCTATCGCAAGCTCGCCGAGCACGCGATGCGCGAACTGGCGCGTTTCTTCCCCGCTGCCGGGGGGGCATGGACGGCCGGGGCGGTGCTGCCCGGTGGGGATATCGCGGACGCGGATTTCGATGGTTTCCTGCGCAATCTGACCGCCCGGCATCCCGACCTGCCCCCTGCTCTGTTGCGCCGTCTGACCCGCGCCTATGGTACGCGCGTCGAGGCGGTGCTGGGCCAGGGCGATCTCGGCCCCGATCTGGGCGGCGGGCTGCACACCGCCGAGGTCGATTATCTGGTGAAGACCGAATGGGCGCGCACGGCGGAGGACATCCTCTATCGCCGCAGTAAGCTGGGCCTGCACGTGCCCCCCGAAACGCCCGAGCGGCTGGCCGCCTATCTGGCCGGGCAGGGCGTCGCGTGAAGCCCACCGCCCCCGGATCGGCGGAGGTCGTCGCAAGCCGCCATGCCGCGATCCTCGACGTCGCGCGCCGGACGGGCAGCGTCAGCGTGGACGAACTGGCCGAAAAGCTGGGCGTGACGCCGCAGACCATCCGCAAGGACCTCAACATCCTGGCGGGCCAGTCGATGCTGGCGCGGGTCCATGGCGGCGCTGTCGTGACCTCGGGCACCGACAATCTCGCCTATGCCGAGCGGCGCAGCGTCGCCGCCCCCGCCAAGGCCGCGATCGGCGCCGCCGCCGCCGCGCTCGTCCCCAACGGGGCCAGCCTGTTCATCAATATCGGCTCCACGACGGAGGCGATCGCCAGGGCGCTGGTCGATCACCGCGACCTGATGGTCATCACCAACAATCTGAACGTCGTCGACATATTGGGTGGCCGCCCCTCGATCGAGGTCATCGCCGCCGGGGGGCGGGTGCGCGCCAGCGACCGCGCGGTGGTGGGCGCATTGGCCATGGACTTCATCCGGGGGTTCAAGGTCGACATGGCGCTGATCGGCGCGTCGGCGATCGACCCCGACGGCAGCTTCCTCGACTTCGACGTGGACGAGGTGCGGGTGTCGCAGACGATCATCGCCCAGGCGCGACAGGTGCTGCTGGCCATTGACGGCTCCAAGCTGAAACGCGCCGCGCCGGTGCGGGTCGGCGACATGGGCGATGTCGATTTCCTCGTCACCGACACGGCGGATGCCCGGCTGGCGGAGGCCGCGCGTACCGCCGGGACGGTCGTCGTGGAAACCGACCGCGATGGAATGTCGCAATTGGCCTGACAAACATTGGTCTGACACTGGCGCTTGACCAGCATCCCGCCTCGGCCCCTATAAGGGTCGTGATGGACAACAACACGACCCAGGACCGGCTCTACCGGGAACTCGCCCGCACGCTGATCACCGAGTTGCAGGAGGGGCGCTACCCGATCGGTACGCGCATGCCCGCCGAACGCGAACTGGCGACGCGGTTCGACGTCAGCCGTCCGGTCATCCGCGAGGCGCTGATCGCACTGGAAGTCCAGGGTTTCATCGAAGTGCGGATCGGGTCGGGCGCGCATGTCGTGGCGCTGCCGGGCCAGGGCGAGACGCCCGATTTCGGCGTGTCCGCGATGGAAGTGGCCGAGGCGCGCCTGTTGTTCGAGCCAGAAGCGGCGGCGCTGGCGGCGTCGCAGATCACCGACAGCGAGTTGGATGAGCTGGCGACCTTGGTCGATGCGATCGAGGAGGAGAACAACACGGTCGGCGGCGCATTCCATGCCGACCGCGCCTTCCACACGCTGATCGCCCGGTCGACGCGCAACAGCGCAATCCTGGAGACGATCGACCGGCTGTGGGAGCAGCGACTGCGTTCGGCCGAAAGCGTGCTGCTCGACGCCAAGGTCCGCGAGATCGATGTGCGCCCGATCGTCGAGCATCATGCCGCGATCTTGGAGGTATTGCGCTCGCGCGATGCCGTGGCGGCACGGGTCGCGATGCAGCGGCATTTGACGGCGGCGCTCGAGGGTCTGCTGATCGCCAGCGAAGCCCGCGCGGTGGCAGAGGTGCGTCAGGCGCTGGCGGCAAAGCGCGACCGGACGGCGCATCTGAAGATTTGAAGTCTAAGTGAGCCCCTCCCCTTCAGGGGAGGGGTGATTTGAATCAGAAGTTCACGCCGAACCGTACGCCCGCATAGCGGCGGAAGTCGCGCGGTAGAACCGCCTGGGTCGCCATGCGGCCGCTGAAATTGCCCGCCGTGTTGACCAGCGACGCATAATATTGCTGGTCGAACAGGTTGTTGACGAACGCCGTCACGTCCCAGCGTTTGTCATGCGAGCGCACCCCCAGCCGCAAGTCGAAGATCGCGAAGCCCGGCTGGAAGGTCTGGGGATCGGCCGCGACATAATAGAGGCTCGACTGATATTCCCCGGCGACCTGCGCGAAGCCGTCGAGCGTGTCGGTCAGCGGCGGCGTATAGTCGATCGACCAATTGCCCTTCCACACCGGGGCCTGCGGCGCGCGCACGCCGGTCAGGTCGCGACGGGCGGGCGATCCGCTGCACCCCTGCGCCGCCGTCTGCATCGGATAGCATTGCGCCGAGGGGAAGGAAGTGTACTTCGCATCCAGATAGGTGATCGCCCCGCGCAGCGCGATGTCGCGGCCCAGGCGCGCCGCCGTTTCGATCTCGATCCCACGCGTCTTGAACTTGCCGACATTGGTCAGGCGGAAATTGCTGGTGCCGTCCGCCAGCGTCTCGATCGTCTGCGCCTGGAGATCGGTATAGTCGGTGTCGAACAGCGTCGCGTTCAGCGTCAGGTGCCGGTCGAAGAACTGCGTACGAATGCCCAGTTCTTTGTCGCGCGACCGCTCCGGCTTGACCGGCCCCGCTGCCGCCCGGTTCCGGTTGAACCCGGTCGTCAGATCATAGGTCTGGCCCTTATAGCCGGTCGAATAGCTGGCGAAGGTCATGACATCGGGCGTCGCCTGATAGGTCAGGCCCAGATGATAGGTGGCGGCGGTATCGTCGGCATTCCCGGCATAGCTGGTCCGCGCCAGATTGTCGGCGAAGGTATATTTGACGCGCTCGTTCTGGATACGACCGCCGACGGTGCCGGTCAATTTCGACACGAATTCCCAGTCGATCTGGCCGAAGGCGGCGACCTGTCGCGATCCGGTGGTGGCATACCAGTTGGCGAGCGAGAAGGCCGGGCCGCGCTGGAACGGGCGATCGAAGCCGGTATTGGCGTAATAGACGCCCAGCGCATAACGGAACGCGTCCTCGCCCGGCGACAACAGGCGAAGTTCCTGCGTGAACATCCGCGACTTGAAGGCGCCGACCTGGATGTTGCTGCCGATCGCCGCCGGGGACGCGGTGTCGTCCTGGTCGAGATAATCGTCCAGGCGGAAGCGGTCAAAAGAGGTCAGCGACAGGATGTTCATCCGGCCGATATTGGCCTCGCTTCGCAGCAGCGCGCCGCCGCCCGAGAATTTGTTGTGCGACCAGTAATTGTTGCTGACGTCCTGATTGTCGCGGCCGGGCGTCACGCCGGGGAAGACGACCGACGGAGTCTGCCCCGCCACGCCGCGCAGCAGCGCGTCCGGTGCGACCGCCACGAAGGGGCGCGCGATGGTGGCGTTGCCGTCGACATAATTGCCCGACAGGGTGAAAGTGACGTCGGGCGACGCCTTCCAGCGCAGCTTGCCGCGCGTGTTGAAGGTCTCGCGACCATTGGTCTGCTTACCGTTGAAGACGTTACGGACATTGCCGTCCCAATTGGAATAGCCGGTCGACAGGACATAGCCGAGCGTATCGCTGATCGGCCCGGTCACGCTGACATTGGTGCCATATTCGCGGTCGCCGGTGACGGTTGCGTTGGCGCGGACATGGAAATCGTCGGTCGGCCGCACCGTCATGATCTTGACCAGACCGGCCGAGGCCGCCTTGCCGTACAGCGTGCTCTGCGGCCCGCGCAGCACCTCGATCTGGGCGATGTCGGGCAGGTCGGTATAGACCCGCGCCATGAAGGGCAGCGCGGCGCCGTCGACGGTGATCGCCACGGCGGTCTCGACGCCAATGCCGAAGGCCAGCGTGCCGACACCCCGCAGCGAGACGGTGCCGTTGACCGGCTGTTCGGCGGGACGGATCACCAGCGAGGGGCTGACCTTGCCCAGTTCCTGGAAGTGGCGCACGCCGTGCGCGTCCAGTTCGGCGGGGGAGATGACCTGGACGGCCAGCGGCACGTTCTGGATATTCTCGAAACGCTTCTGCGCCGTCGTGGTGACGACGATACCGTCCTTCTTGGCGGTGCCCTTCGCCTCGGCCGGATGGGCCGCTTCGGTGGGCGCGGACGGCGAGGTTTCCGCCCGAGCCTGAGTCACCGACAGCACACACAGAGCCACGCCGCACAACAGGCGCGGAACACATATGTTCATTCTTGATCCCCTCCTTGTATGAAAAGGAGGGATAGGAACGATTGCTTAAATTAAGATTATTCGGCTGTCCTACGCCTTACAGAAGTTGGAAGGTCCCGATCACCCCGCTTCCAGCGCCAGCAGGGCGAAGGTGGCGAGCCAGTGTTCGCCCATATAATCGTTGCCCAGATGCGGCAGGCTGGCCGCCAGATGCGCCTCCGCCGTGGCCTCCGCACGGGCCGCCACCGGGTGCGCCGGGCCCAGCTTCGCGGCGATCACCCGCCAGCACCACGCACGGGTCAGGTTCAGCCCGTCGAGATGCGCGATCTTGCCGTCGGTCCGGTCGGACACGATGGCGGGGGTGAACAAGGTTGCGGGCTCGCCCGCCCCGACATGCGGCAGGAAGGCGTCGAACCATGTCCGGAAAGAGGCCTTGTCGAGCACCCGGCTCATCAACAACGCCTCGCATAAGGCGGGCGACAGGAACTCGTCGCCGCCGGGCTCCCAGGCCTGACAGGCGCGATCCTGCCCGAACCAGCCCTGCGCCGCCACCGCGATCCGTTCGCGCAAGCCCGGGTCGCGCCGCTCTGCCCAGTCCCATGCCAGCGTCAGGGCGAAGCCGCTGTTGAAATGGGTGCCGACCCGCAACGGATAGGTCAGGCGCGGCAGGAAGTCGGCGAAACGGCGGGCGAAGACCAGCGCGAGCGGCTCCAGCACCTCGGCCCAGCCCGCATCGTGACGGCTCGCCTCGTCATGCAGCGCCAGCATCCACGCCCAGCCATAGGGTCGCTCGAACCCCGCCGCACCGGGTCGCTCCAGATAGGCTAGTTCGCCCGCGACCTTGTCGGCGACGAACATCGCGTCGGCGCGCGCGCGGATGGCGGGGGCGGCGTCCAGATCGGGATAGTGGCGGATCAGCCGCAACAACTGCCACCAGCCATGGACGCAGCTATGCCAGTCGAAACTGCCATAGAAGATCGGGTGCAACTCGGCCGGGGTGCGCGCATCCTCCGGCCCGTTGAGCACATGCATCAGAACATTGGGATATTCGCGCCCGACATGGCCCAGCGTCATGGCGGCAAAGCGTTCGGCGACGGATCGGTCCAACCGGGTCATGCGATCATTCCGTAAAGAAGAAGGATGTTGAAGACGAGCAGCGGCAGCGCGGTCGGCACCTGTGCGCGGATGACGGCATATTTGTCCTTCAGCCCCAGCAGCGCGGCGGGCAGCAGGTTGAAGTTCGCCGCCATCGGCGTCATCAACGTCCCGCAAAAGCCCGCCAGCATGCCCACCGCCGCGACGATCGCGGGGTCCGCGCCCATCTGTCGGATCAGGATCGGCACGCCGACCGCCGCCGCCATCACCGGAAAGGCGGCAAAGGCATTGCCCATGACGATGGTGAACAACGCCATGCCCAGCGCATAGGCCAGCACCGCGCCGATCACGCTGCCCGCCGGGATCACTGCACCGATCAGCGTACCGACAACGCCCCCTACCCCGGCCAGCGCGAAGACCGCGCCCAGGCTGGCCAACATTTGCGGCATCACCGCGACCCAGCCGATATCGTCGATCAGGCCACGTCCGGCACCGAACGGCTCAGCGGGCCGTGCGCGCAGCAGCACTCCGCATAGAACCAAAGCGATCACGGTACCCAATGTCAGCGCGACCAGCGTCGCCTGTTTGGGATCGACGAGCATAGGCACATGCTTGAACGCCAGCGTCCCGAGCAGCGCAACCGCCGGAATTATGAGCGCGGGCACGAACACCTTTGCGCCATGGCGATCCCCGGCAGGTTCCACCGTTTCGGCGCGCCGCATCCGCCCCGATGCCGCAATGCCGACCAGCGCCAGCACGAGCACACCATTGGCGACATCGCCCAGCCTGTTGCCGAACAGGAACGACAGGGTGATCAGCGCGTAAAAGGCGGCATTGGCGAAGCGCCGATCCCGCGCCGACAGAAGCGCGAAGACCGCAAAGACGATCCCCGCCACCGCATAGACCAGGTTCAGCCCGATCATCGCGCGCCGCCCCGCGACAGGCGCCGGTCGAGCCACCACAATCGCGTCCCGTGGATGACAAAGGCCGCGATTGCCGTTGGGATCGCCCAGATGGACAGCTGGAACGGCTCCAGCAGGATGCCATAGCCCTCCAGCACACCCTTCATCAGCAGGATCGATCCGACCGCCAGGAAGATGTCCTCGCCGAAGAACAGCCCGACCGTGTCAGTCGCCGCCGCCATCGCCTTGACCCGTTCCGCGTCATCCGCCGCCCCGCCCTGACGCTCTGCGGCGGCCTCCGCCATGGGGGCGACCAGCGGGCGGACGGTCTGGGCAGGTCCGGCGACCGAGGTCAGGCCCAGCGCCGCCGTGACCTGCCGGAACAGCAGATAACCGGTCAGCAGCCGCCCCGCCGTCGCGCCGCGCAGGCCCGCAACCAAGGCCCGTGCCCGCGCCTGAAGCCCCCGCCGCTCCAACAGGCCGATCACGGGCAGGACCATATAGATCGCGGTCACATAACGCGTCTCGTTAAAGGCATGGCCGAAGGTCGCGACGATCCGCACGGGGTCCAGCCCCGCCGCAAAGCCGGTGACGAACGCCGAGACGATGATGACCAGCAGCGGATTGAAGCGGAGCAGGAAGCCGCCCGCAATGACGACGATCCCGGCCAGCACCCACATCAGCGCACCCCCCGCCCAAAGCCGCCGCCACCCGGCGTCTCGATGACCAGCACATCCCCCTCGCCCATGTCGATCCCGGCGGTCGAGGCGAGATCCTGCACGCTTCCGTCGGCGCGCTCGACACGATTGCGGCCCAACTGCCCCGCCCCGCCGCCGTTCAGGCCGAAGGGCGGGACGACGCGCCGGTTGCTGAGGATCGCGGCGCGCAGGGGGTGGCGGAAGCGCAGGCGGCGGACAGTGCCGTCGCCGCCCTGCCATTCGCCCGCGCCACCCGACCCGCGCCGGATGGCGAATTGTTCGAGCAGCACCGGATAGCGCGCTTCCAGCACCTCCGGGTCGGTCAGGCGGCTGTTGGTCATGTGCGTCTGGATGGCATCGGCCCCGTCATGCCCCGGCCCCGCGCCCGCGCCACCCGCGATCGTCTCGTAATATTGATAGCTGTCGTCGCCGAAGGTCAGGTTGTTCATGGTGCCCTGGCTACCCGCCATCGCTCCCAGCGCACCCAGCAGCGTGTCGGTCACCACCTGGCTGACCTCGACATTGCCCGCCACCACGGCGGCGGGGAAGCGCGGGTTGAGCATCGACCCCTCCGGCACGATCAGCGTGACGGGACGCAGGAACCCTTCGTTCAGCGGCACCGCCTCGTCGACCAGCAGGCGCAGGACATAGAGGACGGCGGCGCGCGTCACCGCCAAAGGCGCGTTGAAGTTGGTCGGCCGCTGCTCGCTGGTGCCGGTGAAGTCGATCGTCGCGCGCCCCTGTTCGGCATCGATCGTGACGCGGACCGCGACGACCGCGCCGTCGTCCAGTTCGTAGCGGAAGCTGCCGTTCGACAGCCTCGCGATCATCCGCCGCGCCATCGCCTCGGCATGGGCCTGAACATAGCCCATATAGCGGGTGACGACGCCCTGCCCCTGTTGCGCGGCCAGTTGGCGAAGCCCGTCCGCCCCGCGCGCGCAGGCCGCGACCTGCGCGGCGAGATCGGCGATATTCTGGTCGATATTGCGCGCCGGGTAGGGCCCGCTGGCCAGCAGGTCGCGGATCGCCTGTTCGCGCATCGCGCCATCCTCGACGATCAGCACATCGTCGAAGACCACACCCTCCTCCGCCAGCGTCCGGCTGTCCGGCGGCATCGATCCGGGCGTCGTGCCGCCGACATCGGCATGATGGCCGCGTGCCGCGACGAAGAAGGCGGGCGCATCGCCGCCCGCAAAGACCGGCATGACGACGGTGATATCGGGCAGGTGCGTGCCGCCGCGATAGGGGTCGTTCAGCGCATAGACCTGCCCCTCGCGCATCATGCCCCCACGCGCCTGGATGACGGTGCGGATGCTCTCCCCCATCGATCCCAGATGGACGGGGATATGCGGCGCATTGGCGACCAGCCCGCCCTCCGCATCGAAGATCGCGCAGGAGAAATCCAGCCGCTCGCGGATGTTGACCGAGGCCGCGCTCCGCTGAAGCGCCGCGCCCATTTCCTCGGCGATACCCATGAATAGACCGGCAAAGATTTCCAGCCGGACCGGATCGACGCTTTCCTCCGCCGCCTGCGCGCGCCGGGCCGCGACGCGTTCCAGCAGCAGCGTGCCCTCGGCCAGCACCCGCGCCTGCCAGCCGGGCTCGACCACCACGGTCGACACCGGATCGATGATCAGCACCGGGCCCGCCAGCACCCCACCGGCTGCCAGCCCCTCGCGGGCGTGGACCGGCACGTCATGAGACGCCCCGGCCAGATACATGGTGACGCGATCGACCGGATCGGCGGTCCGTTCGGCCAGCGCGGGTACGGGCAGATCCTGCGCCTCGCCGCCCGCAATCGCCTCGACCCGCAGCTGCTCGACGATCAGCGCATCCTCGCCGACAAAGCCGAAACGCTGGCGATGCGCCTCGGCAAAGGAGGCGGCCATGGCTTCCGGACTGTCCCAGGCGACACCGATCGTCTGGTCGTTCCGCGCATAGCGAAGCTGCGCCAGCACGTTCAGCCGCACCGACGCCGGATCGACACCCTGCTCGGCCAGCCCCGCAATGGCGGCGGCGCGGAGATCGGCCAGCGCCGCGTCCAGCGCATCGTCGCCCAGCGGCAGGCCGACCGTCGCCTCACGCACCACGCTGCGATCGGCCAGCCCGATGCCGACCGCCGACAACACGCCCGCCAGCGGATGGATCAGCACCTGCGCCATGCCCAGCGCATCGGCGACCAGACAGGCATGCTGCCCACCCGCCCCGCCGAAACAGGCCAGCGCATAAGAGGCCGGGTCCTCGCCCCGCGCGACCGAGACGGCGCGGATCGCCCGCGCCATGCTGGCCACCGCGATCGCGACCAGCCCCTCGGCCGCCGCCATCGGGTCAAGCCGTTCGCCGGTCGTTGCCTCGACCTGATCGAGCAATGCGGCCAGCGCGCGCTCGGCGGCGGCGCGGTCGGGCGGCAGGTTGCGGTCGGGGCCGAACAGCGCGGGGAAATGCCTCGGCTGGATCTTGCCCAGGATCATGTTGCAGTCGGTGACGGTCAACGGCCCGCCGCGCCGGTAACAGGCCGGTCCCGGCTCCGCCCCCGCCGAGGCCGGACCGACCAGCAATCGCCCGCCGTCGAAATGACAGATCGACCCGCCGCCCGCCGCGACCGTGTCGATCCGCATCATCGGCACCGCCACGCGCACCCCCGCCAGCACGGCATCGGAGCGCCGGTCGTAACTGCCCGCGAACAGTGACACGTCGGTCGAGGTGCCGCCCATGTCGAAGCCGATCACCCGGTCGAAACCCGCCCCGCTTGCGGTACGCGCCATGCCGACGATGCCGCCCGCCGGGCCCGACAGCAGCGCATCTTTGCCATGGAAATGCTCGCCTGCGACCAGCCCGCCGCTCGACTGCATGAACAGCAGACCGCCCGCCGCCGCCTCGCCCAGCCCCGCTTCCAGCCCCCGCACATAACGGCCCAGAACCGGCGAGAGATATGCATCGGCCAGCGTCGTATCGCCGCGCGCGACCAGCCGGATCAGCGGCGCGGTGCGATGGCTGACCGAAATCTGGGTGAAGCCCGCCGCCTCGGCCAGTTCGGCCAGCGCGACTTCATGCGCCTGATGCTTCCAGCCATGCATCAGCACGATGGCGATCGACCGCAGCCCGCGCGCATAGGCCTGCGCAAACGAAGCCGCCGCCGCGTCGCGGTCCAGCGGGGTCAGGACCTGGCCGTCCTCGGTGACACGCTCATCGATCTCGACGACCTCGGCGAACAACGGCGGCGCGCGGCGGATGTCGCGCGCGAAAATGTCGGGCCGGTCCTGATAACCGATCGCCAGTGCATCGCCGAAGCCGCGCGTGATCGCCAGCAGCACCGGCTCGCCTTCGCGCTCCAGCAGGGCATTGGTCGCGATGGTCGTGCCGATACGGACGCCGCAGGGCGGCAGCGGTCCGTCGCCGACCCCGGTCAGCTGCCGGATCGCCGCCTCGGCGGCGTCATAGCGGCGATCCGGGTCTTCGGACAGCAGCTTGGTCGTAATCACGCCACCATCGGGGCGACGTGCCACCACGTCGGTGAAGGTGCCCCCACGATCGATCCAGAACTGCCACTGCGTCATCGCACCCTGCATGCCATTCTCCGTCGACGCATTTAGTATCATTTGAAACCACTTCTGCCAGTGACATGCGCGCTACACAATTACCGCCTATCCGCCCGACGGCATGCATATGATTTGGTAGCGACGGGAACGGCAGGAGACGAATGAATTCCGGTCCGCCAGAGGGGTGGCCATGACGATGTTCGTCGCGCTGGCGCTGGTCGCCGCGCAAGGTGACCCCCTGCTCTCCATCGATCTTCCGGCCCAGTCGGTGGGTGCCGGGCTCGACCGGCTGGCGCGTCAGGCAGGCGACGCACTGGTCGCGCGGCCTGGCGATCTGGCCGGACGGCGTTCGCCCGCGCTGAATGGGCGGATGCGCCTGTCGACCGCGCTCGCCCGCTGGTGCGCGCCCGCCGGTCTGTCCTGCCGCCGGATCGCGGGCGGAATCGTGGTGCGCGCGCTGGGGCCGGTGCCGCGCGCGATCCCCCTTCGCGCCCACCCCGCGCCGCCGCCGGAAGACCCGATGACCGGCCCCGATGTGATCGTCAGCGGCCGTCGCGGGATGACCGTGCAGGGCGAGTTGGAGCGCAGCTATTCCGCCTCGCACCTCGATGCCGTCGAACTGGCGCGACGGGCGCCGCAAAGTCTGGCGGAATTGCTCTCCGGTCTGCCCGGGCTCTGGGTGGACAGCTCGGCCGGGGTCGCGGCCAATACCATCCGGGTGCGCGGCATCCCGCTCGACGGGTATCAGGCGATCGCGGTGCAGGAAGACGGGCTGCCGGTGCAGCACGACACGCTGCCCTGGACCGATATCGACCAGTTCGTCCGCCCCGACCTGATGATCGAAAGCAGCGACTATGTCCGCGGCGGTCCCTCGGCGATCTTTGCCAGCAACGCGCCGGGCGGCGTGCTGAACCTGCGCACCCGCGCACCCCGCGACCGGGCAGGCGGGGAAATGCGAGCCACCACGACCGATTACGGCCTGATCCGCTGGGAAGGTTATGCGACCGGGCCGGTCGGCGGCGGCGGCTGGCGGGTGATCGCGGGCGGCTCGGTGGCGCGCGATCCGACGGTTCGACGCATCGCCTCGACGCTGGGCGGCGGGCAGTTTCGACTGCGCGCGGACCATGATCTGGGTGGCGGCGGACACGTGTCGCTGGGCGTGCACAGACTGGACGACGATACGCTCAACATCTCGTCCTTTCCGATGCGGTATGACGGCGGGCGGATCACGCCGCTGCCTGGCTTTGATCCCCGGCGGGGCAGTTTTCTGGGGCCGGAGCTGACCCGGCTGCGCTTTGCGGCGCTGGGCGACCGGCCGCTAGGACGCAACAACCGCAACCGCATGGTGACGCCCTCGCTAACCTGGACCCAGCCGGTCGCGGGCGGCGTGCTGAACCTGCGCACCCATTACCGTGCCTCGCGAACCGAGCGTTATGCGCTGTCCTCGTCGGGTGGCGCCATCCCGGCGGCACAGGCCATCGCCGACGCGCTGCCGCGCCTGACCGCCGCCTTCCCTGCCACCACGCAGATCGCATTACGCCATGCGAGCGACGGCAGCGCCTTTGTGCCCCTGCCCGGCAACGACCGCGTCATCGTGCTGAACCCGGTGGCGGCGGATACGCGGCTGAACGAGGCAATCGTCGACCTGTCCTATGCTCATGCGCTGGAGGCGGCGGGGCATCATGACCTGACGCTGGGGCTCTATGCCGTCGGTTATCGCTGGGATTTTCGACGGGCCGTCGCCCGTGCGCTGCTGGAGGCGCGCGATCAGGGACGGCGGCTCGATCTGGTCGCCCTGGATGGCAGCGGGCAGGTGCTGAGACGGGCGACCGATGAGGGGCTGCTCAGCACGGGTTCGACCTATGAGGCCGTGCAGGGGCGCCAGCATATGATCGCGCTCTATGCCGCCGACGAATGGCAGCTGGGCCCGCGCTGGCGGCTCGACTGGGGGCTGCGGCATGAGCGGGCGGCGCTGTCGGCGACGGTCGAGCGTCCTGCGATGCGTGACGGCGGCGATCCCACGACCCTGGCCGATGACCGGATCGCGGTCGGGTCGGGGCTGTCGGACGCACGGGCAAAGCGTATCGCCCGCACCGCAGCGACGCTGGCCGTGCACTGGCGGGCGAGCGACCGGCTGGGCGCCTTTGCCCGCGCCACCCGTGCAATGCGGCTGCCCGACCCCGGTGTGTTCCGCATCGGCGGCAGCGACCAGCCCCGCGCGCTGACCATCGAGCAGGCCGAGCTGGGGCTGATCTGGCGACACGGCACCACCGGCCTGGACGCGACGCTGTTCGCCAGTCGCTTTCCCGACATCGCGCTGCCCGACCTGTCGCTCGATCCGGCGACCGGCGCGGTTCGGGTCGGGGCCTATCAGGCGGCAGCACGCACCATCGGGCTGGAGGTCGGGGCCGGGGCGGCTCCCCTGCCCGGCCTGTCCCTGCGTGCCACGGTGACATGGCAGGACCCGCGCCTGCAATCCTATCGCATCGCCAGCCTGACCGACGGTGCGGTGACGGTCATGGACCTGAGCGGCCGCATCCCCCGCCGGGTGCCGCGCATCATGGCCAGCCTGTCGGCCAACGCCGCCCTGCCCGGCACCGGCGTCACACTGGGCGGCGACCTGTCGGCGATGGGACGGCGCTATGCCGACGATGCCAACAGTCTGGCGCTGCCCGGCTTTGCGCTGGTGAATATGGGCGCGCGTTTCGACGCGACCGAGGCACTGACGCTCCGCCTGCGCGCGACGAACCTCTTCGACCGGATCGCGATCATGCAGGGCGACGCGCTGGGCGGCGAAGTCCGTGCCGGGGACAATGGCGGTATCGTCACCGTCCGCGCGCAGCAGGGCCGGGTCGTCTCGCTCAGCGCGGACTGGCGATTTTAGCGCGGTAGCGCGCCAATTCCTCGGCCGCCGCCGCCATGTCGCGCCGGAATGCCGCATCGCCATGCTCCCGCGCCACGACGGCGCTGGCCGCCATATAGCCCCCCTCGACCGCGCTTCGGCTGTGCGAGCCGCAGATCCAGCGGCTGTCGCCATAATCCCGCCCGCGCGCCAGGATCGGCTGCGCCCGGTCGGGCAGCAGCTCGGCCATTAGCAACGCGAAGCCCCAGCCATGCGCGGTATGCCCCGAGGGATAGTCGCCATTGGCGATCAGCGAAGGCCTGCGCGGCTCGCAGATTGGAAGGTCGCTGCCGATAAAGGGCCGCTTCGACTGCCAATGCGCCTTGGCCGATCCGATCGCCGCCGAGCGATCCGCATCGAACTTCGCCAACAGCGCAGCGGTGATGGGCAGCTTGGTCCAGTCGGGCCGGAAACCCAGCGCGGTGGCGAAACGCTCGCCCAGGTCGCTGGAGACATCGGCCGTCGCCTGTTGCCAGCGCGCCATGCCGTTCAGCGCACGGCTGTCGCGAAAGGCCCGCGCATCGGCCAGCGCGCGCGGCGATCCCGGCGTCGGCGGCCCGGGCAGCACCGCCGCCAGGTCCAGCCCCTCGCCCGCCGCCAGATAGCCAGCCGTCTCCCGCCCGGACGCCGCCGCCGCCGGTGCCAGCGTGACGAGCGCCATCGAAGCCGCCAGCCCCCAACGCCTTGTCCGCTTCGCCATGTTACCCATCCCTTTCCAAGACTTGGACCAATGCCCCCAAGAGCCCGTTGGCCGCCTATCGGGGACAGGGTCTTTCAAAACTTTCAACGCCCAAGACAAGCCTGATCGGACTTGTAACAAAAACGCCATAAATGTCTTAAAACTTTTACAAAAATCCTTGTCCCCGTTTGGCGGCGCCCCCCGTCTTCCCCGCGATCGTCCTTATGGCTGGACGAGCCATTTGTCTTTTGGGGGTTTGAAGTGATGGGAACGAAGCGGACGCTGTTGCTGGCGTCGAGCGCGCTGTTTGTCGCGCAGCCGGTACTGGCGCAGGATCAGGCCGAACAGGTGGCCGAGGCCACCGGCGGTGCGACCAACGAAGGGGGCGATGTCGTCGTCACCGGATACCGCACCAGCCTGGCGCAGGCGCGCAACTCGAAGCGTGACGCGACGATCATCAAGGACTCGATCTCGGCCTCCGACATCGCCGCCTTCCCCGACCTGAACCTGGCCGAGGCGCTGCAGCGCCTGCCGGGCGTCGCGATCAACCGCGAAGCGGGCGAAGGTCGCCGCATCTCCCTGCGCGGCCTGGGCCCCGACTTCACCCGCGTCCAGCTGAACGGCATGGAGGTGCTGGGCAATGTCGACTCGCCGCAGGACAGCCGCGGCCAGAGCACGCGCGACCGCGCTTTCGACTTCAACCTGTTCGCCGCCGAACTGTTCAACCATGTCGATGTCGAGAAGTCGTACCAGGCGCAGCAGACCGAGGGCGGTCTGGCGGGCACCGTCGGCCTCTTCACCGCACGCCCTTTCGACTACAAGGGCAGCAAGATCGCGCTGTCGGCGCAGGGCGGCAGCAACACGCTGACCCGCGATTTCCAGCCGCGCCTGACCGGCCTCATCTCCAAGAACTGGGGAAATTTCGGCATCCTGGTGTCGGGTGCTTACAGCCGCCGCAACACCCGTGAGGAAGGTTTCGACACCTATCGCTGGCGCCGCAACCGCGCGAACGGCAGCAACATCAGCGCCCTGACCGCCGCCGAGCAGGCCAAGATCAATTCGGGCGACCTGCTGTTCGCGCGCGGCAACCGCCTGTCGGTATGGGACAGCAAGCAGGAGCGGATCGGCCTGACCTCGTCGATTCAATGGGCGCCGACCGACAAGGTCCATGTCACGCTCGACGGCCTGTACGGCCAGTTCAAGGGCGACCGGTTCGAGACCCACCTCGCCTCGCGCGGCGGCGGCAGCTCGACCTGGCTGGGCGGCGGCGAGACCTTTGCGGGCACCGTCTATCCGAACTCGCGCGTCAACGCGATCCAGTGGAACGACCGTAACGAGGTAACCTATCTCGACGTGTCGGGCGGCAAGGCGTCGACCGAAACCCGCGTCCAGAACACCAAGAACGTCTTCAAGCAGGTCGTGCTGAGCGGCGATGCCGAGCTGGTCGAAGGCCTGAAGTTCACCTGGCTGGGCGGTGTCGAGCGTTCGCGCTACGACATGCCGGTCAACGACAAGTTCACCCTCGAAGGGTTTGGCGACGTCATCTCCGACTATCGCGGCGGCACCTATTCGCTGGTCAACACGTACAAGTTCAACACGGCCGACCCCAATTTCTGGCACGCCAAACGCCTGTATGCGAACAACACCTTCCAGGATTCGGCGTTCGACAACGTCAAGGGCCGCTTCGACTATAAGTTCAGCCCCGACGACACGATCAGCGTGGGCGGCGAATGGCGTCGCTTCGCCAATGGCGGCTATTATGCCGAGCAGGACAATATCCTGACCAGCAGCTTCGTGTCGGGCAAGGTCAACGCCAATCCCAGCGCCTATGCCCAGACCTATACCGGCTATTCGGGCCAGGACTGGACGATCGTCAACTTCCCCAAGATGCTCCAGACGCTGGGAATCGACCGGTCGCAATATCTGACCAACAAGATCGGCGTCTATGCGGTCGAGGAGCGGACGGCGGCGGGCTTCGTCCAGTATGACTGGAACCACATATTGGGCGGCATCCCCTTCCGCGGCAATATTGGTGCGCGCTATTATCGCACCACCGTCACCTCGAACGGCACGGCCAATGTCGGCCCCGTCACGGTGCGCGGCGAATATGAGGGCGTGCTGCCCGCCGCCAACCTGATCTTCGAGCTGAACCCCGGCCTGATGCTGCGCTTCGCCGCGTCGAAGAACATCAACCGTCCCGCGCTCGGTGCGCTGGCGGTCAATGGCTCGGTGACGAACGACAATGGCAATGTCACCGTGTCGATCGGCAACCCGAATTTGCGCCCCTACAAGTCGAACGACTATAATATTTCGACCGAATATTATTTCGGCTCGGTCGGTTATGTCGCCGCCGCCCTGTTCTACAAGAATCTCAACGGTTATATCTCGACCCAGACGGTCAACAATGTGCCCTATTCACAGACGGGCCTGCCCGACAATCTCTATCCGGGCGTGACCGGATCGACGGTGGTCGACAGCTATTCGCGCCCCGTCAACCTGGCAAAGACCAACCTGTTCGGCATCGAGCTGTCCGGCCAGACCGACTTCAAGTTCCTGCCCGCCCCCTTCGACCGGTTGGGGACGGCGGTGAACTTCACCTATGTCGACTCGCGGCTGGATTATTCGAAGATCTATGCGGGCAGCATCCCGACCACGCTGGAGGGCCTGAGCAAGTATAACGCCAACGCCACGCTCTATTACCAGGACAAGGCGTTCGACGCCCGCGTCTCGGCCAATTACCGCAGCGGCTATATCTTCGGTGCCTCGCCGGTGCTGACGGCGCTGGGGCCGGACCAGGACGTGACCGGGTTCGAGGGCACGGTCTATGTTGACATGTCGGCGCATTATTCGGTCACGAAGAACGTCCAGCTGACGCTGAACGGCATCAACCTGACCAACCAGCGCGAGCGGCAATATTCGAACAGCACCCGGCGACTGTACGTCGTGACCCGTTCGGGCTCGACGCTGCTGGGCGGTATCCGCGTCACCTTCTGATCCTGATCCCAACGCCCTTGATGTCCTGCCCGTGCGGGATATCAAGGGCCCCCTGTGCCGCGTCGGCCCGTCACGGGCCGGCGCGGTGTTTTTTCGACGAGGATTGTCCCCGGATGCGATGCAACCGGCTCTTCCTGAACGGGACCGAATGACCGCCGCGAACGCCTGGATCGCGGAGGGGCGCGAGCGTTTGCTGACCTATGTCCGCAGGCGAATTCGCGAACCCGAACAGGCGGAGGATATCGTGCAGGAGGCGATCATGCGGGTCATCGAGCAGGAGCGGAAGCAGGTCATCGACCAGCCGCTTGCCTATGGCTTTCGCGTGGCGGACTCGGTCATCTACAATCGCGCGCGGCGCGGTGGCGAGCATCATGCGCCGGTCGATCCCGAGATAGCCTGCGCCCTGCCGCTGGCCGATGAGATCCTCGACTATCGCCAGCGTTACGACCGGTTTCAGGCCGCCCTGTCGCGCTTGCCCGCCCAACGCCGCGCGGTCTTTGTCGAACGGCATCTGGAGGGCAAGTCGCGCCAGCAGATCGCCGAGGACATGGGCCTGAGCATCGAAGCGGTGAAGAAGCATCTGGTCCGCGCGATGATCGATCTGGACGGCTGTATCGACGACCTGCCCGTGCGGGGAGGTCGCCTGCATGACTGATCGCGAAACCATGCTGGAGCAGGCCGCCGATTGGGCCGACCGGCTCGATACGCTGTCGCCCGACGAACGCGCCGAGCTGGGCGCATGGCTGAACGCGGCATCGGAGCACCGCGCTGCGCTGTCGCGGATGGTGCAGTTGCTGGGCGATCCGGCGCTGTTCGATGTGGTCGAGCAGGCCTCGCCCGATACCGCCATTCCCCCGCCCCGCGCACGTCCGCGTCGCTGGGTGGCATCGGGGACGGTGCACCGCCGCCGGGTGGCGATGGGCCTCGCCGCCGGACTGGCCGTCATCTTCGCCGCGCCGATCGTCTGGCATGTCGCAACCCCGGACGCGGCGCCGGTCGAACAGGTCTATGCCTCGACGGTCGGACAGCAGCGCCAGGTGGCGCTGCCCGATGGCTCGGACATGACGCTGGATGCGGACTCGCGGGTCGCCATCGCCTTTTCGGTCAGTGGCCGCGACCTGCGGCTGGAAAGCGGAGCGGCCCGGTTCGAGGTGCGGCACGACGCCACCCGCCCCTTTGCCGTGACCACGCCCGAAGGCCAGATGGTCGCGCTGGGCACCAATTTCAGCGTGGATCGCGGCGCGGGGCATAGCGAGCTTCGCGTCTATCGCGGGCGTGTGCGGCTGACCGTGCCGGGTCAGGCGGCAGTGGTCGTGACCGGCGGCCACTGGGCGGAGGCAGGCGCGGGGCGGATCGTCGTGCACGACTTCGACATCGCCCGCTATCAGGGGTGGCAGGACCGCTGGCTGAGCGGGGACCGGATCCGGCTGGGCGATGCGGTCGCCCGGTTGGGCCGTTACAGCGCGCGGCCGATCCGGCTGGCCGATCCGGCCCTGGCGGAGGAGACGTTCAACGGTCGGTTCCGACTGGACACGCCGGTCGAGAGCCTGACGCTGATCGGTGCGCTCTTTGATCTGTCGGTCAGAGATGATGGCCGGACCATCCATGTGTCGCGCACCGGCCGGATCAAATAGGCCAATTGGCCCAACCAATAGCCGCAATACCAATTCAGACTCGACGTTGCAGCGGTCGGCTCATTGCGTCCGCGGGAGACCGGATCGGCATGAATATGCCCCGGGGGATCTTTCATGACAAAATCTTCATAAGGTGTAACTCGCTGCAATATAGCGACTATTTCCAAACGAAGACCGTTCTGACCAATTTTTGCGTGGAACCATTTCCGGCCCCGTTGACAGGCATGACCATTCCATGTCACCGATAAGACCATAAGATTACAACACCGCGATGCAGGAAGAAATATTCGGTCTTTCGGCGTGACGGCCGCACATGGTCCAAAGGATCAGGCGGCCTTTATGACGGCGGACTTCGGACAGGCTCCGCGTCCCGACGTAGCAGATGAGACGGCCGATCCCGGTCCGTGAACGCTCACCCGTTCCGGCCGCCGACGCCCCCTGCTTTCCGCCGGTCACAAGGGTCCTTTTCGGCAAAGTCTCGGGGAAGCCCGGCGTGATGTGCCCGCGCAGGGATCAGAGGGAGGGAAAGAGCATGACCATGTCACCGTGCCACGATGCGTTGCGTCTTCGGCGCAAACGCCTGCTTCACACGACGGCCTTTACTATGGCCTGGGCTGCTTCGGCGATGATCGCCGCGCCGGCCATGGCGCAGACCAGCGGCCCCGCCGCCGCTTCCACCACCAGCATCGCCGCCGCCTCGGATGCCGCACAGGCGACGCCCCAGGCCGACACCGCCGGGGCCGATGCGCAGAACGAGATCACCGTCACCGGCTATCGCCAGAGCATCGCCTCCGCCCTCGCCGCCAAGCGCAACGACATCCGCATCACCGACGGCATCTCGTCGGAGGATATCGGCAAATTTCCCGCCCAGAACATCACCGAAGCGATCCAGCGTATCGCGGGTGTCCAGATGTCGAACATCAACGGCCGCGGCTCGACGATCAGCATCCGTGGCCTGGGCCCGCAATATGCCCGCACCACGATCAACGGCCAGACCTTCGCCAGCGCCGACTTCAAGGACGGCTTCCGCTACGACATCATCCAGACCGATCTGGCGAGCGCGATCCAGGTCATCAAGTCGCCGACCGCCGACATGGACACGGGCGGCCTGGCGGGCACGGTCAACATCGATACGGTCAAGCCGCTCGCCTATAAGGGCCCCAGCTTCATCGCCGGGATCAAGGGCTATTATTCCGACTATCGCAAGGACGCGACGCCCAAGGTCAACGCGGCCTATATCAAGCGCTTCGCCGACGACACGATCGGCGTCATGCTGGATGTCGGCTATCAGAAGCTGAAGGATCGCGGCGACTATCTGTTCATCAAGAACTGGTATCAGCCGGGCGCCGTGGCCGGGGCCGCCAATGTCCAGGTGCCGGGCAATCTCCGCTATCGCCGGATCGACCGCGACACCGAGCAACTGATGGGCAGCGGCGCGATCCAGTGGAAGCCACAGGACAATTTCGAGGTCCTGTTGCAGGGCGAATATTCGCGCGACCATACCCGTTACGACACGCGCCAGATGGTCTTCGGCCGCTGGGCCGCCTCGGCGGTGACGGTGAACGGCACGTCCAACGGCGTGGCCGACAAGATTTCGATCAGCAATTTCAACGTCGACAACAACGACCAGCCCGAACTGCGCAACCTCCAGACCCAGGCCTATACCGGCACCATCAACTGGAGCCCGACCGACACCACCCATATCCATGCGGTCGGCCATTATACCCAGGGTGATGCCAAGCTGTACGAATGGGCGACGATCGACGAGGTGCGCTTCGCGAACGGCGGCCAGCTCGACATTTCCGATCCGTTCAACGTCCGCTGGAACACCGCCAGCCTGACCGACGGGTCGATCTACACTATGGCGAACCGCACCTGGTACGCCTTTGTCGACGGTGCAACGCATATCCAGTCGGCCCGCGACCGTGCGATCCAGACCGACCTGACCCAGGATCTCGACTGGCACGGGATCAAGGCGCTGGTCATCGGCGCGAAATATCATCACGAAAGCTTCGACACCAAGGCGTATCGCCACGACCGCGACGCCGATGTCAGCGATCCCGTGACCTATCCCGAATTCGCCTGGATCCCCGACCTGTCGAAGACCGGCGTGCTGGTGAACAACTTCCTGGGCGGGTCGATGTCGATCCCGCACAGCTTCCTGTCGGTCAATGCCCCGCTGTGGCAGCAGATCCTGCGCGACAAGGGCATTTCGGTGCCCGACACGCCCGACTGGCCCAACACCTATAAGGTCGATCGCTATATCCCGGCGGTCTATGCGATGGCCAATATCGACGGCACGCTGTTCGACCTGCCGGTGCGCGGCAATGTCGGCGTCCGGTACGAACACACCCATCAGAACGTCACCAGCAGCCTGACCAACGGCACCGGCAGCGACGCGACCCTGTTGGGCCAGCAGCATGTCGTGCAGGATTATGGCAATGTCCTGCCCAGTGCCAGCTTCGCGCTGGACCTGACGCCGCGCCTGGTCGCCCGCATCGCCGCCGCCAAGGTGCTGGTCCGCCCGCTGCTCAACAGCCAGACGCAGATGGCCGACACGATCAGCCGCGTCACCACCAGCCTGCGTCCGAGCGTCTCGGTGGCGCAGGGCGAGAGCCGGTTGAAGCCGTTGACCGCCAACCAGCTGGACCTCAGCCTGGAATTCTACCACGGCAAGGGTAATTCGATCACGCTGGCCGGTTTCTACAAGGCGGTGAAGAACGGCACCTTCACCCAATTCTACTGCCCCGGCTCGTTCGACGGCGTGGCGCTAAACGGCGTGGTCAGCGATTGCCAGTCGGCCGACCTAAAGACCGATTACAGCTTCAGCCGGGTGCTGAACGACGACCGGGTCATCCATATCAAGGGGCTGGAACTGGGCGCGTCGCAGAATTTCGATGCGATCCTGCCCGTCAAGGGCTTCGGCGCGGTCGGCAACGTCACCATGGTGGACACCGATGCCAGCGCGATCGGCACCGGCTTCAACCTGCGCGACCTGTCGAAGCTGACCTGGAACCTGACGCCGTACTGGGAGAACGAGATGTTCAGCGTGCGGCTGTCGGTCAATCACCGCAGCTCGTATGTGCAGGATGCGGCTTCCAGCTTCTTCGTCAATGGCGGCCTGACCCATGTCGTGCGCCCGCGCACCCAGATGGACCTGGCGCTGGGCTTCAATCCCGCCAGCTATCTCAGCTTCACGGCGGGCATCATCAACCTGAACAACACGCACGAAGACGCCTACCAGACCAACGCGAACACATTCCAGCTCGCCAGCCGGACGGGTCGCACCATCTACCTCTCGGCATCGACGCGCTTTTAAACCTCCCCCTGGAGGGCGGACGGCCATGTGGACCGGACCGCCCTTCCTTTTCTTGGGACGGAAGCCGCCCACAAGGCGGCTTTTTGTCATTCGGAAGAGGCTCATATTGCTGATCTGGAACAGTTTTTCCGCCTCAACCCAGATGCAATAATTTTGACCAATCGGCGAGCTGCAACCGTTGACAGGTCAGACCATTCCATGTCACCGATAAGACCATAAGATAACAACATCGCGAAGCAGGAAGACGTTTTCGATCAACGGCGCGCGCCACCACGACTGCAAAATGCAGCGGGGGTCGTGACGGTGATCGGTGGAAGGTGACGCGGTTCGACGCAAGCAATGGGTCCGGCTCGACGGGCTCGGGCGCGGTTTTGCCGTCCCGGCCGATGCGCCCCCCTGCCCGCGCGACGGCGACATCGTCCGATCGGATTCGACGTCCGGTGCCATGTCGGGGGCCGGTCGACTTGGGGGGAAGACCATGACTGTATCGCAACCAAATGAGAAACGACGCCCGACGCGCACGGGCCTGCTTCATGGCACGGCCTGGCTGGTGGCGGTCGCGGGAGCCGCGCCCGCACTGGCACAGACCACACCCACCGCCGACACGGCCCAGGCGGCGGCCGAGGACGGCCAGAACGAGATCACCGTCACCGGCTATCGCCAGAGCATCGCCTCGGCCCTCGCCACCAAGCGCAAGGACATCCGGGTCAGCGACGGCATCTCGGCCGAAGATATCGGCAAGTTCCCGGCGCAGAACATCACCGAATCGATCCAGCGCATCTCGGGCGTCCAGATGCAGAACATCAACGGGCGCGGTGCGACGATCAGCATCCGGGGCCTGGGTCCGCAATACGCCCTGACCACGATCAACGGCCAGACCTTCAAGAGCGCCGACTTCACCGACGGCTTCCGCTACGACATCATCCAGACCGAGCTGGCCAATGCGGTGCAGGTCATCAAGTCGCCGACCGCCGACATGGACAGTGGCGGCCTGTCCGGCACGGTCAACATCAACACGCTGAAGCCGCTGGATTACAAGACGCGGAAAGTCGTGCTGTCGGCCAAGGCGCAGAATTCCGAATATGCGGGCCGCGCGATCACGCCCAAATTCGGCGCCAGCTATGTCGATCAGCTCGCGGGCGGGACGCTCGGCGTCTATCTGAACCTGGGCTATCAGAAGCTGAAGGATCGCGCCGACTATCTGTTCCAGGACCGCTGGGCGACGCAGAATGTGAACGGCGCAACGATCGCCGTGCCGCGCCGACCGCGCTATCGCCGGATCGACCGCTCGATCGACCAGATCATGGGCAGCGGCGGCGTGCAGTGGCGGCCCAACGATCAGTGGGAGATCGACGCCAACGCCATCTATGCGCGCGACGATACGCATTACGACGTCAACCAGCAGGTCTTTCTGTTCAACACCGCGCGCCTGACTCCGGTCAGCGTGGCGAACGGCGCTTCCATGGTCACGACCGCGACCAACTTCACGCTGGAGAACAACCGCCAGGAGGAAACCCGCAAGCTGTCGAGCCAGGGCTATACGCTCAGCGCCAAGTGGCGGGGAGAGGACGGCTGGACGGCGCGCGCGGTCGGCAACTACACGCGCGGCCACGCCTATTCGCGCGAGGATGCCGCGATCCTGGGCGTCACCATCCCCTCGGCGACGCTGGACATCACCGATCCGTTCAACGTCAAATACAGCGTGGCGGCCAATCTGACCGACCCGGCGCTCTACAACCGCTCCACGCTGGTGCGGAACGAGTTTCCGGTCGGCGCGACCCGCCGGACGACGGGTAAGGAAATCTCCGGACAGGGCGACGTGACCAAGGACGTGTCGCTGGGCCCGATCTCGCAATTCGCGGTCGGCGCGAAATATCGGCATGAGAGCTTCGTGCGCGATGTCGGCCGCCACGACCTTGCCTCGCTGGCCAACCGCCCCGGCGCCACCGCCACCGTCTTCCCGGCGCTGTCGAGCAGCAGCTATCCGGTCGGCGGCTTCCTGAACGGCATGGGCAGCATCCCGACCAGTTGGATCGCCCCCGATATCGGCGCGTACAGCCAGGCGCTGGCCGGGGCCGGGATCAGCGTGCCGGACCTGCCCGCGCCGGAATCCAGCTATACCGTCGATCGCTATATCCCGGCGGTCTATGCGATGGCCAATATCGACACGACGCTGTTCGACGCGCCGCTGCGCGGCAATGTCGGCGTGCGGTACGAGCATACGTTGCAGGTGGTGAAGGGCAATATCACCGCCCCGCGCACCGGATCCTATACCAACGTCACCAACAAGATCGGCGATTACACGTCGCGCCAGGACTATCAGAACGTCCTGCCCAGCCTGAACCTGGTGCTGGAGCCGACCTCCAGGCTGCAACTGCGTTTCGCCGCCGCCAAGGTGCTGGTCCGCCCGATCCTGGACGCCAATACCTCGATGGCGCAGACGACCTCGTCGGTGGCGAACACCTTCCCCGCCGGGACCAACACCGTCACCGTCGATCTGGGCCAGGCGGGCCTGAAGCCGCTGACCGCCGATCAGATCGATCTGGGTGCGGAATGGTATTATGGCGCGGCCAGTGCGATCTCGGTCAACGGCTTCTACAAATGGGTGAAGAACGGCACCTTCTCGTCGCTGGTCTGCCCGGCCTCGTTCCGGGGCACGACGCTGAGCCGCGCGTCGAGCGGCGATTGCGTCGATAGTTCGGGCAATATCTACAACGTCACCCAGACGTCGAACGACCCGCGCATCATCCGCATCCGGGGCGTCGAGTTCAGCTGGAACCAGTCGCTCGACCGCATCCTGCCGGTCGACGGCTTCGGCTTCATGGCCAATTACACCCGCGTCATCCCGACGCAGGTGGCGATCGGCACCGGCTTTACCGTGCGCAACCTGTCGAAGGACACGGTCAACATCACGCCCTATTGGGAAAACCGCCACTTCAGCCTGCGCCTGTCGGCCAATTACCGCAGCTCCTATGTCCAGAACGGCGCGGACAGCTTCTTCGCGACCGAGGGGCATACGGTGCGCGGCCGCACCCAGTTCGACCTGAGCGCAGGCTATACCCCGAACGAGACGCTCAGCTTCGCGGCCGGGATCATCAACCTGAACAACAGCCGCGAACAGGCCTATTACAACAACAATCCCGCGATCTGGCAGGAGACGAGCTTCTATGGCCGCTCCTTCTACCTGTCGGTGTCGACGCGGTTCTGATCTACCCGAGTGGGGGGGGCGGGCCGGACGGACGGTCGGTTCGCCCTTTCCTTTCGGGATTTCCTTGAGGACAATGCCGCCCGTGAAGACCTTATTCCCCGCGCTCGGCCTGATCGGCACCCTGTTCGTCACCACCTCGGCGGCCCATGCCCAAAGCGACGGCGGACAGGCCGCCCGCGCCGCGCTCCGGCGGCTGGGCGTCCCGGAGCGGCAGGTTTCGGTGGCGATCCAGCCTTCGACCGCACCCCGCTACCGGGTCCGGGTGGATCATGACCGGCTGAAGGTTGAGGCCTCCTCGCCCGTCGCGGCGGTGCGCGGGGCGGCGGCGATGCTGAATGCGCAAGGGCGGCTGTCGGTCAGTTGGGAGGGCGATCGCGTCGGTCCGATGACCCGCCTGACGCCCGGCGACAGCGGCTGGGTATCCTCGCCCTTCAACATCCGCGCCTATCTGAATACCTGCACCTATGGCTATACGACGCCGTGGTGGAACTGGGCTCGCTGGGAGCGCGAGATCGACGCGATGGCGGTGCACGGCGTCGACATGCCGCTGGCCATGGAGGGGCAGGATTATGTCTGGCGCCAGCTATGGCGCGAACAGGGGTTGAGCGAGGCGCAACTGGCGCAGCATTTCTCCGGCCCCGCCTTTCTGCCGTGGCAACGCATGGGCAATATAGAGGGCTATCGCGCGCGCCTGCCCACCGGGTGGATCGACAAGAAGCACGCGTTGCAAAAGCGTATCCTGACCCGCATGCGCGATTTGGGCATGACGCCGATCCTGCCCGCCTTTGCCGGGTATGTGCCCAAGGCCTTTGCCGAGGCGCATCCCAAGGCGCGGATCTACAAGATGCGATCCTGGGAGGGGTTCGAGGGCACCTATTGGCTCGACCCTTCCGATCCGCTGTTCGCCCCGCTCGCCAAGCGTTTCCTGCAACTCTACACCGCCGAATACGGGCCGGGGCAGTATTATCTCGCCGACGCCTTCAACGAGATGGTGCCGCCCATCGCCGAGGATGGCAGCGACACCGCGAACGCCGCTTATGGTGACGCGACGGCCAACACGCCTGCACTGGACGCGGCGACCAAGGCGGCCGCCCTGCCCCGCGAAGTCCGCGACGCCCGGCTGGCGGCCTATGGCCAGCGGCTCTACGCCGCGATCGCCGCCGCCGCGCCGGGGGCGACCTGGGTGATGCAGGGCTGGCTGTTCGGGGCGGACAAGAAATTCTGGACGCCCGACGCCATCGCCGCCTTCCTGCGCGACGTGCCGGATGAGAAGATGCTGATCCTCGACATCGGCAACGACCGCTATCCGGGCATCTGGAAGACCACCAACGGCTTCGACGGCAAGAACTGGGTTTACGGCTATGTCCATAATTATGGCGGCAGCAACCCGGTCTATGGCGCGCCCGACTTCTATCGCCGCGACGTGGCGGCGATGTTCGCCGACAAGGGGCGCGGGAATGTGCGCGGCTTCGGCATGTTCCCCGAAGGACTGCACAGCAACAGCCTGATCTACGACTATGCCTATGACGTGGCCTGGCCGGGCGGCGACATGGGTCTGGGGCCCTGGCTGAGCCGCTATACCGCCGCGCGCTATGGCCGGAGCGATCCGGCGATGACGGCGGCATGGCAGGACGTCGTCGCGGGTGCCTATGACGTGCGCTACTGGACGCCGCGCTGGTGGAACGAGCGGGCGGGCGCCTATCTCTTCTTCAAGCGCCCCGCCGCCGATGCGCCGACCTATCCCGTCGAACCGGGCGACCGCGCCAAGCTGCGCGCCGGGATCGCGGCGATGCTCAAGCTCGCGCCTGCCTATGGTGCAAGCCCGCTCTACCGCTATGATCTGGTCGACCTGACCCGCCACGCCGCCAGCCTGTCGCTGGACGACAGCGTGAAGGCCGCCGTCGCCGCCTATCAGAAGGGCGATGTCACGACCGGCGACCGAGAGACGGCGCGGGTCAAGGCGCTGGCCCTTGCCATCGACCATCTGATCGGCGGACAGCAGGAAAGCCTCGCCAGCTGGATCGCCGATGCGCGGGCCTATGGCGATACGCCCGCCGAGAAGACCGCCTACGAACAGAATGCCAAGGCGCAGGTGACGGTCTGGGGCGGCCGCGGCCATCTGGGCGATTATGCGTCCAAGGCCTGGGCGGGCATGTATGCCGATTATTACCTGCCGCGCTGGACCCGTTATCTGGCCGAGGCGCGCGCTGCCGCGCTCGCCAAGCGGCCGGTCGACGATGCCGCGTTCACGGCCAGGTTGCTCGATTGGGAAAAGGCCTGGGTCGCCGATCCCCGCCCCTACGAGGCCAGCGCCCCCGCCGATCCGGTGGCAGAGGCCCGCGCCTTGATGACGGAGACCGCCCGGTGACGACCATGACCGCCAGACCCGAGCGCTTCGCCTCGCTCGACATGTTCCGGGGCGCGACCATCTTCCTGATGATCGTGGTCAACACGGCGGGCGCGGGCGGGGCCTTTACCCAGTTGCAGCACGCGCCGTGGTTCGGCTTCACGCTGGCGGACCTGATCTATCCCAGCTTCCTGTTCGCGGTCGGCAATGCGATGAGCTTCGCGCTGACCCGGCCGATGCCCGAACATGTCTTCCTGCGCCGGGTGTTCAAACGGGCCGCCCTGATCTTCCTGCTCGGCGTGCTGATGTACTGGTTCCCCTTCGTCACCCACCAGCCGGACGGCAGCTGGGTCGCCAAGCCCTTTGCCGACACAAGGCTGACCGGCGTGCTGCAACGCATTGCGCTCTGCTATCTGCTGGGGGCGCTGTGCGCGCGCTATCTGAAGCCCAGCCAGTTGGTGATGGTCGCGATCGGTCTGGTCGTCGCGCACTGGGCGATCCTGGTCGGCCTCAGCCCGGCGGGCGAGGCGTTCGGGCGGTATAAGAATGCGGGCACGCTGTTCGACCTGTGGCTGATCGGACCGGAACATCTTTACAAGAAGGATCACGGCTTCGATCCCGAGGGACTGCTCGGCACCCTGCCCGCCACCGCCAATGTCATCGCGGGCTATCTGACAGGGCTGGCCATCCAGCGTTGGGGCAAGCACGCGGCGACCGTCGGGCGGCTGGCGGCGATCGGGGCCGGGCTGGTCGTCGTGGCGCTGCTGCTGTCGCCGATGCTGCCGATCGGCAAGAAAATGTGGACCGGCTCGTTTGTCGCGCTGACCGTCGGCATCGACCTGATCCTGCTGGGCGCGGTGCTGTGGCTGGTCGAGATACGCGGCGTGAAGGTCGGGCGGTCCTTCCTCCAGATGCTGGGTCGCAATCCGCTCGCCATCTATCTGTTCTCCGAGCTGCTCGTCGTCGTGCTGGAGCTGATCCATGTCGATGGCGAGGGGCTCTATACCTGGGTCGGCCTCAACGCGTTCCAGCCGGTCGCGCCAGGGCCGGTGGGTTCGCTGCTTTGCGCGTTGGCCTATACGCTGATCTGCTGCGGGTTCGGGTGGGTGCTGGATCGCAAGGGGATTATCTTGAAGGTTTGACCCTTGGCCTTCGACTTCGCTCAGGCTGAACGGAGGTCCGCATACCGTTCAACCTGAGCGAAGTCGAAGCGCACGGGTCACCTCTCCCGAACCGAAATCGTCCGCCCCAGGCCCGAAGCCTTGCCGGGCGCCGCCTCCACGACCAGCACGACCTGCCGCTCGCCCGCCCCGGCCGGGAACGGCACCACCAGCGGCGCAGCCCCAAAGTCCGTCTTCTCCGCCCGCTTCACCCCATCGACCCAGACCTCGGCCCGCCCGACGACCTCGGCGAAGACCACCGCGCCACCCTGCTCCGCGACCCGGCGGCGCGGCTTGAAGCTGGTGCGATAAGTCGACCAAACGCCCTCGCCCGGCCCCTCCAGCCGTCCGGGCCGTGCATAGACCAGGCTGTTCATGTCGTTGCCCGCATAACGTCGCAACGGATCGGGCCGGGTCGCGGTGAAGTCGCTCCGCTTCCAGTCGGTCAGCATCGCGACGGGGCGCGTCGCAGGCAGTGCGGGCAGAGGCTCGGCGGCAATCACCCGCACCGTGGCCCGCGCTGGTTTCAAGCCCGGCGCGGTCGCCTCGACCGTCAGCGTCCCCGCCCCCGCCTCGGCCCGGACCAGCGCCTGGGCCAGCCCGTGGAACAGGCGACGCGCGGGCACGACTTCCGAGTCATGATCATTGGGATCGCCATTGCCGACCCCGATCACCACACCCCGCGTCACCCGGAAGCTCACCGCTGCGTCCGCATCCGGCACCACCCGCCCGCGCGCATCGACCGCCATCACGGTGAAGGGCTGGACGTCGCTGCCCGTGCCCAGCATCCCGCCACGATCCGCGACCAGCCTCAACGCGACCGGCTGCCCCGCCGTTTCGACGGCCGTGCGCGACACCTCCCGCCCGGCGCGGTAGCCGACCGCCTCAAGCCGTCCGGGGCTATAGGGCACCTGCCATTCGGGCATCGCCAGCCGGTCAACCGTCTTCGTGGCTAAGCTCTTTCCGTTCAGGCGCAACTCGACCGTCTCGGCATTGGTCAGCGCCAGCACCCGGATCGCCTGCCCCTCGCGCCCCGGCCAGGTCCAGTGCGGCGCGATGGCGAGGGCGGGCGCATCGTCCACCCATTGTGCGCGGCGCAGATGGAAGGCCATCTTGGCGAAACCGCACAGATCCATGATGCCGAACACGCTGCTGGTCGTCGGCCATTCGAACGGCGTCGGCTCGCCATGATAGTCGAAACCGGTCCACACGAACGTCCCCGCGACGAAGGGCCGCGTGTCGATCATCCGCCAGCTTTCGTGATGGGTCAGGCCCCATTCGGCAGCGTCGGTGTCGTAGGAACTGACTTCATGCGCGGCCATGTCGGTCTTCCACACACCGCGAGTCATGAAGGCGCTGGTATCCTCCGAACTGGTCATCGGCTTGGTCGGATGCGCCGCATGGAAGCTGTCATAGCGGCGATGCTGGTAGTTGAAGCCCATCACATCCACCGCATCCGACACGTTGAGCGGCGAAAACATCCCGTCGTTCATCGCCGCCGTGACGGGGCGTGAGGTGTCGAGTTGCTTCACCGCCTCTGCCATGCGGCGGACCATCTCATAGCCCTGCTCGGTGCCCTGCATCGGCTCCTCGTTGAAGACCGACCAGAGGAAGACGCTCGGGTGATTGCGGTCGCGGCGGACCAGCCACTCCAGCTGGCGCAGATAGTCGGGGCTGGGGTTGAAGTTGCGGTTCTCGTCCATGACCAGCATCCCCAGCCGGTCGCAGGCATCGAGCAGTTCGGGCGCGGGCGCATGGTGCGAGCAGCGCAGCGCGTTGCAGCCCATCGCCTTCAGCCGCCGGATGCGCCACTCCCACATCGCATCGGGCATGGCGACGCCGACCCCGGCATGGTCCTGATGGACGCAGACGCCCTTGATCTTCGTCGCCACGCCGTTGAGATAAAAACCGGTGCCTGCATCGAAGCGGATCTCGCGAAAACCGATCCGGGTGGCACGAGCGTCGATGGGCTTGCCGTCGCGCAGCAGCCGCGTCTCCACCCGGTAGAGCGTCGGCTGGTCGACCGACCAGAGTCGCGGCGATGTAACCGGGATCGTAACCTTCGCCTCGGCGGTCTTGAGCGGATCGACGGTCACGTCCGTCTCCGCCCGGCCGATGGTCCGGCCCGCCGGGTCGATCAGCACTGCCTCGGCTCGCACGGTCGCCGCCGTCTTCTGGATGTTGGAGACGGTCAGCGCGACCGGCACCGTCCAGCCCGTACCCTCGCGACGCGGATCGGCGTGCAGGCCATCGGTGACGATGCTCACCCCGTCGCGCACCGCCAGCCAATTGTGGCGATAGAGCCCCGCGCCCTCATACCACCAGCCCTCCATCGTCTCGGCATCGACGCGGACGGCCAGCGTGTTCACCTCCTCGCCGAACCGGGCATAGGGGGTGATATCGATCAGGATCGCGGTATAGCCGCTGAAGCTGTGCGCCACGAGCACACCGTTGAACCAGACCCTGGCATTGGTTGCCGCCGCGCCCAGTTGCACCTCCAGATAGCGGCCGCGCCATTCGCTGGGCAGTTTCAGCGTGCGACGATACCAGCCGATCCCGCGCCGCCGGTATCCTTGCGCGACATTGGCCTGGGGATCGACCACCTCCTCCATCGCCCAGTCATGCGGCAGTTCGACGCTGCGCCAGTCGCTATCGTCATAGCTGACCGCCGCCGCCCCCTGCGCGATCCCGGCCTTGGCATTCTGGTAGCTTTCCTCATGCCCCAGGATCGGCGGCACCGCGATGTCGCCCTTGTGGAACAGCCAGCCGCTATCGAGCCGGAGCAGCCCCGGGTCGGAAACGAATGGCGGTTCGGGCATCGCGTCGAAGGGCGCGGGCGCATCGCCGCTGTCGAGGTCGAGCCGGGTGTTCGCCGCCAGGGCGGGCGTGCCCAGCGCGGGCGCGGCCAGCCCGCTGACGAGCAGGGTGCGGCGGGTCACGGTCATCGGGCAGTCTCCGGGAGGGGCGCGTAAAGCGGGCGGGCGCCATCGAGCACCAGCTCGACACGATCGAGGGTCAGTCCGGGATCGAGCGGCACGATAGCCACCCGGTGATGCCCGGCGGCGAAGCTCTTGAGCGGCAGGGTTACGAGGGCGGTGTTGGTCAGGACATTCTGCCGCCACTGATCGCTGCGCCCCGTGGTCGCGAAATCGACCGTCTGCCACTCGCCATCGTCCAGCCGGACGGCGGCGCGCAAGCCGTGCGCGGGATCGCGGGGATGGGTCGGCAGCGCGACGACGCGAAGGGTCGCGCCAGCCTCGGTCATGGTCGCGAAGCGCCATGTCGCGGGCGTCCCCTGCGCCGCCGAGCCACGCGTCGGCAGGGTCAGCTTCGCCCGCAACGCGCCATGCTGGCTGCCGAGGTCGGGGATCGCTTCCCAATCTCCACCATAGCGCGCCGCGAGCGCAGGCATGGTGACGCGGCGTTCGTCCTCGATCACCGTGCCCGGCTCTGCCTTGGGCGGGGCGAGCGTGGTTGCATGGACGACCACCGGCTGCTCGCCGCAGCGCAGTGTCACCGGCCCGACCGCGCCCTTGCCGTCATAACGCAGCGTCAACCGCTGCTCATACCCGCCGCGCTCGTTCAACTCGCCCGTGCGCTGCGACAAGGACAGGCCCGCCGGCATGTCGCTTACGGCCCAGGAAGTCGCCTGCGGCTGATGCTGATACAGGGTCACGGGTCGCTCGGCTGGAACGCCACGGGTGAAAGTCAGGACATTCTCATCGCCGATCCATGCGCCCCAATGCCCGGTGGCGCAGCCCTTCTGCGTCGAGGGTCGCCAGCTCGGCCACATCGGCTCGGCAAAGACGGGCAGGCGGCGCGGCGCCATGTCCATCATCTCCCGCCACTTGCCCCCGGCCAGCGCATTGTAGCGCACCGTGTCCGCGACCAGCCCGGCATGCGCCGCCTTGGCCCACGCGACATAGGCATTGGCGCTGGCGCGTTGATCGCGCGCGTACAGCTCGGCCAGGTCGAGCGACAGGATGCGCGTGTTCAGCCCCGCCGCGCCGCGCACCGGATAGAGGACCAGCTCGTAAAAGGCGTCCTGCCGATCCTTCGCGATACGCACACCGATCGCCTCGGCCTGCGCCGCGAGCGTGCGATACGCCGCGACCCGCGCCTGTGCTTCCTCACCATCCGACTGCACATAGGCGCTAGGCCGGTTGGGCGTGACCCATTCGGTCTGGCCGAAGCCCATGAACTCGGGCTTGCGCGGCCAGGCCAAGTCATAGAAGCGCATCATCACATCGGCGATATTGCCCGCCTCCGCATCGCCGAACTGCTCGGCCATGAAGCGGCGCAGATGCTCGCGCGGCGATTGGTCCAGCAGCTTGGCGTCGAAGGCCAGATCGAGGAAATATTGCGAGAGATATTCGATCGGCTTGATGTCGCCGACATTGACCACCCAGATGCGCCGCGCGTCGGTGGCCCAGGCGCGCCCCATCTCCTCACGGATCAGCGCCGGGTGCGTCGTGCCCAGCCACAGATAGTCGTGCGGCCGCCCCCAATAGGACAAGTGATAATAGACCCCCGCCCCGCCCGGCCGTTTCTGCTCCTCGGGCGTGCTCAACCGCCGCAGATAGCCGTAATTGTCGTCGGTCCACATCAGCGTGACGTCGCCCGGCAGGGTCAGCCCGGCGTCATAGGCCTCCTGCAATTCATGGTACGCCACATAGAGTTGCGGAACCTGCGCCGCCGGTTTGCCCAGCGTGTCGGCCAGAAGGCCACGCTGCCGCCCGACCACGTCCTCCAGGATGCTGCGCCGCGCCGCCGTGGTCGTTACCCCCTGCATCGGCCCGTCATGCAGGCCGCGCAGGCCGACCGTGTAGAACGCCTCCTGCCCCCTGGTCTCGCCCACCCGCTCGCGCCAGTAATCCAGGATCGCCTGAGGCCGCCGGGTGAAGTCGAAGCCGCCGCGCTGGCCCTCGTCCCATTCGCGCAGATTGTTGCGAAGCATCGGCTCGGCATGGGAGCTGCCGATGACGATCGCATAGCGTTTGGCGAGCGGCGCATTGCCCGGATCGCCAAAAAAGGGCGTCGAGATCGAGTGCATCGCGGGCCACAGCGTGTTGGCCTTCAACCGCCACATCAGCTCGAAAACGCGCTGATAGGTCTTGGGGCCGATATTGCCCCTTTGCGGATCGAAGGTCTTGGCCGCCCAGGGCTCCAACCCCCAATCCTCATCGTTCAGGAAGATGCCGCGATACTTCACCGACGGCTCGCGCGAGACGAAGGCGGCGTCATCGATGGCGATCCGGTTACGACGGCGCGGGGTGACGTCCGCCCACCATTCCCAGGGCGACACGCCCAGCGCACGGGAAAGGTCGGTCACGCCATAAGCGGCGCCGCGTGCGTCCGATCCGGCGATCAGCAAATAGCGTCGCCCCGCCACGCGGACCCCGGCGCGGACATAGCGTTCCCAGCCACCCTTGATCGGCGACAGATCGACCCCGCCCTCCGCCGCCAGCCGTTGGACGATCGGCGAAGCCGTCGTTCCGATCACGATGCACATCGGGGCGCAGTTCGCCACATCCTCGACGATCGCGCCAGGCCGCCCGCCAAGCCCGGTCAGATCGCGGGCCAGAAGCTCGGCGGCGATACGGGTCGTCCCCTCACCGTCCGGGGCGGCCAACAGGCTAGCCCGCACCAGGTCGAACTCGGCAGCCTGGGCGGGAGCGGTGAGGCCAAGCAACGATGCCAGGCCTGCGCCCATGACCGTGATCCGTGCCCGCTTCATCCGCCCACCCCCATGGTTATCGGATCAGTCTAACCCGGCGGCTCAAGCTGTAAAGCTCATTTGCCTGACCAATTAGAGGCCGCTTAGAGGCCAACGAAAGGGCCCCCCCCCCGAAACGGCCCCTTATGTCATCAAGCCGTGACGCCGTTGCCCGAAATGATCAGCGGAATGCCGATCTCATGCCGCACGCCCAGTGGCAGCGTGACTTCCAGTGCCTCGGCGGTGCGCTTGAACGGCAGCGGGCTATTGTCGCCCAGCAACGTCACCCGCTGGATCTGGCCCGGCATGGTCGGGTTGCCCTGCGCCAGCAGGGTCATGCGCGCGATATTGTCCTCGGGCCAGCCCATCACCAGCGCATGGAGATTGCCGTTGCGCGTCACATATCGCACGTCGCGCGCGGTATAGGCGGACTTGGGACCGCCTTCGGAGAAATTGCCCGAATTGCCGCGCGTCGGGCCTTCGCCGTTCAGCTTCCAGGGGCGACTGGCATAGATCGCCTCGCCATAACGGCCCATCCATTCGGCGATGTCGTTGACGATCCTCTCTTCCTTGTCGTCGATCGTCCCGTCGCCGCGCATCGGCACCGACAGCATCAGATTGCCGTTCTTCGACACCACGTCGCACAAGGTGTGGATGACCGTCGCCGCCGACTTGTAGCCGTCGTTCCGATAGGTCTCGATATCATAATGCCAGTTGCCGATGCAGGTGTCGGTCTGCCACGGAAAGCGCTCGATGTAATTCTTGCCGCCACGCTCGACATCGTCGACGATGCCCGTGCGCCGCTGCGGCGGCGTCATCTTGCTGGTGACGACGGCCTCCAGGCGGCCGCCATTCCACTGTATCGACTGGTTGTAGAACCAGGATGTGAAATCCAGGCCATATTGCTCCAGCGGCAGGTCGAAATTGTCGAAATAGACCATGTCCGGCCGGTATTTCTGGACCAGATCCTTGGCGCGGAGCAGCCAGTTGGGCGCGAAGTTCGAGCCTGCTGGAACCCCCTCGTTCCATACGCGGTCGGTCGCCTCGTGCCAGGCATTGGCCTCCGCCTCGGTACGGATGCCATCGGGCATCGGCATGTGGCGGCCGGTATAAAGCTGCTGCGGGTCGAGCCCTTCCCACCATTGCCCGCGTCCTTGCGCGGCGGTCAGCTTATAGGCGTCATAGCGCTCCCCCGCGCGCGGGCCGGTCGGGTCATAGCCATAAGCGGGCTGGTTCCAGTGCCAGGCATGGGCCGAATGGTTCGACACGGCGAAGCGCAGGTCCCGCGCACGCGCGCCCTTCGCCCATTCGCCGACGATGTCCCGGCGCGGCCCCACCCGCGTCGTATTCCATGCATGATATTTGGAATCATAGGCGTCGAGATTGTCGTGATGGTTGGCCAGCGCCATGAAGTATTTCGCGCCCGCCTTCTTGTAGAGGTCGAGCAAGCGGCCGGGGTCCCAGCGGTCCGCCTTCCACTTGTTCTGGATCTGCATGAAGCCGACATCGGCGGGGTGGCCATAGGTCTTCAGGTGATGGTTATAGGCGCGGCTGCCGGGCAGATACATCTCGCGGGCATACCAGTCGCCCTGTTCGGGCACGCACTGCGCGGTCCAGTGCGCCCACATGCCGAACTTGGCGTCGCGGAACCAGTCGGGCACGCTGTAGCCGGCGGTCAGCGACGCCCAGTCCGGCGTGAAGCGCGAGGGCGGCGGCACCTTCAGCGCACGCCCCGCTCCCATGGCCTGCGGCGCCGTGGGCACTGCCGAGGCCGCTGCGGGCGCCAGTGCCGCCGCCGCGATCGCCCCCCCGATCATCTCGCGTCTGTTCGCCTTCATCCCTCGCTCTCCCTGCCATCGATCCGGTCGCTCGTACCGGCACCCTCAAGTCCGTCCGCTCGGGTTTCGCCACCCGCGCCACTCTCTTCTGTGAAAGCATTATGTTATAAGCGCGATCATAATTCACATTTGTCGGAGTTTGCAAGGCGTGTCGCTGGGCGCCAGAATAGCGGCGCGCTCCGCAATCCCGTCGCGCATTCAACGCTACTGCACCGCACCATGCAATCGATGACTGTAATCGGGTTATCTCGCTTTGCCATCGAGACCCGGTTTTCTAATCGCCCCCCGCAACACGAATAACAGACCAAAGGGGCCCCCATGCCGATTGCACCCGTTTCCCTGATCGCGATGATGGCCGCGCTGACCAGCGCGCCGCAGCAGACCGACCGCCCCCAGCCCAAGGCGCCGACCGCCGCCAAGACCGTGACGCAGGACCCGCCCGCGCCGGTCGTCGCCCGCCCCGGCGGCATGACGAACCGCGACTGGTGGCCCAGCCGCCTCGACCTGACGGCGCTGCGCCAGCATGAGGACACCCGTGCCAATCCCTACGGTGCGGACTATGACTATGTGAAGGAGTTCAACAGCCTGGACCTGGAGGCGGTCAAGGCCGACATCCGCCGCGTCCTGCACAGGTCGCAGCCCTGGTGGCCGTCCGACTATGGCAATTACGGCCCCTTCTTCATCCGCATGGCCTGGCACAGCGCGGGCACCTATCGCGCCGGTGACGGGCGCGGCGGTTCGGACGGTGGCGAGCAGCGCTTCGACCCGCTGAACAGCTGGCCGGACAATGTCAGCCTGGACAAGGCCCGGCGCCTGGTCTGGCCGATCAAGCAGAAATATGGCCGCAAGCTCAGCTGGGGCGACCTGATGGTGCTCAGCGGCAATGTCGCGCTGGAGGATATGGGCTTCAAGACGGTCGGCTTTGCCGGTGGTCGTGTCGATGCGTGGCAGCCGGACGTCGTCTACTGGGGCCCCGAAACCAAGATGATGGGTACTGAGCGCACTAAGGCGGACGGCACGCTGAAGCGTCCGCTGGCGGCGACCACCATGGGCCTCATCTACGTCAATCCGGAAGGTCCGAACGGCAATCACGATCCGATCGGTGCCGCCGCCGATATCCGCCGCGCCTTCGGCAACATGGCGATGAACGACGAGGAGACGCTGGCGCTGATCGCGGGCGGTCACACCTTCGGCAAGGCGCATGGCGCACATGCCCAAAAGCCGTGCCTCGGCGCCGAGCCGACCGCGGGCGCCATCGAGCAGCAGGGCCTGGGCTGGGCCAACAGGTGCGGCAAGGGCAATGCCCAGGACACGATCACTTCGGGCCTGGAAGGTGCCTGGTCGGCGACGCCCACCCAGTTCACCACCCAATATATCGACAATCTGCTCAACTATGACTGGGTGAAGACCAAGAGCCCGGCGGGCGCCACCCAGTGGATTCCGACCGATCCGGCGGCGGCGCAGCTGGTGCCCGACGCGCATCTGCCGGGGGTGCGCCACGCGCCGATCATGTTCACCACCGACATGGCGCTGAAGGACGATCCCGCCTTCCGCAAGATCCTGGAGAGCTGGCAGAAGAATCCCGACCTGTTCGCCCAGGCCTTTGCGCGCGCGTGGTTCAAGCTGACCCATCGCGACCTTGGCCCGCGTGCGCGCTATCTGGGCAAGGACGTGCCGACCGAGTCCTATGTCTGGCAGGACGTCCTGCCCGCCGCCAGCTTCGCACCGATCGGTATGGAGGATCAGGCCCGGCTGAAGGCGATGGTCCTGGCATCGGGCCTGTCGGGTCCGGCGTTGATCCGCACCGCCTGGGCCTCCGCCTCGACCTTCCGCAGCACCGATATGCGCGGCGGGGCGAACGGCGCGCGCCTGCGCCTGAACCCGCAACAGGGCTGGGCGGTCAACGATCCGGCCGAGCTGAAGACGGTGCTGGCCAGGCTGACCGCGATCCAGAAGAACTTCGCCCGTAGCGGACGGCAGGTGTCGATGGCCGACCTGATCGTGCTGGGCGGCAATGCGGCGGTCGAGCAGGCCGCGCGGGCCGGGGGCATGACGGTCAGCGTGCCGTTCAAGCCCGGCCGCGTCGACGCCACCCAGGCGCAGACCGACCCCATATCCTTTGCCCATCTGGAACCGGTCGCCGATGGCTTCCGCAACTATTACGGGCCCAAGGCGGAAGTCAGCGCGCCAGAGGCGCTGGTCGACAAGGCGGACTCGCTGGACCTGACCGTGCCGGAAATGACCGTGCTGGTCGGCGGGATGCGCGCGCTGGCCGCCAATAGCGGCGGGTCGAAGAACGGCGTGCTGACGACCCGTCCGGGGACGCTGAGCAACGACTTCTTCGTCAACCTGCTGAGCATGGACACGGTGTGGACCAAGTCGGCGACGCCGGGCCTGTACGAGGGCAAGGACCGCGCGACGGGCGCTGCCCGCTGGACCGCGACGCCGGTCGACCTGATCTTCGGGTCGAACTCCGAACTGCGCGCCGTGGCGGAAGTCTATGCCGCCGACGACGCCAAGGAGAAGTTCGTGAACGACTTCGTCGCCTCCTGGACGAAGGTCATGGACGCGGATCGCTTCTGAAGCGGAATGACATGAGATGCTCCCCTCCCCTTCAGGGGAGGGGTCGGGGGTGGGGCGCGTCCGCAAGCATGTCGTCCGTGGCGAGGGCCCCCCCCCCCCCCCCCCCGGGGGGGGGGGGGGGCGCCCCGGCAAAAGAAAAGGCAAGGCCGGCCCACCCCCCCCCCCAAGCCCCACGGGACGCGCCGGCCGCCCCCCGGATTAAACCTAAACACAGCCCCACAGAGG
>NZ_JACHNX010000018.1 GCF_014199595.1 Sphingomonas yabuuchiae | reverse complement strand
GATCCAGGCCAACCTCGTGTGACACTATCCCCAACGTCACCGCTGACACATCACCATCAATGTCGCTGACCAGTCACCGACGATGTCGCGCTACACAGTATGACGTGACCTTCACCTATGCCGGTTGGGGCACCTATGCGCGGCACCGTGCCACTGCCGACTGGCTGGAGGGTCGCTTCGGTCCGGCGGTTTCGACCGCGCTGACGGCGGCGGGGCATATTCCGATCATCTATCCCAGCCCGATCGATACGCGACATCCGGAAAAGGGCATACGCTACAGCCCCGAAGGGCCGCGCTATTCGACCGGATATGGCGATTTCATCGGCATGCCGACCGTGCTGGTCGAGAACCATATGCTCAAACCCTATCGTCAGCGCGTTCTTGGGACCTATGTCCTGCTGGAAGCCGCGCTGAAGGTCGCCGCCACCGATCGCGCCCGTATCGCCCAGGCCAAGGCCGCCGACCGGGCGAGCCGCCCCACCGAGTTGCTGACGCGGTGGAAGCCCGCCGCCGCGCCGATCGGCTGGATCGAGAATTTCAAGGGCGTCGCATTCGACACCTATCGATCACCCGCCTCCGGGCGCGACGAGCAGCGTTGGCTGGGCAAGCCGATCACCTTCCGGATGCCGATCATCGGGCAGCAGCCGGTCGAAACCGTTCGCCTGCCCAAGGCCTGGTGGATCCCGCCCGAGCAGACCGAGGTGATCGAACGGCTCCGCCTGCACGGCATCCGGTTCGAGACGACGCAAACGCCGCAGATCCGCAAGCTCGACCGGGTCCAACTGATCGACCCGAAGCTGTCCCAGCCCAATGAGGGACGCTATCCGATCACCGCACGCTTCGCCCATGCCAGTATCGAGCAGGAGATGCCGGCGGGCAGTGTCCGTGTTCGGGCCGACCAGCCGCTGGGCTTGCTGGCCGCCGCCCTGTTGGAACCCGAAAGCCAGGACTCGTTCCTGGCCTGGGGCTTTTTCCCGGAGATGCTGGCACCGGCGCCCAATACCGACGCCTATGTGCTCGCCGCTCTGGGAGAGCGACTTCTAGACACCGATGCCGATGTGAAGCGTCGCTTTGAGCAGAAGATCAAGGAAGAGCCCGCCTTCGCCGCCGACGCGGACGCCCGGCTGGCCTGGCTTTATGCCGAGGCCGGGCCGGGGCATCCCTATCCGCTTCGCTACCCGATCGCGCGCGAGGTGGACTGACGCGCGGCGTCAGACCGAGCGCGCCCGTTCCTCGACGATACGCTCGAGCATCGACAGCGGCATCGCGCCCGCTTCCAGCACGTCGTGGAAATGCTTCAGGTCGAAACGGCTGCCAGCGATCGCCCTGGCCTTTTCGCGGGCCCGCAGCCAGGCGGCATGGCCGATCTTGTAGCTGCAGGCTTGGCCGGGCGAGACGCAGTAGCGCTCAACCTCGCGCTGCGAACGGCCGGGGGCGAAGCCGACCGTGTCGACAAGATATCTGGTCGCCTGGTCGTGCGTCCAGCGCTTGGTATGGATGCCTGTATCGACCACCAGTCGTGCGGCGCGGAACAGGAAGGACTGAAGATAGCCCGCGCGCTCAACGGGTGAGGCATAGCCGCCCAGCTCGTCGGCCAGTTGCTCGGCATAAAGCGCCCAGCCTTCGAGATAGGCATTGAAAAAGGCGATCTTGCGCAGCGGATGGGTCGGCGCGCGCTGGGCGGTCGAAATCTGAAGGTGATGGCCCGGAACGCCCTCATGATAGGTCAGGCTGGGCAGCGTGTATTTGGGCCAGTCGTGGACGTTCTTGAGGTTGATCCAATAGATGGCCGCACGCGAACCATCGAGCGGGGCGCGGAAATAATAGCCGTTGGGTGCGCCGTCCTGGATTTCGGGCGCGACGCGGCGGATTTCCAGCGCGGCATTGGGCGGGTTCGTGAACGCCTGGGGCAGGCGGGCCTGCATCGCCTTCACGCTGGCGTTGAGGCTGGCGAGCAGTTCGGCGCGCCCAGCGTCGTCATCGGCGTATAGCTGCGCAGGCTGGCGGTTGAGCTGATCGAGGCGCGCACCGACGCTGCCTTGGGTCAGACCCTGGCCGCGCAGGATCGTGTCGAGCTGCGCGGTGAGCTCGGCGACCTGTTGCAGGCCCATGCGATGCACCGCATCGGGTGACAGGGTGGTGGTGGTCGCCTGTGCGAGCGCCGCAGCATACATGGCCTCGCCATCGGGTAGCGCCCAGATGCCCGCGGCACTGCGGGCCGAGGGGCGCAGCGAGCGCAGCAGGGCGATCTGGCGGTCGAGCGCGGGATAGACCTGTTCCGCCACGATCCGGGTCGCGCGCGCCTTCCAGTCGCCGCCGATATTCGCCGCGTCGGTGCGGCGGGTCAGCGCCTGGACCAGCTGGCTGTCGGCGGCGGCGGGCGACCGCAGCTTCGCCATCTGCCCCAGCGCGAGGTCGAGCGAGAAGTCGGGCGCCAGGCGGCCCTTGGCGGCTTCACGCCGCTGTACGTCGGTTTCGTTGTCGAGCTGACGCCCCATCAACGCGAGCCGGTCGAGATAGGCCTCGGCATCGTCCACGGTCTTCACCGGATGGGTCGAGGCCAGGAAGTCGGGCAGCGAGAAATACACGCCGTCCTGCTGCGAGATCGGATAGGGGCCCTGGGGCGAGGACAGGCCGAACTGCTCCGGGCCGATCATGTTCGATTTGATGTTGTAGAGCACGACCTCACGATCGATCCGCGCCTGGGGCGACAGCGCGGCGGGGTCGACGGCGGTGACGAGCGCAAGCGCCTTGTGGCTGCGGGCCAGGTTCTTGGCGATCGCGCCATAGCTGTTGTCGCCCAGCTGGTGGCGAAGGTCGGCATTCCGGCCGGTGTCCAGACCCAGCGAGGTCGCGAATTCGGGCGACTCGCGCACCGTCTCCGCCAGGACCTGATCGAAGGCGGTATTCAATCGCGCATCACCGGACGCCTGCGCGAAGGCGGACCGCGCGGGCAACATGGTCAGCCCGGCGGTGGCCGCGCCGGACATAATGAAGTTGCGACGATCCATGCCGTTTTTCCCCGTTATAAAGTTATTTACGGGAAGCTAGGCGACAAAGTGGTTGCTGGGCAAGCGGGCATATGATGCGGATCGTCCGTGTAAATACCTGCCCTCTCCCCTCTGTGAGGGGCGAGGGAGGCGTGCGTTTGGAAGGCCGATGGTCAAAGGCCCGTATGACCACGCACCATGAATGCCCGTCAGTCAGCCGCCACAGGCTGCTTCGGCTTGACGTAGCGGTCGAGCCAATCGGTCATCTGCCACAGTGTCTCCTCGGTCGATTCCAGCGCGCGATAGCCGTGCGGTTCGTTCGGCAGGACGACATAGCGGACGGTCGCGCCATTGCCCTTCAGCGCGGCGTACATGCGTTCCGACTGAATGGGGAAGGTGCCGCTATTGTCGTCGGCACCGCCATGGATGAGCAGGATGGGCGCCTTGATCCGGTCGGCATAGGTGAAGGGGCTCATCTCGGTATAGGTCGGCGTCGCCTGCCAATAGGTGCGCTGCTCGGCCTGGAAGCCGAACGGGGTCAGGGTGCGGTTATAGGCCCCTGACCGTGCGATCCCGGCGCGGAACAGATCGGTATGGGCCAGCAGATTGGCGGTCATGAACGCGCCATAGCTATGCCCGCCGACCGCCATGCGGGTCCGGTCGGCGACGCCCAGCTTCACCACCGCGTCGACCGCCGCCTGCGCATCCTCGCGCAGCTGTTTGACATAGGTGTCGTTCGCCTCCGCGCCGCCCTCGCCGATGATCGGCATCGCCGGATTGTCGAGGATCGCATAGCCCTGGGTCAGCAGGAACAGGTGGCTGATCCCTCGCGGCCGCACGAAGCGATTGCCCTGGTCGACCGTCTGTCCGGCAACCTTGGCGTCGGTATATTCGGCCGGATAGGCCCAGAGCAACGTCGGCAGCGGCCCGTCGCGCTTCGCATCGTAACCGGCGGGCAGATAGAGGGTAGCCGACAGCGGCACGCCATCGGCGCGACTATAGGTGATCGTCCGCTGGGTAACGCCCGCGAAGACGGGGGCGGGGTCGGCAAAGGCAGTGATCGCCTTCGCCCCGCCGCCCTTGACGGTACGGATCACGTAATTGGGGGCGAGCGTCGCGCTCTCCCGCCGGGTCAGGATGCGCTGGCCCTTGTCGTCGAGCATCGCGACGACCGGTTCGTAATAGGGGGCCTTGGCAGTCCAAAGCCGCTTCTGCTCGCCACCGGCCAGCGTCATGGTGGCGAGGAACGGGAAAGCCCCCGCCTTGGTCGCGCCCTCGCCGGTGACATAGATGCCGTCATGTTCGGGAGTGAAGCGCATCACCGGCTTGCCCGCCGCATTCTCCTCCAGGATCGGGCGGCCCGGATCGCCATATTGATCCTGATAATTGCGGGTCAGCAGCATCCGGCTCTGCCCCGGCCGCGACGGCGCGACGGCCAGACGGTGTTCGGTGCGGCTGCGCCATTCACGGTCGACGACCATGGCAAAGCCGTCATCGCCCCACATCGTCGTCGCATAGCGCGCCGGGGTCTGGGCCAGTTCGATCGGCGGGGCGTCGAAGGGCGCGGCCTGCATCATGACCTTGTCGTGGAAGGCGATCTTCACGCGCGGGTTGCCGCCGTCCAGCGCCTCGGCCCAGACCAGGGTCGCGGGCGCGTCGGACCGCCATTCCGCCTCACGCGGGCCCTTTACCGTCGCATCGAAATCGACCGGCAGGTCGTCGGCCAGCGGGCGGTCGACGAGCGTCTTCACCGGCTGGCCGTCGATGGTCGAGACCGCGATCTCGGTCGGAAAGAAACGGGCGGGCAGCAGATAGGAATAGGGCCGCTTCAGCCGCTCGGTCAGCAGGTAGCGGCCATCGGGCGAGACGCTGAAATCACGGATCAGGCCGGGCGTGCCGATCGGCCGGGCGGTGTCGTCCAAGCCGATGCGGACGAGCTGTCCGGTGAAATAATGGTCGAACAGCGCCTCGTCATGCGCGTCGCCGAGGAGATCTTCATAGGTGCGCGCGGCCGACGTCCGGCCGCTGCTTTCCTGCACGATCGGCCCGGTCGGCGTCGTCGCGGCGGCGGGCGGAGACCCACGCCCGGCGGGAACCGTATAGGCGACCAGCGACCGGCTGTCCGGCATCCAGACGAACGGCGTGCCGAAGGCGCCGTTCAGCCCCCGTGCGACCGCCCGCGCCCGGCCATCGCGCTCGGCGACCCAGAGCGACAGGCCGTCCGTATCCTGCGCATAGAAGGCGAGGCGGCTGCCGTCGGGCGACCAGTCCGGCGACGCGAAGCGCATTCCGCTGGGCAACTGGACCGCGACGGTCCGGCCGCTGCCGATGTCCTTGAAGCTCAGCGCGTTCAGCCATTGGACGCGGACCTCGGCCTGGCCGTTGGTCGCGGGATCGATGCGATAGCCGCCGAGGCGCAGGATCGGCTTCGACAGATTGGCGATCGTCGGCAGGTTCTCCCGCCCCAGGATCGCGAGCGTGCGGTGGTCGGGACTGACCGCGACGGCCGGGGTCGGCGGGTTTTCCAGCGCCTTGGCGATGGCATCGGGTGCGCGGTGATAGGTGGTGCCGGGCGTCTGCGCATGGGCAGTGGTGGCAAGCAGCAGAGCGATCAGGCAGGCACCAGCGCGCATTCGTAACCCCTTATGATGAATGGCGGATCATGTGCCACGGGCGCGTCGGGCCTGCCAGTCCTTTCGGGGTTTGCGGCAAGGCCAGAGGCGATAAGCATTTGCATGCGGCGCATAACCGCCTAGACGGCGCCATCCCCGGGGGGCCGCTGATGCGCGGTTGAGAGATGGGCAGCAGCCCATGACCCGCTGAACCTGATCCGGGTCATACCGGCGTAGGGAGGGTACGCGGCTCTTCCGTCGTCCCTCCGTGAAGTGGACGAAGAGACGATGCCGGTTGTGATTTCGCGCGATCAGACGATGATCCGCCTTGGTGCCCTGATGCTGTCCGCCGCGTGGCCGGTGACCGCGTTGGCGCAGCAAGCCCCCGATGCCCCTGCGGATATCCGCGTGATCGGCCACCGCGATCCCGAAGGCCTGCTGCCCGATCAGACCGCGCCCCATGCGGTCAGCGAGGTCGCGACCGACTTCATCGTCAAGCAGGCGCCGACCCAGAACGCCTTCCAGCTGGTCAACCTGCTGCCCGGCGCAAACGTCGCCTCCAGCGACCCTTACGGCCTGTCGACCAGTTCCAGCCTGACGCTGCGCGGCCTGGGGCAGGACGAGATCGGGGTGCTGATGGAGGGCGCGCCGCAAAATGATATCGGCTATTATTACGCCTATCCGTCGCAATTCGCCGATACGGAGAATCTACGTCGCATCGCGCTGTCGCCGGGATCGGTGGATCTCGATGCGCCGACCGTCGTGGGGGCGGGCGGTTTGCTGTCGCTGAGCCTCGACGATCCCAAGGCGACCCGGCAAATGCTCGCCGACCTGGCGCTCGGTTCCTATGCCATGCGCCGTGTCTTCGTCCGGGTCGATACGGGGGAGATCGGGAGCACGGGCCTGAAGGCGTTCGTCTCCTATTCCAACACACGCGCGGACAATTGGCGGGGGGCGGGATATGACACGCGCCAGCATGTCGATGCCAAGCTGCTGCGTGAGTGGGGCAATGGCAACCGGGCCAGCCTGGCGCTGTCGTACAACGACGCCAATTCCTCCGCTTACCCCAGCCCGACGCTGGCGGAGTGGCAGACGCAAGGGCGCCGGTTCAATTACGACGCGCGCTATAGGCCGGGCGATACCAATTACTGGGAACTGTACCGCGCGCCGTTCCGCAATCTCTATGCCTCGGCACCGGTGCATCTGGTGCTGTCGGACCGGCTGACCTTCGATAGCACGAGCTATCTCCAGTTCGGTTATGGCAATTCGCCTTATGGCACGCAGCTGGCGACGACCGGCAACTTCCTGGGCAATGAGGAACTGACCCAGCCGATCACCTTGCCCGGGGCGGTGGACGGCGTGGCGACGGTGCTGGGCAACTATACCGGCGACCAGATGCGGGCCGGGCAGGTCGCCAAGCTGACTTTGCAGGCGGGCATCCACCGGCTGACGGCGGGGTTGTGGTTCGATTACGGCACCGACCGGGTGACGCAGACCTATACGTCGGTCGATGCGGACGGTCGCCCCGCCGACCGCTGGGGCTATCGCAGCCGGGCGATCCGCACCGCCGACGGCCGTCTGCTCGCCTATGAGAACCAGCGTACCGTCACCGTGACGAAGAGCGTGTTCCTCGCCGACAGCATCGCGCTGACCCCGCGCCTGACGGTCGATATCGGCTTCAAGGGCGTCAACCTGCTGCGCAACGGCCGCAACTATCTGCCGGGGCCGCAGAGCGCGGTCCGCCGCAACAGCTTCGTCGCCCTGCCGCGTGCTGCCGTCCACTACGCGATCGACGACCGGCAGCAGCTGTTCGCCAACGTCACCACCAATTTCCGAACGCCCAACGAATTCACGCTCTACGACAGCTATTATGGCGGCGTCGTCACGACGCGCGGCACGGATGCGCTGAAGAACGAATATTCGGTGTCGCAGGAACTGGGCTATCGCTATATCGGCCCCAGCCTGTCGGCGTCCGTGACCGGCTTCCACTACAAGTTCCGCAACCGCCAGCTGGCGACCGTGATCGATAATGGTGGTGCGTTGGTCAATTCGACGCTGAATGCCGGGGGGCAGACCTCTTACGGTGTCGATGGCGAGATCGACTATCGCCCCGCCAAGGGCGTCAGCGTCTATGTCTCGGGCGAATATTTGCGTGCGCGGATCGACGACGATCTGCCGGTGGGCACGGACTTTCTGCCGACGCGGGGCAAGCGGGCGGTGTCGAGCCCGACCTTCCAGATCGGCGGCGGCGGCACCTATGACGATGGGCTGTTGTTCGGCAGCATCGCGGGCAAATATGTCGGCCGCCAATATGCCACCTTCATGAATGACGAGAGCATTCTCGGCTATGCGACGCTGGACCTCGCGGTCGGCGTGCATCTGGCCGATTGGCTCGACGGCAAGCGGACCGATTTGCGACTGAACGCAATCAACGTCACCAATCCGCGTGTCCTGGCGGGTGTCCAGGCGGTGACCACCAACGCTCGCGATACGATCGGGCGCGGTGGCACGGTCATTACGGGCAATGCGCCGGGCTATTATGTCGGCGGCGGTGCGGCGGTGGTCGCCACCGTGTCGCGCGCCTTCTGAGGATGAGCGGGGCAGGCGATCCGGGCGAGGCACACCGCGTGCACGGCATGGGACTGGCGATGGAAGCCCCCACCTGGCCCGCCATCACACCCGACGAAGCGGCGGCGGTGCTGGCGTGCTTTCCGGATGCACCCGCCATCGAAGCGCTGCACTGGCATTCGCCGCGTCCCTTTTCCGCTGCGACGCTGATCCATACCGGCGGCGACGCGCTGCTGCTGAAGCGGCATGATCGCCGGGTGCGGAGCGTGGCGGGACTGGCGGAGGAGCACGGTTTCATCGCCCATCTCGCCGCCGCCGGAATGCCCGTGCCGGACCTGTTGCGCACCGGCGAAGGGACGAGTGCGATCTCGCGGGGTGACTGGACCTATGAGCTTCACCGGCGGGCGCCTGGAGAGGATCTGTATCGGGACTGTTTGTCCTGGACGCCCTTTCAGTCCCATGGCCATGCCCATGCCGCCGGGGTCGCACTCGCGCGGTTGCATCGCGCTTCCGAAGGTTATGCCGCTCCAGCGCGCATCGTGCAGCCTCTGGTCGGCAGCCTCTCGATCCTGTCCGCCGTCGATCCGATAGCGGCGGCTCAGGCCTATGTCGATGCCCGGCCTGCGCTCGGGGCGTTTCTCGAAAAACGGCCATGGCATAAGAGCTTGGCGTCTCTATTTGCCACGTCGGGCGAAGGGATTGCGGCTTTGCTGGCCCTGCAAAAGCCCTTGTGGACCCATAATGACTGGCATCCCTCCAACCTGTTTTGGGCAGCGGACGGCCAGGTCGAAACCGTGTTCGACTTCGGGCTGGCCGACCGGACCTGCGCGGCGCATGATCTGGCGACCGCGATCGAGCGGACGGCCTTTGCCTGGTTGGACCTGGGGGAGGGGCGGGACGACCATATCGCCGATCCCATGGCCGCGCTGTCCCTGATCGCCGGATATGAAACGATCCGCCCGCTCGATGCCGTCGCGAAGGAGACGATCGTCCGGCTCCTGCCGCTGGTGCATATCGAGTTCGCCTTGTCCGAGATCGACTATTTTGCCGGGGCGGTCGGTGATCCCGATGCGGCCTTGATCGCATGGGACGGGTATCTTCTGGGCCATGCCGACTGGTTTCAATCGGTCGCGGGTCGGGAATTCCTCGCCTGCCTTCGCGCGGGGCTCAACCTGTCATGACGGCACTGGAAATCGCGGCGGTCGCCATCAGCTTCCTGGCGATCTGGCTGACGGCACGGCGCAACGTCTTCTGCTGGCCGCTGAACCTCGTCGCCTGCGCGCTCTACTTCAAGCTGTTCCTCGACGTGCGGCTCTATGCCGACATGGCGCTGCAGGCGGTGTTCGGCATCGGCATCGTCTATGGCTGGATCGTCTGGCACCGTAATCGGAACGCCACCGGCGCGGTCGTCGTAAAGCCTTTGACACGCGCGAAAGCCGGGGCGGGTCTAGCGATCGGCGCGCTGGGGGCGGTGGCGATCGGCTGGTTCACCAGTCGCCACACCGATGCGGCGCTGCCATGGCTGGACGCGACGCTCAGCAGTTTCAGCCTGGTCGCGCAATATTGGACCGCGCGGCGGCACCGTGAGAATTGGCTGCTCTGGATCGCGGTCGATATCGTTTATGTGGGCATGTTCCTGTTCAAGGGCCTGATGCTGACCGCTGGGCTGTATGCGGTAATGATCGGCCTTGCGGTCATCGGCTATCGCGATTGGCGGGCGGCTGCGTCGCGCGACTGACGGATGGCAATTCGGCTGCGGACCTGTTGCCGCGACCATCGCTTGGTGCAACAACGATCCCATAACAGGGAGAGGTTGTAAGATGCCGATTTCAATCAGGAAAATATCCGCTGTCATCGCCTCGATGCTGCTGGCGTCGATCAGCGTGATGGCGCAATCGGGCGACGTTCCGACCGGTCCTGGGGCCTCCGACTTTGCGAGCGCCAAGGAGGTTCGCGGGCAGATCGCGGCGATGCTGGCCGATATGAAGCCGGGCCAGGGCTTCGCATGGCGTCCGCTGGTCCGCGACGGCGCTCGCGTCGCGGCGATCGAGATATGGAAAAAGCCCGGCCGTCCGGCGGTTCATCCGGCAGAGGCGGAATATGCCATCGTGCTGGAAGGTGCCGGTACGCTGATCTCGGGCGGTACCCTCGTCGCCCCGGTCACAAACCGTGCCGATCTGATCGAGGGGGAGCGGATCGAGGGCGGAACGACGCACCCGCTTCGGCCCGGCGACGTAGTGCTGCTGCCAGCGGGTGTGCCGCACTGGTTCGGGATCACCGGCGATCGTCTGGTGCTGCTGGGGACCAAGCTACCCGCCCGATGAACCGGGGGCGGGGCGTATGGCGTCACGGAATGTCGCTGCGTCCTAGACGAAACGGACATCGGCCGCGCGGAACCGAGCCTCCGCCTCGTCGATCGTTGTGCCGTTGTCGAGCGGCATGCCGATCGCCCGTGTGTGATCCTTCAGGATGACGGCCTCAAAGCCTTCGCGCCGGGCATCCAGGGCCGACCAGGCCACGCAAAAGTCATAGGCCAGCCCGACAAACACGCATCGCCGGACCTGCTTGTCACGGAGATAGCCCGCAAGCCCGGTCTTCGTCGTCCGGTCATTTTCGTAGAAGGCCGAATAGGAATCGACCTGCGGATTACAGCCTTTTCGGATGATCAGGTCGGCACGGTCGATTGCGCCTTGCACGCCGGGATGGAATTCGGCCCCGGTAGTTCCCTGGATGCAGTGATCAGGCCACAACACCTGTTCGCCATAAGGCATAGAAATCCTGTCAAAGGGCTGTCGACCGGCATGGCTGCTTGCAAAAGACAGATGGCCCGCAGGATGCCAGTCCTGCGTGATGACGACATGGCGAAAATGCGAGGCGAGTGCGTCGATGCCCGCCATGATTTCGTCGCCACCCGCTACGGCCAATCGACCGCCGGGACAGAAATCCATTTGCGGATCGACGATGATGAGGGCGTCCGACTCCATGATGGCTTGATCGTCTGTCAGAGGCCGGCTTCCCATCTGCGTCTCCCTTGCAAGCGGAAGCGGTTTAGGATCAGTGGAACCCTATGACCAGCGTCGGCGCGACATGGCCATAGGGTGAAAGACAGCGAAACCGCTGCGTGGTCAGCTCGGATGGGCGGCGCTAATGATCGCGGCTTCTTCGTCCTCGATAGGCATCACGGTGTCATCGCCGGGGGACATGCCATCGGCACCTTGGCCCAGCGCTTCGTCCGCCGATGCGGCATCGCCGCTGGCCAGTTCCATCTGCTCATAGGCGATCTCGAGATCCTGCACGCCCGATCCGGTCGGCTGGATAGGCAGATCGGCAAAGCTGGCAGGTTCTGGGGCTGTAGGTACTTCCTGGGACATGACCTTCTCCTTCTTGCCCGGGACCAACGCACGGTCCGCGATTTCGAAGCAGGTTCTGCCGGCTGGCAGGGATTAGGGCCATCACCAGCCATTCGGCAGGAGCGATCCTGGGCTGTGACGGGCGGCACCTATTGCAAGGTAAGAGCCCCATGCCGGGGCCAAATCATTAATCCATGTTGCATATAAGCAAAAATTCGGCTCTCAAATGGTGGTTTATACATCCGATCCGGATCTATGTTCATGGTTGATGCAACAGTGTTGGCCAGCCTGTACGAAGCTGGCGGCTCGCCCGAGAAATGGCCGGACATGCTCGACCTCATCGCGGGGTCGGTGGGCGCACGCGGGGGTATCATTTTCTCGGCGACGGACGGTACCGGGTTCCACATGGCGTCGCCGGGCGTGGCCGAACTCTTTGCGGACTATGTCGCCGAAGGATGGATGGAGAGGAACGAGCGGGGTGCGCCGCTGGTCCATCAACGTTCGCCGCAATTCGTGACGGATACGGACGTTCGCAGCCTCGACGATATCGCAACAATGTCCGTCTACCAGGACTTCTTCAAACCACGCGGCGCCTGCGCGGGGGCCGGGACGCTGCTGCAGGGCGCGCATCACGACATGCTCGTGATGACGATCGAGGCGTTTGAAAGCCATGAGGCCGCAAGGGCCGCTCTGCCGCATCTGGATGCGCTTCGTCCGCACATCGGCCGGGCGATGAGCTTGGCGTCGCAGATCCAGAATGCCCGTGCGCAGGGGCTGGTCGACGGGCTGGCGCTGATCGGGTCGGCGGCGGCGATCGTCGGGGCGAATGGTCGGCTACGAGCCACCAATCAGGCGTTCCGCGACCAGTTTGGGTCCTTGGCCTCCGATCATCACGCAACACTGTGCTTCGCCGATCCGCACGCAAATGCTGCCTTGAAGACCGCACTTTCGATGCCGGGTCGGCTCCGCCATCAGGCTGGATCGATCGTCGTGCGTGACAGGGCGGGGACACCGATCCAGGTCATGCATATCGTCCCGCTGGTGCGCTCCGCGCGCGACCTGTTCGAAAGTGACGGACTGCTGCTGCTGACCGCCGGTGGTGAAAACCGGGCGATCCCGGGCGCGGATCTGCTTCGCCTATTGTTCGACCTGACCCCGACCGAGGCGCGGCTGGCGCGTCATCTGGCGGAAGGCGTCGCGTTGCAGGATGCGGCGGCACATCTGGGTATGACCTACGGCACCGCCCGCGTGCACCTGCGCGCGGTATTTCAGAAGACGGGGGTGCGGCGGCAGAGCGAGTTGGTCGGCCTGCTCGGCCGGTACAGCTCGCCCTTCGCATAAGGCGTCGGCTTCACCGGCCGAGGATGGACGGGGCCGAAGCGAGGATGCTCCGGCCCCGCAAGCCGATTAGTCCGAACCGAAGATGTCGCGGGTGAACAGCTTTTCGGGGCAGTCCGCCAGTTCCGGTGCGTTGCGGTTGGCGATGATGACATCGCATTCCGCCTTGAACGCATCCAGATCGCGCACGACGCGCGAGCCGAAGAACTGGTCTTCTTCCAGCGCGGGTTCGTACACGACGACCTCGATGCCCTTCGCCTTTACGCGCTTCATGATGCCCTGGATCGAGGACTGGCGGAAATTGTCCGAACCGGCCTTCATCGTGAGGCGGAAGACGCCCATCTTGCGCGGGCGGCGGGCAATGATCTGATCGGCCAGGAAATCCTTGCGCGTGCGATTCGCGTCGACGATCGCGCGGATCAGGTTCTGCGGGACTTCGGAATAATTGGCCAGCAGCTGCTTGGTGTCCTTGGGCAGGCAGTAGCCGCCATAACCGAAGCTGGGGTTGTTGTAATGCGTGCCGACGCGCGGATCCAGGCCGATGCCCTCGATGATCTGGCGCGTGTCCATGTTCCCGGCGATCGCATAGCTGTCCAGTTCGTTGAAGAAGGCGACGCGCATCGCAAGATAGGTGTTGGCGAACAGCTTGATCGCTTCGGCCTCTCGCGCGTCGGTGAAGAGGATGGGGGCATCCTTCTTCTCGGCACCTTCCAGCAACAGGTTGGCGAAGGTGCGCGCCCGCTCCGACCGCTCGCCCACGATGATGCGCGAGGGGTGGAGATTGTCGTACAGCGCGCGGCCTTCGCGCAGGAATTCGGGGCTGAAGATGACCTGCTCGGTCTTCAGGCGCGCGCGGACATCGTCGACGAAGCCGACGGGGATGGTCGACTTGACGACGACGGTCGCGTTCGGCGCATGGATGGTCGCCTGCTCGATGACCGCCTCGACCGAACTGGTGTTGAACTTGTTGGTGTCGACGTCATAATTGGTCGGCGTCGCCACGATCACGAAATCCGCACCGGCCAGCGCCTGCGCCGCGTCCGTGGTCGCGGACAGCGAAAGCGTGCGGTTGGCCAGGAACTCTTCCAGTTCGGTGTCGATGATCGGCGACTTGCGGTCATTGACCATCGCCACCCGCTCGACCGAGATGTCGACCGCAACGACGTCGTTGTGCTGGGCGAGCAATACGGCATTGGACATGCCGACATAACCGAGGCCGAAAACAGCGATCTTCATTCGTCAAACCCCATAAGCTGGACCCGTTCAGAGCCTTTGCCGCTTGGGACTAGCCGTGCGGCGCCCCCCCGGACAACCCCCTATGGACGCCCGACACCTCCACAAACTGCCCTTGGGTGGGACGGTCGCGAAAAGAGCACCGTCCACCTGTCCCGCAGGCCCTGGAAAAATGCCATGCTGCAGTGCGATGAAGGGTTGACAAGCCGGGAAACGCCTCATTTTTTAACCCATAAGGGCCTGTTTTTGCGTCATGGACGGTTAATTACCAGGTTTTTAGGCTTGGCATCGGCATTCCACCGTGAGACGATGTTGCAGCGCAAAATATCTATTCGGAATGAGGCGCTGCGGCTACATTCATACGGTATCAACAGAAACCAGAGCAGGTGGGCTGTCATGGAAATGCGGACATTCCAAGGCGAAGCGCCACGGCAAAGGGTCAAGCGTTTGAATATTCCGGCATCGATTCTCCGTTTTCGCGCGCTTGTCGCCCTGATCTTGATAGACTTGGCCTGCCTGTTGGGCGGCTTTGTTGCGGCGGTTAGTCTGCGAGTGGCCCTGGCGGGACATACGCGCTGGGGTGTGGCGATTGCGACGCTGGTAGCCGTGTACTTCATCACGTCCTTTTCGATCCGCGCCTATGACCAGGACAATCTCCAGAACCCGCGCTATGCTGCATCGCAAGGCGCCAAGGCATTGCTGCTTTCTGTCTGCGCCGTCATCCTGTTGGCCTTCGTGTTCCAGGCGAGCGAGGATTTCCCGCGCGCGGTGATGGCGCTGGGCGCGCTGACCGGCACCATCCTGATCGTTAGTGCACGCTATGCTTTTGTCCGGAACATGACGTCGATCATCGGCGGAAACCCGTTCACCGTAATGCTGCTGCGCGACGGCCAGGCCCCGGTGCCGGATGGCGACTTTTCGCAGGTGGTGGAGACGGGCGACCGCTTCGACCCCGATCTGCACGATCCCATCATGTACGACCGTCTGGCGCGACTCGTCGCCAGCGCCGACCGCGTGGTCGTTGCCTGCCCGCCCGAGCGTCGGATCGCCTGGGCCAGCGCGCTCAAGGGTACCGGGGTGCAGAGCGAGATCTTCGTGCCCGAACTGTCGAAGCTGGCGCCGCTGGGCATTTCGTCCTGCGCCAACACGCCGACCATGATCGTGACGGTCGGGCCGCTGGGACTGTTCGACCGCTTCCTCAAGCGGCTGTTCGACATCGCCGTTTCGGGGCTGGCCCTGTTCCTGCTGGCGCCGGTGCTGGGCATCATCGCGGTGGCGGTCAAGGTGACGAGCCCGGGCCCGATCCTGTTCCGTCAGGTTCGCATCGGCTGGGGCAACGAGATGTTCCACATCCTGAAGTTCCGCAGCATGTATGTCGAGGGCAGCGACGGGGCGGGCAACCGTTCCGCCTCGCGCGACGACGACCGTATCACCAAGGTCGGCCGCTTCATCCGCATGACCAGCATGGATGAGCTGCCGCAGATCATCAACGTGCTGAAGGGCGACATGAGCATCGTCGGCCCGCGCCCGCACGCGCTGGGTTCGCGCGCCGCCGAGAAGCTGTTCTGGGAAGTCGATGGCCGCTACTGGCATCGCCACTCGGTCAAGCCGGGGTTGACCGGCCTGGCGCAGGTGCGTGGCTTCCGGGGCGCGACGGTGATCGAGGACGATCTGCGCAACCGGCTCCAGGCCGATCTAGAATATCTGGAGCATTGGTCGATCTGGCGCGACCTGCGCATCGTGCTGCAGACGTTCCAGGTCCTGCTTCACCGCAACGCATATTGATGGTCATGCGAGCCCCGGTTTCGGCCGGGACGCCCCAGGCATGGTGGCGCAACGAAAAGGCGGCTCCGGTCCATGACCGAGGCCGCCTTTTCGTTTGTGGGGCCCCGCGATGCTGACGTTCGGCCGAGGCTACCTTGCAAGATGATGTGACAGGCGGTCAGACTTCGCGGAGGGACATCGGTTCGTGCGAACCGCAGGCGCGTCCCCGTGGATAAAGCGCCACGACACCGCTGAACCTCCACCCCGGCAAAGGCCGGGGCCCAGTTGCGACACCATATGAAGAATGGGAAGCGTCTTCCCGGCTGGATTGCGGCCCCCGCCGCGATGGTCAGGCAGGATTGCGGGGCCCCCGATAGGGACCCAATTACCCAGCCGATCCCCGAGCCTTCAGCCCTTCATCTTGGACGGGGCATATTCCTGATAGGCGTGACCCAATATGCCCATCGTCAGGCCCGCCCCGCGCAGCAGATGGACCATCGCGCGCCCGCCCCAATAGGGCGAAACCAGCATGGCGGGCGACATGGCGGCGCCCAGTCCCATGCGGACGACGCCGCGCGCCAGTTGCTTGGCCTTTTCGGCGTTTGTCCCCTCGATCCGGGTCGCGACGGCGAAGGTGTTGCCCAGCCGATATTGCCGCTGGCGCTGCCACTTCATCGTCAGTCGGTTGACCGGGAACATGTCATAGACCAGCGCTTCGCTCGACCAGTGGATGCGGATGCCGCGCCGAAACGCCTGGTTGAAGAACAGATAGTCGCTGCCGCCGGTAAAGCGCATCCGCGCATCGAAGCGCAGGTCAAGCGCGCGGAACCGCGCCAAGTCGAACATCACATTGTTCGACGCCGCGAAATTCAGCTTCTCGCCCTCGCGATAGCGCTTGCGGTCGTAGAGCTTGCTGCGACGAAGCCAGTCGTCGACCGGCCCCTCGAACACCGGCTCGATCGGGCCATAGACGCAGTCCGCCCCCGTCGCCGCGCGCGTGCGCAGCATCGAGTCCAGCCAGCCATCGACCGGCCACTCGTCATCGTCGAGGAAGCAGAACAATTCGGTCGTCGCAGGCGCGCTGTCCATCGCCCGGTTGCGCGCGATGGGAATGCCCTGTTGCGGCTCGATCACGTAATGCAGGTCATATTCGGGGTGATCGGCATGGGCCATCACCGCATCGCGGCTGCTGCCGCCTGCGTCATTGTCGACCACGACGATGCTCAGCCGCCAGGGCCGTGCCGGATCGCGATGCTGGTTCCGCATGACGCGCAGCAGCTTGTCGATCCCCTCGGGCCGCTTGAAGGTGAGAACACCGAGGGTGACGTGGACGGGGGCGGTGTCGGCCATCGCCCTCAGCGCCCCAGCAACGATTTGGCCGCGCCGGTCAGCCGCTTGCGTACCACCTGCGTCGTCAGGTTCTGCCGCGTCCAGCCCATGCCGCGTGCCTCGCGCGCCACCCGGTCGATTTCGGCCAGCGTGTCGGTCAGCCCCAGATGCGCATCGGCGATGCCGCCCGTCACCAGGCTCTTGCCCATGCGGCCCAGCCCGTCGAAACGCCGGGCGAGGTGCAGGCCGGTCGCCATCATGATCTGCGGCTTCAGCGACTTGGCGCGGTCGGTATTGGTGTAGCGGTTGGTGGCGTGCAGCCGCTGGAAGGTCAGCGGCGTCTCGACGAGCATGCCCGGCGCCAGATAGGCCGCCGCGAACTTCAGGTAATTGTCGCTCAACACCACGTCGTCGGCGAGCGGCATCGGCAGGATCTGCGACAGGATCGAGCGGTGGAAGGTCAGGCCGGAGGTCGGCACGGGCAGGGTGGGGAAGCCCCCGGCGCGCATCGTCTCGCGCTTGTCGATCGGGGTCAACACGACCGGATCGGCGATGCCCGCATCCTCCTCGTTGGTCACGCGGTCGAAGCACCAGCCGACCTTGTGGCTCGAATAGATGGCGGCGACCTGCGCAAGCTTGCCCGGCAGGAAATAATCGTCCGCATCCAGCATCATGAGGATGTCGCCACTCGATGCGGCAAAGCCGGCGTTGAAGCTGGACGCCTGACCGCCATTGGCCTTCAGCACCGGCGTGATCGCATCGCCATAGCTGGCAATCACCGATCGCGAGTCATCGGTCGACCCATCGTCGACGACAATGATCTCATACGCCGCATGGTCCTGCGACAGCACGCTGTCGATACAGGCCCGCAGATACTGGGCGTAGTTATAGTTGTTGATGAGGACCGACAGCTTCATCATATCTCCTCGCACGTCCCCATAATCTGTCGCCTGATCGCATTAGCATGGAAATATGCGACGCCGCGATGACGAACCCGTGCCGATTTACAAATTGTCACGCGACCGGGTCGACCGGATCAATCTCTTCATCCGCGCCGATCCGGCCATATCGCGAGATGATCCGCAGGTTGCTGCGGATGACGCGCGCCGGATTGCCCGCGACCAGCGAATTCGGCGGCACATCCTTGGTCACCACCGAGCCCGACCCGATGACGCATTCGTCACCGATCCGGATGCCCGGCAGGATGATGCTGCGCGCCCCGATGAAGCAGCGACGCCCGATCCAGGTATCCAGATACAGGCCGCGCGTCAGGTCGTGGGTCAGGATCGCGGCGTCGAAGGCGACATAGCTTTCCTCGCCGATATGCAGACCCTTGGGGTTCGTCCGGTCGAACTTGGCCGACAGCGAGAATTGCGCGGTCGGGTGAATGTCCATGCCCCAGAAGCGGACATACCAGAAACGCTTCGCCTCGACGAAAACGTTGCGCAGCTTCTTCAGTCGATTGAGCCCCCATTTGGGTTTGGCTCCGGTGGTACGCGCCACGGTTATTTCCCCCGATGGTCCGCGAGGACGCGGTCATAATAGTCTTCGAGCAGGCGGGTTTGCGCGACAAGGTCGAACCGCTCCGCCACCCAGGCCGGGGCCCGCTCGTGAAAGGCGCGCCAACGGTCACGGTCGGACAACAGGCTCGCCAACGCCGCCGCCATGGTGTCGACGTCTCGCTCATCGGCGAGCAGGCCGGTCCGGCCTTCCTCCACCGCCTCGCCGACCCCGCCCGAGCGGAAGGCGATCACCGGCGTGCCGACGGCCTGCGCCTCCAGATTGGCGATGCCGAACGCCTCGGCATGGCCATTGTCGAGCGTGACGCTGCCATGCAGATAGATTTGCGCCTGACCCAGCTCGGCGCGGATCGCCTCCTGGCTCAATCGCGCATGGTGCGTGACCTTCGGCAGCTTCGAGCGGGCATAGCGCAGCGTTTCGTCCGCCTGCGGACCGTCGCCGATCATCACATAATCGACCGGGATGCCCTGGGCCGCGACCTGCGCCAGCGCGTCGATCATGTAGCGATAGCCCTTATATTCGACGAACCGCGCGATCGACACGACCCGGCCCGGCACGCGCGGGCTGGGATCGGGACGGAATATGCGCGTATCGACGCCGATATAGTGGCGGAAGATCGATTCCGGCGAGAAGCCGAGGCTGAGCAGCCGGTCGCGGATGAAGTCGGATACCGCGATATTATAGCCGCCCGCCTGCGCCATCCGGGCGCGACCCTTGGCGAAGAAACGGACCTGATTGAACCCGCCGGGCTTTTTGGGATCGCCGCGATAGGTGGCGTCGAAACCGTGGAAGGTCGTGACCAGTGGACGGCCCAGCGCCTTGGCGAGCGGACCCAACACATAACCATTCTTGCCGAAATGGGCATGGATCAGGTCGGCCCCGGCCAGCGGCGGGAACAGGGCGGGGGCCGCGACGCGCGGGATCTTGAGCAGCAGCGACCCCGCCTTCATCGCGGGCGAGGCGTCGATGGCATGGACCGGCAGGTCGGTCTGACCGCCATGGCCCTGATCGATCCGCTTGCCGACCAGGAAGCGCGGCGCATAGCGTTCGTAACCGCGCGCCTGTGCCAGGACAAAAGCCTGGCTGGGCGGCAGGAAACGCTCGACGAAGATCGCGACCTTCCGGCGGTCGCTGGTCGCCTGGGTCATGTCGTTCATCGCTTGCTCCGTGACGAACCCGTTTCCCGCAGTGCGCCCGCCAGCGCGTCGAGCGCGGGCAGGGGGGTCAGGTCTTCGTCATACAACAAAGCGCGCGCACGGCAGCCATGACCTTGGCGCGCTTCCGCCTTCGAGAATTTCTCGCGCAGGCCCCAGGTCGTGACCCCGCGCAGCGTGCCCGTCGCGGCGACGGTGCGCACCATGTCGGCAAAGACCTGGCCATAGATATCGCCCTGCGTCGCCGTTGGAGGCAGCCGATGCGCAAAGCGGCACGATCCGTCCATCTCGGTGATATAGGCGCCCATGCCCAGCTTGCCGACTTCGCGCAGGAACGCGGTCAGGGCGGGGGCGTCGAGCTGGTCGAAGCCGGGACGGAAATGCGCCTGCAGACCGATCGCATGAACCGGAACCCCCGCCCCGCGCAGTTCGCGCAGCAGGTCGAGCATCATGGCGCGACGGGCGTCGTAATTGGCGCCCGCCTTTTCCAGATGCGTTTCGTTGATGACCAGAATCGCCTTGGGATCGGCGCGATGCGCGCGCTCGAAGGCCTCGCGCACATGATCCTTGCCGAGCAGGCGATAGAAGGCCGACGGACGCCACTGCGCCGCGTCATAGTCCATCACCTCGTTGACCACATCCCAGGCATAGGCGCGCCCGGCGAAATGGCCGACGGTCGCATCGATATGCCGGTTCATCGCCGCCCGCAGCTCGTCCGCGCTGGTGATCGCATCGACCCAGGCGGGGACGCGATACCAGACCAGCGTATGGCCATAGAGGCCCGCACCGATCTCGCGCGCGAAGTCGGCGATCTTGTCTGCATCGTCGAACTGGATCACGCCGGGCTGTTTCTCGGTGCCCGTCCATTTCAGCGCATTGCGTGGTGTCAGCGACGAGCAATGACGCTGGAACAGGCGGCGCATGGCCGGATCCTTCAGATCCTCTGGATCGATCGCGGCGCCGAAGCGGATGCCCCGCCCAAGCGAGCGCAAGGCTACGTCATCGGCCGCCGATGCCCGCAGGCCGAATGTCATGGCGGCGGCACCGCCCCCTGCCAATATGCCCCGGCGCGTCCAGCCCGCCATCACCGCGCGCCCGCGCTGCGGATGACGGAATCGAGATGCTGCATCAGCCGCTGACGCCCCTCCGGCACCACATCGGTTCCGGGCGGTGGGGCGAGATCCTGCGCGAGCAGCGCGTGCAGTTCCTCGCCGGTGCGCGCGACATAGAGGCCGGGCCGCCCTTCGAGCTGGCCGACCGTCGCCATCTGGTGGTCGTTGCGATGTTCGCCATGCGCCACAAGGCGCGGGAACAGGATCACCGGGCGACCGACACGCTGGCAGGTCAGGATGGTGCCGATCCCGGCATGGGCGACGACGACGCGCGCCTTGGCGAAATAGGCATCGACCTCGATCGGGCGGATGCGCGCGCTCCATTCGATGTTGCGCGGCGTGTAGGTCGAGGCGCCGGTCTGGGCGAAGACCGGCTCGCCGAGCGAGGGCGCGATAGTGTCGATCGCCTCGATCAGCCGGTCGAAGGGCAGCTGGGTTCCGACGGTGACGAAGATCACAGCACGCCTCCGACATGATGGGGGCCGTCCGGCTTGGCGACATGCGACCATTGGGTCAGCCATTCGCTGGCGACCCATTTCGCCAATGTCCCACTTTTGGACAGTTTCTCGACATTGGCGACGCTGTCGATCCACACCGTCCGGGCTCCGATCAGCCGTCCGGCGAGCAGGCAGAAGAAGCCCGGTGCCGCGCCGGTCGAGATGATGACCTTGGGCCGCAGGCGGAACACGGTCACGAAGGACCGGATCAGGCATTTGAGGCTCGGCCAGGGGGCGTCGAGATTGCAGTCGGGCAGAATGATGCCGTCGGTGATCCCGGCCTTGGCCAGCAGGTCGGCCTCGGTCGTGGCGAAGCGGGTGGCGTGGGTTTCCAGCATGCTGCGCAGCAGCATCATCTGCTCCCAATGGCCGCCTTGCGACGCCACCGCGAGCACGCGTATCGCCGTGCGTCCAGCGTCCTGTGCAGCTCCCGATGCCATCACGCTATCTCCCTCGTGCAGGCGGGAAAACGTCCGCCCGGCCGCCCGCAACGTGCAGGCTCCATCGGGCGGTAGCCTATATCATGAACGGTGCCACCTGCAAAAATGACACCGTCCTGGGACAGTTGCGGTGCAGCAAAAAAGCGACCGCCATGGCATCCTTCGATGCGGAAAGGTTGTCCTATGATGGTTCGGCCGGTCGCTGCGGATCGTTACGCATCTGCTTGCGCCGGGTGGCGATTGGCCGGTACACAGCCCCGGATATTCATCGCGACATCCCGGCAAGCGGGACGGAGACACGATTATGAACCCGCTGGTGCCTGTCGATCAGGACTCCGCCAAGATCATCGACTTCGGCGCGGTGCTGAACGCGGTCCGTCGGCGTCTGGTCCCCATCCTGATCACCATGATCATCGTGCTCGGCCTGACCGGGCTGAGCTACAAGATGGTCACGCCGCGCTACAGCGCCGAGGGTCAGGTCGGTATCCAGCGCACGAACGAAGAGATCGTCAACGCGCAGGAGGATCAGCGGGTACAGCCGTTGACGACCGACTCCTCGTCGGTCGACACCGAAGTCGCGCAGATCCTGTCGCCCGAGACGCTGGGCCGCGTCGTCGATCGGCTGGGCCTGGCGAAGAACCCGAATTTCGTGGGCACCGATCCGCTGAGCCCGGCGGATGCCCGCAATGCCGCGATCCGCGCGATTGCCGGGGGGCTGACCGCGACGCGTGACGGCACCTCCTATGCGATCAACGTCAACTACCTCTCGACCGACCCGGTGATGGCGGCGAAGATCGTCAACACGACGATCGACGAATATCTGACCCGCCAGCAGGTCGAGAAGCGCGACGAGCGCAACAAGGAAATCGCGCTGCTCGCCTCGCGCATCAACGAGGCGCGCGGCCAGTTGCAGGTGGCCGAGACGGAGGTCGCCCGCTTCCGTGCCGCGACCAACCTGGTCGACATCCAGAACCAGAGCACCAACGCCCAGCAGTCGATCGCGGTACTGAACCAGCAGCTCGCCGATGCGCAGGCGCAGCAGGCGGTGGCCGAGGCGCGCAACACCGCGCGCAGCGCCAGCAGTGCCGGTGCCGGTTCTGCGGTCGTTTCGCCGGTGCTCCAGCAGCTGCGGACCGAGGAAGCGACGCTCAGCGCACAGCAGGCGTCGCTGTCGGAGCGTTATGGCGACCGTCATCCACAGGTCCTCGAAACCAACCAGCGGCTTCAGGAAACCCGTCGCCAGATCGCGGCGGAAACCGCGCGCGTCCGCCAGAGCCTCTCGGCCGAGGCGGATGTCGCCCGTCGGCGCACGTCGTCGATCGTCTCGTCGCTGGGCGCGCAGAAGGGGCAGCTGCTCCAGGGCAACGCCGCCTCGGTTCGTCTCGCCGAACTCGAGCGCAAGGCGACGACGCTTAAGAGCCTCTATGAGGCATTGCTGGAGCGGTATCAGCAGGCGATCGCGCGTCAGGGCACCGAGCGCAGTGCCGGTTACGTGATCGCCCGCGCCGTGGCGCCGACCGCACCTGTCAGCCCCAAGAAGGTCGTCTTCGCGGGCGGGGGGCTGCTGGCGGCCCTGCTGGCGGCGGCGATGGTCGCGGCCGGTCTGGAACTGGCCGAGAACGGCTTCAGCACGCGGCGTCAGGTCGAGCGGGCGCTGGGCCTGCCGGTGCTGGCCTCGGTGCCGGACCTGCGCACGTTGAAGCGCGACCGGATCAAGTCGCCGACGCCCGCCACGATCAGCCAGCATCTGATCGACCATCCGGGCAGCGTGTACAGCGAATCCTATCGCTCGATCCGCACCGCCCTGAAGGTCGGACGCGAAGAGCAGGCGGCGCGCGTCGTCGCCATCTCCTCGGCCCTGCCCGCCGAGGGCAAGACCTCGACCTCTTTCTCGCTGGCCCGCTCGTCGGCGCTGGCGGGTCTGTCGACCGTGCTGGTCGATTGCGACCTGCGTCGCCAGGCGACCAGCCGCCAGATGGAAGGCGCGATCCAATATGGCCTTGCCGACCTGCTGCGCGGCGAAGCGACGCTGGACCAGGTGTTGGTGCGCGACAGCGCCAGCGGCGCCTTCCTTCTGCCGCAGCGTTCGTCGACGGCCGAGAACGACTATGACCTGATCGCCTCCAGCGCGATGCAGCAGCTGGTCGATCAGCTGCGTGAGCGGTTCGACCTGGTGATCCTCGACACCGCGCCGCTGCTGGCGATCGCGGACTCGCGGGCGATCGCGTCAATGGCCGATGTCGCGCTGGTGGCGGTGCGCTGGCGCAAGACCCCGGCCCCGGCCGTCCGGCTGGCACTGGACCACCTCGCCATGGCCGAAGCGCGGATCGGTGGCATCATCATGACGATGGTCGACCTGAAGGCTCAGAGCCGCGCAGGGGCGGGCGACGAACTGCGTTATTACAAGAAATATTCCAGCTACTATAGCTGATGACGAGCACCGGAAGCCGGGTCGGAGGACCCGGCTTCCGGCAGGGCCTGCGCGGGATGCGATGGTCCTTACAGGAGCGGAATGGCCGCAATCGGCCTCCTCCACAGATCAGTTGGCGCACACGAGGCCCGGAGGTTTCCGCCTCTGCCAGTTTCCCGACATCGCACTCAGCCTGTTCCAGCCCCGGGCATTTTGGCCGGGACCGTTGTTGCGAACGCGACGGCTGACCGCACCCTGAAACTCCGAGCCAGCGAGATCGGCGCTTGGCCGTAGACCCAAAGATGGGCCCAAAATGGCGGCAGGGTGAGCCTGCCTAGGTCCACGATGGCGGCGGCATGTTCCCACGCAACGCGCGTGGGACGGTCGAGGGCAAGATAACATTATATTGGTCAACATGAGCCCCTCCCCTTCAGGGAAGGGGTTGGGGTGGGGCCTTTCAACGAATGCCGCGCTTGCGGAAGCGCCCCACCCCCGGCCCTTCCCCCAAAGGGGAGGGATGGGCCTATTCAGGTCTTTGGAGTCTAATACGTTGTACCGTCCGCGGGCCTGACGGTGCGGCAACCGCACGCGCACGACCGTCACGCGCGATAGGTGCGGGCGGATGACAAGCCGGTAGTCGTCGCCAAAGGCGATGACATGACCGAAGCATGGAGCGGCGGGGCGACGAGTTTGCGACTCACCGCCGCCGCTCTTCACCACGATAGCGTGATCTCCAGTGACTCCGCTGGGAGAGGAGCGTCCGTACGCCCCCGGCGTTACGCCTGACCCAGGGCCTGGACCCGCTGTTCCTCGGCACGTTGCAGGATCTGCCCCGCCGGGCCGAAGGCGGCCATCGAACCCGCCTGCAGCTGCATGATATAGTCGACACGGTGCATCAGGGCGGGGCGATGGGTGACGACGATCACGATGCCGCCTTCATCGCAGACATCCTCCATGACCTGGGCCAGCATCTTCTCGCCATCGCCGTCCATGTTCGACGTGGGGTCGTCGAGCAACAGGATGAAGGGCTTGCCGAACAACGCCCGCGCCACGGCAATGCGCTGACGCAGACCGGCGGGAAGCAGCTGGCCGCCACGCCCGACCTGGGTTTCGTACCCGTCGGGCAGACGCAGGATCAGGTCGTGGACATGTGCGCGCCGGGCGGCGGCCAGCACGGCCTCAGTCGGGGCGTCGGCGTCGAAGCGGGCGATATTCTGCGCGACGGTGCCCTCGATCAGTTCGACCTGCTGGGGGACATAACCGACAAACTTGCCCAGTTCCTCTTCGTCCCACTGGTCGAGCGCGGCGCCGTCCATGCGGATGACGCCGCGCGCCAGCGGCCAGATACCGGCGATCGCGTTGAGCAGCGCGGTCTTGCCCGCACCGGTCTGCCCCATGATCCCCAGCGAGTCGCCCGCCGCCAGCCGGATGCCGACATTGTTGACGACGGGGCGCTGGGTGCCGGGCGCGAAGACATAGACCTGCTCGGTGGTCAGCTCGGTCTCCGGGCGCGGCAGCAGGGTGGTGATATCGCGCAGCGGCATCTGGCGGAGCAGCAGGTTCAACCGCTCCCAGGCCGAGCGCGCGCCGGTATAGTCGCCCCAGCCGGTCACGGCCAGTTCGACCGGCGCCAGGACCTGATAGAGCAGCAGCGCGGCGATCAGCGCGGTGCTCCAGGCGGCGCGGTCGGTGAAGGCCAGCGCCGCCCCGATCGTCAGCAACAGGATGAACAGAACGAGCCGGAAGCCGCGCACCGCGCCGACCAGCCCGACCGAGCGGCCATGCAGCGCACGCTCGGCCAGCAGATCCTCCTGCGACGCGCCGATCCAGCGCTGGCGCAGGCGACCCTCCATGCCCATGGCGCGGGCGGCCACGGCATTGCGGCGGCTTTCCTCCGCCACCATCCAGCGTAGGGGCCGTAGTTCGTCCAGCGTCTCGGCCTTCTGCCCTGCCGACCGGCCAAGGAGCCAGGCCATCAGCCCGAGCACGACCATGGCGGCCAGCCCGACCAGGCCCACCCAGGCGTGCAGGGCGAACAGCATCAGAAGGGAGAATGGCGCGACGCAGAGGTCGATCAGCGCGGACGGGATCGGGCCCATCAGGAAGGCGCGCAGGCGATTGGCGTCGTGCAGCGGTCCCAGTCCGTCGCCATCCGGCGCCCCGACGCGCGCGACATGCGACACGCCGTCATGGACGCGCGGCGCCAGACGCTGGTCGATCGCACCCGCCACATCGAAGAACAGGCGCGACCGCAGGCTGTCGAGCAGGCCGAAGACCCCGTAAAGGACGAGGCCGAGGAACAGCAGCCCCCACAGGGTCGCGGTGTTGCGACCGGGTATCGCGGTATCCGCCAGCACGCCGACCAGCAGGACGCCGAGCATCAGAATGATCTGAAGCGTCACGCCGATGCCCAGGGCGCCCATCACCCCGCGACGCAGCGTGGACGAGATCATCGTGCCGTCGTCCTGCACCGCCGACAAGGTCGATGTACTCTCACCCCAGATTACGCGTGCCATATGCGGTTCATTCCTCTTTACGGCGGGGCTGTACCATGGCCCTGCCGTCTCCGACAGCGGTTGCGACGGGATATCCGGATCGGTTTGACACGATCCGCCGCCTTCCTCTAGCGGCGATGGCTCTGGGCAAGGGGCATGGGTGCGATGCGGCGTTGGTCATGGATCGGCTGGACGTTGCTCGGCATGGCCTGGGCATTGATCCTGTGTGCGCTGCTGGGGCGGTATTGGCCGGTTGCGGATGCCTTCGCTTCGTTTCTTCCCCTTGCCGGGGTGCTCGCCCTCTTCGCATTGCCGATGGCGCCGCGCCGCGCGCGATGGAGCTTTATCGGGCTTAATATTGCGGCGCTGGGACTGGTCGGCTGGCCGATCCTGCACGAAATCGGCGCAAGGCCGTCCGCGATCGAGCCGCCAGCAGGGGCGGAGCGGCTGGTCGTCGTTACCCACAACCTCCATGGCGGCGTCACCACGCCCGATCGGGCGGCCGCGGTCCTGCGCGATAGCGGCGCGGATGTCCTCTTGCTTCAGGAAGCGCGGCAGGCCGGGCCATTGCTGGCGCGGCTGGCGACGAATTTTCCCTATCGCAGCCACTGCCAGGGCTGCGAATTGGCCATCTTGTCGCGGCGGCCAATGGGGCGGGTGCACTGGCGGCTGACGAACCAGGTGGGCCAGATCGCCGGACCGGCGCTGGTTCGCGGCGATGTCACCTTGCCCGGCGGCGCTGTCGTCACGGTCGCGACGGTTCATGCGCCATGGCCCTATCCGCCGCAGCCCCAGACACGGTTCCGCCGCAGCCTGATCGATGGAATCCGCGAAACCGACAGCGATCGTATGGTCCTGAGCGGTGATTTCAACCTGACACCCTGGGGCCATGGCATGGCCGAGCTCGATCACGGCCTGTCGTCGATGCGGCGGATCACGCGGGCATTGTTCAGCTTTCCCGCGCGACTGGCGGGGCGAGACTGGCCAGTTCCGCTATTGCCGATCGACCAGATTTTTATCGGTCGCGGCATCCGGTTCGGGCGGGTCGATGTGTTGCCCTATACCGGATCGGATCACCGCGCGATCCGTGCCGAACTTTATGTATCGGGGCGGCCCGCACCGTAGCCACCCCGATACCGGTCGTCTCAGCGACCGAACGTCCGATCCTTGATAAAGGCGATCTTGCGCCGCATCCGGTCGGCGGTCATCCGCATCTTGGCGCCGCGCGTCGGCTTTCCGGCGAAGCGCGCGCCGCCGATCGTCGAGCCGCGATATTCCTCCATGATGGGGAAGGGGAAGAGGCAGAGATTGGGGATGCCGCTTTCCCAGAAACGGTCCATTTGATCGTCCACCGGCCGCACCGCATCGGTGTAGAGATCCAGGAAACGCTGCGCGCCCTTGCGGGTGATGAAATAGCCCTGGGTGCCATAGGGCTTGCCATAGAGCCGCACGACATACAGGTCCTGCGCGGGCCAGTTGCGCCGCCACGGCAGGTGCGGCGAGGGCTTTTTATAGAAAAGGCGCAGATAATCAACGCCCTCGGCCGCATAGTCGACATCGCACAGCAGCTTGATCGCCGCCCAGTCGGCAATGACGTCATCCTCCAGCACCAGATACTGGTCGGCGTCTTTATCCGCGACCAGTTGCCGCCACAGTGCGGCGTGGCTGGAATAGCATCCCAGTTCGCCGGGCTGGAGCGGGCGCCCATGTTCGCGGATCGCGGCGGCTTCGTCATACCGCAGGCCCTGCGGCTCGCGGTGCGCGTCGAAGAAGGACCAGTCCAGCCCGGACTTCTCCGCATTGCGGGCGAAATTCTCCCGCCGTTCGGTCGCGGTCGTCAGGCTGACGACATGGATAGGGGTCCGTGCCATGGGGTGCTCCTGTCGGTCTGATGGGGCTTAGCGTCTGGGCGGCTTGGCCGGGGCGGTCGGCGTGCTCGGGACCTGTACCGGCGGAGCGGGCGGCACCTCGAGCGGCGTGACGGCACTTTCGACGCGGAACGCCCCTGACGGATCGCGGACCGGGCGTTCGCGACCGATCACATTGCCCGTGGTCAATCCGTCGAGCCCCGACAGGATCGGCGTCAGCAGCGGGATGTCGCCCTTGCGCTTCACGCGGTCGAAATTGGCGTTCACGTCATAGGCGGGCAGGCCGGAGATCAGCTTCGGAGCCTCCAGATTGCCCATCGCGGACAACAGCCGTGCCCGTGCGATATATTCGCTGGCCTCCGCCGTGGCATAGCTGGTGCGGATGTTCAGCAGGTCGCGCGCCAGGTCGAGCACGTCCAGGGTCGTGCGGTCGCCCGCGCGTTCCTGGATGACCGCGCCGTCATAGGCGGCCTGCGCCGCCGCCGATGCGTCGCGCAGATGGATCAGCGAAGCGAGGGCGGCGCGATGTGCGTCCCAGGCCTCGGCCACCGACTGCCGCGTCTCGCGCAACGCCGCGTCGACCAGGCGCCAGTCGGCGTCGTTCTGCTGCCGCGCGCGCTCGATCGACAGGCGGCGCGTGCCGGAGTCGATCAGCGGCATGGTGACGACGACCGAGGAGCGCAGATCGGTGGTGCGCAGCTGGTTCTGATAGATGTTGGTCGGGCCGTAGGTGCCGCTGCTTTCCAGCGAGATGTTCGGATTGCGCTCGGCCTGGGCCTGCGCGATCTGGGCGCGCGAAACCTTTTCGCGCGACTGGGCGCCGCGGATGATCGGGCTGCCATTCTCGGCCATGGCATAGGCGGCGTCGAGCGACGGGACACCCAGCGCCAGCTCGGGCGGGGTGGTCAGTGCGCCGGGCAGGCCGCCGGTCGCTTGAAGGAACAGCGACTGGCTCGACCCCAGCTGGCCTTGCGCGTTCAGCAGCTGGGCACGGCCGAACTCGACGCGGGTCTGCACCTGTTGCAGATCGCTCGACGTGATGTCGCGCACCGCAAAGCGCTTCTGCCCGTCCGAGAATTGGCGTTCCAGCAGCGAGAGGTTCTGGCGGGCCAGCTCGACGATGTTGCGGTCGCGGATGACCGACACATAGGCCGAGATGACGCCGAACATCGTCGAGGCTTCGACGAGACGCAGCTGTTCGCGCTCCAATGCGACCTGCGCCAGCGCGTTCTGCTCAGCGGAGGCGCGACGCCCGAAGCTCGTCACCGGCTGCGAGAAGATGATCTGCGCGGTGCTCGAGAATCCCTCAGGCCGGTTGTACAGGCCGGGGAAAATTTCCGCGCGGGTTCGGGTGAACTGGTGCGAACCCTGCAACGTCACCTGCGGCCCGTAATTGGAGCGCGCGAGCGGGTAGAGCGTGTCGACCGACTTCAGCGTCGAGCGCTCCGCCACCAGCGTCGGATTGCTCCAATAGGCGCGGGCGATCGCATCCTGCAGCGTGGTCAATGTCGGCGTCGCATTGGCCGCGATCGTCCCTTCGGGCGTTTCGCGCGGCAGTTGCGGCTCCAACGGCTGCGGCATGCCCGCCGCCGTCGGAACCTGTGCCATCGCCACGCCCGATGCGGACCCCAGAAGGGCCAGCATCGTCAATCCTGCGCCCAGATTCAGCGCCGTCCCCCTGAACACGGTCATTCCCCCACTCCGTCGCGCATTATATCAATTGTCTCGGAAAGCCCGCTCGAACTGGTCGCGCAGGGGCTTGGTGATGTAAGAGATCATCGTGCGGTTGCCCGTCTCGATGAACACTTCGGCCGGAACGCCGGGACGCAGCCGCATCTCGGGATAACGGCGCATTTCGGCATCGTCGATGGCGACGCGGACCGGGTAGAAGGCCTGCTTGCCCTCCGCATCGGTCGAGCGGTCGGCGGCCACGGTCACGACCTTGCCATGGATTTCGGGCGTCGCGGTCGAGTTGAACCCGCTGAAGCGGATGCGCGCCTGCTGCCCGACATGGACCTGATCGATGTCGGTCGGCGAGACGCCTGCCTCGACCATCAGTTCGTCGCTGTCGGGGACGATCTCCATGATCACCTCGGCCGGGCGGACGACGCCGCCGATCGTGCTGAACTGAAGCTTGTCGACCACCCCGTCATAGGGGGCGCGCAGGACGCTGCGGTTCTGGGCATCGACGGCCGAGACGCTGCGCACCTGTTGCTGGTTCAGCGTGTTGTTGAGCTCGGCCAGGCGGGTGCCCGCTTCCGAACGGCGGGTTTCGCCCAGCTGGATGATCTGTTCGCGCGCCTCGGTGATCCGCGCCTCGGTCGAGGCGATATTGGCCTGGAGCGCGCCGACATTGCCCTGAAGATCGGCGGCGGTGCGTTCCAGCTGGTTGCGGCGGCTGATCGTGACCAGCCCCTTGTCCCACAGGTCCTTCACGCCCTGACGCTCGGGGTCGATCAGCGCCGTCTGCTTGTTGAGCGCGTTGATCTGCGCACGATAGGCGCCGATCTGTTGCTCATACTGGCGGACCCGCGATTGCAGCTGGGCGATCAGGCCCGCCTGCTCGGTGCGGCGGATGTTGAACAGCTTGCGCTCGTCCGCCATCGCGCGCTGTGCGCCTTCGCCGCCCTTCAGAAGCTCCTCGGGGAATGCGATGTTCGCCACACCCAGTCGTTCGGCCTCCAGCCGTGCGCGCTGGGCCAGCAGCTGGTCGACGCTCAGGCTGGAGTAGCGCGCATCGGCGCCCGTCACCTGATCGTCGAAGCGCATCAGAATCTGGCCCTTGCGAACACGCTGGCCGTTCTCGACCAGGATTTCGGATATGACGCCGCCGCCCGGATGGGCAATCCGCTTGATCCGGCTCTTCACGCCGACTTGGCCCGGCGCGATCACCGCGCCGCCGATCGGGATCAGCGCGCTCGCCAGGCCGAAGCCCAGCACGAGGACCAGAATGGCGATCAGCGCGACGCGGAAATGCCGACTGGCACTGCGCACCGGATCATAGGAGACGGACTGTTCCTCGATGATCGCCAGGCGCGATCCGGGGCCGCCGGTGGTGACGATGCCGTTCATGACTTGCTTTCCTCAAGGGTACGCTCCGGCGCCGCTGCCGCCGCCTGGGGGATTGCCGCGCGGGACAGGTGTTCCATCACCTGGTCGCTCGGCCCGAATACTTCGATCCGCCCGTCGCGCAGATACATGATCTTGTTGACTTGGCCCAGTACGCTTGGACGATGGGCGATGACGACGACGATGCCGCCGCGATCCCGCACGCTACCGATCGCCGCGGCCAGCGCGGCCTCGCCCTCGGCGTCGAGGTTGGAATTGGGTTCGTCCAGCACGACCAGGAACGGGTCGCCGTACAGCGCGCGCGCCAGGCCGATCCGCTGCCGCTGCCCGGCGGACAGTTCGCGCCCGTCATCGGTCAGCTGGGTGTCATAGCCGCCCGGCAGGCTGGTGATCAGCGCATGGACGCCCGCCGCCCGCGCCGCCGCGATGATCGCGTCCGACGTGGCCTGGAGGTCGAAGCGGGCGATGTTCTGCGCGATGGTGCCGCCGACCAGCTCGACCGATTGCGGAAGATAGCCGAGCGACCGGCCCAGATCCTCGGGCCACCACTGGTCGAGCGCCGCGCCGTCCAGGCGGACCGCGCCCGCCTGCGGCTTCCACAGGCCGATCAGCGCGCGGCCGAGCGTGGTTTTCCCGGCACCGCTGGGGCCGATCAGGCCCAGCGCGTCGCCGGGATTGAGGCGGAACTGGACGCCGTGCAGGGTCGTGCGCTGCGTGCCCGGAGGTCCGACCACCAGATTCTCGACCAGCAGGCTCTGGCGGGGCGGGGGCAGGCGGATCGCGCCCGGCTCGGTGGCGGGCACGCGGGCGAACAGTTGCTTCAGTCGCGCCCAGCCCTGCCGCGCGCCGACCAGATTGCGCCAGTTGGCGATCGCCTGATCCACCGGGGCCAGCGCGCGGCCCGACAGGATGGACGAGGCGAAGATCACGCCGCCGCTCGCCTTGCCGCTGATGACCAGCAGCGCGCCGACGCTGAGGATCACCGATTGGAGGAGCATGCGCAGCATCTTGCTGAGGCCGCCCAGCTCGGCGCTCTGGCGCGCAACGCGGTTCGACAGGCCGACATAATGATCGTTCACCCGTTCCCAACGCTCGCGCATCCGGTCGCGCATGCCCAGCGCGGCGAACAGCTCGACATGGCGGATATTGCCCTCGGCCAGCGCGTTGCGGACCGACGAGATCTGATGCAGGTCGTTGGCGGGCTGCTTCATCTTGCGGTTGGTGATCAGCGTCAGGCCGAGCAGGATCAGTGCGCCGACCAGCGTGGTGACGCCCAGCCAGACGTGCAGCATGAACAGGATGCCCAGGAAGAACAGGATCCAGGGCAGGTCGATCATCGTCGCCACGCCCGAGCCGCTGATGAACGACCGAATCTGGTCCAGATCACGCATCGGACCCAGCCCGTCGCCCTGCTGCACGCCGCCGTTCAGCGATATCTGGCCCATCGCGGTCTGGACACGGCGCGACAGGGCGCGGTCCAGACCGTTGCCGACATCCGACAACATGCCCGCGCGCAGATTCTCGAAAAAGCCCTGAAAGGCATAGGCCAGCGTCACCATGACCAGCAGACCGACCAGCGTAGGGATCGATCGCCCCGGCAGGACCGAGTCGTAGACCAGCATCATGTAGATCGAGCCTGCCAGCAGCAGCACGTTCAGGATCGCGCTGACCGCCACGATCATCCCGAATACGGATCGGTATCGGCGCATGGCCGCCCGCAGATCGTCTTGTCCCCCGTCGGCAGTACGCAAAACTCGGCCCTTCCTTACGCCCATGCTATAGGCCGCACCGGAGACTCCGATACGATCATGGAGTCAGGATATAGCCCCAACTCGTTAACGGGCTGATGCCCCCCAGGCGTCCGCTCAGGCGGATTCGTGGTTTTGTTTCTGCAACTTCCCACAGGCCCATAAAGATGCGAGTTCGGATGGGCTTTATTTATGTGCCGTTTTGATACGGTGTTGCATGCGAGAGGAAGCGCCTCTGGGTCAGGCGGGCCTGCGGCGCAGCTTGCCCACCATATTGGCGGCCTCACGCTCCAGTCCTTCCGGACGGCCCATGACGATCCACAGAATCACGCGCGCGCCGATATAGACGATGCCGCCGACCATCACGCGAAGTACGAGGTCCTGCGCCAGATCGTACCCAGCGAATAGACGCCACCCGGTTCCGGCGACCCACCAGACCGCCAGCGCCATGGCGCAGCAGCTGATAAGAGTAGGCAAATGGGTGCGCAGTTGCCGCATCAGGCTCACCCCGGCCAGGCGCTTGGCAAGCAGCATGGCGATGGCGATCTGGTACAGCCCGGTCAGGACCCGCGCCGCGACCAGACCCGGCACGCCCCAGATGACCGCTCCCGCGATCATCAGCGGCAGGCGGATGCACAACACTTGCAGGTCGCGCATGAACAACAGGCGGACCTGCCCCATCGCCATGCCCAGCGGAGTGACGAGCCCGGCAATGCCCTGAAGCCCGAAGATCACCGCAAAGGCCTGGATGATCGGCACGGCGGGAAGCCATTTGGGATTGAGGAACAGCGGGACCATAGGCTGGGCGACCAGCGCGAAGCCGACGCCGACCGGCACGCCCAGCGCGACGAGCAGGCGGTCGGCGCGGATATAGGCTGCGGCCAGGCGCGGCTTGTCATGCTTGATCGCGGCAAAGGCGGGGAACAGCGTCTGGATCAGGGGCAGCGTGGTCTCACGCGTCGCCAGATTGGCCAGGTTGAAGCCGACATTATAATAGCCGAGCACGGTCGGCGTCGCGATCTTGCCGACCAGCAGCTGATCCGCGCGCCAGTTGAGCGCGTTCACCAGCTGCGACGCGCTGGTCCAGACCGAGAAGGACAACAGGGTGCGCCAGCTCGCCAGCGAGAAGCGGGGCAGGCGGGGAAGGATGCAATAGGAGGCGATGACGGTCGCGGCATACATGCCGACGATCCCGGCGACGATCGCCCAATAGCTTTGGAAATACCAGGCGACGGCGACCGCGACGATGACATTGGTCATCTTCGAGGCGGTCGACAGCACGAATTCCTGCCAGAAGACCAGCTTGCGCTGGAACACCGCCAGCCAGGGATTGGCCAGACCCGACAGCGCCGCGCCGCAGCCGAGCACGATCATGATCGGCACCAGCCGCTGATCGCCATAGATATGGGCAACCAGCGGCGCGGACGCGGACAGGACCACCGCGATCGTCACGCCGCGCAGCATCGACAGCGTCCAGGCCGAATGAAAATCCTGGTCGGTCGGATCGTCCAGCCGGATCAGCGCCTGGGACAGCGACATTTCGGTGATCGAGGTGACGATCTGCATCAGGGTCGCGGCGATCGCGACGAGGCCGAAATCGGCGGGGACGAGCAGGCGCGCCAGCAGCACGGTGCTGACCATGCCCGAAAGGTTGACCACCAGCCGCGCGGCGGAGAGCCACATGCTCCCCTTGGCGATCCGCTTACCCACACCCCCGGCTGCCTGACTCATACCGATCCCATTAGCTGTGCGGCGGCCGGATACCGGGCCGCCGCCGACAAACACGCGTCCTTCGGGCCGCCGTTACCGGGTCAATCGGCGCTTTCCTACAGGATAAAACCGAACATATAGAGAACATCGTCCCGAACGACAGCGTCCGGGCGATCTTGGGGGGAGAAGAATAATGACCGATCCGTTCAACAGCGACAGCCTGAATGCACCGGCACGCGCGCCCTTTGGCATCGTGCCGAGCGATACGGTTGCGCTGGCCACCGTGCCGAAGCGGATTTTCGTGGGTACGGGCGGGCATGTCACCTTGCGCGGGGTCGATGGCGCGGGGGACGTCACCTATCGCAACGTGGCGAGCGGGGTCTATCTGAACGTCCGGCCCAGCCATGTGCGCGCCACCGGCACAACGGCGGCCGATCTGATCGGGGAGGCCTAAGCCATGGCGCAGGATTATGCGGGCAATCGCCCCGCCTTCGGCAATCCGCGCATGTCGGGCGATCCGGACCGCTATATGTTCTGGGCGTCCGGCGCACGCATGCCGTCGGGCGCGCTGGTGACGGCGCAGGCGGATACGCGCTTCGTCATGACCAAGCTGATCTTCGGATCGCCGCAATATGCGATCGACCATCTGCGGCTTCATTATTCGGGCTTCGCCTGTACCGAGGGCAGCAACAGTCCGCAGGAGACGGTCCTGCCGGGCAACGCGATGACGGTGCACGGCGTCTGGGTTTCGGTGAATGGCGGTCCGGCGACGGCCTGTCGCTTTGCGGGGGCGGCGGACCTGTCGGTCGCGAGCGGTTCGACGGGCGCCTGGAGCGACGACCTGTCGCTGGCCGTCCCGCCGGAATCGCTCGTGACCGTCTACACTCTATATTCCACGGCGGCGGGGGAGCGGCAGATCCCGGTCTATCAGATCACCTCGCGGCGGGGAGAGCGGGTCTGGGGGGCGGACAATGCCGCCGCGCTGATGGCTCTGATCGGGAGCGACACGGCCAGCACCGCCTCGCTCGATAGCATGAGCTTTCCGGCATATTATGGGCCGGACTTCATGGTCGCGAAGGGCTGGGACGGTCGCCCGGTGCCGCTGATCGTCTGCGACTCCATCGGCGAGCGTCAGGCGGATAGCCCGCTGGTGGCCGATGCCCGGCGCAACATGGGCTGGCTGCGGCGCTGGCTGGACCGTGCCGGACCGCTCGGTCGGACTCCCCATGCGGTCATCGGCCTGCCCGGCGCGGCATCGAAGCGGGAATTGATCGCGGCCAATGCGTCGCGACGCTGGGATATCATCGACCAGATCGTTGCGATGAACGGCGGGCGGCGGCCTTTCACCTGCATCCTGAACCAGATGGGACGCAACGACTATGACAGCGGCGGCTATGCGGTGATGCGCGCGAACTGGAAGGCGCTGAACGATCGTATCCTCGTGCGCCATCCGGGCACGCCCATCATCGCGGTCGGGCAGGTCATCCATCCCAACTCGACCGACGGCTTCCGGACACTTGCGGGGCAGGGCTATCAGCTGGGCGGGGAATGGCCGAACGGGCTCCGTTACCAGTTGGAGGCGGACAAGGCGGCAGGCATGGACGGCACCGTTGCCGCCTATATCGAGGTCGTGCGTCCCGCCGGGCTATCCGACACCCAGGGCAGGTGGCCCGAGCCGTTCTTCGTGACACAGCTGGCGCAACAGGCGGGGACGGACGGAACGGCCACGTACGACATGATCACGCTCGTCGACGCGCCGGAGATCGGCGATACGCTGCAATGGACGTCCGGCGCGACGGCCGATATCGCGACGGTCGTGGCGATATCGGGCCAACCGGGTGCGTGGACTTGCAGGCTTCACTATGCGGGAAGCCGGACCGTCGCCCCCGCCGGAACCGAGGTCTTTGCGCCGAATGCGAATGACGGCGTGAACTCGCCACGGACGGGCACCCATCCCAGGCCACGGATGATCCGTCATATCGCGGCGTCGGTTCCGCAGCAGGACAAGGGAAAGCTGCGCTGATTCGGGTAGAATCTCATTTGAAAGCCATCAGCCCGTCATTTTCTTCAAAATGGCGGGTTTTTGCGCGATTGAAATCATTACGATGAAGCGCGCGATTTCCACGATGAATGGAGTTGGCGTTCGGAACTTTGTTATCGGCCCGCGTCAAACTGACCCTTTTGACAACCAGCGGCCATAAGTCTCGACCATAAAAGCCAAGTTTAAATTTATTTTCATCCCAGGGCGGGTTTGGGCGGATTCGGCCTTAGCCTGACCCTATCGATTCAGTGTGTCACCGTAATGAATGCCGCAGACGGTGATCCTCATCGCCGGACAATTGAGCGCGAAATGGCAGAAATGCGCGACTTCACGGCGTATTGAAGTCTGATCGCTCCTCGACCGGTGCTTTTGGATACCGGATATCATGGTGATTATCCCGAGTTCGGCGCATCGGGAAAAACGGACGAGAACGCGGTTTCAATTCTACGGTTCCGTTGGCTGATCCTTACAGCACGGCCGCGCGCCTCCCCCCATGCCGGATCGCTTCACTTCGGGACAGTTCGAAATTGCGGGGAAACATTCGCTCTTCCTCTGGTTAACCCGGCGCTTACCATATGGGGCAGTAGAGAGGCGGCACGCTGCCACATCGCTAAGCATTCACAGTTTCAACACGCAAAAACAGGGATCATCACCATGGCGAAGCCCATCTTCAACGACCAGACCATGAAGCTGAACGAGACGACCCGCTCCATGACGGGCAACATCCTGCTGAACGGTGGCGCGACCGACGCGGATGGCGGCGCCATCACCGTGGCGCGCGTCGATGGTGCGTACATCGCGGGCTCGATCGGCGGCGGCAAGGGCGTCAACGTCATTCAGGGCCAGTATGGCACGCTGACCATCGCCCAGGACGGCACTTACACCTACGAGCTGAACAAGGGCGTCAACTTCGTCGCCGGCAGCACGATGGTCGAAGACTTCACCATCAAGATCCGTGACGGCCAGGGCAATTACGATCAGGGCATCATCAAGTTCGACGTCATGGGCATGGCCAACCAGCGCCCGGTCGCGGTTGACGACTTCGTCACCACCAATTCGACCGTCGCTGGCGGCAACGTCCTGGCGAATGACAGCGATCCGGACGGTGATACCCTGCATGTCGGCGGCGTGATCGACCTCGCCACCAACACCAACTATCACATCACCGGCCTCGGCAATGTCGAGATCAAGGGCGTGTACGGCACTCTGACGATCAACGACAAGGGCGTCTTCTCCTATGTCGTCGACCAGACCGATCCGGACACCATCGCTCTCAACGGCAATGCAGGCGTCGAAAAGTTCGCCTACAAGCCGCATGACGGCCAGAACGGCCAGGGCAACAACACCGACTATGCGATCCTGACGATCGACTTCAACGTCGCGCCGGGCGTGTAATCGGGCGTCGCTCGCCACCCCGGCGGCGAGCGAATCGATTGCAATGCAAATGTTAACGCCGGTGTCCTTCGGGACGCCGGCGTTAACATTTTTGCGGGCCAAAAATGCGTTATCGGCGAATTAAAGACACGGAAAGGTATCTTAACGTACCGCCGAAAGCCCGAAAAATGGTCCATAAACACAGCGATTTAACGTATACAATGCGTTAACCCTTCCATGTAACCGACCGTTTCCGGAGTCATCGCCACTACCGTCTCATCGGGAAGATCACGGCTTCCTTCCCCGGAGACGACGGAACATGACGACCTATTATGTCGATGCTGCCAACGGTTCGGACAAGAATGCCGGCACCAGTGCGGGTGCGGCGTTTCAGTCGGTTGCGAAGATTTCGAGCATCAAGCTGCAGGCGGGCGACACGGTTCTGCTGGCGCGCGGCAGCAACTATGCGGACATGCTGACCATCAACGGTTCGGGCACCACCGACAAGCCGATCACGATCGGCGCCTATGGCACCGGTACCGACCCGACCTTCACCGGCAAGCAGGGCATTTACGGCACCAAGACGGCGAACATCGTCATCAAGGACCTGACCTTCTCGACCGGCTTCAATGCGATCTATGCCGCCCAGGCCGAGAACTGGGTCATCGATCATGTCTCGCTCATCAATGCCGGTACCGCCACGGGTACGGGCAGCATCTCGATGAAGACGAGCAAGAACGTCACCATCTCCAACAGCAAGTTCGACCATGTGTCGAACGACGGCATCTATGTCGTCGACATGACGGACCTGACCATCGTCAACAACGTCATGTCCAATCTGGTGGGCGGCACCGCCGACGGCATCCAGGTGACCAGCTCGTCAAACGTCAAGATCAGCGGCAACAAGATCGACCAGTCGACGTCTCCCGACTCCACCAAGGGCGGGATCATGGTCAACTCCAGCTCGAACGTCGTCGCCTCGGGCAACGAAGTGAAGGGGGGCAGCTTCGGTGTCGCGATCAATGGCTGGAACGTCCAGATCACCGACAACAAGCTGAGCGGTCAGAACAAATATGCGTGGTCGTCGGCGATCATGGCCAGCGCCGGTATCGATATCGGCAACTACACGATCTCGGGCAACGAGGTCGTGGGCTCGAACTTCGGCGTGGCGCTGACCGGCTTGTCGCGTGACGGCAATGTCAGCCGCAGCAACATCCAGATTGCGAACAACACCTTCGTCAGCGTCGCCAACGCCGCGCTGAAGATCGACAAGGAAGCCACCGGTGCCTTCCACGACAATGTCGTCGTCGACAGCAAGCTGACCCAGATTGCCGGCAACGGCCTGAAGAGCGTCTTCGATGTCAGCGGAAACCTTCAGACGACCGCGGCGAACATGTCGGCTGACGTCAAGGCGCAGGCCAGCACGGTCGCCAAGGCCCAGGCCGATGCCGTCGCCAAGGCGCAGGCCGACGCGGTGCTGAAGGCGCAGGCCGATGCCGCCGCGGCCAAGATCCTGCAGGAAAGCTATTCCGAGAATCTGAACAAGATCCAGAAGATCGGGATCAACGCCGATCGTTATGCGATGGATGTCTCGGGCACCAAGATGTCCGGCAACATCCTGGATAACGACATCAACGCCGCGGGTAACAAGCTGGGGCTGAGCACCGTCGGCGGTTCGCGGATCGGAGCACAGGGTGTCGACCTGAAGGGTGCTTATGGAACCCTGCACGTCGACAGCAACGGCCACTTCACCTACGCGCTCGACACCGGCGCCCTGGCCAAGCTGAAGAACGTCGCGACCCCGACCGAGAGCTTCCAGTACAAGGCCAATGACAGCGGCAAGGTCGTCACGTCGAGCCTGACGATCGACCTGTCCGCCTATGTCGGCACCCAGGACGTAACGAGCGCGGCGGCAAAGGCCGCGGCAAAGTCCGGCGCGCCGGTCTTGAAGGCCAAGGCGGTCGACGATTTCTATAAGATCGGCGCCGACAGCCATGTCGTGACGGGCAATGTCTCGACCAACGACATCATGTCCGACGGCAGCATCCTTTCGCTGCGCACCGTCGGTGGACAGACCGTGTCGAAGGGCGCGATCGACCTCAAGGGCGCGTACGGCACGCTCCATATCGATGCCAGCGGTGCGTTCACCTACACGCTCGATGCCGATGCCAATGCCCGGATGGTCGCCGACCACAAGACGAGCGACAGCTTCGTCTACAAGGCGGCCCATGGCGGCAGCTATGATCAGGGCGCGCTGGTCATCGACCTGACGCCGCACCTTACGGCAGGTGACCTGCTGGTCCTCTGATACCCCCTCGCATCCGGGTGGGTTCCGAAGGATCCCGACCCGTTTGGTCAGGACGAAATGGCGGGCGGCCGACACTATGTCGGTCGCCCGTTTCTGTTTCGCGATGGCCTGCAACGTCCTGAAATGGTTCGTGTGGCATGGCGGCGCGCGTCAAAGGGACGGTCTCTATACCATTTGGGATATGCCCCTCGGGTTCGTCGAATGTCATGACGCCGGGATAGGGCAAGCGATTGAAGTGTTGGACGTCTTGCCTCTGGGCACAACGATGCAGGGCATAGGCGGTACGACGCGGTAATGGGGTTGGGATTCAGAGCCGATATCGAAGGTTTGCGGGCGATCGCCATTCTGGCGGTCGTGCTGTTCCACTATGACGTCGGTCATCTGGCCAACGGCTATGTTGGCGTCGATATCTTCTTCGTAATCAGTGGCTTCCTCATTACATCCGACATTTGTCGCCGGGTCGATCAGCGGCGGTTCAGCTATCTCGATTTCTATCGGCGTCGGGCCCGTCGCCTGGTGCCAGCGCTGGTCGCAGTGATCGTCACCGCAACGCTGTTCGCTATGGTCTTCATGACACCGTACGAGCTCAAGGTTTACGCGGTCACCGCGATTTCGACGATATTCGGCATATCGAATTTCGCATTCCTGGGGTTCGTCGACTATTTTTCGCCAAAGGCGTCCCGCCAACTGCTGATGATGGCCTGGTCGCTGTCGCTGGAGCAGCAATTCTATCTGGTGTTGCCGCCCCTGATCGTCGGGATCATTCCCAAAGGCCCTCGCGCGCTGGCGAAATTCTTTGCGGTCATCATTGCGTTATCCTTTGCGGCGGCGACGGCTTTCGAATGGTATCGACCCGATGCGGCCTTTTATCTTCTGCCGTTCCGCGCCTGGGAGTTCGCTGCGGGCGCATGGTTGGCGACCGTTGATCTGACCGGCAACAAGAGGCTGGCCTCGCGCCGGTTCGCCGATGGCTTTGCGGCGCTGGGAGTTGTCCTGCTCGGATCGGCTCTGGTTATCACCTACCCCGTTTCGGTCGTCGTCCTTCGAGCGCTGGCTGTGCTGGGCAGCATGGCGTTGATCGCCGCGCCTCGTTCCGTGCTGAACCGCTATGGGCTGGGGGCGAAACCCGGCGTGGTGATCGGGCGATATTCCTATTCCTGGTATCTGTGGCATTGGCCCCCATTGGCCGCGATGAACCTGCTTGGCATCGACCTGGAGCCGATGGCGCGCATCGGTTTCCTGATCGCGACCTTCGCGATCGCGATGATCAGCTATGCGCTTGTCGAACAGCCCTTTCGCCGCAGCCGTCCGGCCTCTTTGCCATCGATGCGGTGCTATGGTGCGGTGCTCGGGGCGGTCGTGATCCCGCTGGGGGTAATCGACCTGAGCGGCGGGCTCTCGCGTCTCGCCTCGCCCGCGCTGAGGGAGGCGGATGGGGACGTGCGGAGCGCCATGTCCAATCCCTGCCTGACATCCTATGGCGACTCCACGCCCAGCGAGCAGCTGTCGTGCCTGCCCGTCAGCGGCAGACCCGCCGTGGCGGTCGTGGGGGACAGCCATGCCAATTCGCTGGTGGAGGGCGTGCGGCAGATTGCGGAGCGACGCTCGCTCGCCGTCTATCAGATGACCAAATCGTCATGCCAGCCTATCATCGGCTATAGCCGCGTGCTGGACCGCTATCCGATGCATCATCGCGAGTGCGCGGCGTTCATGGCGCGCGTCCTGTCGACCGTCGCCGCGCATCCGGAAATCCGGATATTGGTCCTTGCGGGATATTGGTCGTCCTTCGTCACGCAGGACCGCCAGACCATGGTCGATCGGCCCAGCAACCCGGCCCAGCGCGCGGCGTGGATGGTCCGCCAGCGTCAGACACTGGCGGTCGGTTTGCGCCATACGGCGGAGGTGCTTCGCAAGATGGGCCGCCAGGTGGTCATCGTGCAGGACGTTCCGCACTTCGCGATCGATCCCTATAGCGTCGCACTGGTCGATATCATGCCCCAGCGTGCGCTAGTGTCGAACTGGCTGGACGCCGATCCCAAGCACAAGGGCGTAAGCGACGATCGACTGCCCCGGTCACGGGTCATTGCCGATCAGGCCCGTGGCGTGCTCGCCCATGTCGCACGACAGGTGCCGGGCGTCACGCTGTTCGACCCGACTATGGGACTATGCAACGAAGCCGGATGCCGGTTCCGCCATGCGGGGCACATCCTCTATGGGGACGCCCATCATCTGTCGCGTGCAGGGGCCGTTTACGCCACCCGCACATTGAGGCTTCCGAATTAACCGGTCAGCGCGGCGCAGGGCTGGCCACCCAGCCGTTCCAAGTCGGGCCGTCGACGGAGTTCCTGCGCAGTCGACCATTGGTAGCGGCAGCGATACAATAGAGCGCGAGGACCAGGATCGGCCAGGAGGGCTGGGGACCTAGCATCTGCCCAGCTTCGCTGGTCGAGACCAGCAGGACGAGAACGATGGCTGCTACCGATTTTTGCAACGGGCGATAGTCGGGCTTCGTCACATTCACGAGCAGGACGGCACGAAAAATTGCCCCCAGGACGATGGACAACCACACGATCAATACGGGAAAGCCGGAGTTCAACACGATTTCGAGATAGGTATTGTGCGTAGATCGGGGCCCCCAGGCGATCGTTGTCGTGAACTGCTGGAAATACGCCGTCTGGCGGAACATCGCGAAACCATGGCCCAGCCAAGGCTTGTCCAGCGCAACGGGCCAAAGTGTCTGCCATATCTCGGCGCGACCGGACAGGGTGACGTCCTTGCCGAACTGCCCTGCGACCTCACCTAGCAGTGCGGTGCCCGCGCCCCCGGCAAGCAAAATGGCAAAGACCAGGGCGCTACCGAAGGTTATCGCTCGGATGCTCCGCTGTTCGACGCGGCTCAATATGTTGATCATGACCAACACGCCGGTTCCGACAATCAGCAAGACGACAGCCGTTGATGACTTGGACAGAACGGCGCCGACCATGGCCAGTCCGCACAAGCCGACCTGCAGCAACCGGTCCCAGCGGCGAATGTTGATGTCCGGCGGAACCATCATCACGAAGGTCATCGCGCAATAGGCGCCATACGCGTTCTTGTGCACGAACATGCCGCGCATGGCCCCGTTCAGCGATCCGCTCATGAAGGCGATATGCGGAAATAGGGCGGCGTAAAGGAAGTTGATGACGAGCAGGACCCCCATCACCTTGCGCAGCAGTTCGAATGCGCCCCGCGCGCCGTAAAATGCGCGAAGGTAGATCATAGGCAATGCCAAGATGATGATCTGGACAAGTCCGCGTAGCGACATTTGGGGGTTGGCTGACGTCACGATCGAGCCGAACAGAAACACTCCGAGCAAGGCGACCATGGGGCCCATCTCGACGATGGACCGAGCGGCCATGCGGGGCAGGGTGAGGGTCGTCAGCGCGAGGAGCGGGACGAGCGAATACAGCACGAGCTGCATCAGGAACGGGTCGTTCAGCGCATTGTCGCCCTGCGACGTGGGATACCCATACCACATCTGGGTGCTGCGATAGATGGCGATGATGGCGGCCGGGATGATGCAGTATCGGCCGACAGCCTGGATCATCCGCGACGCGTGCGCGTCCTCGCGCCGACGCCAGGGGGAATTGGCGACCGCGACGGCCCCGTCCTGCAAGCGTTCAGGCAATCCAACCTCCATGGCCCGCGATCGTCATTGATCCTTGATCTCCGGCCGGGACCGATATGCACCGCGCCAGCGCGGCTGATGGCGTCCCGGCGGCGATCATAGGCGGAATGTGGCGCTGACGCCGACCTGCGCGTCTTCCGGGCCGAGGTCCAGATTGAACCCGCGATCGGTGCGCCGGAGGTAGCTGACCTGCGGGCGGACGGTCCAGTGGCGATCCAGAAGCCAGTCGGCACCCAGGGTGACGCCGGTCGCCGAAGCGCGACGCGTATCCTGGACATAATCGGTGAATTGCTGCCGCAGGCCGACCGACAGGATCAGATTGCGCCGTATTTCTTCATCGACCCGCAAATTTACGGTGGTGAACAGGGCCGCACGCACGCCGCGCTGCGCGACCGTTCGCAAATCCCGTTCCCCCGACAGCGAGATGGTCGTCCGATCCCGCACCAGCCAGTCGATCTGGGTATCGAAGGTTAGGCTGGAAATGGATGGTGCGGCAGGGTCCTGAAAGTCGACGCGAATAAGGCCGACCCCGGCATGGCCCCGGATCAATTGGGTCAGTGCCCCGCGCAGGCCGCCGGTGAGAGTGTAGACATCGGCGTTGCTCAGCCGGATGGCGTCGGCGGTCTCGAACCGCCGCCGTTCGAAGTTGAATTGACCGTAGAGAGTCCGGCCGCCCAGCACTTCCTGTTCAAGACGGGCCTGACCCGTATAGCCCGTGAAGTTCCGGAAACGCTGGTCCGTCACTGCGCCCGTGAGCGACCGATTGTCGCGAAAAGCGGTGCGGTTCACACCACCCTGAGCACTCAGGCGGGTCGAGCCATATTGAACCTGCGCGCCGAGTAGTCCGCTCGTAAAATCATAGAGGGTCGGCAGCGCCAGGCTGGAGACTTCCTCCACCGCGCCGCGCTCCAGCTGAATACGCTGATGCGACGCCTCGCTGTTGAAGGACAGATGCGAGTCGGCGTCATAGCGACCGGCGCCGATCAGGCGATAGGTCGTCGTATTCTCGCTGGTGTACTGACCATATTGGCGCCGCCGGACGAAACCGCTCAGCACCGCGCGATGGCGGCCCCAGTCGGACGCGGCATCGAATCCGCCGGTCAGATGGGCGAAGACGTCGTTGCGCGGATTTTCCTCGGCATAGACATTGGCGTCATAGGCCATGCCGGTGTCGATATAGGGGTGGATGACCATCCCGCCCGCCCGCAGGCCGGGTGCGTCATAGCCGGGGCGCTGGCGCAGGCGGACCGTCGTCCCCGGCAACCGCGATGCGGCCAGCGCCCGATCGGCAACGCGCTGCGTCGGCAATTCGGTCTGCTGGGTCGAGCCGGTGGGTAGGGGGATATAGGCCGGGACAGGAACGGTCGCGCCCGATTGCAGGCGCTCGCGGGTGGCCGTATCCACCGGATCGACATTATCCGGCCGTACCGTGATCGGGCGGCCGGTCTGGGGATCGACGGCACGCGGCGGCAAGGGGGCTGGCGGCAGCGGGGCCTGCGGATCCCGCATGGGATCGCTTTGCGGCGGCAGCGTCAGCCGCCCCGGCCCGGAATTCGGCGCGGTCGGGGTGGTCTGCGCCGCCACCGGCACCGCGACGGAGGTCAGCAGCACCAGCAGGGCGGGAGCGGAAATGGAGGAGCGAGACACCTGGGGCAGCCCTTAGAAATGGACCTCAGGCACCTGGATCGTATCGCCGGGGCGGATCTCGACATTGGCGTCCGCATCCACGCTGTAATAGCTCTGCCCATTGGCGCGCCGCAGCAGCAGGCGACGTTCATTCGCGCGGTAGGTATAACCGCCCGCCACCGCGATCGCCGCGGTCAGGGTCGTGCCTTCACGCGCCGGATAGTTGCCCGGCCGCTGGACCTCGCCCAGGATCGAGAAGGTGCGGAAATCATAGACCTCGACCGAGACGCTGGGATTGCGCACGAAGCCCGAACCCAGGCGACGGGTGAGTTCTGCCTCGACCTGGGCGCGGGTCATGCCCTTGACCGGCACTTCGCCGACCAGCGGCATGGTGATGGCGCCGGTGCCGTTGACCGAGAATTCGCCGCTCAGCTCCGGCTCGCGATAAACGTTGACGCGCAGCTTGTCGCCGACGCCCAGCGTATAGGGCTGGTTGGCCTGGCCATATTCCGATGCGGGCAGCGGTGGGGCCGGTGCCGTCGCGCATCCGCTCAACACGGCGCTGCTCGCCAGCATGGCCAGCATGGCAGGGCGAAGGCCGGCAAGCCGCTTGATGATCGACATGGTGATCCCCTTGGTCCGTTTGATGTCGCAAATGGCATATTTCACCATCCCGTCACAAGGCGAAGTGAACAGGCTGATTTATGGATAACATCGGGTTAACCAGCCGGATTAAGTCCCGTCTAAACACGGTGGCCTAAGGCGGTTCCCATCGACACCAACCGTTTGGGGTTTGCCATGCGACACAGTCTAGCCCGCAAGGTCACGGCGGACACGTCGACCGGCACCGAAGCGGCCACGCCCGCCCAGGGCACGGCCGCGTCGTCCGCCGCCTCGCCCGTGCACGCCTTGCAAGAGCGTCTGTGGGAAGAGTTCGACCCCAGTCGGGAACGGATCGTGCTGGCCAGCTTCAGCAACAAGCAGCCGGCCAAAATCGAGTCCCTCCACCGCCTGCGAGCCCCGGCCTTGATCCTGGTCGGCGGCATCGGCGGCTGGGCATTGTTCTTCGCCGGATCGGTGCTGGGCCTTTACTGATCCGCTTTTTGCACCGACCATTCCCACTCTCTCGTTTGTCCCGTATCGAGACGTTGCCGCTTATGTCGTCGGTGTCATCTTCGCATGACCCCGGCGGCGCGGTGGACGGTTCGGACGGGGCCGAATGCGACCCCCTTCAGAAGGCATTGGCATGAATCTGGCGAAGACCGCATATGATGTCGCCGAATATCGTAGCGAGGAGCGGACTCCGCTGGATCGTCGCGGCGTCCTGCGCATCGGCGGTGACCCGCATCCGCATGACGTCGTTGTCCTCGACCTAACCCGAGAGGGTTGCCGCATCGAGACCGACCTGCCGGTGGTGCACGGCGCGACGATCGAGATCGGCCTGGCCAATATCGGTCGCGTTCAGGCGACGGCGGTGTGGCAGAGCATCGGCAATCTGGGGTGCCTGTTCGACCGGCCTTTGCCGCCCGGCGCGGTGACGGCGGCGCAGGGGCCGACCAATATCCTGTCCTTCACGGCCGACCCCGTGCCCGCCGCCGAGACGAGGACGGTGCACAAGCTGACGACCCGTACCCGCCTGGCGATCCTGGGCGGGGCCTGTGTCCTGTCCTGGGGCGTGATCTGCGCAGCGGTCCTGGCCATCAGCTGAGCCGCCGTTTCGGGCGAGCCCGGTCCGTCGGAACCGGCTCGCCCTTACACCATGACCGATAGCAGATCGTCGACGCTGCCGGTCGCAAAGGCGGTGTACTGGTCGCCGATGGCATAGGGCAGCAGGATGTGGCGCTTATGGAGCAGCGCGCCGCAGCTATAGGTGACGTTGGGCACGTAGCCGCCGCGCTGTTCCGCCGACGGGAACAGGATCGGCGAATGCGTACGCGCAAGGACCTTGGCCGGATTGTCCTTGTCGAGCAGACATGCACCCACGCAATAACCCCGGACCATGCCGACCCCGTGGGTGAAGACCAGCCAGCCCTCGTCGATCTCGATCGGTGAGCCGCAATTGCCGATCTGGACGAACTCCCACGGATATTGCGGGCCCATGATCCGCATCCCTTCATCCCAGATGTGAAGGTCGTCCGAATAGAGCAGCCACAGATTCACATTGTCCTGCCGCCCGATCATGGCGAAACGGTCGCCGATCCGACGTGGAAACAGGGCCATGCCCTTGTAGCCCGAAAGGCGGCCGGTCAGCGGCCGCATCTCGAAACTCTGCTCGTTGATGCCGCGCAGCAGCTCGCACCGGGCGGTCTGGCCGTCAAAGGCGGTATAGGTGCCGATGACGCTGCGCACCCCGTCATGATCGGTGAAATGGACCAGCCGCAGATCCTCGATGCCGCTTCGCTGGCTGGGCAGGATCGGGAAGATCACGGTTTCGGAGATGTCCTGGCTGTCGTCCGCCCGCATCCGGACCCATTCGCCATCCTCGCTGTCGATACGCGGAGGAACGCCCTGCGAACTGGCCGGATCGACGGTCAGTCCCGTCGCGCCGTCCCAGGTGCCAGTGCGAAAGGTGACGGACGAGATATGCCCTTCTCCGACGCCGCGCAGCGACAGGAGGAAGCGGATGCTTTGGTCGTCCGGGTCCTGGTCGGGCAGGGTGACGATGCTGGGATTGAACAGCGCGGCGGACTCGAACGCATATTCCTGGCTGAAATAAGCCCCCAGCAGCAGGCGATCGCAATCCCGCTCGACCCCTATGTCGCCAATGTCCGCCTTGATCTGGTCGAAACGGCGGAGGAACACATTGTCGACATTGCGGTGACGCTGCCTCATCGCGTCATGGAGCAAGTCGAGCATCCGGTCGCGCGTCGCCGGGTCGAGTGCCATGACGTGCCGGGCGACGCATTCGGCCCGGCTGGGCTTGCGGTCGAACGCCTCGGGATAGTCGAAGCGGAACGGGCGGATGACGGTACGCGAGGGATCGGGCTTCAGTTCGACATCGAGCTTGGTGAAGACATCTGCGGCATTCATGCGCTTTTCGCTCCTGTGCGTCCATGGGGGGGGCTGACCCGTCTGTCCGTCCAGCGCTTGGGCGCAGTCTTGCGTTCCGTTTCGTTTCGTTGCCTCAGAAGGCGATCTGGACGCGGCCGATCAGGGTCTGGCCATGATCGTTCGCGCCGCCGAGCTGGGCGGGGTTGGCGATGGTCCAGTCGATCGCGTTCAGCTGTAGCCGGACGAAATTGTTCAGATACCAGTTGATGCCCAGCGTCAGTGCGGTTCCCCGTCCGGCGGTGGGATTGTCGCTGTAGTCCAGCTCCTCGTAACGGGTGGCTAGCTCGATCGCGCCGCGCCCGCCCGAGGTGAAGGGACGCAGGACCTTGGGGCGGCTCCACACGCCGCCGCGCGTCAGATAGGGCGGGGTCTCGCCGGTCAGGAACCAGCCCGCCTGCACCGCCCAGGCCGATTGATCGGTCGCGGACCCTGCGCGGTTCTCGATCCGCCGCGTGCCATATTCGCCATACGCCCAGAGCGACTTGTGGAAGGTGCCCAGCTCGAAACCATAGCCTGTGCCCGCCGTCGCGCCGGTGAAGGTGCCGGGCAGAATCCGCAGATTGTCGTTGAAGAAGCCGCCGACCGCGATGCTGCGCGTCGGGCGGGTCGCGTCGGCGGCGATCGTCTCGCGAAAGCCCCAGACGCCCAGATGGACCAGCCAGTCGGCGGTCTTGACCGGGTTCCAATGCGCGCGCCCCGCGATGGTCAGGCCGTCGCTTTGCGTGCCCGGATTGCTGATGTCGTCGCCCGACACCTGCACCCCGACATGCCAGCCATCGCCATAGATGCGGGCGGCCGCGCCCAGCCCGAAAAAGCCGCGCACCGGGATGATGCCCTGGCCGACGAAATTGCGTTCGAGAAACGGGACCGAGATGGTGCCGCTCGACCCGTCCAGCCCGCGATCGTTCAACCGATTGCCCAGCGCGAACTCGGCCTGCTGTCCCAGAAAGCCGGTGGTCCAGGCGAGATAGGCGGATTTGATCGCTGGGTCATTGTCCGCGAAATCGCCCTCCAGCAAATAGGAAAGGTGCGGGCCGATCGATCCCTCGAAGCCCAGGCGGAGCGACCGGGCGGTTGTGGCGGTGATGTTCCGGTTCGGGAGCGCGCTGCCGGTCGTGGCGGCGGCGTCGACCAGGATGCGGCCGCGCGGCCGGAAGGAGAAACGGCCATCCGCGCTCGTAAATTCGGGCGTGCCCTTCGACCAGTCGACATGCACGCCTTCCTTCTGCGCCTTTTCGATCCGCGCCAGTCGCGCGTCGAGCGAGGGCGGGTGCGCGTCGCTGGGTAGCGACTGGCCGAGCGGCGCGGGCGTCCGGGCCGCCTGCGGGGCCTGCGCCGCGATCTGCGGCGGGACGGAGGGATGCGCATCGCTGGGCAGCGGCTGGCCGAGCGGGGCGGCGGTGAGCATCTGTGGCTTGCCGCCTTCGACCGCCGCCAGCCGGGCTTCCAGCCGCTCGATCTGCGCCTGTTGCTGTTCGACGAGGCGGGTCAGGCGCGCGACATCGTCATTGCGTTGTGCTGGGGCGGGGGCGGGGGTGGTTTGCGCGGCGACCGGCAGCGGCGCGCACAGGCCGATCGCGAGCAGTGCTCCACGATACATTTCGGCATCCTCTCAGGGGTGGGCGAGAGGCTTCTTGGCCGCCGCCTCGAATTGTTCAGGAAGGGAAACCGCCGCACCCCCTTCAGGAGTGCGGCGGTTCGAGGATCAGTCGGCGCTGCGGCGCATGCGCGACCCGATCAGCAGCGCGAGCAGCGAGAGCAGCGCGGCGGCGGCGCACCAGGCACCGGGGATCGCCTTGTCACCGGTCGCGCCGATCAGCGCGGTGCTGATCGCGGGCGTGAAGCCGCCGAAGATCGCGGTGGCCAGGCTATAGGCCAGGCTGAAGCCGACGGTGCGGACATGCGCCGGGATCGCCTCGGTCAGGTACACGATGAACGCGCCGTTATAGGTGGCATAGATGGCGGCGAGCAGCAGCTCGACCGTCAGCAGTCGCCCGAAGCTGGGCGCGGCGACCAGCCAGCTCATCAGCGGATAGGCGAGCAGCGCGCCGAGCAGCGTGGCGGTGATCAGGAGCGGCCGACGCCCGATCCGGTCCGACAGCGCCCCCATGACCGGCAGCAGCACGAAGTTGGTGACGCCGACGCAGGCGGTGACGAACAGCGCGGCACCGGGGGTCAGCGACAGCACCTTGTTGCCGAAGGTCGGGGTATAGGCGGTGATCATGTAGAAGAAGACGGTCGTCATCACCGCCATCAGCGCGCCCTGAAGCACCACGCCCCAGTTGCCGCCGATGGTCCGCATGATCTGCGACAGCGGCGGATGCTCCTTGCGCTTCAGGAAGACTTCCGTTTCCTCCATGTGGCGGCGGATGACGAACAGGAAGGGGATCATCACGCAACCGATGATGAACGGAATGCGCCAGCCCCAGGCCTGCATCGTCTCGGGCGACAGGCTGGTCGACACGATCAGGCCGATCAGCGCGGCGAAGACGACCGCGGCCTGCTGGCTGGCCGACTGCCACGAACAGAAGAAGCCCTTGCGGTTCGGCGGCGCGATCTCGTTCAGATAGACCGACACGCCGCCGACCTCGACGCCCGCCGACAGGCCCTGGACGAGCCGTCCGAGCAGGATGATGACGGGTGCGGCGACGCCGATCTGCGCATAGGTGGGCGTCACCGCGATGGCGAGCGTGCCCAGCGCCATCAGGCCCAGCGTCAGCAACAGGCCCTGCCGCCGCCCATGCTTGTCGATATAGGCGCCCAGCACCAGCGCGCCGACCGGGCGCATCAGGAAGCCCGCGCCGAAGGTCATCAGGGTCAGCATCAGCGAGGCGAACTCGCTGCCGGTCGGGAAGAACGCCTTCGAGATGTAGGTGGCGTAATAGCCGAACACCATGAAGTCGAACATCTCCAGGAAGTTACCGCTGGCAACGATGAAGATCGACTTGAAGGCGGACTTGCGGCGCTCGGCCGAGACCGGGGATGCGGTATCGGCGGCGGCGGGGAAGGGCATGGTGGAGGTGTTCATGGCTTGGCCTTTTGCGAGGCGGGTTCCAATCCGCTGTCGCGGATGATCGGATAGGCTTTGGGCGAGGACAGATAGGCGATCAGCGCGCGGGCCTCGGCCTGACGCGGCGACCAGGCGACAACGCCTGCCGAGAAGGGCGTCACCTTCTGCAACGAGTCCGGGATCAGCCCGACGATGCGGATGCCCTTGACGGTCTTCAACTCGCTGAGCTGCTGGAAGCCGATCTCGGCCTGGCCGGTGGCGACGATCTGGCCCACCGGGGTGGCGGGGATCATCCGACCCTTGGGACGCACCTGATCGGTGACGCCCAGCCGGTCGAGCATGGTCGACTGGATATAGACGCCGGAGGCGCTGTCCGACCATGCCACCGACTTGGCGTTGACCAGGGTCGAGCGCAGCGCATCGGGAGTGGAGATGTCGGGGGCGGGGGCTCCCGCCTTCACCGCCATGGCGATCTTGGACAAGCCCAGATCGACTTCGGTGCCCTTCGCGACCAGACCCTGATCGGCGAGCTTGTCCAGTCCGCTGCGCGCGAGGATGACGACGTCGGCGTCCTCATGCCGGGCGAGCCGGTTGGGGATCGCCTGCGGCGTGTCACCCATCGAGGGGCCGTGCTCGGCGACGATATGGACGCCGGTGTCGCGCTCATAGTTCGCCGCCAGCGCGTGGAAGGCGGCGGTGAAGCCGCCCGACGTCACGACGTGCAGTTCGCGGACTTTCGCGGGCTTCGTATCGCGGGCGAGGGCGGGCGCGCTGACGGCGTTGAGCCCCAGCAGCAATGCCAGCCCCAGCGCGGCGCGGCGGGGCATCAGGGTTCGGAACCTTGGAGATCGGGCTTTCATCATACCTCTCTTCTGGCCGTCCCGCTCGCTCGCGGGTTCTAGTCGTTGCATTGTCTTGTCGTGGCAGGGGCTTGAGCCATCGTGCCTCACGCGGCACTAAGCCTCACACCGGGCGTGTCGATCAAATGCAATGATCGGTCCGCTTGATGCGTTTCGTGCATATATTTGGAGCGGATCGGGTCTTGCGCGTCTTGCGGCACCTTTATGTTCAGATGCTGATCGGCATCGTCGCCGGGACGCTGATTGGCGCGCTGGCCCCGGCGTTCGGACGCGATCTGGGGCCGCTGGGCATCGCTTTCGTAAAGGCGATGCGGATGATGGTGCCGCCGGTGCTGTTCTGCACCATCGTCGAGGGGATCGTCCGCCACGGCGCCGCGCGCGACACGGGCGCCACAGTGCTGCGCAGCCTGATCGTCTTCCTCGGCATCACCATCGCCGCGCTTGCCATCGGGCTGGGCGTCGCGGCGCTGATGCAGCCGGGGCGCGGCCTGCCGCTACCGCCATATGGCGAGGCGGTGGCCGAGGTGGAGCGGCAGCTGGCCGGGCGGCACATCACCGGGCCGGGCGATTTCCTGGTACGGATCGTGCCCGATACGTTGTTCTCGGCCTTTACCGCGGGCGATGTCCTGCCGGTATTGTTCGTTGCCGGGCTGGTCGGGTTCGGCCTGCTCCGCATCGGTGAGGCGGGCGCGCCGATCGTGCGCGGAATCGAGGCACTGACCCGGCTGCAATTCGCGATCTTCGGCTTCCTGATCCGCGCCGCGCCGGTGGGGGCGTTCGGGGCGATCGCCTATACGGTCGGCACCTATGGCGTCGGGTTCATCGGCTCGCTGGGGCTGTTGTTCGCGACACTGGCGCTGGCGTGCGGTCTCTTGATCGCCGGACTGGTCCTGCTGGTGTGGATCACCACGGGGATTGGCGGCGGCACACTGTTGCGCGTGTTCCGCGACGAAATCCTGATCGTGCTGGGCACCTCCTCGACCGAGGTGGTGCTGCCGCGCCTGATCCTGAAGCTGGAGGCGCTGGGCGTGCCGCGCAGCGTGGCGGGACTGACCGTTCCTCTGGGCTATTCGCTCAATCTGGCGGGGACGGCGGTGTATCTGGTCGTCGCGACCCTGTTCCTGGGCGAGGCGCTGGGCATCGCGCTGACGCCGGAGCGGGTCGCGGTCTATCTGGGCGTGATGCTGATCACCTCCAAGGCGGCGGCGGGGGTGACGGGCAGCGGATTTTCGGCGCTGTTACTCACCCTGTCCCTACTGCCCGATATTCCGGTCGGGGCGGCGGCGATGCTGATCGCGGTCGACCGTTTCCTGTCGGAGATCCGCGCGCTGACCAGCGGCACGGCCAATGTCTCCGCCTCGTTACTCGTCGCGCGCTGGGGAGGGACGCGGTTCGGCGGCCCAGGCATCGGTAAGCAGCCCCATCAGCCGTGACGCGGCCGGGGACAGTGTGGCGGAGCTGCGGCGCAGCACGCCGATGGTGCGCGTGACCTCAGCGCCGCGCAACGGCCGCCAGACCAGATCGCGCGCATCCGGCCCCTCGCACGCCAGGCGCGGCAGCACCGACGGACCCAGTCCCGCCTGCACCAGCGCCAGCGCCGAGGTCAGCCGCGTCACCTCGTAGAACCAGCGCAACTCGATGCCCGCACGCGCCAGCCCGGCGTCGAGCGCGGTCCGGTTGCCGCTGCCCGGATGCACCGTCACCAGTCGCAGCCCCGCCAGATCGCTCCACGCCGGATCGGCGAGATCGGCCAGCGGGTCGTCCTTTCGACAGACCAGGCCATAAGGATCGTCGGTCAGCGGCTCATAGACCATGTCCCCGTCCGACGAGACGGGCAGGGTTATGGCGAACTCGGCCTGTCCCGTCCGCACCGCCTCGGCGCATTCGGTCGCCGACAGATCGAGCACGCGCACCCGGACGTTGCGATAGTCGCGACCCAGCGCTTCCAGAACGTCCGGCAGGAAACGCACCGTGGCGCTGGGAATGCTGGCGATGGTCAGCCGTCCCGCCTGTCGCTCGCCCGAAGCCATCATGCCGAGCAGCGATTCGTCCAGTTCCTCCAGCAGACGGCGGAGCAGCGGCAATATCTCCTTGCCCGCCGGGGTCAGCCGCACCGTCCGCGTCGTCCGTTCCAGAAGGGGCGTGCCGACCGTCGCCTCCAGCTTCTGGACGCGACGGCTGATCGCGGGTTGCGACAGGTTCAGCTGCTCGGCGGCGCGCAGGAAGCTCTTGCCGTCCGCGATCGCGACGAACACCCGTATGTCCAGCAGCTCGAAATTCATGGAAGCCATGAGGGACGGTAACAGCACCGACCGGCGCTAGGCCAGCCGCCGCCTGCCGCACGTTCGACCGACTCGCCGCAAAGCCCGCATATTTCCACGCGACGCGTCCGGATTTTTTGGTTAGCGTCGCTGCCGCTGAATCCGTCTTCGATCGAGTAAGCTGTATGCGTTTTACCCCGCTTTCCCGTCTTCTCCTGATGGGCATTGCGACCTGTTGCGCTATTCCCGCCCCGGCCTCCGCACGGTCGCTGGAACTCGTCGAGCTTCAGCGCGACATGAACGCGCTGCTCTCCGGCCGGTCGGGTGAATATGGGATCGCGGCGATCGACCTCGACGACGGCTCGACCGCGATGGTCAATGGCGGAATCCCCTTTCCGATGGCGAGCACGGTCAAGCTGGCCATTGCGGGCGCCTATCTGGCGGAGGTGGACCAGGGCCGACGCAGCCTGAACGACATGGTCAACGGCCGCACCGCCGCCAAGGCGATGGAGGCGATGATCGTGCGCAGCGACAATCTGGCGGCCGACCAGATGTTCGCCACGCTCGGCGGCCCGGCCAAGGTCCAGCAATGGGTCTTGTCGCACAACATCAGCGGGATGCGGGTCGACCGCACGATTGCGCAGCTGCTTCGTGAGCGCGGGCATCTGGCCGATATCAAGGATGTCGCCACGCCGGTCGCGATGGTCCAGCTGCTGAAGATCCTCGATAGCGGCACCGCGCTCTCCAGCCAGAGCCGCGCCTATCTGCTGGGCCTGATGCGCCAGTGCCGGACGGGCACCCGCCGCATTCGCGGGCTGCTTCCGGCCGGGACGCTGGTGGAGGACAAGACGGGCACGCTCGACGGCATCACCAACGATGTCGGGTTCATCACCATGCCCGACGGCCGCCGTGTCGCGATCGCCGTCTTCGCGCGGGGAGGGCGGGATCGCCAGCCCGTCATTGCCGAGGTTTCCCGCATGATCTACGACCGTTTCGCCGACAGCGTCCGTAATGCGGTCGCCGCCTTCATGCGGTTGCGGTGAACGGCTGCGTTATGATTGTCGAGGCGGGGCAGAGGGATAGCGGGCCTATCATGGTGCGCGCATGAAGAGCCCCTGCATCAGCATATGCCGTTTCGATGGCCGCACCGGCTGGTGCGTGGCGTGTGCCCGGACCCTGCCGGAATGCCGGAAGTGGAAAAAGGCCCCGCGCCCCCGGCTTCTGGCGATCAGCAAGGCGCTGCCGGCGCGGCTAGCCAAACTGGACGCGCGCGGCATCCGGGTGGTCGAGGATGCGTGACCATCCTGCCATGACCGCCCCGTAGTTCAGTATCTTGTCACCTTTGCCTGCCATCATCTTCCATCAAGGATCGCCGATGCGTCTTCCTCTAGCCCTTCTCCTCGTCTCGGCCGTCGCGTTTCCGACGCAGGCGGCGGTGCATCGTTATCTCGGCCTGACGATGGCGCCCTCGGGCAACGAGGTCGCCGCGATCGAGCCGGGCGAGAACAACCATCCCGGTATCGTGGTGCGTTCGGCGCGCGATGGACGCGTGGTGCGGCGGATCGATCCTTGCACGACGTGCAGCTATTCGGGGCTGACCTATGCCCCGCAGGGCGACGGCCTGGCCTTTCTGGCGCGGGACGGCGGCGTCGCCACGCTGATGATCGCGCGCGGTGACACGGTACGGCCAGTCGCGACCGTAGAGGGCCTCGCCTCGACCCCGCGCTTCTCGCCCGATGGCAAGCGGGTGGCGATGCTCATCACGCTGGGCGCGACGAAGGATGTCGGTGCGACCCAGGCGGGCGCGCGGCAGGTCGGGGAGATCGGTGTCGCCAATGACGAACAGCGCCTCGCCGTCGTGGCCATAGGGGAGGGGGCACCCGCCAAAGCCGTGCCGCTGTCGCCGCAGGGGCGCTATATCTACGAATATGACTGGACGCCCGATGGCTCGGCTTTGGTCGTGACCTCGGCGCTGGGCAATGGCGATGCGAACTGGTGGGTGGCGACGCTCGACCGGGTGGATGCGACGACCGGCGCGGTGACGGCGATCGCCAAGCCCGCCACCCAGTTGAACATGCCGCGCGTGTCGCCGGATGGAAAGACCGTCGCCTATATCGGCGGGCTGATGAGCGATTTTGGCTCGATCGGCGGCGATGTCTGGACGGTGCCGCTTGCCGGGGGCACGCCGGTCAATCAGACCAAGGGCCAGCCGATGACCTTCACCGCGCTGATCTGGACGAAGGGCGGCTTGCGCGCGGCGACCTTGCGCAACGACCAAATGGGGGCTGTCGCCCTGACGCCGGGCCAAGCCCCGCGTCCGCTCTTCGCCCGTCCCGCGGGCCTGTCGGCCGGGGACGGCAAGATCGCATGGAATGCCAAGGGCGACATGGCGGCCAGCGTCGTCGAGGACTTCACCCATGCACCGGCCGTCTATGCGGGGCGCGTGACCGATCTGCGCCAGATCACGCATGACAATGACGCCCAACAGCCCGCGGTTCAGGCGCGCAGCGTGACCTGGACGAACGAGGGCTTCACCGTGCAAGGCTGGCTGTTGTCGCCGCTGATGGCAAAGCCCGATGCCAGGGCGCCGATGATCGTGCAGGTCCATGGCGGCCCCAGCGCCGCCAGCACGCCGCGCTTCATCGAAAAGGGATTGGCCAGCGCGTTCGAGGATGCCGGCTATTACCGCTTCCTGCCCAATCCCCGCGGCTCCTATGGGCAGGGCGAGGCCTTTACCGCCGCGAACAAGCGCGATTTCGGCGGCGGCGACCTGCGCGACATTCTGGCCGGGATCGATGCGGTCGAGAAGCTCGCGCCGATCGACGACGCCCGGCTGGGCCTGACCGGCTGTTCGTACGGCGGCTTCATGGTGATGTGGGCCAACACGCAGACCAATCGCTTCAAGGCGATCGTGGCCGGGGCTGGGCTGTCCGATTGGGTCAGCTATTACGGGACCAACGGCATCAATACCTGGATGATCCCGTTTTTCGGCAAGTCGGTCTATGACGACTATCGGGCCTATGAGGATGTCTCGGCGGTCTACCACGTCAAGACGGCGCGGACCCCGACCTTCATCTATGTCGGCGAACGCGATATCGAGGTACCGCCCACCCAGTCGGTCGAATGGTGGAATGCGCTGAAGAGCCAGAACGTGCCGACCAGCCTCGTCATCTATCCCGATGCCGGACACTGCGTGCCGACCCAGGCCCCCGACGTGATGAAGCGACAACTGGCATGGTTCGGCAAATATTTGGGCCAGTCATCCGCTAACTAACGTATTATAAGGCCGAAACTGTCGCGCACGGGACAGTTTCGGCAAGGGGCGCGATCGGCGTCCGGGCTATTCTCGACAGGCAGCATGGTGCTGCATGTCGAGAGTATCACCGATGACCGCTTATGACCCCAAAATGGCGAACGACTTCCGCGATGGCCGCGCCTCGCTCATGTCGGATACCGTCCGCGCGCTCAGCTTCGAGCAGCTGGAAACGCAATATGACGGCGCCGCCCACACGCTCTGGACCGCGATGCGCCCGCGTGCGCGGCCCAGCTTCAATCCCGATCTGCTGAGCGATTTCGAGCGCTGGCAGGACGGGATCGTGCAGGCGGTCGACAGCGGCACGCTGCCGATCCGCTATCTCGTGCTCGGCTCGCGTTTTCCCGGCGTATTCTCGCTGGGCGGCGATCTCGACCTGTTCGCGCAGGCGATCCGCGACCGCAACCATGACGCGCTGGCCCGTTACGGCCATCGCTGCGTCCGCATCCTCTATCGCAACATGCGCGGACTGGAACGGCCGATCATCACCATCGGGCTGGTCGAGGGGGACGCGCTGGGGGGCGGGTTCGAGGCGCTTCTGTCCTTCCACGTCGTCATTGCCGAACGGGGCACCAGCTTCGGCCTGCCCGAAACGATGTTCGGCCTGTTCCCGGGCATGGGGGCGCATTGCTTCCTGTCGCGGCGGCTGGGCGCGGCGAGGGCCGAGCGGATGATCCTGAGCGGCCGGACCTATAGCGCCGAGGAACTGTACGAGATGGGCCTCGTCCATGGCCTCGCCGAGCGGGGCGAGGGGCGGCACATGGTCGCCGACTATATCCGCCAGAACGAGCGGCGGCACAGCGCCCATTGCGCCATCTACGAGGCGTCGCGGGCGGTCAATCCGCTGCCGCTGGAGGAGCTGGAGGCCGTGGTCGACCTCTGGGCCGACGCCGCGTTGCGGCTGACCGAGGGAGACCTGAAGCGGATGGAACGGCTGGTCGCCGCGCAAAGCCGTTTGCGGGACAAGGCCGTAGCCTGATCAACCGGCCCCGGGCAGGCGAACTGCTTGTCCGGGGCTTCGCTCCCCGATGGCGGCCTCGGCGAACAAGGCGGCCACCTCCGCGGCGGGCATCGGCTTGGCCAGCAAATAGCCCTGCACCGCGTCGCACCGCGTCCGGCGCAGCTGGTCGAGCTGAGCGGGCGTCTCCACCCCTTCTGCCACCGTCCGCATGCCGAGCTTGGCGGCGAGTTCGACAATAGTCTGCACGATCGCGATCGAGGCGGGGTTGTGCTCCAGATCCATCACGAAGGAACGGTCGATCTTCAGCGTCTGAAACGGAAACTGGGTCAGATAGCTGAGCGAGGAATAACCGGTCCCGAAATCGTCCAAGGTCGTGCACACATCGATCGCGTTCAGCGCCGTCAACGCGGCGACCGAGCGTTCGACATCATCGAGCAGCACCGTCTCCGTCACCTCCAGCGTCAGTCGTTTCGCGGGCAGGCCGCTGTCCTTCAGCGCCCGCGCGACCATGACGGTCAGATTCTCGGTACGCAGTTGCACGGGCGAAAGATTGACCGCGACCGTCGCACCCGATGGCCAGGTGCTTGCGGCCTGACAGGCCTGCTCCAGAACCCAGGCACCGATGGGTACGATCAGCCCGTTTTCCTCGGCGATCGGGATGAACTCGGCCGGGGATACGGGGCCGAATTGCGGGCTGTGCCATCGCAGCAGCGCCTCGCACGACGCGATGCTGTTCTGGGCCAGGCGGAAGATGGGTTGGAAGAGCAAATGGAACTCGCCCCGTTCCAGTGCCCCGTTCATCGCGGCCGCGAGCTGACGGCGGCGCTCGATCTTCTCGTCCATGACCGGCTCGTAGAACAGCACCTGGCCCCGGCCGCTCTCCTTGGCGCGGTAGAGGGCAAGGTCGGCATTCTTCAATAGCGTGTCGGCATCGCCGCCATCCTCGGGCGCGATGGCGACGCCGATCGAGGTGGTGGTGTGCAGCATATGCCCGCTGAACGGCACCGGCTGGCGCACCAGATGGAGAATGGTCGCCCCGATCTGGTCGACGACGTCATTCTGCGAGACATGGCACAGGACGGCGAACTCGTCGCCGCCCAGCCGGGCGACGATGCCCTTTTCGCCGAACTGCGCATTCAATCGCCGGGCGATGGCGACAAGCAGCGCATTGCCCGCCAGATGCCCGAAGGAGTCGTTCACCTCCTTGAAGCGATCGAGATCGAGCCAGAGCAACGCGAGCTTGTCGCCGGATTGCGCCAGCCCTTGCAGGCGCTGCTCGAACTGCTCGTGAAAGGCCGTGCGGTTGGACACGCCGGTCAGGTCGTCGCGCCGAGCCATGCGCGCATGATGCTCGGCCAGCGCGGCCTTCTCTTCCGAGGCGACGGTGGCGCGCAGGATTGCGGCATAGGTCTGCTGCGTGATGTCCATCATCGCGATGACGAAGAACAGGATCACCGCCGCCATCAGCGCTTTCAACGGGCTCAGCGGGATCAGCAGCCCGATCGCGAGCGGCAGGGAGGCGCAGCAAAGCTGGGACAAGGCGATCAGAGGCCGCCCGGCATTGCGCCCCGCAATCCCAGCCGCATAGCCGATGGCAGTCGTGACGGAGAGGAGGTGCAACACCCCATTGTCGGTCCGCGTCAGCGTCAGCAGGCCGAAAAGGCCCAGCAAGGTTGCATAGCTCAGCGCGCCCAAGCGGTAGCCTCGTTCCTGTTGCGGAACCGAGGTCGGGCGGCTCGACAGCGCGTCGCCGATACGGATCAGCCCCACCAGCCCCACGGCGATGGCGCATATGATCAGCCAGTCGTCGCCGCTGCAGATCGCGACGACCGCCGCAATGGCGCTGCTGCTCAGCGCGCCGATGACCAGCGAGCGAGGCGAGGCGTAGAGCGACTCCACCAGCACGGCCCGAACCCGCGAGGAGATCTGGCTGTCGGCCTGTCGCAATCGCATAACCCGGGTGATTAGGCGTTTCATATCAATCTCCTGCGCGATGACTATCGTATCCACCCGGCGTGTCGATAGAGCTATGCTAGGTTCGTGATGCCATTGCGCGGTCCTGAGAGCCGTAGCGTCAGGGCTTATAAGGCAGGGCGTGGGGCAACGGGGGAGGCTAGGGCGGCGATGTTACGTTGCGGCGCAAGAAAAACGACATTGTTGTGAAAAATGTTGTTGACCGTCGGGAGTGACCGGCCTAGAGGGGTTTCACCGCAGCGGT
>NZ_JACHNX010000017.1 GCF_014199595.1 Sphingomonas yabuuchiae | reverse complement strand
GATCCAGGCCAACCTCGTGTGACACTATCCCCAACGTCACCGCTGACACATCACCATCAATGTCGCTGACCAGTCACCGACGATGTCGCGCTACAAGCGTGCGCGTATTTTTCCGGTTGCCATGCGCGTCAACCGTCTCATCGGTCGCAAGCTGATGGAGCTGGGACGCAGGGTTTACCTCAAGCGCGATGCTGTCGCTGGCGTCCAGTGAGCAACACCAATTGAAGAAGACCTTGAGTTCGGCGATCAGCCGGTTGGCGCGGACGGGGGCGACCATCGCCTTGGCCTTCACCATCGCGACCAGATGGCTCTCCTTCACCTCGTAGACGGATTTCGCACCAATCCGGGGCTCGATGTCGCGGGTAAAAATGGCGAGCTTGTCTTTGACCGTCCGGGGCTTGGGAACTCGCCGCTCACGCGACGCAGTCCCCTTCCCTACCGCGACCATGTAAAGATGGTGAGCCGCCGTGACGGTCATGATTTCGATCCGCTTGGCCTCACGGCGCGCCTTCCCCGGATCACGCCCAGCTTCGACCTCAGCGTTGATCGTCCCCGCCCATCGGCGCGCAGCCTGAAGGTTCGTCGCTGGATAGGTTCCGCCCGATTGTTTGACGATCACCCCGGCGTCGCGGGACGGTTGGCCATCAAGATCGCGGGCAGGAACGCGGCGCTTAAACCGCCACAGCTTTTTGCCGCCGGGGGTAACGTCGAGCGTCAGGCCGGGCGTTTGCGTATCGCTGAGCGATCCGACCGAGTGGGCGGCAAGAATGTTTGCAGTGAGCTTTGACACGAATCGACCCCATTGCGAGGCCACAAATCGGACACAGAGCCGGGCACAAACCGGACACAAAACCTCGCCCGGAGACAGTGAAGACACAGGATTTGTGACACAATAGGTGTCCCGAAATGGCCTAATTTGGCCGACCGTGTCCTACCACTTTTTATGAAATACACCATCGAACTCAGTGTCTTGCCTTGTGGACAGTGAGATCGGCGGTGGCTGGGGCGGCAGGATTCGAACCTGCGTATGACGGTACCAAAAACCGTTGCCTTACCGCTTGGCGACGCCCCAGTGGAGAGGCGCGCCTTATACCCGGCGCGCCGCTCTTGAAAAGCCTTATTTACCGGGAAATGTCAGCCTAGGCGGCGCATCCAGCCATGGGGGTCGGGGGCCTGGCCGCGCTGGATCGCGACCAGCTGTTCGCGAAGGCGGGTGGTCAGCTGGCCGGGGCCGCCGCTGCCGATGGTGAAGCGGCCCGCGGGCTCGGCGACGCTGCCGATCGGGGTGACGACGGCCGCCGTGCCGCAGGCGAACGCCTCGACCAGGCGGCCGCTGGCGGCGTCGGCGCGCCACTGGTCGATCGCATAAGGCTCCTCGCGCACGGTCAGCCCCTGTGCGCGCGCGATGGTCAGGATCGAATCGCGGGTGATGCCGGGCAGGATCGTGCCGGTCAGCGGCGGCGTCACCAGGCTGCCGTCGTCGAACACGAAGAAGACGTTCATGCCGCCCAGTTCCTCGACCCAGCGGCGCTCGACCGCGTCGAGGAAGACCACCTGGTCGCAACCGTTCGCAATCGCTTCCTTCTGGGCGAGCAGGCTGGCGGCATAGTTGCCGCCGCACTTGGCCGCGCCCGTGCCGCCGGGGGCCGCGCGCGTATAGCCCTGGCTTACCCAGATCGACACGGCGGGCGCACCGCCCTTAAAGTACGCGCCCACCGACGAGGCGATGACCATGTAGAGATATTCGGCCGAGGGCTTCACGCCCAGGAACACCTCGCTGGCGAACATGAAGGGGCGGAGGTACAGCGCGCCGCCATCCTGTTCGGGGATCCAGTTGCGCTCGATCTCGACCAGCCGTTCGACGGACTCGAGGAACAGCGTCTCGGGCAGCTCGGGCATCGCCATGCGGCGCGCCGAATCCTGGAAGCGGCGAGCATTCGCCTCGGGCCGGAACAGCGCGGTGCCGCCATCGGCCAGGCGATAGGCCTTCATGCCCTCGAAGATTTCCTGCGCATAGTGCAGGACCGACGCGGCCGGATCGACCTGAAGCGGCGCACGCGCGGTGATCTGCGCGTCATGCCAGCCCTTGTCGTCGCTATAGCGGATCAAGGCCATGTGATCGGTGAACACGCGCCCGAAGCCCGGATCTACCAGACGCGCCGCCCGCTCGCTCGCCGCGACGGGAGTCGCGGACGGATCGAAACGAAACGTAAGGGCTTGGGGCGCTTCCATGGTCATCTCTCTGTTTTGGGTTGCCGTGGCCTAGGGCGTGTGAGTAGACGGGTCAACATGGCTGCCTCTAACCAGTCCGCATCGGCACAGTTTCTCCGCGAACCAGAACTCCGCAGGGGTATGGAATTGCTGTATTTCGGCAATAGCCATCTCGTGCGCTCGATCGATCGCGGTCTTGCCGCGCAGGGGTTGGGCCGTGCCCATCACCGCGCCCTTTATTTCATGGCACGCAAGCCCGACATGACGGTCAGCGAGCTGTTGTCGCTGCTGGCGATCACCAAGCAATCGCTGGGCCGCGTGCTCAACGAGCTGGCGAGCCGCGACCTCATCGAGACGCGCCCCGGCGATCGCGACCGGCGGCAAAGGCTGCTCCGGCTGACCCCGACGGGGGCGGCGATGGAAGCCGAGTTGTTCGACGCACTGCGCGAAAAGCTGTCCAAGGCCTATGCGCGCGCAGGCCAGCAGGCGGTGACGGGGTTCTGGACGGTGCTGGAGGGGTTCATCCCGGAGAATGAACGCGCCCGGATCGAGGATCTGCGTTCCAACGACGGCTGATTTTCTATTCGCGCGATGACGCGACGGCGCGAAGAAAAAGAGTTTTGCGCGCGGAGGCGCAGAGGACGCGGAGTTGTGACGAGCGCAACTCCAGCATGCTTCTGTCGCTATCGATGGCAGGAACAAGATTGCCTTTGGCAATCCCCCTCGGCGTCCTCTGCGCCTCTGCGCGAACCCCTATCTTCTTTGTGCCTTCGCGGCTTCGCGCGAATTTGAAATCAGCGGCGCGCGGCGGCGGCCATTTCGCGGTTGCGGCGTTCCGCGGCCGTCAGCGTTTCGGCCATAAGCCGCTTGAGCGCATCCTCCGCGTCCAGCACGTTCAGCCCTTCGCGGGTCGAACCACCTGGGCTGGCCACACGGTCCGCAAGCACAGCGGGCGGGGCGTCGGCGCCGATCGCCATGGCCCCTGCCCCGTCGACGGTGGCCAACGCCAGTTGCTGCGCCAGTTCGGGGGAGAGCCCCAGTCCGACCCCGGCCTGCGCCAGGGCATCGATGAAGCGGAACACGAAGGCAGGCCCGCAGCCCGCCAGTGCGGTCACGGCATCGAACCGACCCTCATCCTCCACCCAAGGGGCAAGGCCAAGTGGGCGGGCCAACGCCTCGGCGGCATCGCGCACGACGGCGTCAGTGGAGCGGGTATACAGAGCGGTCACCCCCTGCCCGATCGCAACGGGAAGGTTGGGCATCATCCGCACCACCGCACCCGCCGGAATATGGCTGGCCAGCGTCTGTTCCTCGACCCCCGCCAGGATCGACAGCAGTATGGCCGGGTTCAGATGCGCCAGCGTCGGCGCGATGTCGCCCAGTTGCTGGGGCTTGAACCCCAGCATCAGGATCGCGGGCGTCTCGTCGACCGGCAACGCCGTCAGCGAGCGCACGCCCTCCGGCGCGCGCGTGCCGCTGCGCGTGATGACGGTCACCTGCGCGGGATCGAGCCCTTCGGACAACCAGCGGCGCAGCATCGCGCCCGCCATGTTGCCGCACCCGACCAGCCAGATCGGCCCGACGGGAAACGTCACGCTTCGCCCTGGGTTTCAATCAGCGCGGCGGCCAGCGCCTCGCGCGGGGTCTTGCCGCCCCACAGGACGAACTGGAAGACCGGATAGAAGCGTTCGCACTCTTCGATCGCCGACTCGACCAGCAATTCGGTGGCGGAAAGCGAGATGGTCCCGTCCTCGCCGCCATCGACCATCGCGGCGTGGCGATAGAGCAGGATGCCGCTGTTCGACCAAAGCTCGAAGTGACCGATCCACAGCTGTTCGTTGACCAGCGCCAGCGCCTCATAGATGCTGGAGCGCCTGTCGTCGGTCACCTTGATGTCGGGGAACGCCAGGAATTGCAGCACGCTGTCGTCGTCGCGCCACAGGGCACGAAGTTCATAGCTGGCCCAACTGCCCTTGACCGTCGCGACGATTTCCTCGTCGTGGCGCTCATGTTCCCATCCATGCGCGGCGAAATAGGCCTCCAGCATGTCGATGGGGGCCGATTCTTCGGCTTCATGATCGGTCGATTCAAGCATCAGAGGCCCTTGCGAACAAACCCGGACCAGCGCAGGTTGCACTGCGCAAGGCCGGGCCGCAAGCCGCCGGGTGCCGAAAACTGTGGATAGCTGCCTGGCCGGTCGGGCCGGACAGGATCCGTTCCGATATCGGGCCGGTCAGGATTCCACCCCGGCGGTCGTACCGCCCATCGTGCCGTTCAGCCGCGCCTCCAGCGCGTCCAGGCGCGCCTTCAGCGCATCCGCCTCGTCCCGCGCGGCGACGGCCATCGCCTTGGCAACCTCGAATTCCTCGCGGCTGACAAAGTCGAGACCACCGATCCATTCGCGCGCGCGTGTCCGGGCGCTCGCCTCGGCTTCGCGGCCCATGCCCGCCACGGTGCCCGCCAGGCCGTTCATCACCTTGGCGAAATCGTCGAACAGCTTGTTGTCGGCCTGCATATCAAATTCCCAAAAATCGTTTCACAGCATTTGGGAGGTCTGCGCCCCCGGCACAAGCCTTTCCGCATCCGGATTGAGCTGGTCGATGCGCCAGTTGAGCACGCCCGCGAAGGACAACCACACCAGATAGGGCACCATCAGCCACGCCGCGCCCTTGCGAATGCGCGAAAAGGCGACCGTGGTGGCGATCGCCAGGAACAGGATGGCGATGATGACGAACAGCGCCAGCCGTACCTTGTGCGCACCGAAGAACAACGGCGTCCAGGACAGGTTGAGCAGGAACTGCGCCGCGAACAGGCCGATCGCCACCCCTCGTCCGTTCGCGCCGCGAGCATGGACGATCATCGCCAGCGCCAGGCCGATCATGATGTACAACGTCGTCCACACCACCGGAAACACCCAGCCCGGCGGGTTCAGTTCGGGCTTGGTGAGCGCCATGTACCAGCCATTCTCGCTGCCCGACGGCACCACCCGGCCCGAAGCGAAGCCGAGCAGCAGGATCAGCGGAACGATCACGACCGCCCAGCGGAGGAATGACATGCGCAACTGGCCCTTCGACGCGATCGTGCCCACTCGTCCCTCTTTCGCCATGATGTCCGTCGATCTGCCCCAGGGTCGGGGCACAGTAAACGGAAAGCTCAACGCCAATCAGCCTTTACCCGTTCAATTTCGGGATGCGGCCACCAAAAACTCGACATTCCCCTCCGGGCCAGTGATCGGGCTCCGGGTGACGCCTTCGACCTGCCAGCCGCTCTCGGTCAGCCACGCGACGACCTGATCACAGACCCGCTGGTGGACGGCGGGATCACGGACCACCCCGCCCTTACCGACCTCTTCGCGCCCCGCCTCGAACTGCGGCTTGATGAGGGCAAGCAGGCGCCCGCCGGGCTTGGCGAAGCTCAGCGGCCGTTCCAGCACCTTGGCCAGCCCGATGAAGCTGGCGTCGCACACGATGATATCGACCGGTTCGGGAATATGCGCCTCGGTCAGGATGCGGGCGCTGGTCTGCTCATGGACGATGACGCGCGGGTCCTGGCGCAGCGACCAGGCGAGCTGGTTGGTGCCGCTGTCGACCGCATAGACGCGCGCGGCCCCCTTTTGCAGCAGCACATCGGTAAAGCCGCCGGTCGAGCTGCCGACATCGATCGCGACCGCGTCGATCACGTCCCAGCCGAAATGCTCCAGCCCATGCGCCAGCTTGATCCCGCCGCGCGACACCCAGGGATGATCGCGCCCGCGCACGTCGAGCACGGCGTCCTCGGCCAGTTGCTGGCCGGGCTTGGCGATCTTCGTCTCGCCGGAAAAAACAAGGCCCGCCATCACCAGCGCCTGCGCGCGGGACCGGGATTCCACGAGTCCGCGATCAACGAGCATCTGGTCGACACGCTGCTTGGCCATCGCCCGCCCCTACAAGCCGCCTCGGTCCGTCGCAAGCCGTCATCCACCGGACGCATCGCCTATTGCCCATTAGATTAGTAGGAATATCTTTCATGGCAGGATCGGGAGTCGACCCGGCCCTATCGAGGAGATGCCATATGGGTTCGTTCGCATCCTATGAGGCCCGCAAGCCCACGGTCCTCACCGTCCCCGGTCTCGGCGGCTCGGGCCGCTCGCACTGGCAATCGCTGTGGGAAGAGGCGCGACCCGATACGATCCGCGTCGAACTGGGCATGTGGTCGACCCCGCATCGCAATGCCTGGGTCACGCGGCTGGATCAGGCGATCCGGCAGGCGCAGGCGCCGGTGATCCTGGCGGCACATTCGCTGGGCTGTCTGGCGGTCGCCTGGTGGGCGGAATTGTCGCCGCAGCCCTATGGCTGGCCGGTCGCGGGCGCCCTGCTGGTCGCGCCCGCCGATGTCGACCGCACCGACGCGCCCGAGGCTCTGAAGGGCTTTGCGCCCTCGCCGCGCACGCCGCTGCCCTTCCCCTCGATCCTCGTCGCCAGCCAGGACGATCCGTGGATCACGATCGACCGCGCGCATAGCCTGGCGGTCGATTGGGGCAGCCATTTCGTCGACGCCGGGCATCAGGGGCATATCAACGCCGCCAGCGGCCTGGGCTGGTGGCAGGAAGGACAGGAACTGCTCGGCCGGGTGATCGCGGCGAGCGGCATGGACCGACCGTCACCGTCAGGGCCCTTGTCGCCCAGCGAAGCGCGCGCGGTGCTGGCGGTGAACGCGACCGACGCGGCGCAGGCGCATTATCTGGGGCGGTGAGTTTTCGCCCCGTCCAGCGTGAGCGAGGTCGAGGACCACGGGACTGCCTCTCCTCCTACGGTTCCCCGGCGAAGGCCGGGGCCCAGTTTCAGTGAAGATGAGAGGGAGTAGAAACGACGCGTGGGAGGCCATGGGTGGCGATCGCCTCCCACGCCTACTCACCCCGCCTTTGCAACCGCGCAGAAACTGGGCCCCGGCCTTCGCCGGGGAACAGATAATGTTTGGGGTGGGGGTGTCGCCTTCGTCTTCGCTCAGGCGGAGCGGGGGTTCTGGTCGGACTCGATCGCGTCCCGCTCGGCCTCGGCCTTCGCCGCCGCCGTGACCTGCTTCATCCGCCTCCACATCCGCACGTTCAGCCCGACCATCATGACCACCGCCAGCGTCGTGAAGACGATGACGGCGGTCCAGCCACGGATCACGCCCGCGCGCCTTCCGTGACGTTGGCACTGTTGTGGCGTAGCGCCTTCAGCACCGTCTCGACGATGGCATCGGCATCGAGACCGGCCTGCGCATATTGCACCTCGGGCTTATCCTGATCCTGGAAGATGTCGGGCAAACGCATCGTGCGCAGCTTGAGGCCGCCGTCGATCAGCCCTTCGTCCGACGCCATGGTCAGGACATGCGCGCCCAGACCGCCGATCGCATTCTCCTCGATCGTGACCGCCACCTCATGCGTGGTCAGCATCCGCCGGATCAGCGCCTCGTCCAGCGGCTTGGCGAAGCGCAGGTCGGCGACCGAGGTCGACAGCCCCTTGGCCTCCAGCGTGTCGGCGGCGCGCAGCGCCTCGGCCAGGCGGGTGCCGAGCGAGAGGATCGCGACCTTCTTGCCCTCGCGCACGACGCGGCCCTTGCCGATCTCCAGCAGTTGCGGCGTCTCGGGCAGCGCCACGCCGACGCCGTTGCCGCGCGGATAACGCACTGCGATCGGGCCGCTGTCGTGGTTCACGCAGGTATGGACCATATGGACCAGCTCCGCCTCATCGGCGGCCGCCATCACGACCATGTTGGGCAGGCTGGCCAGATAGGTGACGTCGAACGAGCCCGCATGGGTCGCCCCGTCCGCCCCGACCAGACCGGCGCGGTCGATCGCGAAGCGGACCGGCAGGTTCTGGATCGCGACGTCATGGACCACCTGGTCATAGGCGCGCTGGAGGAAGGTGGAATAGATGGCGCAGAAGGGCCGCATCCCCTGCGCCGCCAGACCGGCGGCAAAGGTGACGGCGTGCTGCTCGGCGATGCCGACGTCGAAGAAGCGCTCCGGATGCGCATTCGCGAACCGGTCCAAACCGGTGCCCGAGGGCATGGCGGCGGTGATGGCGCAGATGCGCGGATCGCTGTCGGCTTCCTTGGCCAGCGTCTCACCGAAGACATTCTGATAGGCGGGCGGTCCCGGGGGCGCCTTGGCCTGGGCGCCGGTGATCACGTCGAACTTCTGGACGCCGTGATATTTGTCCGCCGCCGCCTCGGCCGGGGCATAGCCCTTGCCCTTCTTGGTGACGACATGGATCAGGATCGGCCCCTGCTCGGCGTCGCGGACATTCTCCAGCACCGGGATCAGATGGTCGAGATTGTGACCGTCGATCGGCCCGACATAATAAAAGCCCAATTCCTCGAACAGCGTGCCGCCCATGGTCATGCCGCGCGCGAACTCGTCGGTCTTCTGCGCCGCCTTCTGGATCGGACGCGGGAAGCGCTTGGCGAGCTTCTTGAGCACGTCGCGCACGCCCAGGAACTCGCGGCTCGACACCATGCGCGAGAGGTAGGCCGACAGGCCGCCGACCGGCGGGGCGATCGACATGTCATTGTCGTTCAGGATCACGACCAGGCGATTGCCCGCCTGCTCGGCATTGTTCATCGCCTCATAGGCCATGCCCGCCGACATCGCGCCGTCGCCGATCACGGCGATGCCCTTGCCCGGCGTGCCCGCCAGCTTGTTGGCGATGGCAAAACCCAGCGCCGCCGAGATCGAGGTCGAACTGTGGGCCGCGCCGAACGGGTCGTATTCGCTTTCCGACCGCTTGGTGAAGCCCGACAGGCCACCGCCCTGGCGGATGGTGCGGATACGCTCGCGCCGCCCCGTCAGGATCTTGTGCGGATAGCATTGATGACCGACGTCCCAGATCAGCCGGTCGTCGGGGGTGTTGAAGACATAATGGAGGGCGACGGTCAGCTCGACGACGCCCAGCCCCGAGCCCAGATGGCCGCCGGTGGTGCCGACGGCCGAAATCGTCTCGGTCCGCAATTCGTCGGCGAGTTGCCGCAACTGCTCGGGGGCCAGGCGACGAAGGTCGTCGGGGGTGTGCACCGTGTCGAGCAGCGGGGTCTGAGGAATGTCTGCCATTTGACCGGCTTATCGCAGCTAAACGGTGGTGTCGATTGCAACTGTTCACCCCATCGTCATTGACGGACCGGAATAATTGCCCCGAAAAGGTGCGATGTTTACCTTCCGCTGGGCCGACGCCGCCGACATTCCTGCCATCGCCGTGCTGATGGATCGCGCGATTTCAGTGCTGCAAAAGGGCTTTCTCTCCCCTGCCGAGATCGCGGCCAGCCGTTCGGTCATGGGGCTGGATACGCAACTGATCGCCGACGGCACCTATTTGCTGGCCGAGCGGGACGGGCGGCTGGCGGGCTGTGGCGGATGGAGTGCGCGGGCCACGCTCTATGGCGGCGACCATAGCCATGGCTTGCGCGACGCGGCGATGCTCGACCCGGCCAGCGACCCCGCCCGCATCCGCGCCATGTATGTCGACCCGAATTTTGCCCGGCAAGGGCTGGGCCGCGCCATCCTCGCGCGATGCGAGGCGGCGGCGCGGGCGGCGGGCTTCACGTCCGCCGAAATGATGGCCACGCTGGCGGGCGAACCGCTTTACCGCGCGTGCGGCTATGCCCCGATCGAGGCGATCCGGTCCGCCCCGGTCGAGGGCGTGCAGGTTCCGCTGATCCGCATGGGCAAGCCGCTTTAACCGGGTGCTTGCGTCCTCAGACGGGGAAAGACCTCGTCGATCGGCTTTGTGTCGGGCAGGATATAGACATAGCCCCCCTTGCGGCGGAATGTCGGCCGCAACTGCCGGGCGTAGAAAGCCTGGGGCACGTTGATGCAGCCGAATGTGATACGGTTGTCGTCCGGCGGCGGCGACAGCATCCGCTCGCGCCGTTTCTCACGCGCGCCAGCGTCCTTGGGAATCGGATGCAGCGCCACCGAGGTCGCATAATCCACCCACAGCACCCGCTCGCCCGCCACCGGCAGCCCGAACTTGGCGAGATAGCGCCCGGCGGGCGTGGTCTTCTCGGCGGGACCCAGCGAGGCCAGCGTCTTGGTGCCCACACCCGGACTCGCCTCGTCGCCCGGCATGATGCCGATCAGGACCGGCACCGCCGCCTGCTGCGTGCCGTCGGGCGCAAACAGGAAGAGGGTCGCGTTGACCTTGTCGACCACCGCCCAGGGCAGGCCGCGATTGTCATGCGCGCCGGACACCCATGCGATCACGCGCTGCGCCTCAGGAGACGGGGTCAAGACCGGCTCGGGCGCGGCGACCGGCGCGGGCTTTGGCTTCGCCTTCGATTTGGACGGGGCCTTGCGGGCGGCCTTGGGCGGCTCAGGCTTGCGCGCATCGGCGGCCGCGGGGGCCAGCAGGGCGAAACCCGCCAGCGACAGGATCAGGGACTTCATCGGGGCAGGCATGTCATCGGTGCGGCATACTCAGGTAAAATGCCGGCCCCTCCCCCGGCGCGGGGAAGGGACCGGCACGTCATTCAGCGGATATCGTCGCTCAGGCCGCTGCCATCAATGGCGCGGACGACGAGCCGGCTTCTGCTCCTGCACGGTCAGACGCTGTTCGACGCCATCGACACGGCCGCCCAGCTGGTCCAGCCGCTGGCCGTTCTGCTGCGCCTGGCCCGAAGCGGCCTGCGCCTCGGCCAGCGCCTGCTTGGCCGTACCATCGGTTTGCTGGAGCCGTGATTCGAGCGAGTCCACACGCTGGCTTACCGGGGCGATCTGTTCGCGCACGAAGGACTTCGTCGCGCAACCACCAAGACTGACGGCACCCGCCAGCGTCACGATAGCGAGGAGGGATTTGGACGCGTAAGCAGACATAACAGTTCTTTCAGTCGTTAACCAACCGCAACAACGAAGCCGAGTGGAAAAAGTTCGACAATCCTGTTTCTGTTCGACCGTGCCGGTTTTTCGACCAAGCGTTTACTGCAACACTATTTGCAGCAAGCCCTATTGTGTTAAGATACCGTTCAGGGTTCAGCGTTTGTGCAACGCCGCCTTGGCGAACGGATCGCGCGGAATGCCGTCCGCCGCATCTCCCGAACGGGTCGTCTTGGCCGGCGGGGCCTTCCGCGCCGTGACGCAATCGCGCAGCGCGGCGATGGCCGCGCCGCTGCCCGCCAGCGACAGGCGCTCGACCGGCACGTCACCCCGCGCGATGTTCAGCGTCTGCGACCGGGCGAGATAGGTCGGGAACGGCTTTTCGAAGCTGGTGACGAAACCCTGCTGGTCGTCGGACGCCAGCCCGACCGCGAAATGCTTCGGATAGCTGCCGCCCGTCAGCGTGAAGTCGAGCGCTAGCCGCTCCTTCGGCTTGATCGACCAATTGGCGTTCAGCACCGTCAGATGGTTCGACCCGTCACGGTCGAGCCCCAGTAACAGCGTCGTGTCGCCCGGCCGGTCATAGATACGCGTCAGGAAACATCCGTCGCCATCCTCGCTGACCGCCAGCGTCCAGTCGCCGATCTTGCGCGGCAGGCCGTCCTTGTCGGCGGCGTTCGCACCGGTCGGCGATAACGCGACTGTTAAACCAAGCAGCGATAGCGCGGATAGACGATGTGAAAGCTTCATAGACTTCTTCCTCCACCGTCGACCCTATCCGCCCAACCCGCCATTGGCCAAGCCTCAGGTCTGTAAGGGAATGCGCCATACCTTCCCTCGCCCCTCACAGAGGGGAGAGGGTTGATTAGAGCGTTACACCATCCGCTCGCGCACCACCCGTTCCAGTACGTCGAGCGGCATCGCACCCAGCGTCAGGACGCGGTGAAAAGCCTTGGGGTCCCATTTTGCGCCCGCCTTGGCCCTGGCTTCGTTGCGCAGCCGGGTCCAGACGGTGTGCCCGATCTTGTAGCTGCACGCCTGCCCCGGCCAGACGGTATAGCGGTCGATCTCCCCCTGGCTGCGGCCACGCGCGATGCCGGTGGTGGCGATCAGATAGTCGGTCGCCTTCTCGCGGCTCCAGCGCTTGGCGTGCATCCCCGAATCGACGACGAGCCGGGTGGCACGGAACAGCAAAGATTGCAGATAGCCCACCTGCCCCAGCGGATTGCCCTCATACATACCCATCTCGTCGGCCAGTTGTTCGGAGTAGAGCGCCCAGCCCTCCGAATAGCCCGAATAGAAGCCGCGCCTGCGGATCAGCGGAATGTCCTGGCTCTCCAGAGCGGACATGACCTGCAGGTGATGGCCCGGCACCGCCTCATGATAGGTCAGCGTCGCCAGCCCGAATTTCGGCCGATCGAACGTATCGCGCAGGTTGATGAAGTAGATGGCGGGTCGCGACCCGTCGAGCGACGCCGATTGGTAATAGCCGCCGGGTGCGCCCGCCTGGATCGCCTCGGGCACGCGGCGGATTTCGACCGGCGCCTTGGGCAGGACGGCGAACTGTTCGGGCAGACGCCGGGTCATGGCGGCGACCTGTGCGCGCAACTGCTCCAGCAGCGCCTCACGCCCCGGATCGGTGTTGGGGAACAGCTGATCCGGCCGCTTGTTGAGCGCGACCAGCCGCTCGCCGACGCTGCCCTGCGCCATGCCTTGCGCCTTCAGGATGGCGTCGATCCGCGCGCCGATCTCCGCCACCTGCGCCAGTCCGAGCCGGTGAATCTCGTCGCCGGTCATCTCGGTCGTCGTCGCGGCGGCCGCCGCGGCGGTATAATAGGCCTCGCCATCCGGCAGCCGCCAGACGCCCGCGTCATGGACCGCACGGCCGCGCAATTCGGTGACGAGCGCGCGTTGCCGGTCGAGGGCGGGGAAAACCCGCTCGGTCATCAGCCGCGCAACCGCCTGCGCGCGGTCGGGCGGCAGGTTGGCAGCCTTCAGCTTGGCGGCGAGATCGACCGCCGGGCCCGTTCCTTCGGCGGGCTTATCGCGGACTGATGCCAGCTGTTTCAGCGTGGTGTCGAGAATATAGTCGGGTGCGAAGACGCCCCTGCCCGCATCCTCGCGCTGGCGCTCGGTCTCGGCATCGATCGCCGGACCGAATGCCTCGACCCGCGCGACATAGGCGTCGGCATCGGCGGTGTTGGTGACGCGGTGCTGGTTGCCCAGGAAATCGGGCACGTCTCGGTAAGCCCCCGACAACTGGCTGAGCACATAGGGGGCATAGCGGCCCGCGCTGGCCCCATAGGAAAAGCGCTCGCCCGCGATCACGCGGTCGAGGCTGTAGGCCAGGATGTCGTAATCCAGTCGCGCCCCCTCCCCCAGCGCATCGCGCGGGATGGTGGCGAGTTGCGCACGTTCCTGCCTGGCGCGCGCGAACTGGCGCATCTCGCCCGCCCGCGACGCATCGCTCAACCGCGCCTTCAGGCCAGCGCGCGGGCCGGTGTCGAGGCCCAGCGAGGTCGCCTGCTCCGGACTGTCGTCCAGCCGCGCATAGAAGAAGCGGTCGAGCATCGCCCGCAACTCGGCATCACGCGGTCCCGTCCCTCGGGAAACCTTGGCCCAGGACGGCGTGGCGGCGGCCGCCGCGACGAGGCTGGCGGAGGCGAGGAACTGGCGACGCTGCATGAACACTCCCGGATCGTTTCTGGCTTGGCGGATCAGGCTAAGCCGTTGATCCGGGTGTGCAAAGCGATTTGTCCGCGTCCCTAGCGATAGCGTCCCATCACGACCTTCAGCACGACCGGCCGGTCGATCAGGTTGATGCCGTAATCGGTCTGGTCGCCGTTCCACAGCCGGTCCATCACCCAGCGCCCCTCGGTGAAATGCCCCTCCTCGACCCGGACGATCATGGCCTTGGGATCGGGGGTCGCGGGCTCGAAGCGGACGCGGACATGGTCGCCGGTCATCAGATATTCGTCGCGCGACAGCTGGACGACCGCCATGCCGCCGACCGGCTCGGCCTTCCATGGCGCGGGTTCGGACTTGAGCCAGCTCCAGCTTTTCTCGCCGAACTGCCACTGGCCGAACTCCGCCCGGATGCGCCAGTCGCCCAGCACCGCCTCCCGGTCGCTGCCGTCATCGGACTTCGCGGTGCCCCAACTCGGATGTTCGAACGCCGCCTTCGCCCAGTCGCGCATCACGCCGCCCAGCGCCGCATAAGGCCCGGCAAAGGCATCCAGTGTGGCGTTGTCGAGCGCCCTGGCCCCCAGGGGATAGTTGAAGAATCCGGTGTCATCCATGCCGAACGGCGCAAAGCCGATCGCGCCGTGGCCCAGCGCGTCGTAGAAATAACGCGCGAACTCGCGGGCATTGCCGATCTCGGGCACCAGCAGCGGATTGTCGGGCCGGGCATAGGCTTTCATGTAAGCGGTCACATTGGCGCTCGCCCGGTCGTAAATGTCGGGCGCTTCCGCATCGATCGAGGGCGCGGCGACCTTCCAGATGTCGAGCACGTCCTGCTGCGGCCCGCCGCTCGCCACGCCGTCGGGATCGGGCACGTTGGACGGCCCCGCCAGCGCCGCGTTGACGTACATGGGCAGCGGCTTCACCGCCTTGCCCGCCGCGACGATCTCCTCGATGTAGCGCGCCGTATACCAGGTGTTGAACGCACGGTCGGCCTGCGCCCCGAACACCGCCGCCCAGGTACCGCGCGGCTTGCCGAGCCTGCGGGTCAGCGCCTCAGGGACCGCTCCGTCGAACAGCGTTTGCGCCGCCGCCGAATAGTCGCGCGGGTTGCGATAGCTGCCGACCTCGTTCTCGGGCTGGACCATGATGACCGTGTTCTGCGGATCATGCTCCTTGAGGTACGTCATCAGCCGGACGAAGGCGCGTTTGTCCGCCTCCAGCGTGGTGCGCGCCATCGGGGTCAGCGCATAATGATCCTGCCCTGCCTTCGTCTTCATCCGGGGAAAGCGGCGATTGTCGAGCTTGACCCAGTCGGGCGTGTAGCCGGGCGAGGTGTTCTTCCATGTCGCGAACCACAGGAGCACGACACGCTTGTCATGCGCGCGCGCCTGATCGAGCAGGGTCTGGACGAAGCCGAAGTCGAAACGCCCCTCCTCCGGCTCGATCTGCTGCCAGGCGACGGGGATTTCGATCGTATTGGCGTGGATGCGGTCCAGCACCGGCCAGACCTGAGGCAGGGCGGCGGCATAGTTGCTGGAGTTGTTGACCTGCGCACCCAGCATCAGGAAGGGACGGCCATCGACCATCAGCGCGTGGCGGCCATCCTTGCTGACGATCTGTGGCATTGGCGTCGTCTGCGCCATCAGCGGGCCGGACAGCCCCAGCGCCAAGACGGCGAAGCCCTTTGCCAGGCGCATCACATCCTCCCCTTTTTTCGTGATCGTTCGGCTCAGGCTGTGCAACGGACGGCGCGCCCGATCAACGCCTATCGGATGGGCGCTTCAAGCGGCCAGCCCGCGATCCGCCGACGCCATGTCGGGCGGACACGGCATCGGCGCGGCCAGCCGATAGTCCTCCGCCAGCCGGGTGATGTCCATGACGGTGAAGCCGCGGTCATAGCGCCCCACATCCTCTTCCTCCTGTTCGCGCCAGTCGCCGATATCCGCCATGCGAACGGGCCGAGACGCAACCAGTCCGACCCAATGGGCCAGCAGCACGTCCAGCTCGCGCAGGCCGTTCGCCGTCACCCGCGCCCGGACATGGCGATGCCGGTTCGACAAGGCCGACGCCTCCACCGCCCAGAGCGGCGCGATCCGCCTCTCCAGCACACCGATGCCGGTCATCAGCGCATGATAAGCCCGGTCCTGCTCCGCCGCGTTGCCCGGCAACCGGACGATCAACGGGGCACGCCCTTAAGACGGGACAAATAGTGCATCCGGGCGGCTCCGTCGCGACAAGCGGGAGCACAAGGGTCTCTCAGCCGCCAGCGCTTGCGGTCGTCAAACCGGCGATGCGCGGTGCTACCACGCCCGGCATGTGGCGTCTTCGGATTTCTGGCGCGCGGTACGCCCCGTTGGCGGGCGCAAAGATTTATATCCTATGATAATTTCACCTCGCCACCAAAACCGCTTACGTGCGTTATGAACAAAATGTCAGCCAGCGGTGTATGCGCCAGCGGTTGGATAAGGATCTGGACAGGGTGCAAGGGAGCCGGGACATTGGCGGACAGCAGTGAATTTACCGTGTCGCGACGCGGCATGATTGTCGGAGGCGCGGCCACCGCGATGGCCGCCTCCGCCCCGGCCGAGGCACAGACCCAGAGGAGCACCATGCCCGCCGATCCCCCCGCCATGCCCGTGACGCTGAAGGTCAACGGCAAGCCACGCACCCTGTCGCTCGATCCGCGTACGACCCTGCTCGACAGCTTGCGCGAACATCTGCACCTGACCGGCACCAAGAAGGGCTGCGACCATGGCCAGTGCGGCGCGTGCACCGTGCTGGTCAATGGAGAGCGGATCAACAGCTGCCTTTCCCTGGCGCTCCAGCATGACGGCGACAGTATCACCACCATCGAGGGGCTCGGCACGCCCGAGAAGCTCCACCCGATGCAGGCCGCGTTCGTGCGCCATGACGGATATCAGTGCGGATACTGCACGCCCGGCCAGATCTGCTCGGCGGTAGCGGTGCTCGACGAGATCAAGCGCGGCGTGCCCAGCCATGTCCAGGCCGACCTCACCGCCAAGCCCCAGGCGTCCGGCATGGAGATGCGCGAGCGGATGAGCGGCAATATTTGCCGCTGCGGCGCCTATTCCAACATCGCCGACGCCATGGGCGAAGTGGCTGGGGCTGACGTCGCGGGAGCCAAGGCATGAAGCCCTTCACCTACGAACGTGCAAAAGACGCCGTTGCGGCAGCACGCGCGGCGAACAAGCCGGGCGCCAAGTTCCTCGCGGGCGGCACCAACCTGCTCGACCTGATGAAGATCGAGGTCGAGACGCCGACCCATCTGATCGACGTGCAGGAACTGAAGCTCGACCGGATCGAGAAGACGAAGGACGGCGGCCTGCGCATCGGCGCGTTCGTCACCAACACCGCGCTGGCCGCCGACGAACGCGTGCGGCGCGATTACGGCGTCCTGTCCCGCGCGATCGTCGCGGGGGCGAGCGGGCAGCTACGCAACAAGGCGACGACGGCGGGCAATCTGCTCCAACGGACGCGCTGCCCCTATTTCTACGACACCAATATGGCGTGCAACAAACGCAAGCCCGGCAGCGGGTGCAGCGCTATCGGGGGCTATTCGCGCCAATTGGCGATCGTCGGCACCAGCAGCGACTGCATCGCCACCAACCCCAGCGACATGAACGTCGCGATGCGGGTGCTGGACGCAGTGGTCGAGACGGTGAATCCGGAGGGCCGGACCCGTGCGATCCCCATGGCCGATTTCCACCGCCTGCCCGGCAATACGCCGCATATCGAAACCGCGCTCCAGCCCGGCGAGTTGATCACCGCCGTCACCCTGCCCCGCCCGGTCGGCGGCACCCATATCTATGAGAAGGTGCGCGATCGCGCCTCCTATGCCTTCGCGCTCGTGTCGGTCGCGGCGATCGTCCAGAAGGACGGCTCGGGCCGGGTCGCGGTCGGCGGCGTCGCGCACAAGCCTTGGCGGGTCGAAGCGGCGGAGGCTGCGATGCCGCAGGGGGCCAAGGCGGTGACGGCGGGCCTGCTCGCCGATGCCCGCCCGACCAAGGATAACGAATATAAGGTGCCGCTCGTCGAACGGACGCTGGCGGCCGCCATCAGCCAGGTGAGGACCGCATGAAATTCACCGAGCCAGCCAGCGCCAATCCCATCGACCGCATGACCGTGGTCGGTCGCCCGCACGACCGGATCGACGGCCCGCGCAAGACCACCGGCACCGCAGCCTATGCCTATGAACGCCATGCCGAGGCACCCAACGCCGCCTATGGCTGGATCATCGGCGCGGCCATCGCCAAGGGGCGCATCCGATCGATGAACCTCGACGATGCACGCGGCGCGCCGGGCGTGCTGGGCATCGTCACCGCCGCCGAGGCGGGCAAGCTGAACAAGGGCAATTTCAACACGGCCAAGCTGCTCGGCGGGCCGGAGATCGACCATTATCACCAGGCCGTCGCCATCGTCATCGCCGAGAGCTTCGAACAGGCGCGCGCCGCCGCCGGGCTGGTGCGGATCGACTATGATCGCGCCAAGGGCCAGTATGACCTGGACGAAGCGCTGAAGACCGCGCCGCTGACCGGCGGCGAAGAGGGCAAGCCCGGCAAGGAAGACCGGACCGGATCGTTCGAAAGCGCCTTCGGTGCCGCGCCGGTGAAGCTCGATGCCGAATACACCACCCCCGATCACAGCCATGCGATGATGGAGCCCTTCGCCTCGCTCGCGATCTGGGAGGGGGACCAGCTGACGGTCTGGACGTCGAACCAGATGATCGCCTGGGGGCGCGGCGACCTCGCCAAGACGTTGGGCATGCCCAAGGAAAAGGTGCGGCTGATCTCGCCTTATGTCGGCGGCGGGTTTGGCGGAAAGCTGTTCCTGCGTACCGATGCCGTCATGGCGGCGCTGGGCGCGAAGGCGGTCGGGCGGCCGGTCAAGGTGGCGATGCAGCGGCCGCTGATGGCCAACAACGCCACCCATCGCCCCGCCACGACGCAGCGCATCCGCATCGGCGCGACCAAGGATGGTGCGATCCAAGCGATCGCGCATGAAAGCGGATCGGGCGACCAGCCCGGCGGCGGCCCCGAGACGGCGGTCAATCAGACCAAGCTGCTCTATGCCGGTCCCAACCGCCTGACCGCGATGCGCCTGGCCGTGCTGAACCTGCCCGAGGGCAATGCGATGCGCGCACCGGGCGAAGCGCCGGGCATGATGGCGCTGGAAATCGCGATGGACGAGATGGCCGAGAAGCTGGGCATGGACCCGGTCGCCTTCCGCGTGAAGAACGACACCCAGGTCGATCCTGAAAAGCCCGACCGCCGCTTCTCACAGCGCCAGCTCGTCCGCTGCCTGGAGGAGGGCGCACAGCGTTTCGGCTGGTCGCAACGCAACGCCAGGCCCGCCCAGGTCCGCGACGGACGCTGGCTGGTCGGCATGGGCGTCGCCGCCGCCTTCCGCAATCACATGAACATGAAGTCGGGCGCACGGGTCACGCTGAACAAGGACGGCCGGGTCGTCGTCGAAACCGACATGACCGATATCGGCACCGGCAGCTATACGATCATCGCCCAGACCGCCGCCGAGATGATGGGCGTGCCGATGGACGCGGTCGATGTCCGGCTGGGCGACAGCGACTATCCGGTGTCGGCCGGGTCGGGCGGCCAGTTCGGCGCAGCCAATGCCACGGCGGGCGTCTATGCCGCCTGCGTCAAGCTGCGCGAGGCGGTGGCCCAGCGGCTGGGGTTCAACTCGGCCGATCTGAACTTCGCCGATGGCCAGGTGACGGGCGGCAATCGATCGGTTGCCCTGCGCGACGCCGTCGCCTCCGGCCCGCTGACCGCCGAGGACCGGATCGAGTTCGGCGATCTGGACAAGACCTGGCAGCTGTCGACCTTCGGCGCGCATTTCGTCGAGGTCGGGGTCGATGCCTATACCGGCGTCACACGGCTTCGTCGGATGCTCGCGGTCTGCGCGGCCGGACGAATCCTGAACCCCAAGGCGGCGCGCAGCCAGATGATCGGTGCGATGACGATGGGTGTCGGCTCGGCGCTGATGGAGGAACTGGCGGTCGACAAGCGCTTCGGCTTCTTCGTCAACCACGACCTGGCGGGCTATGAAGTACCCGTCCATGCCGACATTCCGCATCAGGAGGTCATCTTCCTGGAAGAGGCGGACGACAAGGCCAACCCGATGAAGGCCAAGGGCGTCGGCGAACTCGGCCTGTGCGGCGTCGGCGCGGCGGTGGCGAATGCGGTCTATAACGCGACCGGCGTGCGGATCAGGGACTATCCACTGACGCTGGAAAAGCATCTGGACCGCCTGCCTGCGATCGTTTGAGGCGAGCTCCGATCCTTCTCGCCTGGACAGGCGAGAAGGAAGGAAACTGTCAGCGAGGACCCTCTCGCATGGAATCCGATGACCTGAATAAACCCACCCCTCCCCTTCAGGGGAGGGGCCGGGGGTGGGGCGCTTCCGCGAGCATGCCGCCTGTGGCGAGGCCCCACCCCAACCCCTCCCCCGAAGGGGAGGGGCTCGCCTTGGTTCAATGTAACGTCATCCTGCGCTAACCCCGCATCGCCGCGACCAACTCACCATGACTCGGCAGATCCGCCACGGCGCGGTCGCCGAACATCTGGAGCTTGCGGAACAGCCGCTCCGCTTCGCCGGACGCGCCGGTCGGGCGACCTTCACCATCAGCAAAGCCCATGCCGTAGAGGATATACTGATAGTTAAAATGGGCGAAGCTTTCGACATCCAACGTGAAGTCGAACCGCCCCGGCGGCCGGTAACGCCATTGCTCCAGCAGGTCCCGTAGCCGGTCGGAGATTGTCCCGGCAGCACCATTGTCACGCCAGAACGGCTCGTCCCGGCTGCTCAGGCAATAGTGCAGCTTGAGAAAGTCGACGATCGTCCGATACCGTGCGGTCATCAGCGTATTGAAGCGCGCGGCAGGCGCGGCGATCGGCCCGCGATGCGGAAACAGCTCGGCCAGCATGGCGACGGCCGCCTCGATCAGGACGATGCCGGTCGACTCCAGCGGCTCCAGAAAGCCCCCGGCCAATCCGATCGCGACGCAATTGCCGATCCAGGGCCGCTGGCGATACCCCGGCTCGAAGGTCAGCAAACGCGGCTCCAGCCTGTGGGGATCTTGTCCCAGATAGGCGGCGAGCGTCGCAATCGCGGCCTCGTCATCCATATGCGCGTCGGAATAGACCGTCCCGATCCCCCGCCCCTCGGCCAGCCCGATATCCCAGGTCCAACCCGCCCGATGCGCCGTGGCGATGGTCATGGTCGGCAGGGCGTGTCCGCGCTCCGCATCATAGGGCAGACGACAGGCGAGTGCGCGATTGGTGAACAGCTGGTCGCGCACCGGCAGCAGAGGCTCCCCCAGCGCACCGGAGATGAGTTCGGCCCGCTGCCCGGTGCAGTCGACATAGAGGTCGGCGGTCAGCATGCCCTGACGGTCGGTGACGACATGCGCGATCAGCCCGTCCGCGCCCACTTGCGCACCGGTCAGCCTGCCCTCCAGATGCCGCACGCCCAGGCCCATGGCATGGTCGGCCAGCAGCGCGACCAGCCGATGCGCATCGAAATGATAGGCATAGCTGAGCGGCCCGTCGAACGCCCCTTCCCCCGCCTGTTTCGGTCCCCGCCCGGCGGCGGCGACGCGGTGCTGGATCGTCACCGCCTCGGCAAAGGGCGCACGGGTCGCCGGGTCCTGCGCCAGCCAGTGCGCGACGAGGTCGACGCCATCCGCCTGGAAGGGCGGCTCGAATGGATGGACATAGCGGTGGCGCCTGCCCCCGTCCGGGGCGTGCCGCCAGTCGTCGAAACGGATGCCCTGCTTGAAGGTCGCACCCGCCGTGCGGATGAAATGCGCCTCGTCGATCCCCAGGAAACGCAGGGTCGAGCGCATCGTCGGGAACGCCCCCTCACCCACCCCGATCGCGCCGATGGCCGGGTCCTCCAGCACGGTGATGCGGGTCGCAGGCCCCAGAAAGCGGGCGAGATAGGCCGCGGTCAGCCAGCCCGCCGTGCCGCCGCCGACGATCAGGATCGACCTGGCCTGCCCCTCCACCACGTTCATATCCTCACGAACAGGTTGCGGAACCATTGTGAACCGCCCTTCGTCGCCTGCCGCCAGTCTTCGCCCATATCGTCGGGTACGAAACCCCAGGGGCAGAACAGCTTCGGCCGCCCGACCTTATAGGCCGCGACATGCCGCGTGACGAGCGTCAAGCCATGGACCAGCGCCGTCGCCACCAGCAGCGCGTCACGCGTCTGCGCATAACCCAGTGCCGACGACCGTCGTACCACCGCGACATCGACCGCCAGAATACGCCCCTCGAACGCGGGCAGGACCTGCCCGCCAATCCAGTCGTCAGTGTCCCTGTTTCCTTGAAGGTCGAGCAAGGTCACCGCCGACAGGAACAGTTCGTGACGCGGCACGCCCGAGGCCCAGTCGACCAGCCCCGGATCGGCCTGTCCCCGCCGCGCACCGCGCAGTTCGGCCACGACGCTGGCATCGAGCAGATACATCAGCGCGTCCGGTTCCAGTCGCGCGGCGGCGGCGCCTCGCCGGGCATCGCATCGGGTTGCGCGAGCAGGTCGACGATCGTCTCGGTCTGGCGCGCCAATTGGCGAAAGGCCTCGACGCCCAGCAGGACATGGGTGGGGCGTCCGCGATCGGTGATGAACACCGGCTCGATTCGGGCCAAGCGCTTGGCGCGGCTGACATCCTGGTTGAACTCGCGGCTGGTCAGCGTCTTCATCCGCCCCTCGAATATGTAGGTACGTACCTACCTTGTAGCGGCAAGAACACAGTTTGCCAGCGGGCGGGCACAATCGCTTCCTGTCCAAAGAAATCCCGTTGCAACGCACCGCGACTTGGCGTCGCTATCGCCTGGGCCGGACCGCGCAAGGCCGGACGCGAGGGGGGATGCGAAGACCGATGAACGACGCGATCGACAGTTTCTGGAAGACCTTTGGCGGCATCCTGTCACCGCATGGCCCGGCCAGCGCCGGGGCCGCCGCCACCTATGTGCCCGGCGACTATAGCATCCATTTCTTCCTGCAATTGGCGGTGATCCTGTTCGCCTGTCGCGTCGTCAGCTGGGCCGGACAGCGGTTCCTGGGCCAGCCGCCGGTGGTGGGCGAGATGATCGCCGGTGTCGTGCTCGGCCCGTCGCTGCTTGGCCTGTTCTTTCCCGACCTGCAGGCGGCGATCTTTCCCAAGGAAACCCGCAACGTCCTTTATGCGGGCGCGCAGCTTGGCGTGGCGCTGTACATGTTCCTGGTCGGGCTGACGCTCCGCCTCGATCATTTCCAGTCCAAGGCGCGCAGTGCCATGGCCGTGTCGGCCTCGGGCGTGATCGCGCCGTTCCTGATCGCGGTGGCGATCACTCCCCTGCTGCTCAAGGTGCCCGGCCTGTTCACGGCCGGGATCAGCCAGGCCAATGCCACGCTGTTCCTGGGCGCCTGTATCGCGCTGACCGCCTTTCCGATGCTGGCGCGGATCATCAACGAACGGGGGCTGGCGGACAGTCCGCTCGGCACCTTGTCGCTGGCGGCGGGCGCGTTCGACGACGCCGCGTCCTGGTGCGTACTGGCGATCGTGCTGGCGACCTTCGGCGGCGGCAGCGGGGTGGCGATCCTCGCAATCGGCGGAGCGTTCCTCTATGTCGGCTTCCTCGTCCTGTTCGGTCGCCGCCTGCTGGCGCCGCTGGGCCGGGCGGTCGAGGCACGGGGCGAGATGAGCACGACCGTGCTGGCGATCACGCTAATGGCCTTCTGCCTGTCCGCCTTCATCATGGACGCGATCGGCGTGCATGGCATTTTCGGCGGCTTCATCCTGGGCGTCTTCATGCCGCGCGGCCTGTTCGTCACCGAGTTGAAGAAGAAGGTCGAGCCGCTGGCCGTCGTCCTGCTGCTGCCGATGTTCTTCACCTATTCGGGGCTGAACACGCGGATGGACATGGTCAACTCGCTGCCGCTGCTGCTGATCGCGCTCGGCATCCTGGCCGCGTCGATTGCTGCCAAGTTCGGCGCCTGCTATCTGGCGGCGCGCGCCTGTGGCGAGGACAATCGCACGGCGATGGGGATCGGCGCGCTGATGAACTCGCGCGGGCTGATGGAACTGATCATCATCAATATCGGGCTGCAAAAGGGGATAATCGGCCCCACCCTGTTCTCGATGCTGGTGCTGATGGCGATCGTGACCACGATGATGGCCAGCCCGCTGTTCGAATATGTCTATGGCCGCAAAGCGCGGGTGCTGGGCGAGATGGAAACGCTGAACGGCGCCGCCGCCTGACCCGGCGGGGCTGGCCTTTCACCGTCTTCCGTAGCGGACACAAAAAAGGGCGGCCCCGGGGCCGCCCTTTTCGTTTCTCCGATCGATCCTGTCGGACCGACCAGCCGGAATGCCTGGGATCAGGCGGTCTTCTTGCGGCGGCGACGCGACGCGGCGATCAGGCCGCCGATCCCTGCGCCGAACAGGGTCAGCGTGGCGGGCTCGGGGACCGAGGTCGGCTTGCCGCCGAAGAAGGTGACATTGTCGAGTTCGAAGGCGGTATCGCCCGAGGAGAAGCGCAGGCCCGCGATGCGCTCACCCGTCAGGCTGTCGAGCGTATAGGTGACGTAGCGGTTCAGGCTCGGATCGTTGTAATAGGTGCCCGGCACGTCGGCGGTCGGCGAAATGACGTCCAGGCCCGTGATCGTCTTCAGGACGTTACCGGCGGCGCCGAGTACTTCCAGCGTATTGAACGAGTCGATCGAACCCCAATAGAGACCGAAGCCGTCATAGCTATAGTCCTTGGTGCGCAACTCGGCCGTCTTGCCGCCATTGACCATCAGATACTGGGTCGTGTCGCCCATCGGCCGGCTATAACCATTGGCCGAGCCGGTCGTCAGGACGGCGGTGCCCGACAGCGAAAAGCCCGACGAATAGGTGGTGTTGCCGTTCGTGCCGTCGAAGTCGATCAGGACCGAGGGATTGGTCGGCATGACATTGCCCGGCGTCGAGGACAGCGTGCCCGCATGGGCGGCCGTCGCGATCAGCGCGCCAGCCATGACACCCGCCATTGCCATCATCTTCGTCACAGCCGCCATCATCAAACTCCCTGTTACGCCGCGCACCCGATCATGTGTCGGAACGGGTGATCCCGTCTCGGTCGCGCCTTCACGACCGAGCGATATTTCCATTGGCATTTCGGGCGACTCATCTGCCCTGTCCCCCACACTCTATCGATATCGGCGCCGATGTCGCGTCCGGTAAATTCCGAAGCGATCCCGTTCTGGGGCAGCGGCTTGATGCGACATGTTTCAGGACAAGACGGGTTCCGCGCGGTCCATGCGCGCTTTACGCTGTGTCAGGACATACCGGGCGATAGGGTCCGGCGACATAATCAGCAGGGATGAATCGTGAAACGCCGCAAGCTCCTCGTCATCGCAGGCATCCTGCTCGTCCTGGTCGTCCTGGCCTTTATCGCCAGTGCCCTGCTGCGGCGCCCAGCGGAGAAGGCCGCCCAGGCCCCGGTCTTTGTCGAGCGACCCATGGCGGCCCCCGATCCCGCCACCGCGCAGGCCGCCGCCAGCAAGGCGCCGGGTAGCGCCGCCGCACAGAAGGAACTGGGCGACGCACTGCTCGCCAAGCGCCGGTTCGACGAGGCCGCGGCCGCCTATCGTGCGTCGCTGGCGATCGATCCCAACCAGGCGAACGCCTGGTCGGCGCTGGGTGAGACGGTCATGCAGACCACGAAGGCGCAGGGCATCGAACTGCCCGCCGAGGCGGGGAACGCGTTCCGCAAGGCCATCGCGATCGACCCGCGCGATGCGCGCGCGCGCTTCTATTTCGCGATGGAAAAGGATTTGAAGGGCCAGCATGACGAGGCGATCGGCGAGTGGCTCCAGCTGCTACGCGAAGTGCCTGCCGGTTCCGATGCCGACGAGTCTGTCCGCTCGGCCCTCGCCGCCTCGATCAAGCGCAATATCCAGCTGATCAAGCAGGCCGCCGACGAAGCGGGCCGGGTCCAACCGCGCTACACATCGCAGAAGTAACGCTCCTTCTGCCACTTTCGGGACGGCGCGGACGGCAAGAGCGGTCCGCGCCGTTTCCATATCTGCATCAGAGTATGTGAGCGGTATACAGGCAACGCAAATTGCACCCCCGATGGCTTGCCATCCCCATCCGCCCTTCAAAAGTTGACCCAGAACAAATCGCCATTTTTTCGTTGTTTAATCGACAAAGCTGGCACAGATTGCATCCAAGGCGAAAGCGGAAACCGCGTCGCCCCGCGTTTTGGACAAGGCGTTGAATCCCTACAGTTCGCCGCCCTGCCCATGATTAAAAATGATAGCGCTATCTTTATTGAGGAGGGGTTATGCTGAAACACATGGGTGTCGTCTTGCTGGCATCGGCGAGCATCATGGCGTCCTGCGCCGTGCAGGCACAGGCACAGGTCACGACGCAGGGTACGGCACCGGCGCTGTCCGTCACCCCGGCCGAGACGCTGGAGCGGCAGGGCCTGACCGTGATGGTCGACCAGAACCAGTTCAGCCCCATCTTCTTCGACGAGAAGAATGCCGGGATCCAGATCGTCCTGCATGGCGAGCGGATCGCCACCGATGGCGCGATACGCCTCAACCCCACGCCCGAGCAATGGGACCCCGTCCCCGCCTTTGTCAGCCGGGCGCGCGGGACCGAGCCCAACCAGATCGTCGTCCGCTCGGCCTATAAGGACCAGAATCTTGCCTATCGGGTAAAGGTGACGGCGGAAGGCGACGGGTTTCGCATCGCCGTCGACCTCGATCAGCCGCTGCCCGCCGCGCTGGCGGGCAAGGCCGGTTTCAACCTCGATTTCCTGCCGACCAGCTATTTCGGCAAGACCTATCTGATGGATACCGCGCCGGGCCTGTTCCCACGCCATCCCACCGGCCCGATGGCCAAGGACGGATCGGGCGATCCGACGCCTTTGGCCTCGGGGGGCAAGTCGATCACCCTGTCGCCCGAAGACCCGCTGACCCGCGTGACGATCACGTCGGATGCGGGCGGGCTGGCGCTTTATGACGCGCGCAACCGGGCACAGAATGGCTGGTTCGTCGTCCGCTCGCTGATCGCGGCGGGGGCGAAGGAGAATGCCGTGGTCTGGCATGTCCGCCCCAATGTCGTGAAGGACTGGGTGCGCCCGCCGGTCGTCTCGTTCAACCAGGCGGGCTATACGCCCGGCCGCGCCAAGGTCGCGCTGATCGAAACCGATCCGCACGGGACCCCGCCGGGCGAGGCGGAACTGGTCCGACTGGCCGCAGACGGCACGCGCCAGTCGGTGTTGCGTGCCGCCGTCGCCCCGCGCGGGCGCTGGATGCGGTATAATTACGCCGCCTTCGACTTCTCCCAAGTGCGCGAGCCCGGCATCTATGCCATTGCCTATGGCGGTCAGGTGACGAACCCGTTCCGTATCGCCGCCGACGCCTATGACCGCATCTGGCAGACCTCGCTCGACACCTTCATCGCCGAGCAGATGGATCATGTCGGCATTCGCGAACAATACCGCGTCTGGTCCGCCCCCTCGCATCTCGACGATGCCCGCCAAGCACCGCCCAACCATGTCCATTTCGACGGCTATAAGATGGGCCCCAACCTCGACTCGCCGTTCAAGCCGGGCGAGCATATCCCCGGCCTGAATGTCGGCGGCTTTCAGGATGCGGGCGATTACGACATCCAGACACCGCAGAATGCGCAGGTGGTCCGCGACCTGGCCTGGGGACGCGAGCTTTACGGCCTCGACTGGGACGAAACGAGCGTGGACGAGGCCGCCCGCGCGGTGGAGATCCGCAAGCCCGACGGCAAGCAGGACTCGGTGCAGCAGATCCGCCACGGCGTCCTGCAACTGCTCGCCCAGTACAAGGTGTTCGGCCATGCCATCGTCGGCATCATCGATCCGGTGCAGCGCCAATATGCCCATCTGGGCGATGCAGGGTCGCAGACCGACAATCTGACCTATGACGCGTCGCTCGGCACCAGCGAGCGTAATGGCGGTTCGTCGGGCGCGCAGGACGATCGCTGGGCCTTCACCACCGATCTGCCCGCCAACAATCTGGCGGTCGTAGGCGCCCTCGCCGCCGCGTCCCGCGCGCTGGCGGACAGCGATCCGACGATGGCGGCCGAGGCCTGGGACGCGGCCAAGATCCTGTGGGGACGCTATCAGAAGGGGCCGATCAAGTCGGGCGACGGGCGCGACGACTCCGGCACGCCATGGTCGGCGGACGGCGCCAATGTCGGCGCGACCGTCGAGATGCTGATCACCAGCAAGGGCGAGCGTGTCTATGCCGATCGCCTGCGCGCGCTGATGCCCGTCATCACCAAGAACTTCGCCTGGGTCCGCGCCTCGGCGGTACGCGCCCTTCCGTTCATGGATGCGAAGTACCGCGCCGCCTTGGTCCCGCTGGTCCGCCAGACCAAGGTCAAGATGGATGAAGAGGCCGCCAAGAACCCCTTCGGCGTGCCGATCAGCGAGGGCGGCTGGGCCGGATCGCATCAGGTCGTCGAGTTCGGCTCGACCGCCTTCCTGATGCACAAGGCGTTCCCGGAAATCATCGGCACCGACTATACGCTGAACGCCATCGACTATGTGCTGGGGCGGCATCCGGCGAACAATCTGTCGCTCGTCTCGACGGTGGGCACCGCGTCCAAGCTGATCGGCTATGGCCACAACCGCGCCGATTACGGCTTCATCCCCGGCGGTCTAGTGCCGGGCGTGCTGATCGTGAAGCCCGACTTCCCCGAGTTGAAGACCGAATGGCCATTCCTGTGGTTCGAGAACGAATACACGGTCGCGACCACCTCGGCCTATATCCTGGCCGCCAATGCCGCGATCGAGGCGACGAAGGAAACGCGCTGAATGCCTCACGGGGCGGGCCGCCCGGCCCGCCCCGAACTTCATGAATTTCATGTCATCTTCGCAACGAGAATTGACTGCTCAGGCAATCATTGCCATGGCAGCTATATGACATCCGATACGCCTGATCCCTTCGACCCCGAACGCTCGGTCGGGTATCTCACGAAGCGTGTGTACCAGCTTGCCCGGATCGGCCTGGAGCCGGTCTTCGCCGATGAAGAAGTCACCCATGTCCAGTGGAGCGCGTTGATGGCGCTGCATCATGGCGTGGGCGGCACGGCGGCGGAGCTGGCCCGCCATCTCTGCCATGACACCGGCGCGACGACGCGGATCGTCGACACGCTCGAAGAGCGCGGCCTGATCGAACGCTGCCGCTGCACCGAGGATCGCCGTGTCGTTCGCCTGTCGCTGACCGAGGCGGGGCGCGAAGTCACCGCCCGTTGCAAGGTGAAGGTCATCGGGCAGTGGAACGAATGGCTGGCCGACTGGTCTCCGCAAGAGGTCGAGCGCTTTGTCGGCGACCTGCTGCGCCTGCGCAACAAGCTGGAGACGGTGGCATGAAGCGGTTCGCCTTTCTGACCGGGCTGCTGCTGGCGGGCTGTTCGGTGCCGCAGGCGCATCCCGCCATCACGGCCACCTCGCCCGAGACGCTGGGATTGGGCGATGCACAGGCCCCGCTGGTCGCCGCCGACTGGTGGCGGGGCTTGGGCGATGCGCAGCTCGACCGGATCGTCGGCGACGCGCTGAGCGGCAATCCCTCGCTCGACATCGCGCTGGCCCGGTTGCGGCAGGCGGAGTCGGTGCTGGCCACCCGCCGCGCCGATGACGGCCCCTCGGTGACGCTGGACGCGCAGGAGCAATATAACCGGCTGTCCGGCCGCTACATCATCCCGCCCCCTTATGCGGGGACGACCCAGTGGCTGGGTCAGGCGCAAGCCAATCTGAACTGGACCATCGACCTGTTCGGGCGACAGGCCGCCGCGATCGAAGCCGCCCGCGCCTACACCCGTGCCGCCGCGCTCGACGTGACGGCCGCGCGGCTGGCGCTGGCCGGGTCGGTCGCGCAGACCTATGTCGAACTGGCCCGGGCCGAGCGGCAGGCGGCGATCGCACGCCAGACGATCGCGACCCGCACCCGCTCGCTGGGGCTGATCCAGACGCGCATCCGGCACCAGCTGGCCAGCCAGATCGACGCATCCGGCGCGCAGACCCTGCTTGCCCAGGCGCGGGTGGCACTGGCCCGCGCCGAGACGCAGGCCGCGCTGTCGCGCAACGCCCTGGCGGCGTTGGCGGGACGCGGGCTGGACTATCCCGCGACCATCGCGCCGACGAAGCTCGCCTTCGATGCCGCTTTGCCCATCCCCGCCACCGTGCCCGCCGACCTGCTGTCCCGTCGCCCCGACATCGCCGCCGCGCTCGCCCGGATCGATGCCGCGAGCAAGGGGCAGGAGGTCGCGCGCAAGGCGTTCCTGCCCAATATCAACCTGACCGCGCTGGCCGGTTTCCAGGCGGTCGGCCTGGGCAATTTGTTCACCGCCGATGCGGCGACGGCGGCGGCGGGCCCGGCGATCCATCTGCCGATCTTCGACAGCGGACGGCTGCGCGCCGGGTTGGCGGGCGCGACCGCCGCGCTCGACCTGGCGACCGCCGACTATAACAACCGCGTCGTCGGCGCCGTCCGTGAGGCGGCCGATGCCGTCACGCGCAGCCGCACCGTCGCCACCGAGCGCGCGCGCCAGGCCGAGGTGACGCGCGGCCTGTCCGAAACCCGCCGCCTGAACGCGATCCGCGTGTCGAGCGGGCTGCAATCCCAACTCGGCCTGATCGATCCCGACATCCGCCAGCTGGAGTCGGATCAGGCCGACGCCAATCTCGCCGCCAACGCCGTCCAGGCGCGCATCGCGCTGGCCGTCGCCCTTGGGGGCGGCTTCTCCTCTTCTTCGCAGGGTATCACGCAATGAGCGACACCGAAGCCGCCACCCCCTCCCCCGCCGCTCCGACGACCCAGGCGCCGACCGGCGGCAAGCCCAAGGCGCGTCGTCTGGGCCTGACCATCCTGATCGTCGTGGTGGTGATCGCCGCCATCGTCTGGGCGGTGTTCCACTTCCTGCTCGCCAAGCCCGAGGAAGAAACCGACGACGCCTATGTCGCGGGTGACGTGGTGGCGATCACCGCGCGCGATCCGGGGCAGGTGCTGGCCATCCATGCCGACAACACCCAGACGGTGAAGGCGGGCCAGCCGCTGATCGATCTCGATCCCGCGACGGCCGATGTCGGCCTCGCCTCCGCCGCCGCCGAACTGGCCCGCGCGGTGCGCGCGACCCGCGCCGACTTCACCAAGGTGAACCAGAGCGGCGCCGCCATCGTCCAGGCCCAGGCCGAGCTGACCCGCGCCCGCGCCGATTATGCGCGTCGCCAGGGCGCCGCCGCCGAGGGCGCGGTGTCGGGCGAGGAACTGTCCCATGCCGCCGACGCGGTGAAGGTCGCCAATGCGAACCTCGCCCTCGCCCGCGCCCAGGCGGCGCAGGTGCGGACCGCCGTGCAGGGCACCGATGTCGGCACCAACCCCGCCGTGATGGCCGCCATCGCCGCCTATCGCCGCGCCGCCATCATGCGTGGCCATATGCACGTCGTCGCGCCGATCAGCGGCGTCGTCGCCCAGCGTACGGTTCAGGTCGGCCAGCAGGTCGCGGCGGGCACGCCGTTGATGGCCGTGGTGCCGCTCGACCGGCTGTGGGTCGACGCCAATTTCCGCGAAACCCAGCTCAAGGACCTGCGCATCGGCCAGCCCGCGACGATCACCGCCGATATTTACGGCGGCAAGACCGTCTATCACGGCAAGGTCATCGGCCTGGGCGCGGGCAGCGGCAACGCCTTTGCGCTGCTGCCGCCGCAGAATGCCAGCGGCAACTGGATCAAGATCGTCCAGCGCGTGCCGGTGCGCATCGGCCTGAACGCCGATGAGTTGCGCCAGAACCCCTTGCGGGTCGGCCTGTCGGCGACGGTCACGGTCGATACCGCCGACCAGCGCGGACCCCGCATCGGTTCGGCCGCGACCCAGGTCGACAGCACCAGCGGCACCGATGGCAAGGACCCAGCGATCGAGGCGCGCATCGCACAGATCATCGCGGCCAATCGCTGATGGCCGGGGCCTCCGCTCAAGGTGGCGCGGGGGCATCCCCGGCGCCGTTGAAGGGCCCGGCGCTGGCGCTCGTCGCCTTTGCGCTGGCGCTGGGCACCTTCATGCAGGTGCTCGACTCGACCATCGCCAACGTCTCGCTGCCCACCATTGCGGGCAATCTGGGCGTCAGTTCGGACAACTCGACCTGGGTCGTCACCGCCTTTGCCGTCGCGAACGGCGTGGCGGTGCCGCTGACCGGCTGGCTGATGGGCAAGTTCGGGGTGGTGCGAACCTTCTGCGTCTCGGTCTTCCTGTTCACCATAGCCTCCTTCCTGTGCGGCATCGCGTGGAACCTGTCCTCGCTGATCGGCTTCCGCATCCTTCAGGGCGCGGTGTCGGGGCCGATGATTCCGGGCAGCCAGGCGCTGCTGATCTCGATCTTCCCACCGCAAAAGCGGTCCACCGCACTCGGCATCTGGTCGATGACGACGCTGGTCGCGCCGATCATGGGGCCCATCCTGGGCGGATACATCTCCGACAATTACCATTGGAGCTGGATCTTCCTCATCAACGTCCCCGTAGGCTTGTTCTGCGCGGGCGTGTGCTGGCGCGGGCTGTCGAGCCGCGAAACCCCGACCCGCAACCTGCCGATCGACAAGGTCGGGCTGATCATGCTGGTCGTCTGGGTCGGTGCGCTTCAGATGATGCTGGACCTGGGCAAGAATGACGACTGGTTCAACTCGACCCGGATCGTCGTGATGACGGTGATCGCGATCGTCGGCTTTATTGCCTGGCTGATCTGGGAGCTGACCGACGCCAATCCGGCGGTCGACCTGTCGCTGTTCAAGGGCCGCAACTTCAGCATCGGGACGCTCGCCTTTTGCCTGGGTTATGCGGTGTTCTTCGCCAACACGCTGCTGCTCCCGCTCTGGCTCCAGACGCAGCTGGGCTATACCGCGACCTGGGCGGGACTCGTCGCCGCACCCAGCGGGGCGGTGGCGGTGGTGCTGACCCCCATCGTCGCGCGACTGTCGGGCAAGGTCGATGCGCGGATCATGGCGACCATCGCCTTTGCCGCCTTCGGTCTCTCCTATTGGATGCGCTCGGGCCTGAATACGCAGGCGGGTTTCAGCGACTTCGTGCTGCCGCTGATGGTGCAGGGCATTGCGATGAGCACCTTCTTCCTCGCCATGCTGACCATCGCGCTGGACGGCGTGCCGCAGGCGCGCATCCCCTCGGCGACCGGCATCTCCAACTTCGCGCGAATCACGGCGGGCAGCTTCGCCGCCTCGCTGACCACGACCATGTGGGACCGGCGCGAGGCGATGCACCAGGCCCATCTGTCCGAGGCGATCGGACAAGGCCCGGTGTGGCAGATGGCGAAGAACGGCCTGAACCATCTGGGCCTGACCGACGTCCAGGCCGCCGCCGCCGTCACGCGGCAGATGGTGGGCCAGGCCTATCTGCTGGCGTCGACAGACATCTTCTATGTGTCGGCGTGGCTGTGCATCGTGCTGGCGGGGCTGACCTGGTTCACCCGGCGACCCAAGCCGCATGACGGTCCGATCGCGGCGGATTGATAACGATCCCCCCGGTCCGGGGAGGTGGCAGGCCGTCAGGCCTGACGGAGGGGGGCTTCCTCAAGGGACGACCTTCGCGGCGATCCCCCTCCACCAGCTTCGCTGGTCCCCCTCCCCGTGCCGGGGAGGATTTGTTACGCTCCCCCAAAAGGGAGACGGATGATGCTGAAAACGCTGATGATGATGGCGCTGGTCGCCGTGGCGCAGGCGCCGTCCGACCCGCATCTGCCGCCCAGGGTGGTCGACACGGTCGCCCCCACCCTGCCCGCCGGGCTTAGCCAAGGCGTGCTGATCGTCTCCAAGACCAATGGCTGGCGGCATTTCGAGCATATCCCGCATTCCAACGCAGTCCTGGCCGCCATCGCCAAGCAACTGCACCGCCCCAGCTTCACCACCGAAAATGCCGCCGTCTTCAACGACGATCAGCTGTCCCGTTTCTCCGTGGTGGTCCTGAACAGCGCCAGCGGCGACTTCCTGACGCCCGAGCAGCAGGCGGCCTTTGCCCGTTTCGTCGCACGCGGCGGGGGCGTGGTCGCGCTCCACGCGGCGGGTGACAACAGTCACAAGGCGCCCTGGTATGTCGATACGATCATCGGCACGACCTTCACCGGCCATCCGAACGGCGACGACCATATCCAGCCCGCCCGCGTCGACATCGTGCAGCCCCGCCATCCGATCATGGCGGGCGTACGGACGCCGTGGATCCCGCGCGACGAATGGTACAGTTTCGACAGCAACCCCGCGACGCGCGGCATGACCATCCTGGCGCAGGTGGACGAGAGCAGCTACCGCCCCGGCGATACGCTGCGCATGGGTGCCGCGCATCCCGTCATGTGGATCAACCCACGCAGCAAGGGCCGGGTCTTCTATTCCGCACTGGGGCATGAGCCGCAGCTTTACGACGATCCCGATTACCGCCGCATCCTGACCAACGCGGTACGCTGGGCGGCAGGCCAGTAATCAGCACTCGACGACGTTGACCGCCAGACCGCCGAGGCTGGTTTCCTTATATTGCGACTTCATGTCCTCGCCGGTCTGGCGCATCGTCTCGATCACCTGGTCCAGGCTGACGATGTGCTTGCCGTCGCCATGCAGCGCCAGATAAGCGGCGTTGATCGCCTTGATCGCGCCCATGGTGTTGCGCTCGATGCACGGGATCTGGACCAGCCCGCCGATCGGGTCGCAGGTCAGCCCCAGATTATGCTCCATGCCGATCTCGGCGGCATTCTCGACCTGCGCCGGCGAGCCGCCCAAGGCCGCCGCCAGCCCCGCCGCCGCCATCGAGCAGGCGACGCCGACTTCGCCCTGGCACCCCATCTCGGCGGCCGAGATGGACGCCCGCTTCTTGTAGAGCATCCCCACCGCCGCCGCCGTCAGCAACAGCGTGCGCACCCCGTCGCGCGTCGCGCCGTGGACGAAGGTCTCGTAATAACGCAGCACCGCCGGAATGACGCCCGCCGCGCCATTGGTCGGCGCGGTCACGACCCGACCGCCCGCCGCATTTTCTTCGTTCACCGCCAGCGCCCAGAGGCTGACCCATTCGAACACCAGGCTGGGATCGGTGCGCGGTCCCCGGTCTAGCAGCTTCTGCCGGATCGCCTGCGCGCGCCGCTTGACCTTCAACCCGCCCGGCAGGATACCGGAGGCGGCACAGCCCCGCTCGATCGAGGCGCACATGGCGTCGCGCACCCGGTCCAGGAACGTGTCGGTATCGGCGTCCTCGCGCCATGCCGCTTCGTTGGCGCGAACGATCTGAGCGATGGACAGGCCGGTTTCGTCGGTGCGCTCGAGCAATTCAGCACCCGATGCAAAGGGATGCGCCAGCCGCCGGTTGGTCCGCATCGGCTCAGCCCCCTCCATCCGGATCGCGCCGCCACCGATCGAATAGAAGCGGCGGACGACGGAGCTGCCATCGGGCAGGAAGGCGGTGAAGACCATGCCATTGGGATGCGCGGGCAGGAAGCCGGGTCGGAACAGCAGATCCTGCTCGGGATCGAAGGGCAATGGGTGGCGTCCGTCGAGCATCAGCTGCCGCGTCTCGTGAATTCTCACGAGCAAGCCATCGATGGCATCGGGATCGACCCGTTCGGGCGTCTCGCCCGCCAGGCCCAGCAGCACCGCCCGGTCGCTATGGTGCCCGCGCCCGGTCAGCGAAAGCGATCCGAACAGCTCGGCCTGCACCCGATCGGGGATCAGGCCGGTGTCGAGCATCTCAACCGCGAACGCCTTGGCCGCGCGCATCGGGCCGACCGTGTGCGAGCTGGAGGGGCCGATGCCGATCGTGAACAGCTCGGTCACGCTGACCGCAGCGATACTGTCCTCGCTGCGCGGCGTACCCACGGGAATGGCGGAGAGCGTCAAGATCGTTCCAATTGTTACGGCTTTTGCCTCGTCTAGCGCACTCGCCATGCACTGACCAGCCGATGGAACGGATCAGGCGGTCATCGGGGCCAATATGCCGAACGCCTCAGGCGTCAATGGCGTCTGGAAATGGCAACCGGCGGAAAAGTCGGACGCCCACACGATCTTGGCCTCGACCTCGCCGACATGGGGCAGGCGCAACCAGATCTTCAGGCCGCGACGCAATTCGGTATAGGTCTGGAGACGCGCGCCCGTGGTGGAAATGTCGGTGACCCGGCACAACGCCCTGTCAAGCCCGCCACGTCCCAGATCGGTGTCCAGCGCGGTCGCCGTACGCGGGGAGCGGCGGCGATTGGCAAATTCGGCAGGTTCGAATTCGGCGGCGAACATGGCTTCACCCTAAACATCGCTGGTTAACATACTGCAAACCTATTCCGCCCTCCCCTTCTCCGGCGGACGCGAAAAACCCGGCGCTTCGTGGGAAGCACCGGGTCCTTCGATCGTCCGGCGATGAGGCCGGAAGCGATTACTTGCGGAGCGTGAGACCGCCGCCGAAACGCTTGTTGAAACGCGCGACCTGACCGCCAGTGTCCAGCATGGTGCCGCGACCGCCGGTCCAGGCCGGGTGCGCCAGCGGATCGATGTCCAGCTGCATCGTGTCGCCTTCCTTGCCCCAAGTGGAGCGGGTTTCGAACACGGTGCCGTCGGTCATCTGCACCTTGATCATGTGATAGTCGGGATGCGTATCGGTCTTCATGATATTGCTCCGGAAAATGGCTGGTTCCGACCAGCCTTCAAGCTCAAGGCGCGGCCCATAGCGGACCGCGCCCCGTTAGTCAAAAGCCCGTGACGGTCGCTTACGCTTCCGCGGGCGGATCGGCGATCATCGCGGTGAAATTGGCTTCCGCCACGACGACGCCGTCGATCTTGGCGACCCCTGCGAACTTGCAGACGCGGGTCCGCTTCGACACGAACTCGACCTCCAGGTGCAGGAGCACACCGGGCTCGACGGGCTTGCGGAACTTCACGCCGTCGATCGACATGAAATAGACCAGCTTGCCCGAATTCGCGAGGCCCAGGCTTTCCACGCCCAGGACACCGGCGGCCTGCGCCAGCGCCTCGACGATCAACACGCCCGGCATGATCGGACGGCCGGGATAGTGACCCTGGAAAAAGGCCTCGTTGATCGTCACCGCCTTCACCGCGCGGATCGACGTGTCGAGGACCAGCTCCTCGACACGATCGACCAGCAGCATCGGGTAACGATGCGGGATCGCCGCCATGACCCGCGTCACGTCCATCGGGCCGATGACGGTCTTCGCCTCTTCGTTCACGACGTCGCTCACCGGGATATTACCGGCCGCTGTTCTGGCGACGGGCAGGCGCCGGGGCGGCGGCGGCCGGAGCGGCAGCGGCGGGGGCAGCGCCCTGCTGCTGACCCTGCTGGCCGGGCTGCCAGTTGGCGGGCGGCGTGATGCTGACGGTCGGGACCAGCTTGTCCAGCTCGGCGGTCACGGCCGACGTGATGTCGGCGGTCGGCTGCATGAACAGCACGGCCTGCGGGCTGACCAGCAGGCTGACATTCTTGGCGCGCACGGCGTTCTGCACCGCTTCGCCCAGACGCGCCTGGATCTGCTCGACCGCATAGGTCTGCGCACGGACGGCGGGCTGGGTCAGACGGCCGAGTTCCTGCTCGGCGGCCTGCTGCTTGGCCTGGATCGACTGGGCCTGGGTGCGCAGCGCGGCTTCGTTGGCGTTCGGCGCGGCGCGGGCGGTCTGGAACGCCTGGACCAGCGGCTCGAGCTCACGGCCGAGCGCGGTGCGGCGGGTTTCGGCCTGGTCGAGCTGCGCCTTGTAGGTCGTCTCGATCTGCTGGCGGGCGGCGGCCCAGGCACGCGAACCGGCGATCGCACCCTGCGGGTCGGCCACGGCGACGCCGTTCACCTGCGCGCTGGCGGTGGTGGCGACGGTCGCGGCCGGCGCGACAAGGGCCGCCGCGAGGAGGAGCTTGGAAATCGTCTTCATCAGAACTGCGTCCCTACGTTGAAAGTAATGAGCTTGGGGTCGTCGCCCGGCTGCGTCACCAATGCCTTGGCAAGGTCGATGCGCAGCGGTCCGAATGGTGAATTCCAGTTCACACCGATGCCGATCGACACGCGCGGCTTCCAGGTGCCGAGATAGAATTGTTCCTGGGCATAGTTGGTGTTCTGGAGCGCGATGTTGGCCGTCCCGCCGGAGCAGGCGCCACCCAGCGTCGCGGAGTAGCCGGTCTGGCAGGTGGTGGTGAGGCCCGCCGTCTTGTCTGCCGTCGTGCTGTCATTGGTGGGCACCTGAAACAGCGGGCGCCCCTGTGCGTCGGTCTGGGCGACCGGCGCCAGCGTCGGCGAGCCGTCCTTGTTGAACAGCAGATTGCCGTTGGCGTCCTTCGCCTGCGGGAAGTTGAGCGAGGCCAGCGGGCGGGTGACGCCCCACAGGCTGCCGGCCTGGACATAGACGCTGGGGCGCAGGCCCATCTCACGCGCACCTGAACCCAACGGGATTTCCAGCTCCGCACGCGCCAGATAGTAAGCTCGGCCACCCAGTGCGTCGTCGACGAACTGCTGGCGGTCCTTGCTCAGCGACTGGCTGCCGTCGTTGCCGATGACATAGGGCACGCGCAGCACGCGCGGACCGACGCCGCGAATGTCGAAGCCGCGGAACTGCGGCTCGCCCAGATAGAAGCGGTCGACGATACGGACCGGATCGATGCCCGGACCACGGCTGCCCTCGAGCGAGTGGATGTAACCGCCCTCGCCCAGGATCGAGAAGACGAAGCCCTTGCCCAGCCCCTTGAACTTGGCGCCTTCCGCGCGGGTGCGGATATACTTCACGTCGCCGCCCAGACCGGCGAAGTCCTGGCTGAACGAGAAGCGATGCCCGGCGGTCGGACGCAGGCGGCTGTTCAGGCTGTCATAGATCAGCGAGTAGCCGACCGACGAGGTCCAGCGATTGCCGATCGAGTCGCAGAGATAGCGACCCGCCTGCTGGAAGTTACAGGTGCCGTCCGCATTGAAGAACGACGCGTCCAGGCCAACTTGGTCATAGGTCAGGCCATAGCGACCCGACAGCGACCAATATTCGGTCAGCGGCACGCCCGCGCGCACCTGGAAGCCGGTCGACACCTGACTGTAGGTCGTCTGGCGGGTGGTTCCCAGATAGTTGAACGAGTTGAAGTCGCGGCGGAACACGTCGACGCCCAGCGCGATATTCTTGTCGAACACATAAGGCTCGGTGAAGCCCAGTTCGATCGACTTGGAATAGGCCGAATAGTTCACGCCTGCGCGGAGTTCCTGGCCCTTGCCGCGGAAGTTGCGCTGGGTGATGTTCGCCTGGATGATGAAGCGTTCCAGCGACGAGTAACCGGCCGACAGCTGGAGCGAGCCGGTCGACTGTTCCTCGACATTGGTTTCCAGCACGATGCGGTCGGGCGTCGAGCCGGGGTTCTGCTTGATCTCCAGCTTTTCCTGGAAATAGCCGAGCGAGTTGATGCGATCCTGGCTGCGGCGGACCTGGAAGCTGTTGAAGGCGTCACCCTCGGCCACGCGGATTTCGCGGCGGACGACCTTGTCCTGCGTCTGCGTGTTGCCGTTGATGTCGATCCGCTCGACATAGGTCCGCTTGGCCTCGGCGATGTTGAAGGTGATCGCCATCGTCAGCGTGTCCTTGTCACGCTGGAAGTCGGGGTTCACATCGGTGAAGGCATAGCCGAACAGGCCCGCCGTCTGGCTGAGGCTGTCGATCGAGTCCTCGATCAGCTTGGCATTGTACCAGTCGCCCTTCTTCATGGGCAGCGACTGGGCAAGCTTCTCATTGTCGAAGTCGCGTATCTGGCTGTCGACCTTGACGTCGCCGAACTTATAGCGAGGACCTTCCTCCACCACATAGGTGATGATGAAGTCCTTCTTGTCCGGCGTCAGCTCGGCGACCGCGCTCGTCACCCGGAAATCGGCATAGCCGTTGGTCAGGTAGAACAGGCGCAGCTTCTGCTGGTCGGCGGCCAGGCGATCCTGGTCATAGCTGGTGGCCGAGGACAGGAAACGGAACCAGCGCGACTGCTTGGTGTACATCGCACCGCGCAGTTCGTCGTCGGAGAACTTCTCGTTGCCGATGATATTGATCTGGCGGACCTTGGACTTCGGCCCTTCGCTGATCTCGAACACCACGTCGACGCGGTTCTGGTCGAGATTGACCATCTTCGGCTCGACCACCGCGCCGAACCGGCCCTGGCGGCGGTACAGCTCGACGATGCGCGCCACGTCCTGGCGAACCGCAGTGCGGGTGAAGATCTGGCGGGGAGACAGCTTGATCTCCTTCTTGATCTTGTCTTCCTTCAGGCGCTTGTTGCCCTCCAGGATGACCCGGTTGATGATCGGGTTCTCGCGCACGCGCAGCACGATGTCGCCCGTCTCCACGCCGGAGATCGAGAAGTCGGCGAACAGCTCGGACGCCTGAAGGTCCTTCAGCGCCTGGTCGAGCGTTTCCGGGGTATAGGGAATGCCGACCCGCAGCTTGGTGTAGGACAACACCGTTTCGGGCTCGATACGCTGGGCGCCTTCGACCCGCAGCGTCTTGATCGTGCGCACCGGCGCAGGCGCCACGGCCTGCGTCGGGGCAGCACCGGCCCCCGCGCTCGGCGCGGCAGGCGCGGTCTGCGCCATGACGGGAACACCCGACAGCATCGTGCCCGCCAGCAGCATGGCGCCCGCGCGCACAGTCTTCATACCCGTCATTGCTGTCACCAAACCCACCCCAGAAAAGTCGAACCGACCCCTGTCGTCGTCGCGCCCTGCCCCATCGGCGTCAGCCGATCAAGCTGCGGATATTTTTCCACAGCCCCAAATTGCCCAGATCGTTGAACGTTACGAAGAGCATCAGGGCCAGGATCGCGATCATGCCGCCACGGAATGCCCATTCCTGAGCCACCGGCTCCAGGGGGCGTCGCCGTACCGCTTCGATCGCATAGAAGAGAAGATGACCGCCATCCAGCATCGGCACTGGCAAGAGGTTGATGAACCCCAGATTGATGGACACCAGCGCCACGAAGAAAACGAACGCGTCGAGGCCCAGCGACATCTGCTCGCCCGACACTTTCGCAATGGACACCGGTCCGCCCAGTTCCTTAACCGAGCGGCGGCCCGAAATCACCTGGCCCAGCGTCTCGACCATCATGCGGACGATCTCGCCGGTACGCTGGACCGCCACCACGGGTGCGCGCAGCAGGCTGACCGGCCGGATATCGACCGTACCGGCACCGCGCAGGCCCAGACGGCCGATGCGATAGCTGTTGCCGAAGCGGTCGCGCTGTTCCTCGGTGCCGATCGTCGCGCTGGTGGTGAAGGGCGTGCCGCCGCGCGTCGCCGCGATCGTCACCCGGTCCCCGGCGCGAATCTGCACATAGCGCGCGATATCGGCGAAGTCGGTGACGGCACGGTCGTCGATCGCCGTCACCCGGTCACCGGGGCGAAGCGAGGTCGCTGCCGCCGCGCTGCCGGGCATGATCTGTCCCACGACGGGCGGCACCACCGCCTCGCCATAGGCATAGGCAAAGCCCGCCAGGATCAGGATGGCGGCGGCGAAATTGATCGCCGGGCCCGCCGCGACGATGATCGCGCGCTGCCACACCGGCTTGGCCTGGAAGGTGCGGGCGCGCTCCTCGGGCGGCAGCGACAGCCAGGCGGCATCGGGCTGGCTGGCCGGGTTCATGTCGCCCGCGAACTTCACGTAACCGCCCAGCGGCAGCCAGCCGATCTTCCACCGCGTATCGCGCTTGTCGGTGAAACCGGCGATCTCGCGCCAGAAACCGACGGAGAAGGTCTCGGCCTTCACGCCGAACAACCGTCCTGCGAGATAATGCCCCATCTCGTGCACGAACACGAGCGGGCCGAGGGCAAGGACAAAGGCCAGGATGGTCAACAACAGGCCGGGGGTTTCGATCAAACGACGCAATCCTCAACGCGCTCGGCCGTTATTGCCCTGGTCTCCGCATCGATCGCGATCACCGCATCGAGCGACTCCGGTGGGGCGGGGTCGTAGCGATGGAGAACATCCTCGACGATTGCGGCAATTTCGAGGAAGCCGATGCGCCGCGCAAGAAAAGCCGCCACCGCAATCTCGTTCGCGGCATTGAGGATGGCCGGAGCCGCCCCGCCCGCCTCCAGCGCGGCCCGTGCCAAGCGCAGCGCGGGGAAGCGCACCGGATCGGGCGCGGCGAAGTCCATCCGCCCCAGCGCGACCAGGTCGAGCGGGGCCATCGGCGTCGGCATCCGGTCGGGCCAGGCCAGGCAATGCGCGATTGGGACACGCATATCCGACGGCCCCAGCTGCGCCAGCATCGAGCCGTCGACATAATCGACCGCCGAGTGGATCACCGACTGCGGATGCAGCACGATCTCGATCCGGTCGGAGGGGACCGGGAACAGGCGCGCCGCCTCGATCAGTTCCAGCCCCTTGTTCATCATCGTCGCCGAGTCGACCGAGATCTTGGCACCCATCGACCAGTTGGGATGCGCCACCGCCTGTTCGGGGGTAACGCGGCGCATCTCTTCGGTCGTAGACTGGCGGAACGGGCCGCCACTGGCGGTCAGGACGATCCGGCGCACCCGCTCGGGCCGTTCGAAGTCGAAACATTGATAGATGGCGTTATGCTCGCTGTCGGCCGGGAGCAGCGTCGCCCCCGCCTTGGCCGCCGCCGCCAGCACCACCTCGCCCGCCGACACCAGCGGCTCCTTGTTGGCGAGCACCACCGTGCCGCCATTGGCGATGGCGGCCATGGCGGGTTCCAGCCCGGCGCAACCGACGATGGCACCCATCGTCCAGTCGGCGTGCAGGGCCGCCGCCTCGATCACCGCCGCGCGACCGCCCGCTACGCGGGTTTCGGTTCCGGCCAGCGCCGCCCGGAGATCGGGCAGGCAGCTTTCGTCCGCCACGACCGCCAGTTCGGCGTGGGTCCGCTTCGCCGCCGCCGCCAGCTTGGCGACGTCACAATTGGCGGTCAGCGCACGGACGCGGTAACGATCGGGCTCACGCTCGATCAGGTCCAGCGTCGAGGTGCCGACCGATCCGGTCGCCCCCAAAATGGTTACGCTACGCATCAGAACAGGTCCGGCAGGAGGATCAGCAGCGCGGCGATCGGCGCGACCGGCACGATGCCGTCCAGCCGGTCCATCACGCCGCCATGACCGGGCAGCACGTTACCGCTGTCCTTGACGCCTGCGCGCCGCTTCAGCGCGCTCTCGAACAGGTCACCCATCTGCGCCAGCACCGCCAGCACCGGCGTCGCGATGACCAGATGCACCGGCAGGCCATGCGCCCAGCGCATCAGCACCGCCAGCAACGTCGCCGCCGCCACACCGCCGATCAGGCCAGACCAGGTCTTGGCCGGGCTGATGCTGGGGGCCAGCTTCGGCCCGCCGAACTGCCGCCCGACGAAGAACGCCCCGCTGTCACAGGCCCAGACGATCGCCATCGACCAGAGCGACAGCACCAGCCCGTCGTCATGCAGCCGGATCGCCAGCAGCGAGAAGACGGGCAACCCGACATAAAGGGCCCCTGCCCCGAACTCCGGGCGGCGCGACACGATGGTCAGGAAGAAGAAGGTCGCCGCGATCAGCCCCAGCGCGAAAAAGCCCGGCCCGGCCGCCAGCCCGGGCGCCATGATGGCCAGCGGCACCGACAGCGCGAACTGGGCCAGCCGCTTCTGCTTGGCATCGACCTTCAACAGGTCCGACCATTCGGCCATCATGAACAGCGCAACGACGACGGCCAGCAGCCAGAAGGCCAGACCGCCTAGCAGGAGCGAAACGCTGGCCACTGCGATCATCACGATGCTGGCCAGCACCCGCTTGGTCAGGTTCGACATGCCGGACGCGGGCGGGTTGGCCGGGGCCGCTTCGGGCGCTCCGGCCTTGGGGGATTTAGCATCGGTCACAGGCCGCCGAAACGCCGGTGTCGTCGGCCGAACTCGGCCACCGCATCGGCCAGCGCCGTCTCGTCGAAATCGGGCCAGAGCGTGTCGACGAACAGCAGCTCGGCATAGGCCGCCTGCCACAGCAGGAAGTTGGACAGGCGCTGCTCGCCCGAGGTGCGGATCACCAGGTCGAGCGGCGGCAGGCCGTTGGTCTGCAACTCGCCCTCGATCGCCTCCGGGGTGATCGCCTCCGCCGTCATCTCTCCGGCCGCGACCTTGCGGGCCAGCCGCCGGGTCGCCTCGACCAGTTCCGCTTGCGCCCCGTAATTCAGCGCGATGGCGAGGACCGGACCGCTGTTGCCCGCCGTACGCTCGATCGCATCGTCGATCAGCGCCACGAGGTCGGCGGGGAAACGACGATAGTCGCCGATCACCCGCAACCGGACATTGTCCGACACCAGCTCGGCCAGGTCCTTGCGCAGGAAGATGCGCAACAGGCCCATCAGGTCGCTGATCTCGGTCTCGGGCCGCCGCCAATTCTCCGACGAGAAGGCATAAAGCGTCAGCGCCTCGATCCCCATCGCCCGCGCCGCACGCGCGATCCGGCGCACGGCATCGACCCCGGCCTTGTGACCGGCGAAGCGGGGGAGCAGACGGCGTTTGGCCCAGCGGCCATTGCCGTCCATGATGATCGCGACGTGACGCGGGACCGCACCCGTATCGGGCACGGCCACCAGCGACCCCAGAGCCGTCTGGGCCGAGGCGGCCGGAGGACTCACTTGCCCAGGATTTCCTTTTCCTTGGCCGCCGCGGCTGCATCCAGCTCGGCGATGGTGGCGTCGGTCAGCTTCTGCACCTCGGTCTCGTGCCGCTTGCGCTCGTCCTCGCCGAAGACGCCCTTCTTCTCGTCGACCTTCAGGCTGTCCATGCCGTCGCGACGCACGTTGCGCACCGCGATGCGCGCGCCCTCGGCATACTTGCCGGCCAGCTTGGCGAGCTCCTTGCGGCGCTCCTCGGTCAGGTCGGGGATCGGCAGGCGCAACGTCTGGCCGTCATTGATCGGGTTCAGGCCCAGACCCGCCGAGCGGATCGCCTTTTCGACCGACGACACGTTCGACTTGTCCCACACCTGCACCGACAGCATCCGCGGCTCGGGCGCGGAGACGGTGGCGACCTGGTTCAGCGGCATGTGGCTGCCATATACCTCGACCGTCACCGGATCGAGCAGCGCCGTCGAGGCGCGGCCGGTGCGCAGACCATTCAGGTCGTGCTTCAGCGATTCAACCGCGCCCTGCATACGGCGCTCGAGGTCGGACTTGTCATAGGCTGCCATGATTTAAGCTCCTGCGTTCTGGACGATCGTCGACACACCCTGGCCCGACAGCACGGCACCGAAATTGCCATGTTCGCGGATGTTGAAGACGACGATCGGGATATTGTTGTCGCGGCACAGCGCGATGGCCGAGGCGTCCATGACCTTCAGGTCGTCGGACAGCACCTTGGAGAAGGTGACGGTTTCGTAGCGGGTCGCGGTCGGCACCTTCTTCGGATCGGCATCATAGACGCCGTCGACGCTGGTGCCCTTGAACAGCGCATCGCACTTCATCTCGGCGGCGCGCAGCGCGGCACCGCTGTCGGTGGTGAAGAAGGGCGAGCCGACTCCGGCGGCGAAGATCACGACGCGGCCCTTTTCCAGATGCCGCTCGGCACGGCGGCGGATAAAGGGTTCGCACACGCTCGACATCGGGATGGCCGACTGCACGCGGGTGTCGACGCCGATCTGCTCCAGCGCGTTCTGCACCGCCAGCGCGTTCATCACGGTCGCCAGCATGCCCATATAATCGGCGGTCGCCCGCTCGATCCCCTTGGCCGCCGCCGACAGGCCGCGGAAGATATTGCCGCCGCCCACGACGATGCACAGCTCATAGCCCTGCGCGCGGACATCGGCGATCTCCTGCGCGACGCGCGCGGTGATCTCTGGCGAGATGGCCAGGCCACCCTCGCCCATCAGGACCTCACCCGACAATTTCAGAAGGATACGTTTGAAGCGCGGGGTGGTCATCGTTTCTCGGATCTTGGTGATGAAAGTGGCGCGGACCTTAGGCGGCGACCGGCCAGCGGGCAACCATGGAGCGGCGGGTTGCGGGGATTTTCGTGGGACAATGGGCGAGCCGCCCCAATCCATTGCCCCGCCCCGCGTTCAGGTTGGGCGAACGGTAAACCCATTCCTCCCCAAGCTGTGCTTGGGGAGGGGGACCGCGCCCGCAGGGCGTGGTGGAGGGGCATGGCCGGTCCGTCACGCCCCTCCACCATCGCTGGCGCGATGGCCCCCCTCCCCGAGCATAGCTCAGGGAGGATTTGGAGAGACCCCAAACGCAAAGGGAGCGGCTACCTTGCGGCGGCCGCTCCCTTCTACCCTTACCGTCCCATCACGGAACGGCGCGAGGCATTACGCCTTCTGCGGAACGCCCGACGCGGCGGCCACTTCGGCCGCGAAGTCCGACGCTTCCTTCTCGATGCCTTCGCCCAGCTGGAAGCGGACATAGTCCACCAGCTTGATCTCGGCACCGGCGTCCTTGCCGGCCTTCGCCACGACGTCGCTGATCTTGGTCTTGCCGTCGATCACGAACAGCTGGCTGACCAGCGCGTGCTCCTTGCGGTACTTGGCGATGCCGCCTTCGACCATCTTGGCGATGATGTCGGCGGGCTTGCCCGATTCGGCGGCCTTTTCGGTCGCGATCGCGCGCTCACGCTCGATCTCGGCCTCGTCCAGGTCTTCCTCGTTCAGCGCCTTGGGGAAGGCAGCGGCGATGTGCATCGCCAGCTGACGGCCCAGCGACTGCAGCACGTCGTCGGCGGCTTCCGACTCCAGCGCGACCAGCACGCCGATCTTGCCCAGGCCCGGGGCCTGCTGATTGTGGACGTAGGACACGACCGCGCCCTTCGACACTTCGAGGCGCTTGGCGCGCCGCAGCGACTGGTTCTCACCGATGGTGGCGACATTGTTGGTCAGCACTTCGGCGACGGTACCGCCCTGCGGCATCGCTTCGTTCTTCAGCGCTTCGATGTCGTCGCTGGTCTTCAGCGCGATCGCGGTCACGTCCTTCACGAACGCCTGGAACTGGTCGTTCTTGGCGACGAAGTCGGTTTCCGAGTTCACTTCGACGGCAGCGCCCACGGTGCCGCTGGTGGCGACGCCGACCAGACCTTCGGCTGCGGTACGGCTCGACTTCTTCTGCGCGGCCGCCAGGCCCTTCGTGCGCAGCCAATCCAGCGCGGCGTCCATGTCGCCAGCGGCTTCGTTGAGCGCCTTCTTGCAGTCCATCATGCCCGCGCCGCTCTTTTCGCGCAGGTCCTTGACCATCGCTGCGGTGATATCGGCCATTGTCTGATTTCCTCTGTCTGAAAAGGGGGATGCGGGTAGGGCCGCCCCATCGGAGGCGGCCCTTAGCACGGCTTGCATGTCAAGCCGATGTCATCGACCGGAGGCCATGCCCGCCCGGTCGATGATCGCCCCGCCCGCACCGCGGGGCATTGTCACGCGATTACGCGTCGATCTGGCGCTCGGCCTCGACCGCCTGCTCGGCGGCTTCGGTCGGGGCGACGGTCAGCGCTTCCTCGACGGGCGGCTCGGCCATCGCGCCGAAGTCCGCGCCGCTGCGGCGCTGCTGCTCATTGTTGCCACGGGTGGCAGCAATGGCGACGGCTTCGCAGTACAGACGGATCGCGCGGCTGGCGTCGTCGTTCGCCGGAACCGGGAACGCGATGCCGTCGGGCGAGACGTTCGAGTCGAGGATCGCCACGACGGGGATACCCAGCGTGTTGGCTTCCTTGATCGCCAGCTCTTCCTTGTTGGCGTCGATCACGAACATCACGTCCGGAATGCCGCCCATGTCGCGGATGCCGCCCAGCGACAGCTCGAGCTTGTCGCGCTCGCGGGTCAGGTTCAGCACTTCCTTCTTGGTCAGGCCGTGCGTGTCGCCCGACAGCTGCTCTTCGAGCGTCTTGAGGCGCTTGATCGAGTTCGAGATCGTCTTCCAGTTGGTGAGCATGCCGCCCAGCCAGCGGTGGTTGACGAAGTGCTGGCCCGCGCGGCGAGCGGCCTCGGCGACCGGCTCCTGCGCCTGGCGCTTGGTGCCGACGAACAGGACCTTGCCACCGCCCGCGACGGTCGAGCTGATGAACTCCAGAGCGCGCGCGAAGAGCGGCACGGTCTGCGACAGGTCGAGGATGTGGACGCCGTTGCGGTCGCCAAAGATGTAGGGCTTCATCTTCGGGTTCCAGCGGTGGGTCTGGTGGCCGAAGTGCGCGCCGGTCTCGACCAGCTGCTGCATGGTGACGACGGGTGCCGCCATAATGTAATTCCTTCCGGTTAATCCTCTGGGAAGCGGATGACGCGGCGGGCGAAGCCCATGCGCACCGAAATATGATGCTTCCCATGCGGTGTTGAGGCGCGGGCCCTTAGCCGATGCAAAACCGCATGGCAAGCGCGCGAGCGCGTTCACTTTTGTTCCAATGTCGATTGACAAGAGAACATCGGCGGAACATAAAGCGATCACAACAGGGTTGAGACACCAGCCATCGCATAACGTTTTCGCAACGTCGCGAATTTGGCACGACTCAACCTGATGTCGGCGTTTCGGCGACGGAACTCGACGAAAAAATCAATGGTTACGGTCTGGTTAATGTGCCGGACCGTATCGGACGGACGGCAGGAGGCTGGCATCATGATGATCGTGGTGAGTGTTCTGGTTTTCACGGGCGCACTGGTCGCCGCCCTGACCACCATAGCGATGATGGTGGCGCCGCAATGGCGTCGCATCCTGCATCTCGCCACGGGTCATATCGAACCGGCCTTCACGCCACTGGCCACCCTGGTAGTGGCCGAGCGTCGGATCGCCGTCAGGCGCTGGGCGGCGGGCTCCCCTGCCCCTTCGCTGGTACGCCGCCGCGCGGCCGCTTGAGCCGCGCATAGGCGATCATGGTGGCGGGGATGCTCAGCAGATAGGCCAGGCACAGCGCGGTCAGCGCATGCCAGGGTGCCGAGATCAGCGCGACCCCGACCAATACGATGATCGCCAACGCTTCGAACCGCACATGGCGGCGCAGGCGGAACGAGGTCCAGGACAGGGTCGGCAGGCTCGACACCATCAGCAAGGCCACAAGCGCAACCCACGGCGCGACCAGATAGGGCGACGAAAAGATCGGCTCGCCCGTCCAGAACCACAGATAGAGCGGCAGCATGGCCAACCCGGCTCCGGCGGGGGCCGGAACGCCGGTGAAGAAGCCCGCCGTCTTGCGCGGCTGATCCGTGACATCGAGCTGCGAGTTGAACCGCGCCAACCGCAATGCGCAGAACACCGCCTGGAGCACCGCGCAAATCCAGCCGATGCGCGGGAGGTTTTCGAGCGACCAGAGATAGAGGATCAGGGCAGGCGCGACACCGAAGGAAATGGCGTCGGATAGCGAATCGAGTTCCGCACCGAACCGGCTTTCTCCGCGCAGCAACCGCGCGATCCGGCCGTCCAACCCGTCCAGCACAGCCGCGACCATGATCATGGTGACGGCCGCCTCCCATGATCCCGCAATGGCGAACTTCACCCCCGTCAGACCGGACACCAGCGCGAGCGCGGTCACCGCATTGGGAATGATCGCCCGCAGCGGCAGACCGCGGGGCGGCTCGCCATCGGCGCGGCGGCGGGCGAAACGGGGGGAAATGGCCATCGGAGCGTGCGGCTTACTGCGCGATGCCGGTCATCGGCTTGCCGCCGACACGGCCGATCACCGTCTCACCCGCGACCGAACGCTGGCCCAGGCAAACTTGCGGCGTGACGTCATCGGGCAAGTACACGTCGACGCGGCTGCCGAAGCGGATCAGGCCGACACGCTGACCGGCGGCGACCATATCCCCGGGCTTCACGAAGCCGACGATACGACGCGCGACCAGACCGGCGATCTGGGTGAAACCATATTTCCGGCCATCGCGGCCCTCGACCACGAAATGCTGGCGCTCATTCTCGTCCGACGCCTTGTCGAGATCGGCGTTAAGGAATTTGCCCGAGATATAGACGACCTGGCGGATGACGCCTGCGACCGGCGTACGGTTGATATGCACGTCGAACACCGACATGAAGATCGACACGCGGACCAGCGGCGCCTCGCCCAGTTCGCCGACCAGCTCGCGCGGGATCGGAACACGCTGGATCATGGTGACCAGGCCATCGGCGGGCGCCACGATCAGGTCGTCGCCCTGCGGCGTGGTGCGGACGGGGTCCCGGAAGAACGCCGCGATCCAGATGCACAGGCCGACGAACGGCCAGAACAGCACCTTGGTGATCAACGTGGCGACGATGGTCAGGCCCGCCCCGATCAGCACATATTTGCGCCCTTCGGGATGGACGGCGGGGAAGCGCCACTTGACGGTGGTGGTCGCGACGGGGGGCTTTTCAAGCGAAGGCATCGGGCCTGTGTACCTGTCCACCGGCCATCGCACAATCTTTTCGGTTCGCCCCGGCCCTTTCGCGTGATGTGCAGGGTGGTTGATCCGCCGCGCCCCCTCCCCTAGACGCGTCACCAAACCTGCCTAATCTGAAGGATGCGCATATGGCGAAGATCAAGGTGAACACCCCCGTCGTGGAGATCGACGGCGACGAAATGACCCGGATCATCTGGGAATGGATTCGCGAACGCCTGATCAAGCCGTATCTCGACATCGAACTGGCCTATTTCGACCTGTCGGTCCAGAATCGCGACGCGACCGCGGACCAGGTGACGATCGACAGCGCCCATGCCACGCAGAAGTACGGCGTCGCCATCAAGTGCGCGACCATCACCCCCGACGAGCAGCGCGTCGAGGAGTTCGGCCTGAAGAAGATGTGGAAGTCGCCCAACGGCACGATCCGCAACATCCTGGGCGGCGTGGTCTTCCGCGAGCCGATCGTCATCAAGAACGTTCCCCGCCTGGTCCCCGGCTGGACCCACCCGATCGTCGTCGGCCGTCACGCATTCGGCGACCAGTATAAGGCGACCGATTTCAAGGTGCCCGGCAAGGGCAAGCTGACCCTGAAGTGGGAAGGCGAAAATGGCGAGTCGATCGAGGAGGAGGTGTTCAACTTCCCTGCCGCCGGCGTCGCCATGGGCATGTACAATCTCGACGAATCGATCCGCGACTTCGCGCGCGCCTCGATGAACTATGGCCTGAATCGCGGCTGGCCGGTCTATCTGTCGACCAAGAACACCATCCTGAAGGCCTATGACGGCCGCTTCAAGGACATCTTCCAGGAGGTGTTCGACACCGAATTCGCCGAGCAGTTCAAGGCGGCTGGTATCGAGTATCAGCACCGTCTGATCGACGACATGGTCGCCTCGGCGCTGAAGTGGCACGGCGAATTCGTCTGGGCCTGCAAGAACTATGACGGCGACGTGCAGTCGGACACGGTCGCGCAAGGCTTCGGCTCGCTGGGCCTGATGACTTCGGTCCTGATGACCCCGGACGGCAAGACGATCGAGGCGGAAGCGGCGCACGGCACCGTGACCCGTCACTATCGCCAGCACCAGCAGGGCAAGGCAACCTCGACCAACCCGATCGCCTCGATCTTCGCCTGGACCGGCGGCCTGAAGTATCGCGGCAAGTTCGACAACACCCCCGACGTCGTCCGCTTCGCCGAGACGCTGGAAAAGGTCTGCGTCCAGACCGTCGAGAACGGCCAGATGACCAAGGACCTCGCCATCCTGATCGGCCCGGACCAGCCCTGGATGACCACCGAGCAGTTCTTCGAGGCGATCCGCGTCAACCTCGAAACCGCGATGGCCAACTGGCAGTAAGGTCCGTTTCGGTCCGGTCGTCGATAGGCGACCGATCGCAGCGCGAGCAAGATGGACCCGGGGGGCATGCCTCCCGGGTCTTTTTGCGTATCGCTCGATCGGGAGACAGGAAATGGATCTGGGGAATTACAGCTGGCTGACGACGATCGGCACCTTGCCCCGCATGGTGTCGGAGGCATTGAAGCTTTGGGGCATCGAGGAACGAGCGGGCGCAAAGAACAACCCCGTCATCCTGCAATGGGCGCAGGAAGTCGGTGGCGATGTCGCCAAATTCTATGATGCGGATGCCATTCCCTGGTGCGGCCTGACCATGGCGGTGGTGGCGCGCCGAGCCGGCAAGACACCGCCCGCCAAGCCACTATGGGCCCTGAATTGGCGCAATTTCGGAGAACCTAGCGGCCAGCCCGATCTCGGCGACATCGTCACCTTCACGCGCAATGGTGGCGGCCATGTCGGGCTTTATATCGGCGAGGACGAAAGCCGCTATCATGTACTCAGCGGCAATCAGGGGGACAGGGTATGTATCCGTCCCTACGCCAAGGAGCGCTTTGTCGAGGCCCGCAAACCACTTTACGTGACCCCGCCCGCTACAGCGATTCCCATATTGCTGCATGGCGATGGACAGCGGCCAGCCAATATGATGGCGACCTTCTGACAACCGTCGACGTTCGCCGCGGAAATGTCACGCCTATCTGGAACGCCCCTCGCGCTCCAGATAGGTCATCACATCCGCCCGTGCGAGCGGGTCGGGCAGGCCGGGAAAGGTCATCTTCGTCCCCGGCGCGAAGCGTTGCGGCGAGGTCAGCCAGCGATTCATCGTCGCGCGGTCCCAGCGCCCACCGACCCGTTCCAGTGCGGCGGTATAGCCATAGCGCAGGCTGCCCCCAGCGACCGGCTTGCCCATGATGCCGTGCAGATTGGGGCCCGCCCGGTCGAGTTCGCCCTTGCCGATCGTGTGACAGGCCAGACACTGGCCGAAGGTCCGCGCGCCCGCATCGGCATCCGCGACCCGCATCAGCGCGTCGAGCGACGGGTTGGGGCCCGCCGCCTTCAGCCGCTCGGCCCGGTCGCCATCTCCGCAGGCGGTCAGTGCCAGGCAAGGGAGGATGGCGAACAGGGCGGTCAATCGGGGCGGCTTCATCGTGCTGCCCTAACGCCGCCTTTGCACCATACCCCATTGGACGAATCGCCCCATCGTCGTTTCGTGGGATTAACGACCTGACAAGCGCGGCAAAGCCGGGTTAGGCTGTCGCCATGGCACTTCGGTTAGACAATCAGGGCTTTTCCGACGCCCTAGTGATCCTCGGGTCGGCGGGGATCGTCATTCCGGCCTTTGCGCGCTTTCGGGTCAGCCCGGTCATCGGGTTCATCCTGGTCGGGCTGCTCGTCGGCCCGGCTGGGCTGGGATCGCTCGTCCCCCATGCACCGTGGCTCTATTATCTGACCATCTCCAACCCGGAATCGATCGAGCCCTTTGCCGAGTTTGGCATCATATTATTGCTGTTTTCCATCGGGTTGGAGCTATCCTTTCGCAGGCTTTGGGCGATGCGACGGCTGGTGTTCGGCACCGGCGCGGCCGAGTTGATCGGCTCGGCGGCGCTGATCGGGATCGCGCTCCATATGCTGGGGCAAGGCTGGGCGGGAGCGATCGGGCTGGGCCTTGCCCTTACCCTCTCCTCGACCGCTTTGGTGCTGCCGCTGGTCGGCACGACGAGCCCGGTGGGCCGCGGCGCGTTCGCGATGCTGCTCTTCGAGGATCTGGCGCTGGTCCCGATCATCTTCGCGCTGGGCGCGATGGCGCCGACCGCCAGCGACGAGGGCTGGGTCGGGATTGCGGGCGTCGCCCTGCGCGGCGGCCTGACGGTGGTCGCCATGTATCTGGGCGGCAAGTTCGTACTGCCGCGCCTCTTCGCCCAGGCCGCGCGGACCAAGAGCCCCGAGCTGTTCCTGGCCGCCTCGCTGCTGGTCGTCATCGTCGCCAGCGTCGCGACGACGGCTGCCGGGCTGTCGCCGATCGTCGGCGCGCTGCTGGCGGGCCTGCTGATCGCCGAGACCGAATATCATTCCGAGGTCGAGGTGATGACCGCGCCGTTCAAGGGCCTGGCGCTCGGTGTGTTCCTGATCACCGTGGGCATGAGCCTGGACCTGCGGTTGATCGCGAAGAACTGGGACATGCTGCTGCTCGCGGTGGTCGGCGTGGTCGCGGTAAAGGCGATCGTCACCTATCTGCTGCTGCGCGTCGCCCATGCCCGACGTGGCGTGGCGGCGGAGACGGGCCTGCTGATGGGCAGCCCGTCCGAGACGACGCTGATCGTCTTGGGAACGGCGGCGCAGGCGCAGTTGATCCTGCCCTCGACCGCCAGCTTCTGGCAGACGGTCACCGCGATCGGCCTGACCATCACCCCGCTGCTCGCCAAGGCAGGCCGGGTCATCTCGCGTCGGATCGAAGCGCGCAGCGGCGAATTGCCCCCCGCTCCCGAGGCGGATGCCGATACCGGACGCACCGTGGTCATCGGCTTCGGTCGCGTCGGCAAGATGATTGCCGACATGCTGACCGTCCATGGCCAGCCCTATGTCGCGGTCGAGGCCGATATCGATTCGGTCAGCGAGGCGCGGCGGGCGGGCTATCCGGTGCTGTTCGGCGACGTGGCGCGGGCCGAGCTGGTCGATCGGCTGAACCTGCCTGCCGCGCGCGCGCTGATCCTGACGATGGACGATCCGGTGCTGACCGTGCGGCTGGCGCGGCGCATCCGCGAGGCCGCGCCCGACCTGCCGATCATCGCACGCGCCCGCGACATGGCGCATGCCACCGAGCTTTACCGTGCAGGCGTCAGCGAGGCGGTGCCCGAGACGCTGGAAAGCTCGCTGCAATTGTCGGAGGCGGTGCTGGTCGATCTGGGCGTCGCGATGGGGCCTGTGATCGCGTCGATCCATGAAAAGCGCGATGAGCTGCGGCAGGTGATCCGGCGCGAGGCGCAACTCCAGCGCGAGCCGCGTATCCGGCGACTCAAGCGGCTGGGGGAACAGGGGTAACGAACCCCATTCCTCCCCAAGCTTGCTTGGGGAGGGGGACCGCGGCCGTCAGGCCGTGGTGGCGGGGCATAGCCCCTGGCCCCTCCACCATCGCTTCGCGATGGTCCCCCTCCCCATGCATGGCATGGGGAGGATCGCGTCAGCCCAGGCGGCCTAGTGCGGCGTGGAGGCGCGCGGCCTCCGCCATCTTGTCGGCATGGTCGGCGCGGGCCTTCTCGACCGCTTCGGGCTTGGCGCGCTCGACGAAGCTGGCATTGCTCAGCCGCCCGCCCAGCGCGTCGCGTTCCTTCTCGACCGCCGCAATCGCCTTGGTCAGGCGCTGACGTTCGGCGTCGAGGTCGATCACGCCTTCCAGCGGCAGGACGAAGGTCGCCTCGTCCACCACGACCTGCGCGGCCCCGCCGGTGGCATCGCCCTCAGCAGCCTCGACACGCGCCAGACGCGCCAGTGCCGAAGCCTGACGGGTCAGACGTGCCGTCGTCCCCTCGTTCGCGTCACGCACATGCATCGGCAGACGCGCACCCGGCGGCACGTTGAGTTCGGTGCGCGCGGCGCGGATCTCGCTGACCAGACGGATCAGCCAGTCGATCTCGCGCTCCGCCTCGGGGTCGAGCGCGCGGGCGTCCGCCATCGGCCACTGGGCCACGATCAGGTCATGATCGCGCGCACCCATGGCATGCCACAGCTCCTCGGTGATGAAGGGCATGAAGGGGTGGAGCAGGACCAGGATCTGGTCGAGCACCCAGCCTGCCACTGCGCGGGTTTCCTCCCCGCCCTCTTCGCCGCCCTGAAGGACCGGCTTGATGAGTTCGAGATACCAGTCGCAGAAACGGCTCCAGACGAACTGGTAGATCGCGTTCGCCGCGCCGTCGAAGCGGTAGTCGGCCAGCGCAAGGTCGACCGCCTGCACCGTCTTCACCGTCTCGGCAATGATCCACTTGTTGACCGCCAGCGTCGCGTTGGGCGCCTCCAGCGTGGTCGATGCGCCGATGCCGTTGGCCTGGGCGAAGCGCGCCGCGTTCCACAGCTTGGTCGCGAAGTTGCGATAGCCCTCGACCCGGCGTTCATCCATCTTGATGTCGCGGCCCTGGCTCTCCATCGCCGCCATGAAGAAGCGCAGCGCGTCGGCGCCATACTGGTCGATCAGGCCCAGCGGATCGACCGTATTGCCCTTCGACTTCGACATTTTCGAGCCATCGGCGGCGCGGACAAGACCGTGGAGATACAGCGTCTTGAAGGGCACCTCTTCCATGAAGTGCATGCCCTGCATCATCATCCGCGCATCCCAGAAGAACAGGATGTCGAAGCCGGAGATCAGCACGTCGTTCGGGTAGCGGCCCGCCAGCGTCTTGTCGCCGTTATCGGGCCAGCCGAGCGTCGCGAACGGCCAGAGGGCGGAAGAAAACCAGGTGTCCAGCACGTCCGGATCGCGGGTCAGGGTGACGCCCTCACCTGCTTCTGCGCGCGCCTCTTCCTCGGTTTCGGCGACGAACACGCGGCCGTCCTCGGCGAACCAGGCCGGGATCTGGTGGCCCCACCAGAGCTGGCGGCTGACGCACCAGGGCTGGATATTCTCCATCCAGTTGAAGAAGGTCTTTTCCCAGGCCTGCGGCACGATCTTGATATCGCCGCCGCGTACCGCCTGGATCGCGGGCTGGGCCAACGTCTTGGCGTCGACATACCATTGGTCGGTCAGCCAAGGCTCGATCACCACGCCCGAACGGTCGCCGAACGGGGTTTGGATCGTGCGCGGCTCGGCATCGTGTTCTTCGCCGTCCTTGTCGACATGCGGGATCAGGACGCCCTCGTCCTTCAACCGCGCGACCACGGCCTTGCGCGCATCGGCGGTCGACAGGCCCAGGAACGCGTCGGGGATCAGACCGTCCGCCGTCTGGCAGATATGCGCCTTGCCATCGAGCATGTTGAGCATGTCGCGGGCTTCGATCCCGGCGCGGCGGCCGACCTCGAAATCGTTGAAGTCGTGGCCGGGCGTGATCTTGACCGCGCCCGATCCCAGCTCGGGGTCGGCATGTTCGTCGGCGACGATCGGAATCAGGCGGCCGGTGATCGGCAGGCGCACCTGCTTGCCGATCAGCGCGGTGTAGCGCGCGTCGTCCGGATGGACCGCGACCGCCATATCGGCCAGCATCGTCTCCGGCCGGGTCGTCGCGACCTCGATAAAGCCCGATCCATCAGCCAGCGGGTAGCGCAGGCGCCAGAAGCTGCCCTTCACCTCGCGAGTCTCGACTTCCAGGTCGCTGATCGCGGTGCCGAGCCCCGCATCCCAGTTGACCAGCCGCTTGTCGCGGTAGAGCAGCCCTTGGCGGTACAGGTCGACGAATACCTTCAGCACCGCCTTGCTGAAGCCCTCGTCCATGGTGAACCGCTCATTGGCCCAGTCCATCGAGCAGCCCAGGCGGCGCAGCTGGCCGGTAATCTGGCCGCCGCTCTCCGCCTTCCACGTCCAGACCTTTTCCAGGAACTGGTCGCGGGTGAAGTCGGTGCGCTTCTCACCACGCGCGTTCATCTGGCGCTCGACCACCATCTGGGTCGCGATGCCCGCATGGTCGGTGCCGACGACCCACAACGCATCCTTGCCCTTCAGCCGGGCATGGCGGACCAGAATGTCCTGCAACGTATTGTCGAGCGCATGGCCGATATGCAGGTTGCCGGTGACGTTGGGCGGCGGATTGACGATCGTCCACGGCTCGGCATTCGGGCGGTCGGGGCGGAACAGGCCCTTTTCCTCCCAATGGCCATACCAGCGGGCTTCGATTGCGGCGGGGTCGAACGTCTTGGGCAGCTCAGTCATGCCGCTGCCTTAATGATCCGCGCCGCCGGACGCCAGATGCTATCCGGAGCGTGTCCTATCAGACCGATCCTGCTCCATTCCTCCCCTGCAAGGGGAGGTGGCAGGCCGCAGGCCTGACGGAGGGGTGTCACCCTATCGAGAGGGGGACACCCCTCCACCATGCTTCGCATGGTCCCCCTCCCCTTGCAGGGGAGGAATAGGCTTAAGTGAACTTATATCAGGTCCGCGCACCCGGCCGGTCGAGCACCGCGCGAATCCGCTCGTTCAGGTCGGCGCGGCGATAGGGCTTGCGGATCAGCTCATAGGAGCGTGCGCCCTCGTCGATCGCCTCATCGGCAAAGCCGGTGGTCAGCAGCACCGACAGATGCGGATAGTCGCGCCGCACGACCTGCGCCAGCGCGACGCCGTTCATGCCGCCGGGCATCAGGATATCGGTGAACAGCAAGGCGAAGTCGCTGTCCTGCGCCAGATGGTCGAGCGCTTCGCGCGCGCTGCGGGTCAGAACGACGTCATAGCCCAGATCCTCAAGCATCGACTTGCCGAGATCGCCGACATCATCCTGGTCCTCGACCATCAGGACGCGCTCGACCCCGCCACTGCGGGCAGGCTGAACGGGTGCGGCGCGGCGTTCGGTAACACCGGCGGCCCGAGGAAAATAGAGCGCGATCGCCGCGCCGTCCGCGTCGCTCTCGACCGTGGCGAGGCCGCCCGACTGGCGCATAAAACCATAGACCATGGCGAGGCCCAGCCCGGCACCCTTCCCCATCTCCTTAGTGGTGAAGAAGGGGTCGAAAATCTTGTCGGCGATCTGCGGATCGATGCCCGGCCCGTCATCGGCGACGCGCACCATGACATATTCGCCGGGCTCCAGATTGGCGGGCCCTTCGGGACTGTCGCCGGAGTGGATCATGTTGCGGGTCGAGATGGTGATCTCACCCTGCCCCGACTGACGGCCGATCGCCTCGCGCGCGTTGCCGACGATGTTGAGCAGCGCCATTTCCGCCTGGACCGGGTCGATCCGGCAGTTCCAGAGATTTTCCTCCAGCCGCTGGCGCATCACCACGCCATCGCCCGCCGTCCGGTTCAGGATCGGGCGGAAATCCTCGATCAGCTGGTTGAAGTTGAGCAGCCGGTCGCGCAGTTCCTGCTTGCGGGCAAAGGCGAGCAGTTGCTGGGTCAGCGTCGCCCCGCGCGCCGCGGCGGCGGCGATCGCCTCGACCGCACGACGGCCGCTACGATCGCCCTGATCGACCCGCGCCTCGAGGATATCGGCATAGCCGATGATGACCTGAAGCAGGTTGTTGAAGTCGTGCGCGATGCCGCCGGTCAGCTTGCCGACCGCCTCCATCTTCTGCGCCTCGTGCAACGCATCCTCGGCCTCGCGGCGGCGCGAGATGTCGAGCTGGCTGCTGAAGAAATAGACCAGCTCGCCCGCATCGTCATAGACCGGCGAGACGAACAGCGCGTTCCAGAAGGTCGAGCCGTTCTTGCGATAGTTGAGCAGTTCGACCGCGATCTCGTCGCGCCGCGCGATCGCCGCGCGGACCTGCGCCACCACGTCGCGATCGGTTTCCGGCCCTTGCAGGAAGCGGCAATTGGTGCCGAGGATTTCCTCCTCGGAATAGCCGGTCATGAAGCTGAAGGCTTCGTTGCAGAAGACGATGGGATTGTCGGGCTGCCGGGGATCGGTGACGATCATCGGCATCCGCGTCGTCTTCACGGCGGCGAAGAAGATGTCCGACTGCCCCGAATGCGGCTGGCTCGCATCCGCGATCGGGGGGGACGACACGTGCGAGCGCGTCGATTTCGACAGATCGGGCGTCTCGGGTGTCGGGTTCATGCCCAACGAACCCGGACGGGTGCCGCCGGTTCCGCTTGCATCTTGATGCAGGTCGAAAAGCCGGCGGGCAGGATCAGCGCCCTTCGCGCGTGATCCGGGCGATTTCGCGCGCGACCATCGCCTCGACCATCTCGGGCAGATGGGTATCGAGCCACTCGCGCAGCATCGGGCGCAGCATGTCGCGGACCAGCCCTTCGAGCGTGCCGTCGCTGGTGGGTTCGGGCTTGACCATCATACGGCTGAGCGCCTCCAGGGAACCACGGCTGGCCTCGGCCACGCGCGGGGATACGATCGCCTCTTCCGCGTCGTCCAGATCGGCCTGGACCGGCGGGGCGACGGGTGCGGGGGCGGCGACATGCGCCACCGGCTCGGGGGCCGGAGCAGGCGCCGGTACGGGTTCGGGCGCGACGGCGCGCATCGCCGATTCGGCGGCGCGGGCGGCGGCGGCCTCGACCTTCATGCGCAGCGGCATGGGATCGCTGAGTTCCAGGACCTCGGGCGAATCATCCTCGACCGCAGGCGCGGGCACGGGGCGCGGCTGGCGACGCTGGCGCGCGGGCACTTCGCCCTCTTCGGCAATGATCCGTTTGATCGAGGAGAGGATCTCTTCCATCGACGGCTCTGCGCTGACATCACCCATGACCGCAAACCCCATTCTTGCCCCCAAGGCCCCTGTCCGGCCTTATTGCCGGCTTGGTGCCTCCGCACCTGTGGTTAATGCGGGGCTTCTGTCAACAGGGGCGTTGACGTCGGCGTCGAGCGGACGGGTGATCGCCGCCGTCTGCGCCGGGGTTCCGGCGGTGGTGCTGGCGACCGGTGCGGGCTCGCCATCGCCACCCCAGTCGCTGATCTTGTTGCGGACGCGCTTGTAGTTGGCGACCGGATCATAAAGCGAACCGCCGTCCAGCCCCAGGTCGCGCGCCTCGGCATTGCCCATTGCCGCGATCAGCGCGAAGCCCGCAACATAGGCGTCGCGTCGCGCCGTCACCAGCGTCACCTGGCTGTTCAGCAATTCCTGCTCGGCGTTCAGAATGTCGAGCACGGTGCGGGTGCCGACACTGTTCTCGGCGCGCACGCCTTCCAGCGACAGCGAGTTGGCGCGCACCGCCGATTCGGCCGAGGCGATCACTTCCTGCGAAGACTGCCACACGGCGTAGGCGGAGCGGACCTGCGCAACCACCTGTCGCTCGGTGCCGGTGGCGTTCTCCAGCGCCTGTCCGCGCAGCGCCTCGGCCTGGCGGACCTGCGCCGCCGGGCGGCCGCCCTGGAACAGCGGCATCGACATCTGCACGCCGACCGTCGCATTGACGCCCGAACCCGGCACGTTGCCAGCCCCCGGCGGCGCGTTGATTGAGCCGAGATAGTTGAAATAATTCCCGCTCGACACCGCCGACAGGCGGGGCAGCCGGTTCGCGCGCGCGACGTTGATGTCATAGCGGGTCGCATCCGCCGAACGCCGTGCGGCGATGAGCTGCGGATTCTGGTCGAGCGCGACCGCCACCGCCTGATTGGGCGAGGCGGGCAGCGTCGGCAGCGCGGGCGGCTGTTCCAGCCCCACCGGCGCGACGCCGACGATATTGACATAGTTTTCGCGGCTGGAGATCAGGTTCGCCTGCGCCGACTGAAGCTGCGCGCGTGCCTGTGCCAGACGGGCTTCGGACTGGGCGACGTCGGTGCGGGTCAGGTCGCCGACCTGGAACCGATCGCGCGAGGCGCGCAAATTGGTATCCAGCACATTGACATTGCGGGTGTTGAGGTTGACGATCGCCTCGTCGCGGATGACGTTCATGTACGCCGCAACGACATTGGTGAAGAGGTTCGCCTCCACCCCGCGCAGCTGTGCCCGCCCGGCATCGACCCGCGTCTCGGCCGCGCGCACCGCATTCTTGACCGCGCCGCCCTGATAGAGCGGCACCGACAATTGCAACTGCCCCGTGCCGACGCGTTCCGGGTTGAGGAAGTTGTTATTGGCCACGACGATATTGTCGATGATCTGGCCGTTCGACTGCAGCGACGGCAAGCCGCTGGCCCGTGCGATCGGCACATTCTCGTCGGTCGCGCGCTGGGCGGCACGCTGACCGGTGATCGCCGGGTTGCTCTGATACGCCCGCACCATCGCCTCGCGCAACGTCTCCGCCGAAGCCGACCCGGCCATCAACAGGGCCGAGCCGATCAGAACGCCGGAGGTCAGGGAGGAAGTCAGGTGCAGGCGCATAGTCCCTCAGAATTGAAAGGCGCGAGGACGGGCAAAGCCCGGCAGGATGGTGCATTCGGCATCGGCGAAGGCGCGCACGCCGTGGCCACCCTCGGTCCGGCGACCGCTGGCCAGACGCGTGACGCCGTTCTCGACCAGACCCGTGACGATCCGGCCGCCGATCTTGACCTGCTCGACCAGCGCGGTCGGCAGTTCCTCGACCGCACCGTCGATGACCAGCACGTCATAGGGCGCAGCGGCGGCGTGCCCCGCGTTGAGCGCCCCCTGCACGACCTCGACCTTGGTCTCACCGGCCAGCGCGGTGCGCGCGGCCGCGACCAGATCGGCATTTTCCTCGACCGCGATAACCTGGGTCACGATCCCGGCCAGCAGCGCGGCGGTATAGCCGGTCGCGGCGCCGATCAGCAGGACACGGTCGCCCGCCTCCAGATACGCCTCGGTCAGCAGACGGCCGGTCGCCATCGGCAGGTTGACCGCGCGCCCCTGCCCCAGGTCGAGCGTCCCGTCGCGATATGCCACCGGGCGCAGCGCCTCGGGCACGAACGCCTCACGCGGCACGCGCGCCATGGCGGCGACGACGCGCTGGTCGCTGACCGCCGTGGTCCGCAGCTGGCTGGCCACCATCGCATGGCGCATCGCGTCGAAATTCGAGGAATCAAAGTTGGTTGTCATCATCGCCCTACCCTGTCGCACAGCCGTTTTAGTTGTGCAATACACTAAATTGGTTCCCGCTGCTTCTATCGCGTGGGGCGATTTCCGCCAAGCGGTTGAGCGGCGCGGGTCTCCGGTTTGGAAATATACGCCAAACAGCGCGCCTTGCGGATACAATATCGCGGGAGCCTATCTAGAAGGTCCGAGTTGTATCGCTGGATTAAACCAACCACCGGCATGGAGAATCACATGAAGCGGAGCTTAGGGCTTATCGGCGTGGGCGCCATCGGCTGCGCCGTTCTGGGTAGCTCCGTTGCTGCGGGCTATATGGAGAAGCGCTTCAAACCCCAGGCTGGTACCGAACGGTCATTCGGTCAGGGCGCATCGCCCGCGCAGAATATGGAACGCCGACGTGGCCGGGCCGCGACGATCGCCGTGGCCGAAGCAGCCGTTCGATAACGTCCGCATATCCGCTTCGGAAAATCGCACGACTTTTTCGATGCGACGACACTCCCCTGTTGACGCCGCGGGAAAAACCGCACACATGCCCGCCTCCCACGCATCGAGGCGCGATGGCGGAGTGGTGACGCAGAGGACTGCAAATCCTGACACAGGCCAGCTTTTAGGCCGATTGTTCGCAGATTTCTCGCTCTGTTCCTATCACCAGATATCATAGAGTTAGCGGTGCCTGTGCGTACTCCGCACAGGACTTTTTCGGTCCCGCGTCAGGCCGATTCGGCAGCCTCCATTTTCGCCATCGCGGCGGCGGCGCGCAGGCGCTGCGAGGCATATTTCAAAGCCATCTTGAAGGTCTGGTGACCGAGCACGCTCTCGATCTCAGCGACGGTGCAACCCGCCTCCTCCATCCGTGAACCGGCCGCATAGCGAAGCCCGTGCATCGATCGATTATTGGGCATGGCATCGATGCCTTCGACCCGGCGGCGGATCGCGCCCGACAGGCCATTGGGCGTGAATGCCTTGCCCGCCTCGGTCGTGCAGATGACCACGCCTCGCCTGGGCAGTGCGTCGAGATGCTTCCGCAGGGCGCCATGGCAGGCGATGTCGAGCAGCGCGGTCGTCTTCGACTGCCTCACTCGGATGATATCGCCCTGGAATTGCTGCCAGGTCATCTTCACGACGTCCTCGCGCCGCTGGCCTGTATAGAGCGCGACCAGCACGGGCGTGACCAGGTGCGGGGGCGCGCCGCGCAGGAAGTGCTCGACCTCGGCATCGGACCAGACCACGATCTCCTTATCCCCGCCCTTCCGCTTCAGGCGCTTGATCCCCTTGGCGGGATTGAAACCGGCCGGGACATGGTCATTTTCGTCCGCCCAGCTGTAGAGGCGCGACAGCATCTGCTTGATCTTGTGGGCCTTGCGGACGGTCTGGGCATGGTCGTCGCGCACAGCCTTTAGCATGTTGCGGGTCGCGGCGGCATAACGCACGTCGCCCAGTTCCTCGACGATCAGATCGAGCGTCCGCCCATAATCCAGCTGCGTTGCGTCAGCGAGGCCGCGGAACTCGGGGCTACGGCGATACTGGCCGACCAACCACTCGAAACTGCTCCGCGCGACCGGCTTTTTGGCCCCGCGCGCCTCAACGACGGCGAGCAATTCGGCATAGCGCTCCATGAACCCCGAGCGGCTGGGCTGCTCCGACCAATGAAGCGCCGGGTCATGCGGCAATGGCAGATCGCCCGTCAGCTTGTGCCGGAACCGCCAATAGGTACCTTTCGACAGATAGGTGTATTTGAGGTCAGTTCCGGCCACGTGCGCGCCTTCTCTCGAAAAAGCGGGCTTCCTCGTCGTCTTGTTCCTTGCCCTGCTCGGCGGCGGGGATCGGCTGGTCGGTCATTCGATCGACGAATCGGTCGAGGTCGACGCGATCCCACATGACTCGGCGACCGATGCTCTTCGCCTGGATGCCGAGCGTCTTGAGCGTCGTCGGGCTGATGCCCAGATATTCGGCGGCGTCTGCGGCGGACAGCAGTCGTCCCCAGCGCGCGCGAAACGGTATGATAGGGGTCTGTTCCATTATCCCCTTCCCTCCTCAGGAACATATCGCCGCCAGAGCGCCCTAAGAGCGTCGAGCCATGCGGTTGCATCCACGCGCTTTGCCTGGGTCTCGCCCTTGCGCGCGAAGTGCTGGTGTGTGTCAGCCTGGGCGCGGATCCAGCATTGCGCGAACGGCGGCGGCGGTTCCCCGTGGGCATCCAGTCGCGGCTCGAGACGGCTATGCACTGCGTCGGACCGCTCGGGCGTCCAGTCGTCGCTGGACCGGTGCCGCTCGATCGACAGGCGGCACAGCAGGATCATGCACCACGCCCCGAAGGAGGGCGCCCGACCCTCGGCCCGCAGCTGCTGCACATCCGGCTGCATCTGCCAGCTGTAGGCGCTCTCGC
>NZ_JACHNX010000016.1 GCF_014199595.1 Sphingomonas yabuuchiae | reverse complement strand
CAGCCGCATCGCCGACCATCCAGCCCGCCAGATCAATGAACTGCTGCCGTGGAACTACCGTCCCGCCTGACGCGACGCCTTCACCGGACGCTTACCCTGGCCAGATCGGGGCATCGAGTGTAACTCTGTCGAACAACGCCAACACGGCGTTCGCGCGCATGAACGATGCGTCGAACACCTTGTCCGTCGATGCCGTCGATCTATCCGGCGATGTGGTTCTGAACAGCTGGCAGCATTCCACTGGCAAGGTCTTCGCCAATGCCGACAGCAGCATGTCTGTCGGCAACTCCGACGCTTACGTACAGAATGCGCGTCTGGACGTGCGGAGCAACAGTGCCGCCTCGGAAGCCAATGGCAACCGCGCTCTGAACGCTTTGTCGGTGTCTTCCGTGACCGGCTCTGGCGGTCGGCCATTGCTCGACAACCGCCAGAGCAACGCGGCGGTCGTCGATGCGGTGACCAACGCAGCGTTCATCGTCGATGGCAGCGGTGCCATGCAGTCGGCGATCGGCATCGAGGGCAATAGCGCCTCGTCGATCGCGAGAGGCAACGCCGCACTCAATCGCGCTGTCGTTGACGGTATGTCCACGGCCCTGGTCCGCAACGCCCAGGTCAATCGTGGTCCCGTCTCCGCGACCGTCAACGGGCTGTTCGGCGCGGCCATGGCCAGCGACGTCAGCGGCGCCATGGGGTCGGTTTCCGGCAACGGCCTTGCCGCTACCGCGACCGGCAACCAAGCGGTCAACATGCTTACCGCGACGGGTAGCTTTGGTTCCGGGTCGTCCGAGGCGCCGCGCTAAGAACGGGCTCGACGTGGCCGGTGCTTCGTTACCGGCCACGTCGTAGGAAGTCGCCATGCCAGCCCCCGGCATGGCGGCTTTCTTTGTCAGGGAGTGCCATAACTGGCGACGATACGGCCGCCAATGACGTTAAAGCGACTGCCGCAATAAACGCTCATTTCCTCGCTGTCTTCATCTTACTCACGAGTGAGATCGACATATCGATCTTGTGGATTTGCTGACGAAGTGGTGCGCAGTTAGGGTAGGCTACTTGAAGTCTATGCTTCAATTCCCCGAGCATATCGACAATACCAGAACTTGATTTTGCTCTCTCGAACGCTGGCGCGTCGTCATCTACTTCGTGATAATAGACATCGAAAAATTCGGGTCCCTCCAACTGACCGCGACCGATTTCGATAGACATCCAGTCTTCCAGGGTCGAACGAACAGAGTTCATCCTCCGATAAACGCCGTAGGGGCGGTGAGCCGACCGAAGGATCGATTTGATGATGCGACCGGCTTGGGTATGGCCATCGACAGGCATCGCCGCGGCAGGCCGACGTCGATTTTCACCCATATTATAGCTGTAGGGGAGCGTTGTCTTTGTCGGCATGGGATAGATCATACCGCGGCAGCGCGCACGCTTTTGGTCCAACGGTGTCGTTGCCATTGGGCTGATGAACGTTTCCCATGACGGCGCTGATTCCCCGGTCCAGTCCTCTTCGAGGAATGGGGATTGCATCGCGTTGATCTTTGCTACCAACGCGTCAATGTCATAGCCGGTGCGGCCATCGGTAGCCACGTAGAGGTCGCAGCGGCTCGGGTAATACATGCCTTCCCATTGAGTCTTAACAACCCGCCAGTCTGTACGATCGGACCAGTCAGCACGCTTGGCTTCGTCCGGCACACCGCTGTAAGGTTCATCGATTAAAATGAACTGGCCACTTACTGGATCTACCCAATCGGTCGTATGATCGCTGTCCGGAAGCTGGTCATCGGCCTGGCCGTTCGGATATGCCTTGCGAAAATCGCGCGACGGACGAAGACCTGTCCGCTCCATGAAGCGAAGTGAACGCTCAGCCGTCGAAAGGCGTTCGCGTGCAAAGGATTGGGAGCCTGCAATAGCGTCGCAGACAAAATGGTCAGGGGCAACCATCCGAAGGTTTCCAAAGCCACGCACCTGTTTAAGCATGAGCTTCTCACAGATGTCGAGGATCGGCTTTTCTAGGGCGATCGTAAGCGTTTCGCGCCCGATTTCATAGCGTTTATCTTTGTCGCACCAGTAGATTGTCAGCAGGATGTAAGGCTTTTTTGCTCTCGATCCAATGCTCGGAAGGATTCGCAACGCATTCTTGAAGTTCGTACAATTCGCGGCTTTTGCAGCCACGTCGAGCGCTTGGGAATACTTGATGCCTTCCTGCTTGCGATACTGGGCGGCGAGGCTCTTGACGCCTTCGATTGTCGTGGGACGAATATCACTAATCAACATAGCGGTTCTCCTGGCTTGTAAGTAAAGCGTCACTCGCCAACCGCCTTTCAAGCCGGATCGCTGTTGAAAGGTATTGATAATTTCATCGTAGCAGCGCTGCCAGCAGCTTCGGAACGGCGAGTGCCATGCTCATGCCAAGAGCAACATCAATATAAGCGAAAGAACGATTCCTTTCAACGGCGACTCGTACCGAATGTCTTTCCGGTACGAGCTGGGGAGCTCGCTTCATATTGTGGGCGCATGCACAGGAATGCGGCGCCGCGAAAAAAGCTTGCCGCTCAAGATCTCACCCGAAGTCGAGATGATCCCACGCGCCCCCAAATTGTCCAACCGCTCGCCCGTAACGCTCGCACCATCGCCGGTAGGTCCCAGGCAATGTCAATGTCTTGCGATTGACTCCATGCCGAGAATGGAACAAAAAGGGAACGTTAGCGAAGAATAACAAAGGAGCCAAGACGGTTGCGGCATGAAACCCCCATTGATGATCTGCGTGCCGCGGTCAGCCGGATCGAGGGAAGGGCGGCCCGTAGCAAGACCGTCCTGCCATTTGGAATCGAGTTGATGGACCGCCGGCTCCCCGGTGGTGGACTTGCGCTGGGCGCACTCCATGAAGTGGCAGGTGGCGGCAATGGGGCGATCGACGGGGCAGCCAGTGCTCTCTTTGCTGCCGGAGTATCTGCCCGGACAAAGGGGAAGGTGCTGTGGTGCGTAACGACGCCAGACCTCTTCGCGCCCGCGGTGGCGCAAGCGGGGCTTGGCGCGGACCGGGTCATTTATGTCGAGGCCGGGGATGACAAGACGGTCCTCGCCTGCATGGAAGAGGCGTTGCGGCATGGCGCGCTCGGCGCCGTGGTCGGCGAGGTCGCGCGACTGTCGATGACCGCCTCGCGCCGTCTCCAACTGGCGGCGGAAGGAACAGGCTCGATCGGCATCGCGCTGCGTCGCTGGCGCCGGCAGGCGGAGGCGATGGATTTCGGCCAACCGACGGCGGCCATGACACGGTGGCGCATCTCGGTGCTACCCTCCAGCCAGCTTCCCGTGCCCGGCGTCGGGCGTCCGCGCTGGCTTGTTGAACTCATCCGCGCTCGGGCGGGTGAAAGTGCAGATTTCGAATTGGAGGCTTGCGATGCCGCGGGTCGTCTCGCTGTACCTGCCGAGTTGGTCGACCGACCGGCTGCGGCGGAAGGCTGGCGACGCGGCGCCTCCGGTTGAGGCGCCGCTCGTTCTGATCACACGGGAGCGGAGCAGACGGGTGGTGTGGGCGGCGGACGCCGCCGCACTGGCTGTCGGCATCCGCGTGGGCATGCAGGCGACCAAGGCCCAGGTCCTCGTTCCCGGCCTCCTCATGATGGATGCCGATCCGGTAGCGGATGCAGAGGGCTTGGAACGGCTGGCATTCTGGATGCTACGTTTCGCGCCCGTGGTGGCCGCCGATGCACCCGATGGCATCGTTCTCGAAACCACGGGTGCCGATCACCTCCATGGCGGCGAAGAGGCGATGCTGGAGGGGCTGATCGGGCGATTGGCCATGTCGGGGATCACGGCGCGTGCAGCGATCGCCGATACCTGGGCGGCTGCCCATGCGCTCGCGCGCTATCATGCGACGTCGATCGCCATGGCGTCCGCCGGGCACGATGCGTCTGTTGCGGCCGGGCTGTCGCTGGAAGCCTTACGGATCATGCCGGCCGTGGCGGAGGGCCTGCGCAAACTCGGCTTTCGGACGATCGGCGATCTCCTCGACCAGCCGCGCGCGCCGCTGACCTTACGTTTCGGTCATGATCTCGCCCGCCGGATCGAGCAGATGCAGGGAACGCTGGCGGAGCCGATCGAGCCCGTCCGCCCAGACGATGTCATCGAAGTCCGTCGGGCTTTCGCCGAGCCGATCGGCGCGGCGGAGACGATCGCGCGCTATATCGGCAAGCTGGTCACTCAACTCTGCGCGCTGCTCGAAGAGCATGGTCTCGGCACCCGGCGGCTCGACCTGATCTGTCAACGGGTCGACAGCCGTGCCCAAGCGGTGCGCGTCGGCATGGCAGCACCCGTCCGCGATACCAAGCGGCTGACCCGGCTGCTGTGCGACAAGATCGAGACCATCGCGCCAGGCTTCGGCATCGAGGTGATGACGCTCGCCGCGACCGTGGTCGAACCGCTGGAGCATAAGCAGGTTATCAGCTCGCTGATCGAGGAGAGCACGCCCGACATCACCGGCCTGATCGATGTGCTGATGAACCGGGTAGGGGAGCGCGCCATCTATCGCCTCGCCCCGGTCGCCACCGATGTGCCCGAGCGGTCGGTCATGCGCGTTGCTGCCATGGCGCCGGAGAGCGGGGCCAGTTGGCCAGGACACTGGCCACGGCCATCGCGCCTATTATCCCGGCCCGAGCCGGTGGAGACGGTGGCGTTGCTTCCCGATCATCCTCCCGCCTCGTTCACCTGGCGCGGCATTCGCCGCCGCGTGAAGCGTGCCGACGGGCCTGAACGGGTATTCGGCGAATGGTGGCTGCGCGATGCCGAGATGGTCGCCGTGCGCGATTATTTCCAATGTGAGGACGAGGCCGGGGAGCGCTACTGGCTCTACCGCGCTGGTGATGGCGAACACGCCGAGACGGGGTCCCATCGCTGGTTCCTGCACGGGGTGTTCGGATGAGCGCGCCCGCCTATGCCGAGCTTCAGGTCACCTCGCATTTCTCGTTTCTGCGCGGCGCATCGTCGGCCGAAGAACTGTTCGCCGAAGCCGCCAGACTTGGCATCGAGGCGCTGGCAATCGTCGACCGCAACAGCCTCGCGGGAATCGTGCGCGCCCACGAAGCCGCCAAGGCCGTCGGCATCCGCCTGGTGATCGGCTGTCGTCTCGATCTTGTCGATGGCACCAGCGTTCTTGTCTATCCGACGGACCGGCCCGCTTATGCGCGCCTCTGTCGTCTGCTGACGCTGGGCAAGGGCAGGGCCGGAAAAGGAAGCTGTCGTCTCGAATGGGCCGATCTCGTGGCCTATGGGGAGGGCCTCATCGTCGTGCTCGTCCCGGACCTGGCCGATGACGAGACAGCTCTTCGCCTTCGCCGTCTCCGCGAGGGGTTTGGCGATCGCAGCTACATGGCCCTGACGCTTCGTCGCCGCCCCAACGATCAGGTCCGGCTCCACGATCTCTCCAATCTCGCCGCCCAGATGCGGGTCGCAACGGTTGTGACGAACGATGTACTGTTTCACGAACCGGGCAGGCGGATCTTGCAGGATGTCGTCACCTGCATTCGCCACACCGTCACCATCGATGAACTCGGTGATCGGCGGGAGCGTCATGCCGACCGTTACCTGAAGCCACCGGAAGAGATGCACCGGCTGTTCGCGCGCTACCCGCACGCACTCGCCGCCACGCGGGAGATCGTCCGGCGCTGCCGTTTCTCGCTTGATGAGCTGGCCTATCAATATCCCGAGGAGCGCGACGATCCCCGGCTCACGCCGCAGGAGACGCTGGCGCAGTTGACTTGGGAGGGGGCTGCCCAGCGCTATCCCGAAGGTCTTCCCGACAGCGTGAAGGCGACGCTCGAGCACGAACTCGCGCTGATCGAGAAGCTGGAATACGCCCCCTATTTCCTGACCGTGCATTCGATCGTCCGCTTTGCCCGCTCGCGGGACATTCTCTGTCAGGGGAGGGGATCGGCGGCCAATTCCGCCGTCTGCTATGTACTGGGGATCACCAGCATCGATCCAGGCAGGAACGACTTGCTCTTCGAACGCTTCGTCAGCGAGGAGCGGCGCGAGCCCCCCGATATCGACGTCGATTTCGAGCATGAGCGGCGGGAGATCGTCATGCAGTGGGTGTTCGAGACCTATGGTCGCGATCATGCCGCCCTGTGCTCCACCGTCATCCGCTACCGCGCCAAGGGGGCGCTGCGCGATGTCGGCAAAGCGCTCGGGCTGCCGGAAGACCTGATCGGCACTCTGTCTTCGCAGCTCTGGTCATGGTCGGAGGAAGGGGTCGAGCAGAAGCACGTCCAGGAACTGAACCTCAACATGGCCGATCGCCGACTGCGTCTCACGCTCGATCTCGCCCGCCAGCTCATGGGCGCTCCTCGCCATATGTCCCAGCACCCCGGCGGCTTCGTGCTGACCCATGATCGGCTCGACGATCTGGTGCCGATCGAGCCCGCAGCAATGGCCGACCGCCAGGTGATCGAATGGGACAAGGATGACATCGACTCCCTGAAGTTCATGAAGGTGGATCTCCTCGCGCTCGGCATGCTGACCTGCATGAAGAAAGGGCTCGATCTGCTGGCTAACCATAAGGGCATTGCCCTCGATCTCGCGACCATCCCGGCGGAGGACCCCCGCACCTATGCGATGATCCGGAAGGCCGACACGCTCGGCACGTTCCAGATCGAGAGCCGAGCCCAGATGTCGATGCTGCCGCGGCTGAAGCCTCGGACCTATTACGATCTCGTCGTGCAGGTCGCCATCGTCCGGCCGGGTCCGATCCAGGGCGATATGGTCCATCCATATCTGCGTCGCCGTGAAGGGCTGGAGGAGGTTCACTATCCCAAGCCGGAACTGGAAAAGGTTCTTGGCAAGACCCTGGGCGTGCCGCTGTTTCAGGAACAGGCGATGCGGGTGGCCATCGAATGCGCCGGCTTCACCCCGGGCGAAGCCGATATGCTACGCAAATCAATGGCGACCTTCAAGTTCACCGGCGGCGTATCGGCATTCAAGGAAAAGCTCGTCGCCGGGATGGTCGCAAATGGTTATGAGCCGGACTTCGCCGAGCGCACGTTCAAGCAGCTCGAAGGGTTTGGCTCCTATGGCTTTCCCGAAAGTCATGCCGCGTCGTTTGCGTTGATCGCCTATGCCTCGGCCTGGCTCAAATGCTGGCACCCGGACGTCTTCTGCGCCGCGCTGCTCAACAGCCAGCCGATGGGATTCTATGCCCCAGCCCAGATCGTCCGCGACGCCCGCGATCATGGCGTCGAGGTTCAACCGATCTGCGCCAATGCCTCGCGATGGGACTGCACGCTGGAGCCGACGCAGGACGAGGGGCGCTTTGCCGTGCGGCTCGGGCTGCGGATGGTCAAGGGCTTGTCCAATGCCCATGCCGCCCGGCTTGTGGCAGTGCGGGCAGGGGGTGCATTCAGCTCGATCGACGATCTCTGGCAACGTGCCGGCGTTCCGGTCGTGGCCCTCACCCAGATCGCCGAGGCCGACGGTTTCCACCCCTGTTTCCGGCTTGCGCGCCGCGAGGCGCTCTGGGCGCTCAAGGGATTGCGGGACGAACCCCTTCCGCTCTTCGCTGCGGCATCAGCGCGAGAAGCCCGAACGGTCCACGAACTTGCCGAGCCGGAGGTGGCGCTTCGCCCGCTGGCTGACGGCGGCGAGGTGGTCGAAGACTATCGCCATTCAGGCCTATCCCTACGCGACCATCCCGTGACCTTCTTGCGGGGACACCTGCGCCGACGGCGGATCGTCACCTGTCGGGAAGCGATGGAAGCGCGTGACGGGCGATGGGTCGAGGCGGCGGGCCTGGTGTTGGTGCGGCAACGTCCCGGTTCGGCGAAGGGGGTGATGTTCATTACGCTTGAAGATGAGAGCGGTATTGCCAATCTCGTAGTCTGGCCGAAGGTGTTCGAGGCCAATCGGCGGACGATCCTTTCGGCCGGCATGATCGCCGTGCGCGGCCGCGTGCAGCGGGAAGGGGAGGTTGTTCATCTTGTCGCCCAGCGCCTGACCGATCTTTCCGCGGAACTAGCCAGCGTCGGTGAGCGCGGCAGTGCGTTTTCCCTGCCGCATGGACGTGGCGACGAGTTCCACCGCGGTTCGCAGACCCCGGACCCGCGCGGTGAGCCGCCGAAGGGGCTCGGGACGAGGGACATCTATATTCGTGATCTTCACCTCGATACCATCAAGGTGAAGACGCGTGATTTCCGATAGCTCACCGTTCCGCCGATTACGACTATGTAAGACGGTGGACCTGTCAATGAGCTATCCCGAATACCACGACACCTCTAACATTGGCTCGGTATCTAGACCTGTAGATCATAAAGGGGGGGGCTTGGTATCGCATCGTGGATGTCCTCAACGCGGCTCTTTGGGTGGAAAGCATCCGATCAATGGCGGCTTGGGACAGATCACCGCCTTTGGGCTCAGCCCCAACAGCAGGACATTAATCTTCAGATCACTTCGCTCAACATCGCCTCTCGGGCGCAACCACGTTCGAGGGGTTCACGAAAATAGCGTGCAACGCGAATTGGTTCGTGTCCGCGTCGGTTGGACGGTATTCATACTAACGGCGACCTTTCTGTCGAATTGACCATGGAACAGAAGGTGGTCACATGTTTCGGTGTGAAACTATTGATGGAACGCATGATGCCTGAATCGATCGATGAATACGATCTAACTCCAATCGCCCTTGATGCAACGTCAACGGCAAAGTATCTGGTTGGCCGTAAGAATAGGCAGCTTTTTGTAGCAAGTGCGGCCGCAGTAGTAATTGGCGTTATCCATGCTAACTGGTCTGGCAGTCACACCGTTTTTCCTCGATATGGTGCTGCCGTAACGCTCCTTGCTATCATTCAGTCCTGGCGGCAGCTTCAATATCAAAAAATGCTGCCGAGAATAACACAATTCCAAGTCGACCTATTCACAGGAATAGAGCGAGAGAAATTAGGCGACGCCGCGTCAGAGGAGGCGGTCAAAGCGCGCGCGTACAAGCGGGTTAACCGTGTTCTGCCAACTTTATATGAAAACGTATTGCGTGAGTTCGTTGGACCAGCGCTAGGCGTTGCATTTCTTGGAAACCTCATCTGGGCCTTTGGCGACTTGCTACCACTTATCTAATGCCTGGCGCTCCATCGATCCCCATGACCACGGGATCATCGCCGGGTGCGCGGCCGCCAGTGCCGGCATCACCGGCTCGGATGTGTGCGACATCATGCTGGAAGTCGTGGAAGCCCGCTTCGGCGCCATGCGCGCTACAACGCCGGTCGAGATGCCGTCAGACAACGGCTCAGCCTATACCGCCCGCGAAACACGGACCTTTGCCCGGCTACTCGGGCTCAAACCCTGCTTCACCCCTGTCCGCAGCCCGCAGTCCAACGGCATCTCCGAGGCCTTTGTGCATACCCTCAAACACGATTGCGTCCGCGTCTCCTCGCTAGCCGATCCGCTCACCGCGTTGACATCGCTTGCCGGATGGATCGAGGTCTACAACGACGACCACCCCCATTCAGGGCTCAAATTGCGATCCCCGCACGAGGATCGCACACTCGTTTCTGCAAACCGCTTAAATCCGTCCCGTGAAACGGGGGCCAGATCAGCGTAGCTCAGCCCCTGTCTGGCCGTTCGCCCGTGGCCAGAACGCTGCTGGAGTAGATCGCATAACATTGACGAGGTGATCCGGCGGGCCGATCGTATTCGAGGCTGAGCTGGTACAACATCCAATCTAGATTCGATAACTATGCGTTCCCAAATCGATCGCTGGCTTCGGTGCCGAATCCCGCTACTGTCCTTTTCAGTGCACAAAGTTAAGAGCGAGGGGATTGAGAAAGTGCCAAACGCGATCGGGAACGGTGCCTCCTCGGAAACAACTTTTTTGCGCCGGTATACGTCGATCACGGCTGTGATCGATATCCTTCGACGCAAGGAGCTGCCATTGCTCGACCCCCAGACATGGGACGATCGGAATGACCGCTACTTCATGTCAATATACAAGGAGAGTGGCGCGCTCGGTGGGCTGTACGGCCTATGCGCTGCCACCTGTAAAGAGACTTATCATCACTGGCGCGTTTTTACAAACAACGCCGATGGTGCTTGTATTGAAATACGTCGCGAGCCCTTAGAGGAGCGGCTTCGCCAACTGCCCGGCATCTCGTTTGGTGACGTCGACTATTTGGTTCTGGGAAACGTAGAAAAACTGCGCCCAGGCGATCGTGATCGTCTTCCCTTTGTCAAACGATGGGGCTTTGGGCCGGAGTGTGAATATCGAATTATCGCTGAGACGAAAGAGGTACAGCGACCCGCGTTATCGATCGACTTTCCGATCAGCCTAATTGGCCGTATTCATCTGAATCCGTGGCTTCCGGCGCCGATCGCAGATAGCTTAAAAGTGACGCTGCGCGAAATTCCTGGCTGTTCAAAGCTGCCTATTGCGCGTTCACAGCTCATCGATAGTGGTCGGTGGAAAGCTGCGGGCGACAAAGTAGTGCGCAAGCCGGCTGCCCCGAGAATCAAGCTTGCTAAGCCAAAGGTTGCAACCTAGCTGTAGCAAGCAGCCGTAGCGTCGATAGGACTCACTCAGTGAATCGTATCCCGATGTCGACGTATATTAGTATACTAATTTCTATCGGTACTGGTTATTCTGAGCCTCGTTGCCGCACATCTCTATGCAAATAGGACGTGGCAGGATATGTCTTCGCGGGGGAGTTCATGTTGAAAAGCCTTGAATCGGCAGATATCTTGCACTCAGCCCAGTCAGGAGAGCGGCTGCGTGCCTAACGATTTGAGTATTATCGCTTCATCGTCAGATGCCGGTGGAATTGCTGCCCGTAAAGGGTTTCGCATCCAAGACCATGTCGCCGCTCGGCTGGCACTCGAGATGATTCATGACTCCACCATACTGCAACTAGAATGCGAAACCGGTGATGACATTGTCCTGCGTAGGATCAGTGAGGGACAATCTGTCATTGAATATGTCCAGGTCAAAACGACCGAAGCCGACACGAAATGGTCGATCAAGGAGTTGCAGGCCCGTACAGATAAAAAGGTGGGAAGTTCAGTTTGCGAAAAATCTCTCCTGTGCGACAAGCATGGAGAGATAGCGTGGTTCCGCTTCGTCTCAACGCGCGCAGTTATAAGTAGTTTGGAGCCATTCCGACGTCCTCGTAGCAAGCGCAGGAATTATACAGCCCTAGCCCCTCTGATAAATAGCTTTTCAAACAAGTACAAAACAACGATCTCGAAATCTGGCCGGACTTTGGCCTACTGGGCAAAAAACATGCTATGGGAGGTTGAGGGCGAAGAAGATGCACTGATATCGCGTAACATCAATGCGCTGCTAAAGCTTTCAGGCGGACAGGGTGTCAACCCCAGCTACGAAGCCATGGAAAAGATATACTTTGAGCTTGCCCAAAAAGTTCGAACAATGGGTGATAAGCCATCGGTGGATGCTGATGAAAAGATTTGGACGCGGCAAGAATGTTTAAAGTGGTGGTCGGCTCAGATTGACGATATCAGAAAGGCGAACATCGCCACCGTAAAGGTCTACCAGATTTCGGGAATACCGGAGTTTTTCTCAGAAATTTGTTCGATGGATGAGGATACAATCCGCCGTGCGCTGTATGCCTTCGACGTGGAGTTCGATGGCGATATCTGGCGAAGAGATGAGTTGGTCGACCACCTTCTGGATTGGCTTCCTGAAATCGCGCTTTCGCCGCAGACCTTGGCAAACTTCAGCCATCTCGCGGCAAGGCGGTTGCCTGGCGAGGCATTGAAGGCTTGGGAGCAGCGCGGCTCCACCGACATCCCGCAGTTGATAGCATCGCTCATGCTACATGCCATCCTCCGTCTCCATTTCGGAGCTGAACCGATAGCGTGCCGAATTTTCTTTTCGGTAAAGGGGGCTATGAGGTCTAGCAGCGCCCACATCGTGCAGTTGCCCGAAGGAGAAGAGGTTTGGCTCGGTCGATCGCGGCTGGTTAATGCATCCTCGCATGAAGCTGTTGTTGCCGAGGTGCTTGCCGAATTGCGCACTGCTTTAACAAGGGATGTCTTAAAGGAAGAACGTGACATAATCATTCAGCTTCGCGAGCCGAGGCATCTTAGAAACGACAAGCTCGACGCCATACTATCGAATACCGGCAAGACGTCTGAGCTTTTGAAAATTCTCCGTCTGCCGTTCCTCGTCGCTTATGACAGTGCGACGCTCAGTGCGGGCTTCGAAACAGGCTACCTTACCAAGCTAAAAGTCGAAGTCGAAAATGAATACGGAAGGATCAAGGCGTTATTAGGCGAAGAACTGGACTCGGTTCGAATCTCACTGTTTCTTGTTCCAATCGAATGTGCCGACACGCTTGCTGACGAATTTGAGACGAAATTGAGGAAATGACGATGGACCTTGAAGACGTCCGCGAGTGCATCGCCAATCCGGAGAGAATGCTCAAAGCCCGTTTCCCTATTTTCCGCGAGGTGACGCGCCTAGCCAACAGGGAGCAGACGAGTTCGATCGCCCGTGATCTGATCATACGGTTGTTGCCTCACAAAGCTCTTCTCGCGGATGGGTACGACGAACTGCTGGAAGCCTTGGTGCGAGAAGTTGGCTTGTATCCGTATGCAGATCAGGAAAAAAATGCTGGCATCTTGGAGCAAATGCTGTTTGAGGCTCACAGAGTACATGGTGTAGGGCAGGAGAGGTTTTTTCATAGTTTGCAGCTTGCCGTCTTTCAGGAGATCATAAGAGGGCGAAATGTAGTTTTAAGTGCTCCCACCAGCGTTGGGAAAAGCCTTGTGATTGATGCTGTCCTCGCCACCCAGCAGCACAAGAAGGCTGTTATAATCGTTCCGACGATCGCACTTATCGATGAAACTAGGCGGCGTATCACAGCCACGTTGGGGAATACTCATGACATAATTACCCACCCAACCCAGCAAAGCCTCGGTGACGGTAGGCCGACGGTTTATATTCTTACACAGGAGCGAGCGCTCGGCCGGAATGATCTCGCTGATGTCGACTTTTTCGTCATCGATGAGTTCTACAAGTTAGATCTTCGGGATGTTCGAGACGAAAGGGCAATCGATCTAAACATCTGCTTTCACCGGTTGGCTCAAAATGGCGCGCAATTTTATCTGATTGGCCCAAATATTTCGAACGTGAAGGGGCTGGCGTCTGAGTATAAGCATGTTTTCATGCCGTCCGACTTTTCGACGGTGGCTCTTGATGTAGAGTACTTCAATTTGAAGCAGAGGGGTGAGGAGCGGAATCAAAAATTAATAGAACTCTGCGGATCGTTGACAAGTCCAACTCTTGTGTATTGCCAGTCGCCACGCAGCGCCCGCGATGCGGCCAGGACGATTTACGAGGGTTCGAAGGCGCCGCTTACTGATACAACAAAGGACGCCGTAGAGTGGCTTGAAATGTATTTTCCCTCGGAATGGGAGGTCATTCAAGCTTTGAAGTACGGCATTGGCATCCATCATGGAAATGTGCCTAGAGCAATACAGCAATATATGGTCAGGTCGTTCGAGGAGGGGAAGATAAAAACTCTCGTATGTACGTCGACCATTATTGAGGGTGTAAACACCGTTGCTGAGAATGTTATAATATTTGATCGTCGTGCTAACACTACAACGATAGATGATTTTACCTTTAGGAATATCGCAGGCAGGGCGGGCCGAATGAACCGCTATTTCATTGGCAAGGTATTCGTGTTGGAGGAGGCTGTGGCCGAAGGCGATCACGTCGTTGATTTGCCCGTCGCACAGCAGGATGAAATAACTCCGTTATCTCTCATACTAGACCTTCCGCGCGGAAGCCTGACTGATTTGTCGAGAGAGCGAATTGCCGCCGTCTTCGAGCAGTCTAAGCTAAGCGAGGCGACAATACGACAAAATCGGTACATCCCGATTGACGATCAAAACGCGCTGTTCGAAGCAGTGTCAGAGCTTTTCGACAAGCATCCTGAGCACATTCAATGGAAGGGAATTCCGAAGTCCGCCCAATTGCTTGCAGCCTGTAACCTCATTTATGATCATCTTGATCACGGGGATTCCCTCCGTAAGCATAATATTTTTGCCGGTGACCAGTTGCAGGCCGTATTGGTGAGCCTTATGGCCGCCGATAATTTCAAGGCATTCATAGAGCAACGTGTTGCATCGAAGTCCGCGGAAGACTCCATAAGCGATGCGGTCGAACAGGCCCTTTCTTTTCTTAGGAACTATGTCGGCTATAAGTTTGGGAGGCAGTTGATGGCACTTAGCCGCATCCAAGCTGATGTACTTTCACGCTACAAGAAGGCGGCGCCCGGGGATTATTCGATGTTTGCGGCCCACTCAGATTCGCTGTTCATGCCGGCGGGGTTATTTGCGCTTGATGAGTATGGCGTTCCGTCAGAAATAGCTCGAAAGATCGTGGCAGACAGTGGCGCTATAGACAGCGTTGACGAGGGGCTTCGTATCCTTGCGAATATCGATTTTGGGCGCCTTGGTCTCCAGCCCTTTGAGCGAGAGATTCTCGAAACTGTCCGTCGATCTCTACCTCTTCGTGCGTTCGCTAGTGGCACCAACGATGCAAGCTAACGCTCATTGGCGAATGGACAAATAAGTTTCCAGTCCCCGCGAACACTTTTACGCAACGGTAGAAAAGAGCCCGATACGCCCCTCCAATCCCACTAAACTCTTCACAACAGGGAATAGGTCGGTGTGCCGCAAGTTATGATTAGAGCACGCCCCCGCAACCAACGCTATACGCCGCCCCCACGGGCGGCGTTGTCGTTTGTGGCATACGCCACCGACATCGCACCCGCTGGCCACCACGTCCGCTGCGGGACCCTCCGGTTCATCCGGATAGATCGTCATCCTCTCGATAAGCCGCGACACGATCAATGCGGCCTGCCCGCGTACCGCAGGATCTGCCAGCGTGCTGCGCAGGGCGGCGATCCGCGCCCGAAACTGAGCCTGCAGAACCGATGGCGTTGGAAGCGGGGGAGGCAGAACCACCCTTCTGTCGACGGTAGCGGTTCGCCAGATCAGGCGGGCCTTTTCCGCTTCCCGTTCGTCGATCATCTGACGCAGGGCAGGGGCCGCGATACCCGCCCGCAGATTTTCGTACCGATTGCTCAGTTCGCGCTCCAGTTGCTGCAGCCGGATCGTGGCCGTGTCAGCCGCAGCCAGGACCGTCTGGCGGCGACACCCGATCAAGCGCCGCAGGCGGATATTATTGCTGATTTGAAGCGCCTTCGGCGGGAGAACGAGATCCTTCGGCAGGCGCGCGACATATTGAGGTGGACGCCCGCTTTTTTCGCCCGGGAGGAAAATCGATAAGGTTCCAGCTCATCGGCCGGGCGAGAGGATTCCCGATCCACCGCCTCTGCCGGATGCTCGGCGTCAGCCAGAGTAGCTATTTCGCCCGGAAGGATCGCCCGGCCAGCCGCCGGCGCCAGCGCGACGACATGGTGATGCTGGCGCATGTCCGCTCGGCATTTGCACTGTCGAACGGCACTTATGGCAGCCCGCGCATGACGCGCGAGTTGCAGGATGACGGCTTTGCCATCGGGCACCGGCGCACGGCGCGGCTGATGCGCGAGAATGGCCTGCGCGGCCGGCTGAAGCGCACCCGTCAGGCAGCATTCCGCGCTCGAATACACCAGCCCAGCGCAGCTTGAACGAAATGCGTCACGCTGAGCACCTGCGTCTCCAATTAAGCGGGGAAAGTCCAAATTGCCTCAAGATACCGATTGGGTTTGGACCCTAACTGACTTAATGCCGGGAAATCATGCCATTGTCCGATTGGGAATGGCGTGCTGCGCATGCCCTCTACTAAGCAAGTCAAACGGTCGCGGGGCACTTGACCCAAATACCCCTGTCACACCACCGATGGCCGCAATATCATCGCGCGCGGCGCAGTGTCTCGGAAGGTGTCTCGCCATAGAGCTTGCGATATTGGCCCGCAAAGCGTCCTAATTCGTAAAAGCCCCAGTCCTGCGCGAGTCGTGACACAGTGACGTCAGGTGTCGGCTTCAGCAGCGCTTCGCGCACCCGGCGCATCCGGCAGGCGCGCAAATGCGCCATCGGCGAGGTGTTGCGGAAGCGCTTGAACCCGTCGAACAGCGCCCGCCCGCTGACGCCGCTGACCGCCACCAACTGTTCGATCGTGATCGGATCGGCGGCATGTTCCTCGATATAATGTTCGACCAGCCGGACATGCTTGGGCGCGATCGAGCGGTCGCGGTCGCGCAGCGCGTCGCTGTAATTATGCTCCTGCCCCTCGATCAGGCTGAACAGCAGTGCCTGTTCGAGCTGGTCGATGGCCAGATTCTGGGGATGCGCTCGATCCTGGCATTCGACTAGGCCGACCAGCAACTCGGCCAGCCGCCACCACTCCGCCCCCAGTCCCTCGCGCGGAATGGCGAGGCGGAAGTTCAGCGGGCGGCGCAGCGGATGGCCCAAGAGTGATGCTACATGCTGTTCCAGCGCCGCGCGGTCGATACGGACCATATATTTGGCGCAGTCGGGGGACCAGCGCATCGTCACCAGATCGTCCGGTGACAGCAGGGTGCCCAGTGTCGACGACGCCTGGACCATGCGGCCACCGGCATCGACCATCGCCTCCCCGGCATAAGGTAGCATCAGCAGATAGAAGTCCTTCAACTTGCCGGGGTCGATCTGGACTTCGGCACCATAACCCATCGTCGCCAGACAGGATTGCTTGAGCGTCACGGCATTCTGCCACGCCTGCAACCGCGCATTGGGAGAGACGGGGTTCAGCCGATGATCGCAATAAAGACGTGCCACCTGTGCTCGCGTCTCGTCGACATCGGACGATCCGAACACGCGACATTTGTCGAGCGGGTTTCCCGCTACCGGGTCAGGGCCCTGATCGGCTGCGCTCTTGTTCAGCATCGACTCTCCACCAGTCCCGCCTGCAGGCAAGGATTAAGCCATGGGTGATGTCCGCCTGCAAGCTGCGGCCGGTTTGCCCGGCTCGGCAACGACCATAACATTTCAAACTTAAAATATGCAATCCGTGAACAGCGTCGGCGGTCGCTGCATAGTCCCGGCGAGGCACACCCACTTATCCTGCCTCCATTATAAAGGCATGTGGGAGACCGGAGAGATGACGCGGATCGGGATCGTCGGTGCAGGTCAGGCGGGGCTGCAACTGGGCATGGGTTTGCTGGAGCGGGGGCATGAAGTCATCATGCTGTCCAACCAGACGGCCGAGCAGATTGCGGGCGGCCGTGTCACCTCCAGCCAGTGCATGTTCGACCAGGCGCGCGAGCATGAGCGCAAGCTGGGCATCAACTTCTGGGACGAGGCCTGTCCACCGGTGGAAGGCATCGCCTTCTCGCTGGTCGGCGAGGACGGCACTTCGCAAATGTCCTGGGCCTCGCGCCTCGACGCGGCTGCCCAATCGGTCGATCAGCGAGTGAAGATGCCGCGCTGGCTGGCCGAGTTCGAGAAGCGCGGCGGCGAACTGCGCATCTGTGACGCGGGCATTGCCGAATTAGAGGAGTTGGCGCGCGAATGCGATCTGGTGCTCGTCGCCTCGGGCAAGGGCGAGATCGGCAAATTGTTCGAGAGGGATGCCGACAAATCGCCCTTCGACAAGCCGATGCGCAGCCTGGCGCTGACCTATGTCAACGGCATGACCCCGCGGGCGGAGCATAGCGCGGTCAACTTCAACCTCATTCCCGGCATGGGCGAGTATTTCGTCTTCCCGGCGCTGACGCTGAACGGCCCGTGCGAGATCATGGTGTTCGAGTCGCTGCCCGGCGGTCCGATGGACTTGTGGGACCCGCGCGCCTCGGCCGAGGAGCATCTGGAAACGAGCCTGCACATCCTGAAGCGTTATGTGCCGGAAGAGTATGAACGCGCCCGCAACTGCACGCTGACCGACCAGCAGGGTTGGCTGACCGGGCGTTTTCCGCCGACGGTGCGCAAGCCGGTGCTGACCCTGCCGTCGGGCGCCAAGGTGCTGGGGCTGGGCGACGCGGTCTGCCTCAACGACCCGATCACGGGGCAGGGGGCGAACAACGCCGCCAAGAGCGCGGCCATCTATCTCGACTCGATCATCGCGAACGAGGGCAAGCCGTTCGATGCCGCCTGGATGCAGGCGACCTTCGACCGCTATTGGGACTATGCGCAGTTCGTCGTCGGCTGGACCAACGGCATGTTGCAGCCGCCGCCCCCGCACATGGTGCAGCTGCTCGGTGCCGCCTCGGCCCAGCCGCGCGTGGCCCACTGGTTCGCGAACAATTTCGACGATCCGCGCGGCTTCTTCCCGACCATCACCGCGCCCGCGCTGACCGAGGACTTCATCAAGGAGGCTGCATAACATGGACCGCATGGCTCTTCGCCGGACCTTCGGCCGCTTCGCCACCGGGGTCACGATCGTGACCTGCTCGACGGGGGAGGGGGTGCATGGCATGACCGCCAATTCCTTTACCTCGGTCTCGCTCGATCCCGCGCTGGTGCTTATCAGCATCGACAACAAGGCCAAGATGGCCGCCCGGCTGCGCGAGGCGGGGCATTACGGCCTGAATATCCTGTCTCAACAGCAGATGGCACTGTCCAACCATTTTGCAGGTCGTCCCGGCGACCAGCCGATCGATTTCGACTGGCATGAGGATATCCCGCTGGTGCGCGGCGCGATGGCGCATCTGGCGTGCCGGGTGAAGGACGTGTTCCCGGCGGGCGACCACTGCCTGTTCGTCGCCGAGGTCGTCGACCATCGTCACGAGGACGAGGCGACGCCGCCGTTGCTCTTTTACGGCGGGGCGTATCGCCAGCTGCATGAGATGGCCGCCTGATCCGGCGGTCACCGGCACCAGATCACGAACAACAAAAGGGGGAGTATATGCGGAGAATTTTCGCCACGATGGCGGCTGCTCTGGCGATGGGGGTGTCGGCTCCGGCGCTGGCGTCGGAACTGGGCGGCGGTGTCTATCCCAACGGCGCGGAGGGCTTTTCAGGTGCCGCCATGCCGCCGCCGGGCACCTATCTGCTCGGCTATCTCCAGCATTATGAGGCGGATCGCTTTAACGGGCCGGATGGCGAAGCGGGGCTGCTGCCCAATTTTCGCGTGCGGTCGGACGCGGCGATCGTGCGAATGGTGCATATGACGCCGGTGAAGATCCTGGGCGCAACCTGGGGGATGCAGGCGATCGTGCCGGTGGTGAAGCTGAAGGTCGGCGCGGCGGGCCTGGGCGACGAGACGACCGGGCTGGGCGACATCACCATCGATCCGATCCTGCTGGGCTGGCATTTCCAGAACGGCGTGCATGTCAGTGCGGGCGTCGACATCAACCTGCCCCTGGGTGCCTATGACCGGCGCAAGCTGTCGAACATCAGCCGCAACTATCTGAATTTCGAGCCGGTCGTCGCGCTCGCCTATTATGGCAAGAAGGGCTTCTCGCTCGACGTGAAGGTCATGTACGACATCAACACCCGCAACAACCAGGCGGTGTTCACGCCCTTCAACCCCACGGGGGCCAGCTATCGCAGCGGCAACGAGCTGCACGCCGATATCGCGGTCGGCCAGCAAATCGGCAAGTGGAAGCTGGGCGCGTCGGGCTATGTCTACAAGCAGACGACCAAGGACCAGGTGTCCGACCCGACCGCGCAGGCGTTCATCGAGCGGATGCGCGGTTTCAAGGGACAGGTGATCGGCGTCGGCCCGACCGCCAGCTATCAGGCGGGCAAGGTGCAGCTGATCGGCACCTGGCAGCATGAATTCCACGCCGAGAATCGTCCGCAGGGCGACAAATTCTGGTTAAAGGCGATCATTCCGATCGGCCGCTGACAGGCTCTGGCCCACTGGGCGCTCCGCTTATCCAGCGGGGCGCCTTTTTTTGGGCTTTCCTATTGCTCCCCTGCAAGGGGAGGTGGGAGCATGCGCAGCATGGTGGAGGGGTGTTACGCCCCCGATAGCGGCCCCCCCCCCCGTCAGGGCTTCGCCCTGCCACCTCTCCTTGCAGAGGAAAAAATTTTAGGCCAGCCGGTCGGCGACCATCGAGCCGGACATGCCACCCAGGCCGGGGCCAGGATGGGTCGAGGCGCCGATCTGGTAGAGGCCCTTGATCGGGGTTTCATGATTGCCCGGCGTCGCGCGGGGCCGCCAGAGCATGAACTGGTCGAGCGAACAGTCGCCGCCATATGGATCGCCGCCAACCAGATTGATGTTCAGCGCCGCCAGATCGGCCGGGCTGATGACGTGCCGGCCGATGATGCTCTCACGCAAATTGGGGATCAGCTTGCACAGCCTCTCGACGATGCGGTCGGCATAGGCCTCGCGCAGTTCGGGCGTCCATCGACCGTGCTCGGGTGTGGGGATCAGCCCAGAGGCATCACCCTTCACCGCGCCGTCGCGGGGCAGTTCCTGTAGTTGAATCCAGAAAATCCATTTGCCGTCCGGCGCGCGGCTGGGGTCGACGGCGATGGGTTGTGCGACGACGATGCTCGCCTCGGCGGGCAGCAGGCCACGTTCGGCTTCGTTGACCGCGCGGGATACCGCTTCCAGGCCGTTGCTGAGGTGCAGCATCGCCACGTCACGCAAGGTCGGGTCGGGCCATTGCGGCGGCTCGGACAGAGCGAGGTGGATCTGCATCTCGCCGCGACCATAGCGATAGGCCTTGGCCTCGCTCCGCGCGCGCTCGGGCGTGGCGCTGGCGGGAAGCAGCCGTTCGTAAAGCTGGGTCGGCGTGACCGAGGCGACGACCGCCTTGCGCGCGCGCACGATCTCGCCATCGCCCAGCCGGATGCCGGTGGCACGGCCGCCTTCCACGAGGATTTCGACGACATCCGCGTTCGTATGGACTCGCCCGCCCTTTTCCTCGATCAGCCGGACAAACGCCTCGACGATCCGGGCACTGCCACCCTCGACCATCGGGCTGCCCGCCGCTTCCAGCGACATCAGGACCAGCCGGTTCATCAGGGCTGATGCGCTGCTTTCGGGCGACAGGCCGACATGCAGGACCCAGGGCGCGAAAAGGGCCTGTGACAGCGGCGAGGCGAAGTCGCTGCGCAACCAGTCGCGTGAGGCGCGCAACATGCCGCCGAACAGCCGACCCAGCCCCTTGGGGCCACGCCGCTTCACCTCACCGAGCAACAGCTTGGCGGTCGGCCAGGACCAGAGTTCGCCTCCCAACAGCCCGAAGACCATCGGCGCGATTTCCTCGACCTCGGCCATGGCGCGGGCATAGGCCTGTCCATCGCCGGGCGCGCAGGCGTCCAGCGCGGCAATATTGGCAGCACGGTCGGTGCGGAAGATCACGCTGCGGCCATCATCCATCACCGAGGCGGTCGGCGTCTGCGTATTGCGGAAGCGCAGTCCATGCCGCGCCAATTCCGGCCCAAGCTCGGCATAATGCGGCGAGGTGACGAACAGCGGATAGAGCGTCGACAGCGTGTCGTGGCGGAAGCCGGGAAGCGTCAGCTCCTCGGTGCGGATACAGCCGCCCGCTACCGCCTCCCGCTCGAACAGCGCGACGCGCTTGCCCTTGAGCGCGAGGCGTGCACCGCAGACCAGTGCGTTGATCCCGCTGCCGATGATGACGATATCGGCGTCTCGATTTGGGGCGGCCATGGGGTCAGCCGTGCGCGGCGAGCAGCGGCATCAACGGCACCCGCCGCTCCGGTCCGAGCATCCCGTAGCCGCCATCGACCGACGTCTCGCTGCCGGTCATATAGGATGCCGCGTCGGAGGCGACGAAGGCGACGACCTGCGCGACCTCGCTGGCATCGGCAACGCGCCCGATCAGATTCAGATCGCTCGCCACCTTGTCGGCATGGGCACGGTCGCCTGCGGTCAGGCCGTCGAACGGGTCGGACCAGATATGGCCCAGCGTGACCATGTTCACCCGGATGCCCTCGGCGGCATAGTCCATTGCCTGCGAGCGGGTGAGGTGCGCCAGCGTCGCCTTCGATACCGGATAGGCCCAGCGGCCGATATGCGCGAACTTGCCCGAGACCGAGCCGATATTGACGATGTTACCGCGCGACTGGGTGAGATGCGGACGGACCGCTTCGCCCAGGATCGCCGCCGACACCGCATTGACGTTCAACGTCTGGAGCCAGGTTTCGCGCGGGGTGGCGGGTCCGTCATCGCCATAGGAGCAGGCGTTGTTGACCAATATGTCGATTCGCCCGAACGTCGCGATCGTGGCATCGACCAGATGCGCGATGGCGGCATCGTCGGTGATGTCGGTCGCGACGAACAGCGCGGCGTCACCCAGTTCCTCGGCGAGTTTCGCGCCCTGATCCTGGTTGCGCGCGGCGATCACGACCTTCGCACCCTCGGCATGCAGCTTGCGCGTGATCGCACCGCCGATCGATGCGCCGCCCCCGGTGACGATCGCAACCTTTCCGTCCAGCATGGCCATGCGGTTATCCTCTTCCCAGCAATCTATCGTGGCAGTCTATGACCCGGCAGCGGCCCTGCGTTATGCAGCCAGTGCCGGGCCTGTTCGCTGGCTGCTGGATTATCCGGTTGCCGCCAATGCGCAGCCCAGCGCCTCGCCCTTTTCGTCGGCCAGCGCCGCGTCGTGGAGCGCGGCGATCCGCGCCGCCGCATTCGGCCCGCGCAGGGCGGCCGGGACGGCGTCCATCACCATCTGGAAATGTGCCAGGCCCCGCTCGAACGTATCCGAATAGCCCTTGATGAGGTTCTGGCAGCGCAAGATTTCGATGGCGGCGGCGCGATCGGTGCGCGCGGCCTGCAGGGCGAGGTCGAGCCAGGCGGCGATCCGCGCCTGTTCCTCGATATAGCGCAAGGTCCGGCGGCGCATGCCGCGCATCCCCGCCAGTAGCCGCAGCATCAGGAACCAGCGCAGCCCCGTCGTCCGCACATGGCGGCCCTTGGTGAAAAACGGCTCCAGCCTCTGCCGCAGCCCGTCGCGGTGCAGGATGAACCGGCCCAGGCCAGCGGGCAGCGTCTCGCACACCTCCTGCAAACGCGGATGCATATATTCGGTGACGCTGAGCAGCTGGTCGTCCTTGGCGCGCACTTCGCGCGTGACGCGCTCGCTGCGGCTGGCGCGGACCTTCAGGTCGGCGACACGGATCGTGTCTTCATAGGCCATCCAGAGCGCCAGATGCCGCGCCGCAACCTCGGTGAGCGCGCCGTCCGGTTCGTCGAGCGGCACGAACGCCGCCAGCCGGTCGAGATAGTCGCCCGCATAATCGGCGTCCTGATAATCCATCAGCTTGCGCACGCCTTCGGTCGCGGTGGCCTGGGCGGGAGCGGGCAGGGTGTTCGCGATCCGCGCCGCCAGCGCGCGTCCTGCTGCGGTGGTCGGCACCGGCGGCCCGGCGGGGGCGGCGTCCTTCGCCGCCTCACCCTTCTGCGCGGAATCGAAGCCCAGGCCGAAGCCCTTCAGATTGGTCTCGACCGCCTTGCCGCCGTGATGGATGGCATCCTCGAACGCCTCTCGGGGGAAGGGCAGGGCCTCGCTGCCCGCCAGCGCGCCCAGCATGATCGAGCTGATGACGCTGCCCGACTTGGACGCAGCAGCGGCCATGTCGAAGCCGATGAAGCGGCGCGACCGACGCTCGGCAGCAGCCAGGATGCGCTCGCTGGCGCCGGTGCCGTCGCCCAGCGCCGCCTTTTCGGAAATGGCATAGACGCGGTGAGTCGAGCCGATCAGCGTCGTGCGATCCTCGGTCACGAAGCCGCGCAGGATGGCGCGGCCCGCCTCCATCAGTTCGGACGCGATGACGATATCGACGTCGCCCGGCACCGGCATCATCGCCAGGACGGGATCGGGGCGATTGCCGCCGCTGGGGCGGGTGCGGACCAGTTCGATATAATAGACCGTCGATCCGGTGCGCTGCGCGACGCCGGGCACTGACGTCCCTTGCGCGACATAGCCATTGGCGCGCGCGATATGCTGCACCCATTCGGCCAGCACGCCGCCGCCTTCGCCGCCCAGCGCCAGGATGGCGATGGTGATGCGGTCACAATCGGGAAGAACCAGTTCCATCAGAAAGCCCTCGCGGCAAGGTGGCGGCCATGGCGCTGTTGCAGCCAGCCGATGACGCGCTGGCTCAGGCGGTGACGCCAAATCTCCCAGCGGCCCGGATTGGTGACGATGCTCGCCTTCCAGAATGAGGGGCAGAGCACGGCGGCATGGGCGACCTCGCCGCAATTGCCACAGCCGACGCAACTATTGTCGATATGGGTGACGGGATGCTGGCGCAGGGGATCGGGATTGTCGCGGATGCTGAGCGAGGGACAGCCCGACAGGCGGATACAGGCATGGTCGCCGGTGCAGGTGTCGGGATCGACGCCGAAGCGCTCGCGCACGACGCGCTGGCCTTCCTTGGCGGCCCTGGCCAGCAGCGGTTTTTCGCGGCGCTGCTTGTTCAACATGCATTCCGACTGGGCGATGATGACCTTCGGGCCCTTTTCCGGGCTGGTCATCGCCTCGCGGATCAGGTCGCGCATCTTTGCCACGTCATAGGTGCGGGTCAGCGTGCGCGCCCACTTCACGCCCATGCCGCGCACCGCTTTCTCGATGGGGTGGTTGGTGATGCGCGTGTCGTTCTTCGCGCGCGAGGACAGCACGTCCTGGCCGCCAGTCGCCGCCGAATAGCCATTGTCGACGATGACGGTAACGGTTTCATCCTGGTTGAAGACGGCATTGCCGATGCCGGAGGTCAAACCGTTATGCCAAAAGCCGCCATCGCCCATCACGGCGAGGGCACGCTTGCCCTCCGGCTTGAAGGCGGAGGCCGCCGCCGCGCCGAGGCCATAGCCCATCGTCGTGTTGCCGATGCTGAACGGCGGCAGGATCGAGAAGAGGTGGCAGCCGATATCGGCCGATACGTGCATCTCGCCCAGTTCGCGCTGGACCAGCTTCATTGCGGCGAAGATCGGGCGTTCGGGACAGCCGGTACAGAATCCCGCAGGGCGTTGCGGCACCGTGGCGGCGACATCGGCCGGGACGGGCACGATGGCGCGGGGTTCGGGCGCACGTTCGGGGGCGTGGTCGCGCAGGAACTTGGCGAGGCCGTCGCCGATCACCTGTCCCGAATATTCGCCCGCGCGCGGCATCACGTCCTTGCCGACCAGCTTCGTCTGGATATCGGCGCGGCGCAGCAGAGTGCTCAACTCATGCTCGATGAACTCGGGCTGGCCTTCTTCGAGCACCAGCACCGCGCGTTTCCCTGCGCAGAAGGCGACAACCTCTTCGGGGATCAGCGGATAGACGACGTTGAGGCAATAGATGGGGATACGCGTCGCGCCGAACGTGTCGGAGAGGCCAGCCAGCTCCAATGCGCGGTTGAGCGTGTTGTAGAGCCCGCCCTGCACGATGATGCCGATATCGTCGCGCTCCGGCCCGAACCATTCGTTTAGCCGCTGTTCGCGAACGAATTTCTGCGCGGCGGGCCAGCGTTGCTCGATCTTCTCGATCTCGTGCTGGAAGATGGCGGGCGGCAGGACGATGCGGTCGAGCGCACGGCGCGGGTTGGCGGCGGCCTGTCCGACCGTCATCGCCGGGCGCCTATTGTCGCTGGCGACGAAGCTGCCTGTCATGTGGCAGCTGCGCACCCGCATCTCGATCATCACGGGGGTATTCGACGCCTCGGACAGTTCGAAGCCCTTCTCCACCATGCCGACGATGGTCGGCAAATTGGGGCGCGGGTCGAGCAGCCACATCTGGCTCTTCATCGCAAAGGCGTGGGTGCGCTCCTGCATGATCGAGGAGCCTTCGCCATAATCCTCGCCGACGATCACCAGCGCGCCGCCGGTCACGCCGCCGCTGGCGAGGTTGGACAAAGCGTCGGAGGCGACGTTGGTGCCTACCACCGACTTCCAAGCGACGGCACCGCGCAACGGATAGTTGACCGACGCCGCGAGCATCGCGCCCGCCGCCGCCTCATTGGCGTTGGATTCGAAATGCACGCCCAGTTCGCGCAACAGGGGGTCGGCGTCGGCAAAGACGTCCATCAGATGGCTGATCGGCGATCCCTGATAACCGCCGACATAGGCGACCCCGGCCTGGAGCAGCGCCTTGGTGACGGCGAGAATGCCTTCGCCCTCGAAGACGTCACCCGCGCCGAGACGGAGCTTCTCGACTTCCTTTTTGAACGACCGTTCGGCCATGGCTCAGCGCTCCACCAGCCCAAGGACGCGCAGCGGACTGCCCGAGCCGCCACGGATTTTCAGCGGCGCGGCGACGACGACCGCGCCGGTCGGCGGCAGCCGATCGAGATTGGCGAGGCATTGCAGGCCGTAACGCCCCGCACCGTGCAGCAGGGTGTGTGCGGGGTAGGGGGGCGTCATTCCATGCGCCTGGCCAGCATCGGTGCCGATTGTCTCGACGCCGAAGCCGATCACGTCGCGCTGCTCTATCAGGAAGCGGACCGCGTCCGGGTCGGGGCCGGGGGTGTGCGGGCCATCCTCGCGCCGGTTGGTATAGGCATCGCTCTCGCGCTTCGACCAGTCGGTGCGCAGCAGGACCCAGCTCTTTGATGGAATGCGGCCGTGCGTGGCTTCCCAGCGCGTGATGAAGTCGACGGTCAGCAGGAAGTCGGGGTTCGCTGCGCTTTCGGTCGAGGCGTCGATCACGACCGCCGGGCCGACGAAATGCGCGGGGTCGATGGTGTCGACGCTGTTGTTGGGCAGGTCCTTGCCCGTCACCCAATGGAGCGGTGCGTCGAAATGCGTGCCGGTATGCTCGCCAGTGGTAAAGTTGCTCCAGGCCCAGGCGACGCCGCGTTCGTCATAACGCGAGATTTCCTGGCGGCTGAACGGGGCGGTCTGTCCGAAGGGTTCGGGCAGGATCAGGACCGGCGTGTCTTCCGACAGTTCCTGCGTCAGGTCGACGATCTCGATCGACCCGCCGATCAGGGCGGCCGCGAAACGAGACAAGGCGGATTCGGCCATAGTCGCTCTCCGATTTCGAATTTGTTGACCGAAAGCTGCCGAATAAAACGTGCATGTGCAACTAAATTCTTTTGGTGCCGGTTGCGACGGACTGGGGCAGGGGTTAAGGCCCTGTGGAATTGGGAGCTATCGGATTGGACCATCGTACGCAGGGCGATCCCGGAACGACAGCGTTCCAGGTGGAGCGTTACCCCTTCTTCCTGATCAACCGTCTGGCGAGTCGCTACAATGCGACGATCGAGCCGCGCCTTCGCGCCATTGGCCTCGACATTCCCAATTGGCGCGTCCTGATGATCCTGGGCGAACAGGCCCCGCGCGGCGTACGCGACATCGCCGAGGCGGCGGTGATTCCGCTGTCCACCATGACCCGCATCGTCCAGCGCATGGCTGCCGCCGATCTGGTCACGCTGACCCCCAGTGCGGAGGATGCGCGCGTCACCATGGTCGCGCTGACCGCCACCGGCGAATCAAAACTGGCTGAAGCCCGGATGGCCACGTCGCCCGTCTATCAGCAGGTGATTACAGGACTTTCCGCGCGGGATTTTGACAGGCTGCTGAGCCTGCTCGACCGCGTGTACCGCAATCTGGAAGGCTGATTGCCCGAAACCCCCTTGATTGGCGGGTCCATATATTTTAAGTCTAAAACAAATAGAGGAGATGCCGATGCGTGTCGTTTGTCTGGGTGGCGGGCCTGCCGGGCTCTACTTCGCGATCTCGATGAAGCTGCGAGACCCGTCGCACGACGTGCTGGTCGTTGAGCGGAACAAGGCCGGGGACACGTTCGGCTGGGGCGTGGTGTTTTCGGACCAGACGCTGACCAACTTGCGCGCCAACGATCCGATCAGTGCAGCGACGATCGAGTCGGAGTTCGCGCATTGGGACGATATCGAGGTGGTCGTCGGCGACCATGTCGAGCGGTCCGGCGGACACGGCTTTATCGGCATCGGTCGCAAGCGCCTGCTGAACATCCTGCAGGACCGGGCGCGCGAACTGGGCGTGCGGTTGCAGTTCGAGACGGACTTCGACGCCGACCTGACGAAATGGGCCGATTACGACCTGATCGTCGCGGCTGACGGCATCAACAGCCGGGTCCGAACGGCCAACGAGGATCGCTTCGACGTCGATATCGACACGCGCGCCAACAAGTTCATCTGGCTGGGCACGCCGCGCCTGTTCGACGCCTTCGCCTTCATCTTCGAGAAGACCGAGGCAGGGTGGATCTGGGCGCATGCGTACCGGTTCGACGAGACGCGCTCGACCTTCATCGTCGAATGTTCGGAAGCGACGTGGAAGGGGCTGGGCTTCGACACGATGGAGCAGGCCGATGCGATCGTCGCGTGCGAGCGCATCTTCGCCCGGCATTTGAACGGTGAGCCGCTGCTGACCAATGCGGCGCATCAGCGCGGCTCGGGAGCGTGGATCAATTTCCGGCGTATCCTGTGCGGGCAGTGGTCGTTCGACAATGTCGTGCTGCTGGGCGACGCGGCGCACACCGCGCATTTCTCGATTGGCTCCGGCACCAAGCTGGCGCTGGAGGATGCGATCAAGCTGGCCGAGGTGATGAGCCGGCCCCACATCGCACAGGACCGCGCGGGCATGGCCGCCGCGCTGGCGGAATATCGCAACGAACGCCATGTCGAGGTGCTGAAGATCCAGAACTCGGCGCGCAACTCGACCGAATGGTTCGAGACGCTCGACCGCTATCTCGACTTCGATCCGAAACAGTTCGCCTATTCGCTGCTCACCCGGTCGCAACGGGTCAGCCACGAAAATCTGCGCCTGCGCGATCCGAATTGGCTGAACGGTATCGAACAATGGTTCGCCGCGCGCGCCGGGGGGAACGAGGCGGTGCCGCCGATGTTCGCGCCCTATCGCCTGCGTGAGCTGACTTTGCCCAACCGCGTCGTCGTGTCGCCGGTGCTGACCTATGCCGCCGGCGCCGACGGAGTGCCGGGCGACTTCCATCTGGTCCATTACGGCGCGCGCGCCATGGGCGGGGCGGGGCTGATCGTGACCGAGATGACAGCCGTGTCGCCGGAGGGGCGGATCACGCCGTCTTGTCCCGGCCTGTGGAATGACGAGCAGACGGCCGCGTGGCGACGGATCACCGACTTTGCGCATGCGCAAGGCTCGGGAAAATTGTGCATCCAACTCGGCCATGCGGGGCCGCGCGGCGCGACGCTGCCAGGATCGGTTCAGCCCGACCGCCCGCTGCCCGAAGGCGGGTGGCCTTTGCTCGCCGCGTCGGACAAGGCGTACCTGCCCGAAAGCCAGCGCCCCTCCGCAATGACCCGCGCCGACATGGACCGGGTGCGCGAGAATTTCGTCGCCGCCGCCGCCCGCGCCGCCGAGGCCGGGTTCGACATGATCGAGATCCAGGCCGGACATGGCTTCCTGTTGTCGTCGTTCATCACCCCCCTAATGAACGAGCGCACCGACGACTATGGCGGCAGCCTGGAAGACCGGCTGCGCTTCCCGCTGGAGGTGGTACGCGCGGTGCGGGCGGTCTGGGGCGAGGATCGGCCGCTGGCGGTGCGTATCTCCGCCCATGACTGGGCGGGCGAGGCGGGTGTGACCCCGGCCGAGGCCGTCGAGATCGCCGCCGCCTTGCGTGAAGCCGGCGCCGATCTGATCGACGTGTCGGCCGGTGAGACCGTGCCCGATGCGCGTCCCGTTTATGGTCGCATGTTCCAGACGCCCTTCTCCGACCGTATCCGCAACGAGCTGGACTGCCCGACCATGGCGGTCGGCAACATTTATGAGGCGGATCACGTCAATGGCATATTGGCGGCGGGGCGTGCCGATCTGGTGGCGCTGGGCCGCCCGCATCTGGCCGATCCCAACTGGACGCTCCATGCGGCGGCGGCAGCTGGGCACAAGATGCCGGTACCTTCGGCCTATGCCCTTGGCCAGGCACAGCTTATGCGCAACGTCCAACGCCAGTCCGAGACGGCGTGACGACGCGCATGGAGACCTTGATTTTGACGGACCGCATTCGCGAAAAGCATGACGGGGCCTTGGGCGGGCGGATGGACATCAAGGTCCTGCTGCGCCTGCTGAGCTGTTCGATGACGATCGAGAAGCGGCTGCGTCGCCGCTTCATCGAGCAGTTCGACACGACCCTGCCGCGCTTCGACGTGCTGGCGGCGCTGGAGCGGCACCATGAGGGCATCACCATGGGCGAGCTGTCCCGCTCGCTGCTGGTGTCCAACGGCAACGTCACCGCTTTGGTCCGCCAGCTGGAGGCCGACGGCTATGTCTCCAGCCAGCCCGCGCCCGAGGATCGGCGCCGCTATATCGTGGCGCTGACGCCGCAGGGGCGAGCGCATTTCGAGGAACTGGCCGCCGCGCATCATGGCTGGATCGCGGCGATGTTCGACCACGTGCCGGATGCGCAGATGGCCGAACTCTATGACCTTCTGGCGGTCCTGAAACAGTCGCTGGGGGCCGAAGGAGAGGATAACGAATGACATTCCGTTCGACGCAGCAGGTCCGCTTCGCGCATGTCGATGGCGCGGGCATCGTCTTCTATCCGCGCTATTTCGAGATGCTGAATGCCGCGATCGAGGATTATTTCGCCCATGCGGTCGGCGTCGATTTCGCCGAGATGCATGGCGACCGCGGGCTGGGCGTACCCACCGTCCGTCTGGAGGCCGACTTCGCCACGCCCAGCCGGTTGGGCGACATGCTCGACTTCCTGGTCGCGCCGCTACGGGTCGGGCGCAGCTCGGCAGAAATGTCGGTGCAGGTGGAATGTGGCGGTGAACTGCGCTTCCGCGCGACCGTGGTGCTGGTCTGCATGAACCTGAAGGAAGGCCGCTCGGCCGAATGGCCCGCCGACATGCGGCCGAAGGCGCTAAGCGTCGCGGCCTGACCTTTCGCACCGGGCTGATCGACGGCGCATGGGTCCCCGGCCTGCGCGCCGTTTTTTTGCGTCTCAGCTCCTCTTTTCCAGAGGAGAGGAATAAGCGCGATAGAAACAAAACCGCCCCCGATCTCGACGATCGGGGGCGGTCTTTATACCGCTAAGGGGCGGGCTTTACCCTGCGACGATGGAATGGCGCAGCTTGCCGATGCCGACCACTTCGCCTTCGATCACGTCGCCCGGCCACACCCATTCCTGCGGCGAGCGGCCCGCGCCGACGCCTTCGGGGGTGCCGGTCGCGATGATGTCACCGGGCTCCAGGGTGATGCCCTGGCTGATGTCGGCGATCAGTTCGTCGACCTTGAAGAGCATGTGGCTGGTGTTGTTGCGCTGCTTCTCGACGCCGTTGACCGTCAGCCATAGGTCCAGCGTCTGGGGATCGGGGATCTCGTCGGCGGTGACGATGCACGGACCCATCGGGCAATAGCTGTCCTGCCCCTTGGAATAGATCCACTGGCCCGCCCGGCGACAGTCGCGCGCGCTCATGTCGATTAGCGTGGTATAGCCGAAGACGTGCTTCAACGCGTCCTCGCGCGACACGCGCTGCGCCGTGGTGCCGATGATCGCGCCCAGTTCGATTTCCCAGTCCAACTGCTGGGTGATGTCGGCACGGTGGACGATCGGCTCGCCCGGCGCGATGACGCTGGTCGGCGGCTTGGAGAAGATCACCGGCTTCTTTGGGAGATCGGCCGAGGTATCGAGCGCGGCGGCGCTCTCGGCGACGTGATCGATATAATTGAGGCCGATGCCGAAGACGTTCTTGCGCGGGCGCGGGATCGGCGCGAGCAATTTCACGCTGGCGAGAGGACGCGCGCCATCGACCGGCCAACGGCCTTTGGCCTCGTCGAGCAGCAGCTTCAGCTCCGCGACCGCGACCGGCCCCAGATCGATGAAGTCGAGCATCCGCGACGGCAGCGGCACACCGGCGCGCGCGCCAAGCTTGGCGACGTCGATGACCAGGCCATCGACCAGAACGCCCAAGCGGCCTTCGGCTTCGACATCGACGCGATAGGTAACGAGACGCATGGCATTCCTTTCAGAAAACAGGGGGATCAGGACAGGACCGGCTGGTGCCCGCCATTGTCGGCAAAGGCTTCCGATCGATAGAGATTGAGCGCGCGCATCGCGGGCAGGTCGTGGAACGAGAACAGGCAGGCGTCGTCGCTGGCCGATCCGTTGACATGCTCGTGCCACATCCAGGATGGCACGACGAAGATGTCGCGCTCCTTCCAGTCGAAGCGTTTGCCGCCGATGATCGAGTGGCCCGAGCCCTTGGCGCATTGATAGACGAAGCTGCCGACCTCGCGATGCGCCTTGGTATGCTCGCCGGGACGCAGAAGCTGCATCGACGCACCAATGGTCGACATGGGCGGGCCGCCGTTGAACGGGTTCACATAGTTCATGTGGATACCGTCGAAGGGCGACCCGTCGCTGGCGCGGGCATAGCGGAGCAGCGCCTCATAGGTCGGCTCCCACTCGTATTTCAGCAGCGGCGAATAGCGCTTGGACCAGCTTTCCCCGGCCGGCAGCAGCGCGGCATTGCCCCAGGTCGCGGTGGAATCGTCGACCGCATAGCCGACCGCCTGGTTGAGATCGGGATGGACCTCGTAGAAATTGGCCTCCAGCGCGTTCATCAGCGGGATGTCCAGCCCGTCCTGCCAGATACAGACCGAGCCGTCCTCCGACACGCCATGCTCATGCCAGGTGCCGTTGGGGGTCAGCACGAAGTCGTTGCGGCCCAGCGTCATCTTGTGCCCATCGACGTTCGTGAACGCGCCCGACCCCTCCATGATGAAGCGCAATGCCGATGCGGAGTGGCGATGCGCCGAGGCGACCTCGCCCGGCCCCATCACCTGAAGGCCGGTGTAGAGCCAGCCGACCGCCGCCGACACGTCGCGACGTCCCGGATTGGCGAGATAGACGACGCGGCGCCCGGCCTTTTCAGGGCTGACGAGATCGAGCGCGCGCAGCACATGATCGCGCAGGCGGTCATAGTGCCAGACGACCGGCACCGACTGCGACTTGGGCTCCCAGGGTTCGATCTTGTTGGCGACCGTCCACAATGCGCCCGCGTGCTGGTCTTCGAGATCACGGTAGAAGTCCACCAGCTCGGCCGTGTCGCTGACATTGGCCCGCCCGGCGACATCCTCACGATAGGCGTCAAAGCTCTCCGTCGACATGTTCGATCTCCTTGTCGCGTCGAATTAGTTCAGGCTTAAAATATCTTGCCAATCTCTGTCAATCGGGGTTAGAGAAAACTTGCAAATGCAATGAATGCCGTGAGGGAGCACCATGCTGAACCTGCCCCGTTTCAAGGCCGCCGCGGTCCAGACCGCCCCCGTTTTCCTCGATCCCGTCGCGACGGTGGACAAGGCCGCCAGCCTGATTCGCGAGGCAGCGGCGAACGGCGCCCAACTGGTCACCTTTCCGGAGGTGTTCGTCGCGGGCTATCCCTATTGGAGCTGGATCGCCGATCCGGTGTCGGGCAGCCCGTGGTTCGAAAAGCTGGCCCGTGCCTCGATCCTGATACCGGGGCCGGAGATCGACCGGATCTGCACCGCCGCGCGCGAGGCGGGGGTGCATGTCGTCATCGGAGTCAATGAACGCAGCCCAGTGTCGCTTGGCACGCTCTACAACACGCTGGTCTTTATCGGCCCCGACGGCACGATCCTGGGCAAGCATCGCAAACTGGTGCCGACCTGGGCGGAGAAGCTGACCTGGGCGCATGGCGACGGGTCGACGCTGAAGGTCTATGACACTGCGATCGGGCCGCTGGGTGGCCTGGCGTGCGGCGAGAACACCAACACGCTCGCGCGGTTCAGCCTGCTGGCGCAGGGCGAACTGATCCATGTCGCCAGCTATATCGCGCTGCCCGTTGCACCCGCCGATTACGATATGGCCGAGGCGATCAAGGTGCGCGCCGCCGCGCATTGTTTCGAGGGCAAGCTGTTCACCATCGTCTCCTGCTCGACCGTGTCGGAGGAGATCATCGCGGCGATGGAGACGTTGGTCCCCGACGCGCGCGCGCGGCTGGAGCGCAAGAACAGTGCCTTTTCCGGCATCCTCGGTCCCGATGGGCGCGTCGTCGGCCAGCCGCTGATCGACGAGGAAGGCATCGTCTATGGCGAAATCGACCTGTCACGCTGCATCCAGCCCAAGCAGATGCACGACATCATCGGCCATTATAACCGCTTCGATGTGTTCGACCTGCGCGTGAACGCCGTGCCGCAACAGCCGGTGCGGATCGACACCGGCCCCGCGCCCGCCGCCGAGCCCGAACCGAGCGCCGACGTCCAATCCTGAACAAAAACCTCGAGAGGATTACCATGACCGCCCGCAGCTATCGCATCGGCCAGATCGTGCCGTCGTCCAACACCACCATGGAAACCGAAATCCCCGCCATGCTGCGCGCGCGCGAGGGGATTTTGCCGGAGCGCTTCACCTTTCACTCCAGCCGGATGCGGATGAAGAAGGTCGTCAAGGAAGAGCTGGAGGCGATGGACCGCGACAGCGATCGCTGCGCCACCGAGCTGTCCGACGCGCGGGTCGATGTGCTGGGCTATGCCTGTCTCGTCGCGATCATGAGCATGGGCAAGGGCTATCATCGCGAGTCGGAAGCGCGGCTCCATGCCCGCACCGTCGAGAACCACGCCGCCGCACCCGTCGTGACGAGCGCGGGCGCGCTGGTCGACGGGCTGAAGCGGATGGGCGCCAAGAAAATCTCGGTCATCTGCCCCTATATGAAGCCGCTGACCCAGCTGGTGGTCGATTATATCGAGCATGAGGGGATCACCGTCCACGACTTCACCGCGCTGGAAATCCCCGACAATCTGGAGGTCGGGCGGCACGATCCCGAGCGGCTGCTGGAAATCTACAAGCGCGTCGACCGCACCGGCGTCGATGCCTTCGTCGCCTCCGCCTGTGTGCAGATGCCTTCGCTGCCGATCGTCCAGCGGCTGGAGGATGCGATCGGCATTCCGGTCGTCTCGGCGGCGGTGTGCACCACGCACCAGATGCTCGACCGGCTGGGGCTGGAGCGGCGCGTGCCCGATGCCGGTGCGCTGCTCAGCGGCCGGTACTGAGGGGAGCGGCCGCGATGCAGGTCGACATGCGGACGCTGGATGCCGCCAGCCGGTACAAGATCATCGGGGCCTGCATCACGCCCCGGCCGATCGCCTGGGTGTCCAGCGTGTCGGCCGGGGGCGTGCCCAACCTCGCGCCCTACAGCTTCTTCAACGCCATCGGGAACGACCCGCCGATGATCGTGCTGGGCTTGGTCGCGCATCCCACCAAGGGCACGAAGGACACCGCCGCGAATATCCGTGAGACGGGCAATTTCATCGTCCATCTGGTCGACGAAGCCCATGCCGAACGCATGAACCACACCAGCATCGACCATCCGGCGGGCGTCGATGAGGGCGCGCTGGTCGGCCTGGACATGGTGCCGGGCGTCGCCGTCGCGGCCCCCCGCATCGCCAGCGCGCCGGTCGGCTTCGAATGTCGGGCGCGGCACATCATCGAAACCGGCCCCAATCAGATCGCAGTGCTGGCCGAGATCGTCCATGCCCATATTGCCGACGCCTTCGTGACCGATGCCACGCGGTTGCACTTCGATATCAGCGCGATGAACCTGATTTCCCGGCTGCACGGGGCGGGTTGGTATGGCCGTCAAAGCGACAAGTTCGAGATGCTTCGCCCCGCGCTTCCCATTTTGGTCAAGGAGTAGGTCCATGGAAACATGTGAACTGGCGCCCGTCTGCCACGCCTTTCTCTCTACCCCGCAAGAAATCATCGACGAGGCCCGCAACGGCCGTATGTTCATCCTGGTCGATGACGAGGATCGCGAGAATGAGGGCGATCTGGTCATCCCGGCGCAGATGGCGACCCCCGACGCGATCAACTTCATGGCGCGGCACGGACGCGGGCTGGTCTGCCTGGCGATGACCAGGGCGCGGGTCGAGCAGCTGGGTATCGGGCCGATGACCAAGACCAACGGCACCCGCCACGAAACCGCCTTTACCGTGTCGATCGAGGCGCGTGAGGGCGTCACCACCGGCATCTCTGCGGCCGACCGCGCGCGGACCATCGCGGTGGCGATCGATGCGAACCATGACGCCGCCTCGATCGTGACGCCGGGCCATGTCTTTCCGCTGATCGCGCGCGAAGGCGGCGTGCTGGTGCGGGCGGGCCATACCGAGGCGGCGGTCGACGTCTCCCGCCTCGCCGGGCTGAACCCCTCGGGTGTGATCTGCGAGATCATGAACGAGGATGGGACGATGGCGCGCATGGATGACCTCGTCTCCTTCGCGCAGCTCCATAACCTGAAGATCGGCACGATCCGCGACCTGATCGCCTATCGCCGCCGTCACGATCACCTTGTCGAAAAACGCGCGGAGACGGTGTTCGAGAGCGAATGGGGTGGCGCATGGCGGGTCATGACCTTCTGGAACAAGGCGACGGGCAGCGAACAGGTCGCACTGGTCAAGGGGCAGGTTCAGCCCGACAAACCGACTTTGGTGCGTATGCACTCGCTGTCGCCCTTTACCGACATGTTCGGCGAAACCGGACCACGCGCCGGGCTGCTCGCCAAGTCGATGCGGATCATCGCGGAGGAGGGGGCAGGGGTCGTCGTCGTGATCGACCGGCCCCGCTCCGACGGCCTGACGCTGGCGATCCATGCACGCAGCGGCGCGCCGATCCCCGACATGGAAGAACTGCGCGATTACGGCGTCGGCGCGATGATCCTCACCGAACTCGGCGTGGAGGACATCGTGCTGCTGACCAACAGTCATCACACGCTGATCGCGCTGGAGGGCTATGGTCTTAAGATCGTCGGCGAACGTGCGATCTGCTAATCCGCAGCCGATCCGGGCTTTGCTAGTCCTGGGCAGAACCAGTCGATGCCAGAAATCCGAATGCGCGTTCTGCAGCGGCCAAATCCTGCCCCCGCGACCATATTTTCCGATACCACAACCGCCCCGGGCATCCCGCTGGGTTTTTTGTGCCTGTTTTTGTGCAAATTAGCCCTCGTTCAGGGGCTTTCATCGCTGCCTCGGCAGGATATACCCCCATGGCCCTCAAGGAGCTCGAAGTCCGCTACGCCACGAAGCGGGCAAAAGATTATAAACTGACCGATGGCGAAGGCCTCTATCTTCTCGTCCGCCCCAACGGCTTCAAGCAGTGGCAGATGAAGTACCGCTATGGCGGCAAGGAAAAGCTCCTGAGCTTTGGCGCCTATCCCGCGGTCTAGCTGGCAGAGGTGCGGCTGCGCCGCGCCAAGGTCCGAGTGGTGCTGGGCGAGGGGGGTGACCCAGGTGCCGCCAACAAGCCCAGGGCGCAGATGACCTTCAAGGAAGCGGCGCGCAAATGGCATGGCGACCGCCTTGACGCGCTTGATGCCGGGCATGCCACCCGGCTGTTCACTCGGCTCAAGCGCGATACCTTTCCGGTGCTTGGCAAGCTTGGGTTGTCCGTCATCACACCGACCGATGTGCTGGCGATAGTGCTGCGCGTCGAGGCGCGTGGTTCGCTCGCCGCCTCAAGCAGCATATCAGCCAGGTCTACCGTTTGCCATCGCGCATGGCTGGGCCGAGCGTGATCCCGCCGAGCATCTTGGGCAGTTGCTCAAGCCCAAACCGCGTAACCGGCATATGGCGCTTATTGGCCGCAGCGAGTTGCCGACGCTCATCCGGGCGATTGAAGGCTATGATGGCGAGGAGACGCCACGGCGTCGCGCGACGACCCGGGCGGCGCTGTTGTTCACGCTGCTGACCTGGGCGCGGACCAACGAGACGCGTCATGCTCGTTGGGAGGAGTTCGAAGATCTCGACGGGCCTGCGCCGCTCTGGCGGGTGCAGGCTCAGCGCATGAAGATGGCGCTCGAACGCGACGAGGTGAGGGGGCCTATGACGCTGCGCTCTATATTTCTCCGCGTCAGCGCATGCTCGAGGACTGGGCCAGGTTTATCCAAAGTGACATAGCCGTGGCGGCAGTGGCTGATGAGGCCTCGGGCGTCACCGAAAGTAGCGGGCAGGGCTGGTTGGTCGAAGCCAGCCCTGCCTGACCGGTTATTCGCCCGACAGATGCGCTGCCGCGGCGCTCTTGGCGGCCTTCACGCCCTTCGGCTTGGCTGCGCTCGCGACCTTGGTGCCCGGCTTGCGACCAAGGCCGATCTTCTTGGCCATCGCCCGGCGGCTTTCCGAATAGGTTTCGGACACCATCGGATAGTCAGCCTTCAAATTATAGCGCTCGCGATACTGCTCGGGCGTCAGACCGTTGGTCGCGAGGTGACGACGCAGCGTCTTATAGGGCTTGCCGTCGATCATCGAGATGATGTGGTCCTTCGAGGCCAGCGACTTCCGCACTGACACCGCAGGGGTGTATTCGGTGGTGTCTACGGCATCCGTTGCCACCGTCTCGCTGCCGCCGGCCAGCTTCAGGATGGCGCTGTGCATGCTGCCCAGAAAAGCCGGGACCTGCTCGGCATCGATGCGCGTGTTGGGATTGCCCAGCCAGGCAATGGTCAGTTCGGTGGCGAGTTCGACCGCATGCGCGGTATCAGTGATGGTTTCGTCAGCCATGGTCAATCCAGATGGGAGTGGCAGGAGAGTTAAAACGCTGCGCGGTTCCGAAGAACCGTAAACGGCCATGTCACAGCGACGGCCTTGCAGCAGCAATAACGATATGGCGTCAAGGGACTAATTGTTTCGACCGATGTGTTGATGCGCTCTAGCGCGGAGCGAGGCAGAGATAATTAAACCACTTAGAGGCGTACATAGAAAAGGTGGGTGTCGACTTTCGCCACCTTGATCATTGTGTCCCGCCAATACGGCACCATCCAGTCGGCGTGATAATGCGTCGCGCGGCCCACATCCGCAAAGACATGGCCTGCAAGTGCTTCTCTCGCCACGCGTCGCGCCGCAGACCATCCGAAATGTCTCGTGCGCCGCTTGATCGAGCCATCGCAGGTAAACGAGAATTGGCAGCCCGTGGTCCGGTCGAAACCCTGGTAGACGACGCCGCAAATGGTGCGCGGAAAACCAGGTGCACGCGCGCGGTTGAGAATGACCTGAATGACGGCACGTTGTCCTCGCGGGTCATCACCTACTTCATAGAGGGCTGCGGTGGCCAGGCAGTCGACGGCTTGCGCGCGCTCGGCGGAGCCGCCTCCAAAGCGATAGGGCTTTGCGCGGACCCGCGCGGCAGCAACGATGGGTACCCTGGCGTTCGAGGCGCGTGCCTGCGCCATCGTCATCGTCCTGGGCGGCCTCGTCTTCGGAGCAGTGCCGACCGTATCCAGAAGGCCAGCGGCGATTGCGACGGCTGCCACGACAATAAGCAGCAACAGCCAGCGCTCCGCGGCAACATCGCGCCGAGCATGGCGGCTCCTGGAGGCATATAGGGTTCGTCGGGATGCCATCACCGACATGCTAGCGCAGCGAGCGGCCCAAAGCAGCGTAGATCACACTCGCTGCGCTCAATAAACCACCAAGCTCCGGCGGCAAAGAATGCTGGCAAAGGAGCGAACCTGCTTCACTGTACGAAGCCGCTGCGTGGCAGTGGTGTTGGCAGTGAGATAGCGCGTCTGCTCTAAACCAGGTCTGCCGTTCAATATGTCGGTGGCGAACGGCAAAATTGCCCCAGTCCCGGTCGTTCACGAAGGCTCGCTGGAACTCACCGGGAAAAGAGGGAAATCAGCCGCCCGACATGCGCAGCCGGTCGCCAAGGCAGGTCGCTTACCCCAGTTTACTCGCAGAGCTTGAATCAGATCGCGATGCTCGCAACAACGGGGGCTGACGGACGGACCCACGGCATGCCTTCCGCCCCGACCGAACGCCCCGGATCGGCGTGATCCTATTTCGCGCCTTCGATCAGACAGTCGATCAACTTGTCGCTGGCGGGCTTTACCTCTTCCTGATGAAGCGTCCGTGCGCAGACCGAACCGAGCGAGATGATCATGAAGGCCTGAGCCAAGGTGCGGTGTTCGTCCTCCACCACGTCGCTGCCCATCAATCCGGCGAAGGCGCGACTGATATTCTCGAAGGCCTGGGCGCGCACGTCGAGGAAGATCGCCCGGATCCGTTCGTTACGCGCCGCCTCCGCCGCAATCTCCAGGAACAGCCGATCGCCGCATTCGTCCTTGCGGCAGGGCGTCGAGACCAGCCAGCTGATGATCCCGGCCCGGTCGCGGTTGGTCAGCGCGGTGTTGAGCGTGTTCTGGTCCGCGATCCGTTCGCAGTCCGCCGCCACGATCGCGGCGATGATGTCCTCCTTCGAGGGGAAGTCGCGGTACAGCTGCTGCACGGCGACACCGGACTCCTTGGCGATTGCGGCTATCCCCGTGGCATGAAAGCCGTTTTCGACGAACAGTCGACGGGCGACCTCCTTGATGGTGTTCCGGCGCAGGTCTGCGCGCGTGGGGGCAGTGCAATCGATATTCGTCACAATGGGGCCTCTTCTAATCAGTTGACGCGCTCGATCGGCGGGCCTAACTCCGCTGTTTGTGAGTGATCGCTCTCAAACAATTTTTCAAGCGGGAAATGATATGTCTTCCAATCGGCTTATGGGTCGTGTGTTGGCATCTGCCGCCTTGCTCGCACTGGCCGCTTGCGGTGCCGGTGGCAAGCAACAGCAGCAGCAGGCGGCGCAGGGACCGGCGCCGGTCAGTTATGTGGTGGCGAGCGAGCAGCCTGTCACCCTCACGACCGAATTGCCCGGCAGGACCACCGCATTCGAAACCTCCGATGTTCGTCCCCAGGTCAACGGCCTGATCACCCAGCGGCTGTTCGTCGAGGGTGACATGGTCCGCCAGGGACAGCCGCTATATCATATCGATCCGGCACCCTACCAAGCTCAGGTCGCCAGTGCCCGCGCCGCGCTGACCCGTGCGCAGGCGAGCATCGCGTCGAGCGCCGCGCTGGCGCGCCGCTATGGCGAACTGGTCAAGATCAACGCGATCGCCCGGCAGGAGTATGAGAACGCGCAGACCAGCGCCGCGCAGGCGCGTGCCGACGTCGCGGCGCAGCAGGCCGCGCTCCGCTCGGCGCAGATCGATCTGGCGCGCACCACCATCCGCGCGCCGATCACCGGCCGGATCGGCCGTTCGGTGTTCACCACCGGTGCGCTGGTGTCCGCGTCGCAGGCCGATGCGCTGGCCACGATCCAGCGCATCGACCCCATCTATGTCGATATCCAGGAGCCGAGCGCCGAACTGCTGAAGCTGCGGCGCCAGATCATGAGCGGTCAGCTGACCCGCGACGGCAATGCCCGGGTCCGGCTGAAGCTGGAGGACGGCAGCGACTATGGCCCGCAGGGTACGCTCCGCTTCGCCGACGTCACCGTCGACCCGACCACCGGATCGCAGGTGATCCGCGCATTGTTCCCCAATCCCAACGGGCTGTTGCTGCCCGGCATGTTCGCCCGCGCCTCGCTGGTCGAGGGAACGCAGTCCAATGCCTTCCTGGTGCCCCAGCGTGCGGTCAGCCGTGACGAAAAGGGCCAGGCGACCGTGATGGTGATCGGCGCGGGCAACAAGGTCGAGGGGCGCACGCTCCAGACCGGGCGGTCGGTCGGCGACAACTGGCTGGTCACCAGCGGGTTGAAGGCCGGGGACAAGATCATCGTCGAAGGCGGCATGATGCTGCGCCCGGGCATGCCGGTGCAGGGCAAGCCGTGGAATCCCAACGCCAAGCCCGCGGCCGCGCAGCCGCAACAGGGCTCGGCGCAGACACAGGCGAAGTAAACGGCCATGTCACGCTATTTCATCGATCGCCCGATCTTCGCCTATGTGCTGGCGGTGATGGTCGTCATCGCGGGGCTCTTGTCCCTGCGCTCGCTGCCCATCGCGCAGTTCCCGGCGATTGCGCCGCCCGCGGTCTCGATCACCGCCAACTATCCGGGCGCAGACGCCCAGACGCTGGAGAACACCACCACCCAGATCATCGAGCAGCAGATGAAGGGGATCGACCACCTTCGCTACTTCTCGTCCTCGTCGTCCTCGGCGGGCAGCGTGACGATCACGTTGACCTTCGAACAGGGGACCGATCCCGACATCGCGCAGGTGCAGGTCCAGAACAAGCTGCAGGCGGCGACCCCGCTGCTGCCGCAGGAGGTCCAGCGCCAGGGCATCATCGTCGCCAAGGCAACGCAGAATTTCCTGCTGTTCGTCGGCCTCTATTCCGAGAACGGCAAGCATGACGCGGACGATCTGGCCGACATCGTCGCCTCGCGGATTTCCGATCCGCTGTCGCGCGTCACCGGCGTCGGCGATACCCAGATCTTCGGGTCGCAATATGCGATGCGCATCTGGGTCGATCCGATCAAGCTCAACAACTATGCGCTGACCATGGCGGACGTGACCAACGCGGTCACGGCGCAGAACGCGCAGGTCTCGGCGGGCCAGATCGGCGCGCAGCCCGCGCCCAAGGAGCAGATGCTCAACGCGACCGTCTCGGTCTCGTCGCGTCTGACTTCCCCTGAGCAGTTCGCCCAGATCCGCCTGAAGAGCAACACCGACGGTTCGATCGTCCGACTGGGCGATGTCGCGCGCGTCGCGATCGGGGCCGAAAACTACGCCTTCTCGGCACAGTGGAACGGCAAGCCCGCCTCGGGCATCGGCATCAAGCTGGCCCCCGGTGCCAACGCACTCGATACCGTCGTCGCGGTCAAGGAACGGGTGAACGAACTCGCCAAGACCTTCCCGTCGGACGTCAAGGTCATCTTCCCCTACGACACCTCGCCGTTCGTGCGGCTGTCGATCGAGCAGGTGATCGAAACGCTGGTCGAGGCGGTCGTGCTCGTCTTCCTCGTCATGTTCCTGTTCCTCCAGAATTTCCGCGCCACGCTGATCCCGACGATCGCGGTGCCGGTGGTGCTGACGGGGACGTTCGCGGTGCTCGCGGCGTTCGGCTATTCGATCAACACGTTGACCCTGTTCGGCATGGTGCTGGCCATCGGCCTATTGGTCGACGACGCGATCGTCGTGGTCGAGAATGTCGAGCGGCTGATCACCACCGAGCATCTGTCGCCCAAGGAAGCGGCGCGCAAGTCGATGGACGAGATCACCGGTGCGCTGATCGGCATCGCGGCGGTGCTGTCCGCCGTGTTCCTGCCGATGGCGTTCTTCGGCGGGTCGACCGGCGTCATCTATCGCCAGTTCTCGATCACCATCGTGTCGGCGATGGTGCTGTCGGTCGCGGTCGCGCTGATCCTGACGCCCGCACTGTGCGCCACCATCCTGAAGCCGCACGATCCGAACAAGGCCGAAGGCCATGGTCCGCTGGCGCGTTTCTTCCGCTGGTTCAACGACCGGTTCGACCGTGGGCGCGACCGCTATGAAAAGGGCGTCCGCTCGACCGCGCGGCGCTGGGGGCGGTCGCTGATCGTCTATGCACTGATCGTCGTCGGCATGGCCTTCCTGTTCATGCGACTGCCCAGCGGCTTCCTGCCCGACGAGGATCAGGGCGTGATGATCGCACTGGTTCAGGGCCCGCCGGGGGCGACCACGGCGCGGACCCAGAAGGGCCTCGACCTCGTCCGCGACCATTTCCTGAGCGATGCGGGCGATGCCATTCGCGGCGTCTACACGATCAACGGCTTCAGCTTTGCGGGCCAGGGCCAGAATAGCGGTATCGCCTTCATCCCGATGAAGGAGTGGAAGGACCGCCCCGGTGCGCAGAACAAGGCGCAGGCGATCATCGGCCGCGCCATGGGGGCGTTCGCCCGTTACAATGACGGCCTGATCTTCGCGGTCATCCCGCCCGCCGTCCAGGAACTGGGCAACGCCACCGGCTTCGACATGCAGCTGGTCGACGAAGGCGGCATCGGACACGACAAGCTGCTCGCCGCGCGCAACATGTTGCTCGGCATGGCGTCGCAGAACAAGTCGCTGGTCGGCGTGCGCCCCAATGCGCTCGACGACGCGCCGCAGCTCAAGGTCAATGTCGACCAGGACAAGGCGCGTGCGCTAGGCCTCGACCTGTCGACCGTCAACAGCACGATCGCGACCGCCTGGGGTGGTTCCTATGTGAACGACTTCATCGATCGCGGCCGGGTGAAGCGCGTCTATATCCAGGCCGATGCCGCCTATCGCATGGCGCCCGAGGATATCGGCGACCTGTATGTGCGCGGGGCCACGGGCACGATGGCGCCGTTCACCGCCTTTTCCTCGTTCGACTGGCATCAGGGGCCGATGCAGCTGACCCGCTATAACGGTCAGCCCTCGATGGAAATCCTGGGCCAGGCTGCGCCGGGCGTCTCGTCGGGTGCCGCGATCAAGGCGATGGAGGAGATGCAGGCCAAGCTGCCGCCCGGCACCCGGCTCGACTGGACCGGCCTCAGCTATGAGGAGCAGCTATCCGGTGGTCAGGCGCCTGCGCTCTATGGGTTGTCGCTGCTGATCGTCTTCCTGTGCCTTGCCGCGCTGTACGAAAGCTGGTCGGTGCCGATCTCGGTCATGCTGGTGGTGCCGCTGGGCGTCGTCGGTGCGCTGCTGGCCGCGATGCTGACCGGACTGAACAACGACATCTATCTCCAGGTCGGCCTGATCACCACGATCGGCGTGTCGGCGAAGAACGCGATCCTGATCGTGGAGTTTGCCGAGGAGAAGATGCGCGAGGGGCTGAGTGCGTTCGATGCGGCGATCGAGGCTGCCAAGCTTCGCCTCCGTCCGATCCTGATGACCAGCCTGGCCTTCGTGTTCGGCGTGTTCCCGCTGGCCATCGCCAATGGCGCAGGGGCAGGGGGGCAGAATGCCATCGGTCGCGCCGTGGTGGGCGGCATGTTGTCGGCGACGATCCTGGCGATCTTCTTCGTGCCGATGTTCTTCGTCGTCGTCATGCGGCTGTTCGATCGCAGCAAGCAGCGCAAGGCCGAGGGCGATACGCATCCCCACGACGATGGTCACCCCGACATGCCGTCCGTGCCGCAGGGAGTTTGATCCATGATCCGTTCCAAATCCGCACTCGCGCTGCTGGCGGCCACGATGCTCGCCGGGTGCAATCTTGCCCCCAAATATGTCCGGCCGGTGGGCGCGGTCCCCGCGACCTTGCCTCAGGACGGCATCTATCCGGCCGCCGCGTCGGATGCGCCGGACGTCACCCGGATCGGCTGGCAGTCCTTCTTCACCGACGATCGCCTGCGCCGCACCATCGCGCTGGGGCTGGAGAATAACCGGGACCTACGCGTCGCGGCGGCCAATGTGCTTCAGGCGCGCGCGCAATATCGGGTCCAGCGCGCCGACCTGGTCCCCTCGACCAACCTGTCTGGCTCGGGCACCTATACCAACAACATTCAGGGCGCCGCAGGCGCTCTGGGTGGAGCGGCGGGTGGCGGAACCGGCGCGGGGGCGGGGACCGGTACCGGTACCGGCGGAACCGGCGCCGGCCTAGGCACGGGTGTCGGCTCCTCCTCGCAGAACCTGGAATTCTATTCGGCCAATGTCGGTTTCTCGGCCTTCGAGCTCGATCTGTTCGGCCGCGTCCGCAATCTCAACCGCGCCGCGCTGGAACAGTATTTCGCGACCGAGGAAGCCCAGCGCGCAACCCGGATCAGCCTGATCGCCGAAATCGCGACGGCCTGGCTGACCTACGCCTCGGACCAGGACCAGCTTCGCATTTCGCAGGAGTCGTTGAAATCCTTCGCGCAATCGCTGGAGCTGACGCGGGCGCAGTTCCGGATCGGCGTCGCCTCCGAGCTTGAGGCGCGGCAGGCCGAAACCACCTATCAGGGCGCACGCAACGACATCGCCGTGCTCAAGACGCGGGTGGCGCAGGACAAGAATGCCCTCGACCTGCTGGTCGGCGCGCCGGTGCAGAGCGATCTGTTGCCGCAGGGTCTGGGCGACGGGAACGCCGCCTTGCCTTTGCTGCCCACCGGCCTGTCCTCCGACATCCTGCTGCGCCGCCCCGATGTGTTGCAGGCCGAGCATCAGCTGATCGCGCAGAACGCCAATATCGGCGCGGCGCGCGCGGCGATGTTCCCGCGCATCTCGCTGACCGCGACCCTGGGGACGATCAGCACCGCGCTGAGCGGCCTCTTCGCGGGCGGCAGCTTCACCTATACCGGTGCGCCGTCGGTCTCGCTGCCGCTGTTCGACGGTGGGCGGATCCGGGGCAATCTGGACGCCGCGCGCGCGCAGCAGCAGGCGGCCGTCTCGACCTATGAAAAGACCGTCCAGACGGCGTTCCGCGAGGTCGCCGACGCCTTGGCCCAGCGCGGCACCATCGACGAGCAGATCGCGGCGCAGACGGCCCGCGTCGAGGCGGCGAACGTCGCCCTGAAGATTTCCGACGCGCGGTATCGGACGGGCGTCGAATCCTTCCTGACGACGCTGGATTCCCAACGCACCGCCTATTCGGCGCAGCAGTTGCTGGTGACCACCCGCCTCAACCGCGAGAGCAACATGGTGGAGCTGTACCGCTCACTGGGCGGTGGGCTGAACTAGGCGATATGGGCGACGCCGACACCTTGTCCCCGCGCCATGGCGGCCCGGCCATGCCGGTCGCCTCGCGCGGACGCCCCAGTCTCGAACGGGCGGCGGAGATCGGCAATCTGGTCGTCGAGGCCGCGATCACGGCCTTTGTCGAACAGGGGCTGGATATTTCGATCGAGCAGATCGCCCAGTCGGTCGGCGTCAGCAAACAGGCCGTCTATCGCCGCTGGTCGAGCAAGATTCAGCTCCTGATGGACGTGATGGACCGGGTGATGGCGAGGGTCCATTCCAATCTGACCCGAGATTTGCCCGACGACGCCTTCCTCGCCCTGAGGGAACTGTCCCGCCGCATGTGCGAGCCGGACGGCGGGGTACGCGAACGGAGCATGACGATCCTCATGGCGGAGGCGCTGGAGGACACCGCCGTGCGCCATTGGCTCGGCTCCTGGCGCGACAAGCACTTCGCCTTTTACCGGCGATACGTTACGGCGGTCCTCTCCGACGAACAGTCCGAACGGTCCGCCGAGACGGTCGCGAGGATATTGCTCGATATCGTCGAGGGGGTCAGCCGAGAGGCCTACTGGCAGGATCTGTCCGAAGCGGAATGCGCGACGCTGTTCCTGCGCAAGTGGGATGCGAGTTTGCCCCTGTTGCATGGGTGATCGCATGTCGAAGCCGCCCTCGCTTGACCGACGCCGCTGATCGGCTCCGTGGAGCCAGGTGTTTGATCCCACGGTTTGACGGTGCGATTCTTTCGTTGAAATGGCGGGATGTCGAATGGGACGGGTACGTCAGCCCCGCGATCGTCGCACCGCCTAGTCCCGCCAAATGCGCCTCGACACGATCTGCGAGCCGCTCGCCAGCCACGAGTCGCTTAGCGGGCGCCCGCCCTGCGAATATATCGCGAGGATCCGGACGTCAGAGCCAGATCGGTTCATCGTGGACCCGATCCACCAGTTGCCGGGACCGAATGGCTGAACGCAGATAGCGGCGGCAGGCTCGTTGGCTTGGCCCTGCGCTTGGCAGGTGCAGCCCCCATTGACACCATGGAATTCCGGTTTTCTAGCAGCCCCGCCGATTGCATTTTCGGCTCTCGATCACCGCTGGCCAAGAGAGAACCGCTTGCCCTTCATGGAAGCCTCGTTGCACGGTGGCATTGCGACCTTGCTGGCTCTGGCAATCGCGCTTTTCCTCAGCGAGGCGCCCAGCCGTGCTGGTCGTTATGGCGCGGCCCTGGCCTTTGCCGCGCTGCTGGCGGAGGTGGCGGGACTGCCTTTCGTGCAGGACCGAGCCGGGCTCGCCACGTTGCTACAGGTCGGCGGATCGGCCAGCCTGCCGCTCTTCTGGCTGTTCGCCCGCTCCTGGTTCGATGACGATTTCCGGCCTGGGCTCGCCGAACTGGCCCTGGCGATGGGCTATCTCGGTCTGAGTGCGACCGTGATCGGCGGCGAGCGCGGGACGCACGCGCCGCTTCATGCGCTGGACGGGCTGCTCTATGTCGCGGGCATCGCGCTTACCGTCGATGCGCTGCGCCATGCCTGGTCGAACCGGGCCAGCGATCTGATCGAGGCGCGGCGTCGGGCGCGGGTGGCCTTTGTCGTCATCGTCACCATCGTCGTGCTCTGGACGATCGGCGCGGAGATCGTCGGGCGGGCCTTTGGCGGCTTTGTGCTGGCCGGTATCGTCGGCACGATCGGCATGTTGATGGGGACATTCGGCCTGGCGTTGCTGCTATTCGGGCTGAGGCATCGGGAGATGTTCGCATCCGCCCCGCCTGTCGGCGTACCGTCCCCGGCGGCGGTCGTCGATCCCGCCCCGATGCCCGATGCGGACGAGCCGCTTGCCAGCGCCCTGGACGTGGCGATGACGCAGGAGCGCCTGTATCGCGACCCGGAGCTGACCATCGGTGCGATCGCCATGCGGCTGGGCGTGCCGGAATATCGTGTGCGTCGGCTGGTCAACGGCCGCTTCGGGCATCGCAATATCAGCGACTATCTGAACGGCCTGCGCGTGGCCGAGGTCTGCGCCGCGCTCGCCGATCCCGAACAGGCCCAGGTGCCGATCCTGACCATCGCGATGGATGCGGGCTTCGGCAGCCTGGCGGTCTTCAACCGTAGCTTCAAGGCGCGGCAGGGCGAGACGCCCAGCGCCTATCGCCGCCGCCATCTGGAGATTTCGCCCCCCATGGACTGATCGATTCCGAAATCGATCGGTCGAAATCGGAAATAGGGGAGGCGCGGGGCGCATCACCCCCCATGGCGCGCCCATTCCGATTTCTGGGGGCCGTCATGCCGTTTCCTCGCCGCCGTCACCTCTTTGCTATCCTGTCGCCCGTGTCCGCGCTGGGCATGACCCTGACCGCCTGCTCGTCGCCGCCGCCGCGTCAGCCCGATCGCAACGTGGCGATCGTCGATATCGTCCCCGTCCACGCCGCAGGCGGCACGCTCCGCCAGTTCAGCGGCGTCGTGCGGCCCTATCGCGAGACGATGCTGGCGTTCAAACGGCCCGGACGTTTGCTGACGCTGACCGCCCAGGTCGGCGACATGGTGCGCGCCGGACAGGTGCTGGGTCGCCTGGGCAAGGCAGAGGCCAATGCCGGGGCGGCACAGGCCGAGGCCGAGCTGGCCGCCGCAAGGGCCGACGCACGGGCGGCGCAAGATGCGGCTGACCGTTCGCGCGGGCTGGATGGGGTCGGCGCGTTGTCGAGTGCCGAGGTCCGCCAGCGGGCGCTGACGGCCCGTGCCGCCGAGGCCAAGGTCGCCGCCGCCGCCGCTGCGGTCCGGCGCAGTCGCGACATGCTGTCCGACGCCGTGCTGGTCGCGCCGCAGGACGGGATCGTCACCGCAAGGCTGGCCGAACCGGGCAGCGTCATCGATGCGGGTGGCCCCGTGCTGAAGCTGGCGAGCGGCCCGCCCGAGGTCGAAATCCACGCACCGGCCGCTCTTTCCCTGCCGTCGGGCATGCTGGCCGATGTCCGTATGTCCGACCGGGGCACGGCGCTCACCGCCCGGCTGCGCCTCGTCTCGCCGGAAGGGGACCCGGGCTTGCACCTGCGCAATGCCCGTTTCGTTTTGAACGGAACGGGATCGCCGCCGCCCTATAACAGCATGGTCACGCTCACGCTGCGCACGGCCATGCCGGACCAGGCCATCCGCGTTCCCCTGTCCGCCATCGCGGAACGGGGCGACCGACCTTATGTCTGGACGCTTCGGGCCGACAGCCGCATCCGGCGCCAGCCGGTGCGGATCGCCACATGGCTCGGGCAGGATGCGCTGGTCACGGGTTTGCGCGACGGCCAGTCGATCGTCGCCACCGCCGCCGACACGCTGGTCGATGGGCAGAGTGTCGTCGATGCCGGTATCGAGCCGGGATTCCATTGATCCATGGACCGCTTCAACCTGTCCCGATGGGCCATCCGTCACCCCGCGCTGGTCGGTTTCCTGATCGCCCTGCTTTTCGTCGCGGGGGCGGCGCAGTTCCTGGCGCTGGGGCGCAACGAGGACCCCGGCTTCACCCTGAAGGAGATGATCGTCTCCGCTCGTTGGGACGGGGCCAGTCCAGCGCAGATGCAGGCCCAGATCGCCGATCCGGTCGAACGCACGCTGCGCGGCATCGACCATCTCGACTATCTCCAGACCTATTGCCTGGAGGGCGCCTGCGTCATCACCGTCGAGCTGAAGGATGCCGCACCCCCCGGTGAGGTCAAGGATGTGTGGCAGCAGGTCCGGCGCAAGCTGACGGACATCGCGCCCGCGCTGCCTAGCGGTGCGTCGCTGGCGGCGAGCGAGGACAATGCCGATGTCTATGGTTACGTCTTCGCCCTGACCGGCGCGGACAATGCCCGGCTGGTCCAGTTGGCGGAGCAGGCGCGCGACGCCATGTTGCGCGTGCCCGGCGCGGGCAAGGCCGAGATCATCGGCGAATTGCCCCAGCGCCTGTTCGTCGATGTCGATCCCCGGCGGTTGGCCAGCATGGGCCTGTCGGCCGGTCGTCTCGCCCAGGCATTGGCACAGCGTCAGGCCATCGGTCCGGCGGGTGGGGTACGGGCCGCGATGCAGACACCCGTCCGGCTGGACGGTGAGGTCGATGAGGTTCGCGATCTGGAAGGCGCGTCGATTCCCACGTCGGCGGGTGTGGTCCGACTGGGCGACGTGGCGACGGTCGCGCGTGGTTATGCCGATCCGCCCGAGGCCGTGGTGCGGCATGACGGCCGGTCGGCGGTCATCCTCGCGGTGTCGATGCGGCCGGGCGCGGACGGGCTGGGCTTCGGCGAGGCGATCCGCGCGGCGGCCGACCAGGTGCGGCGCACATTGCCCGCCGGTGCGCATCTGACCCAGATCGAGGATCAGAGCGCCAATATCCGCGAGGCGGTGAACACCTTCCTCGTCAAGTTCTTCTGCGCGCTGACCGTGGTGCTCGTCGTCGCCTTCGTCACGCTCGGCTGGCGGACCGGGATCGTCGTCGCGCTGTCGGTGCCGCTGACCCTGGCCATCGTCGCGCTGTATATGGGGGTGGCGGGGATCGGGCTGGAGCGGATTTCACTCGGTGCGCTGATCCTGTCGCTGGGCTTGCTGGTCGACGATGCGATCATCAGCGTCGAGGCGATGGTGGTCCAGATGGAGCAGGGCGTCGACCGGCATGAGGCCGCGGCCTATGCCTGGACGCACACCGCATTTCCCATGCTGACCGGCACGTTGATTACCGTCGTCGGGTTCCTGCCGGTCGGTCTCGCCCAGTCGACGACCAGCGAATATGCGGGCGGGATTTTCTGGGTGACGGGATCGGCGCTGCTGGTCAGCTGGATCGTCGCGGTGGTCTTCACCCCGTTCCTGGGCGTCAAGCTGTTGCCGGACATGGCGCGGAGCCATGGCCATGACGCCGGGCCGTCCCGGCTCTACCGGCAGCTTCGCACCGCCATCGACTGGGCGCTGGACCGGGCCTGGCTGGTCGTCGGCATTACGATCACGCTGCTGGCGGCGGGCCTGCTGGGCGCGACCCTCGTGCGGCAGCAATTCTTTCCCTATTCCGACCGGCCCGAGGTGATGGTCGACCTCGCCATGCGACCGGGCAGCTCGATCGAGGCGACCGCAGCCGCGGCGAAGCGGCTCGAACGCCTGCTGCACGGCGATCCGCGCATCCGCAGCATGGACAGCTTTGTCGGTCGCGGCGCGCCGCGCTTCTACCTGCCCTATGGTCCGGCCTTGCCCAATTCGGCGACCGCCACGGTGATGCTGGTGACCCGCGATCTGGCGGCGCGTGACGCCCTGATCGAAAAGCTGGAGCACATGCCCGGCATTCCGGGCGCCAGCCTGCATGTGCGTCGCCTGTCGCTGGGGCCTAGCCTGGGCTCGCCGGTGCAATATCGGGTGACGGGGAAGGATCCGGCGCGCCTGCGCGCGATCGCGGAGCGGATCGCCGCCGTGCTGCGCGGCATTCCAGCGACGACGGCGGTGCAGATCAACTGGGGCATTGCCGCGCCCGTCGCGCGCTACCGGATCGATCCGGCGCGGGCGGCGGCCCTGGGGGTGGACCGGGCACAGGTGGCGAGCGATCTGGCCGCCACCCTGTCGGGTGCGCCCGGTGGCGCGGTCCTGCGCGGGACGAAGCAGATCGGCATCATCGTGCGCGGACGGGCCGAGGATCGCCACGATCTGGGCGGCCTGATCGACATGCCCGTCTCGACGCCACACGGCATGGTGCCGCTGGGCGAGGTGGCCACATTGTCGCCAGCTACCGAGCAGCCGATCGTCTGGACGCGCAATGCCGCACGGACCATGACGGTGCAGGCCGACATGATCGGCGACGTCCAGGCGTCCGAGATCGTCGATGCCGCCGCGCCCCGCATCGATGCGATCCGCGCCGCGCTGCCGCCCGGATATGGCGTGGAGGATGGCGGCGATGGCGAATTGTCGGCCGATGCCAACCGGGCGATCTATCACCTGTTGCCGGTGACGATCGGGATCATGCTCGTGCTGCTGATGATTCAGTTGCAGAGCCTGTCCCGAACATTGCTCGTGCTGGCAACCGCGCCGCTGGGTGTCATCGGTGCGGTGACGGCGCTGCTGCTGACCGGCGCGCCGTTCGGTTTCGTCGCGCTGTTGGGGCTGATCGCGCTGGCGGGGATGATCATGCGCAACACCATCATCCTCGTCGACCAGGTCGAGGCGCACCGGGCCGAGGGGATGGCGGTACGTGCCGCCGTCACGGAAGCGACGGTCGGCCGCGCCCGCCCGGTGGTGTTGACCGCACTGGCCGCAGTGCTCGCCTTCATCCCCCTGTGCTTCAACATCTTCTGGGGACCGATGGCGATCGTGATGATCGGCGGCCTGATCGGCGCGACCATCCTGACGCTGGTCGCACTGCCCGCCTTCTATCTGTTGCTGTTCGGGCGCGAGGACGCCGCCAAGGAGACCGCGCATGATTGATCGTCATATCGTCGGCGCGGGCTTGCTGGCGCTGCTGCTGGGCGGCTGTACGGTCGGTCCGGATTTTCATCCGCCCGTCGCCGACCTGCCTGCGCGGTGGCCGGGCAGTGCCCAGGCGTCGGCTCCACCGAACCAGGACTGGTGGCGCGGCTTCGGCGATCCGGTGCTCGACCGGCTGGAAGCCCAGGCGCTGGCGGCCAATCTCGATCTACGTATCGCCGAGGAGCGGCTGGTCGCGGCCCGGATCGCCCGCGACGCCAGGCACGCCGACAGCCTGCCGCAGGTCGGCGGGCAGCTCGGCTATAGCCGCAACCGCATCAGTACCGCCGGGCTGGCCGGCGTGCTTGCACCCCTGTTGGGCCAGTCACCGGAGGCCGCCGACGCCGCCATTCCCAAGGCCTATGCGTTCGATCTCTACCAGAGCGACATCAGCATGAGCTGGGCGATCGACCTGTGGGGCAAGAACCGGCGCGAGACCGAGGCGGCCACCGCCGGGATCGCGCAGGCGGAGGCCGCCACGCGGGGCGCGCGCTTGTCGGTCGAGGCGGCGGTCGCACAGACCTATTGGCAATGGCGCGGGCTGGTCGAGGAACGCCGCCTTGCCCTTCGGGACCAGGCCCTGGGCCAACGCACGCTCGCCATCGCCGCCGCGCTCCAGGTGCGCGGGCTGGCCACGGGCATCGATGTCCGCGCGGTGGAACAGGAGCAGCGGGCGCGACAGGATGCGCTGCTTATGCTCGACGCCGATATCGCCAATGCCGCCCATGCGCTGGCGGTGCTGGTGGGCGGCAATCCCGATACGCCGCCGATCGAGGCCGCCGAGCGACCCGCCATGCCCTTACTGGCCGAACCCGCGCCGGGTCTGCCCAGCGATCTCGCCCGGCGACGCCCGGATATTCTGGCCGCCGAAGCCGCGCTTCATGCCGCCACCGCGGCAATCGGGGCGGCGCAGGCGGACTTCTATCCCAGCCTCAACCTGTCCGGCCTGTTTGGCATCGACGTCCTGAACCTGGCCGATTTCGGTTGGGATGCACGCACCACCAGTGCCGGTCCGGTGCTGTCCATTCCGATCTTTGCGGGTGGGCGACTGCAACGCCAATTGTCGCTTCGCCGCTCGGAAGAGCGGAGCGCCGCGCTCGCCTATCAAAAGACGGTGCGGGACGCCTGGCGCGAGGTGGACGATGCGCTGACCAACATCCGTGCGCTCGACCAACGGCGCGCCCTGGCAAAGGCGGGCAGTCTTGCCCGGATGCAGACGGTAACGGCGATCGATGCCCGGTATCGGCGCGGCGATATCGCCGCGACTCCGCTGATCGAGGCACAGGCCGCGCAGGTCGCCGCCGAACGGGCGCTTCTGCGCCAGACCATCGCGGGCGCGCTGGCCCGTATCCAGCTGTACGTCGCCCTGGGCGGCTGATCGAAAAGGACGATCCTATGTTGAAACGCCATATGGCCGCCGCCATGGCATGGTCGGTCGCGAGCCTGTTTCCCGCGCACGCCATGGCCCAGTCCCACCAGGATACCGATCCTCTCGACCGTGACATCGTCGCGGTCGGTGCGGGGCTGGCGGTCGTTCCCGATTATGAGGGCGCGAACCATTACAGCCCGGTCGTCGCGCCTGCCGCGATCGGATCGGTCGAGGGCCACAGCTTCGTCGTTGCCGGTAACCAGGCCAGCCTCAACCTGCTCCGCGACCGATCGGGGCCGGTCTGGGAAGTGCAGGCGGGGCCAGTCGCCCTGATCAATTTCAACCGCGCCACCGTCGGCGGTACCCACGATCCCCGCGTCCGGGCGCTGGGGGCCTTGGGCCTCGCGGTCGAACTGGGCGGCTATGTAGGTGTTCAGAAGACGGGCGTGCTGACCAGCCCCTATGACAGGCTGACCATCACGGTCTCTTATCGGCATGATGTCACCGGCGTGCATGACGCAGGGCTCTGGCAGCCCGGCGTCACCTATTTCACGCCGCTATCGCTCCATGCGGCGGTGGCGATCACCGCATCGGCCGACATTGCCGAAGATCGCTATGCACGAACCTATTACAGCGTCTCACCCGCCGCCAGCAGCCGAAGCGGCCTTGCCGCCTATGATGCAAGAGGAGGGCTGAAGAACTGGACCATCGGCCTGATCGGCGTGCGCACGGTACGCGGCAATCTTCTGCACGGCGTCCAACTCGTCGCGCTCGGCACCTTCGGAAGGATGACGGGCAGTATCGGCAACAGCCCGATCGTCGCGGAGGCGGGGTCTCGCGGTCAATGGCTGGGGGCGCTGGGGCTCGCCTACAGCTTCTAGTCGGCCATCGGTCGACCCGACCGGAGCTCGATCAGAACCGAAACCGCAATTCCGCCAGCAGGGTCCGTGGTTCGCCCGGAAAGCTGCCGCTTTGCAGCGAGAAACCGGAGGCAGCGTAGCGCTTGTCGAACAGGTTATCGACGCGCAGCATCAGCTCCATGATGCCCAGCGACTTGGTGATCGAGGCATCGAAGATCGTATAGGGCTGCACCGCCTGGCCAGAGAGGCTGATCCGGCTCGACAGATATTCGCCGCCAAAGCCGATGGCGGTGCCGATCGGCGCGATCTGATACCGGGTCCAGAAGCCGAGCTGGTGCTGCGGCGCATTGGCGAAGCGGTTGCCGACCGCGTTGGTCAGCGACTGGCCCGGAACGGTGCCGGTGATCCGGGTGTCGTTATAGCCGTAATTGGCCATCAGCACCCAGTCGGGCGTGATGTCGGTCGCCAGATCGATCTCGAACCCCTTGCTCGTCACCTGGCCGATCGGGCGGAGCTGGTCCTGCCCGTTGATGGGGGCCAGGCTGGGGTCGACCTGAAGCATGTTGCGGCGGACGATCCGATAGACGGCCGCATTGGCCTGAAGCCGCCCGCCCATCAGCACCGACTTGACGCCGCCTTCGACCTGCCCGCCCGTGACCGGGGCGAAGGGGCCGCCCGCATCGGGATTCTGGCTGGCCGGGCTCTGCGGCTCGAAACTGCCCGACCAACTGGCGTAAAGCGACACGTCCTTGCGCGGCTTGGCGATCGCCCCGGCGCGATAGGTGAAGCGGCCATCGCTGTAAGAGTCGTTTGTGGGCGGCCCGCCGCGGCGACGGTTGGTCGCCACGGTGTCGTCAAATCGGTCGTAACGGACCCCACCGACCAGCAGCAGCGCGTCGGTGACGGTGATCTGGTCTTGCAGATAGGCACCCGTACGTCGGCTACGCGTATTCGACGTTTCGAAGGGCAGGGCGGCAGCGCGAGCCACGTCGCGACCGGTCATGGTATAGACCGGCTTGCTGAGGCTCAGTGGTGTCACGCCCGAACGCAGGATGCGCGAGTTGAGGATGCTGGTCTCGTCATACCAGTCGGCGCCCGCCTGGAATTTATGGACCATGCCGAACAGCGGCACCTTGGCGGTGGCGTTGGCCATGAAGGACAGACCGTCGACGTCGCGGATCTGGTCGCGGAACTCGCGCGCGATCAGGTCGGAACTGCCGCTCACGAAACCGCGTGCCTCGTGATATTGCTGCGTTTCCGTCGCCTTGAAGTAGCGCGCGCCCGCGTCGAAGGTGATCGCGTCACCGATGTCAGTGACGTAACGTGCCTGATAGGCTTGCGACTTCAAATGGAGGAAGTCGGTGGGTTCGTTGGCGTTCCAGCGGATATCGCTCAGGAAATTGCCGTCATTGTCGACCGGCACGCCGCGCAGCCGATTGCCGCGCAGGAAATTGTCGTAGACCGTGGCCTGCACGGTCAGCTTGCCGCCCTGGTTGGTGCGGAAGGACAGGCCGCCATCGCCGATCAGCGACCTGTTCTTCGTGTTGTAGCGGAAGGGCGTCATCGCCTCATAGAAGCCGCCGAGCCGATAGGTGACGACGTCGTTCGCATCGACCTTGCCCGTCGCCTCGGACGAGATGCCCGCGCGACCGTAATTGCCCAGCGTGGCGACCGTGCGTAGCGCACTGACCTCGCTGGGCGTCTTCGAGACGTAGTTGATGATGCCGCCGGGCGAACCGGGGCCGAAGAACAGGCCCGCCGGTCCCTTCAGCACTTCGACCCGGCTGACGGTGAACAATTGCGGCACCGAAAAGCCGATAAAGGGATTGCCGCGCTGACCGTCATAGAAGGACTGGTCCTGCCGAAAGCCGCGAAAGGTGATGCCCGCATAGCTGAAGGCGCTGACGCCCGAGATGTTGCGATAGATATCGGTCGCGTCGCGCGCGCCCTGATCGGTGAACAGCTCCTCGTTGATGACCTGAAGGGCCTGCGGAATATTCAGCGGGTCTTCGGCCGTCTTGCCGACGGTCGTCGTATCAACGCGGTAGAGATGCTGCGCCCGCCCGGTCACAACGATGTCCTCGGCAGGCGGAGGGATGTCTCCGATGGGGTCCGTCGTGGCCGCCATGGCGGGGGCACAGACCAGCAAGGCGGCCAGGCTGGCCGCACCGTTCAAGACATTCATGGCTCAACCCCCTTATCGCTATCGACTCGCAGTAACGTCTATAGCTTGGGGGTGCAACCATGGTTTGCGGTGGCGCAGCGAAGTGCTGGTCAGCCTTGCAACCAGTCGCGCAGCAACATGGTCACCTCGCCGGGGCGCTCGATCGGGGCCAGATGGCCGCAATTGCGGATTTCATGAAAGCGCGCACCCGTGATGCGATCGGCCAATTCGCGCGCATCGGCGGGCAGGCAGATGCGGTCGCGATCGCCCACCGCGACCAGTGTCGGCACCCGGACCGCCGCGATGGCCGGGCCGATATCGGGCCGGGCGAGCAGGGCGCGCTGCTGCCGCTCGAACACCGCCGTACCGACGCGCTCGGCCATGGCCTGCACCGGGCCGCTGACGATCGGGGTGAGGGCCGGGTCGGCATGCGGTGCGGTGGCGAGCAGGCCCTGATCGGCGACGGTGCGGGGACGCATCTGCATCGAGGCGCGGGTGCCGAACAGCGCCACCCGCTGCACCCGCTCGGGGGCCTGCCGAATGATCTCCAGCGCGACATAGCCGCCCAGGCTGACTCCCGCGACCGTGAAGCGCGGCGGGGCATGGGCCAGCACACGCGCCGCCATCGCCTCCAGCGTGTCGTCGACGGTCAGGTCGCCCAGCATCGGATGGGTGATGTCGCTGAGGTCGACGACCTGCCGAGCCCAAAGCTGGCCGTCGCATCCCATGGCGGGCAAGAGCACGAGGGGCGGCGCATTGCGGATCATGGCTATGTCTCCCGAAGAATGAGGTTGCGTCGAGGCGTCAGGCGAACAGGGTCAGGAGGCCGCGTGACGGGTCGGTAAGCCCTTCCCAGATCATCTTGCCCGCGACCCACAGGATAACGAGCAGTCCGACATAGGCGAGCCAGCGATAGCGCTCGATCACGCGGGCCAGGACATTGGCGGCGAGGCCCATCAGAGCGACCGACAGGATCAGGCCGATGGCAAGGATGCCGGGATGATCGCGCGCCGCGCCCGCGACCGCCAGGACATTGTCAAGGCTCATCGAGATGTCGGCGACCGCCACTGCCCAGGCGGCGGCCCAGAAGCGGCGCGGCGCTTGTTCGGTCAGGGGATCGTCCTCGCCCGCGCCGCCGCGCAGCTCGCGCCACATCTTCCAGGCGACCCAGACCAGCAGCAACCCGCCCGCCAGCACCAGCCCGACGATCTGGAGCAGTTGCGTCACCACCAGCGCGAAACCGATACGCAGGACGAGCGCGGCGATGACCCCGACCAGGATCACCTTGCGCCGCATCGCCGGGGGCAGCCCGGCCGCGAGCGCGCCGACGACGATGGCGTTGTCGGCGGCCAGCAACACGTCGATCATGACGACCTGGGCAAAGGCGGCGAGCGCGGCCGGAGAGCCGATTGCGGCGAAGTCGGCGACGATATGCTGCCAGAGCGTTGCCATCGGATCAGCCCACCAGCGGGAAGGCGAGGACTGCCATCCCGACCAGCGTCATCACCACGCACACCATGGCGGCCGGAACCAGCGTGAAGCGCTGGTGATCGGCGAGGTCGATGCCCGCCAGGCTGACCAGTAGATAGGTCGACGGCACCAGAGGGCTGAGCAGATGGACCGGCTGGCCCATCAGCGAGGCACGCGCGATCGCCATCGGCGACACGCCGTAATGCGCGCCCGCCTCCGCCAGGATCGGGAGCATTCCGAAATAGAAGGCGTCGTTGGAGATGAAGAAGGTGAAGGGCAGGCTGAGCATTGCGCTGATCGGCGCCATATAGGGCCCCAGGACCGGCGGGATGAAGCCGACGACTTCCTTGCTCATCGCCTCGACCATGCCGGTGCCCGACAGGATGCCGGTGAAGATACCGGCGGCGAAGATCAGCGAGACGACCGACAGGACGTTACCGGCATGGGCGGCGATCCGCTCCTTCTGCTCGGCGACCTGCGGATAGTTGACGATCATGGCGATGGCGAAGGCCAGCATCATCAGCACCGACAGCGGCAGGATGCCCGAGACCAGCCCCGCGATCAGCGTCAGGGTCAGCGCACCGTTGAACCAGCGCAGATGCGGGCGGCGCGCTTCGGGGAATTGCGACACGGCCATGCCGGTGAAGGCGGTCGGCTCGTTCGACTTCACATGGCCGATGCGGCGACGCTCCTTGCGGCCGAACCAGATCGCCAGGCCGATTAGGAAGGCGAGGCCCGCGATCATGCCGGGGATCAGCGGCAGGAACAGCGTGGCGGGATCGAGCTTCAGCGCGCTGGCGGCGCGGGCGGTCGGACCGCCCCAGGGCGTCAGGTTCATGATGCCGCTGGTGCTCATGAGCAGGCAGCACAGGTACAGCCGGTTCATGTCGTACCGCTTGTAGAGCGGCAGCAGCGCGGCGATGGTGATGATGTAAGTCGTCGATCCGTCGCCATCCAGGCTGACGATCGCGCACAGCACGACCGTGCCGATCAGGATCGCCATCGGATCGCCGTGCACGACTCGCAACAGCCGGTTGACCAAAGGATCGAACAGCCCGGTATCGGTCATGATCGAGAAGAACAGGATTGCGAACAGCAGCATCACGCCGGTCGGCGCGAGGTTCTTGATGCCGTCGATCATCATGTCGCCCAGGCCCGAGGCGAAACCGGCGATCAGCGCGAAGGCGGTGGGCACGACGATCAGCGCGACCAGCGGGGTCATCCGCTTCGTCATGATGAGCGTCATGAAGGTGGCGACCATCAGGAAGCCAAGCAGGGCAAGATCCATCGAAGGATGCTCCGTGAGAGGAGAAAGGGGTGTTTAGAAGGTGACGGCGATGCGGGTGCCGATCGTCTCGCCGCTGTCGGGGCCGGTATAGGTCCCTGCGCGATTGTCGGTGTCCCAATGGACCCAGTTGAACTGGAGCCGGGTGAAGCTGTTGAGATACCAGTTCACGCCCGCCGTCGCGGCCCAGCCGCGCCCGCCGGTCAACAGGCTGGTATAGTCGAGATTTTCGTAGCGTGCGGTCAGCTCGATCGCGCCCGGTCCGCCCTCGAAGATCGGCTTCAGGACGCGCGGCTGGCCGAAGCTGCCGAGGCGGGGGTTATAGGGGGGCAGGTCGCCGGTGACGAACCAGCCGCCCGACAGGCTCCACGCCTTGCTGAGGAAATCGGGGCGTCCGCCGGTCAGGCGCGCGCGGCGCTCGCCCGCTTCCGCCATGACCCAGACCGGGCCGACATAGCCGCCCAGCTCCGCGCCGTAACCGGTGGTGCTGCGCCCGCCCAGCAGCGCGCCGGTCGACACGCGCAGCGCGCCGTTGAAGCGGCCGCCGATCACCGTATTGCGGGTCAGCGTGGTCGCGTTGGCGGACAACGCCTCGTCGAAGCCCCAGAGGCCGACATGCAGGACCGAATGGTCGCTCTTGATCGGGTTCCAATGCGCGCGGCCCAGCACCGTGCGGCTGTCATTGCCGCCCTGGTTGCCGTCGATCCGGTCGCCGGTCAGCGTCAGCGAGGCGTGGCCGGTCTTCCAGAACAGGCGCGGCATGATGCCGACGCCGTAAAAGCCGCGCTGCGGGATGATCGCGGTGGAGACGACGGTGCGCTCCATGAACGGCGTCGAGTCCGATCCCGTCGAGCCCTCGAACCCGCGATCGTTGAACAGATGCCCCGCGCGCAGGTCGTAATCCAGGCCCGGCCGGATGCGGTTGCGCCAGCCGATAAAGGCGGTGACGATATCGACTTCGTTCTCGGAAAAGTCGGATTCGAACTGGTAGAAGAAATGGGTGCCGACCCCGCCTTCCAGACCCAGGCGCAGCGCACGCATGCCGGTCGTCGTGATGTTGCGCCCGTCATAGGCCGATCCGAAGGTCGAGCTGACATCGGTCAGGATGCGGCCGCGCGGCTTGAAAGTGTAGATTCCGTCCGCCGAGTGGAAGACGGGCAGGCCTGCACCCCATTCGGTGGTGACCCCCGCCGCATTGGCCTGGCGTGCCTGCGCGACGTCGCGTTCAGCGGGGCCGGGGGGTACCAGCTGCGGCGCGAAGGGGCGGGTCACGGTATCGCGGCCGATCGTGTCGCTTTGCGCCAGTTGCGGCGCGGGCGGGGTGGTCGGGGCAGGGGCGGTGACCGGAGCGGGCGCGGCGGCGGTCGTGCCCTCCAGCCGGTCGAGCCGGGCGCGCAGGGTCGCGATCTCGGCGGCCTGCTGGCGGACCAGCGCTGCGAGGTCGTCGTTGCTCGGTGTCTGGGCGAGCGCGGGGGTGGCGGCCAACAGGGCGACCAGCGCGGTGGCGGTTCGGATCGGGGTCATCATTTGGGGGCCTCTTGAGCAAGAGTGGCGCGCCAGTCGGCCAGGAAGCGGCGGCGCTTGATCGTGTCGAGATTGACGAGAAGCTGTGGGCCGACCCGGATCGGGCGCTGCTGTTCGGCGGACAGGCGGGGTGCGCGGACATCGCCGCGCACCGGGAGCAGCCATTGGCGGGCGAGCAGCGTCTGCCCGGTGCGCGACAGCAGGAAGTCCAGGAACAGCCGCGCCGCCGCCGGATGCCGGGCATCGCGGGCAATGAAGGCGACACGCGAGGCGACAATCGTATAGTCGCGCGGGAAGACCACCCGGATGTTCGGGTCGCGCATCGCACGGGTCAGCGCATAGGGGCCGACGACATTGTACGCGATGGCGATCCGCCCTGCCGACACCGCGTCCAGCATCGGCTCGGTGGTGCGCGACAGCATCGGCCGGGTCGCCGCGATCGCCTGCACCAGCGAGCGGGTGTCGCGGGTGATCGCGTGATCCTCGGTCAGGTAGAGATAACCGACATTGGACCGGGCGGGGTCATAGGTGGCGACCTTGCCCATCAACTGGGCTCGACGGGTGCGGAGCAGTCGTTCGAACGCCTCGTGCGTGCGCGGAACCTGTCCGGCGGGGATCAGGCGGCGGTTGACGACGAAGGCGACCGGTTCGGCGGTGACGCCATAACCCATATTCTTCCACACCGCCGTGGCGGGGAGCGCTGGCTTTTCGGGGCTGAGATAGGCTTGCGCATATCCGTCGTTGATCAGCTTGGCCTGAAGGTCCATCGCCGACGACCAGACGACATCGGCCCCTGGTGCCTTGCCCCGCGCCTCGGCCACGACGCGGTCGTAGATGATGCTCGATTCCAGATCGTCATAGCGGACCTGGACGCCGGGATAGGTGCCGCGAAAGGCCGCGATCAGCGGCTGCATCGCGGCGGTGTCGGCATTGCCATAGATGCGCACCAAACGCTCGCCGCGCGCATTGGCGACCAGCGTGTCATAGGAGCGGGGATAACCGGCCGGGCGCTGCGCATCGGCGCGAGCGGGCACGACGGCACCCAGCATCAGCATCGATAGAATTACCATTCGCATCGTTCAGGTCCTCTCGCTTCCCGCCTCTGAGTTCGGGTAAGCTCAATGCCATGGACTATCCCGGCAAGCTGTCATCCGCCTTTCACGGAAAGGCTGCGTCATGCGGATTCTGATCGTCGAGGATGATGCGGCGCTGGCACGCGGGATCGTCGCGCTGCTCCGCGCGGCGGGACATGCGGTCGATCATGTCGCGACCGGCGAGGATGCGCTGATGGTCGCGGCGGACGAGGCCTATGCGCTGGTCGTCCTGGATGTCGGGCTGCCGGATATCGACGGTTTTTCGGTGCTCCAGACGCTGCGGCGGCAGGGCAACCGGGTGCCGGTGATGATGCTGACCGCGCGCGATGCGCTGGACGATCGGGTGCGCGGGCTGGACCTGGGCGCGGACGATTATCTGCGCAAGCCCTTCGCGCCGGAGGAATTGGAGGCGCGCATCCGGGCGCTGGGGCGGCGACGCGGCGGCGATCCTACGCCTGAGCTGGTCGTCGGGGCGCTGGTCCTCGATCGTTCGCGCGGCGCGGCGCGGGTGGGGGAGCGGCCGCTCGACCTGCGTCGCCGCGAATGGGCGGTGCTCGACGCGCTGGCGACCCGCGCGGGGCAGATCGTGCCGCGCGAGACGCTGCAATCCGAGGTGTTCGGCTATGACGAGCCGGTCGGGCCCAATGCGATCGAGGTGAACATCACCCGGCTGCGCGGCAAGCTGTCCCCCGACGGCCCGGCGATCCGCACCGTGCGCGGGGTCGGCTATATGCTCGATGCCCATTAAGCCGTCGCGCGGGCGTGCCGTAGCGCTGCGCACCCGGCTGCTTGCCGCGATGCTGGCGCCGATGCTGGCGATCGCGGTGCTGCTGGGACTGGCGGGGGCGACGCTGATCGCCGATGTGGTCCGCCGGACCAACGACCGCGTGCTCGGCGGCGCGCTGGGCGCGGTGGCCGAGACGGTGCAGGTAGAGCGCGGCGAGGTGACGCTGGACCTGCCCGCCGCCGCCTTCGGGATGCTCGAGAATAGCGAGCGCGACAATGTCTATTACCGGATCGCGGTGGGCGGGCGTCTGCTGACCGGCTATGCCGACTTGTCCGCGCCGAACATCGCCGAACTGGCGCTCGACACGCCGCGCTTCCGCTTCGCGCGCTACCGCGACCAGGATATTCGCATCGCCGAGGTGCGCCGCGCGCTGCCGCGGATCGACGCGCCGGTGATCGTGCAGGTGGCCGAGACGCTGGACGGTCGCCGCGCGCTGCAACGACGGCTGGTGATCGCGCTGGTGCTGGGCGAGTTGCTGCTGGTGGGCGTGGCCATGCTGCTGATCCGCCCGGCACTCGCCTGGAGCCTGCGGCCGCTGGCGGGGCTGCGCGGGGCGGTGGCGGCGCGGGACACGCGCGCGACGCCGGACCTGTCGCCGCTCGACACCGGGCCGCTGCCGGTCGAGCTTCGCCCGCTGGCCGATGCGTTCAACCATCTGCTCGCCCGGCTGGACAGCGCGACCGCCGGAATGCGGCGTTTTACCGCGGATGCCTCGCACCAGATGCGCACGCCGCTGGCGGTGTTGAAGGTGCAGGTGGCGCTGGCGCGGCGCGGCAGCCCGGCGGCGCTGGGCGAGATTGCCGACGCCGCTGACCGGCTGGAACATCTGGTGAAGCAGTTGCTGGCCCTGGCGCGCGCCGAGGAGGCGGGCGTCGCGCCGCCGCGCGAACGGGTCGACCTGCGCGAAGTGGCGGTCGCGGTCATCAACCGCCGTATCGCGCAAGCAATTGAGGCGGGCGTCGAAATCCATCTCGACGCGCCCGCCGACATCGCGATCGCCAGCCACCGCACCTTGCTGTTCGAAATCCTGTCCAACCTGCTCGACAATGCGATCCGCTACAATCGGCGCGGCGGTCAGGTGATGCTGACGGTGTCGGACGAAGCGGGGCAGGCGGTCAGGATCGACGTGGCCGATGACGGCCCGGGTCTGCCCGATGCGGAACTGGCCCGGCTTGGCGAGCGCTTCACCCGCTTGTCGACCGCACGCGACAGCGAGGGCAGCGGGCTGGGCCTCGCCATCGTCCGCTCGGCCGCGTCACGCCTCGATGCGGCAGTGGAGATCGTGAATACCCGGTCCGGCCTGCGCGTCACCTTGCGCATGGGTGCTGCGGTCGGACCGCGATGACATTTCGATAGTCAGGGCGAGCCCCTCCCCTTCAGGGGAGGGGTTGGGGTGGGGCCTCGCCACGGACGACATGCTTGCGGACGCGGGGGGGGGGGGGGGGGGGGGGGGGGGGGGGGGGGGGGGGGGGGGGGGGGGGGGGGGGGGGGGGGGGGGGGGGGGGGGGGGGGGGGGGGGGGGGG
>NZ_JACHNX010000015.1 GCF_014199595.1 Sphingomonas yabuuchiae | reverse complement strand
TTGGGGAAGAACGGCCGCAGCCGCTCCATCTGATCGTCCGTCAGCCAAAAAAGGTCGCTCATCACCAGTCTCCTCGTGGAGCCTGAATCAGATCGCGACGCTCACATCAATGGGTCCTGACCCTAGTAAGCACGCGAGTGTCCGGCACTGCTGCCGAGGAGTTAGTCGACGAAGGTCAATTTCAGCAGGCTACCGCTCCAAAGCAGCCGTTTCGCTTTCCACCAGTTTTGTCCGGAAATTCGATTCCGCTAAACCGTGGAGCGTGGCTGATTATCAGGCTGCCGTTAATGGCGGCAGGTCGGGGTAGCCCATGGAATTCGTTGGTTCGCGCTATCGTAACCCCTATGTCAGATATGACGCGCGCATCAGGAGACTTCATGACCAACGACACCGCAAACACCAATGCCACGGAACTGGCGACGGACCTGACCATCGCGTGGCTGGCAAACCCCAACACCCGCTCGCCTGCTGACGAAGTGCCTGCATTTTTGCGGAAGATGCACGAAACGGTGTCTGCGCTGCTGGGCGGTGGAGCCACGTCGACTGCCGAGACCGAGACGCCGGCTGAATATGTGGCGGCGGTCACCGCGCGGAAGTCGCTTGCGTCACGGGATCACATCATTTCGATGATCGACGGCAAGCCTTACAAGACGCTGCGCCGTCACTTGGCCACGCACGGCCTCACGCCGGAGGAATACCGTGCCCGCTACAATCTGAAGGCCGACTACCCCATGGTGGCGGAAAGCTATTCGGAGAGCCGTCGCGCCATGGCCAAGCGGATTGGCCTGGGTCGTAAGCCGGGACAAAGCCCCAAGGCTGCACAGGTCGCCAAGCCGGAAGCCGCTAAAAACTCACGCAAGGGCAAGTCGGTCGCAGCTGCCAAGGCAGCGGCGCAGGCGCATTTGAGCGGCAGCGCTGCGTAGAGGAAAAGGGGGCGGAATTGACCGCCCCCTCTGAAAGTGCATCTGCCGCTGCCTTTGTGGCAAACTGCAAAAACTCATGGTTGCGCCGTATGGCCCAACACAAAGTTTGAAGACAGTCAGTCAGTCTTGGGATGACGTGAGTGTGTGATGGCGCTGGCGTATACGGCTCGGTGCGTAGCCCAGGTGGGGATAATCACGGAAGAGGCGGGCCCATGCATCGGGGAGCGCCCGTCGGCGGGCCAGCTTGCAATTCCGCCGGCTGCTGCACGTTGTTCAGAGCCAATCTGACGTCACCTGTAGCGAAAAATTCTTCACAGGGGGGGCGATGCGGCGCGACGCATCGCATTAGCTCACATGCTCCGGTTCATCGACGACCGTCAGTGCTCGCCAAAAACCTGATCAAAAATGGGCACGAAAGTGGGCATCATCCGATTAAAACGAAAATAATACATTAAAAACAATTAGATCTGGCGGAAGAGGTGGGATTCGAACCCACGGATGGCTTGCACCATCGCCGGTTTTCAAGACCGGTGCCTTAAACCGCTCGGCCACTCTTCCGGGATCGCGGTGGGAGGGGCCTGTACGCCAAGCTGCGGGCTGAATCCACTGTCGATTTTAGGGCGGGCGGCGCGGCTGGGCGTGCCGGTCTTGCGGTGGTGCGAGGTTCCGGCTTCGGCCGGGCTATGGCACATAGGCTTGCATGTGGGGGGACATTACCCGGCGCCTGAAGCGCCTCGCCATCGTGTCAATCTTTGCGGCTTCGGTCAGCGCCGCACCCGCCTGCGCGCAAGACGAGGCCGGGTTCCAGACCTATCTGCAACAGGTGCGCGGGACCGCGACGGCGCAAGGCGTCAGCCGGGCGACGCTGGACTCGGTGCTGCCGACGCTGACGCTGAATTCGCGCGTGATCGAGTTGGACCGACGCCAGCCCGGCGGCCCGGCCAATAGCGGCTTCAGCCCCTTTGCCCCTTATAAAGCCGCGCATGTCGACGCCGCGCGCATCGGGCGCGGGCGGACCAAATATCTGGCGCAGCGCCCGCGCCTGTCGCGGATCGAGCGCGAGACGGGCGTGCCGGAATCGATCATGGTCGCGATCTGGGGCCATGAGACGAATTACGGGGCCTATACCGGCAATTTCGACCTGCTGCGCTCGCTGGCGAGCCTGGCCTATGAGGGGCGACGGCGGCCGCTGTTCGAGGGCGAGTTCATCGCCGCGCTGAAGATGATGGACCGGGGCGTGACCCGCGACCAGCTGAAGGGCAGTTGGGCCGGTGCGACCGGCAATCCGCAATTCCTGCCCTCCATCTATCTGCGCCTGGCCCGCGACGGCGATGGCGACGGGCGCGCGGACATCTGGAACAGCGAGGCGGATACGCTGGCCTCGATCGGCAATTATTTCGTCAATGCCGGATGGCGCGCGGGCCAGCCCTGGGGCTTTGCGGTGACCGTGCCCGCCGGGTTCGACCGTTCGATGGTGCGCAACCGGCTGGTCAGCCCGCGCTGCCCGCGCGTGTTCGAGCGGCATAGCGGCTGGCGGACGATCGCCGAGTGGCGCGCGCTGGGCATCGTGCCGCAGGGCGCGGCCTGGCCGAACGACCAGGTGCTGGCGACGCTGATGGAGCCGGACGGGCAGGGGGCGACGGCCTATCTGCTGACCGGCAATTACCGGGTCATTCTGGATTACAATTGCTCGAACTTCTACGCGCTCTCCGTGGGGTTGCTGGCCGATGCGATTGCGGGCTGAGGCGATTGCGCTGCTGGCGCTGGCTTTTGCCGCGCCGGTCGCCGCTACCCCCGCCGAGGACGCGTCGCCGGTGCGTTACGGCAAGTATGACGCTACCGGCCAGGCGAGCTGGTACGGGCATGAGCTGGCCGGGCGGCGCACCGCGACGGGCAAGCGCTTCGATCCCGACGATGTGATGATCGCGCACCGCACCCTGCCGCTTGAGTCGATGGTCGAGGTGACGGACGTCGATACCGGCCGGGCGATCGTCGCGCGGGTCGGGGACCGGGGGCCGGGGCGCGCCGACCGGGTGGCGGATTTGTCGCTGGGCGCGGCCAAGCTGCTCGGCACCAACCGGCGTGCCGTCGCGCATATCCGGGTGCGGGCGCTGTCGGCGGGCAGCGACAGGCCGGGCCTGATCCTGGCGGGGGCGAGTGCCGTTCCGCCGGTCGCCCGCCCGATCGCGCTCGATCCCCAGGCCCGCTACCGCGTGCAGATCGCCAGCTTTTCCAACCAGGCCCGCGCCCGTGCGCTGGCCCTGCGCTTCGCCGCACGGGCGATCCCCGCAGGGCGCGTCTGGCGGGTGGAACGCGCCGGAATGAATGCCGATTCCGCCAAAGCGCTGCGTGACGCGGCGGCAGAGGCGGGTTATGACGACGCCCGCATCCTGCATCAGGATTGACCTCCCGGCTCCCTTTGGTCACGGAACACCCATGAAGACCCTGTACGCAACGTTCGCCGCCCCGCTCGCTCTCGTCGCGCTGGCCTACCCCTCGATCGCGGCCGCGCCGCAGTTCGACACGCCCGCGCCGGTCGCCTTCATGAAGGACCTGTCCTCGGGCGCGATCCTGTTCCAGCGGGATGCCGATCGCCGGATGCCGCCCGCCTCGATGGCGAAGATGATGACGGTCTATGTCGCCTTCGACCTGGTCAAGAAGGGCCAGCTGAAGCTGAACGACATGGTCACGGTGCAGCCGGAGACGTGGAAGAAGTGGCACGGGCCGCAGGCGGGTTCGACCATGTTCCTGTCGCCGAACGAACAGGTCAGCGTCGCCAACCTCCTCTATGGCATCGTCACCCTGTCGGGCAACGACGCGTGCGTCGTGCTGGCCGAGCATATCGCGGGCACCGAGCAGAATTTCGTCGAGCGGATGAACCGCACCGCCAAGCAGATCGGTCTGAACAACAGCCATTTCGGCACGTCGAACGGCTGGCCGGACGGCGGCGTGACCTATGTCACCGCGCGGGACCTGGGCGATCTGGCCGATCACACGATCCAGGACTTCCCGCAGCTCTATAAGCAATTCTATTCGAAGCGGGACTTCACCTGGGGCAAGACGATGGGCGGCAACGCCATCACCCAGGCGAACCGTGATCCGCTGCTGGGCCGCGTCGCCGGTGCCGATGGCCTGAAGACCGGCCATACCGAAGAGGCGGGTTACGGCTTCACCGGCTCGGCCGAGCAGAATGGTCGCCGTCTGGTGATGGTGATGGCCGGGCTGAACAGCTCGAACGCGCGCGCCGAGGAATCGGTGAAGTTCATGAACTGGGGCTTCCGCGCATGGCAGGCCAAGCCGGTCGTGGCCAAGGGCAAGAAGGTGGCGGATGCCGAGGTCCAGATGGGATCGTCGAGCAGCGTCGGCCTTGTCGCGCCGCGCCAGCTGACCGTGACGCTGCCCGCAGGTCTCGACCCCGCGATCAGCGCCAAGGTCGTCTATCAGGGCCCGATCAAGGCGCCGATCAAGGCAGGCCAGCATATCGCCGATCTGGTCGTCAGCTCGCCCGACATGCCCGCGCAGCGCCTGCCGCTGGTCGCGGACAAGGATGTCGAGGAAGCGGGCTTCTTCGGTCGCGCCTGGTCCGGGCTGACCTCGCTCTTCGGTTGATCGCAGGCTGATGCTGCCGGTCGGCAATGATGCGGGCCAGGCTGCCTTCGCCGCCGCGCTGGGCGGGGCCAAGCTGCACCATGCCTGGCTGATCGCCGGGCCGGAGGGTGTCGGCAAAGCCGGCTTCGCGCGCGCGGCGGCCACGCGGCTGCTGGCGCGGGCGAGCGGGGCGGGGGCCTTGCCGCCCGGGCTGGTGGTGCCGGAGGATCATCCGACCGCCAAGCTGATGGCGGCGGGGTCGCATCCCGATTTCCGGGTGATGGCGCGGCTACCAAAGGATGCCGACAAGCCGGATCAGGACCTGGCGCGGTCGATCACCATTGCGCAGGTCCGCACGCTCCAGCCGATGTTCGCGACCGCGCCCGCCATGGGCCCGGCGCGGGTCGTCCTGATCGACGCGATCGACGATCTGGAGCGCGGCGGGGCCAATGCGCTGCTGAAAAATCTGGAAGAGCCGCCTGCGGGCACGGTGTTCCTGCTGGTCAGCCATGCGCCGGGGCGGTTGCTGCCGACGATCCGTTCGCGTTGCCGGTTGCTGCGGTTCGAGCGACTGTCCGACGCCGATGTCGCGCGGGTGTTGCGCCAGCAACTGCCCGAGGCGGACGAGAACGAGATCGCCTCGCTGGTCGTGGTGGCCGATGGTGCACCGGGCCGGGCGCTGCGCTTTGCCGGGCTCAACATCGCCGGGCTGGACAGTGCCATTGCGCGGATCGCGGAGACGGGCGATCCTGGCAATGCCGAGCGGGTGAAGCTCGCCAAGTCGCTGGCGGGCAAGGCGTCGCAGGCGCGGTACGAGGCGTTTCTGGACCGGGTGCCTGCCTTTATCGCGGGCCGTGCACGCGGTCGGTCGGGGCCGGGACTGAAGGTGGCGCTGGATGCCTATGCGGCGGCGCAGGATCTGGCCGGGGCGGCGCGCGGGCTGTCGCTCGACGCGCAGGGGACGGTGTTCGAGATGGCGGGGATCATCGCGACGTTGCGGTGAGCGATTCCCTTGGCCTTCGACTTCGCTCAGGCTGAGCGGATGTTCCCATTTGGCCCCACTCCCCATAGCCGTTCAGCCTGAGCGAAGTCGAAGGCCACGCCCCGCCGCCGACCAAATACCCCTTACAGACCCACCCGCTCGAAATGCCCGGGCGCGAAGCCCTCGATGGCCAGCGCGGTGATCCGTTCGGCCACCACTTCCGGGGCCTTGACCGAGGCGGGGTCCTCGCCCGGATAGGCCTTGGCGCGCATCTGCGTGCGGGTCGCGCCGGGATCGACGATGGCGGTGCGGATCGCACTGATCTCGGACGTCTCGTCACCATAGGCGCCGAGCAGCGTCTCGAACGCCGCCTTGGACGCGCCGTACGCGCCCCAATACGCCCGCGGCTTGCGCCCCACCGAAGAGGTGACGCCGATCACCCGCGCGCCGCTCGAACGGCGAAGCATCGGGTCGAAGGCCGCGATCATCGCCGCCTGCGCGCTGACGTTCAAGGTCAGGACGCGTGCGAACTCCTTGGCGTCGATCGCGGGCACGGCGGCCAGCGAACCCAGCATCCCGGCGTTCAGAACCAGTACGTCCAGCGCCTTCCAGCGCTCACCGATGGCATTGGCAAGGCGGCCGATCGACTCGTTCTCGGTCAGGTCGAGCGGCGCGATGGTGGCCGATCCCCCGGCGTTGAAGATGGTCTCCTCGACCTCTTCCAACCCCTTGGGCGTGCGCGCGGTCAGGACGACATGCGCGCCCGCCGCGCCCAGCGCGATGGCGGTCGCCGCGCCGATACCCCGGCTGGCCCCGGTGACCAGCGCCAGCTTGCCGTCGAGCGCACCCGCCATCAGGCGACCCGCTCAGCCAGCATCGCGAACTGGTCGACCGACGCGGTTTCGTCATGGTCGGTCAGCGTCGTCGGATAGTCACCGGTGAAGCAGGCGTCGCAATAGCTCGGCTTGTCGCCGCGCGACGCGTTCAACGCCTTGTACAGCCCCTCGATCGACACGAAGGACAGGCTGTCGGCATGGATGAAGTCGGTCATGCCGCCCAGGTCCAGCTTGGCCGCGAGCAGCTTGGCGCGCTCGGGCGTGTCGACGCCGTAGAAGCAGGAGTGGCGCGTGGGCGGCGACGCGATGCGCATATGCACCTCGGCCGCGCCCGCCTCGCGCATCATCTGCACGATCTTGAGGCTGGTGGTGCCGCGCACGATCGAATCGTCGACCAGAATGATCCGCTTGCCCTGGATCAGCGCGCGATTGGCATTGTGCTTCAGCTTGACGCCCAGATGGCGGACCTTGTCGCCCGGCTGGATGAAGGTGCGGCCGACATAGTGCGAGCGGATGATGCCCAGCTCGAACGGAATGCCCGAGGCCTGCGCATAGCCGATCGCGGCGGGGACGCCCGAATCGGGGACCGGGATGACCAGATCGGCTTCGACCGGCGACTCATGCGCCAGCTGCGCACCGATTTCCTTGCGCACTGAATAGACCGACTGGTCGCCCGCGATCGAATCGGGGCGGCTGAAATAGACCCATTCGAAGATGCAGGGGCGCGGATCGACCGCTTGGAAGGGGCGGATCGAACGAATCTCGGTGCCCTGCACGATGACCAGTTCGCCCGGTTCGACCGCACGCTCGAAGGTCGCGCCGCACACGTCGAGCGCCACCGTCTCCGACGCGAAGATCACCGCGCCGTCCAGGCGACCCATGACCAGCGGACGGATGCCCAACGGATCGCGGCAGGCGATCATGCCCTCGGGCGTCATCACGATCAGCGCATAGCCGCCCTCGACCTGCTTCAGCGCGTCGATGAAACGGTCGAGCAGGGTGCGGTAGTTGGAGGTCGCGACCAGATGGATGATCGTCTCGGTATCGCTGGTCGACTGGAAGATCGAACCGCGACGCACGAGTTCGCGACGGAGCTTCATCGCATTGGAAATATTGCCGTTATGCGCGATGGCGAAGCCGCCGGTCGACAGGTCGGCATAAAGCGGCTGGACGTTGCGCAGCGAGGTGTCGCCGGTCGTCGAATAGCGGACATGGCCGCAGGCGACTTCGCCCGGCAGGCCACGGATCACGTCGTCACGGTCGAAATTGCCCGCGACATGCCCCATCGCGCGGTGGGTATGGAACAGCGTGCCGTCGAAGCTGGTGATGCCCGCCGCTTCCTGCCCGCGATGCTGGAGCGCGTGCAGGCCGAGCGCGGTCAGGGCAGCCGCGCCATCGGCGCCGGTCACACCGAAAATACCGCATTCCTCGCGGAGTTTATCGTCGTCGAAGGGGTTGGTGGTCAGCATGGGAGAGGCGCTCGCAACGTTCGCAACTAAGGGGCAGACGGGGCGCATATAGGAACGTCGTCCGCGTTTGTCGCCTGTTTGTCATCATCCGCGGGATCATTTTCGCCAAGACTGCGTTTCGAAACCGAAAGCAGGAGATGCCATATGGCACGCGATCACGGCGCCCAGATCAAGGATGACGCCCTGTATGAGGACCTGCGCAAGCAGGGCCAGTCCAAGGAAAAGGCGGCGCGCATCGCCAATGCCAAGGCGAAGGGCAGCCTGGATCACAAAGCCACCCATCTGGAGGATCGGACCAAGAACGATCTGCTGGCCGAGGCACGCAAGATCGGCATCGAAGGGCGGTCGAAGATGAGCAAGGGCGAACTGATCGAGGCGATTCGCGGGCACGGGTAAGCTCGCTGGCGTTGTCGGCCCCTCCACCATCCTTCGGATGGCCCCCCTCCCCAAGCAAGCTTGGGGAGGAATTGGTCGCCTATTCTCAATCCTCCCCAAGCTTGCTTGGGGAGGGGGACCGCCGCGAAGCGGTGGTGGAGGGGCGGGGGAGCCTATCCGTAATGGGTGACTTGGCCGTGGTTCCGTTCTAACCCCGCTTCATGGCCGACCAACGCGACACCGGGCTGACGCTCGACCCCAAATTCGACGCCCATGGCTTGCTGACCGCGATCGCGACCGATCGGGCATCCGGCGAGTTGCTGATGGTGGCGCATATGAATGCCGAGGCGCTGGAGGCCACGCGGACCACGGGCGACGCGCATTTCTGGTCGCGCAGCCGGGGGCGGCTCTGGAAGAAGGGCGAAAGCTCGAACAATGTGCTGCGCGTGGTCGAAATGCGGATCGACTGCGATCAGGACGCGATCTGGCTGATCTGCGACCCGGCCGGCCCGGCCTGTCACACCGGCGCGCGCAGTTGCTTCTATCGTCGGATCGAGGGCGACGGGCTGGCGCCGGTCGCGTGATTCGAGGGATCGCGCTGGCGTCCCTGTTGCTGCTGGCTGCCTGTGGGCAGGCAGGTCAGGGCGGGGAGGACAAGGCGGGCGAAAGGCTGGAGGCGGCGAGCATCGCCGTGGGGCTGGTCGCCGATCCGGCCGCCGCGCCGCTGGACGGCATCTGGTCGCGGGACACGGATCGCATGTGCATCCTGCCTGCCGGGACGGGGCCCGCCCGCCGGGTCGGCGTGATGCTGGATTATGGCGAGGGGCAGGGCTGCACTGCCATCGGTACCATGGAGCGATCGGGTGCGGCGTTGAAGCTGACGCTGGGTGCGTGTCGCTTCACCGCGCGGTTCGACGGGGACGCCATCCAGTTCCCCGCGACATTGCCCTCCACTTGCAATGCGTTCTGCACGGGCCGGGCGACACTCTCGGCACTGAATGTCGAACGGATCAGCGCTTCGGTCGCCGAGGCGCAGGCCTTGCGCAGTGCGAACGGCACCGCGCTTTGTGCTGATTGACGTTCACGTAAAGGGCATTTAGCCTCAGGCGCCATGATCCAGGTCGCCGCCTCCGCCGAACCGCTGCCCAGCGCCGATCGCGACGATTATTCGATCACCGAGCTGTGCGCCGAGTTCGGCGTCACCGCGCGGGCGCTCCGCTTCTACGAGGATGAGGGGCTGATCTCGCCGCAGCGGCGGGGCACGCAGCGTATCTATTCGCAACGGGATCGCGCGCGGCTCGCCTGGATCCTGCGTGGCAAGCGGGTCGGGTTCAGCCTGGCCGATATCCGCGAGATGATCGACCTGTACGATCTGGGCGATGGCCGCCGCCTCCAGCGCGAGGTGACGCTGGAGCGCTGCACCGCCAAGATCGAGGCGCTCCAGGCGCAGAAGCGGGATATCGACGCAGCCATCGCCGAGCTGACCGAATTCGTCGCACTGGTCGAATCGCACCGGGATTAATCGGCGATATTCCTCCCCTGTAAGGGGAGGGGGGACCATCCGAAGGAAGGAGGAGGGGTGTCGCCGGTAGCGATGGTCCACCTGCTCCAGCCATAACACCCCTCCGTCAGGCCTCCGGTCTGCCACCTCTCCTTACAGGGGAGGAATCTTTGCTTTTGGCTCGGCCGGTGGCGTGCTGGCGCGGCGGACGCCGGATAACTCGCCGGTGGGAGTCGGCGTCGGGCTGGGCTGCGGCGTGGGAGCGGCCAACGGGACGATGGTCATCGACATGCGCTTCATGCAGCGCGGGCCCTTGAACGCCGGATAGACGCCGCAATTCCACAAGGTCCGCTCCAGCCCGATGCCCGCATCGCGGAAATAGCTGAACGCCATCGTCTCCATCTGGACCTGATTGAGCGGCACCGAGAAGGCGGTCGCGGCGGCATCGCGCCACGCCATGACCGTGCAATGCTTGCGCGGCCCGCACAGGGTCGTCGCCAGCGCCGGGAAGCCGTCCGGCGAGAGTCCGGCGGGCAGGGTGATCAGGAAGGTGTCGGGCTCGCTGGCCAGCGGTGCCATGGTTCCTGTCGCGGCGGCCCCTTCGGCCAGCGCAGCTCCGGCATCGTCGCTGGCATCGGTCCCCGCCCGGTGCGCGGGCGAGAAGGGGGCCAGCTGGGTGATGACCGGCTCCCCCGCCAGCATATGCCGGTTGAAGGCGGGCGGCGTGCCCCACCAGCCGGACCAGCGGAAGAACAAATGGCTGCCGACCCGCGCCACCTTGTCCAGGCTCGCCTGCCAATAGGGCACGACCCAATCGGTATGATAATGGGTCGAATGGCCGACCGCCGGGAAGACCTTGCCGTTCAGCGCCATCGCCGCGACCTGGCGCGCGCGGGTCCAGGCGGCTTCGGGCGGCTGCCACTTGGTCAACGCCCCGTCGCAGGTAAAGGTGAACTGGCAGCCGGTGCTGCGCTCCTGACCCTCGAACACCACGCCGCACACCGTCTTGGGGAAGGCGGGATGGCGAAGCCGGTTGAGCACGACCTGCGCCACCGCCTGTTCGCCCTTGGCGTCGTCGCCCGCTTCGTACAGCACACCCGCCGCCAGACAGTCGAGCGCTCGCGCCTTGTCCTCCGCCGATCCGCGATAGAGGAAGGGCCGGGCGGCCGGGTTGCGATCGGTCGAGAACGGTACGCCCGCATTATAGGCGCGCGCCTCGTCCGGGCTCATGTCGACGAACGCGACCGGCTCGACCGGGGGCAGCTCGGCGGGAGGGACGACGCGCGGCGCGGGGCGAGCCCGCTGGGCCGACCTGTGCTGGGTCCGGGGCATGTCGGGCGCATTCGCCACGAGCAAAGCCGGTACGACGCTGGCCGTACCGGCGATCACGATCAGGGGGGCGAACAGGGCCGCGCGGAGGCCGCCGCGCGGCCGGGACACATCGCTCACTGTTCGGGCAGGAAGTCCGGCACCGACAGATAACGCTCGCCCGTGTCATAGTTGAAGCCCAACACGCGCGTGCCGTCGGGCAGGTCGGGCAGCTTCTGCAGGATCGCGGCCAGCGTCGCGCCCGACGAGATGCCGACCAGCAGCCCCTCTTCGGTGGCCGAGCGGCGCGCCATGTCCTTGGCGACATTGGCATCGACCTCGATCACGCCGTCGATCGCCTGGGTGTGGAGATTGGCGGGGATGAAGCCTGCGCCGATGCCCTGGATCGGGTGCGGACCCGGCTGGCCGCCCTGGATGACCGGCGAGGCGGCGGGTTCGACCGCATAGACCTTGAGGCCCGGCCATTCCTTCTTCAGCGTCTCGGCGACGCCGGTGATATGGCCGCCGGTGCCGACGCCGGTGATAATGACGTCGATCGGCGAATCACGGAAGTCGTTCAGGATTTCCTGCGCCGTGGTGCGCACATGCACGTCGATATTCGCCGGGTTCTCGAACTGCTGCGGCATCCAGGCGCCGGGGGTCTCGCGTACGATCTCCAGCGCGCGTTCGATCGCGCCCTTCATGCCCTTTTCACGCGGCGTCAGGTCGAAGGTCGCACCATAGGCCAGCATCAGGCGGCGGCGCTCGATCGACATGGATTCGGGCATGACCAGGATCAGCTTGTAACCCTTGACTGCCGCGACCATCGCCAGGCCGACGCCGGTGTTGCCGCTGGTCGGCTCGACGATGGTGCCGCCGGGCTTCAACTCGCCCTTGGCCTCGGCCGCCTCGATCATCGCCAGGGCGATACGGTCCTTGATTGACCCGCCGGGATTGGAGCGTTCCGACTTGATCCAGACCTCCGATCCGGGGAACAGCCGCTGGAGCTTGATGTGCGGCGTATTGCCGATCGTTTCCAGGATGGTGTTGGCCTTCATGGCTTGGCTTCTCCGTGGCTAGGTTCGGTTGCAAGGATTTCAGGCGGATCAAAGGTTCGCGCGCGTCGGAGTTCCGGGAACAGTCGCGACCAGAGCAGGGTGACGCCGATCGCGCCCAGCCCGCCGAACACCACCGCGCCGACCGGGCCGAGGATCGAGGCCATGACCCCGCTCTCGAACTCGCCCAGTTCGTTGGAGGCCGAGATGGTCAGCTGCGACACCGCGCTCACCCGTCCGCGCATTTCGTCGGGCGTGTGAAGCTGGATCAGCGACTGGCGGACATAGACCGACACCATGTCGGCGCCACCCGCGCAGATCAGCGCGATCAGGCTGAGCAGGAAGGCGGGATGGATGAAGATGTTGAAGCCGTTCACCGCCAACGTCCCCGTGTCCAGACCCAGCGCGCCGGTGATATGGCTGGCGATACCGAAGGTCAGGATCGACAGGCCGAATACGACGACCGCGATCAGCATCTTCACCCCGACATTCTGCGTCATCGGCTTGAACGAGAACCAGATCGCGGTGGTGGCCGCCCCGATTCCCATCCCCGCCGCCAGCACGCCCAGGCCCTGCGACCCGACATGCAATATGTCGCGCGCATAGACCGGCAACAGCGAGGTCGCGCCCGCCAGCAGCACCGCGAACAGATCGAGCGTGATCGCCGCCTGCACCAACCGGTTGCGGCGGACATAGCTGAACCCCTCGACGATTCGGGTCAGCGGGCGGCGGTCGGTCTGCGCCGGGGGCTGCGGCACCGGGCCGATCAGGAAGATGCAGAACAGGGCGACGGCGAACAACAGGGTCGCGACGCCGTAGGCGAATTCGGGATGCACCGCGTAAAGCAGGCCACCGACACTCGGCCCCGCAATCGTGCCGACCTGCCACGCGATCGAGCTGACCGCGATGGCGGTCGGCAGGCTTTCGCGCGGCACCAGATTGGGGGCGAGCGAGGAATAGGCCGGTCCCGAAAAGGCACGCGCGATGCCGAAGGCGACGGCGGCGGTGAACAGTGCGCCCAGCGTCAGATGCCCCGACCAGGTGAGCAACCAGAGCGTCGCGGCGGTGAGAACCAGAAGCGTCGTCGTCGCCCGCACGATCCAGCGCCGGTCGACGCTGTCGGCGACCAGCCCGGTGATCGGGGTTAACAGAAACAGCGGCACGAACTGCGCAAAGCCGATCATGCCCAGCATGAAGGCGGCTTGGCGCACGTCCATCGTCTCGCGCGCCAGATTGTATACCTGCCACCCGATGACGATCGACATGGCGGAAACGGCGATGGTACCGCTGAACCGCGAAAGCCAGTAGCTGCGGAAATTGGCGATGCGGAACGGGTGAACGGGTCTATCCATAATCGGCCAGCGTTGTAGGCTGCGGTTCGCCGACAAGGCAACCAAGGCAAAGCTATTCCCCGCTAAATTCCCGCTGTCCTGATGGGAATTAAGAGGGGGAATTGAGTTTCATGACAAAGCACGCCAATAGGCGTCCATCCTTCCCTAACGGAAACAAAGGTGTTCCCGACTGTGGCAAAAGCTCCAAGCCGTACCAGCGAGCCCCCCATTCCCAATCGGGAGCGTCCCGCCGAACCGCAACCGTTCCAGGCTACCAAGGAACAGTTGCTGGATTTCTACAAGCAGATGCTCCTGATCCGCCGCTTCGAAGAAAAGGCGGGTCAGCTTTATGGCCTGGGCCTGATCGGCGGTTTCTGCCACCTGTATATCGGCCAGGAAGCCGTGGCGGTGGGTCTCCAGTCGGCGCTCGACGGCGACAAGGATTCGGTCATCACCGGCTATCGCGACCATGGCCACATGCTCGCCTATGGCATCGATCCCAAGGTCATCATGGCCGAGCTTACGGGGCGTGCCGCCGGCATCTCCAAGGGCAAGGGCGGGTCGATGCACATGTTCTCGACCGAGCATAAGTTCTACGGCGGCCACGGCATCGTGGGCGCGCAGGTGTCGCTGGGCACCGGCCTGGCGTTCGGGCACAAGTACAGCAATGACGGCGGCGTCTGCCTCGCCTATTTCGGCGACGGCGCGGCCAATCAGGGCCAGGTGTACGAGAGCTTCAACATGGCCGAGCTGTGGAAGCTCCCGATCATCTTCGTGATCGAGAACAACCAGTACGCCATGGGCACCGCGGTCAACCGCGCCTCGTCCGAGGACCAGCTGTATCGCCGTGGCGAAAGCTTCCGCATCCCCGGCATCCAGGTCGACGGCATGGACGTGCTGGCCTGCCGCGGTGCGGCCGAAGAGGCGCTGGCCTGGGTCCGCGCGGGCAAGGGCCCGGTCATCCTCGAGATGAAGACCTATCGCTATCGCGGTCACTCCATGTCCGACCCCGCCAAGTATCGCAGCCGCGAGGAAGTGCAGGGCGTGCGCGACAAGTCCGATCCGATCGATCACGTGAAGCGTCTGCTCGAAGAGCAGGGCGTCACCGAGGCCGATCTGAAGGTCCTGGAGCAGGACATCCGCAAGCAGGTCAACGAAGCGGCGGACTTCGCCGAGCAGACCCCCGAGCCCGACGTGGCTGAACTCTACACTGAAGTGCTGGTGGAGCGTTACTAAGATGGCGATCGAGATCAAGATGCCGGCCCTTTCCCCGACCATGGAAGAGGGCACGCTCGCCAAGTGGCTCGTGAAGGAAGGCGATACGGTCAAGTCCGGCGACATCATGGCCGAGATCGAGACCGACAAGGCGACGATGGAATTCGAAGCCGTGGATGAAGGCGTGATCGCCAAGATCCTGGTGGCCGAGGGCACCGACAATGTGAAGGTCGGCACCGCCATCGCGCTGCTGGCCGAAGAGGGCGAGGACGTCGCATCCGCTGCCGCTTCGGGTTCGCGTTCGGGCGATGCCGCCAATGCCGCGCCGAAGAACGAGGCGACCGACCACAACGCGCCGCCGATGCCAGAAGGTGCCGCCGCCGCCGAGCAGGAAAGCGGCACGCAGAAGCTGGTCGCCGCGGCCGAGCAGGAAGCGCCCGCCTCGCCGGAAATCCCGGAAGGCACCGAGATGGTGAAGCTCACCGTCCGCGAAGCGCTGCGTGACGCGATGGCCGAGGAAATGCGCGCCGACGACCGCGTCTTCGTGATGGGCGAGGAAGTCGCCCAGTATCAGGGCGCGTACAAGGTCACGCAGGGGCTGCTGGACGAGTTCGGCGACCGTCGCGTCATCGACACGCCGATCACCGAATATGGCTTTGCCGGTGTCGGCACGGGTGCCGCCATGGGCGGCCTGCGCCCGGTCATCGAGTTCATGACGTTCAACTTCGCCATGCAGGCGATCGACCACATCATCAACTCGGCCGCCAAGACCAACTATATGTCCGGCGGCCAGATGCGCTGCCCGATCGTGTTCCGTGGTCCCAACGGTGCCGCCAGCCGCGTCGGTGCGCAGCACTCGCAGAATTACGGCCCGTGGTATGCCTCGGTCCCCGGCCTGATCGTGATCGCGCCCTATGACGCGGCCGATGCCAAGGGCCTGCTGAAGGCGGCGATCCGTTCGGAAGATCCGGTCGTGTTCCTCGAGAACGAGCTGATGTACGGTCGTTCGTTCGACGTGCCCAAGCTCGACGATTTCGTCCTACCGATCGGCAAGGCGCGGATCATGCGAGAGGGCAAGGACGTGACGCTCGTCTCCTACTCGATCGGCGTGGGCGTCGCGCTCGAAGCCGCCGAGAAGCTGGCAGCCGAGGGCATCGACGCGGAGGTCATCGACCTGCGCACGCTGCGTCCGCTCGACACCAAGACGGTGCTGAAGTCGCTCGCCAAGACCAACCGTCTGGTCGTGGTCGAGGAAGGCTGGCCGACCTGCTCGATCGCTTCGGAAATCACCGCCGTCGTGATGGAAGAAGGCTTCGACGACCTCGACGCGCCGGTGCTGCGCGTGACCAACGAGGACGTGCCGCTGCCTTATGCCGCCAACCTCGAAAAGCTGGCGCTGGTCGACGCGAACAAGGTCGTCGCGGCGGTCAAGAAGGTGACCTATCGCGGCTAAGCCGTGGGGTATCCTTGCAATTTGAAGAGGGCCTTCCGGGAAACCGGGAGGCCTTTTTCATGCGCACGACCTGTGCGAAGGGCAGGGGATGACCGACGCTCCCGCATCCGCTACGCCCCCGCCCGCCATCGAAGCGGTGATGCGCGAACAGGCGCTGGCGGTGGGTTATGCACCCGCGTCGGCACGCGAGGGGTTTGCGGCGCTGCTGGATCTCGACCACCAGCTTGCCTCGATCCTGCAAAGCACGACCGAGCCGATGATCGGCCAGATGCGGCTGACCTGGTGGTATGAAGCGCTGGAAAAGCTCGACCGCGAGCCCGCGCCCGCGCATCCGGTGTTGCAGCGGCTGGCGGACTCGGTCCTGCCCGGCGGCGTCCGAGGTGCCGACCTCGCGCCGATGATCGAGGGGTGGGAGGCACTGCTCGATGATGGCGAGGCGCTGGATGACGAGCGCATCGCGCGCCATGCCGAGGCGCGTGGAGGCGTGTTGTTTGCGAGCGTCGGCCGGTTGCTGGGGCAATCGGGGACGGCGCCGCTGGGGGAGGGATGGGCGAAGGCCGATCTGGCGCAGCATGTCTCCGATGAAGCGACCCGCACGCGAATCGGGGCTGCGGCTTTGTTGGATTTGGACGCCATACTGGCGTCGAAATCACCCAAGCCGGTTCGGGGTTTGAGTGGATTGGCCATCCTGGCCCGCGAAAGCCTACGCCACCCGGATCGCTTGCCGGGCCACCCGATGCGCGCCGCGCGATTGGCGTGGCACGGTCTGACGGGGCGCTGACGCCCCTATTCTCGCGACGGAGCCGTACCCCGGCGGAGGCCGGGGTCCAGTTACTATGCGGCTCGTAGCGCGGCATGGATAGGCGAAGAAGCAAATGCCTGCGCTGTCGATAAGGCAGAGAAACTGGGCCCCGGCCTTCGCCGGGGTACGCCCGAGGTGCGGCAGGGCCAGCAACCCCGTTCAGCCTGAGCGAAGTCGAAGGCCAAGGGAATCGCCTTGTCGCCCAGGCCTAACCCCGGTTAACCATAAGCCCGTCGAACGGGGGGAGACGGAACCGATGTGGCGCTATCTGGCCGGTGGGTTGGGCACGCTCGTGCTGGTGGGCGCAGGGCTGTTCCTATGGGGCAGCCGACCCGACACACCGTCCCCGCTCCCCGCCGCAAGTGCCGCAACGGCGGCTTCCCCGCAAACCGCCGCCGACGACGCGCCTTTACCCGAAGCCTCCGCCCGCACGCGTGAACAGAAGCGCTTCGACCGCTACGACAAGGACCGCGACGGCACGATCACACGCGAGGAATATCTCGCCGCGCGTCGCAAGGCCTATGCCAAGCTGGACCGCGACGGCGACGGCAAGCTGTCCTTCGACGAATGGGCGGTCAAGGCCACGACCAAGTTCGCCACCGCCGACCGCGACAAATCTGGCACGATGAACGCGGCCGAGTTCGCCACCACCGCCGTCAAGCGTCGACCGGCTGCCCGGCGGGACTGTCCTCCGGCGCGAACGGCACCGGCTGAGGCACCGGAGGCGGGCCAGGCGGAAGAGAATTGAGCCAGCCGGGCAGCGCCTCGCGCGCGCGGTCGGTGTACATCCGCTTGCGGTCGGCCTTTTTCGTCCGGCCGGGAATGGGCGGGAACAGGCCGAAATTGACGTTCATCGGCTGATAGGTCTCGGCCTCCGCCAGCCCGGTGATATGGCCGAGCAGTGCACCCAAGGCGGTCTCGACCGGGGGCGGTGCAATGGTCTTGCCGGTCAGTTCGGCGGCAGCGAAACGTCCGGCGAGCAGGCCGATCGCCGCGCTCTCGATATAGCCCTCGCACCCCGTGATTTGGCCCGCGAAGCGCAGGTTCGGCCGTGACTTCAGCCGCAGCGTCGCATCGAGCAGTTCGGGCGAGCGGATGAAGGTGTTGCGGTGCAGCCCGCCCAGCCGAGCGAACTCGGCCTTTTCCAGGCCCGGAATGGTGCGGAAGATGCGGATCTGCTCGGCATATTTCAGCTTGGTCTGAAAACCGACGATGTTCCACAGCGTGCCCGCCGCATTGTCCTGGCGCAGCTGGACGACGGCATAGGGCCAACGCCCGGTGCGCGGGTCGTCGAGGCCGACGCCCTTCATCGGCCCGAAGCGCAGCGTCTCGACCCCGCGCTCGGCCATCACCTCGACCGGCATGCAGCCGTCGAAATAGGGCGTGTCCTTTTCCCACTCGCGAAACTCGGTCTTTTCACCGTCGAGCAATGCCTGATGGAAGGCGTAATATTGCTCCTTGTCCATCGGGCAGTTAATATAGTCTTTGCCCGTGCCCTTGTTCCAGCGGCTCTGGAACCAGGCGACGTCCATGTCGATCGACTCGCGGTGGACGATGGGCGCGATCGCATCGAAAAAGGCCAGCGCCTCCGCGCCGGTCGCCTCGCCGATGCCGCCCGCCAGCGACGGCGCGGTCAGCGGGCCGGTAGCGACGATCGCAGGGCCGTCGGGCAGCGTGTCGATCCGTTCGCGGACGATGGTGATGTTGGGATGCGCCGCCAGCGCCGCCGTGACGCCGCCCGAGAAACCGTCACGGTCGACCGCCAGTGCGGACCCGGCGGGCACCGCATGGGTGTCGCCCTTGGCCATGATGATCGAGCCGAGCGCGCGCATTTCCTGATGCAGCAGCCCGACCGCGTTGGAGGTCGCATCGTCGGACCGGAAGGAGTTGGAGCAGACCAGCTCCGCCAGGTCGCCGCCATGATGGGCAGGGGTGGTGTCCGCGCCCCCGCGCATTTCGGACAGGCGCACCTTCAGGCCCGCCTCGGCGAGCTGCCACGCGGCTTCCGAGCCGGCCAGCCCGCCGCCGATCACATGAATGTCATAGGTCATCCGGCCGCCTTAAACCCGGACGGCGCCGGTTGGAAGGACTTGGCGTGTGGGACCCGGCTCCCCAAGTCGGTGACATGACCACCATCTTCACCATCGGTTACGAGGGCGCGACCGTCGACGGCTTCCTCGCGACGCTGAAATCGGCCGGGGTCGAACGGCTGATCGACGTTCGCGCGTTGCCGCTGTCCCGGCGTCCGGGCTTTTCCAAGTCGCCGCTGGCCGCCGCGTTGAAGGAGGTCGGGGTCGATTATGTCCATCTGAAGGATCTGGGCACCCCCAAGCGCGGCCGCGATGCGGCCAAGAAGGGCGATGTCGGCACCCTGCGCGAGGTCTATGACGACCAGCTGGCCCTGCCCGAGGCACAGGCGGCCGCCGCGCGGATGCTCGATCTGGCGGGTGAGAAGCCCAGCGCGCTGCTATGCTTCGAGCGGGACCCCTGCCACTGCCACCGGACGCTGTTGCTGGAGGCGGTGGGGCAGGGGATGACCGTCGTCGATCTCTACGTCTGATCCGTCAGAGAACGGACGCGACGAAGGCGTCGGTGCGGTCGCGCAGCATCCCGATATTTCTTTCCAGCGCCTGGGCCAGGGTCAGCAACGATCCGGCGTCCTGGTCGATCCGGTTGGCATCCTGCTGCAACTGATGGACCTGCTGGCCGACGCGGTGCGCGGAGGCGACCGACTGGTCGACGCTGGCGGCGATGCCGGTCGTGGCGAAGCCCTGTGCCGCCACCGCCTCGTCGATCGATTGCGAGATGGCGCCGATCGTGTCGACCGCGCGGTTGAGCTGCGCCTGTTCGGCGACCAGCGCGTGGAGATTGGCGGTGACCTCGCCGATATTGCGCGCGGCGTCGCGTGCGGCTTCGCGGGTCTGCCCGGCCAGCGCCTTTACCTCATGCGCGACGACGGCGAAGCCCCGCCCGGCATCGCCTGCGCGCGCCGCCTCGATCGCGGCGTTCAGTGCGAGCAGATTGGTGCGCGCCGCGACGGTTTCGATCAGTGTCAGGAGGGTGTCGATCGTCGTCGCGCTTGCGGTCAGCGCATCCGCCCGCAGGTCGGTGGCGGCGATCCGGTGGCGGACGACCTCGCGAATGGTGCGCGACTGGTCCATGTCGCGGGTGATGGCAGCAAAGGCGTCGGCCAGACCATGGCCGCGCGCGGCGATATCGCTGAGCGCGTGGCCGGTATCGGCCATCGCCTCGGTCATGCGATCCGCGCTGCCCTGCGTCTCCCCGGCATAACGGGCGAGGGTGCTGGCCATGCCGCCCATATCGGCGGTGGCACGCAGCAGCTCCGCGGACAGGGCGGCGATGTCGGCGGTGAAGGATCTCGCCGCCTCGTCGATACGCCGCGCGCGCACCATGCGCTCCTGCGCCAGGGCCATCTGTGCGTCGGCCGCCAGTCGGGCGATCCGGGCGGCGTCGAGCAGGCCGGTGAACACGCCCTTGCGGGTCAGGATCAGCGCGTCGGGAGCGCCCCAATCGGCATGAAGCGCCAGCTTTTCGGCCAGCGGCGCGTCCTCCTCACAACTGGGATGCGAGCGGACATAGGCGGTCAGGCTGGCGCCGAAATCGGGGTTGTGAAGCAGCGCATGGCCGAACGGGTTGTAAAGCAACCCCTTCACATCGCGTTCGACGATCGCCCCGACCGGCCGTCGTTCGGCATCCAGGACCGGCAGCAGCCGCATGTCCGGGCTCTGCCGAAACAGCGCGATGGCGTCGATCAGCGATGCATCCGCCGCGATGACCGGGTTTTCCATAGTTGCGGACCAGGAGGAGAAGGCGGGCGGCTTCATCACGATCCGCCGTACGACAGGACCGTAAACGCGATGTGATGATTTTGTGACGTTTCGATGACGAAACGGAATCGGCCGATGCCGGTGGGGGGATTAGCCCGCCACCGGCAGACGGACCGTGCCGTCCTCGTCCCGCTTCATCGGGCCATAAGCGATCACCGCCGTCAGCGGCAAATCGGCATAAAGATGCGGGAAGAGTTGGCCACCACGGCTCTCCTCCCATTTCACCGCCTCGCCCATCGCCTCCAGATCGACGGCCGCGATGTGCAGGTCACTCTGTCCGGCAAAGTGCTTGTCCACCGTCTCGGTCAGCTGGGCGGCGGTCGAGAGGTGGATATAGCCATCGGCCAGATCCACCGGGGCGCCCGCAAAGACGGCCTCCTGCTCCAACACCGCCATCTGATCGGCGGTCAGCACCTTATAGGCGGTGGCGGGAAGGGTCATTCGCCGTCCTCCGGTCCGGCGGCCAGGTTCTCGCCGACGACCGCATCCGGCTCGGGCGCGATCTCGGGGGTGCCGTCGGCCAGGTTCATCTCGGCATCCTCCTCGGTCTCCTCGATGCGCGCGGCCGAGACGACATGCTCGCCCGGTGCGACGTTGAAGAGCCGCAGACCCGCCGAGCCGCGCCCGATGACGCGCAAGCTCGCCAGCGACATGCGGATCAGCTTGGCCTGGTCGGTCACGAGCATCAGCTGATGCCCCTTGGCCGCCGGGAAGCTGGCGACGACATCGCCATTGCGGGCGATATTGTCGATATTGGTGATGCCCTGACCACCGCGACCCGTGCGGCGATATTCATAGGCCGAGGACAGCTTGCCATAGCCATTGGCGCAGACGGTCAGGATGAACTGCTCGCAATTGCGCAGCTCCTCGAAGCGTTCGACCGACAATTCGGGCTCGCCTTCCTTCTCACCCTTCCAGGGGGCGAAGCGCAGATAAGCCTCGCGCTCCTCCTGGGTGGTGCCGACGCGGTGCAGAACCGAGAGCGAGATAACCTCGTCCTCACCCTTCAGCGCGATGCCACGAACGCCGGTCGAGGTGCGGCTCTGGAACTCGCGGACATCGTCGGCGGCGAAGCGGATCGCACGACCGCAACGGGTGGCGAGCAGCACATCGTCTTCAGCACCGAGCAGCGCGACGCCGATCAGCCGGTCCTCGCTGCCCTCTTCGAAGCGCATCGCGATCTTGCCGTTCGAGGGCACGTTGGTGAACGCATCCATCGAGTTGCGGCGCACCGCGCCCTTGGCGGTGGCGAACATGACGTGGAGCTTGCCCCACTCCGCCTCGTCCTCGGGCAGCGGCAGCACGGTCGAGACGACCTCGCCCGGGGCCAGCGGCAACAAATTGACCATCGGCCGTCCGCGCGTGGCGGGTCCGCCCTCGGGCAGGCGCCAGACCTTATAGCGATAGACCTTACCATGGTTCGAGAAGAACAGGACCGGCGTGTGCGTGCTGGTCACGAACAGCTCGGTGACGACGTCCTCGTCCTTGGTCGCCATGCCCGAGCGGCCCTTGCCGCCCCGGTTCTGCGCACGGAAGGCATCGAGCGGGGTGCGCTTGATATAGCCCTGCATGGTCACGGTGACGACCATGTCCTCGCGCTCGATCAGATCCTCGTCGTCGATGCCATCGGCGGCGGCCGCGATTTCCGAGCGGCGCGGAGTCGCGAACTGGTCGCGGATCGCCACCAGCTCGCCGCGCATGACCTCGTAGAGCTTCACGCGGTTGGCGAGGATTTCGAGCAATTCGGTGATCGAGTCCGCCAGACCCTTCAGCTCGTCGCCGATCTCGTCGCGGCCGAGCGCCGTCAGGCGATGCAGGCGCAGGTCGAGGATGGCGCGAACCTGGGTCTCCGACAGGCGATAGGTGTCGCCGAAGCCCTCATGCTCGACTGCTTCGACCAGGCGGATATATTGCGCGATCTCGGCGATCGGCCATTCGCGGGCGAGCAAAGCCTCGCGCGCGGCGACTGGCGAGGCCGAGCCACGGATGATCCGCACCACCTCGTCCAGGTTCGTCACCGCGATAACGAGGCCCAGCAAGATGTGCGCCCGCTCGCGCGCCTTGGCCAGTTCGAACTTCGAGCGGCGGGTGATGACCTGCTCGCGGAACTGGACGAACGCCTGGATGATGTCGCGCAGGTTCAGCAGCTCGGGCCGACCGCCGCGAATGGCGAGCATGTTGGCCGGGAAGCTGGTCTGGGCGGGGGTGTGCCGCCACAGCTGGTTGAGCACGACCTCGGGGGTCGCGTCACGCTTCAGGTCGATGACGATGCGAACGCCTTCGCGGTTCGATTCGTCGCGAATGTCGCTGATCCCCTCGATCCGCTTTTCCTTGGCGGCCTCGGCGATCTTTTCGACCAGCGCGTTCTTGCCTTGCTGATAGGGGATTTCGGTGAGGACGATGGCCCGGCGGTCGCCGCGCATCTCCTCGATCTCGTGGCGCGAGCGCACGATGATCGAACCGCGCCCCGTCTGGTACGCCGAGCGCGCGCCCGAGCGGCCCAGGATCAGCGCGCCGGTGGGGAAGTCGGGTGCGGGGACGATCTCGTTCAGTTCCTCGACCGTGATCGCGCCGTTTTCCATATAGGCGAGACAGGCATTGACCACCTCACCCAGATTGTGCGGCGGGATGTTGGTCGCCATGCCGACCGCGATACCGCCCGCGCCGTTGACCAGCAGGTTCGGGTACTGGGCGGGCAGGACCGAGGGTTCGCGTTCCGAGCCGTCGTAATTGGGCTGGAAATCGACCGTGTCCTTATCGAGATCGTCGAGCAGCGAATTGGCGACCTTCGCCAGACGCGCTTCGGTATAACGCATCGCGGCGGGCGGATCGGGGTCCATCGAGCCAAAATTGCCCTGACCGTCGATCAGCGGCACGCGCATCGACCAGTCCTGCGCCATGCGGGCCAGCGCGTCATAGATCGCGCTGTCGCCGTGCGGGTGGTATTTACCCATCACGTCGCCGACGATGCGCGCCGACTTGCGATAGGGCTTGCCCGCGACGAAGCCGCTTTCGGCGGCCGAATAGAGGATGCGGCGATGGACGGGCTTCAGGCCGTCACGGACATCGGGCAGCGCACGCGCCACGATCACGCTCATCGCATAGTCGAGATAGCTCGACTTCATCTCGTCGACGATGGAGATCGTCGAAATATCGGAAGGTTCCGCGAGGGTCGTCTCGTCGGCCAAAGTCTGTTGCTTTCCGGCTTGATGGTCAGATGGGAACCGAAGGTACTAGCCGAGCGTGAGCCGCCTGACCACCCCCGCGCGACCATTCGCGAGCAGCCGTTTGGGAGGAACGGTGACTGCGCGGAACGAGGCGGCGGGGGCAGGCCCGACGGAATATGCTCCCCCCTCGGCAGCAGGTTCGCGGGACTTTGGAGGCGCTGGCCGCCGACGGGAGTAAACGGCGGCCAGCAAGGGTCTTATGGAATTTCAGTGGTTTCGGCTGGATGTCGCAAATGTTACAATGCTGTAATCTGAATGATAATCAGGGGCATAGGCTATTCCTCCCCTTGCAGAGGAGGAATGGTTAAGGCTGGACCTCTTTGCCTTCCCAGTCGAACAGCTTGCCGCTGTCGGGGGCCTTCAGCCCGTCGATTACGTCGAGCAGTTGGACCGCCGCTCGGTCGGGTGCGAACAAGCCACCGGGGCGGACATTGCCCTGGAACGGCCTGGACAGCGCGGTGTCGACCGTGCCGGGGTGCAGCGCGACGATGATCGAGCGATCGTTGCGACGCTTGTGCTCGATCGCCAGCGTCCGGACGAACTGATTGAGCGCGGCCTTGGACGCGCGATAGCCATACCAGCCTCCCATGCGATTGTCGGAGATCGACCCGACCCGCGCGGAGAGAACCGCGAACAGCGTCTTGCCCGTGCGCGGCATCAACGGCAGCAGACGCTTGGCGACCAGCGCCGGGCCGATCGCGTTTACCGCGAAATTGCGTGCCAGCCATTCGGGCGAAAGCTGGTCGAGCGCCTTTTCCGGCCCCCGTTCTCCGTCATGCAGCAGGCCGGTGGCGACGATCACCAGATCGGGGGCGGGGCCCTTGGCGATGCGTTCGGCGGCGGCGGCGATGCTGGCTTCGTCCTCGATATCGATGTGGCCGTCACCCGGCATCGAGCGGGCAAGGCGGGTGACGCGGACACCCTCTTCCTCCAACGCATCGGCCATCGCCTGGCCGATCCCGCCCGAGGCACCGATGACGATCGCCTGCTTCCACTCGCTCATCGCACGAATCTCCAAAGGGTCGGCGTGCTCGCCTCGGCATCGAACGCATAACCGTCGCTATCGAAACCGCGCATCGCATCGGTATCGGTGACGTGATGTTCGATCATCCAGCGGGCCATGGCGCCGCGCGCCTTCTTCGCATGGAAACTTATGAAACGGTCGCCCTCGCGGAAATCGACCGCGATGACCCGGATGGCGGCGGGCAGCTTGCCCTCAACCGCGTGCCAATATTCCTGGCTGGCGAGGTTCAGGATGGTGCCGGAACCCTCCGCCTCGACCTCTTGGGTCAGTCGCTCGGCGATGCGGTCTCCCCACCAGTCGGTCAGCTTGCCACCGCCCGATCCAGCTTTATGGGGCGCCCAGCGCGTGCCCATTTCCAACCGATAGGGGCGCATGGCGTCCAGCGGGCGGAGCAGGCCATACAGGCCCGACAGCATCCGCAGATGGTCCTGCGCGAAGAGGACAGCGGGCACGTCGAGCGACTTGGCCTCCAGCCCGGTGTACACATCACCGGCAAAGGCGAACATGGCGGGCCGCTCCGGCGCAGTGGCGAAATCGCGGAAGCGTTCGGCATTCAACTGCGCCAGCGCGGGCGAGATTCGCATCAGCGAGGCGAGCTTCTCCTCGCCCAGTCCGGAGGCCGCCTCGGCCAGGGTCTGCGCCTCGTCGGCGAAATGGGGCGCGGTCGGCGCAAGGTCGGGCAGGGGGCTCTGATAGTCGAGCGTCTTGGCGGGGGAGATGACGGCGATCATGCCGCGCGGGCTAGCGCCGGGAGCGTTCGCGTTCAATCCGCGTTCAGCGGTTGTTGGATAGAGGGGACATCCATCAATCGCTTTGCTTGAACGGGACGCGCGCTGTCCCTATCAAGCCTGCCATCGACGATCCCGGACCGACCGGCTGTATTCTTGGAGAGAATTCGCATGAAAATCCTACCGAAGCTCGCGCTGGCGGCCGCGCTCGCGACGGGCATGGGCAGCGTCGTGCTGACCGCGCCGCTGTCTGCGCAGAAGAAGAAGGAAGAAGCGGCCGGTGGCCTGAAGCTGAGCCCCGAGGCGCTGAAGGCGGCCCAGGCCGCGCAGCCGGTGCTGCAGCAGAAGAATTATGCCGCCGCCGATCCGCTGGTTGCCGCGGTCGAGGCTGCCGCCAAGACCGAAGACGACAAGTATATCGCCGCGGCGATGCGCTACGAGCTCGAATCGGGCAAGCTGTTCGCGGCCCAGCAGGCCAATCCGAACGCCCCGGTCGACGAGGCGGTGCTGGCGAAGCCGCTCGACGCGCTGATCAACAGCCCGTCGACCCCGGCGGCCGACAAGCCGCGCTATGTCTATCGTCGCGGTGCGCTGGCCTTCAACGGCAAGCAGTATCCGATCGCGCTGCAATATTTCCAGCAGGCCAAGCAGCTGGGCTATAACGATCCCAACCTGCCGATGCTGATCGTCAAGTCGAAGATCGAGATGGGCGACGTGGCGGGCGGCAATGCCGAGCTGTCGTCGGTGATCGACCAGATGAACGCCTCGGGCCAGAAGGCGCCGGAGGACTATTACAAGTTCGCCATCGGTCGCGCCAACAAGGCCAAGATGGTTCCCGAGACGCTTGGCTGGATGCGCAAGTGGATCGCGGCCTATCCGACCCCGCAGAACTGGCGCAACGCTCTGGTCATCTATGGTCTGCAGCAGGGTTCGCTGGCGACGCTGGACAAGAACCAGAAGCTCGACCTGTTCCGCCTGATGCGCGCGTCCAAGTCGCTGGCCGACCAGAACGACTATATGGAATATGCGCAGTACGCGACGGACAAGGGCCTGCCTGCCGAAGCCGCGACCGTGCTGAAGGAAGGCATGGCGACCGGCAAGATCCCGGCTGGCAATGCCACGGCCAAGGCGATGCTGACCGCCGCCGAGACCAAGAACCGCCAGGAAGGCTCGCTCGCCCCGACCGAGGCGCGCGCCAAGTCGGCCGCCGACGGCAAGCTCGCCGCGCTGACCGCCGAGGCCTATTACGGCCAGGGCAACAACGCCAAGGCGGCCGAGCTGTATCGCTTGGCGCTGCAAAAGGGTGGTGTCGACGCCAATGAGGTGAATACCCGCCTCGGCATCGCGCTGGCCGCCAGCGGCGACAAGGCGGGCGCGAAGGCTGCCTTCGATACCGTCAAGGGTGCTCCGCGTGCCGATCTGGCGAGCTTCTGGAGCACCTGGCTCTCGACCCAGGCGTAAGGAATGGGGCCCGCGCTCGAAAGGGCGCGGGCCTTTTCCGTTCTTGGCGGAGCGCGGGGCAACGCGACGTCCCCCAACTAAAAAGGCCGGTCCCCCCACGGAGAACCGGCCTTTTTTATCGCCTCCGAAACCGGATCAATCGGCTTCGATCGGTATCCCCGAAACCTGCTTGGCCGTCCGGATGGTCAGCGACGTCTTGACGCTGGCCACATTCGGCGCGGGCGTCAGATGGCCGGTCAGGATTTCCTGGAAGCTCTTCAGGTCCGACGCGACGATCTTCAGGATGAAGTCGATCTCGCCGTTCAGCATATGGCATTCGCGCACCTCGGGGATGCCCGCGACATGCGCCTCGAAGGCGGCCAGATCATGCTCGGCCTGGCTGCGCAGCGACACCATCGCGAAGACGGTGATCGGGAAGCCCAGGCGTGCGGCGTCGAGGTCGGCGTGATAGCCGCGAATGGCCCCCGCTTCCTCCAGCGCGCGGACGCGACGCAGACAGGGCGGGGCGGTCAATCCGACGCGTTCGGCCAGCTCCACATTGGTCATACGGCCATCGGCCTGCAACAGCGCCAGGATCTGCCGATCGATGCGATCGAGCGCCATTACACGATACTCCACATAAACTGCCGAATCCCTATGCTCTTTGACGGCGTACTATAAGAAAATTACGCACTACCGTAATTCTCGGGCATTGCAACGGCACCGATAAGGATATTTGCAGGTTACCAGTTGGAAGGATAAGGACGTTACAGAAGCGGCAGGAAGGCCGACCGGCCACGCGTGAAGGGAGCTCAGTGCGGTTCGACGATAGTCTGGCAACGATTTTATCGGCCGACACTGCGACGCCTTTCGGCGCGCAGACTGCCTGGCGGCAGCTGATCGACCTGATGAGCCGTGGGCGCGTGCCCGCCGATCCGCCGATGCTGGAGCGGCTCGCCGAATTGCGTGGCAAGGTGGCCGAAGGCGTTCGCATCGCCAGCGCGCGCATGTTGAGCACCAGCCGCCCGCCCATCGCGCTGGTGTCCTTCTTCGCCCAGGATACGTTGCCGGTCGCCGCGACCGTGTTGCGCAGCGTGCAACTGGCGGATGAGGATTGGTTGGCCATCCTCCCCGCGCTGAACCCGCGAACCCGTTCGGTCCTGCGGCACCGTCGCGATCTGTCCGATACGGTGATTCGCGGGCTGGAGAGTTTCGGTCCGGTCGATTTCGTCCTGCCGCATATCGCCAGTGCGGCCGAGCCAGCGCCGCAAGCCGCCGCCGTGCCGCTGGAAGCCGTGCCCGAACCCCTGGTGGAACCGGTCCGTGCCGCGCCCGTGCGGGAAGAGCCGGTGACGGTTCCGAAGCCCGTGAAAGAACCCGAAGCCGCGCCGGTATCGATCCTGCTCGAACCGCTGCCGACCCAGGCGGCGACGCCTTTCGTCGCGCTGGGCCAGGTCGCGCGCAGCCTGCCCTTCATGGCCGAGGCGATGCGCCACGCTCCGCCTCCCGCCGCGCCGCCCCGCTATGAGATCGCCGATCTCGTCGCGCGTATCGACGCCTTCAACCAGCGGCGCGAGGAAGTGACGGGCGCAACGCAGAATGATGCCGGGCCCGCCCATTTCGATTTCGAGACCGACGCCAACGGCCTGATCCTGGGCGTCGAGGGCGTCACGCGCGGCCCGCTGGTCGGCGTGAGTATCGCCGAGACCGCGATGCAGGGGCTGGCGCAGTTCGACGGCGTGGCGATGGGGGCCTTTCGTCGTCGCTCCGGTTTCCGGGACGCGCGGCTGGAGATCGGCGGCAGTTCGGCGGCGGCGGGATCGTGGCGGGTGTCGGCCATGCCCTTTTTCGATCCCGCGTCGGGCCGCTATGCGGGCTATCGCGGTAGCGGCCGTCGTCCGCGCCGCGACGAGATGGCCAATGTGGTCGAGGCGGCGCCCGAAACGTCTTCGTCCGATTCGCTGCGCCAGCTGGTCCATGAACTCCGCACGCCCGCCAACGCGGTCGCGGGCTTTGCCGAGCTGATCGAAAGCGAATTGCTGGGGCCGGTGGCGCCCGTCTATCGCGACCGGGCCAGCGCCATCCGCGCGATGGCCGCCGACCTGCTCGCCTCGGTCGAGGATCTCGACACCGCCGCACGGATCGAGGGGCATGTGCTGGAGCTGCGGCCGACCATCGTTCCGCTCGCACCGCTGATCCAGCGGGTGCTGGGCGAATTGGGGCCGCTGGCCGAACTGCGCCGTGCCGAAATCCGTTTCGATCCGTCTTCCGCGAACCTCTCGGCCCTCGCCGACGACCGGGCGTGCGAGCGGCTGCTGACCCGTCTGTTTTCGGTGCTCCTGTCCAATTGCGTCGTCGGCGAGCGTCTTTCGGCCAGCCTGTCGATCGATCAGGGCATGGCGGCGCTGCGGATCGATCGCCCGCTTGCGCTGACGGTCGAGGCGGATGCCGCGCTGCTCAGCGAGGCGGGGGATGAGGAACAGCGTGACGGCGCGCCGCTGCTGGGCACGGGCTTCTCGCTGCGCCTGATCGACAAGTTGGGCGCCGAGATGGGCGGCGGCCTGACCATCGGTCTGCACCGGGTCGTACTGGCCCTGCCCATCGGTGAGGATCGGCGCGCAGGGCAGGCGTCGAGCGCCTGATCGTGCCCAGCGCCGCTCGCCCACGGCGCCACGAGGCCGCCTCCGCCGCCGAGCGGATCGTCTGGCCTGAAGCCTTTGGGCGGCGGTTCCTGGTAACGGTCGATGTCGAGGAGGAGTTCGACTGGACCGCGCCGCTCGACCGGCGCCATCGCTCGACCAAGGCGATGCGGGCTTTTGGTCCGGCCCATCGCCGCTTTGCCGAGGCCGGTGTCGGTCTGGCCTGCATGGTGGACTATCCGGTCGTGGTGGACCCCGTCGCCGTGGACATATTGTCGGAATGTCTGGGCGATGGCCGGTCCGAGATCGGGGCGCAGCTGCATGGCTGGGTGACGCCGCCCTATCATGAGGTCGTCGATCCCTTCACCAGCCATGCGGGCAATCTGCCGATCGAATGGGAGGCCGCCAAGCTCGACACGTTGACGGACACGCTAGCCGAGGCCTTCGGTACGCGGCCGCGTTTTTTCCGGTCGGGTCGTTACGGCTTGGGTCCGGCCTCGCTTTCGTTGCTGGCATCGCGGGGCTATCGGATCGACAGCTCGATGCGGGCCCGCCATGATTACGGGCCAGGCGGCGGCATGGATTTCAGCGCCATCGACGCGCATGGTTTCCGCCGCGAGGGGATGGTCGAACTGCCCTTGACCAGCGTCTATACCGGATGGCTCCGGCGGGGCGGGGCAGCGCTGTACCGCAGGGCGGGCTGCTGGCCGCGCGGGCACGGTATCCTCGCACGAGCCGGACTGCTGAACCGGATTCCCCTGACACCCGAGGGGGTGAGCATAACCGATGCGCTGGCGGGGATCGACCAGGCGCTGGACGATGATGTGCGGCTGCTGACCTTTTCCTTCCACTCGCCGACGCTCGAGCCGGGGCATACGCCCTATGTCCGCGATTCCCGCGATCGGGCGATGTTCGATCGGTGGTGGGATAGGGTCTTCGAGCGGCTGGCCAGACATGGCGTGACCGCGACGACCATCGACGAGATCCTCGCCGTCACCGGATGACCGGGCTGCCGGTGAGGGGCAGCCCGGTCGCCGCGATCAGCGCTTCATCGCTTCGATCAGCTTCTTGACGTCCTGGCTGCGGCCGCGCGGCAGGATCAGGATATCGTCCCCGCTCGCCACGACGATCAGATCCTGCACATCGACCGCCGCCACCCGGACGCGATCGGTGCGGATCAGGCAGTTCTTGGTATCGATCGCCAGCACTTCGCCGCGGTGGGCGTTGCCGAACCCGTCCAGCTCGCTGACCGCGTGCAGCGCGTCCCAGCTGCCGACATCGTTCCAGCCCATGGCGACGGGCACGACCGCCACACGGTCGGCGCGTTCCATCACGGCATAGTCGATAGAGTCCGACGGACAGGCGGCGAATTCGGTTTCGTTCGGGCAGATGCGCTTACCCTCATGGCTGGCGGCGCGCATCGCCTTTTCGGCGGCGACCAGCATTTCGGGGGCGTGCTGCCCCAGTTCCTCTAAAAACCGGTCGGCGCGGAACAGGAAGATGCCGCCGTTCCAGGCATAGTCGCCGCGCGCCAGCATGGCCTCCGCACGCTCCAGCCGGGGCTTTTCGACGAAGCGGGCGACCTGATGCACGCCCGGTGCGATCTCGCGACCCACCTGGATCCAGCCATAGCCGGTTTCAGGCTTGTCGGCGGCGATGCCGAAGGTGGCGAGCCAGCCCTGCGACACCATCGGCAACGCGGAGCGGATGGCGGCGTGGAAGGCGTCGAGATCGGCGATGACATGATCCGACGGCATGACCAGCAGCACGTCCTCGGGCTTGGCGGCCAGGGCAGCCAGCGCGATAGCGGGAGCGGTGTTGCGCGCCACCGGTTCCAGGATCAACGCTTGGGGCGGCGTGCCCGCTTCGGTCAGCTGCGCTTCGACCATATCGGCGTGCTGCTTTCCGGCGACGACGATAGGTGCCGCAAAGTCGTTCGAGTTAGTGCGCTGGGCCGTCAGTTGCAGCATCGTCTCGTCGGACGTCAGCGGCAGCAGTTGCTTGGGCATTTCCGGTTTCGACATTGGCCACAGGCGTGTGCCGGAGCCACCGGAAAGGATGACCGGCACGATCGGATTATGCATGAATGCCCCTTCTGATTGTCCGGACCAACCGGGAATGACATGGTGGCCGGGTAGCTTATGACGGTGACACAACGCATATCTTCACGGTTCGTTTGTCATTGTCTGCAAAAATATGAAAAGTCGCTCCAATAGCGGGGCTTAGGGTGCGTTGGGGAAGTCGGTCCGGTAGATGATCCGCCTGTTCAAACATTATGTCCCCCATGCGGCGCTGCTGCTCGGCCTGGTCGACTTCCTGCTGCTGATGGTCGCGGCCGAGCTGGGCTGGGTGCTGCGCGCGCATCAGATCGACTATCCGGTCGGCAGTTTGATCGAGCGGCTGCCCCAGGTGCTCAGCTTCGCGATCCCGCTTCAGATTTCGCTGCTCGCCGTGGGGGCTTATACGGCGGCGTCCTTCCTATCGCTGCGGTTCGCGGCGGCGCGGTTGATGGTGGCGATCTCGTTGGGCGTGATCTTCCTGTCACTGATCTTCTTCTTCTTTCCCAGCGTCAGCTATTGGCGGTCCAGCCTGTTCTTTTCGATGGTCTTCGCGTCCGTGCTGCTGGTCGTGGTCCGTGGTATATTGGGGCGATATCTGGGCGGCGACCGGTTCAAGCGGCGGGTGGTCCTGATCGGTGCAGGCGCGCGGGCGGCGCAGATCGCCGCGCTGGCGGAACAGCCGGGATCGAATTTCGTGATCGCCGGTGCGATCGCGATGCGCCCGGACGAGGATGCGGTCCCGCGCGCCGTGCCGCGTTCCGCCATCCCGAGCCTGTCGGCCTTCGTGCTCGAACGCGAGGCGGGCGAGGTGGTGCTGGCGCTTCAGGAACGACGCGGCGCGCTGCCCTATCAGGACTTGCTGCGCGTTCGTACCACCGGGGTCCATGTATCCGAAATTTCGACTTTTCTGGAGCAGCAGACGGGCCGTATCGACCTGGCCTCGGTCAGCCACAGCTGGCTGATCTTCTCCGATGGCTTTGCGTCGGGCCGCATGTGGTCGGCCATGGCCAAGCGCGCCTTCGACATTTCGGTCAGCCTGATTCTGCTCGTCTTCGCGGTGCCGGTGATCCTGGTCACGGCCATGCTGATCCGGCTGGAATCGCGCGGGCCCGCTTTCTATCGACAGCGGCGCGTCGGCCTGTTCAACCAGCCCTTCGACATTCCGAAGCTGCGTTCGATGCGGCAGGATGCCGAACTGGCCGGGCAGGCAGTCTGGGCAGAGAAGGACGATCCGCGTATCACCCGTGTCGGACGTTTCATCCGCAAGGTACGGATCGATGAGCTGCCGCAGATCTGGTCGGTACTGATGGGCGAGATGAGCTTCGTAGGTCCGCGCCCGGAGCGCCCGCAATTCGTCGAGCAGCTCGAACAGCAAATCCCTTTCTATGCCGAGCGTCATATGGTGAAGCCGGGTATCACCGGCTGGGCACAGCTGAACTATCCCTATGGCGCCTCGATCGACGATGCGCGGCACAAGCTGGAATATGACCTGTATTATGCCAAGAATTATTCGCCCTTTCTCGATGCGCTGATCCTGCTTCAGACGTTGCGGGTGATCCTCTGGCCCTCGGGTGCGCGCTGATCGTGAGCGAGGACAGGAGGGCGATACCGAGGGGGCGTGACCGGCGGCGATCGCACCCCTATCCGATGATGCGACGCAAGCGGCGTATCTGGTGGCGGCGTTCGATCCAGCGGCGTCTCCGTATCCTGGCCGTGCTGAGTGTCATCGGTCTGGCCGTGGCCGGGTTGCTGGTGCTCGTCTATACCGGCAAGCCGCCGGTCGATCCGGCGCAGGCGCTGCGGCGTGCCACGGCCGCGCTGGAAGCGGGCAATTACCACGCGGCGCATGACCAGGCCCGGCAGGCGGCCGAAGCGGCTCCCCGATCGCAGGCGGCGCAGATGATGCTGGCGCGGACAAGCCTGTTGCTGGGCGAGGGTGTGACGGCGGAGGCCGCACTCGACCGCGCGCTGAAGGACGGCGTGCCGCTGGCCCAGACGCTGGCGGCGCGGGCCGAGGCGCGGTTTCTCCAAGGCGATCTGGCGGGTGCGCAGGATGCGGTCGACCATATGCCTGCCGAGCGAGACGCGGCGATGGCGCGAATCGCAGCACAGGTGGCGGCGCAGGAGGATGGCGGCGTTCCCCTGCGACAGGCGTTGCAAGGCCTAGTCACCCTCTATCCCGATGATGCGCGCATCTGGACCGATCTGGGGCGCAGCCGCTTTGGCGCGGGCGATATGGACGGAGCGTCCCAGGCGGCGGCGCGAGCGGCGGCGCTGGCTCCGGCCGATCCCGATGCACTGACCCTGCGGGGCGAGGTGCTGCGCGCTCGCTACGGCCTGGCGGCGGGGCTACCCTGGTTCCGGGCGGCGTTGGCACGCGATGCCTATCACTTACGGGCCCTGATCCAATATGCGGCGACGCTCGGCGATCTGGGGCGGGCGAGCGACGCACTGGCGGCGACCCGATCGGCGCTGGTGTCGCAGCCTGGCAATCCCGACGCCTTCTATCTCCAGGCGGTCATCGCGGCGCGGGCGGGGCGTTATGCGCTGGCGCAACAACTGCTCCAGCTCACGGGCGGCGCGCTGCGGATGCGGCCCGGCACGGCGATGCTGGAGGGCGCCATCGCCTATGCGCAGGGACGGCCGCAGCGAGCCGCCCGCGCCTGGGCGCGGCTGGTGACGATGCAGCCCATGAACGTGGCGGCACGCGAACTGCTGGCGGCGGCGCAACTTGGCGCGGGGGACCGACCCGCCGCACTGGCGACGCTGCGCCCGATCCTGACGCGGGCCGATGCGGATGGATATGCGCTGCGGCTCGGCATGATGGCCGACCCTGAGAACGCATCGGTGCTGTGCGACCGAGCCGCGTCCGGGCAGCGGGGCGACGCCGCGATCTTCCGGCCCGATCGCGCGGTCGGCGAATTGAAGATGGCGGCGGCCGAGTCCCCGACCGATCCGACCTATGCGCTGGGCCTGATCCGGGGGCTGGCAAGTCAGGGCGATCGCGCGGGGGCGATCCGGGTCGCCCAGTCTCTGGTCCGCGCGAGCCCCGGTGCTCCGGCCGCGCAGCTGGCTTATGGCGACGCCCTGGCCACCGCCGGCCAACATGCCGCCGCGCTGGGCCCTTATGCCAGGGCGGCGGACCTGACCTTCGACGAGCCGACCATGTTGCGGCTGGTCGACGGCTATCAGCAAACGGGGCGCGCCCGTGACGCGGCGGTCAGCTTGGGCCTGTATCTTTCGCAGAACCCGCAGGGCGTGCCCGCACGCCGCCTGCTCGCCCAGTGGCAGATGGCCGCCGGGCGATGGGATGATGCGATCGAGACGCTGGAGGGGCTACGCACCCAGCTTGGTGTGCGGGACGTGGCGCTGCTCCACGATCTCGCCATTGCCTATGCCGAGGCGGGGGATGGGGTGGTCGCGCGGCGTTACGCCGTGGCGGCCTATCGGCTGGCGCCGATGAATGCGGGGGTGGCCGATGCCTATGGCCGCGCGCTGGCCGTGGCGGGCGAGCCCGAGGGTGCGCGGCAGCTGTTCGACAAGGCGCTGGCCCTTGCACCGGGCAACCCCAGAATCCTGGCGCACCGCGCCCAGCTCTGACGCCGCGCGCTTGGCAGGAGGGGAGGGGTGCCGTACCAGCGGCGCCATGACCGATCTCGCCAGCCCCTTCTTAGCCAGTCCCGTCCTGGAACGTATCGCCGCTGCTCTTGAGCGTCTGGCCCCGCCGCCCGCACCGTCCGCCGATCCGCTGGCGCACCCCGCTTATATCTGGCGCGGCAGGGCGCTGCAGGCCGCGCGCGGTTTCGCGCCGGTGCCGCTCGATCTGTTGCAGGGGTTGCACCAGCAGCGCGAGGCCCTGCTCGCCAATCTGCTCCGTCTGGCCGACGGGCATGCGGCGCAGGACGTGCTGCTTTGGGGCGCGCGCGGCACCGGCAAGTCGGCGCTGGTCAAGGCGGGCGTCGCCGCCGTCCAGGCGGATCGTCCGGGGCGGCTTGCCCTGGTGTCGGTCGATACGCTCGATAGCCTGCCAGATTTGTTCGCGATGCTGGAGGGTGTCGACCGCGCCTTTGCCGTCTTCATCGACGATCTGGGCTTCGACGAAGCGGGCGAGGCGCGCAAGCTGCGTTCGCTGCTCGATGGCGGGGCGGAGGCGCGGCCCGCGCATGTCCGACTGCTCGTCACCGCCAATCGCCGCCATCTGTTGCCCCGCGACCTGAGCGAGCAGGACAGCGCGATCAACCCGCGCGACGTGGTCGACGATCAACTGGCGCTCGCCGACCGTTTTGGGCTGAGCCTGGGTTTCCACGCCCTCGATCAGGATGGGTATCTGGCGATCGTGCGCGCCTATGCGGCACGGCATGACCTGCCGTTCGACGGGCATGAGGCGGTCAACTGGGCCACCCGCCGTGGCAGCCGTTCGGGGCGCGTGGCATGGCAATATATCGTCGATCTGGCGGGCCGGCTGGGGCGGAATCTGTAATAAATCAGGCGACGGATAAAAAACCTCTTGCACCCATCCGAGCCGCTGGCTATTGGCGCGCCTCCAGCACGGATCGGCCTTCCCGAAAGGCTTCGAAAGCGGTCCGTACTCTCTAGTCGGGGAGTAGCTCAGCCTGGTAGAGCACTGCCTTCGGGAGGCAGGGGCCGGAGGTTCGAATCCTCTCTCCCCGACCATTTCACCGCCTGACGCGGTCCAGTCCATCGATAGCGAACCGCCCCTGACAGGGCGCCCCGGCTCGACCGGGTGGCATGACCTGGCTCGAATCCATCGCCTTCATCCTCGGTGTCGCGAACGTCACGCTGGTCGTGCGGCGCAGCCTGTGGAACTATCCCGTCGCGCTGGTGATGGTTTCGCTCTATGCGCTGCTGTTCTGGCGCGAGCGATTGTACAGCGACGCCGCGCTGCAGCTCTTCTTCTTCGCGCTCAACCTCTATGGCTGGATCGTCTGGCGGCGCAGTGTCGCGCAGGCGGGTGAGGTGACGGTCGACAGGCTGTCCGCGCCTGAGCGTGGCGGGTGGCTCGCGGGTATCGCGGTCGCCTCGCTCGGCTGGGGCACCGTGATGGCGCACTGGACCGATGCGGCGATGCCGTTCTGGGATGCGGCCAATGCCGTCACCAGCGTCGCGGCGCAGATCTTGCTGGCGCGGCGGAGGCTGGAGAATTGGCTGCTGTGGATCGTCGTCGATCTCTCGTCCATCGCGCTTTACGCGGTAAAGGGGCTGACATTGACCGCGATCCTCTACGTCATCTTCCTGGGGTTGAGCCTGTGGGGCTATCGCGAATGGCGGCAGCGGGCGTGACCAGCATCTGTCTTCACGGGCCGGAGAGCACCGGCAAGTCGACCGTCGGGCCACGCCTAGCCCAGGCTCTGGGCGGCCGGTATCTGCCCGAATATGGCCGCGACTATGCCGAGGCGCATGGTACGAACTTCACCATGGCCGATCTGGTGGCGATCGGGCAGGGGCATGACGCGATGCTGGCCCGCGCGATGGCGGACGGGCCCTGGCCGGTCGTGACCGATACCGATCCGCTGATGACCGCCGTCTGGGCCGACATGCTGTTCGGAACGCGCGATCCGTGGTTCGCCCGGTGGAACCGGCTATCCGACATCTATCTGCTCTTCGCGCCCGATCTGCCCTGGATAGAGGACGGCACCCGGCTGTTCGGCACGCTGGCGGAGCGGCAGCGCTTCTTCGAATGGTCGCGGGCCGAACTGGACCGGCGCGGTGTTCGCTACGCCTTGATCGAGGGGCAGGGCGAAAGCCGCTATGCAAATTGCATCGCCGCGCTAGAGCACTTTGGCATCCGCCCGCATCTTTGCTAGTGGCGTGATCGAATAGCTTTTCAGGAAACCATTCCCCCCGTGTCCACGCCGCTCGACAAGATCCGCAACTTCTCCATCATCGCGCATATCGACCATGGCAAGTCGACGCTCGCCGATCGCCTGATCCAGTTCACCGGCGGCCTGACCGACCGCGAGATGAGCGAACAGGTTCTCGATAACATGGAGATCGAGAAGGAACGCGGCATCACCATCAAGGCGCAGACCGTGCGCCTGGCGTACAAGGCGCAGGACGGCGAGACCTATACGCTGAACCTGATGGACACGCCGGGCCATGTCGACTTCGCCTATGAGGTCAGCCGGTCGCTGGCGGCCTGCGAAGGCGCGTTGCTGGTCGTCGACGCCGCGCAGGGTGTCGAGGCGCAGACGCTGGCCAATGTCTATCAGTCGATTGAGCATGACCATGAGATCGTGCCCGTCATCAACAAGATCGACCTGCCCGCCGCCGAACCCGAAAAGGTTCGCGCCGAGATCGAGGACGTGATCGGCATCGACGCTTCGGGCGCGGTGCTGGCCAGCGCCAAGTCGGGCATCGGCATCGGCGATATCCTAGAAGCGATCGTCAAGAACATCCCCGCGCCCAATGGCGACGCGACCGCGCCGCTGAAGGCGATGCTGGTCGACAGCTGGTACGACCCCTATCTGGGCGTCGTCATCCTCGTTCGCGTGATGGAAGGCACCCTGAAAAAGGGGCAGCAGATCAAGTTCATGCAGGCGGGCACCACCCATCTCATCGACCGCGTCGGCTGTTTCCGGCCCAAGATCGAGCAGCTGACCGAGCTGGGCGTGGGCGAGATCGGTTTCATCACCGCGCAGATCAAGGACGTGGCGCAGGCGCGCGTCGGCGACACGCTGACCGACGCCAAGAAGCCGACCGAGCAGGCGCTGCCTGGCTTCAAGGAAGTCCAGCCGGTGGTGTTCTGCGGCCTGTTCCCGGTCGACGCCAACGACTTCGAAAAGCTGCGCGAGTCGATCAGCAAGCTGCGCTTGAACGACGCCTCGTTCAGCTTCGAGATGGAAACCTCGGCCGCGCTCGGCTTTGGTTTCCGTTGCGGCTTCCTGGGTCTGCTGCATCTGGAGATCATCCAGGAGCGTCTGACCCGCGAGTACGACCTCGACCTGATCACCACCGCGCCCTCGGTGGTCTATCAGATCGAGTTGAGCCATGACGGCGGCCAGATCGACCTGCACAACCCGGCCGACATGCCCGATCCGAACAAGATCGCGTCGATCAGCGAGCCGTGGATCGAGGCGACCATCTATGTCCCTGACGAATATCTCGGTTCGATCCTGAAACTGTGCCAGGACCGGCGCGGTATCCAGAAGAACCTGACCTATGTCGGCGGCCGCGCGCAGGCGACCTATGAACTGCCGCTCAACGAGGTGGTGTTCGATTTCTACGACCGGTTGAAGTCGCTGTCCAAGGGCTATGCCAGCTTCGACTATCACCAGATCGGCTATCGCGAGGGCGACCTCGTGAAGATGTCGATCCTGGTCAATGAAGAGCCGGTCGACGCGCTGTCGATGATCGTCCACCGCGGCACCGCCGAGACGCGCGGGCGCGGCATGTGCGAGCGGCTGAAGGAACTGATCCCGCGCCACCTGTTCAAGATCCCGATCCAGGCGGCGATCGGCGGCAAGGTGATCGCGCGCGAGACGATCAGCGCGATGCGCAAGGACGTGACCGCGAAGTGTTATGGCGGCGACGCAACGCGTAAGCGCAAGCTGCTGGAAAAGCAGAAAAAGGGTAAGGCGAAGATGCGCGAATATGGCTCGGTCAGCATCCCGCAGGAAGCCTTCATCGCCGCGCTCCGCATGGGCGACGAGGCGTAAACCTTCATTCCTCCCCAAGCTGAGCTTGGGGAGGGGGACCGCCGCGAAGCGGTGGTGGAGGGGCAGCGGCGCGAACGCCAAGGCCCCTCCGTCAGGGCTTCGCCCTGCCACCTCCCCAAGCTAAGCTTGGGGAGGAATTGCGCCGAGGACGAAGGAATAAAATCGTTCTTTGTGCGTTACAGCCCATCGACGCCATCTAGGCGAAAAGGGGGACGCCGATGATGGGATTGCGATTTGCCGCGTTGGTCGGCGCCTTGTGCGTGTCGGCGCCGGTTCTCGCCCAGAACCGCGCGCCCTTGGTTCTCGCCGCCGCCAGCCTTCAGGAATCGATGACCGCCGCCGCCGATGCTTGGGCGAAGAAGGGCCATCCCCGCCCGGTCATCTCGTTCGCCGCTTCCTCGGCACTGGCGCGGCAGGTGCAGGCGGGGGGCAAGGCCGATCTGTTCGCCTCGGCCGATGAGGAATGGATGGACGTCCTGCAAAAGGGCGGCCTGCTCGCCGACAAGACCCGCAGCGCTTTTCTGGGCAATCGACTGGTCCTGATCGCGCCGGCGGGCAAGGGCGGACAGGTGACGACGCGCACGCTCGGCAGGACCCTTTCCGCCGGGCCGCTGGCCATGGCGGACACCGACAGCGTGCCCGCGGGCAAATATGGCAAGGCGGCGCTCGAAAAGCTGGGCGCTTGGACCATGGTCGCACCGCATGTCGTGCGCGCCGAGAATGTCCGCGCGGCACTCGCCCTCGTCGAACGGGGCGCGGCCCCCTATGGCATCGTCTACGCCACCGACGCCAAGGCCTCGTCGCGCGTCCGCGTGGCGGGCATGTTTCCTGCGGCAAGCCACCCGCCGATCACCTATCCGCTCGCCCGGCTGAAAGCCTCGACCAACCCAGAGGGCGAGGGCTTTCGCCGCTTCCTGCTGTCGGGCGAAGGCAAGGCGATCTTCCGCCGCTACGGTTTCACCACGCGATGACGGCCTGATGCTGTCGGCCGAGGAATGGGGGATCGTTCGCCTGTCGCTGCTGGTCGGCGGCACGGCGATGCTCGTGACGCTGCCGATCGCGTTCGTCCTGGCCTGGGCCCTGGCGCGGTGGCGGTTTCCGGGGCGGGTGCTGCTCGACGGCATCGTCCATCTACCGCTGGTCGTGCCGCCAGTCGTCACCGGCTGGGTGCTGCTGCTCGCCTTCGGGCCGGAGGGGCCGGTCGGGCGCTGGCTCGCGGAGTGGTTCGGGGTGAGCGTGCTGTTCCGCTGGACCGGCGCGGCGATCGCGGCGGCGGTCATGGCGCTGCCGCTGGTCGTGCGCACCATTCGCCTGTCGATCGAGGCGGTCGACCCCCGGCTGGAGCAAGCCGCCCGGACATTGGGGGCGGGGCGGATGCGGGTCTTCGCGACCATTACCCTGCCGCTCTGTGCACCCGGTGTCCTGGCGGGGCTGGTGCTGGGCTTTGCGCGCTCGATCGGGGAGTTCGGGGCGACGATCACCTTCGTCTCCAACGTGCCCGGCGAGACGGCGACCCTGCCGCTCGCTATCTATTCCGCCCTTCAGCGGCCGGGCGGCGAGGAGATGGTATGGCGACTGGCCAGCGTGTCGGTCGTGCTGTCGCTGGTTGCGCTGGTCGCCTCCGAATGGCTGGCGCGGCGGATGGGGCGGGGGCTGCATGTCCTTTGATGTCGACGTCACGGTGCGGCGTGGCGAAGGGCAGATCGCGGCCTGCTTCGCCACCGGGCCGGGCGCGACCGTGCTGTTCGGGCCGTCGGGCGTCGGCAAGACCACGATCCTGCAAATGGTGGCCGGGCTCGTCCGGCCGGATACGGGCCATGTCCGGGTCGCGGGTGAGACGCTGTTCGATGCCGCTACCCGGATCGATATCCGCCCCGAGCATCGGCGTATCGGCTATGTCTTTCAGGAACCGCGCCTGTTCCCGCATCGGCGGGTCGCGGCCAATCTCCGCTATGGCATGGGCCGGGGCGGCAGCGACTGGGACGGCGTCATCGCGATGCTGGGCATCGGCCATCTGCTCGACCGCTGGCCGCGCAGCCTGTCCGGCGGCGAAGCGCGACGCGTGGCGATCGGGCGGGCCCTGCTCAGCAATCCGCGCGTGCTGCTGCTCGACGAGCCGCTATCGTCGCTCGACCGGGCGCGGCGGGGGGATATCCTCAACGCGCTGGAGGCTGTGCGCGACCAGAGCGGCATCCCGATCCTGATGGTCACGCATGACCCGGAGGAAGCCGAACGGATCGCCACCGCCATCGTCCGGCTCTAGCGCGGTGCCGAAGCGGGCGGATCGATGCACCACAGGACTTGCGCGATCAGCCGGGGTTTGGGGCAGGCGCGATCGGGCAGGGGAAGCGGTTGGCCCGGCTGCCACAGCTTCAACCGGCGCAGGGTCTCGGGCATCTCCGAGTCGATGGCCGCCAACTGATTGCCGTCGCCATAACGCGTCCCGCTGCGATAGTGCAGGACTTGGGCATAGCGACCGCCCGCATTCATGCGGTTCACGGTGATCCAGTAACCAAACGGCGCGTCGGAGGTCGGCACGGCAGAGACGATCGCGCCGCGCAGCGGGCCTTGCACGATGAACCGCACCTCCTGATTGTTGTTGCGCCCCGTCTGCTGGCGAACACCGGCACGAAGCGGTCCGTCGCCCGGTCATAGGACAGTGCCATGCGGCCGACCCATTGGTCGCCATTGCCGCCATGGACACTGGCCACCTGCACCCAGAGCAAGGCCCGGTCGGCACGACGGCGGACGATCCGGGCCGCTTCCAGATAATGCGCCTCGTCGAACGCGCTCGGCTGGCCGGGTCTGGTCAGCAGGTCGTCGAGCGCAGGGCGACAGGTCTTGCCGCCGTCGCGCGTGATGCAGAGGTGGAGCTTGCCCGGTGCGGTATTGCCGCCGGGGTCTTCTTCATCCGCGCCCTGGGTCGCCACAAGCCGCCAGCCGGGGGCGAAACCGGAAAGGCCGACGGGGGACGGCGGAGAGGCTGCGGCCGGTAGCGCGAAGCTCGCCAAGACCAGCAGCCAATGACGGGTTGCGAGACGAACCTGCATGTCCCTTCCTCCACGAGCCTGATCGAACCAACATGCGGTGGCGCAAATGGCTGTTTTATGAAGCCGCCATGACATCGCTGCCGGAACGCACGGGTCAGAACAGCGTCGTCAGCAAGACCCCGCCGATGATCGCGACTCCCGACAGAATTTGCCGCGCGCCCAGTCGCTCGCGGAACAGCCGGTGCCCGGCCATCGCGGCGATGGGCGCCTCGATGATGCCCAGCGCGCGAACCGGCGCGGCGGGGGACAAAGCGAGTGCTACGAACCATCCCGCCGAAGCACAGGCGCCGCACAGCCCCGCGCCCAGCGAAGGCCGCCAGCGGCGCGCCACCTCGACCAGCGTCGCCGGATCGCGCCAGGCGAGGATCAGGCCCAGCGCGACCGTCTGCATCGCCTGAACGACCGCGACGCAGACCAGCGCGGCGAAGACCGGGTGGACGGGGTCGAGCGCCAGCGCGGCGTGGCGAAACGCATTGAGCGAAAAGCCGAAGAACAGCCCCGAGGCCAGTCCCATCGCTGCCCCGATCAGCGAGGCGCGGCGTTGCTCGGGCGGCGGCCAGGACAGGGCGACGAGTCCGGCGGTGGTGATGGCGACGCCGATCCAGGCCACGCCGCTGATCCGGTCATGATAGACGATCAGGCCGAGCAGCGCGGCCAGCGGCAGCGAGCTTTGTTGAAGCGCGGTGCCGACCGCAAAGCCGGACCGCTGCATCGCGTCGAGCAGGGCGGCCGTCGCCAGAACCTGCGACGCGGCACCCACGATGGCCGACAGCCAGAAGGCCCCGCTCCAGTGAAGATCGGCCCCCGGCATGACGAAATGGGCGAGCGTGACGAACAGGATCGAGAAGGGCAGGCCGAACAGGAACCGCACCAGCGTCGCGCCCCAAGGACCAGAGGACGCCATGACCCCGCGTTGCAGGGCATTGCGACCGACCTGAAAGGTTGCAGCGGCGATGGTGGCGGGGATCCACAAGGGGTTCGTCATGGGTGCGTTCGTCCTGTCGGGCGCATGAAGTCCGCCCCAAACGAAAAGAGCGGCCCGTTGCCGGACCGCTCCTTCGTGCTTCGTGCTGCCACGCCGTCGGACATGAACGGCTTTGCCGTTCCTGCCGCCCGCCGTGGCCTGTCCTTGGATGGCTTCGGCCATCCAAGGCGGCCCGCATTTTAGCGCTTCGAGAACTGGAAGCTGCGACGCGCCTTGGCGCGGCCATACTTCTTACGCTCGACGGTACGGCTGTCGCGGGTCAGGAAGCCAGCGGCCTTGACCGGAGCGCGCAGAACCGGCTCGAACTTGGTCAGCGCCTGGCTGATGCCGTGCTTGACCGCACCGGCTTGGCCCGACAGACCGCCGCCCTTGACGGTGCAGATCACGTCATACTGACCTTCGCGCTCGGTGATGCCAAACACCTGGTTGATGACGAGACGCAGCGTCGGACGTGCGAAATACACTTCCTGGTCACGACCGTTGATCGTGATCTTGCCCGAACCCGGCTTCAGCCAGACGCGAGCGACGGCGTCCTTACGACGGCCGGTCGCATAGGCGCGGCCGAACTTGTCCAGTTCCTGCTGACGCAGCGGGGTGGTGCTGACGCGCTCGGCGGGAGCGGCAGGCGCTTCGCCGGCAGCGGCGGTCTGCGCCGGAGCGGCAGCGGCCTGCTGGTTCAGGGTGGCGCCGAGATCGGCGAGCGACTGGCGGTTATCGGACATTATGCGCCCACCTTGTTCTTGCGGTTCATCGACGCGATGTCGAGGACTTCGGGGTTCTGAGCGGCGTGCGGATGCTCGGTGCCGGCGAAGATGCGCAGGTTGCGCATCTGCTGACGGCCCAGCGGGCCACGCGGGATCATGCGCTCGACGGCCTTTTCCAGGACGCGCTCGGGGAAGCGGCCTTCCAGGACCTTGGCGGCGGTGATGCCCTTGATACCACCGGCATAACCGGTGTGCTTGTAGTACACCTTCTGACCCAGCTTGTTGCCGGTGAAGCGCACCTTGTCCGCGTTGATGACGATGACATTGTCACCGCAATCGACGTGCGGGGTGAACGACGTCTTGTGCTTGCCGCGCAGGATGTTCGCGATGATGGTGGCGGCACGGCCGACAACCAGACCGTCGGCGTCGACGATATGCCACTTCTTCTCCACCTCGTGCGGCTTGGCCGCCTTGGTGGTCTTCATGAGCGCCTTCATGGGCGTGAGACCTTTCGGTTTGAAATGCAACACGCCGCCCGTGAACCCGGGCGGCGCGAACGAGGGTCCAATGCTGGAGAGGCCCCAAAATGTCAAGCAAAGTGGGGCTTTGCTGACGGGTATTATGATACCTTATGGGTTTGGCCGGGGCTGCCCAGGCGATGCGCGGCGGCGGTCGCGGCGATCAGCAGGAGCGCGGCATTGGCCTGATGCGCGACGGCGATGTCGATCTGCACGCCCGACAGCAGGGTCGCGATGCCGAGGCCGATCTGGACGACGACCAGCACGATCACCAGCCATCCGGCGCGAAGCTCGCCATGCCGGATCGCCCGTACCGCCATCCAGACGAGCAGTCCCGCCGCGGCGAAGGCGAACCAGCGATGAATGAACTGCACCACGACCGGATTGTCGAAGACGTTGGCGATGGCGGGCGACATCATCGGCGTACCCGCCGGGAACCACGCGTCGCCCATCAGCGGCCAGCTGGAAAAGGCATAACCTGCATCCAGCCCGGCGGTCAGCGCCCCGAACATCAGCTGGACGAACAGTGTCAGCACCGCGCCTGCGCCCAGCAGTGTAAGCCGGGCAGGCGCCGCCAGCCGGTTGCGATGCAGCGCCATCAGGTCGAGCGCCGTCCATACGATCCCCGCCAGGATGAACAGGGCGGTCAGCAGGTGGACGGTCAGCCGGATATGGCTGACATCGGTCCGCTCGACGAGGCCCGAGGCGACCATCCACCAGCCGATCGCCCCCTGCAATCCACCCAGCGCCAACAGTGCGACGAGCCGCGGCTTGTAGCCCGCCGGGATGGCCTTGCGCGCCCAGAACCAGATCAGGGGCAGGGCAAAGGCCATGCCGATCACCCGGCCCAGCACCCGGTGGAGATACTCCCAGAAGAAGATCGCCTTGAACCCCGCCAGCGTCATGTCGCGGTTGAAGGTCCAATATTCGGGAATGCGCTTGTAATTGGCGAATTCGGCCTGCCACTGCGCGTCGGTCAGGGGCGGCACGATCCCGGTGATCGGTTTCCACTCGGTGATCGACAGGCCGCTATTGGTCAGGCGCGTGATGCCGCCGACCACGACCATGGCGACGATCAGCCCGGCGACCGCAAACAGCCAGCGGGCCAGGCTGCGGGGGCGGGCGGTAATCATGAAGGCGGGGCTCGGTTGCAGCATGACGCCATGATAGGGTTTCGCGCGCGCCCGCGATAGTGGACCGAATGCCCCGCCGCCCGGACCTTGCCCGCCGGGGCGGCACCGCCTAAATCCCCTCCATGGCGCATGCTCACACCCATCAGGAGCCCCAGGGGGCCGATCTCTCCGTCGCGGCCAAGGCTACCCTGGAGCGCGCCGGGGAGCAGTGGACGGCGATGCGCGCCAGCGTGTTCGAGGCGCTGGCCGGGTTCGACAAGCCCGCCTCGGCCTATGACATCGCCGATGTGATGTCGCAGTCGCAGGGGCGGCGCGTGGCGGCGAACAGCGTCTATCGCATCCTCGACCTGTTCGTCGGCGCGAACCTGGCCCGGCGGGTGGAGAGTGCCAACGCCTATGTGGCCAACGCGCATCCCGACTGCCTGCACGACTGCATCTTCCTGGTCTGCGACAAATGCGGGCAGATCACGCATATAGACGACGACCGCCTGACCGGCGCGGTCCGCGATGCCGCCGTCGGCGCAGGGTTCCGCCCTGAGCGTCCGGTGATCGAAGTGCGCGGTCGCTGCGCGGACTGTCCGAAGGATTGAACCCCTTCTTTTCCTCCCCTGTGAGGGGAGGGGGACCATGCGCAGCATGGTGGAGGGGTGTCCCGCTATCGAGAGGCTGACACCCCTCCGTCAGGGCTTCGCCCTGCCACCTCCCCTTGCAGGGGAGGAGTTTCCCAGCGGTTCGCGCGTTGCCACTTTCTAATATTGTCCGGGCGGGAAAGCTTCTCCGCCTGCGGCTTCATGCGCCCCTGCCTAACGCACGTATCATTTTGCAACATTGACACGAGCGCCAAAACAGGAAATGAGTGCTGGTAACGTTACCAGATAAAACAGAATCAAAAGGGATGAGGATCATGATGAAGACGGGAACGCATACCCGGCGGCTGCGCCGTCACGCCTTGGGCGCGGCCAGCCTGATGGTTTTGGCGGGCGGAATGATGGCCGCACCTGCCTGGGCGCAGGTTCCGCCGAACCAGGCCGCGCAGGATACTTCCGCCGATCCGGCAACCGTGCAGACCCCCGCGCCTCCGCCCGAACAGGTCGATGAAGGTGCGACCCGCGACATCATCGTGACCGGATCGCGTATCACCACCGGCGGCTTTACCGCACCGACCCCGACCACGGTGATCGGCGAGGAGCAGATCGCCGCCAACGCCCAGCCCAACGTCTTCACCACGGTCGCCCAACTTCCCTCGCTCCAGGGGTCGACCGGCACCGCGACGAACACCTTCAGCACGTCGAGCGGCCAGCAGGGGCTCAGTTCCTTCTCGCTGCGTGGCGTCGGCGCGATCCGCACGCTGACCCTGCTCGACGGCCAGCGCGTCGTAGGCGCGAACGTGACCGGTGTTCCCGATATCAGCCTGTTCCCGCAGTTGCTGATCAAGCGCGTCGATGTGGTCAATGGCGGTGCCTCCGCCTCCTATGGCTCGGACGCGGTCGGTGGTGTCGTCAACTTCATCACCGATACCCGGTTCAAGGGGATCAAGGGCAATATCCAGGGCGGCGTCACCACCTATGGCGACGATCAGCAGGTGCTGATCCAGTTGGCGGGCGGCACCAGCTTGCTCAACGACACGGTGCACGTGATCGCCAGCACCGAATATGCCCATGAGGACGGCGTCGGCGGCGGCGACTTCGGCATCAACCTAGCGAATGGCCGCGACTGGTTCCGTCAGTCGACGCTGATCAACCGCAACGTCCTGAACGACGGGTCGCCGCAATATCTGTTCCGCGACTATGCCCAGTCCTACAACTACACCAAATACGGCCTGATCACCGCCGGGCCGCTTCAGGGCATCGCCTTCGACCAGTCGGGCAACCCGTTCCAGTTCCAGTACGGCTCGAACGGCGTGCCCGCGCGCGACGCGGCGGGCAATGTCCGGGGCTGTCTGCCCGGCTTCTGCCAGGGCGGCGACCTGTCGGGCAATGTCGATGCCGGACGCTCGCTCCAGTCGAAGATCCAGCGCGTCAACAGCTATGGCCGCATCGGCTATGACTTCGCCCCCAATGGCGAGATTTACGGCACGATCAACATCGGCCAGGTGAAGACCAACAACCAGCCGGTCGGTGGACAGAACCGCCCGAACCTGACCATCCAGTGCGCCAATCCTTACGTCCCCGCGCTGGTCAAGGCGCAGTGCGCCACGGCGGGCATCACCAATTTCCAGTACGGCACCAGCAACGCGGCGCTGGGCAACACCCAGGTCTATACCGATCGTCGTCAGTTCCGCTTCGTCGCAGGCGCCAAGGGGCGTGAGAGCGTCGCCGGGTCCGACTGGTCCTACGACATGTATTTCGAGCACGGCACCAACTATACCGATGTCGATGTCAGCAACATCATGCTGTCCCGCCGCTTCAACCAGGCGATCAATGCAACCACGCTGAACGGCGCGATCGTCTGCGCCGATGCGACCGCACGGGCAAACGGGTGCCAGCCGCTCAACATCTTCGGCGGCAACCCATCGGCGGCGGCGATCAGCTATATCATGCCGCAATATGGCCCGTATCAGCGGACTCGCCAGACGCAGGACGTCATCAGCCTGAACTTCTCGGGCTCGCCCTTCTCGTCCTGGGCCGGGCCGGTGTCGATCGCGTTCGGCGGCGAGTTCCGCCACGAATTCTACCGCGTGCGCGCCGATCCGTACGGCGCGGGCTTTGCCAACACGCCCGCCAATGCCAACTACCCCGCCGACCCGGCGCTGCTGGCGGACGGCAACAACTGGTATGCGGGCAATTACAAGAACGGCAGCGGCGCCTATAGCGTCAAGGAAGCGTTCGTCGAAGCCGACCTGCCGATCATCAATTCGGATGCCGGTGGCCGCGCCAACATCAACGGCGCGGTGCGCGTCACCGATTACAGCACCTCGGGCACGGTCTGGGCGTGGAAGATCGGCGGCACCTGGGACCTGCCGGTCGACGGCCTGCGCATCCGTGGCGTGACCTCGCGCGATGTCCGCGCACCCAACCTGTCGGAGCTGTTCGCCGCGCCCGTCACCACGACGCTGCCGGGCTTTTTCGATCCGTTCCGCAACGTCAATGTGCTGGCGCTCCAGAACACCATCGGCAACGTCAATCTGACGCCCGAAATCGCGCGCAACACCACGCTGGGCATCGCCTTCTCCAACTCGCAGGCGATCCCGGGCCTCAGCCTGTCGGTCGACTATTATAAGATCAAGATCACCGACGTCATCTCCAGCCTTGGCGCACAGGACATCGTCAACCTGTGCTATCTGAACATCGCGCCGGAGACCTGCGGCGTGTTCAACCTGAACAACCCCAACGGCCCGAACTTCATCAACGTCCAGTCGTTCAACCTGGCGTCGATCCTGACCGACGGCTTCGATATCGAGGCGAGCTATCGCTGGCGCAATCCGCTGGGCCTGCCGGGTAGCCTGACGCTGCGCGCGCTGGCGACCAATATCCGCCGCTTCATCACCGACACCGGCCTGCCGAACACGATCCCGAACGACACGGCGGGCGTGAACATCGGCAACACGCCGAAGTGGAAGTGGCTGGCGGTGCAGACCTATGCCACCGATGACTGGTCGCTGCTGCTGCAGGAGCGCTGGTTCAGCGACGGCAAGCTCGGCAATCAATATATCGAATGTACCACCGGCTGCCCCGCCTCGACCGCGAACCGGCCGACGATCGACAACAACTTCATCCCCGGCGCATTCTATTTCGACGTGGGCGGCACCTATAACGTGACCAAGGCGGTGACGGCCTATTTCAAGGTCGACAATGTGTTCAATCGCGATCCCGCCCGCTCGCCCTATTTCGTCAACCCGGCGCTCTACGACGTTCTCGGGCGGGTGTACCGCGCGGGCGTGCGCTTCAACTTCTGACGGGAACCCAGACGATGACGATGTCGCGGACGATTGCGTCCCTCCTGCTGCTGGCCGCGTCGGGGGCTGCGCTGGCGGCCGACCGGCCGGGGAGCAACCCGATCATCCGCGACAGATTCACGGCGGACCCCGCGCCGCTGGTCGTGGGGGATCGGCTGTACCTCTATGTCGGGCATGACGAAGCGCAGCGCGACGAGATGTTCAACATGAGGGAATGGCTGGTCTACTCCACCACCGACATGAAGAGCTGGACGCCGCACGGGCCCATCATGAACGTGAAGGATTTCAAATGGGCCAATAAGGACGCCTGGGCCAGCCAGGTGGTCCGCAAGAACGGCAAATACTGGTTCTACGCCGCCGTCGAGCATGACAACAGCCACCCGGGCAAGGCGATCGCCGTCGCCGTGGCCGACACGCCGACCGGTCCGTTCGTCGACGCCAAGGGTTCGGCGCTGATCACCAATGAGATGACGCCGAAGGGCACGCACAGCTGGGAGGATATCGACCCGACCGTGCTGACCGACGACGACGGCACCACCTGGATCGCCTGGGGCAACCGGCAATGCTATATCGCCAGGCTGAAGCCCAACATGATCGAGATCGACGGCCCGATCACCGAGATCACCCCGCCGCATTTCGAGGAGGGCCCCTGGCTGCACAAGCGGGGCAAGCTCTATTACCTGACCTATGCCTCGCTCGATCGGACGACGCAGCGGGACGAGCATATCTCCTACGCCACCGCGCCGTCGCTGAAAGGGCCGTGGACCTATCGCGGGCTGCTGACGGGCTCGGGCAAGTACAGCTTCACCATCCATCCGGGCATCGCCGAGTTCAAGGGCAAGTCCTATCTGTTCCTGCACAATGCGACCCTCGCCATCGGCGACCAGAGCGGTGCGATCGGACGCCGCGCGGTGACGGTCGAGCGGCTTTACTACAATCCCGACGGGACGATGAAGCCGGTGGTGCAGACCGACGCCGGTGTGACAGCGTCGGCGCGGTAGGGGGGTGAACGTACCTCTCTTGCTCCACCCCGGTGAAGGCTGGGGCCCAGTCGCCACGCGTTCGGAATGGTCGGGTGATGCCTTGGATCGATGCGAGCCCCTCTCCTTTAGGGGAGGGGTTGGGGTGGGGCCTCGCCACGAACGCCGCGCCTGGGGATACGCCCCACCCCCGGCCCCTCCGCTGAAGGGGAGGGGTGGAGCGGCAGTTTTACGAACGCGGGGGCGCGGTGGAGTCGCGTTCGATCAGTTGATGCTCCAGCACCGTAATGCGCGGCTGGCCGTTCGGTGCCGGAACCCCGCCGCGAATTTCCTTGATCAGTCTTTGCAGCGCTTCGGTCGCCAGCGCGCGGACCGGCTGGTGGATCGTCGTCAGCGGCGGCCAGAGCGTCGTTGCGGCGGTGCTGTCGTCGAAACCCACCACGGTCAGGTCGCCCGGCACGTCCAGATGCCGCCGATGCGCGACCGAGACGATCGCGGCGGCCATGTCGTCGTTGCTGGCGAAGATCGCGGTCGGCGGACTTTCCCCGCCGAGCAGCGCCTCGCCCGCCGTCAGGCCCGAGGCGTAGCTATAGTCGCCCTGGACGACCCGCGTTTCCAGATCGCCTTCCTCCTCGACGGCGCGGCGAAAGCCCGCCAGGCGCTCGATACTGGCCGACTGGCCGGGATTGCCATGGACGAAGCCGATGCGGCGATGGCCCAGGCCGATCAGGTGGCGGGTCATGTCATAGGCGGCGCGGGCATTGTCGATCCACACGGACACGGCATCGGGCGCGACGCCGCCGATGACCGCCATGGGCAACCCCGCCTCGCGGATGATGTCGCGCACGAAGTCGGATTCGCCCAGCGGCGGCGCCAGGATGACGCCCGCGATCCGCTGCTCGATCAGCCCCTCGATCGCCTCGCGCGCGGGCGGGCGGCCCTGTTCGCCCTTCAGCAGGAACAATTGCGCCGCGCGGGTCGAGGCTTCCTCGAACACCCCGACCAGCAGCTCGCTCATGAACGCCGCGCTGGGGTTGGAATAGATGACGCCGATGCGGATCTCGCTCGACGTGACCAGGCTGCGCGCCATCAGATTGGGCGTGTAGTTCAGCCGCTTGATGACCTCGCGGACATGGACGCGCACCTCGTCGCGCACGCCCGCATCGCCATTGATGACGCGCGAGACGGTCATGGGCGAGACGCCAGCCTCCTTGGCCACGTCGATGATGGTCACGCCGCGCGGGCGCTTTCGGGTCTTGGTCAAGGTCATCCTGTCCCGTCATCGGGCTTCACGCTATGCCGATGCTCAGCCACTGCCGTGCCCCGGCAGGCCGCATCAGGTCAATGGGAACGACATATGCCGAACAGGCCGAAGGACCGCATGTGAAGGGTTTTCCCTATATTCGCTGGACGATCATCGCGCTGTTCGTGGGCGCGATGGTCATCAACTATCTGACGCGCAGCATCCTGGGCGTCGCCGCGCCCGCGATCATGGCCGAGCAGCATATCAGTTCGGAGCAATATAGCTGGATCACCGGCGCCTTTCAGTTCGGTATCATGTTCCAACCGGTGGCGGGCTATCTGCTCGACCTGATCGGGCTGAAGATCGGCTTCACCCTGTTCGTCGCGGTCTGGTCGTGCATCACCATCGGCCATGGCTTCGCCAATGGCTGGCTGGGCTTTGCGGGGCTTCGCGGCGCGCTGGGCCTGGTCGAGGGATCGGCCCAGCCCGCGGGCATGAAGGTCGTCGCCGAATGGTTTCCGGCGCGCGAACGCGGGGTGGCGGGCGGCATTTACCAGATCGGGGCGTCATTCGGTGCGGTCTTCGCGCCGCCGCTCGTCGCCTGGGCGGTCTTCCACCATAGCTGGCGTGCGGCGTTCTTCGTGGCAGGCGGGCTGGGGCTGGTCTGGGTACTGGCCTGGCTGTTCTGGTACGCGCCGCCCGCGCGCCACCGGGCGCTGTCCGCGCGCGAGCGGACGTTGATCGTCGAGGGACAGGAAGCCGCGCTCGTCAAGCAGCGCCGCCGTCCGCCGCTGGGCGAGCTGTTGCGCCGTCGCAACCTCTGGGCGATCGCGGCGGCGCGGTTCCTGGCCGATCCGGTCTGGGGCATGTTGTCGCTATGGATGCCGCTCTACCTCGTCCAGGCGCGGCATTTCGACCTGACCCAGATCGCGCTGTTCGCCTGGCTGCCCTTCCTGGCGGCGGATCTGGGGTGCCTGTTCGGTCCGGCCGTCGTCGCCTTTCTGCAACGGCGCGGGGTCAACCTGATCGACGCGCGGCGAGGTGCCTTTACGCTGGGCGCGGTGCTGATGACGGGCATGATGTTCGTCGGCAGCGTCAACAGCCCCGTCGCGGCCGTCGCGCTGCTGTGCCTGGGCGGTTTCGCGCACCAGACGCTGTCCGTCACCGTCATCACACTATGCTCCGACCTGTTCCCGCAGGATCAGGTGGCGACCGCGACCGGCGTGTCGGGGACGGCGGCCAATCTGGGCGTCCTGATCTTCACCCTGACCCTCGGCTCGCTGGTCGATCAGGTCGGCTATCAGCCCTTCTTCATCCTGCTCGGCCTGCTCGATCTGGCGGGCGCGGCTCTCCTCTGGACCTTGGTGCGCAAACCCGCATGACCCCGAACAATCCCATCCTGCCGGGCTTCAACCCCGATCCCTCGATCGTGCGCGTTGGCGAGGATTACTATATCGCGACCTCGACCTTCGAATGGTATCCGGGCGTCCAGATCCACCATAGCCGCGACCTGGTGAACTGGACGCTGGTCGCCCGGCCGCTGAACCGGGCGAGCCAGCTCGACATGCGGGGCAATCCGGATTCCTGTGGGGTCTGGGCACCCGATCTCACTTACGCCAATGGGCGCTTCCACCTGATCTTCACCGATGTGAAGCGCTATGGCCGCACCACTGTCGACGGCGCCAAGGGCGCGTCGCTTCGCGACTTCCACAATTACTGGGTGTCGTGCGACCGGATCGACGGCGCGTGGACGGATGCCGTCTATCTCAACAGCAGCGGCTTCGACCCCGCGCTGTTCCATGACGAGGACGGGCGGAGCTGGTTGCTCAACATGCTGTGGGACCATCGGCCCGACCGTAAGCGCTTCGCCGGGATCGTGATCCAGCAGATGGACATGGACACCGGTCGCCTGCTCGGCGAGCGTCGCCGCATCTTCGACGGCACGCCGCTGGGCTTTACCGAGGGGCCGCATCTCTACAAGCGCGACGGCTGGTATCACCTGTTGGTGGCCGAGGGCGGGACCGAGCGCGGCCATGCCGTGACGATGGCGCGTTCGCGCGATCTGTTCGGGCCCTATGAGGTGCATCCCGACGGCCCGGTCCTGACCGCGCGCGACACGCCCGACGCACCGCTGCAACGCACCGGCCATGGCGATCTGGTCGAGACGCCGGAGGGTGAGACGTGGATGGCCTATCTTTGCGGCCGCCCGTTGCCCGCCAGCAATCGCTGCGTGCTGGGACGCGAGACGGCGATACAGCGTATGGAGTGGGGCGCGGACGGCTGGCTGCGCTGTGCCGAACCGACGCCGGTGGCCACGAACCCTGCACCGGTCGAGGCACGGGACGGGTTCGACGGACCCGCGCTGCCCGCTGCCTTCCAATGGCTGCGGACGCCCAAACCGGAATATATCTTCAGCCTGACCGAACGTCCGGGCCATTTACGGCTGTTCGGGCGCGAGACGATCGGCAGTCATTTCGAACAGGCGCTGGTCGCCCGCCGCCAGACCGCCTTCCGCTATGACGTGCGAACGCTCGTCGATTACGAGCCGGAGCATTTCCAGCAGGCGGCCGGGATCGTCGCCTATTACAACAGCACCAAATATCATTTCCTCCAGATCACGGCAGGGGATGCGGGCGAGAAGCTCGTCCAGGTCTTGTCGGTCCTGCCGAACGGCGAGGGGCAAAGCCTGATGGGGCCCGCCGTCCCGGCTCCCGCAGGCCCGCTCGAATTGCGGGCGGTGGTCGATCATGAGGCGTTGCGCTTCGCCTTCCGGGCGGCGGGGGCGGCGGAATGGACCTGGCTGCCCCAGGATTTCGACGCCTCCATCCTCTCCGACGAGGCGACGCTGGCGGGTCTGCCCAATTTTACCGGCGCCTTTGTCGGCATGGCGTGTCAGGACATGAGCGGTTCGGGCCACCCCGCCGACTTCCGATATTTCCATTATGTCGAGCGGCTTGGCGATGATTGATCGGATCGCTGGAATGATTGGCCAGACCAATATGGACAGGCCGCTTTCCAGCGGTTAAGCTTGCCCCAGACACCGGCGCCGCGATGCGTACGGAGAGGCTAGGGGAGTGACGGGCTTGCGGGTACGCAATCTGCGCTGGTGGATCGTTGCGCTGATCTGCGCGGGGACGATCGCCAATTATCTGGCGCGCAACAGCCTGGGTGTGCTCGCGCCCGAGCTGAAGTCCGCGCTGCACATGTCGACGCAGCAGTACAGCTATGTCGTCGGCGCGTTCCAGCTCGCCTATACGATCATGCAGCCGGTGGCGGGGGCGTTCATCGACCGCTTCGGCCTGCGCGCCGGGTTCGCACTGTTCGGCCTGGCCTGGTCGGCGGCGAACATGATGCATGCCCTGGCGATTGGCTGGGTCAGCCTGGCCATCTATCGCGGCATATTGGGCCTGTTCGAGTCCGCCGCCATTCCTTCGGGCATCAAGGCGGTGGCCGAGTGGTTCCCGGCGCGAGAACGCTCGGTGGCGGTCGGCTGGTTCAACGCCGGCACCTCGCTCGGCGCGCTGATCGCGCCGCCGGTGGTGGTGGCGGTGGCGCTCTGGGCCGACTGGCGCACCGCGTTCCTCGTCACCGGCGGCGTCGGCATCTTCTGGGCCGCCGCCTGGTACGTCTTCTATCGCTCGCCCGACGATCATCCCGCGATCACGCCGGAGGAAAAGGCGATGATCGCGGTCGAAAAGCCCAAGGGGCCGGTCCAGCGCGCCAAGGCGAAGGATATCCTGCGCACGTCTCGCTTCTGGGTGATTGCGGTGCCGCGCTTCCTGGCCGAACCGGCCTGGCAGACCTTCAGCTTCTGGATTCCGCTCTACCTCGCCAGCGAGCGCGGCATGGACCTGAAGCAGATCGCGCTGTTCGCCTGGCTGCCCTTCCTGGCGGCGGATGTCGGCGGCATCCTGGGCGGCTATCTGTCGCCCTGGTTGATGAAGCGCGGCGTCACGCTGATCCCGTCGCGCGTGGCGGGCGTGGCGCTGGGCGCGGTGTTGATGATGGCGCCCGGGTGCATCGGGCTGGCCGCCAGCCCCTATACCGCGATCGCCCTGTTCTGCATCGGCGGCTTTGCGCATCAGATGATCTCCGGCCTGATCAACACCCTGTCCGCCGACGTGTTCGCGCCCGCAGAAGTCGGCACCGCCAATGGCTTTATCGGCCAGGCGGGCTGGATCGGCGGGCTGCTCTTCTCGCTGCTGATCGGGCAACTGGCCGATACGGTCGGCTATGCCCCGCTCTTTGCCGTGCTCGCGGTGTTCGACCTGATCGGGGCGGCGGTGCTCATCATCTTCATCCGGCGGCTGACGCCGTTCGCCACCAACCCCGTGACCCAGGAGCCCGGCCAATGAGGCGCGCCACCCTTTCCCAGCCGCCCCGCTTTGCCGTCACCGGACGTTCGCGCGGATTTCTGACACTGACCGCCGATACCGGCGCGGTCGCGCATCTCTTCGTGCTGGAGGAGGAGATGATGCGCCTCCTGCTGCTGGCGGAGGGACGCGTGACCAGCCCGCCGAGCTGGGCCATCGCGCCGGGGGCCGAGGATATCGCCGAGCCGGGACGCGACCGGATGGACGTGTCCGGCTTCGCCTGCCCCGACTTCACATGCGAGGAAGCGGACGGCACCCTGATCGTCGCGACCGAGCGGCTTCGCGTCACCCTGACGCTCGAAGGTCTGCACGGGCGCTGGGAGCAGCGGGCGGGCGAGGGCTGGCACGTCATTACGCAGGACCGGCCGACCCAGGCCTATGACTTTGGCTGGTGGGACGGCCGCGCGCATCATTATGCCGCGCGGACGCCGGGCGAGCGCTTTTTTGGACTGGGCGACCGCACCGGCGACACCGACCGGGCCGGACGGCGCTTTCGCCTGACCAATGTCGACCCGATGGGCTTCGATGCCGAGACGAGCGACCCGCTCTACAAGTCGATTCCCTATCTGCTGATCGCCGATGCCGAGGGGCGGTGCCACGGCGAATTTTACGACACCGTCGCCGATGTCACCTTCGACCTGGGGCAGGAACTCGACAATTATCACGGCCTGTACCGTCATGTTGTGACGGACGCAGGCGACGTCGATCGCTGGATTATCGCCGGGCCGGACCCGCTGGCGGTGACGCGGCGCTTTACCTGGCTGACCGGCCGTCCGGCGCTGATGCCGCGCTGGTCATTGGGTTATTCCGGCTCGACCATGACCTATACCGATGCGCCCGATGCGGCGGCGCAGATGGCGGGTTTTCTGGCGCTGTGCGAGCGGCACGATCTGGGCTGCACCTCCTTCCACCTGTCGTCGGGCTACACCTCGATCGGCGACAAGCGGTATGTCTTTCACTGGAACCGCGACAAGTTTCCCGATCCCGCCGCCTTCATCGCCTCCTATGCCGAGGCGGGTGTCCGGCTGGTCCCCAATATCAAGCCCGCCCTGCTGCGCAGCCACCCGCGTTATGACGAGGTGGCGGCCGCCGGCCTCTTCGTCGCGGACGCGGACGGTCAGCCGGTGGAAGCGCAATTCTGGGATGAAGTCGGCAGCTATATCGACATGACCAAGCCTCAGGCGGCGGCGTGGTGGCGCGATCAGGTGACGTCGGCGCTGCTCGATCATGGCATGGAGGCGACGTGGAACGACAATAACGAATATGAGCTGTGGGACGCCCGCGCGATGGTCGACGGCTTCGGCCAGCCCCGCCCGGCATCGGAGATGCGCCCGGTCCAGCCGATCCTGATGACCCGCGCCTCGCGTCAGGCGCAGGTCGCCGCACGGCCCGATACTCGGCCCTATGTCGTCACCCGCTCGGGCATGGCGGGGCTGCATCGCTATGCGCAGACTTGGTCGGGGGATAACCGGACCGCGTGGAAGACGATCCGCTACAATGCGCGCCAGTCGATCGGCCTCGCGCTGTCGGGCGTGTCAAACAGCGGGCATGACGTGGGCGGCTTTTCCGGCCCTGCGCCGTCGCCCGAGCTGCTGATCCGCTGGGTACAGGCGGGGGTGCTGATGCCCCGCTTCAGCATCCATAGCTGGAACGACGACCGCACGGTCAACGAGCCGTGGATGTACCCGGAGGTGCTGCCTGCGATGCACCGACTGATGGCGCTGAGGCAGACGCTGATCCCGTTCTTCTACGACCTGCTGCATCGCTATCACGCCGATTACGAGCCTATGGTCCGACCGCTCTGGGCGGATTTCCCGAAGGACCCGGCAAGCTGGGGCGAACGCGACGAGCATATGCTGGGATCCGACGTCCTTGCCGCGCCGGTGATGGACGAAGGGGCGGAGCGCCGCTTCGTCCAACTGCCGAGCGGGGCGGAATGGGTCCATGTCTGGACCGGCGAGCGTTTTGCCGGTGGCGCGACGGCCGATGTCGCGGCACCGCTCGATGGCCCGCCGCCGCTGTTCGCGCGGGGCGGGTCGGCGATGCTGGTCGATCTCGCCCAGGGCGGCTGGCGGCCCGAGCCCTATCGTCGTGGGCTGTGGCTCTTCCCGCCCTCGACCGGGGCCATCCGCTGGACCGGCATGGACGATAGCGGCGACGGCCATGGCCCGGTCACGCGCTGGCATCTGACCGGCCAGGCCGATGCGGAGCGGGTCGTCGTCACCCTGTCGCGCGACGGGGAAGGGGAGGGCGGCACGACCCTGCTGCTGCCGCCGGGCGACGGTCGGATCCTGATCGTCGAGGGCGCGGATGCTATGCCGGTCGAACAGGACGGACGGCGCGGCCTTCACCTGACCATTTGATGCGGATCCATGGGCATTGCGCCTTCCACTCCCTCGCCCCTCTTTGAGGGGAGAGGGAAGAAAACTATCTCAATCTGTTCGAGAGGCGTCCGGCCAGGGCCGGACGCTTTTGCGTATCTGGCGCTGGCCAGTGGTGCGCAAATGTCGTACACGTTTGCAATTCTTCCCATCGCTTGCGCTCCCGTGCCGACAAATCCAACGCAGGTCTAACAACAGCATTGCATTGGTAAGGCCATTCGGTATGTTTGGTTGACAAGGCAAGACCGGCCAAGACCGGCGGCAATGGGAGGGAAGGATGAAGATGCTGCGTTCCACCGTGGCCCTGACGGCGATGATCGTATCGCTTTCCGCGGCAAGTCAGGTTTCGGCCCAGCAGGCCGCACCGTCGCCAACCGACGAAGCGCAACTGACCCAGGAGGCGCAGGGACAGCCCGGCGGCCCCACCTCCAACGTCGCACCCGAACCGGTCAGCGCAGGCGACATCATCGTCACCGCCAACAAGCGCGCCGAGAATGTCCAGCGCGTGCCGCTCGCCGTGTCGGTCGTCGCCCCGGCCCAACTGGCGGCGGCGGGTGTCCGCAACTTCACCGATATCGGCAAAGTCTCGTCCTCGCTGGTTGTCCGCCCGGCCGAACAGCCGCAGAATTCCAACATCTCGCTGCGCGGCGTCGGCACCTTCGCCTTCGGCATCGGCGTGGAGTCGAGCGTCGCGGTGCTGGTCGACGAAGTGCCGCTGGCCTTCCAGGCGCGCGCCTTCACCGACCTGCCCGATGTCGAGCGGATCGAGGTGCTGCGCGGCCCCCAGAGCACGCTGTACGGCAAGTCGGCCTCGGCCGGCCTGGTCAACCTGATCACCCGCAACCCGACCTCGGAACTGCGTATCCGCGCCAATGCGGTGGCGACGACCGATCGCGAGCAGGGCGTCAATTTCAGCGTGTCCGGCCCGATCAACGAGCAGCTCGGCTATGTCATGTCGGCCGCCTATAACAATTGGGACGGCAATATCCGCAACCTGTTCAACGGCAAGCGGGTCAATGGCCGCGAGACGCTGAACCTGCGTGGCAAGCTGCGCTGGGAGCCGACCGATACGGCCGCGCTCGTCATCTCGGGCAATTACGTCAACGGCAACACCACGGTCGGCCGCCCCTTCCTGGCGTTCGGGCCAAATGCCCGGCTGCGCGGCACGGCCGGGCTGACCCCGTCGGTCGTGCTGCCCGGCGTGGTCGTCGGGCCGGACAACCAGACGATCAGCAACAATTACGACTCGCGCACCCGGTACGAGGGCGGCGGCGGCTATATCCGTGGGGAGTTCGGCATCGGATCGCTGAACCTCGTCACGATCAGCTCCTATGACCGTTTCCACCTGAACGACTATCTCGACCATGACGACACGTCGGCACCCGGCAATCTGGGCAACAACACCCAGATCGGCGTCTTCAATTCCGAGCAGGTGACCGAGGAGGTCCGGCTGCAATCCGATGCCGACAAGCCGTTCCGCTATACGGTCGGGCTGTACGGCGCGAATGTGAAGTTCAACCGCCCGTTCCAGCGCGGGCCGTATTTCTCGCTCGCCAATTGGTACGCCACCTCGCAGTCGCGTCAGGTCGCGGCCTTCGCACAGGTCGACTGGACGATCGTGCCCGACCTGACCTTCACCGGCGGCGGGCGCGTTCAGAACGAGCGGGTCAGCTATACCTTCCGCGACAATCTGGCGGGCACCGCCTTTGCGGGCCATGCCAGCGACACGGCGGGCACCTATCGCGGCACGCTGCGCTATGATTTCAGCCCGACGATCAACGGCTTCGTGACCTATGCCACGGGCTATAAGGGCCAGACCTACGACCTGACGACCGGCTTCAACCGCAACCGCGCGCTGGCCGGGCCGATCCGACCCGAACGGTCGCGCGACAAGGAACTGGGCATCCGCAGCCAGTTCCTCGACCGTCGCCTGACCGCCAACGTCACGCTGTTCGACACCAATTACCGCGACCTTCAGGCCCAGACGATCGAGACGCTGGCCGACGGCACGTCCAACTATCGCCTGACCAATGTCGGCAAGCTCAACACCAAGGGCGTCGAGTTCGAAGGATCGATGCGGTTCAGCGACAGCTTCAACCTCGGCGGCGCCGTCACCTATCTCGACGCGAAATATACCGAGTTCGCCCGCGCGCAATGCTACCCGTTGCAGACGGCGGCCCAGGGCTGCACCGGCTCGCCCGCCAGCCAGAACCTGACCGACACCACCGCGATCCAGGCGCCCAAGTGGAAGTTCAACGCCAATCTCGATTACTCGCCGCGCCTGACCGCGACGACGCGCGGTGTGGCGCAGGTGAACTGGCAATATCAGAGCAGCCTGTATTTCCAGGCACGCGATCCGCAGACCTTCCAGCCCGCCTTCAGCATCGTCAATGTCGGTCTGGGCGTGCGCGAGGAGGATCGCCGCTGGGAACTGGTCGCCTTCGTCAACAACCTGTTCGACAAGCAATATTATGGGTCGCTGGTGAACACGGCGGGCAATTTCGGCAACAATATCGCGACCCAGGCGGTGCTGCCGCGTGACTTCCGCCGCTATGCGGGCATGCGCCTCGGCTTGAACTTCTGATGCGCCGGGTCGGCCTGGGGCTGGGGCTGGCGGCGGCGGCGCTCGCCGTCGCCGCCACGGCGCAGCGGCCGGGGGCGGGGCAGGGCGATGCCCCGGCCCGGCCGCCGGTCGATGCCCCCGAACTTGCCCGGCTGGGACGCTATCCGGTCGGCGTACAGCGCAGCCGGTTCGTCCAGCCGGGGCAGGCCGATCCGCTTCAGGGCAGGGACCGGCCCGCCATCGTCGATCGCGAGCTGCCGCTGCTGATTTGGTATCCGGCGGCCTCGGCGGGGCGGGGGATCACCTACAAGACGGCCTTGTCCGGCGAGGATGGCCGGGACGTGGCCTTCGACCTGCCCGGACTGGCCTCGCCCGACCGTCCGGTCGCGGCGGGTCGTTTCCCGCTGGTGATCCTGGCGCATGGTTATGGTAACACACCCGAAGTCCTGTCCTGGCTGGGCGAAAACCTGGCGAGCAAGGGCTATGTCGTGGTTGCCCCGGCCTTTCGCGATCCGCCGATCGGCATCCGCACCGATGCCGCCCGCGCCGGGCCGATCGCCCGGCGACCGCTCGACATCGCCTTCGTCACCGCCGAAGCGCAAGCCCGCGCCGACCAGCATAAGGGTATATTCGCCGCCGCCGATCCGACACGGACCGCGCTGATCGGCTATTCGATGGGCGGTTACGGCGTGCTGACGGTCGGTGGCGCGCCGCTGAACCCGGCTATGGGCAAGCTCAGCCGGGATATCCTCACGCCCTTTGCCGCCGATCGGGCTAGCGAACTGCGAGCGAAAAACCTCAAGGCCATCGTCGCGCTCGCCCCCGCCGCCCGCTTCGGCGCGGTGCCGATCTGGACGGGGCAGGGGGTGGGCGCGGTGTCCGTGCCGACGCTGATCGTCGTCGGCGATCATGACCGGGTCGTCGGGCATGAGGCGGTGCGTGCGCTGTTCAACGCACCCGCGCCCGCGCCGCGCTACCTGCTGACCTTCGCCCAGGCCGGGCACAGCATCGCGCTGACCCCCGCGCCTCCCGCGATGCGGCAGCGCTTCTGGGACATGGACTGGTTCGAGGATGCGGTGTGGCGCAAGGACCGGCTGCTTCCCATCCAGACTCATTTCATCACCGCCTTTCTGGACCGCTATGTGAAGGGCGAGACGGGCAGAGACGCCTATCTCAACGGCCTGACGGTGCAGTCGGATACGGGCCGCTGGCCGGGCGCGCCGGTCGGTCGGGTGGCGCAGTACAGTCCGGGCCCGCCCGCCTCGACCGTGTGGAAGGGGTTCCAGCCCGGCCGCGCGGTCGGCATGAGCTTCGAATATCGCTCCGCCCCCGGCTGGCGATGAGCGGGGGTGCGGTCTAGACTGACGATGAAGGCCGGCGGTCAGGATCGGCCGAATGACGGGAGAGCGACGTGATGGGCAGGACCATTTGGAAATATGCCGTGGCGGGCATGATGCTGGCCACGGGTACGTCGCTCTTCGCACAGGATGCCGCGCCCCGGCTCGGCCCCGTTCTCGCGTCGGCCGATCTGCGCGACGGGACCGACCTGTCCGGCCCCTGGCATTATTCGATCGATCCGTTCCGTTCGGGGATTTCGGGCTTCCACGGCGGCATGCCCGATAGTGGGCAGCAGCGCTGGAAGGATGTCGACGTTCGCGCCGAAATGGCGAAGGACAGCCGGGTCCTCTACGAGTTCGATCTCCCCCATTCGCCGCTGACCTCGCTGCCGTCGTCCTGGCTGACCCAGGCGCCAGAGCTTCGCCATTATGACGGGCTGATGTGGTATCAGCGGACCTTCGCCGCACCTGCCGTCCGCAAGGGGCGCTATTTCCTCCGCTTCGGCGCGGCCAATTATGCCACCATCGTCTATCTGAACGGCAAGCCGGTCGGAAAGCATGAGGGCGGCTTCACCCCCTTTGCCTTCGACATCACCGGGCTGATGCGCGACGGCCTGAACCAGGTCACGGTCGGCGTCGACAGCCAGGCGACCGAGGCGACGGTGCCGCCGCCCGTCACCGACTGGGAGAATTATGGCGGCATCACCCGTCCGGTCCGGCTGATCCAGACACCCGACACCTATGTCGACGACGCCTGGGTCCGCCTGACCCGCGATGGTCGCATGGCGGTGGACGTGCATCTCGACGGGCCGCAGGCGGCGAACCGGCCGGTGCGGCTGCGCATCGCCGAGCTGGGGCTGGACCGCGCGGGCACGACCGACGCCAATGGCGACTGGCGCGCGACCATGGCCGCTCCCCGTGCGCTGGTCCGCTGGTCGCCCGAGCGGCCCCGGCTCTATGACGTGGCGGTTACGGCGGGCGAGGATCAGTGGCGCGACCGGATCGGTTTCCGCACCATCGAGCGGCGCGGAGCCGATATCCTGCTCAACGGCAAGCCCATCTTCCTGCGCGGCATTTCGATGCACGAGGAGGAACTGGGCGTCGATCCCACCCGCGCCATGACTCCGGCCGCTTCGCGCGCGCTGCTCAGTGAGATCAAGGACGGGCTGCACGGCAATTTCGTCCGGCTGGCCCATTACCCGCATTCGGACGTGACGGTGCGGCTGGCCGACGAACTGGGCCTGATCGTCTGGAGCGAGGTGCCGGTCTATTGGCGCGTCGCCTGGTCCAACCCGGACACGCTGAACCGTGCGCGGACGATGCTGGCCGACAATATCCTGCGCGATCGCAACCGCGCCTCGATCGCGATCTGGAGCGTCGCCAACGAGACGCCCGTGACCGACGCGCGCAACGTCTTCCTCCGCACGCTGGTCGGCGATGTCCGTCGTCTGGACGACACGCGGCTGGTCAGCGCCGCGCTGCTGGTCGAGCGGGGGGAGGGGGGCGATCATCCCGTGATGACGCTCGCCGATCCGCTGGCCGATGCGCTCGATGTCATGGCGATCAACACCTATAATGGCTGGTACACCCAGGATCGCCTGACCGATCTGGCGCGCAGCGAATGGCGCGTGCCCGCCGACAAGCCGCTGATCTTCTCCGAATTCGGTGCCGATGCGCGGGCGGGCTTCCACGATCCGGCGAACAAGCAGAAGTTTTCCGAAGACTTTCAAGCCGATTACTACCGCGCCACGTTGGGCATGGCCGACCATGTGCCGACCTTGCGCGGCATGTCGCCCTGGATCCTGAAGGACTTCCGCTCGCCCCGCCGCCAGAACCCCGATTTCCAGCAGGGCTGGAACCGCAAGGGCCTGATCTCCGAAACCGGGCAGCGCAAGGAGGCCTTCGGGGTGCTGAGCACTTATTACGGTACGAAGGCGGGGCAGCGATAGGCCGAATTCCAAACGCTTGAGCCCGAAAGCGGGGTGGAGGCGTTAAGCCCGCCATGACCCAGGACGACGAAAAATGGATGCGCATGGCGATCGAGGTGGCGCGGTCGAAGGGTTCCGACCCCTCGACCTCGCCGCTCGGCTCGGTGATCGTGCTGGACGGGCGAGTCCTTTCCGCCGAGCGCAACCAGACCGAGGAACTGCCCGACGCCACCGCCCATGCCGAGATGATGGCGATCCGCCGCGCCTGCGAAGGGGAGGGCGAACTGGAACTGCGCGGTGCGACGCTCTACTCGACGCTACAACCCTGCGGCATGTGCACCATGGCGTCGATCTGGTCCAAGGTCGGGCGGGTCGTCTATGGCGCAGGGCGCGATGACGTCCACCCGATGTATTTCGAGGCACGGCATGTCGACACGCTGGGCTTCATCGCCGATGCCTATCGCAACGACATCGTGATCGAGGGCGGCTGCCTGCGCGAGGAATGCGCAGGCCTTTATTATCCGCCCGATGCCGACCTGCCCAAGGAGGAACAGGCCAACCTGTAACCCTCGCCCGCAACAGGCCCAGAAATACCCCTTGCACCGCCACCCCCGCTTCCCCTAAGGGCCAACCCCTGTCGGGGAGTGGCGCAGTCTGGTAGCGCGCCTGCTTTGGGAGCAGGATGTCGCAGGTTCGAATCCTGTCTCCCCGACCATATCCAAAAAAGCGCAGTTTTCTGCCCTTTTTTGATGATCGAGTCGGTGCCCTACGTAGCATATTTACGTAGCAGTCCACACCTCCCCCAAACCGCATTGCAGGTGCGCGTGGATTCGCACGCTAGGGTCAGGACCCATTGATGTGAGCGTCACGATCTGATTCAGGCTCCACGAGGAGACTGGTGATGAGCGACCTTTTTTGGCTGACGGACGATCAGATGGAGCGGCTGCGGCCGTTCTTCCCCAA
>NZ_JACHNX010000014.1 GCF_014199595.1 Sphingomonas yabuuchiae | reverse complement strand
GGGCTTTGCTCGCCGCAGTGAAGATGGCGGAGGTATCGTTCTACAGCACCCTCGCCCGCGCCGCCCGCGACAAGGACACTTGCGATGTTACCTACTTCGTGGAGCGGTGCTGATGGAACGGTTCTGGGAAAAGCCGATCGAAAGCCTCGACCGCGCGCAGTGGGAGGCGTTGTGCGACGGCTGCGGCAAATGCTGCATCCACAAGCTGGAGGATGAGGAGACGGGCGAGCTGGTGCCGACCAACGTCGCCTGCCGCCTGCTCGACCGGCGCAGCGGCCAATGCTCCAATTATCGTCACCGCCGCGCCTATGTGTCCGAATGCGTGCGGCTGACCATGGGCAATGTCCGGTCGATCGACTGGCTGCCCACCACCTGCGCCTATCGCCTGCGTGCCGCGAACGAGCCGCTGCCCGACTGGCATTATCTGATCTGCGGCGACCGCGAGGCGGTGCACCGCGCCGGACAGTCGGTGCGCGGCTGGACGATCAGCGAGGATGACGCGGGCGATTTCGAAAACCATATCGTGGACCGGGAATTGTGATCGACGAAGTCGTCCGTCATCCGACTGCCAAGACCATCCGCCTCAGCGTCGATCCCGCCACCGGCACCGCCCGGCTGGTCGTGCCCAAGCGGGCGGGGCTGAAAAAGGCGCTCGCCTGGGCCGAGGACAAGAAGGACTGGATCGCCGCGCAGCGGGCTCGCCTGCCGCATCCGCAGCCCTTCGTGCCGGGCGGGGCGATCCCGTTCGGCGACACGGTGCTGACGCTGGAATGGGAAGAGGGCCGCGCCCGCGTCATCCAGCGCGACGGCGACCGGCTGCTCGCCTCCGGCCCGGTCGAGACGCTGGGCCGCCGGGTCGAGGCCTGGCTGAAGCGACAGGCGCTGGAGACGCTGGCGCGCGAGACGGCGGAGGTCGCGCGTCTGGCGGGCGTTACCGTGTCCAAGGTCAGCGTCGCCGATCCCAAGGCGCGCTGGGGCAGCTGCGCCTCGACCGGTGCGATCCGCTATAGCTGGCGATTGATCCTGGCGCCCGGCTATGTCCGCCGCGCGACGGTGGCGCATGAGGTGGCGCACCGTGTCCATATGAACCACGCCCCCGCCTTCCACGCGCTCGTCGCCGAATTGCTGGGCGAGGACCCGGCGCCTGCCACCGCCTGGTTGCGGCAGCATGGCGCGGGGCTTCACTGGTTCGGTCGGTCGTCCTGACGCTCGCGGATTGAGCCGCGCGGGCCGTTGGCGGGGGTGCGCGGATCGCGCGCCGCCGCGCCGCCCGCCCCGCGACCCGTCACCCGGTCGATCCAGGCCTGGTCCAGCCGCTGCGGCTGGGCCGGAGCCTGAGGCGGCTGCGGCTGCTGAGGATCCGGCGCTCCCGGCTGCGGCTGCTGGATCGGAACCGGAGCGCCCGGTTCGCGGTGGGTCGGGATCTCGACCGCCTCGCTGCCGTCCTCCGCCGCGCCTGCGCTGGGCAGGGGCAGCGGATTGCCATCGGCGTCGACCGCCGAGACGCCATTGTCGGGCTGGCCGAAATAGCTCTCCTCGTCCGGCTCCAGCTGCCATTCGGGCAGCGTGACCTGGGTGTCGAACTGCTCGATCGGGCGGTTGGCGACCGCGACGCGCATATAATCGGCAAAGGCCTTGGCGGGCGCGGTGCCGCCGTGCAGCCCGGCGACCGGCTTGCCATTGTCGCGGCCCATCCACACGCCGGTGGTGATCCCGCTGGAGAAGCCCAGGAACCAGCCGTCCTTCGAGCTGGTGGTCGTGCCCGTCTTGCCCGCGACCGGCCGTCCGATCTGGGCGGCGCGGCCGGTGCCGGTGTTGACCGCGGTCTGGAGCAGGTCGGTCATCTCGGCGGCGACATAGGGCGCGACCAGCACATGGCTACGATCCACCTCATGCGTATAGATCGTCTGGCCGTTCGCCACGACCTTGGTGATGCCATAGGGCGTCACCTTCACGCCCTTGTTAGCGATACTGGCAAAGGCGCTGGTCATGTCGATCACCCGCACTTCGGACGTGCCGAGCACCATCGAGGGGTGGGTGTTGACCGGCGTGGTGATGCCGAAGCGGCGCGCCATGTCGGCGACCGTCTGGAACCCCACCTCCTGGCCCAGCTTCGCCGCCACGGTGTTCAGCGAATAGGCAAAGGCGGTGCGAAGCGAGACGCTGCCCGAATTGCGGCGCGAATCGTTGCGGGGGGACCAGCCGTCGATGGTGACGGGCTCGTCGACCACCTTGTCCTCGGGCTTGTGACCGGCCTCCAATGCGGCGAGATAGACGAACAGCTTGAACGCCGAACCCGGCTGGCGGACCGCCGTCGTCGCGCGATTATAGTTGGTGGACACGTAATCGAGCCCGCCGACCATCGCGCGCACGCCGCCGTCGCGGTCCAGGCTGACCAGCGCGCCCTGTGTTCCGGGCGGGGCATCCTGGCGAACCGCGGCATCGGCGGCGCGCTGCATGTTGAGGTCGAGCGTCGTCCACACGTCGAGCGGCGCGCTCTGCTCGTCGATCAGCGTGTCGAGCTGGGGCAGCGCCCAGTCGGTGAAGTAACGGACCGAATTCTGCCTCGGCTCGGGCGCCAGCTTCAGCGCCTGCGGATCGGCATTGGCGGCCTGTGCCGGAGTGATGAAGCCGTTGCGCTCCATCTGTTGGATGACCACGCCTGCGCGGCCCACAGCGGCCTCGGCATCGGCGGTCGGCGAATAGTTGGACGGCGCCTTGACCAGACCCGCGATCACCGCGGCCTCGGACAGGCTCAGGCGCTCGGCACCGTGGCCGAAGAATTTGCGGGCGGCCGCATCGATGCCGTACGCCCCGCCGCCATAATAGACCTTGTTCAGATAGAGTTCGAGGATCTGGTTCTTGGAGAATTTCAGCTCCATCGCCAGCGCCAGGATCGCCTCGCGGAACTTGCGGCCGAACTTCTTCTGGTTGTTCAGGAAGATGGTACGCGTGATCTGCTGGGTGATGGTCGAGCCGCCCTGTTTCCAGCGACCCTTTTCCAGCCGGACCTCGACCGAGCGGGCGATGCCGATGGGGTCGACGCCGGGATGCTGGCGGAATCGGCGATCCTCGACCGCGATGGTCGCGTCGCGCATGACGATCGGAATCTGGTCATAGGACAGCCACTCGCCATAGCTCGGCCCGAGCGAGACGATCACCGTGCCGTCGGCGGCATGGATCCGGATCATCTGGCCGTTGGGCGAGGATTTCAGCTCCTCGAAGCTCGGCAGCTGCGACTTGGCGACGAAGACCGCGATGACCAGCGCACCGACCGCCAGGACGGCGAGCCCGATCAGGACCTGCAGGGTTACGACGATCCGGCGCCGCCAGGGAGAGCGGGGCTTGGAGGAGCGGGGCCGGGTGGACCGGGAAGACGACGCGCGAGGCATGGGACGGCTTGCGAATTACAGGGCTTTGGACATGACCACAAGCGGCCGATGCCGCATCGCGTCTTGCGCTCGCCTGAACCGGCGGAATGTCGAAGATCTTCCTGCAAAGATATCGGGTCAAACGTGTTAGTCTTTTATACGGGATCGGCTAATAGAGAAGAAGCAAGCCGAATTCGGGGTGAGATCGGTGGAAAGGGCAGGGATGGAACAGGTCGAACAGCAGCAGGGCGCGTCGGCGGAACGCCGTACGGGCAAGCGGCATTCGGCCGTCCTTCTTCTGGGCAAGGTCTGCGCCGATGTGCCGGGCGTCTGCCTGGTCCACAATATCTCCGCCTCCGGCCTGATGGCGCGATTCGTCGATGTGCCCAATGTGGGTGATTCGATCACGATCGAGGTGCGCGGCCTGTCGCCCGTGTCCGGGACCGTGCGTTGGGTAAACGGGCGCAAGGCGGGCATTCAGTTCGATTCGCCGCAACCCTATGAGCAGATCTTCTCGCACGAGAATGAAGACGACACGGTTCCGCGTCCGCCGCGCTTCCCCGTCGCACTGACCGCCGATGTCCGGCTGGGCACCCACAAGTTCACGACCGCGATGCTCGACATTTCGGCAGGCGGCGCGAAGCTCCAGGCCGAAGGGCCGGTGCAGACGGGGCTGGCGGGGCATATCGTCGTGAAGCCGCTGGGCACCGTGATTTCCGGCACCGTCTGCTGGGTGCAGGATGGCCGTTTCGGCTTCCGATTCGTCTCGCCGTTGTCGATGGATACACTCGCGGCGATCGTCGGGCTGCGATAAGCCCCATCGCTATCCCGTTCTGCCTCTTCTTCCCTCACCTCTTTGAGGGGAGAGGGTTACGCAAACTTTGTCTTTGCCAGGTAAATGCTTGAGCCCGATCGACATTCAGGCTGCGCCCCTTTTCTTTCCTCCCTCGGAAGGGAGGGTCCTGAGGGCACTATCTCGCTCGCATACATCCGAAGGATGGTGGAGGGGTGCGCCAGTCGTGGACGAGGCCCAACCTCTCGAGCCGGGACACCCCTTCGTCAGGCCTACGGCCTGCCCTTGCAGGGGAGGAATAGATGAAGGTCGATCCGGCATGGCAACGGCCCAGGCAAACCGGGCGACCACATCGCTCCGAGCTGGTTCTCGAAGATTTTCGGAAAATCTGGTGCGGTCGAGAAGACTCGAACTTCCACGGCCTTTCGGCCACAACGACCTCAACGTTGCGCGTCTACCAATTCCGCCACGACCGCACTCGATAGTCACCACCGGCAAGCCGGAGGGCTGGTAGGCCGGTGCCCCTAGCAAAGCGATACGGACAGCGCAATGCCTTTCGTCGGGCGTTTCTTCGGTAACGTGCATTTGTCGACCCGCGCCGATGCTTCTTTCTGTCGCTTTCAGGCTTTAGGGACCGGGTATGACGCTTTCCCTTCGTCCCGATCGAGCCGAAGCGCGCCGTCTTCTGGGTCTTGCCTGGCCGGTGATGCTGACCAGCCTCAACTGGACGATCCTGCACGTCACCGATGTGATCGTGGTCGGACGGGTGGGCGAGCATGAGGTCGCCGCGCTCTCGGCCAGCCGGTCGCTGACCTATGTCGCGATCGTCACCGGCCTGGCCTGGCTGTCGGGGGTGCTGGTCCGCGCATCGCGGGCCGACGGAGCGGGCGACCTGCCCGAAACGGGCCGGGCGCTGCGCGACGGCCTGGTGCTGGGGCTGATCCTGGGCGTGGCGGCGATGCTGATCCTGGGACTGGGCGGGGCGCGGCTGCTGGCGGGGATCGGGGTCGCACCCGCGTTGATCGAGCCGGGCGCGCGCGTCGTGGCCGTCATGGCGCTGGGCTATCCGTTCCAGATGGTCATGATCGCCGCCAGCTTCTTTCTGGAGGGGATCAGCCGCCCGCGCCGGGTGACGATGGTCAATCTGTCGATCCTGCCGATCAATGCCGTTCTCGCCTGGGCACTGGCGGGCGGCGAATGGGGACTGCCTGCGCTGGGGGCGGTCGGCGCGGCGCTGGCGACGGTCATCGCCTCGGCCCTGGGGGCGGTGGCGATGGTGGCCAGTGCGATGCGGCTGCCGCGCGGCGAGCAGCGCGGCGTGCGGCGGCTGGACCGGGCCGCCTGGGCGCCGACGCTGGCGGGCGCGGTCGGGCTGGCGCGATTCGGGATGGTGCCCGCCATCGCCTCGGGCCTGGAACTGGCCGGGTTCGCAATCCTGATCGCGCTGTCGACCCGGCTGGGCGATGCGACCGCGCATGGTTTCCAGATCGTCTTCTCGGTCCACAACGTCACCTTCGCGCTGGCGATCGGCCTGGGATCGGCGGCCGGGGTGCGCGCGGGCAATGCGGTGGGCGAGGGCGCGGCCCCGGCGGCGGTGTCGCGCACCCTGCTGGCGGTCGGGATCGCCGCGCTGGCCATGGGCGCGTGCAGCCTGATCTTATGGACGATGCCCGCTGCGATCGTCGGCGCCTTCCCCGCCCTGCCCGAGGCGCATGCGGCGGCGATGGTGATGCTGATGATCTGGGCGCCCTTCATCCTGTTCGACGGGGTGCAGGTCGTGCTGGTCTATGCGCTGCGCTCGCTGGGCGATCAGGTGGCGGCGGGGATCAACAGCATCATCGCCTATTTCATCGTCACCGGCGGGGTCGGCTGGTGGCTGGTCGCGAGCGGTTGGGGTGCGCCTGCGCTGGCCTGGGCATCGGGGATAGGGATGCTGGTGGCGGCGGCCCTGCACGGAACGCGGTTCTGCGCCATTGCGCGGCGGTTGCGGGGGTAGCTCAGGCTTCGACGCCTCAATTCGCCCCGCTACCCTCACCCGCAAAGCTCAGGTCCAGCCGCTTGGAACTCGGCGGCACGTCCAGCTTGGCCGAATTGAAGTCCATCGACGCGCCCGGCCCCAGGGTCCGCTGCTGCGGCGCGATCGCCCAGGAGAAGACGACGCGGCCCTGCGCATCCTTCAACTCGGCGCGCAGGTCGGGCACGCGCTGCGCGGTCGAGGACGGGTTGATGATCTGTCCCGAAATGGCAAATAGTTCCGAACCATTCTCGAGCTCGCGCCGCTCGATCGGGTTGGACCGCAGCTCCAGCGCCGATTCGGTGCTGCCGACGCCGAACCAGCCGCCAATGCCCGGCATCCCGGTCCACAGGATCGCGGCGGTCGCGACCAGCATCAGCAACCCCGCCAGCACCGCACCGATGGTCCAGCGCCGCACCGGGTTGCGCCGCGCGCGGAAGGGCGGGCGATGGGCAAAGGCGTCGAAGCCCGAATCCTCCTGGGTCAGGATCGGCGGGGCGGGCGGGGGTGCCATGACCGGCGGCGGGGGAGGCGGCGGTTCGGCAAAGGCCTCACGCGGTTCCACGTCCTCGACGGGCGTCGCGGCCGGGGGCGCGATCGGGGGTAGCGGCCGCTCTGCCTCGGCCTCCGGCTCGGGCGGCGACTGGAACCAGCTGTGCCGGCAATTGGCGCAGCGCACGGTTCGCCCCTCCAGCCCGATCGCACTGTCGGGCACCAGATAGCGGGTGCGGCACTCAGGGCATTCGAGGATCATGCGATGGGGCACTTCAGGACAGGACGGATCGACGGACGGTCAGGGCCATCCCTCATCAGTCAGGCCCCCTTCGATAATCCAGTAAGCACGCCGCCCCTAGGCGTGGCAAGCATTGAAGCGCGGAACTTGAAGCGCGCGCCCGCCCATGCCAAGGCCATGAAGGCATGGCGAACATCGTCCAGTTCGAGAATGTCGGCCTGCGCTACGGCGTCGGGGAAGAGACCCTGTGCGACGTCAGCTTCACGCTGCGTTCGGGCCAATTCCATTTCCTGACCGGGGCCAGCGGGGCGGGCAAGACCTCGCTGCTGCGGCTGCTCTATCTTTCGCAGCGGCCCAGCCGGGGCATCATCCGGCTGTTCGGCGAGGATGCGGTGATCCTGCCGCGCGACCGCCTGCCCGGATTCCGGCGGCGGATCGGGGTGGTGTTCCAGGATTTCCGGCTGATCCCGCATCTGTCGGCGGCGGACAATATCGCGCTCCCCTTACGCGTCGCGGGCATGGCCGAATCGGACGTCGCGCGGGCGGTGCGCGAGATGCTGAACTGGATCGGCCTGTCCGAACGCGCGGCCGCGCGCCCCGCCACCCTGTCGGGCGGTGAGCAGCAGCGGGTGGCGATCGCGCGCGCGGTGATCGCGCGGCCCGAACTGCTGGTCGCCGACGAGCCGACGGGCAATGTCGATCCCGCCATGGCCGAGCGGCTGTTGCATCTGTTCCATTCGCTCCACCGGCTGGGCACCACCGTCGTCATGGCGACGCATGACTGGCATCTGATCGAGCGGGTACCGGGGGCGCATCATCTGCATCTGGAGCGCGGGCGGCTGGTCGATCCCGATCCGCATCCGCCTGTCGCCTCGCCCGCCCCAGCGTCACCACCCCCGATACCGGCGCGTCCCGACGCCAAGCCCTCCACCATCGTACGGAGCGGGTTGTGAAGCGCGGGGGCAAGACCCGCGCGACGGGGGCCGAGGCGCGCGCGCTGGACGATGGCGGCGGCGCGCATGTCATGAGCTGGGTGATCGCGATCATGCTGTTCCTGACCCTGCTGGCCGGGGCGGCGGGGCTGGCGACCGCGCGCGCGGCGGGCGCGCTCGACCGGCAGATGGCGGGGCGACTGACCGTCCAGATCGTCGAGGGCGAGGCGCAGCGCCGTGACGCCGCCGCCGCGCAGGTGCTGGGGGTGCTGCGTGCCCAGCCGGACGTCGCGCTGGCGACGCCGGTGGCGCAGGCCGATCTCGCGCGGATGTTGCAACCCTGGCTGGGCACCGATGCGGAGGCGGCGGGACTGCCGGTCCCGGCGCTGATCGATGTCGACCTGACCAGCGACGGCAGCGCCGCCATCGCCCGCGTCCGCAAGGCGGTAATGCGGGCGAGCCCGGCGGCGCGGGTCGATGCCCACGCCACCTGGCTCGGGCCGGTCGGGCGGCTGCTCGACACCGCGGCGTGGCTGGCGGGGGCGATCATCCTGCTGATGCTGGTCGCGACCATGGCGGTCGTCATGCTGGCGGCGCGCGCCGGGCTGGAGGCGCATCGCGGCACGATCGAGGTCATTCATATGCTGGGGGCCACCGACCGGCAGGTCGCGCGGCTGTTCCAGCGGCGGATCGCGCTCGACGCGGGGATCGGGGCGGTGGCGGGTGGAATCCTGGCCGGGGCTGCAATCCTGCTGATCGCGGGACAGGTGGGCGCGCTCGATTCGGAATTGCTGGGCGGCATGCGGCTGGGGCTGGGGGATATGGCGATGCTGATCGCCTTGCCCTTCGCTTTCGTCGTGCTGGCGGTGGGCGCGGCGCGATTGGCGGTGCTGCGCCAGATGCGGCGGATGCTCTGATGCTGCGGCTGATCGGTCTGGCGGCGCTCGCCTGGTGCCTGGGGTTCGCGGCCTTCATGCTGACCCTGCCGCATCCGCTGGAGCACAACACCACCGATGCTATCGTGGTGCCGACCGGCGGGCCGGGGCGGATCGACCGGGGCATCGCCCTTCTGAAGGCGCATCAGGCGAAGCGGATGCTGGTCACGGGCGTCGCACCCGGCGTGCGGCCGATCGATCTGGCGCGCACCTATCGCACATCCCCTTCGCTGTTTTCCTGCTGCATCGATCTGGGCGGCGAGGCGGTCGACACCCGCTCCAATGCCGAGGAAACGGCGAACTGGGTGCGCCAGCATGGCTATCGCACGGTGCGGCTCGTCACCTCCGACTGGCATCTGCCGCGCGCGAGGATGGAGCTGACCGCCGCGCTCGGTAAAGAGGTGCTGGTGCTGGGCGACGGCGTGCCGTCCGAACCGCGCATCGGCACCTTGGTCAATGAATATAACAAGCTGATCCTGCGCAGGGTCGCGCTTTGGACGGGGATTGGCGCGTGATTCTTCTTCGCAACATCGTGTTTGTCGCGATCTTCTATCCGATATCGGCGATGATGGCGCTGCTGTCGCCGCTGGTGGCGGTGGGGGGGCGTCATGCGGTGGTCCATTGGGCGACGGGCTGGACGACATTTCACCGGCTCTGCACCCGCTGGATCCTGGGTATCCGCGTGAAGGTGGAGGGCACGCGGCCGACCACCCCGGCGCTCTACCCCGCCAAGCATCAGGCGATGTTCGAGACGATGGAACTGCAACGCCTGCTGAACGGCCCGGCCATGGTGTTGAAGCGTGAGCTGGCCAATATCCCGGTCTGGGGATGGACGGTCCGCAAGTACGGCGCGATCGTCGTGGATCGCTCGGCCTCGGCCAAGGCAATGCGCGGCATGATGCGCGATGCGAAGGTGGCGGTCGACCAGGGGCGGGCGATCATGATCTTCCCCGAAGGCACACGGGTAAAGCCCGGCGAGACGCCGCCGCTGAAGCCCGGTTTTGCCGGGCTCTACCGGATGCTGGGCCTGCCGGTGGTGCCGGTGGCGACCGATTCGGGGATCGTGTGGCCGCGAAAGGGCCTGAAGCGGCCGGGAGTGGTGACGCTACGCTTCGGCGAGGTGATCCCGCCCGGCCTGCCGCGCGAGGAAGCGGAGGCAAGGGTTCATGCGGCGATGAATGCGCTGGAGAAATTTCCGCCCCTGTAAGGGGAGGTGGCAGTCCGCAGGACTGACGGAGGGGTGTCACCGCTTGTGGTCATGCCCCTCCACCACCCGGCTGCGCCGGGCGGTCCCCCTCCCCAAGCACAGCTTGGGGAGGAATGGGTTACCCTTCGTGATTCCGTCCGAAATCCTCGCGCGCGTCGTCCTGGCCCTGGTCGATGATCGAGCGGCGGATGGTGCGGGTGCGACTGAACAGGTCGAACAGTTCGTCGCCCTTGCCCCAGCGGATCGCGCGTTGCAGCTGGCTCAAATCCTCGGAAAAGCGCTGAAGCATCTCCAGCACCGCCTCGCGATTGGTCAGGAACACGTCGCGCCACATGGTCGGGTCGGACGCGGCGATGCGGGTGAAGTCGCGGAAGCCGCCCGCCGAATATTTGATGACCTCGGACTGGGTCACTTCCTCCAGATCGCTGGCGGTGCCGACGATGGTATAGGCGATCAGGTGCGGCAAATGGCTGGTGACGGCCAGCACCCGGTCGTGATGGTCGGGGGCCATCGTCTCGACATCGGCGCCCAGCCGCCGCCAGAATTCCGCGACCCGCTGGACGGCGAGTTCATCCGCACCTTCGGGCGGGGTGACGATGCACCAGCGCTTCTGGAACAAAGTGGCGAAGCCCGCCTCCGGCCCACTACGCTCGGTGCCCGCGACCGGATGGGCGGGGATGATCGTCGCGCCGGGCAACGCCTCGGTCAGCGCGGCCAGGACCGAACCCTTGCAGCTGCCGACGTCGGACACGATCGCTTCGGCGGGCAGGTCGTCGGCGAACTCGGCCGCGACCGCGCCCATCGCGCCGACCGGCACGCACAGGATAACGAGATCGGCGTCGATCACGCTCGCCCCCGCCGTGTCCGCCACGTCATCGGCCAGATCGAGCGCACGCACCGTCTCGCGCACCGCCGGATCGGCGTCATAGGCGGTGATCCGCGCGGTCGGCATCGCTTTCCGCGTCGCCCGCGCGACCGAGGAGCCGATCAGGCCAAGCCCGATGATGGTGATCCGCGCGAAGGGCAGCATCAGGCCCCCTTCGCCTCCGACTCGACCATCTGGCGAAGCGCGGCGACGACGCCCTTCACCTCGTCCTCGGTGCCGATGGTGATGCGCAGGCCATGGCCCAGCCCCTGGCTGGGCAGCCAGCGGACGATATAGCCGGCGTCCATCAGCCCGTGATAGGCACGCTCGGCGGTCAGTGCGCCCTCGAACAGCACCAGCGAGAAGTTCGCCTTGGACGGTACGCAGCGCAGGCCCGCATTGCCGAGGCTCGCGATCTGCTCCTCGAACCAGCCGAGCCACTGGGCATTGTGCGCGCGCGACGCCTCGACGAAGTTGCGGTCGCGGATCGCCTCGATCGCGGCGTTCTGTCCGGCGATGGTCACGTTGAACGGCGCGCGGATACGGTGCAGTGCGTCGATGATGGGGCCTGCGGCATAGCCCCAGCCGATCCGCTCGGCGGCCAGGCCGTGAATCTTGGAGAAGGTGCGCGAGACCAGCACGTTGCCCGCCCGTTCGGCCAGTGCGAGACCGCCGTCATCCTCGCCCGGCTCCAGATATTCGGCATAGGCCTGGTCGAGGACCAGCAGGACATGGCGCGGCAAGCCGGCGTGCAGCCGCGCGATCTCGCCCGCGCCCGCATAGGTGCCGGTCGGGTTATTGGGGTTGGCGACGAAGACGACCTTGGTCTTGTCCGTCACGGCGCCCAGGATCGCATCGACATCGGTAGCGTAATCATGGTCGGCGACCACCACCGGCTCTGCACCGACGCGGCGGGTCGCAATCTCATAGACTGCAAAGCCGTAGCGGACATGGATGATCTCGTCCCCCGGCCCCGCGAACGCGCCCGCCGCAAGGTGGAGAATTTCGTCCGAGCCGGTGCCGTAGATGATCCGTGCCGGGTCCAGCCCATGCACCACGCCGATGGCTTCGCGCAGCGCGGTCGCGCCCGGATCGGGGTAACGCTCCAATTGGGCGGCGGCGGCGGCGAAGGCGGCGCGCGCCTTTTCGCTGGTGCCCAGCGGATTCTCATTGGCCGAAAGCTTGATGACCTTGCGCCCGTCAGCGGTCGTCGCGCGGCCGGGGACGTAAGGCGCGATGGCCTGGACCCAGGAGATCGGTTCGGGGGCTTTGAGCTCGGTCATGGCGAACGCCATAGCGGCCATGTACTTGCGTTGCCAAGCATCGCGGCCTAGCGGATATCGCTCCATGGCCGCTTCCGTTTCTACGCAATCCCTTGGGCAACCCCTTGGCGACGACCAGCGTTTCGGTCTGTCGCGGCATGTCGTGCTGCCTGGGCCGCTTCGGCTCGACGGTGGCGGACTGCTGTCCCCGGTCGAGATCGGGTATGAGACCTATGGCACGCTGAATGCCGATGGCTCCAACGCCATCCTGATCTGCCACGCGCTGACCGGCGACCAGCATGTCGCCTCGCCCCATCCGCGCACCGGCAAGCCCGGCTGGTGGACGCGGCTGGTGGGGGAAGGCAAGCCGATCGACCCGGCGCGACACTTCATCATCTGCTCGAACGTCATCGGCAGCTGCATGGGATCGTCCGGCCCGGCGACCATCGACCCCTCGACCGCCGAGCCCTGGGCGATGCGGTTCCCCGTCATCACCATCCGCGACATGGTGCGCGCGCAAGCCATGCTGCTCGACCATCTGGGCGTGGGGCAGCTGAAGGCGGTGGTCGGCGGATCGATGGGCGGCATGCAGGCGATCAACTGGGCCGCGACCTTCCCCGAACGCGTGCGCGCCTGCGTCATGGTCGCCTCGACCGCGCGGCACTCGGCGCAGAACATCGCATTCCACGAGGTCGGGCGGCAGGCGATCATGGCCGACCCGAAATGGCGCAGCGGCGCCTATTACGAGTCGAACGATCCCCCCGCGGCGGGCCTGGCCGTCGCGCGGATGGCGGCGCACATCACCTATCTGTCCGAAGCGGGGCTGACCGAGAAGTTCGGGCGGCGGCTCCAGGCGCGGCCCGACCGGCCGGACGGCGCGAAGAGCTTCGGCTTCGACGCGGATTTCCAGGTCGAGAGCTATTTGCGGCATCAGGGGTTGAGCTTCGTCGACCGCTTCGACGCCAACTCCTATCTCTACATCACCCGCGCGCTCGATTATTTCGATCTGGCCGAGGAGCATGGCGGGCTGCTCGCCAATGCCTTCCGGGGCACGGCCACGCGCTTCTGCATCGTCAGCTTCGACACCGACTGGCTCTATCCCACCTCCGAGTCGCGCAGCGTGGTGCAGGCGCTGAACGCGGCAGGTGCGGCGGCCAGCTTCGTCGAGCTGTCCAGCCCGTACGGCCACGACGCCTTCCTGCTCGAGGCGCCCGAGATGAACCGGGTTATCGACGGCTTCCTGCGGGCCGAGTCATGAGCGAGGTGCTGCGTCCCGATCTGGCGATCATCGCGCGCCACGTCGCGCGCGGCGCCCGCGTGCTGGATATCGGTTGCGGCGACGGACAGCTGATGGCGGCGTTGCGCGACGAGGCGGGGGTGGACGCGCGTGGGCTGGAGATCGATCCGGCCAATGTCGCCTCGGCGGTGGCGCGCGGACTGGCGGTGGTGCAGGGCGATGCCGATGTCGACCTGGTGGGCTATCCCGACAAGGGGTTCGACTATGCGATCCTCAGCCAGACCCTGCAGACCGCGCGCGCCCCCGACCAGGTGCTCGACCATCTGCTGCGGATCGGCCAGCGCGCCTTCGTCTCCTTCCCCAATTTTGCGCATTGGCGGGTGCGGATGTCGCTGCTGTGGGGCGGACGCATGCCGGTGACGCCGCTGCTGCCCGAACAATGGTATGACACGCCCAATATCCACCATGTGACGATCGACGATTTCCGCGCCTTTGTCCGTCAGCGGCGGATCACCGTCGAGGGCAGCTGGTTCCTGTCGCGCGGTCGCCCGACCAGCGCGGCGGCGGCCAATTTCCGGGCCGAACACGCAGTATTTTTGTTGCGTCGGTGAAATGACAACAATAGCGGAACTTTATCTGGATCAAGAGTGTTGACCCCGAAAGTGACGGGAAATTGACATGAGCCAAACCGCCCTGATCGTGGAAGACGAAATTTTCGTGGCCCTCGATCTGGAGCGCATCCTGACCGACGCCGGCTATAATGTGGCCGGAATCGCGGCAGATAGCCGCTCCGCGATAGAATGTGCACCGGGCTGTGCCTTCGCCTTTGTCGACGTCAACCTGCGTGACGGCGCGACGGGGCCTGAGATCGCGCGCCGTATCGCCGAGGATTATGGCGTGAAGATCGTGTTCGTCACCGCCAATCCTTCGCAGATCGGCAATGGGATCGAGGCGCTGGGCTATATCCGTAAGCCGTTCAGCGAACGCGCCATCCTTGCCGCCGCCGCGTTGGCGACGGGGGCCGGGCAGGCCGCACCGGAAGACGTCATCCCCCTGGGCATCGCCATGTAGGCAACAGACTGGCGCCACTCGCGCCAGTGATCCCTCGTTACCGGCAGGGTCCCGTGCCCGGCGGACGGCTGAACGCCGCCAGCGGCACCTCGATCGTCACGACCAGTCCGTCCGGCTGCCAGTCGCGGCGGACGTTGCCGCCCAATTGGCGGACCGCCGACAGCTCGACCAACTGCGAACCGAAGCCGCTGTGATCCGGCGTCGCATCCAGCTTCGGCCCGCCCATCTCCTGCCAGCAGAGCGTCACCATCTCGCCATCGTCGCGGTGGACGGCCAGTTCGACATGGCCGGTCGGGATCGACAGCGCGCCATATTTGGCGGCATTGGTCGCCAGTTCATGGAACAGCAGCGCCAGCGGCGTCGCCGAACGGTCGTCGACCGACACATCGTCGCCGGTGACCTGGATGCGCGAGACGTCTTCGTCGCCGCGATAGGGCTCGAACAGGTCGCCGAGCAGCCCGTGCAAGGAATCCTGCCGCGCCTTGGGCTGGGACTGGGGGCTGTGCGGGCGGACGAAGTCATGCGCGCGGCCCAGTGCGGTGATCCGGTCGCGCAGGTCGCTGGCGATCCCGACAAAGCCCGGATGGCTGCGCGCGGCAAAGGCGATCAGGCCGGAGATCACCGCGAAGATGTTCTTGATCCGGTGGCTGAGTTCCTGGCTGACGATCTCGCGTTCTTCCAGCGCCAGCTTCTGCTCGTGAATGTCGGTGCAGGTCCCGAACCAGCGGGTGATGTTCCCCTCGGCATCGCGGATCGGCAGCGCGCGGCCCAGCACCCAGCGATAGGTGCCGTCGCTGTGCCGCAGCCGATATTCGATCTGATAGGGCTCGCCGGTCGCCAGGCTGTGCCGCCACCGGGACCAGGCACGCTCCTGGTCCTCGGCATGGAACATGCCGTTCCAGGCCTCGCCATCTGTCGAGCCGTCGGGCATCCCCGTAAACTCGTACCAGCGGGCATTGTAATAGTCGTGAAAGCCATCGGGCTGCGTCGACCAGACCATTTGCGGCATGGTGTCGGCCAGGGTGCGAAAGCGCTGCTCGCTGTCGGCGACGCGCGCCTCGGAGGCCTCGACCGCCTGCTCATGCTCGCGCCGGGCGCGGCGGTCCTGCAAGCGTCCCATGACGGCGGTGGCGAGCACTTCCAGCCCGCGCCGCTGGAACGGGGTCAGCCCTTCGGGCCGGGGTTCCGGCGAGATGACGCAGATCGCGCCCAGCGGGATGCCCTCGCGCGAAAGCAGCCTGGCCCCCGCATAGAAGCGGATATGCGGCGGCCCCTTCACCAGCGAATAATCGGCAAAGCGCACATCACTGCGCGCATCCGGGACGACCATCGTCTCGGCGCGCCCGACCATCACATGCGCGCAGAACGACGTATCGCGCGGCGTCTGATCGGCGTCGATGCCGACCGTCGCCAGGAATTGCTGGGTTTCCTCCTCGACCACGCTGACCAGCGCGATCGGGGTGCCGCACAGTTCGGAGGCGAAGGCGGCCAGATCGTCGAGCTGGCCGCTGTCGCGATAGCCCGCCAGATCATAGGCGCGGATGACGGCGGCGCGGTCGGCTTCATTCATGGACGTGGGGGCGGGGATCTCCGCCACGCTCACGCCATGACAGGTCGTCGCATCGTCTTCCGGCGTCTTGTCCATCTCCGCCTCTCAGGGAAACCGTGTCCGATCAGAACGGAACGTCGTCGTCCAGATCGTCGGCGAAGCCGCCGCCCTGTCCGAACCCGCCACGGTTGCCCCCGTTCCCGCTCTGGTTCCCGCCGCCGCTCTGGTTGCGCGATCCACCGCCATAGCCGCCGCCCGAAGACCCGCCGCCAAAGCCGCTCGACCCGCCACCGAAATCGCCGCCGCCGAAATCGTCACCGCCGCCAAAGTCGCTGCCGCCGCGGCCACCGCCGCCGCCCTGACCGCCGCCGGGGCCGTCGAGCATGGTCAGTACCGAGTTGAAGCCCTGCAGCGTCACCTCGGTCGAGTAACGATCGTTACCCTGCTGGTCCTGCCACTTGCGGGTGGTCAGCGCGCCTTCGATGTACACCTTGGAGCCCTTGCGCAGGAAGCGCTCGGCGACATTGGCCAGACCCTCGTTGAAGATCTTGACCGTGTGCCACTCGGTCTTTTCCTTGCGCTCGCCGCTGTTGCGGTCCTTCCACGATTCGGACGTGGCGATGCGCAGCTCGACCACCTTGCCGCCATTCTGGAAGGAGCGGCTCTCGGGATCGCGTCCCAGATTGCCGACGAGAATCACCTTGTTGACGCTGCCCGCCATGTATCAGTCCTGTATCTTGCCTAGAGGCCGGCGAATATGGCCAGCCAGTATGTGATGCCCGCCATGACATAGGCGGTCACGAAGAGATACCCTACCATGAAGGCCGGCCACTTCCAGCCATTGGTTTCCCGACGCGTCACCGCGATCGTGGAAATGCACTGCGGCGCGAAGACGAACCACATCAGGAAGGCGAGCGCGGTGGGCAGCGACCAGTTGCGCTTCAGCTTGTCGGTCATCGCCTTCTGCCCGCCCTCATGTTCGGTATCGTCGATGGCATAGACGGTACCGATGGCGGCCACCGCCACTTCACGCGCGGCCATGGCGGGGACGAGGGCGAGTGCGATGTCGCGGTTGAAACCGATCGGGCGGACCACGACCTCGATCCCGCTCGCGATGCGGCCCGCGATCGAATAATCGACCGGTGAGATGCCCGAACCTTCCGGCGGCTTGGGGAAGGACAGCAGCGCCCACAGGATGACGGTGGTCAGCGCGATGGTGGTCCCGGCGCGCTTCAGGAAGATCAGCGCGCGGCTCCACAGGCCCAGCAGGACGTCGCGGATATGCGGCCACTGATATTTGGGCATCTCCATCATGAAGCCCGACGACGCGCCCTTGGTGACGGTGCGGCGGAGCAGCAGCGCCGCGACGAACGCGCCGACAATGCCCATCAGATAGAGGCCGAGCAGCACCAGACCCTGCAAACCGACGAAGGGCAGCACCTGCCGATCCGGAATGAAGGCGCCGATGATGATGGTGTAGACGGGCAGCCGCGCCGAACAGGTCATCAGCGGCGCAATCAGGATCGTGGTCAGCCGGTCCTTCTCGTCGTCGATGGTGCGCGTCGCCATGATGCCGGGCACCGCGCAGGCGAAGGAAGAGAGGAGCGGGATGAAGGCGCGCCCCGACAGCCCGACCTGCGCCATCAACCGATCCATCAGGAAGGCGGCGCGGACCATATATCCGGTCGCCTCCAGCACCAGGATGAACAGGAACAGGATCAGGATCTGCGGCAGGAAGACGATGACCGCGCCGACACCGGCGATCAGGCCGTCGGTGATCAGGCTGCGGAACCAGCCCTCGGGCAGGGTCGCACCGACCTGCGCCTCCAGCCAGACGAAGCCCTGCTCGATCCAGCCGATCGGTGCCTCGGACCAGGCGAAGACCGCCTGGAACATGATGAAGAGCAGCCCGATCAGCAGGATCGGCCCGGCAATGGGATGCAGCGCGACCGAGTCGAGCATGTGCGTCCAGCGGCGCGTCGGCGTCTCGGCCACGGTCGCGCTGGCGGCGATCTGGCGAGCGCGGCGTTGCAGCGTGACGATATCGTCTATCCGGTCGGCGGCGGCGACGGGCTGGCTGCGGCTTTCCGTGACCAGCCGGTCGATCTCGGCCTTCAGCGTGTCGAGCCCGCGACGGCGGACGGCGACGGTCGGGATGACCGTCACGCCCAGCTCGCGCGCCAGCATATCGGCATCGAGCGTCAGGCCGTCGCGTTCGGCCAGGTCGACCATGTTGAGCGCGACCACGACCGGCAGGCCGAGCGCGATCAGCTGAAGCGTGAAGCGCAGGTGGTTGTCGAGATTGGCGGCATCGACCACCACGACCAGCGCGTCGGGGCGGCGCTCGCCCGCCTGCGATCCCATCACGACGTTGCGCGTGACTTGTTCGTCCAGGCTGCCGGGATCGAGGCTATAGGCGCCGGGCAGGTCGACCAGCTCGACCGGGCGACCGTCGTCGAGCACCAGTCGGCCCGAATGACGCTCGACGGTGACGCCGGGATAGTTGCCCACCTTCTGCCGCGCGCCGGTGAGCGCGTTGAACAGGGCGCTTTTGCCGGCATTGGGATTGCCGACGAGCGCAACCAGCGGTGCGGCGTTCATTACGTTCGGTCGGACCTCAAGCGCCCGTTGCGACGCGGATCGAGGCGGCGACCCGGCGACGCAGCGCCACGGTCATGCGACCGATCCGGCAGGCGATGGGACCACCGCCCAGCGTGGCACGGTGCAGCACCTCTACGCCGACCCCTTCGTCGAAACCCAATTCACGCAGGCGGCGCGCCTCGGGCAGCGCCAGCTGGGTCCAGTCGATCGCGGCCACGGTCGCCGGTTGCCGCCGGGGAAGGGTTTCGAGACTGCTGAGCATCGCCATAAAGCGTACATAACGCCGGTGCGATTGATTATCAATTACCCGTTGATGAAATGGATGTTGGGGTTGGGAGTCGAGGTCCGGGGCGTGGCCTTCGACTTCGCTCAGCCTGAACGGGGTTCGGTGTCCAGCCCAGCCGCCAACCTCCGTTCAGCCTGAGCGAAGTCGAAGGCCAAGGGAATCACATCAAACCGCCGGATACCGCAACCGCCCGATAAACCGCGACAGGCTGGGCATATTCTCACCGCGCTTGGCGAAGCCGGCCTTCCACTTCTCGAACCGCATGATCCCCTCGATCCGCCGCGCCAGAAAGGCACGGGTGTCGGCATGATCCTCGCTTTCGTCGTTCAGGAACACCGCGATGGTCGATCCATAGACCGCGAACAGCGTCGCGCGCTTGGTATAGTGGTTGTAATCGGTCGCGGCGTCGCCCGCCTGCGCCCAGATGGCATCGACCGTGCGCCAGCCGAGTCGCGCACCGCTGGCGGCGTTTTGCGGCATGGCGAGGATGGTCAGCGCCCGGCGCAACGCCTCGCGATTCGGGGCGACGGCGGCCAGGCGTGCCTCGACCAGTGCGGTGATGCGCTGGCGGATTTTCATTTGCGCGGCCTGTTCGGCGGGCACGGCCTCGACCATCGCCTGGTCGATCGATGCGAACCAGGCGTCGATCATCGCGACCGCGCCGTCCTTGAAGGCGAGTCGCGCAATGTCGCGGTCGACGCCCGCCGCGTCCGCCGCCATGTCGCGGGCATCGTCGCCCCAGCCGTCGAACGCGGCGTTGGACGCGATGCCGTCCGCCAGCAGCGCGCGCACCTCGTCGAGAGTCAGGTCCTGAACATCGGTCATGGCAGCCTCGGTCATCATCTCACCCGTCGTCCCTATTGCCCGGCTTGGCAACCGCCGATCCGCGCCGGACCAGCACCAGCGCGGCGGCGACCATCGCGACGCCCACCAGATCGGGCAGCGCCAGCGTCTCGCCGTAAACCACCCAGCCGATCGCGGTCGCGACGATCGGCTGTACCAGCAGCGCGACCCCTACGACCAGCGGGCTGAGCAGCCCCAGCGCATAGATCATCAACCCCTGGCCGACGATCTGGCTCCCCAGCGCCAGCAGCACCAGCGGGGTCCAGTGGCCAGGCCATATCCGCTCGCCCAGCGCCAGCGCAAAGAGGAACAGCGGCAAGATGCTGGCGATGGTCGACCAGGCAAGCGCGGGGATCGGCGGCATCGCGATCCGCACCCGCGCCATCAGGATGAAATAGAGCGCATAGAGCACGCCCGCCAGCACGCACATCAGGTCGCCGACCAGATGGCGCGGATCGACCTGATAGCTTCGCCCCATCAACAGCCCCGCACCCAGCGCCGCCAGGAGCAGCGCCAGCCCCTGCACCCGCGACGGCCAGGCGCGGGCCGCCAAAAAGCCATAGAGCGGGAAGATGAAGGTCGCCGAATTGCCGAACAGCGTGGCATTGGCCATGGTCGTCTGGCGGATGCCGATATGCCAGGCGCCCAGATCCCCGGCAAAGGCGATCCCGCCGACCAGCAACAGCATCCACAATCCAGGCTGCGCCCGACCCGGCGCCCGCGGCCGCGCGCGACCCAGCCATGCGGCCAGCGCCAGCATGGGGGCGGCCAGCGTGATCCGCCAAAAGGCCGAGGCGACCGGCCCGGTATCCGCCATCCGCACGAACAGCGGACCGAAGGCGAGCGCGACATTGGCAAGGATGACCGCGGCGAAGGCCAGCGGTGGCGTCGCCTTGGGCCCGCTCCGGTCCGACAGACCATCGCTTTCAGTCTGTTCACTTTTTCTTGGGGGGCGGGACACGGGCATGGGCTCCCTTAACGCCCTATCTGCGTTGCGTCAGGCCGGAAAGGCCGCAAAAGGATTGCATTTGATGCCAACGCTCTTCGACCCCATCGATCTCGGGGCGATCCACGCCCCCAACCGTATCCTCATGGCGCCGCTCACCCGCGCCCGCGCCACGCGCGAGGCGGTGCCGACGCCGATCATGGCGCAATATTATGCCCAGCGCGCCAGCGCGGGCCTGATCATCTCCGAAGCCACCGGCATCAGCCGCGAAGGGCTGGGCTGGCCCTATGCACCGGGCCTGTGGACCGACGAGCAGGTGGCGGCTTGGAAGCCGGTGACCGACGCGGTGCACAAGGCGGGCGGCCGGATCGTCGCGCAGCTCTGGCATATGGGTCGTCAGGTGCACAGCTCGGTCACGGGGATGCAGCCCGTGTCGTCCTCGGCCACCCGCACCGAGGGGCAGGCGCACACCTTCGAGGGCAAGCAGGATTTCGAGACGGCGCGGCCGCTCGAACTTTCGGAAATCCCGCGTCTGCTCGACGATTATGAACTGGCGACGCGCAACGCGCTGGCCGCCGGGTTCGACGGGGTGCAGATCCATGCCGCCAACGGCTATCTGATCGACGAATTCCTGCGCGACGGGGCGAACCACCGCGAGGACGCCTATGGCGGCTCGCCGGAGAATCGCATCCGCCTGCTCCGCGAGATTGCCGAGCGCGTCATTTCGGTCGCGGGCAAGGAGCGGGTCGGCGTCCGTCTTTCGCCCAATGGCGACAGCCAGGGTGTGGACGACAGTGATCCCGCCTCGGTCTTCGTGCCCGCCGCGAAGATGCTGTCGGATCTGGGAATCGCCTTCCTTGAACTGCGCGAACTGGGACCGGACGGCACCTATGGTGCGAGCGATGTGCCCAAGCTGTCGCCGCAGATCCGCAAGGTGTTCCAGGGGCCGCTGATCCTCAACAGCGACTATGACAGCCGCGAAAAGGCGCAGGCCGCGCTCGATTCGGGCGTCGCGGACGGGATCGCGTTCGGCCGGACCTTCCTGGCCAACCCCGATCTGCCCGAGCGGCTGCGCACCGATGCGCCGCTCAACGAGAGCGATATGAAGACCTGGTACAGCCAGGGGCCGGAGGGGTATATCGATTACCCCACGCTGGACGAGGCCGCGCGGGCGGCGTGAGTGACGGGGGCGGGGGGCTTCTCCCGCCCTTTCCCTTCGCCGGAGTGGCTCTTCCTCGACCCGTTTAGCCTGAGCGAAGTCGAAGGCCAAGGGCAACCCTTGCGACAAGGGCGGAACGTGCGCTTCGACTTCGCTCAGCGTGAACGGAGGTGCGGGCGCTATCCCGCGCTCTCCAATCCGTCGATGAAGCGTGTCATCTGCTCCCGCACCGTCTCGCGCATTTTCGGATTGATCAACAGCATCGGCGCGACCCACATGATCGGAATCACGAAGCCGAGCAGCGCCCACAGGATCATCAGCGCCACCAGGCCAGCCCCCGCATAACGCAGCTTCTGCATCGCACCGGCGTCCAGCGTCAGGGTGCGCGGCCCCTTTGAGTCGTAAAAACCGGCGGTCGTCCAGGCCCCACCGCCGTCGAAGCGCAGCTTCTTCGGCAGCTTCAATCGAGGCATGGTCCTGTCCACCGGGCGGGGTGCCTGAGTCTGACGGGTAGGTGGCGTCCTGCCCGCCTGGGTGTCGATCACCTCCAGCCGCCGACCCCGCTCGACGACGCGAAAACGGGAGGGCGGCATGTCGGTCATTGCGCGCGTGCTGTTCGCCGGGCCCGCCACTGGTCGGCGCTCTGGCCCCAGGCATCGACGCGGAAATTCTCCAGCGGGGCGGGCAGGCTCACCGGCCCCTCGTTCACCGCGCCCAGCCGCTGCGCCAGCTTGATCGAGCCCCTATTCTCCGGGTCGATAGTGTGGATCACATGATCCCAGCCGAGCACATCGACCGCATAGTCCATCGCCGCGCATGCCGCCTCATAGGCATAACCGCGCCCGGCGAACTCGCGCGCGACGCCCCAGCCGACCTCGCGCCCCGGCCAGCCCTCGGGCTGCCAGGGGCCGATCCGCCCGACCCAACGGCCGGTGTCGCGCTCGATCACGGAAAACATCGCGAAGCCGCGCACGCTCCATGCGCCGACCATGGTGCAGAGCGATCGCCAGGCCGCCCCGCGCGCCTGGACGCCGCCGAGGAAGCGCATCGTGTCTTCCTCGGCATGGAAGGCCGCCCATGCCTCGAAATCCTCCGCCGAGGGGAGACGTAAGGTCAGCCGCTCGGTCTGGAGGACGGGCGATGTCACCCGAAGCGGCCCTTCAGCGCCAGCATGGCGAGCGCCGCCTTGGCCGCCTCGCCGCCCTTGTTCTTCTCGTCGGGCTTGGCGCGGGTCAGCGCCTGTGCCTCGTTCTCGGTGGTGATGATGCCGTTGCCGATGGGCAGCCCGTCCATGGTCAGCGCCATCAGCCCGCGCGCGCTCTCGTTCGACACGATCTCGAAATGATAGGTCTCGCCGCGGATCACCACGCCGATCGCGACGAAGGCGTCGTAGCGACCCGAGTCCGCCGCCATCGCCACCGCACCGGGGATCTCCAGCGCGCCGGGGACGGTGATCGTCTCATGGCTGTGGCCCGCTTCCTCGATCGCGGCCCGTGCGCCCGACAGCAGCAGGTCGTTCAGATGCTCGTAGAAGCGCGCCTCGACGATCAACACATGCGCCATCAGGCGTCTCCCTCAAAATTTTCGATGCGACGTTCGCCGACGATCGACAGGCCATAGCCGTCGAGGCCGATCAGCGTGTGATGGGTGTTGGTCAGCAGCACCATGTCCTGCACGCCCAGTTCGGCCAGGATCATCGCGCCGACGCCGTAATCGCGCAATTCCTCCATATCGATCTGCACCTCCTCACCGGCCTTCAGGCGAACGGCGGTGGTAAAGGCGTCGGTGCGCGGGCGGTTGATGACGACGATCACGCCCGAGCCTTCCTCGGCGATCATCCGCATCGACTTGGCAAGCAAGGCGCCACGTGCGCCCGCCTCGCCGAACACATCGGCAAAGGGCGACAGAGCGTGCATGCGCACCAGCACCGGCTGGTCGGTGTCGAGCTTGCCCTTGACCAGCGCGACCTGCTCGGTGCCCGTCGCCTTGTTGCGATAGGCGCGCGCGGTCCAGGTGCCGCCCCATTCGCTCTCGAAGGTGGCTTCGGACTGCAACTCGACCAGATGGTCGTAGCGGCGGCGATAGGCGATCAGGTCGCGGATCGTGCCGATCTTGAGGTTATGGAGCTGCGCGAACGACACCAGGTCGTCCATCCGCGCCATCGTCCCGTCCTCGTTCATGATCTCGCAGATCACGCCCGATGGGTTGAGGCCCGCCAGCCGCGCGACATCCACCGCCGCCTCGGTATGGCCCGCGCGCACCAGCACGCCGCCGTCGCGCGCGACCAGCGGGAAGACATGGCCCGGCGTCACCAGCGCATCGGGCCCGTGGCTCGCGTCGATCGCCACCGCGATGGTCCGCGCGCGGTCGGCGGCGGAAATGCCGGTGGTCACGCCCTCGCGCGCCTCGATCGAAATGGTGAAGGCGGTTTCGTGCCGCGTCCCGTTCTTCGGGCTCATCAACGGCAGGCCGAGCGTGTCGACCCGCTCGCGCGTCATGGCGAGGCAGATCAGCCCGCGCCCGTGCCGCGCCATGAAGTTCACCTTCTCCGGCGTCGCCATCTGTGCGGGGATGACCAGATCGCCTTCATTCTCGCGGTCTTCGTCATCGACCAGGATGAACATGCGGCCGTTGCGCGCCTCGTCGATGATCTCTTCGGGGCTGGACAGGAAACCGCGCCGCAGACCGGCCAGCGCGTCGGGATTAGCGGCCACGATAATGCTCCATGCGCTGCAGATACCGGGCGAGCACGTCGATCTCGATATTGACGCGCTGGCCTTCAGTGATGCCGCCCAGCGTGGTGACGGCGGCGGTGTGGGGGATGATGTTCAGGCCGAAGACGGTGCCATCCGGGCCGTCCTCGACGCTGTTGACGGTCAGCGAGACGCCGTCGACCGTCACCGAGCCCTTGGTCGCCATGAAGGGGGCGAGGTCGGACGGAACGGCCACGAAGACGCGGTGCGATCCGCCTTCCTGCCCGACCGACACGACATGGCCGACACCGTCGACATGGCCGGTGACGATATGCCCGCCCAGCTCGTCGCCCAGCTTCATCGCGCGTTCCAGGTTGAGGCGCTGGCCGGTCGTCCACTGATCGGCGGTGCGCCCGATCGTCTCGGCCGAGACGTCGACGGCGAACCAGTCGGGGCCTTTCTCGACCACGGTCAGGCAGACGCCCGAACAGGCGATCGATGCGCCCAGCTCGATGCTGGCCGTATCATAGGCGGTGGCGATGACGACTCGCGTGTCGCCGCGCGTTTCCACGGCGGTGACGGAGCCGATGTCGGTGACGATCCCGGTAAACATATCAGTCGCGCTCGTAGACCTCCAACCGGTCGCTGCCAAGCATCCGTGAATCGGCCAGCCGCCAGCGGCCATGCGCCTCGGCCAGACGGGGGAGGCCGATATCGCCCAGCGCCGCGCGCCCCTCACCGATCAGGATGGGCGCACGATAGAGGAGCAGCCGGTCGATCAGATCACCGGCCAGGAAGGCGGAGGCGGTCTGCGCCCCCCCTTCGACCATCAGTCGGTCCACGCCCGCCAGATCGGCGATGGCCGCGGGGGAGGGGAGGGTATCCCAGCCCGCTTCCGGAGTGCGGGAGAGCAGGATACGGCGTGGGGCGTGCGACTCGAGGCCGGGCAGGCGGACATCCAGCCTGGGCGAATCCGCCTCCAGCGTGCCGCGCCCAACGAGGATCGCCTCGTGGCGGCTGCGCTCCAGATGGGTGTGGGCGCGGGCTTCCGGCCCGGTGATCCAGCGGCTTTCGCCATCGGGACGGGCGATCTTCCCGTCGAGCGAGGTGGCGAGCTTCAGCGTGACGAAGGGGCGCCCTTGCGCGCGGCGGGTCAGGAAACCCGCGATCATCGCGCGCGCTTCGGCCTCGCGTACGCCGGTCGTGACCGCAATCCCGGCGGCGCGGGCGCGGGCGAAGCCTTGGCCATCGGTGCGCGGATCAGGATCGCCCATCGCCGCGACGATCCGCGCGACTCCGGCGGCAATCAGCAGGTCGGTGCAGGCGGGGCCGCGCGTCGAGACATGCGCGCAGGGCTCCAGCGTGACATAGGCGGTGGCCCCCCGCGCCGCCTCGCCCGCCTGGGCCAGCGCCATCGCCTCGGCATGGGGGCGGCCGCCTGCCTGCGTCCAGCCGCGCCCGACCACGCGACCTTCGCGGACCAGCACGGACCCGACATTGGGATTGGGCGCGGTCCGCCCGACGCCGCGATCCGCCAGCGCCAGTGCCGCCCCCATCCAGCGCCGATCGATCAGATGCCCCACTTGCTCAGCGCGTCGTCGACCTTTTTGAATTCGGCCTGTCGCTGTTCCTTCGCGGCCTTTTCCTCGGCCAGCCGCTCCTTCTTCTTCACATAGTCGATCTTCTGCTGCGCCTTTATCTGCACATCGGTGCGGTCGGCGGGCCATTGTTCGACATAGATGATGTCGGGTTTGTACGGCACCGGCACATAATCGTCGCGCGCAAAGGCGTAGATGAAGAAGCCGGTGATCCCGACCGCGATCATCAGGAAGACCAGCTCATAGGGCTGGCGCTGCGACAGGAAGAGCCGCAGGTCGCGGATCGCGCGGACGGGGGAGAAGCGGCCGAAGAACGACATGGGGGGAATGTAGGCGTTGCGGGCGTGGGATGCCAGTGGGGACGGGTTGGTCTCGGTGAGACACATAACCCTCCCCCATCCCCTCCCGCCTGCGGGAGGGGCGTGCCAAGCATAAAGCTCACGGATTCTCGAACCCTCGGATCTGGCCGCTCCCCTCCCGCCAGCGGGAGGGGATGGGGGAGGGCATGTGTCTCACCGAGACTGCCATTGACGAGCATCACGCAACACGAAAAAGGGCGGCCGCATCGCGACCGCCCCTTCATTCCCGCGAAGGAAACCGTCAGCGAATTACGCGACGGTCTTCATCTTTTCGGCCGCGACCGCCAGGCGGTTGCTGAGCGGCTGGGCGATCTCGCCGGCCAGCTTCATCATGTGCTCGGTCGAGCGCGAGGTCTCGGCGACCATCGAGTCGAAGCTCGAACGGGCGAAGTCCGACTGCAGCTTCATGAACTCGGTCGGCGACTTGACCTGCGACAGGGTCTGCATGACCTGGCTGACCTGCTCGAACGAGCGCTTGGCATAATCGGCCGCGCCCTGACCCAGCGTCTCGGCGCCCTTGGCGGCGATCTTCGACGATTCGACGACCGCTTCCAGATTTTCCTTGTTGAAGGCGACCATGTCTTCGAACAGCTTGGCGCTCTTCTCCATGCCGGCCTGGGTGCGGGCCTGGGCTTCGCCGAACATCGCCTGGGTCTTGGCGGCGGTGTCCTTGGCGGCGTTTTCGATGGTGCTCGTGGCTTCCATGATGGTGTCCTTGGGCTTTGAGTCCGCCGAAACCGCGGCGGTCGGGGAAGAAAGGGTGGGTGCTGCGAGTTCCGGTGTCGGCGCGGCGGGGATGGCCGCTTCGACCGGTGCCTCGACCGGCTTGGGCGCTGGAGCCTCGGCTACCGGCTCGGTCGGAGCCTTGGGGGCCGGAGCGGGCTTGGCCACCTTTGCGGCTGCCGGGGCAACGGCAACGGGTGTAGCCACGACCGGCGCGACGCTCTTTTCCACGGCCTTGGCCGGAGAGGTCAGCGGCAGGCCGGGGCTGGGGGGCGCGACCGTCTTGGCGACGGGTGCCGCAACCGCAGGCTTGGGATCGGAAGGGGGATCGGAGGGAAGACCGGGCAACGTCTTCGCGGCGGCCGGTTTGGCGCTGCGACGAGGCTTGGCCGCCGACTTCGCGGCGGGGACGGTCGGCTTGGTCTTGTCCAACAGCACTCTCCCGATTTGTTGCGCTGCACAATAGCGATTCGGGGCTATCAAATCAAGTCTATTGTGCAGTGCAACAAAACCGAAACTAACGCTGTCTGACGTAGCGTCCGGGCGCTTCGTCGAGGGCGGGAAGGGCGCCCTCGCCCGGCACCCGCGCGCCCGTCACCGCGACGGTGGCGGAGTCGCGCTGGCGGAGCCAGGCGGCCCAGTCCGGCCACCAGCTGCCCTTGGTCTCGGTCGCGCCCGCGACGAATTCGGCCAGCGTCGCGGCGGGCTGATCGTTGGTCCAATATTGATATTTGCCCGAGGCGGGCGGGTTGACCACGCCCGCGATATGCCCCGATCCCGCCAGCACGAAGCGCAAGGGGCCGGTGAACGCCTCGGTGATCTTCCACACGCTTTCGGCCGGCGCGATATGATCCTCGCGCCCCGCCTGGACATAGGCGGGGGTGGCGACCTTCGTCAGGTCGAGCGGCACGCCCGCCACCGCCATCGCGCCCGGCTTCACCAGCAGATTGTCGCGATAGAGATCGGTCAGATAGCTCAGATGCCATTTGGCGGGCAGGTTGGTGACGTCGCCATTCCAGTGGAGCAGGTCGAACGGCACGTAATCGCGCCCGAGCAGATAGTTGTTGGTGACGTAATTCCAGATCAGGTCGCGCCCGCGCAGCAGGTTGAACGTCATCGCCAGATAGCGCCCGTCCAGATACCCCTCGGGCGACAGGGTCGAGATCAGCTTCAACTGCTCGTCATCGACGAAGTGGAGCAGCTCGCCCGCCTTCGAGAAATCGACCTGCGCGGTAAAGAAGGTGGCGCTGGCGACCTTCGCCGCCTCGCCCTTCGCGGAGAGCCAGGCCAGGGTCGCGGCCAGCGTCGTGCCCGCCACGCAATAGCCCACGCTGTGCACCGCCTCGACCGACAGCAGCTCGCGCACCGTATCGATCGCATCGACCTGCGCGGTGACGTAATCGTCCCAGATCACGTCCTTCATCGTGGCGTCGGCGGACTTCCACGACACCATGAAGACGCTGAACCCCTGGTCGACCAGCCATTTGATCAGGCTTTTCTCGGGCGCCAGGTCGAGGATGTAGAAGCGGTTGATCCAGGGCGGAAAGATCAGGATCGGCACCGCCGCCACCTGTTCGGTGGTCGGGGTATAGTGGATCAGTTCGTACAGGTCGGTGCGCTTCACCACCTTGCCCGGCGTCGCGGCCAGGTTGCGCCCGACCTCGAAGGCGCGCGAATCGCTGTGCGTCAGCTGCCCGCGGCCCATGTCGGCGAGCATGTTCTGAAGGCCCTTGAGCAGATTCTCGCCGCGCGTCTCGACGATCTTGTCGAGCACTTCCGGGTTGGTCGCGGGGAAGTTCGTCGGGCTCATCGCGTCGATAAAGCCTTGCGCGGCGAAGCGGATCTGCTCCTTCTGCTTCGGGTCGACGCCCTCGATCGCATCGACCCCGCGCAGCATATGGTCGGAGATGACCTGATAGCTCTGCCGGATCCAGTCGAAGAGCGGCGACTGCCACTGCTCGGCCTTGAAGCGGCGGTCAGGCTTGGGCGCGACGCTGGGCTCGGCGGCGGGGTCGACGAATCGCTGCCACAGCTTCATCGAATCGGACCAGAAGTCGCGGACCCGGCCCATCGTGGCGGGGTCGTTGAAGCCCGGCACCACCGGCATGCCCTCCGGCGGGGGCGACAGCGCGGCCTCCATCATCATCTGCTGCGCCCGGCCCATCACCCAGGTCCAGTGTTGCAGCTCTTCCAAGGTGGGCATGGCAGGGACTGTCGCGGGGCGGGCCGTCATCGCATCCTCTCGTTCGTGTAAACCCGTCTTAGCGTCAGGATATTGCGCCGTCATGTCGGGTCGCGTTGGGAAACGAAAGACGCTAAGGTCCGGGTCCCAAATCGTTACACAGAGGGACCCATGTCCGAAGAGTTCTACCGCATCAAGCGCCTGCCGCCCTATGTCATCGCCGAAGTCAACGCGATGCGGGCGGCGGCGCGTGCGGGCGGCGAGGACATCATCGATCTGGGCATGGGCAATCCCGACCTGCCGCCGCCGCCCCATGTTCTCGAAAAGCTGATGGAGGTGATCCAGAAGCCCGACGCGCACGGCTATTCCCAGTCTAAGGGCATTCCCGGCCTGCGCCGTGCCCAGGCCAATTATTATGGCCGCCGCTTCGGCGTCGATCTCGATCCCGAGACCGAGGTGGTCGTCACCATGGGATCGAAGGAAGGGCTGGCGTCGCTGGCCACCGCGATCACCGCGCCGGGCGACGTGATCCTGGCGCCCAATCCCTCCTATCCGATCCACACCTTCGGCTTCATCATCGCGGGCGCGACGATCCGCGCGGTGCCGACGACGCCCGACGAGGCCTATTTCGAGAGCCTGGAGCGGGCGATGCACTTCACCGTGCCGCGCCCCTCGGTGCTGGTGGTCAACTACCCGTCCAACCCGACCGCCGAGACGGTGGACCTGGCTTTCTACGAACGCCTCGTGGCGTTTGCGAAGAAGCATGAGCTGTGGGTGCTGAGCGACCTCGCCTATTCCGAGCTTTATTATGACGGCAACCCGACGCCTTCGATCCTGCAGGTGAAGGGCGGCAAGGACGTCGCGGTCGAGTTCACCTCGCTGTCCAAGACCTATTCGATGGCGGGCTGGCGCATCGGTTTCGCGGTCGGCAACAAGAAGCTGATCGCGGCGATGACGCGGGTGAAGTCCTATCTGGACTACGGCGCCTTCACCCCGATCCAGGCGGCGGCCTGCGCCGCGCTCAACGGGCCGCAGGACATCGTCGAGCGGAACCGCCAGCTCTATCACAAGCGCCGCGACGTGCTGGTCGAGAGCTTCGCCCGGGCGGGCTGGGACATTCCGAGCCCCAAGGCCTCGATGTTCGCCTGGGCTCCGCTACCCCCCGCGCTGGCGCATCTGGGCAGCCTGGAATTCTCCAAGCAACTACTGACCGAAGCCAAGGTCGCGGTCGCGCCGGGCGTCGGTTACGGCGAGAATGGCGAGGGCTTCGTTCGCATCGCGCTGGTCGAGAATGAGCAGCGGCTTCGGCAGGCCGCGCGCAATATCAAGCGCTACCTGCAATCGATGGGCGTCAACACGCCGGGTTCGGCCAAGGTGGTGTGATCCGATTGGAGCGGTGGCGCTCGCCGCCGCTCCCGACTCCGGCGGTTTGACCCAATGGCACTGTACAAACCCCTCTGCTCGCAGGGGAGGAATGCGGTCAAAGGCGCAGTTCGACCCAGGCCGGAACCGGGCGCCCGTCTCGCAAGGCAGGGTGGAAGCGCAGGTCGGACATGACTGGCTCGATCCTGCGCCGCGTCGACAGGCTGGCATGGGCAACCCGGTCCACCCGGCCCATGGCATTGACCAACAGGCAGGCGCTGCCTGGCCCTCCCGAACCGTCCCCCACCATGGGCGAAGTGATTTCGGGCAGCCGGTCGAGGGCGGGGTGGAAGCCGCATTTCTGCGATAGCCCCTCCGGGCGGGGTACGATGGCGGGCTCAGGCGCGGCGTTCAGTTGAAAAATTTGGGGTGCGGCCCTCTTCGCTACGGCCACCATCGGGGTGTCGTCCATAAACAGACGACAGCCAATGCCCTGAAAGCCGCTGAAGATCGTGGCAATCATCGCCGCGATACTCAGATTGGCAAGGGAGGTCCCCGTCAGGCCGGTCAGGGCTCGCCACTGTATCATTCGGCCAGCCTATCACGGCACCGCAATCCGGCAAGCAGTTCTACGCCGCCCATGCAGGCCGCTCGCGCGACTGGCGCTGGCGCTTGACCGCGTACATCGCGCCGTCCGCCTGGGCGATCAGGACGTTGAGCGATCCCGTAACCGGCCCCTGCGCCAGGCCGATGCTGAGGGCCGGGTAGCACGGGCCGTCGACCAGGGCCGGGACCGCGCGATCGAAACGGTCGGACAGGCCCGCCGCGATTCCCCGTGCTACCCTCTCGTCGCAATCGGGCAGCACGCACAGAAACTCGTCGCCGCCGACCCGCACCAGCGTGCCGCGCTCGCCGATCTCGCGCTGTGCCAAGTCGGTCAGCAGCCGCAGCACGGTGTCGCCCGCGGCGTGACCCTGTCCGTCGTTCAGCGCCTTGAACCGGTCGATATCGATCAGCAGCAGCGTGACCGGGCCGTGCAGCCCGGCCTCCAGCCCCTTCAACCCGAAACGGTTGAGCGCCCCGGTCAGGCAATCGCGGCTGGCCTGTTCGGATAAACCGCGCTGGACACGCTCGGCATCGATCAGCAGCAGCGCCAGATGGCTGAGCGAGACCAGGATGATCGCGATGCCCACGCTCCAGTCGGCGGTCGTCTGCGCCGCGCTTTCCCACACCGGATCGCCCCATGCCACCAGCAGGAGGGTGGTGCGCAACAGGAACAGCGGCACCGAAGCGGCGAACATCGCGCCCATGACCCAGGCGGTGCGGATATTCTCCGTTCGCGCGATGTGAAAGAGCATCCAGGCGGCGGCGAAGTTGAACAAGGTTCGGGTGCCGCCCAGGATCATGACCGGCAGCCGCGCATCGTGGTCGCCGAACAGGACAAACGGCACGGTCAGCGTGACCATCATGGCCAGCGGAACTAGGATCGCGGCGGGCGGGCGTCGCCGGGCGAAGATCGACATGGCATGAATGCATAGGCACAGCCCGACCAGCAGCAGGACGTCGATGATCCGCTCCGGCGTAGTGAGTCGGGCGCCGTCGAAACACAGCCCCACGCCGTTGGTCACGCCGATGATGATCTTGCCCGTGCCCCACCAATAGGGCCAGCGACCGGGCTCGCGGCTGGTCATGCCGGGAAAGAAGTGGAGCAGGCCCGACAGGATGCTGCCCAGCGCAGCCACCACCTGAAGGCTGGCGATATCGAGTATCATGGTCGCGGACCCCGCACGGATAGCGGTCCCCCCGGACCAACGCGAGTCGCCTTAATATAGTATAAGTTACGAGTTAGTTTCTGTTGCGACGGCAATGGGCCGATATGGCCGTGTATCACGGCTTTGCGTCTGAAGGATTGATCCGGGGCGTCCCTAGCCGCTACGGCGGAGGGCAGACCCGCAAACCGGCCGGGCTCCTCCTTTTCGGAGGCGCGCAGCGGCCGACGGAGTGAAGAGTGAGCAACGAAGTCGAACATATGCGCGAGCATCTCCTCGCCGCCATCGCCGCCGCGCCCGCGCTGGACGCGTTGGAGACGGTGCGCGTCGATGCGCTGGGTAAGCAGGGCCGGATCACTCAGTTGCTGAAGACGCTGGGCAAGATGAGTCCCGAGGAACGCCAGGTCGAAGGGCCGAAGATCCACGGCCTGCGCGAAGCGGTGACCGAGGCGCTGGGGGCTCGCAAAGCGGCGCTGGAACAGGCGGCGCTCGACGCGCGGCTGTCGTCCGAGCGGCTGGACATGACCCTGCCGGTCGACACCGCCGGCTTCGGCACCGTCCACCCGGTCAGCCAGGTGATGGACGAACTGGCCGAAATCTTCGCCGATCTGGGCTTCGCGGTCGCGACCGGCCCGGAGGTCGAGACCGACTGGCACAACTTCACCGCGCTCAACATTCCGGAGACTCATCCGGCGCGCGCGATGCACGACACCTTCTATCTGGCGGGAGTCGAGGCGGGCGGCGACGAGCGCACCGTGCGCCGCGTCCTGCGCACCCATACCTCGCCGGTGCAGATCCGCACCATGCTCGACCAGAAACCGCCGATCCGCATCATCGCGCCGGGCCGCACCTATCGCTCCGACTCGGATGCGACTCACACGCCCATGTTCCATCAGGTCGAGGGGCTGGTGATCGACAAGGGCATCAAGCTCGGTCATCTGAAATGGACGCTGGAGACCTTCCTCAAGGCGTTCTTCGAGCGCGACGATATCGTGCTGCGCCTGCGCCCCAGCTATTTCCCCTTCACCGAACCCTCGGCCGAGGTCGATGTCGGCTACACCATCGAGAAGGGCAAGCGCGTCATCGGCGGTTCGGGTGGCGGCTGGATGGAGGTACTCGGCTCCGGCATGGTCCATCCGAAAGTCATCGAAGCGTGCGGGCTCGATCCGAACGAGTGGCAGGGCTTTGCATTCGGCTGCGGCATCGATCGCCTCGCCATGCTGAAATACGGGATGGACGATCTGCGGGCGTTCTTCGACGGCGATATCCGCTGGTTGAAGCATTACGGGTTCGCGAGCCTCGACGTACCCACGCTGTCGGGAGGAGTCGGCGCATGAAGTTCACCCTGGGCTGGCTGAAGAGCCATCTGGACACCGATGCCGATCTCGACACCATCGTCGAGGGGCTGACCCGTATCGGCCTGGAGGTCGAGGGCGTGCACAATCCGGGCGAGGCGCTGTCCTCGTTCCGCGTCGCGCGCATCCTGTCGGCCGAGCGGCATCCGCAGGCGGACAAGCTGCAGGTCCTGTCGGTCGATGCCGGTGACGGCCCGATGCAGGTCGTGTGCGGCGCGCCCAACGCCCGCGCCGGGCTGGTCGGCGTGTTCGGTGCGCCGGGGGCCTATGTCCCTGGCCTCGACGTGACGCTGAAGGTCGCCGCCATTCGCGGCGTCGAGTCGAACGGCATGATGTGCTCGGCGCGCGAGTTGCAGATCGGCGAGGGCCATGACGGCATCATCGAATTGCCCGAGGATGCGGCCATCGGCACGTCCTTCCCGGACTATGCGGGGCTCAACGATCCGGTCATCGACGTGTCGATCACGCCGAATCGCCAGGACTGCATGGGCGTGCACGGCATCGCGCGCGATCTCGCCGCCGCAGGGCTGGGCACGCTGATCGCCCCGACCGTGCCGGAGGTGACGGGCGACGGCGCCGGTCCCGACGTCCGTATCGAGGATGCCGAGGGCTGCCCGGCCTTCTATGCGCAGGGCGTGTCGGGCCTGAGCAATGGCGAGGCCCCCGAATGGATGCGCCAGCGGCTGACCGCGATCGGGCAGAAGCCGATCTCGGCGCTGGTCGACATCACCAATTACATGACGGTCGATCTCGGCCGCCCGCTGCACGTCTATGACAAGGCCAAGCTGGCGGGCGGTCTGGTCGCGCGTCATGCCAGGGACGGTGAGACGGTCGAGGCGCTCAACGGCAAGACCTATACCCTGTCCGAGGGCATGACCGTCATCGCCGACGATGCGGGCGTGCACGATATCGGCGGCATCATGGGTGGCGAACATTCGGGCGTGTCGGAGACGACCACCGACGTCATCATCGAATGCGCCTACTTCGCCCCCGAGGCGATCGCGCGCACCGGCCAGAAGCTGGCGCTGACCAGCGACGCACGCACCCGGTTCGAGCGCGGGGTGGACCCGGCCTTCCTCGACGACGGCCTCGCCATCGCGACCTTCCTCGTTCTGGAATATTGCGGCGGAACCGCCAGCGGCGTGACCCGTGCGGGCCAGCCGCCGGTCCTGGCGAAGACCATCGCCTATGACCCCAATCTGGCCGAGACGCTGGGCGGCCTCGCCATCGCGGTCGACCGGCAAAAGGCGATCCTCGAGTCGCTGGGCTTCACCGTCACCGCCGACTGGCAGGTGACGGCACCGAGCTGGCGGCGCGACGTGGACGGTCCCGCCGATCTGGTCGAGGAAGTCATCCGCATCGAGGGCATCGACCATGTTCCCCCGGTGGCGCTGCCCCGCGCCCCCGGCGTCGCGCGTCCGACCGCCACGCCGCAGCAGAAGCTGGAGCGTCGCGCCCGCCGCGCCGCCGCCGCACGCGGCCTGGACGAGGCGGTGACGTGGAGCTTCATCAGCGAGGCGCAGGCGGCGCCCTTCGGTGGCGGCGCGTTCACGCTCGCCAACCCGATCAGCGAGGATTTGAAGGTCATGCGGCCCTCGCTGCTCCCCGGCCTGCTGGCGGCGACCGAGCGCAACATCAAGCGCGGCGCGACTGCCGTGCGGCTGTTCGAGATCGGCCGCCGCTATCTGGAGGAGGCCGAGCGGCCGACGCTGGGCGTAGTGCTGGCGGGCGACAAATCGGCCCGCAACTGGCGCTCGGGCAAGGCGCAAGGGTTCGACGCCTATGACGCCAAGGCCGAGGCGATCGCGCTGCTCGCCCAGGCGGGGGCCCCGGTCGACAATCTCCAGGTGATGGGCGAGGCGGGTGACGCCTGGCATCCCGGCCAGTCGGGCACGCTGCGGCTGGGGCCGAAGACGGTGCTGGCGGCGTTCGGCATGGTCCATCCTTCCGTGCTGAAGGCGTTCGATCTCGACGGCGCGGTGGCGGCGGTCGAGCTGTATCTCGACGCGATCCCGACCAAGCGGGCGACGGGCTTCATGCGCCCGGCCTACACGCCCCCGGCCCTGCAGTCCGTCAAGCGCGACTTCGCCTTCCTGGTGCCCGACACGCTGGCCGCCGACATGCTGATCCGGGCGGTGCGGGGTGCGGACAAGGCGGCGATCACCGCCGCACGCGTGTTCGACGTGTTCGCAGGACAAGGCGTGCCCGAAGGTCATAAGTCGGTCGCGGTCGAGGTGCTTCTGCAACCCTCGCAGAAGAGCTTCACCGACGAGGAACTGAAGGCCATCGCCGACAAGATCGTCGCGGCGGCCGCCAAGCAGGGAGCACAACTCCGTGGCTAATGAGGAAAACTGGGTCCGTATCGGCAACGACCATCTGTCGGCGGCGATCAATCCGTTCGGCGCGGAATTGTCCTCGCTGAAGGACGCGGACGGCCGCGAGCTCATGACCGATGCGGACCCGGCCTTCTGGACCGGCCGCGCGCCGCTGCTGTTCCCGGTGATCGGCGTGACCCGTGACGGTATCCGCCTGAACGGTCGGCATTATCCGATGGCCAAGCATGGCTTTGCCCGCCACTCGACCTTCGAGCTGGTGACGCATGAGGCCACCCGCGCCGTCTTCTCGCTGGGCGACAGCGAGGAGACGCGCACCTCCTACCCCTTCGCCTTCCGGCTGGAGGCGGAGTTCCGGCTGGAAGAGGCGACGCTGGTGATGGAAATCCGCGTCCTCAACCGGGGCGAGGAGCCGATGCCCGCCAGCTTCGGCTTTCATCCCGCCTTCGCCTGGCCGCTGCCCTATGGCAAGGCGCGGTCCGATCACCGCATCGTCTTCGAGAAGGACGAACCCAGCCGCCTGCGCGAGATTGCCCCCGACGGCCTGATCGCCGAAGCGCGTCGCGACAGCCCGCTCGACGGGCGGGTGCTGCATCTGGCGGACGATCTGTTCACCAACGACGCGCTGGTTTGGGATCCGGTCGAGAGCCGCAGCGTCACCTATGGCGCGGACGGTGCGCCGCAATTGCGCATCGCCTTTCCGGATACCGACAAGCTCGGCATCTGGACCAAGCCGGGCGCGGCCTATGTCTGTGTCGAGCCGTGGCACGGCATCGCCGACCCGGAAGGGTTTGACGGCGAATTCACCGACAAGCCCGGCGTGTTCACCGTGCCGGTCGGCGGTGAGAAGGTGATGCAGATGACGGTGACGCTGGCGGGCTGACACCTTTTTAGCCCCTCCCCTTCAGGGGAGGGGTTTGGGGTGGGGCGTCTCAACGGGCGTTACCTTTGCGGAAGCGCCCCGCCCCCGGCCCCTCCCCTGAAGGGGAGGGGGGATTCGGATGGGGCCTGTCTTGTGCCACAATTTGCTGTAACAGGCGCAGCATCTCGGGCGCTCGGATGCGCCATTTCCCTATTCGACAGAGCCGCCCATGACTTCCCCCCGCCGTACCTTCGCGATCATCTCGCACCCTGACGCCGGTAAGACCACGCTGACCGAAAAGCTGCTCTATTTCGGCGGCGCGATCCATCTGGCGGGCGAGGTCAAGGCGCGTGGCCAGAATCGGCGCGCGCGGTCGGACTGGATGAAGATCGAGCAGCAGCGCGGCATCTCGGTCACCTCCTCGGTGATGACGTTCGAAAAGGACGGCGTGACCTTCAACCTGCTCGACACGCCGGGCCACGAAGACTTTTCGGAGGATACCTACCGCACGCTGACCGCGGTCGATTCGGCCGTGATGGTCATCGACGCGGCGCGCGGTATCGAGGCACAGACGCGGAAATTGTTCGAGGTCTGCCGCCTGCGCTCGGTGCCGATCATCACCTTCATCAACAAGGTCGACCGCGAGGGGCGTCCGCCCTTCGAGCTGCTCGACGAGATCGCCGACATCCTGGCGCTCGACGTCGCGCCGATGAGCTGGCCGGTCGGCATGGGCGGGTTGTTCGAGGGCATCCTCGACCTGACCACCGGCAAGGTCAGCCGTCCCGAGGGCGACAGCCGCGCCTTTCACGGCAAGGTGGACGATGCGCCGACCCTGCCTGCCGAAATCGCCGAAGAGATCGAACTGGCCCAGGCCGGTTATGCCGAATTCGATGGCGAGGCGTATCGCAACGGCGACCTGACGCCCGTCTATTTCGGCTCCGCGCTGAAGGATTTCGGTGTCGCCGAACTGATCGACGCGCTCAGCCGCCACGCGCCGCCGCCCCGCCCGCAACCCGCCGAGCCGGCCCCCGTCTCGCCGGAGAACAAGGAAGTCACCGGCTTCGTGTTCAAGGTGCAGGCGAATATGGACCCGCAGCATCGCGACCGCATCGCGTTCATGCGACTCTGCTCGGGCACCTTCAAGCGCGGCATGAAGCTGACGCCGACGGGCCATGGCAAGCCGATCGCGGTCCACTCGCCCATCCTGTTCTTCGCGCAGAATCGCGAAGTCGCCGACGAGGCGTTTCCGGGCGATATCATCGGCATTCCGAACCACGGCACGTTGCGGGTCGGCGATACCCTGTCGGAGCGGGCGGACGTGCGCTTCACCGGCCTGCCCAACTTCGCCCCCGAAATCCTGCGCCGCGTCGCGCTGAAGGACCCGACCAAGACCAAGCAGCTCCGCAAGGCGCTGGACGACATGGCCGAGGAGGGGGTGACCCAGGTCTTCTACCCAGAGATTGGGTCGAACTGGATCATCGGCGTGGTCGGGCAGCTCCAGCTTGACGTGCTGCTGTCGCGATTGGATGCGGAGTATAAGGTCGCAGCGGGGCTCGAGCCCGCGCCGTTCGACACCGCGCGCTGGATCACCGCCGAGGACCCTGCCGACCTGAAGGCGTTCATGGACCTGAACCGCTCGGCCATGGCCAAGGACCGTGACGACAATCCCGTCTTCCTCGCCAAGAGCGCCTGGGAAGTCGGTTACGTCGCCGATCGCTATCCCAAGGTCCGCTTCCTCGCCACGCGTGAGCGCTGAGACGGAACCGGAGGCCCGTGTCGCGGCTTCATGGCGCATGATCGAACAGGGAATGCCCATGAACCGCGCCGCGATCGAAGCGACCTTCGAAGCCAATGAAAAGCTGATCCGCCGCCGCGCGCTGAAGGCCGGGGCCAAGGCGCTGACCATCGGCACCGAAAGCCTCGCCGAGACGATCGACGCCATCGGCGATGCCTATGGCCTGACGGGGGCACAGCGACGCCAGCTGGAGCCCGGCATGGCGATCGAGGCGCAGGAGATCATCGGCAAGCTCAAGGGCTTTGTCGGCCCCGCCGCGTTGTTCAGCGATCTGCGCGGCGGCGCCGGGTTGCTGTCGCAGGCCAAGGCGGCTGGGCGGCTGGCCAAGACGGCGCGCAAGATCGGCCAGGGCGGACTGGCGGCGGGCCGGGTGGCGGCGCGTGGCGGACGTGCGGCACGGGGCCTGCCCTGGGCGGCGCTGGGCGTGGCGGCCTGGGGCGTCGGCAATGGCGGCTGGTTCTGGTGGAAGGCGCACGCCTATAACCGGGCGTGCCGCGATTTGCTGTTGGGCGAACAGGGCGGGGTGGTTCAGCCTGCCTGATGCGGGGCGGCGGGGCGTGGGCTTCGACTTCGCTCAGCCTGAACGGATGTTTGGAGTGGACCATGTCTCTGACCTCCGTTCAGCTGGCAAGCTAGCCGCTCGGGATATACTTCGGCGTTACACGCCGAAGTCGGAGGCCGGGCTCCAACGCTTACCGCTCGGCCCGGTCGTCCCAGGCCAGTCCCTCGACCAGCGAATCACGGATCGCGCGCAGGATCGCGGCCGGATCGTCTTTTACCCGCGATTCGCTTTCCAGAAGCTGCTGCACGCCACGCACGGTATAGCCCTGCTGGTTGAGCAGCTGGTCGATGCGCCGGATCAGCGCCATGTCCTCGGGCCGGTAATAGCGGCGATTGCCCGCGCGCTGGACGGGCTTCAGCTGCGGAAAGCGGCCTTCCCAGTAACGCAGGACATGCTGCGCCACGCCGGTCTCACGCGAAACCTCTCCGATGGTGCGTAGTGCACCATCGGCCTTGCCGCCATCCGCGGGCCGTTCGGGCCTATCCCGCCGCGACAATACGATCGCGCATCATCTGGCTGGCGCGGAAGGTCAACACGCGGCGTGGTGCGATCGGCACCTCCACCCCGGTCTTGGGGTTGCGGCCGATCCGCTCCCCCTTGTCACGCAGCACGAAGGTTCCGAACCCCGAAATCTTGACATTCTCGCCCCGCGACAGTGCTTCGCACATCTCGACGAGGATCTGCTCGACGACATCGGCCGAGTCGGATCGCGACAAGCCGACTTCCTGATGCAGCGATTCTGCCAGGTCGGCGCGCGTCAAAGTTCCAGCGTTGGTCATGTGGCCATCCCCCAATGGTATCTGGCGATCCGGTATCATACCGCCCGATGGGACCGAAAGGGATTTATCTCGGTCAATGTCAATCGATTGTTCAGAAACGTATCACCGCCGCTCCCCAGGTGAACCCGCCGCCCATCGCCTCGAGCACCAGAATGTCGTTTTCGCGGATGCGGCCGTCGCGCACGGCCGTGTCGAGCGCGAGGGGAACCGAGGCCGCCGAGGTGTTGGCATGACGGTCGACGGTGACGACGACCTTTTCGGCGGGCAGGTTCAGCTTGCGCGCGGTCGCGTCGAGAATCCGGGCGTTGGCCTGGTGCGGGACCACCCAATCGACATCGGCCGAGGTCAGGCCCGCCAGGCCCAGCGACTCTTCCATCACCTGCGCCAGATTGACGACGGCGTGGCGGAACACCTCGCGCCCCTTCATCCGCAGCTTGCCGACGGTGCCGGTGGTCGACGGGCCGCCATCGACATAGAGCAGGCCGTTGTGGCGGCCATCGGCGTGGAGTTTGGTCGCCAGGATGCCGCGCCCGCCTTCATCGTCGCTCTCGCGCGCTTCCAGCACCATCGCGCCCGCGCCGTCGCCGAACAGGACGCAGGTGGTGCGATCCTCCCAGTCGAGGATGCGGCTGAAGGTCTCCGCGCCGATCACCAGCGCACGACGCTGCACGCCCGAGCGCAGCATCGCATCGGCGACCTGCACGGCATAGAGAAAGCCCGAGCAGACGGCGGCGACGTCGAACGCGACGCAGTCGTTGATGCCCAGCATCGCCTGGACCTTGGTGGCGGTCGCCGGGAAGGTCTGGTCCGGGGTGGCGGTCGCCAGCACGATCAGGTCGATATCCTGCGCCGACAGGCCGGCCGCGGCGATCGCGGCCTTGGCGGCATCGGCGGCCAGCGTCGCGGTCGTCTCCTCGGGGCCCGCGATATGGCGGAAGCGGATGCCGGTCCGCTCGACGATCCACTCGTCGGAGGTGTCGACCTCTTGCGCCAGTTCTTCGTTCGACACCCGCCGGGTTGGAAGTGCCGACCCCGTACCCGTGACGATCGAACGAATCATGCAGCGTCCTCGAAATTCAGGAGATCCTCGGCAATACGCCGGGTCAGGTCGGCGCGCACCATCTTGGCCGCATTGCCGATCGCGGTGGCGACGCCCAGTTCGTTGGCGCTGCCATGGCTCTTCACCACCACGCCGTTCAGGCCCAGAAATACCGCGCCATTATGGTTGTTGGGGTCGAGATGGTCGCGCAGCAGCTGCGTCGCGGGGCGCGAGATCAGGAAGCCGATCTTCGAGCGGGTCGAGGAGCGGAAGGCGCGCTTCAGCAGGTCGCCGACGAAACGCGCGGTGCCCTCGGCGGTCTTGAGCGCGATGTTTCCGGCAAAGCCGTCGCACACGATCACGTCGACCTCACCACGGGCCAGCTGGTTGCCCTCGATAAAGCCGGTGAAGTTCAGCGGAAGATGATTCTGGCCACGCAGCACGGCGGCGGCGTCGCGAATCTCGTCGGTGCCCTTCTGATCCTCGGACCCGATGTTGAGCAGCGCCACGCGCGGATTGTCGAGTTCCAGCAGGACGCGGGCATAGGCCGCGCCCATGACGGCGAACTGGACGAGGTTGCGCGCATCGCACTCGGTATTGGCGCCGAGGTCGAGCATGACGACGTCATTGTCGCCCAGCGTGGGAAGCGGCGCCGCGAGGGCGGGCCGGTCGATACCGGGCAGGGTGCGAAGCGACAGCTTGGCCATCGCCATCAGCGCGCCGGTATTGCCCGACGAGACGGCGGCGGCGGCGCGGCGCTGCTTCACCAGATCGATGGCGATGCCCATCGATGTCGTCCGCGCACGCCGGATCGCCTGGCTCGGCTTTTCATTCGAGCCGACGATCTCGGGCGCGTGAACGATTTCGGACGCGGCGGACAGATTGGGATGGGACTTCAGCCCCTCCGCAATCTGCGCCTCGTCACCGACCAGGAAGAACCGCATGCCCTCGAAGCGGCGTCGCGCTCTGGCGACACCGGCGAGCATCACGGCCAGCCCGTCGTCGCCGCCCATCGCATCGACGGCGATCCAGGCGTTATCGGCCATGGGTATCCTCTAACGGTCGTTCAGGTGAAGGTAGAGGGATCAGCCCTCGACCGACACGACCTCACGGCCGTTATAATGGCCGCAGGCGGTGCACAGATTGTGCGGACGCTTCAGTTCGCCGCAGTTCGGGCATTCCTGAAATGCCGCGACCGTCAGCGAGTCGTGGCCACGGCGCATGCCGCGCTTGGAGGGCGAAGTCTTTCTCTTGGGGACGGCCATTGCGGCACCTTATCAATCGAACAATGGGTGGAATACGCCACGATCAGCACCCATTGCGCGCCCGGATCGACGACCCGGCCGCGTGAGCACCCAGCCGGACGCATCGCGAAGCCCCGCGCCTATAGCGAGTTTTGCCGATGTTGCAAGCGTGGGCGCCAAATGGCACTCCCCGGCATCCGGCAATTTACAGGAAAGACGGCATTTATGGTCCTGCCCGTTACGCTCAGCATCGCGGCGGCGGCCGCCATCGTCAATTTGTGGCTGGCCCTGCGAATCGTCATGGGGCGATTCCGCGGCAAGGTGATGATCGGCGACGGCGGCGATTCGCGACTCGTGGCGGGCATGCGGGCCCAGGCCAATTTCGTCGAATATGCGCCCTTCGTCCTGATCCTGATGGGCCTGATCGAGTTGGGCGGCGGATCGGCCTTCTGGCTGTGGATCGCGGGCGGCGCGTTCATCCTTGCGCGGATCGGCCATGGCTGGGGCATGATGCGACCCGCGCCCAATATCGGGCGGGCCGGGGGTGCCATCGGCACCTGGGCCATCCTGGCGTTGTTGGCGGGGTGGGGAATCGGGATCGTCTATGCGACGCAGGCTGTTCCTGCCCCGACAACGACCGTCGTAAGGATCGACCGCTGATGACCCGCCTGCCCCTGATCGGCCTTGCCGCCCTGATGCTGACGGCGCCGCTGACCGCCGCCGCGCCCGACCCCATTTCGCCGCAGCGCCTGTCGGCCGATGTGAAGACACTCGCTTCCGACGCCTTTGAAGGCCGCGCGCCGGGCACGCCGGGTGAGACGAAGACGGTCGACTGGCTGGTTGCGCAGTTCAAGGCGATGGGCCTGCAACCCGGCGGCCCGAACGGACAATGGACACAAAGCGTGCCGCTGATCCGTACCCAGATCGGGCAGGGGACGATGCGGGCGGGCGCGATGCCGCTGGTGCAGGGGCAGGGCGTCTATGTCTCGACCGTGCGGCCGGTCGACCGGGTGGCGATCAAGGATGCGCCGATGGTGTTCGTCGGTTATGGCGTCCATGCGCCCGAGCGCGGCTGGGACGACTTCAAGGGCGTCGACCTGAAGGGCAAGATCGCCGTCTTCCTGGTCAACGACCCCGATTTCGAGGCGATGGCGGGCGACGACGCCAAGGGCAGGTTCGGCGACCGGCGCATGACCTATTATGGCCGATGGACCTATAAATATGAGGAAGCCGCGCGACAGGGGGCGATCGGCGCGCTGATCGTCCATGACACGGCCGGGGCGGGCTATGGCTGGGCGACGGTGACGGCCCCGGCGGGCGAGAATTACGATATCGTCCGCAGCGACCCGACTTCGCGCATCCTGTTGCAGGGTTGGCTGTCGGGCGAGTCGGCCAACCGGCTGTTCGCCGCCGCCGGGCTGGATCTGGCCCAGCAGCGCGCGCGCGCCCGGCGTGCCGATTTCCGGCCGGTGGAATTGAAGGGGCAGGCCTTCTCCGCCGACCTGCCCGTCACCACCGTCCGCGCCGAAAGCCGCAACGTGCTGGCCAGGCTGCCCGGCAAGACGCGCCCCGATGAGGTCGTGATGTTCGGCGCGCATTGGGATGCCTATGGCGAGGGCAAGGCGGATGCGCAGGGCCGCACGATCCGCCCCGGCGCGAACGATGACGCGTTGGGCGTCGCGGGCGTGCTGGAACTGGCGCGCGCGTTCAAGGCGGCCCCGCCGACCGATCGCAGCCTGGTCTTCGCGCTGTGGACCGGCGAAGAGCGCGGGCTGCTGGGCTCGGAAACCTATGCGGTGAAGCCGGTCTATCCGCTGGCCAAGACCGTCGCGAACCTGACGCTCGACATCCTCCAGACGGCGGGACCGGCCAGGGACGTGATGCTGGTCGGCGACGGGCAGAACGACCTGGAGGACCGGCTGAAGGCCGCCGCCGCCGTGCAGGGGCGTACGGTCACGCCCGAGGCGCTGCCGGAGCGGGGGCTGTTCTATCGCGCCGATCACTTCTCGGTCGCGCGGCGTGGTGTCCCGACGCTGTTGCTGATGGCGATCAGCGGTGCGCCCGATCTGGTCGCGGGCGGCCGTCCGGCGGGGCAGGCATGGCTGGACGGCTATATGCGCTGTTATCACCAGACCTGCGACGCGTGGGATGCGAACTGGGATCTGCGCGGGGCGGCGGCGGATGTCGGGCTGCTATATGGGATCGGGCGTGATCTGGCTTCGTCCCGCGATTGGCCCGAGTGGCGCGCGGGGTCGGAGTTCAAGGCGATTCGCGGAGAGAGTGCTGCGGAACGGCGGTAATCCCTTGGCCTTCGACTGCGCTCAGGCTGAACGGGGTTTGGGTTTGGACCCAGCCCCTACATCCGTTCAGGCTGAGCGAAGTCGAAGCCCACACAAAACGCTCACCCCAATCCCAACACCCGGTCCGCCACGAACGCATTGCTCTGCCGCTCATGCCCGAAGGTGCTGGGCTGGCCATGGCCCGGAATGAACGCGGTCTCGTTCCCCAGCGGCCAGAGCTTCTCGACGATCGAGCGGATCAGCGTGTCGTGATCCCCGCCGGGCAGGTCCGAGCGCCCGACCGAGCCCTGGAACAGTACGTCGCCGACCAGCGCGAAATGCGACGGGGCGTGGTGGAAGATCACATGCCCGCGCGTATGGCCCGGCGTCTCATAGACATCCAGGGTCAGCTCGCCGATCCTCACCGTGTCGCCTTCGGACAGCCAGCGGGTCGGCTCCAGCACCTGGGCGGGGATGCCGTAAGCCTGGCCATCCTCGTCCAGCCGCGCCAGCCAGAACCGATCCTCTTCCTGCGGCCCCTCGACGGGCACCGACAATGCGTCGGCCAGTGCCTTGGCCCCGCCCGCATGGTCGATATGGCCATGGGTCAGCAGGATCTTCTCGACCGTCACCCCGGTCTTGGCGATGGCGTCATGGATACGCGGCAGGTCGCCGCCGGGATCGACCACCGCCGCCTTCATCGTCGCGGTGCACCACAGGATCGAACAATTCTGCTGGAGCGGGGTGACGGGCACGATCGCGGCCCGGAGCGGCGGGTTCTGGGGAGCACTGGTCATGCCCCGGCGATAAAGGCTGGGACAGCCCGGGCCAATCGATACTTGCATGGGGGGGCAGGCGACGTGCATGGATCGTCATTCCATGGCGCGTCCCCTTCCTCCTTTCGTCCTGCTCGACGACGCCCGTGACGGGGGAGCGGCGGCGCGTCTCTATACGCGGCCGGTCGGCATCGTCACCGCACACCGGGCGGACGAGGTTCCGGCGGCGCTGGACGCCCTGCGCACGGCCCGGGAGCGCGGGCTCGAGGCGGTCGGCTATCTGGCCTATGAGGCAGGCGCGGCGTTCGAGACTGGCGTGCCGCCCCGCGCGATCGACGGCCCGCTTTTGTGGTTCGGCCTGTTCGAGGGCTATGAGACCGTCGCGCCGGAGTCGTTGCTTCCCGATCCAGCGGGCGGCTGGATCGGCGAGATGGTGCCCGAACTGGACGCCGCACGCCACGCCGAGCAGTTCGCCGCCGTCCAGGCGCTGATCGAGGCGGGCGACCTGTATCAGGTCAACCAGACCTTTCGTGCGACCGCCCCGGTGCTCGGCGATCCGCTGGCGCTTTATGCGGGCCTGCGCGCCCGGTCGCGCGCGGGCTGGGGCGCGGTGGTGGCGACCGGGGAGGCGACGATCCTGTCGCTGTCGCCCGAGCTCTTCTTCGCGCTGGATGGGGGCAAGCTGACCGCGCGGCCGATGAAGGGCACCGCGCGGCGCGAAGAGGACCCGGCGGCCGATGCGCGCGCCGCCAAGGCCCTGCGCGACGATCCCAAGCAGTGCGCCGAAAATCTGATGATCGTCGACCTGATGCGCAACGACCTGTCGCGGGTCGCGCGGGCGGGCAGCGTCGCGGTGCCCGAGCTGTTCGCGGTCGAACCCTATCCGACGGTGCATCAGATGGTGTCGACCGTCACCGCCGATCTGGCCGAGGGGCGTGATGCGCTGGACGTGCTGGCGGCGCTCTTCCCCTGTGGCTCGATCACCGGCGCGCCCAAGATCCGTGCGATGCAGGCGATCGCGGAGATCGAGGATTCGCCGCGCGGCCTTTATACCGGCGCGATCGGGCGGCTGGACGCCAATGGTGATGCGATGTTCAACGTCGCGATCCGCACCCTCGTCTGGCGGGAGGGGGATACTCATGCGACGCTGGGCATCGGATCGGGCGTGGTCGCCGACTCGATGGCGGCGGACGAATGGGACGAGTGCCTGGCCAAGGCGGCGTTCCTGGCCGGGGGGCGGCCGGATATCGACCTGATCGAGACCATGGCCTTCGATCCGCTCGAGGGTATCCAGCATCTGGAAGCGCATCTCGCGCGGATGAAGGCAAGCGCCACCGCGCTGGGCTTCCGATTCGATCGGCATGATGCGCGCAACGAGTTGCAGGCGGCGACCTTCCGCCTGCGCGATGTACGACGCATCCGGTTGCTGCTGGCGCGTGGCGGCGCGCTGGTGGTCGAGGTCGGGCCTGCGCCCGCTCGCTTCGACGGCGTGATGCCGGTGCGGGTCGTGACGCTGCCCGTCTCGCCCCTCGACCTGCGGTTGCGGCACAAGACCAGCGCGCGCGGCTTCTATGACGCGGCACGGGCGGCGGCGGGGACCGGGGAAGTGGTGTTCGAGACGCCCGACGGCCTGCTGACCGAAGGCAGCTATACCTCGCTGTTCGTGCCGCGTGGCGATGTCCTGGTGACGCCGCCGCTGGCGTTGGGGCTGCTGCCCGGCGTGCTGCGCGCGCATCTGATCGAGACGGGCCGCGCGATCGAGGGCACGCTCACGCGCGCCGATCTTCGAGACGGATTCTTGCTTGGCAATGCGCTTCGCGGATTGTTTCGTGCGGAGATGGTTGCGGATTGAGGCGATAGCGGGCTAAGGCGCGCCCGCAATCTCCTGACGCAAAGGTTCCGTTTCATGCAGCCCTCCGCCGCGCTCGGCCGTATCAGCCCGTCCCCCACGCTTGCCATCACTAGCCGCGTGATGGAGCTGAAGCGCGCCGGTGTCGACGTGATCGGCTTGGGCGCGGGCGAGCCGGACTTCGACACGCCCGACTTCGTGAAAGAGGCGGCGATCCAGGCGATCCGCGACGGCAAGACCAAATACACCAATGTCGACGGCACGCCCGAGCTGAAGGCGGCGATCGCAGCCAAGTTCGCGCGCGACAACGGCCTGACCTACAAGGCCGATCAGATCAGCGTGAATGTCGGCGGCAAGCACACCCTGTTCAACGCGATGGTCGCGACGATCGATGCGGGCGACGAGGTCGTGATCCCGGCGCCCTATTGGGTCAGCTATCCGGACGTCGTGCAGTTTGCGGGCGGCGTGCCGGTGATCGTGAAGGCGGGGCCGGAACAGGGCTACAAGCTGACCCCCGAAGCGCTCGACGCCGCGATCACGCCCAAGACCAAGTGGGTCATCCTCAACTCGCCGTCCAACCCGACGGGCGCGGGCTATACCGCCGACGAGCTGAAGGCGCTGGGCGAGGTCATCCTGAAGCACCCGCATGTCTGGGTCTTCGCCGACGATATGTACGAGCATATCGTCTATGACGGCTTCCGCTTCGCCACCATCGCGCAGGTCTGCCCCGAGCTGTACGAGCGTACGCTGACGGTGAACGGCTGTTCCAAGGCCTATGCCATGACCGGCTGGCGCATCGGCTATGCGGGCGGTGCGCCCTGGCTGATCAAGGCGATCGCCAAGCTCCAGTCGCAGTCGACCTCCAACCCCTGTTCGGTGGCGCAGGCGGCGGCGACCGCCGCCCTGACCGGCGACCAGAGCTTTCTGGCCGAACGCAATCTGGCCTTCCAGGCGCGGCGCGACATGGTGGTGTCGATGCTGAACGCAATCGACGGCATGACCTGCCCGACGCCCGAAGGCGCCTTCTATGTCTATCCGTCCTTCGCGCCGCTGATCGGCAAGTCGACGCCCTCGGGCCGGCTGATTGACAGCGACGAGGCGTTTGTCGGCTATCTGCTCGACGATGCGAAGGTGGCGGCGGTGCAGGGCGCGGCGTTCGGCCTGTCGCCCGCGATGCGAATCAGCTATGCGACGTCGGACGCGCTGCTCCGCGAGGCGTGCACCCGCATCCAGACGGCCTGCGCCGCGCTGAAATAAGCGTGAAATAATTTGCCGCCGCTGCGGCGCGAAAGCCAGTCGGTCAGGGCAAGATCCCGGATCGGCTGGCTTTTTTGTGCCAGCGGGTGCGCCGCAGCAATATGGCTTAACTGTGGCATGAACGACACGTCCACGTGCCGTTAATGCTGTGTTTCTATAAACGCCATTGTCGGAACGGCGACTATCGACCAGATGGCGCCCGGATGATCGCTCGCCCGACCGGGGAGCGACCCGCTAAGACAGGTGAAGTGAACGATGCGTGCCCTCCTCAAGTCCAGCTTCGTGTGGCAGTTCGCCGGCGGATTTGCGCTTGGCGCTCTCGGCCTCGTGGTCCTTCACCCGGCGGAAGCACCCAGCCGTTACGGTTCGGCGCCGGTCGAGGCGGTTCGTTAAGGGGCAGTTCGGCGGGGTGATTCCCTTGGCCTTCGACTTCGCTCAGGCGGAACGGAGGTTTGGAATACTCCTTTAAAACGGCCGTTCAGGCTGAGCGAAGTCGAAGCCCACGCCCGACGCTCCACCACTAGCCGAACCCCAAAAACACCCCATATCCCGGCGATGCGCAACACCCTCTGCATCGCCATGGCCGCGACCGCATTCGGAGCGGTCGTCCTGTCCTCCCTTCCCGCCAGCGCCGAGCGCGCCGTGCCGCTGCCGAAAGCGACGGTCGATGTGCCCGCGTCGCCACGCCCGCAGGTGGCCGTCCTGGCGGGCGGCTGCTTCTGGGGCATGGAGGCGGTGTTCCAGCGGGTGAAGGGCGTCCGTTCGGTGACGGCAGGCTATGCCGGAGGGCGCCGCGAGGATGCGAATTACGCCGCCGTCTCGACCGAGCGGACCGGCCATGCCGAGGCGATCCGCATCACCTACGACCCGGCGCAGGTCTCCTACGCCACGCTGCTGCGCGTCTATTTCGCGATCGCGCACGACCCGACCCAGGTCGGCGGGCAGGGCCCCGATCGCGGTCCCAGCTATCGCTCGGCCATCTTCGCGCAGTCGCCCGAACAGGCCAGGGTCGCGCGCGACTATATGGCGCAGCTGACCCATGCCCATGCCTTCCCCCGGCCGATCACGACCCGGATCGAGCAGGGCGGCTTCTTCCCGGCCGAGGCCGAGCATCAGGATTTCTACGACCGCAACCCGATGCACCCCTATATCGTGCGCTGGGACAAGCCCAAGGTCGCGGGCTTCCGTGCGGGTTTCCCGGATCTGGCGCGGGCGGGGTGAACTAAAGAATATTCCCCCCCTGGAAGGGGAGGTGGCAGGGCGAAGCCCTGACGGAGGGGTGTCCCGCTATCGAGAGGGGTGACACCCCTCCACCAGCTTCGCTGGTCCCCCTCCCCTTGCAGGGGAGGAAGTTGGGTCACGCACTCCGGGTGAGCGACAGGAACACGTCTTCCAGATCGGCTTCCTTGGTCGAGACGTCGACGATCCCATACCCGTCCGCCTGCACCGCCGCGAGCACCTGACCGGCATTCACCTTGTCCTTGGCATAGGTGATTTCCAGTGTCCGCGTGCCCTTCAGCACGATCTTGCCGAAGCTGGCATGGTCGGGCACCGTCGCGACGTCGCGGTCGACCGTCACCGCGACGACCTTCTCCTGCGCCTTGCCGACCAGTTCGCGGGTCGGCTCGTTGGCGACCAGGCGGCCATGGTTGATGATCGCGATCCGGTCGCACAGTTCCTCGGCTTCTTCGAGGTAATGCGTGGTCAACACCACCGTCACGCCCCGGTCGTTCAACTGCCGGACATAGGCCCAGAGCTGCTGGCGAAGCTCGATATCGACGCCCGCCGTCGGTTCGTCGAGCACCAGCACGGGCGGCGAGTGGACCATCGCCTTGGCGACCATCAGGCGGCGCTTCATGCCGCCCGACAGGGTGCGCGAATAGGCGTTCGCCTTGTCCTCCAGATGGACCGCGCGCAGCAATTCCATCGACCGCCGTTGCGCCTTGGGCACGCCGTACAGCCCGCCCTGGATCTCCAGCGTCTCCAGCGGCGTGAAGAAGGGGTCGAACAGGATTTCCTGATTGACGATGCCGATCGACGCCTTGGCGTTGCGCGGATGCTGGTCGATGTCGAAGCCCCAGATCGACGCCGACCCTTCGGTCTTCATCACCAGCCCGGCCAGGATGTTGATCAGCGTCGACTTGCCCGCGCCGTTGGGGCCCAGCAGCCCGAAAATCTGGCCGCGCGGCACGTCGAAGCTGACCCCGTCGAGCGCGCGCTTGCCGCCCTGATAGGTCTTGGCGATGCCCTGGATCGAGATGGCGGCTTCGGTGGGTGCGGTCATGGGCGTAGCGATAGGCCCGTGCGCGGGACAGGCCAAGCCGGTTTTGCCCCTCTTTGGGCAATTGCACGCGAGGCAACGCCTTGCTATCGCGCAAGCCTATGTTGCCGCCGCCCGAAACCACCCGCGTCACCCAGACCCGCGTCGCTTGCGACGGTGCCACCGACATTCCGGGCGGCGCTGCGCTCGGCCATCCGCGCGTGTGGTTGCAGATCGACGAGACCGGCTATGTCGATTGCGGCTATTGCGATCGCCGTTTCGTGCTGATCGGTGGCCCGGCGGACGGCGTGGACCAGGCGCAGCTTCCCGATCACGGCGATGGCGCCGGGCGCTAAGTCCCTCAACATCAATGAGACTCACGCCCCTCCCGTAAACGGGAGGGGATGGGGGAGGGGGGCCACGGGCGACAGGCTCGGTGAGACTCCTTTCCCTCCCCCGGCCCCTCCCGTCTACGGGAGGGGGGGAAGAAGGAAATACCGTCGGGCGATTTCAAACCTCGGCTAGGCATCCTATATCCCCTTGATGACCGCCACCGATCCCCGCTCGTTCCTCTACCGCGACACGCTGGACCCCGACGCGGCGCTGCGGCTGACCGCCAACGCCCTGTCCCGCGCGGACGATGGCGAACTCTATCTGCAATATAAGCGCTCGGAGGCGTTCGGCTTCGACGACGGGCGGCTGAAGACGGCCAGCTACGATACGCATTCCGGCTTCGGCCTGCGCGCGGTGTCGGGCGAGATGACCGCCTTCGCCCATGCCAACGAGCTGTCCGAGGCCGCGATCCAGCGCGCCGCGCAGACCATGGCGCTGATCGATCCCGCCAAGGGCGCCGCCGCGCCCCCGCCGCAGGGGACGAACCGGCACCTCTACACCGCGACCGATCCGCTCGACCTGATTCCCTTTGCCGAGAAGGTGTCGCTCTGTCAGACGATCGACGCCGCCGCCCGTGCGCGCGATCCCCGTGTGGTCCAGGTGTCGGTCGGCCTCTCGGGCAGCTGGAGCGTGGTCGAGATCGTCCGCGCCGACGGCTTCGTCGCCACCGATGTGCGGCCGCTGGTACGGCTGAACATCTCGGTCGTGGTCGAGCAGAATGGGCGGCGCGAGACGGGCAGCTTCGGCATCGGCGGGCGTTATTTGTACGACCGGCTGGTGGCTCGCGAAACCTGGGAGCGCGGCATCGATGTCGCGCTGGCCCAGGCTTTCGTCAATCTCGACTCGGTCGCCGCACCGGCGGGCGAGATGACCGTACTGCTCGGGCCGGGCTGGCCGGGCGTGCTGCTGCACGAGGCGATCGGCCATGGGCTGGAGGGCGACTTTAATCGCAAGGGCACCTCGGCATTTTCGGGCCGCATCGGCGAGCGGGTCGCGGCCCCCGGCGTCACCGTGGTCGATGACGGCAGCCTCGCCGACCGGCGCGGTTCGCTGTCGATCGATGACGAGGGCACGCCGACGCGCGAAGTCGTGCTGATCGAGGACGGTATCCTCAAGGGCTATATGCAGGACCGTTTGAATGCGCGATTGATGGGCGTCGCGCCGACCGGCAATGGCCGCCGCGAGAGCTTCGCGCACGCACCGATGCCGCGCATGACCAACACCTTCATGAAGGGCGGGCAGGACGATCCCGCCGAGCTGCTGTCGCGCGTCAAGAACGGCATCTTCGCCAAGTCCTTCGGCGGCGGGCAGGTCGATATCGTGTCGGGCAAGTTCGTCTTCTCTTGCACCGAGGCGTATCGGATCGAGAACGGCCGCCTAGGCGCACCGATCAAGGGCGCGACGTTGATCGGCGACGGGCCGAGCGTGCTGACCCGCGTCAAGGGCATCGGCAACGACTTCGCGCTGGACGAGGGTATCGGCATCTGCGGCAAGGGCGGACAGAGCGTACCGGCGGGCGTGGGTCAGCCGACGCTGCTGGTCGAGGGGCTGACGGTCGGCGGGACGGCGCTCGCGGCCTGAAAATCCTCCCCGGCATGGGGAGGCGGCAGCGTAAAGCGCTGACGGATGGTGGCTTCGGCAAGCGATGCCCTATGCAGCGGTCCCCCTCCACCATCGCTTTGCGATGGTTTCCCTCCCTGGGGCGGAGAGGATCAATCGCGCTTCAACACCCCATGTCCCGCGCCCAGCAACAATGCGATCGCGCCGCCGCCGATCAGGTTGCCCAGCGTCGACAGCGCCAGATTGTGCGCGATACCCCCGATCGGCACCCCTGTCGGATCGAGCGCCCAGCCGAGCGGCAGCAGCGTCATGTTGGCGATCGAATGCTCGAACCCGGCGGCGACGAACAGCGTAACCGGCGCGATCACCGCGACGATCTTGCCCGCGACCGTCTCCGCGCCGCTGGCCATCCAGACGGCGAGGCACACCAGCATATTGGCAAGGATGCCCGACGCGATCAGCGTGCCGCTCGACTTGGTGGTCTTCGCCATGGCCGTTTCGCGGGCGACGGCGGCGACCGTGCCGTCGACCGCCTCGACTCCGCCTGAAGCGAGGAACAGGCCGACTATGATCAGGCTGCCGACCAGATTGGCGAACCAGACCAACCCCCATGCCTTGGCAAGCCCCATCCCCGTCACCCGCCGCTGAACGATGGACAGCGACAGCATCGCATGGCCGGTGAACAGATGCGTGCCCGTGACCATCACCAGCATCAACCCGCTGGAAAAGGCCAGGCCTGCCAGAAGATGTGTGGCGCCCATGCCCGACGGCATCCCGGCGCTGGCGATCAGATAGGCGATGCCGCCAAGGCCGATCTGCATACCCGCCGCCATGCCCAGCCACAGCACCGCCCCCATTCCCGCCGAACCCCGCTCCGCCATCGTATCGGCGATAGTCCGGGCCAGCGGCTCGCTAGTCGTATCGGTCATGACGGGCTCCCTTTCGCCTCTGCCTCAAAAGCCAACAGGCGGCGAACGGCTTCGATCCACTTCCTGCTCAAAATTTGGGCAGCGTCGGCGATATGCTGAATTTTTGGTGCATGACGGCGGCTGATAAACAGGCGTCCCATTCGCATTCGCCCGGAAAAGTAACGGAAATGTAAACTGGCACACCCCTTGCGATGCGGTCCCACGGGTAATGCAAAGGGGGCGCAGGTGAAGCTGATCATCGCTATCATCAAGCCGTTCAAGCTCGACGAGGTGCGCGAGGCGCTGACCACTTTGGGCGTGGCGGGCATGACGGTGACCGAGGTGAAAGGTTTCGGGCGGCAGAAGGGCCAGACCGAAATCTATCGCGGGGCCGAATACAGCACCAACATGGTGCCCAAGATCAAGATCGAGGTCGTTTGCGCGTCCGAGATCGCCGACCGCGTCGTCGAATCGATCCAGGCCGCCGCGAATACCGGCGCGATCGGGGACGGCAAGATCTTCATGCTCGATGTCGGCCAGGCCGTGCGCATCCGCACCGGCGAAACCGACGAATCGGCGCTCTGAGCAAGGGGGGATTTCGATGAAGCACATCACCAAGATGGCGACCGGCACCGCAGGCCTCGGCCTGACGCTGTTCGCCGCGCTGCCCGCCTGGGCACAGGATGCCGCGCTCCAGGCGCCGCCCGCCGCCGCCACCGCCGCGACGGTGAACAAGGGCGACACCGCCTGGATGCTCACCTCGACCGTGCTGGTCATGATGATGATCCTGCCGGGCCTGGCGCTGTTCTATGGCGGCCTCACCCGCGCCAAGAACATGCTGTCCACCATGACCCAGATCGGCGCGGCCGCGTGCCTCGCGATGCTGATCTGGGTGATGTACGGCTATAGCCTGGCCTTCGGGCCGGACGTGTCGGGGGGCGCGTCCAACTTCATCTCCGGGCTGGGCAAGGCGTTCCTGGCGGGCGTGACCCCGGCCAGCCAGTCGGCGACGTTCACGGCGGGCGTCGAAATCCCCGAATATGTCTTCGTCTGCTTCCAGATGACCTTCGCCGCGATCACCGCCGCGCTGGTGCTGGGATCGGTGGTCGAGCGGATGAAATTCTCGGCGGTCATGGCCTTCACCGCCGTGTGGCTGACCATCGTCTATTTCCCGGTCGCGCACATGGTGTGGGCATCGTCGGGCCTGTTCTTCAAGGCGGGCGCGCTAGACTTCGCGGGCGGCACCGTGGTGCACATCAACGCCGGTGTCTCGGCGCTGGTCGCCTCGCTGATCCTGGGCAAGCGCATGGGTTATCCGACCACGCCGATGCCGCCGCACTCGCTGACGCTGACCGGCGTGGGCACCGGCCTGCTCTGGGTGGGCTGGTTCGGGTTCAACGCAGGCTCGGCGCTGGAAGCCAATGGCTCGGCCGGTCTGGCGATGATCAACACCTTCGTCGCGACGGCGTCGGGCGGCCTGTTCTGGATGCTCGCCGAGCGTCTGGCGGGGCATAAGGGTTCGGCGCTGGGCTTCTGCTCGGGCATCGTCGCCGGTCTGGTCGCCGTTACTCCGGCGGCAGGCAATTCGGGTCCGTTCGGCGCGATCGTGCTGGGCGCCATCGCCAGCGTGGTCTGCTTCTATGCGGTGTCGGTCCTGAAGCCCAAGCTCGGCTATGACGATGCGCTCGACGCCTTCGGTGTCCACGGCATCGGCGGCATGATCGGCGCGATCGGCACGGCGGTGGTCTATGCCCCGTCGCTGGGCGGCCCGGGTGCGGCGGACTACGCCATCGGTTCCAAGCTGCTGGTCCAGCTCGGCGCGGTCGCCACGACCATCGTCTGGGCCACCATCGGCACCGTCATCGCCATGTATGTCGCCAAGGCGATCACCGGCCTGCGCGTCTCGAAGGAAGTCGAGCAGGAAGGCCTCGACCTCGGCGAGCACGGCGAGCGCGCCTATAACTGATCGGGAGCGGGGGCGAAGAGAACCCCCGCACCCCACGACGTTCCTCCTGCGGACGACCTAAGCCCGGTGCGGCAACGCACCGGGCCTTTTTTGTGTGTGAGAGGGAAGGGCCATTCCCCACCTCCGTTCAGCCTGAGCGAAGTCGAAGGCCACGCCATGCTCTATCGGCAACCGGAATCCCGTGCACTTCGACTTCGCTCAGTGCGAACGGAGGTGGGGGATAGGCGGAACGGAGGTTGGGGAAGGTTGGTGATCGGGAGGGCTGCCCCCTTTACCGCCCCTTCGGCCCCGCTTGCTGCGCCTGTGCCGCCTTGGCCGCCTCATATTCGTCGAAGGTGCGTGACAGCAGCGCCTGGGCTTCGGCCTCGGTCACCTTGCCGTCCTTGTTGGCGTCGGCCTTGTCGAACCACAGATCGGTCAGGCGCTGGGCATGGACCGCGTCGATTGCCTTCTTGCCGTTGCCCATCTTCATGATCGCGGCCTTCACCTCGGCCTTGGTCAGCACGCCGTCGTGATTGGTGTCGCGCGCCTTGAACTCGCGCGAGAATTTTGCGGCGGCCGAGGCCCGCGTATCCTGCGCCAGGGCAGGGGTGGCCAGCGTGGCGGCGATCAGACCGGCGACGAGAAAACGGGTCATGCACGGGACTCCCATACGGAACTTCGCAGCCGCTCCTGACGGCCTTTGGCTGTCCGCGCAATGAACGATAAGGGGAACGGATCAGCCGAAGGTTGCGTGAGGGGCGTCGAGCGCATAGGGCGCGAGGCAAATCCATCCCCTATCCTCGAAGGACTTTGCCGTGAGCGAAGATATCAAGCGCGTCGTCCTCGCCTATTCGGGCGGCCTCGACACCAGCGTCATCCTCAAGTGGCTGCAGCAGCATTATGGCTGCGAGGTCGTGACCTTCACCGCCGATCTGGGCCAGGGCGAAGAGCTGGAGCCCGCGCGCAAAAAGGCCGAGATGGCGGGCGTGAAGCCCGAACACATATTCATCGACGATCTGCGCGAGGAGTTCGTCAAGGATTACGTCTTCCCGATGATGCGCGCCAATGCGCTGTACGAGGGGCTGTACCTGCTCGGCACCTCGATCGCGCGGCCGCTGATCGCCAAGCGCCAGATCGAGATCGCCAAGATGGTCAACGCCGATGCGGTCAGCCACGGCGCGACCGGCAAGGGCAACGACCAGGTCCGCTTCGAGCTGGGCTATTATGCGCTGAACCCCGACATCAAGGTCATCGCACCATGGCGCGAATGGGACCTGACCAGCCGCACCAAGCTGATCGAATTCGCCGAGGCGCACCAGATCCCGGTGTCGAAGGACAAGCGCGGCGAAGCGCCCTTCTCGACCGACGCGAACCTGCTGCACACCTCGTCCGAGGGCAAGGTGCTGGAGGACCCGTGGGATGAGGTCCCCGATTACGTCTATTCGCGCACGGTCAATCCGGAGGATGCGCCCGATGTGCCGGAGACGATCACCATCGATTTCGAGCGTGGCGACGGCGTCGCGCTGAACGGCGAGGCGTGCTCGCCCGCCACGCTGCTGACCAAGCTCAACGAGCTGGGCCGCAAGCACGGCATCGGCCGCCTCGACCTGGTCGAGAACCGCTTCGTCGGCATGAAGAGCCGCGGCATGTACGAGACGCCGGGCGGCACCATCTATGCGCTGGCGCATCGCGGGATCGAGCAGATCACGCTCGACCGGGGGGCCGCGCATCTGAAGGACGAACTGGCGCCGCGCTATGCCGAGCTGGTCTATAACGGCTTCTGGTTCTCGCCGGAGCGCGAGATGCTTCAGGCCGCCGTCAACTACAGCCAGGAGAAGGTCACCGGCACCGTCCGCCTGAAGCTGTACAAGGGCCAGGCGATCGTCACGGGCCGCAAGTCGCCCTATTCGCTCTATTCGGAAAAGGTCGTCACCTTCGAGGACGATCAGGGCGCGTACGACCAGCGCGACGCGGCGGGCTTCATCAAGCTGAACGCGCTGCGCCTGCGCCTGCTGGGACGTCGCGACCAGATCTGATCCGATCTCACCGTTCTGAAGGGGCAGGGCCGATATGGTCGATGACGGCCGACAGGACGGGATGACCGAAAAGGGGGCGGGGCTGTGGTGGCAGTCCCGCCCCTTCTTGTTGCTGTGCATGCTGGCCTCGGCGATCCCGCTGCTCTGGCCCGCCGTGCCGCCGCTGGGCGACATGGGCGACCATATGGCCAGCTATCGCATCCTGGCCGAGGCGGGGCAGGCGCCGCTGGCGCGCTATTATGCGGTGCACTGGGCGGCGGTCGGCAATCTGGGTGTCGAGGGGATCGTACTCGCGCTGCACCATGTCTTCGGCATGGGGGTGGAGCCCGCCGCCAGGCTTGTCGTCATGGTCATTCCGCCGCTGACCGTGGCGGGTCTGATCGCCCTGGCGCGAGAGGCTCATGGGCGGATGCCCGCCAGTGCGATCCTGGCCTTTCCGCTGGCTTACGGCCCCGCCTTCCAGATGGGCTTCGTCAATTTCTGCCTGGCGCAAGGGCTTGTGTTCCTGGCCATGGCGTTCTGGCTGCGGCTGGCGCGGACCAGGGGCGCGGCGTGGCGGATCATCCTGTTCGCACTGCTCGCGCCGCTGTTGTGGCTGGTCCATGCGCTCGGCTGGGCGCTGCTGGTGGCCTATGTCTTCGGCATGGAAGCCGGGCGGCTGGTCGAGCAGGGGCGGCGCTGGCCAAAGGCGGTGCTGCGCGCGGGCGTGACGGTGACCCCGATGGCGTTGCCCGTCCTGTGGATGATCCGGTCGGGCGGGGATCAGGTTGCGGGTGAGACCGGGCGCTGGTTCCTGTCCTACAAGCTGCGCTGGGTCATGACCCTGTTCCAGGAACGCTGGATGGCGTGGGATCTGGCGGCGGTGATGGGGCTGTTGTTCTTCGCCTATGTCGTGATCCGGTCGCGCCGCCTGTCGGTCCGCCCGGTGCTGGGCGTGCCCGCCGCGATCGGGTTCATCGTCTTCCTCGCCCTGCCCTATCTGTTCCGGGGCGGGGCCTATCTCGACATGCGGATGCTGCCCCCGGCGGTGATGCTGGCCTTGTTGTCGGTATATGGGCGCCTGGCGTGGTCGGAGCGTGGACTGGCGGTCGCCGCGACCGTCTTTTTCGTGGCGCGGCTGGCGGGCACGACCATCGCCTTCGCGCAACTGGCGCAAGGGCATGATCGCGAGTGGCGAGCCATTGCCGCGCTGCCGCCGGGCGGCACGGTGCTGGTCCTGGCCAATGTCGACGCGGAGTCACGCTGGGGGGCACCCCGGCTGACCCATATCGGCGGGCTTGCCGTCGTTCGCGCGGGCGTGTTCACCAACGGCCAGTGGACGGTGCCGGGCCAGCATCTGATCCAGCCCCGCCTGGCCGGTGCCGGGCGGTTCGACCGTGACCCGTCCTCGCTGATCTTTCCGCCGGGCGGCGAAGGGGGACCGACCGACTTCGAGGATGCGATCCGCGACTTCGACCGATGCACCTTCGATGCGGTCTGGACGATCGGTTTTCCCAAGGGGCGGACCCGATCGCCCGATCTGACGCCGGTCTGGGCGCAGAGCAATTCCGCCGTCTATCGCGTTCGTCGCGGCCGATGCTTGTCGGACGCCCCTTCGGTCCGCTAGGCACCAGCAGATGAATGGGGGAAAGCTCAACTGGTGGCAGACGCGGTGGTTCGTGGCGGCGATGGCGCTGCTCGCCGCCGTGCCGCTGCTCTGGCCCACCGTGCCGCCGCTGGTCGACCTGCCGGGGCATATGGGGCGGTATCGCGTCCAGCTGGAATATGCCAACCAGCCCTGGCTGGCGCATTGGTATCGTTTCGAATGGCAGATGATCGGCAATCTGGGCATCGACCTGCTGATCGAGCCGCTCGCGCCGATCTTCGGGCTGGAGCTGGCGGTCAAGCTGATCGTCATCGCCATTCCGGTCCTGACCGTCACCGGCCTCCTCTGGATCGCGCGCGAGGTGCAAGGGCGCATTCCCGCCACCGCGCTGTTCGCGCTGCCGCTGGCCTATAGCTATCCGTTCCAGTTCGGCTTCGTGAACTTCGCGCTGGCGATGGCGCTGGCGCTGAACCTGTTCGGCCTGTGGCTGCGCATGGGGCGGCTGGGCGCGGTACGGTTGCGGGCCATCATCTTCGTGCCGCTGTCCTGCCTGCTCTGGGTGGCGCATACCTTCGGCTGGGGCGTGCTGGGCGTGCTGGCTTTTTCCGCCGAGCTGATCCGCCAGCACGACATTCGCCGGGCCAAGGGCGCGCGCGGGGTGCGGGGCTGGGCCGAGTCGGCTTTCCATGCCGGGCTGGGCTGTATCCCGCTGGCGCTGCCCATGGTGCTGATGGTGCTGTGGCGTTCGGGCGCGGATGTGACCGGCAAGACCGGCGACTGGTTCAACTGGCGCTGGAAGATCAACTGGGTCACGATGGTGCTGCGCGATCGCTGGATGGCGTTCGACCTCGCCTCAGTCACGGTGCTGTTCCTCGTCCTGCTCAAGGGCGTGCGCGACGAGCGGGTCGAATATTCGCGCAACCTGGTGCTGTCGGCGGCCTTCCTGTTCGTCGTCTATCTGCTGCTGCCGCGCGTCGTCTTCGGTTCGGCCTATGCCGATATGCGTCTCGCCCCCTATGTGCTGGCCATCGCACTGATCGCGCTGCGCCCCCGGCGCGGGCTGTCGCTGCGCGGCGCCTCGACGCTGGCGATCGTGGGGCTGTTGTTCTTCGTCGTGCGGATCGGTGCGACCACGGTCAGCTATGTGATGTACAGCAACGATTACGACCGGGTGCTGAGCGCGCTGGACCATGTGCCGCCGCGCGCGCGGTTGCTGACCTTTGTCGGCCGTCAATATTGCGCCGATGTCTGGCCCTCCAGCCGGTTGGAGCATGTCGCGGGCCTCGCGCTGGAGCGCAAGCTGGCCTATGCCAACGACCAATGGTCGATGGCGGGCGGGCAGTTGCTGACGGTGCGCTACGCCCCCGCCAAGCGGTTTGCACATGACCCGTCGGAGATCGTGACCCAGCGGCGCTGTCGCGGGCAATGGTGGCGCCCGGTCGAAACCGCGCTGAAACTGATGCCGCGCGACGCGTTCGACTATGTCTGGCTGGTCCATGCGCCGCGTTACGACGAGGCGCTGACGCGCGGGCTGACGCCGATCTGGCGCGAGGGCGACAGCGTCCTCTACCGGATCGACGATCGCCGCCCGATCATCGACCCGGCGGCCTATGAACTGCTCAGCCGCCCCTCGCCCGATGAGGACAAGCGGGCGCCCGCGCGGCGCAAGGCGACCCCCGACAAGGACGACAATTAAAGCACGATGATATGAGACGCTCCCCTCCCCTTCAGGGGAGGGGTCGGGGGTGGGGCGTTTCCGCAAGTACGGGATTGGTCGAAAGTCCCCACCCCAACCCCTCCCCTGAAGGGGAGGGGCTCGCTTTGACCGAAGGCAACTTCATCCTGCCCGACGCCTCAGCCCCGTCGGAACGGGGTCAATTCACCCAGATACTCGCTTTCCGCCTCGATCGCCTGACGCTCGCGTTCCACGAACTCGGCGACGGCACGGCGGAAGGCGGGGTGGGGGATATAGTGCGCCGACCAGGTCGGCACCGGGACATAACCCCGCGCCAGCTTGTGCTCGCCCTGCGCCCCCGCCTCCACCGTCGTCAGCCCGCGCGCGATGGCGGCGTCGATCGCCTGGTAATAGCACAGCTCGAAATGGAGGAAGGGCACCTCCTCGACCGCGCCCCAATAGCGGCCATAGAGCGTGTCCTCGCCGATCAGGTTGAGCGCCCCCGCGATCGGCACCCCGTCGCGCTCGGCAAGGATCAGCAACACCTTGTCGCCCAATTGCTCGCCGATCCGGTCAAAGGCGGCGCGGGTCAGATAGGGCTGGCCCCATTTGCGACTGCCCGTATCCTGATAGAAGACCCAGAAGGCATCCCAATGCTCGGGGCGAATCTGGTCGCCGGTCAGGTGGCGGATGGTCAGCCCCGCGACGGCGGCGGCGCGTTCCTTGCGGATCGCCTTGCGCTTGCGGCTGGCGAGCGCGTCCAGGAAATCGTCGAAGCTGCGATAGCCGTCATTGCGCCAGTGGAATTGCACGCCCTCGCGGATCAGCCAGCCCGCCGCCTCGAAATACGGCAACTGATCGGCCGCGACGAAGGTGACGTGCGCGGAGGACAGCTCGTTCTGGTCGGTCACCGCCTCGATCGCGGCGATCAGCGCGGGCGCGAGCGCGGGGTCGCGCAGCAGCAGCCGGGGGCCGGGAACGGGCGAGAAGGGCGCGGCAATCTGAAGCTTGGGGTAGTAACGCCCCCCGGCACGCTCCCAGGCATCGGCCCAACCATGGTCGAAGACATATTCGCCCTGGCTATGCGCCTTGAGATAGGCGGGTGCGATCGCGGCGGGCTGCCCGTCCGGGCCGTCGATGACGATGGGGGCAGGCGTCCAGCCGGAGCGGCCGCCGACGCTGTGCGACGTTTCCAGCGCGGTCAGGAAGGCGTGGGAGACGAACGGATTGGCCGTGCCCGCGCAGGCGTCCCACTGGTCGGGGGACAGGGCGGCGACGCCGGACAGGATACGCGCGACGGCGGTGGTCATCGCGGTGGGATATGCGGTGTGGAGTGGGGTGGGACAAGGGGTGGGCTCGTGGCTTTCCCTCCCCCATCCCCTCCCGCAGGCGGGAGGGGAGCGGCCAGAAGCTAACGAGGAATCCCACTACCAGCCAAACAACACGCCCCTCCCGCAAGCGGGAGGGGATCGGGGAGGGCAGGGCCGCGAGCTACGCACTCTCGACCCACCCCAGAAAATCACCCCAATTCGACGATAGCATCCACTTCGACCGCCGCACCCAGCGGCAGCACCGGCACGCCGACGGCCGAGCGGGCATGGCGGCCCGCATCGCCGAACAGCGACACCATCAGCTCCGATGCGCCATTGGCGACCTTGGGCTGGTCGGTGAAGTCACCGGCCGAATTCACGAACACGCCCAGCTTCACGATCCGCTTCACGCGCGACAGGTCGCCGTCCAGATACTTCTTGATCTGCGCGACCAGCATCAGGCCGCACGCCTGCGCCGCCTTCTGCCCGTCTTCCAGCGAGACGCCGTCGCCCAGCCGTCCGGTGACGAGCTGGCCGTCGATGAAGGGCAACTGGCCGGAAATGTGGAGAAGCCCGCCCGCCTCGACGACGGGGACATAGGCGGCGACGGGGGCGGCAGCCTCCGGCAGGGTGAGGCCGAGCTGCTCGAGCGCGCGATCGATATGCGTGGTCATGGGGCGAGACATGGCGCGCTCGCCCCGTTCAGGTCAAGCGCCCGGTCGATTCGGGGCAGGCCGGCCTTCATCGAAACGCGCGGCGATCCACGCTTCCGCCTCGCGCCAGTCGTCGATCCGGGCATGGGCGTCGGGTGCGGGGGCGATGTGCGGGGCCATTTCGGGTTCGGAGACCATGTGCAGCCGGTGGACCTGCGGCGCATGCTCGGCGACCGAGGCATGATGCTGGGCGAGGTCGTCGACGAAGACGGTGACGGGGTTGCCGTGCTCGACGACCAGCTTGGCGACCGGCGCGCCCTTGGGTCCCGTATTGCACTGGACCCGGTGATGGATGCCGAAGCGTGCCAGCTGTTCGATGCGGGGGCTGCGGCATTCCTCGATCAGGTTGGTCAGGATGACGATATCGGCGCGGGTCGCCAGCGCCGCCAGCGCCTCGGCGGCGTGCGGCACCAGCGTCTGGCGGTCCATCTGGCCGGGGAAGAAGCCGTGCAGCAGGTCCCAGGCCTCTGCCTGCGTCGGGGCGGGGCCGCCGCTGCGCCGGGTCAGCGACCCGAAGAAATCATGCCGGTCGAGCGCGAAGTCCATGTCATGCGCTTCGTCCAGCCAGTCGCGGAAGTGGCGGACCATGTGGACGAGCACCTCGTCGCAGTCGCAGATCAGCAGCGGCTTCATGCGGCCTCCAGCACCCGGCGGGCGGCGACCAGCGATTCGGGGCGCACATCCAGCGATTCGGCGCATTCGATCAGATCGGCCTCATGCCCCTCCAGAAAGGACAGGATGGCGGCCAGCACGCCGGGCTCGCCCGCCCCGCCGCGCAGTTCCTCGACCGACAGGCCGGTCAGCGCCAGCAGCCGTTCGGCGCGCGACGGGCTTTGCAGCGTCCATATGAGCGCCTGCAGCGCCAGGGCCATATTGGCTTCGATTGTATCCGGTCCGGGCATTGCCTATCGTGTCCGTCGTAATGGTGGAGACCGCGTGACAAGAAAGGTGCTCGTTGTCGAGGACAACGAACTCAATCTGAAACTCTTCTGCGACCTGTTGCGCGTGCACGGCTTTATCGCCGAGCCGGTGCGCGACGGGCGCGAGGCCGTGGCGCGTGCGCGGGAGGTGGAGCCCGACCTGATCATCATGGACATCCAGATGCCGCATGTGACCGGCTATGAGCTGATCCTGGAGCTGAAGGCGGACGAGGAGCTGCGCCGCATCCCGGTGATGGCGGTGACCGCCTATGCGGGCCGCGACGACGAGGACCGTATCCGCGCGGCGGGGGCGGATTCCTATGTGTCCAAGCCGATCAGCCTGATGCGCTTCATGGAGGCGGTGAACGCGTTGTTGTGAGGGGGCGTATACCACGCAGCCCGCCACGCTCCCCATCGTCCGTTCGCCGCGCCTCCCGACCTCCGTTCGCACTGAGCGAAGTCGAAGTGCACGCCCCGAGTCTTTGTCACGAACGCTATCCCGTGGCCTTCGACTTCGCTCAGGCTGAACGGAGGCGAATAAAATGCCCATTATGGGTAGTTGGCGGGCTAGCCCCATTCGGCGAAGCTTGACACTCAATGCCGACCGCGTGTGTCTTTTCAGCCGCATGCCTTGGTTGACGTATGAAAGAACTATGCCTGATCTTGATCCGGAGACCCTCCGCCGAGTTGCTCGCGTAGCCCAGTTAAGGGCTATCGAGAGTAAGTCCGACCCGACGTTTGATGGTATGGCGCGGGGCGGCGCGCAGCGCGTGCTCCAGCAGTTGGCCAAGGATTTGGAGGCGGCGGCAGTCCTAGCAGAACGTAGGATCAAACCTGACGAAAGTACGATCGAACTCGTCCAGGTTGACACGCGTGTGTGGCGGTCCAACGACGGGCATTTCGAATTCCGTAGCACATCAATGCGTCAAGGTACTATGGTAGACCTTTATGTGGATGGTAGCAGAATAGTAGATTTCTTCATGGCAATAGATTTTAATCAAGACTTGGAAGGGGAGGAAATTGTCTACGTCTTCGACATTTTACCGGAGAAGGCGCAAACGAAGGTTGGTCAAACTACTTACGGCGCGCTTCTACAAGCTTATGTGCGAGTTGCAGAGGCGAAGTCTGACGGTCGGTCGAGAACGGTCGATTTTAATCCCTCTCGAGCGTGCCGTATCGGAGAAAGTTTGAGCCCGTAACAAAATCTGCCTTAATGCGCCGGTACTTCTAAATGCTCGCAGGAGAGCGTTAGCGAACCCCGCCGCCCCACCCTCAATTCTCCGAATCATCCTCAACCACCGCAGCCTTACGCCCCTTGAACCCCTGCGCTACGACAAACCATTCCACCGAGCCCTTGCGGCTCGATGGCGGTTTGGCGTGCTTCACGGTGGCGAAGTGGCGTTTCATTTCGGCGACCAGCTGCGGATCGGCGCCGCCCGCGAAGACCTTCGACACGAACACGCCGCCGGGCGACAGCACGTCGCAGGCAAAGGCGAAGGCCGTCTCGACCAGTCCCATGGTGCGCAGTGCGTCGGTCTGCGGGTGGCCGACGGTGTTGGCCGCCATGTCCGACATGACCAGATCGGGCGCGCCGCCCAGCGCCTCCATCAGCTTGCCAGGCGCGGCGTCGTCCATGAAGTCCATCTCGAAGATGGTCACGCCGTCGATCGGATCGACCGGCAACAGGTCGATGCCGACCACGCTCGCGTTCGGAACCTGACGCCGCACCACCTGCGCCCAGCCGCCGGGTGCCAGCCCAAGATCGATGATCCGCTTCTTGCCGCGCAGGAAGCCGAAGCGTTCGTCCAGCTCAATCAGCTTATAGGCCGCGCGGCTGCGATACCCCTCCGCCTTGGCACGGCGGACATAGGGGTCGTTCAGCTGGCGCTCCAGCCAACGGGTCGACTGGGCGGTGCGCTTCCGCGCGGTGCGCACCCGCTGGTGCAGCCCTGCATTGCCTCTGCTCACGTTCTGGCGATTCCCATCAAGCGGCGCAGGATTCCCTCGCGAATCCCACGGTCGGCGATCCCTAGCCGCTCGGCGGGCCAGAGGTCCAATATCGTCTCCAGGATGGCGCATCCCGCCACCACCAGATCGGCGCGTTCGGGGCCGATACACGCCACCTTGCCGCGCGCGGCCAAGCTCTTGCGCGACAGGTCGGCGCTGATCGCGCGCATCGCGGCCGTGGGCACGATCAGCCCGTCGACGGCGGCGCGGTCATAATGGCTGAGCCCTAAGTGGACGCTGCCCAGCGTCGTCACCGTGCCGCTGGTGCCCAGCAAGCGCGGGCTTTTCAGGTTCCGGGGCAGTCGCGCGGCGAAATCGGCGAAGCTGTCCGCCACCATGGCGCGCATCCGGGCATAGGCGGCCAGCCGCCCGGCCTCGCCCTCGCCACCGCCCGCGCTCTCGGTCAGCGAGACGACGCCCCAGGGGGCCGAATGCCAGTCGAGGATGCGGGGGCTGGGGCTGCGCGTGTCGACCAGTACCAGTTCGGTCGAGCCGCCGCCGATGTCGAACACCAGGGCGGGGTCGTCACCCGGCTCGATCAGCACGTGACAGCCGAGCACGGCCAGCCGCGCCTCTTCCTCGGCCGAGATGATGTCGAGATGGATGCCCGTCTCGGCCAGCGCGCGCGCGATGAAGGCGGGACCGTTGGCTGCGCGGCGGCAGGCTTCGGTGGCGACCGCGCGCGACAGGGTGACGTTGCGGCGCTTCAGCTTGTCGGCACACACCCGCAGGGCTGCAATGGTGCGGTCGATCGCGGCGTCGGACAGGCGGCCGGTCGTCGCCAGCCCCTCGCCCAGCCGGACGATCCGCGAAAAGGCGTCGACGACCGCAAAGCCGCCGCCCTGCGGCCGCGCGATCAGCAGGCGGCAATTATTGGTACCCAGGTCGAGCGCGGCATAGGCCTGCGCATCCGACCACCGGCCACGCTGGGGCCGGGGGGGTGCCGAACGGGCAGGCGGCTTGGCCTGCCGGTACGGCCTTCGGGTGGGAACATCCCCCATCGCCGTATCTCGCTTATTCTGTTCTATCCGTCACGAACATGAGTGTTCGCCGGTGCTTGAAGCCCAAGGTAGCGAGTCGGCGCCCGCGCGACAAGACGCACGGCCGCCGCCATGGCGGAATTCGGTTGACAGGGGTGATTCGGCCGCCTAGAGGCACGCCCCTGTTCGATGCCCCGTCGTCTAAAGGTAAGACCACGGACTCTGACTCCGTTAATTGAGGTTCGAATCCTCACGGGGCATCCAGATCTCTCGGAAATCGCTGGTTTCTTCACGCTCGCGGGGTTCGCGTGATGAGGGCGTGTGTGCGGCTGCGACCCGGAACCGGGCCGTGTGGGAAGGGGTTGCCATCTGTCCTCTGCCAATAAGCAGAAGCCGCGCTGACAATCGTTTTGGCTTCCAAGCAGCCTAGCACACGCCGCTGACCCTACTCCATCTCGGGCTCCGCAAAGGAGCTCATGATGCGAAAGTCAGTCGTTGAAACATGTGCCGCGAGCGCTGAGATTGCCAATCGAGAGACTTGGCCGCAAACTGATGGTATCCAACCCGAGATAGTCGTTCGTCTCGACCTCGTCGGCGACGTCGTCCGCCTGATTCGCGCCATTGAGTGTGGTGGCGAGTCCGTCGTCGAGGTCGAGGCCTGGCGCAGCTCATATGAGAGCCTGGAGCAGGCTGCCGATACGTATGAGGCACTGAGCTCTCGCGAGGACGAGTTCGCCTATTTGAGCGTTGGCGCCCTGGTCTTCGGTCCGGAGTGGGTGACCCAGGCTACGACCGGCATGGTCGAGGAGTTCATCTGGCAGCGTAACCAGGAACGCGAGCGCGTCGCCCGCGAGCTTGAGAAGGAGCGCGTCCGACTGGAGGAGGAGCAGGAGGCCGAGACCAGCATCTCCGTCTACTTCCGAGAGAAGAAGGGCGCCTACCTCCTTACCCTCGAGCGCGGTAGCAACGAGGCGGAACTTGTCTGGTCCATCAGCTTCGAAGAGTCCTGGGAGCGCGACCGCTTCTGGGACTGGCTCGGCTGGCAGAACGAACGCTTCGAGGAATTCGCCGAGTTCATGCGGGACGGCTCACGCTTGGATCTCGAACGCAGGCTGCTGCGCGAGATGCTCGTCACGGAGCAGTCAGTGAAGAAGCAGGGCCTCGGCTCCGGCGGTCGCCGGCCCCTCCGCTTCTGGCGGGGAGAACTCTAATGGTCGTCGCTCCGATGGGACCGAGCATCGCCGATGCGCAGCAGCTGATGATCGCGGAGTACCCATCCATGATGGTGGCACATCCCATGGGCGATCACGGCGTACCGCTCGGCCTCGATCGCCCGCTGGCCCTGCTCGGTGGGGGCCACAGGCTCGCTCCATCCGGGATGCCCGCCGCATTGGGGATCGATCACGTACCCGGGCTGAGGCAGTTCGTCGCGGAGGCATGTCGGCGCCGTTCGTTGAGTGGCTTCGACGGCTACCACCAGCCGCCGCTCGCGCTCGTCGGTCAGAACGGCGTCGTCAAGGGCTTCGCGGCCCACTGGATCGCGCGCAACGCCGGGGTCCCGCTCTTCCGGGTACCGGTGGGTGCCGACTTCCGTAACGAGCCCTTCGGCGCCCAGGAGGTCGAGCGGAAAATCCCGCTGCTGCCAGTCGTCGCCATGGCTTCCGTTCGCTGCGCCAACCCGATCATCGTGCTCGAGCTCGACGTCGACAAGCCGATCTCCGAAGAGACCGAACGTACCCTCGTGTCGATGATCGACCCTCGCGTCAACTCGCGGTGGATCGATCGGGATCAGCAGACGATCCTCGACCTGAGCCAAGTCTCGTGGGTCGTCGAGGTGCAGGGCCGGCGGTTCCCCCACGGCGGAGTGCGGAACCAGGACGAGCCGCCCGTGATCGAGGCAGTCCTTCCACCTCGGCTCGAATCGCTCATCCAGGCCTCGGGCGCCATGTTCCGCCTCGAAGCGGCCCGCGACGTCAGCGATCTTCGCGTGCTGGACGTCGCGATCGAAGTGTGCGCCGCCTCGATGGTGACGGACACCGAAGCAGTGGCCGACGTGCATGCCGCTTTGCTGGAGGTCAAAGAGCCCTGGCCCCACCATTCCGCCTGCGGTGACCTCGTCAGGGCAGCGAAGTGGGCGCTCGCCCGCCATCTCGGCACCGACGACCTTCCATGAGCGGATGTCTCCGCCGGCAACGTGCTCGGGCTCCGCCTCAGATGCGCGAAGATGAAAATCCTCATCTCAAGCAAGGAAGCAGACATGAACTACAGCACCGAACACTACAGCACCGACACGGCTCCCGGCCGTTCGTTGACGGTCGCCGACACGAACGGCGGCGCCCGGAAGACGATCGTGGTCAACGGACGCGAGCACGCCTTCGTGGGCGACGAGATCGGGTGCGGCGAACTCGCCCGCCTCGCGTTTCCCGCACTCGGCGTGGGTGGCGACAGCGCTCTGACCGTCGCCTACGACAACGGCCCCGAGGGCGCCCACCATGGGCTCCTCGCGAGCGGCCGGACGACCCGAGTGCTCAGCGGGCAGACCTTCAGCGTCAGCGTCTGTGACAAGTCCTGATCACGAGGTCCGCCGGCTGACCGAGGAGGGCTACTCGGTGGCCCTCCTCGACGGCATGCTGGTCATCTCGCACGTCCCGTACGTGCGGGCGGCGGGCAGCGTCGGCCGCGCAGACCTGCTCGTCCCCCTCGCCATGCAGGGCGGTCGCGTCGTCGCGCCCCGCGAGCACCAGGCATGGTGGACCGGCACCGCGCCGAAGGAGGCCGACGGCGGCCCGTTGAAGGGGGTCTCCATCCAGCACGTCGCCCGGGCGTGCGTCGCAGGCATGCCGCCGGCTATGATGCTCTGCGGGCGGATACGTGGCCGCGAGTTCCGCGACCATCTCGAGTTCGTGGCGACCTACGTGGCACTCCTCGGTGCACCTGCCGCCGCCCTAGACCCGAGGGCCACCGCATGCACACGAAGGAGACCCTTGCCAATGGCGACGGACGTCGGTCCCTTCGCCTACGTGGACACGGCTTCGTCGCGAGCGGCGCTCGGCGCGGTCACCGTCATCCCGCCGACCCCGCAGCTTCCGGTCTGAGGAATTCCCATGACTCGTCGACGGTCGTGCCGACGCACGATCGACGATCCGTTCGACGGCGTCCGCACTCCGCAGCAGCGGGGTGTCCGCGAAACCCCATCCGGGCGGCCAATTGTCGGTGCGCGCGAACTTCTGGTGGAAGCCGTCGAAATGATGCTCGCGACAGAGGTTTTGGACCAGATGCGGTTCGTCCCGCCACTTCACCCCGGTCGCCGACTGCGCCCGCGACTTGTTGAAGGGGTGGCGGTCGCGCAGGGCGTGGTGGGTCTCGGCCACGTTGCCGCACCCCTCCATTGAGCAGATAGCCGTTTCGTTCATCATGCTTCCTTCTGCTTCCCCGACACTTAACAGGCCCTTGTCAACTTGGCGTCCGACCTCCGCCCCGATGCCCCGACAGCGTCCCGGCATGGGAGACGGACTTCCGTCCGAATGCCGAAAAAAGCGCGCTGTGAGCTGCGAGGTGGGGGCGCCTTCGACTCGAAGGCCGACATCGTCCTGACCGTTAGGGCCTGCGGGATCGATCTCTGTCCCTGGTGAAACCCTAAGGTCGAGGCCTCTGATCGATGACGCAGAGCCTACCGAATCCACGGCTCGACCTCGCGCTTAGCGGCATGCCGGCGTAGAAGCGGATGCCGGGCTCACCAGTGACCAGGGGGTTGGTCGAGGATCGGTCGTCGGCGGTGGCGTCGCAGATGACCGTCACCGCGGTGCGGAGGATAGCGTGCGTGCAGAACCTGCGCGTCTCCTGTGATTTTAGACCTTATCTCGCCTGAAGCCACTGACAATCGGCATCGACGAGCGAGATCAGGGCGCTGGGAGCACGGAACGCGTCAACAGCCGCCCGCACGGCCGCGTTTAACTGCGCCTCGTCGGGCATATCCAGTAGGCCGTAGCTCCTCGGCCTGGACACGCGTATCCTCCCACTGGGTCCTCCGGCACGAGCGGTTTCAACTTAGCTCCGGCATGCGCCGATGCGCATGCGGTGGAGACGGGACCGGCTCCGTCGGGTCGTGCACGAAGCACGTGCGCACCGGCATCCTGGCGTAGCAGGGCGTAGGCAGTCCGCTTCAAAATTAGCGTGGATCACGGTCACACTCGCGCATGCGTCGCCAACTTCGTGCTCGCCTATGAGAATTTCGATCGGGACAAGCCGGCGACGACCGCTGGGGCGCAAGGTACGAACAGCAAGATCGTCGGCATCCAGCGCACTCATATCGACCATGAGAAGGACGATGCCCGACAGTTCGCCTTGGCTCGGTATCGGTTGCGGACGGGGTACGGTGCCGCGGCTGAATCCGATCACGCCGTACCGGCCGATTACGACATTCGCATCTCAGCCGGACCCTGCCGCGGCGCGCGCCGCGAGCATGCCCGCGATCCGCCAACCACCGCCGACCAACGTCGAACGATCCCACCATCCACGCATCGTCTCGGACGTGCGACCGACAAGGACATCGAACATGGGTAGGAAGAAGAAGAACACCGCGGCGATCACGACGACCGGCGCGTCGTCGAACGCGCTGGTCAAGCGTGACGTGCCCTTCCACTTCGAGCGGCGGCTCGTCGTCGCGGAGGCCGTGTACCGCGTGCCGGCATTGCGCCTCACCGAGGCCGGCCCGTGGTCGCAGGAGGTGGACAAGATCGCCTGGACTGACGCCGACACCGGATATCCTATGATCATCCGCCGCTCCCCGCTGAAGCTGAATCTGTGCGGCTACGTCGGCGTCAGCCCCCAGCATCCGCTGTTCGGCTTCGACCCGTCATCCATCCGGGCAGTCGGCGTCGATGCGCACGGCGGGATCGATTATGCGTCCCCATGCCAGAAGCACGAGCCGGAGCACGTCTCGATCTGTCACGTCTCGGAGAGGCTGCTCCCGCCGGGACAGAACCAGCAGGTGTACGCCAACGCAGCAGTTGAGCATGGGGACGACGCATGGTGGATCGGCTTCTCCTGCGACAAGGCGGGGGACCTCGTGCCGCGGCCGAACGGCATCGGACACGGATCGATGGCCGATGCCCAGGCGGGGCTGCTGGAACAGGTCTACCGTGACGAGGCGTACGTGTACACCTCTTGGCCAGGACGCCGAGAGTGCTTGGCAGCTCACGCATGCAATAGAGTCCGCCGCCGCCGCAGAGATGCGCGGCGAACTCGCCGCCGAGCTGCACGAGCGTGGACGGTTCGACTGGGCTTCCGGGGTCGGTGCGCGGATCGCAGGGCGTATCGTCGATGGAGGGGAGCGTGCCGCTCATCTGACGCGCTCAGCGCTGCACCGATGCCTGCAACGACACGGCATCTCGCGCCTGCCGGACATCGAAGGCGACAAACCGAAGCGTCAACGCTTCAAACGCTACCCGATCGGCTTCTTCCACATCGATATTGCCGAAGTGCAGACCGCCGAAGGCAAGCTCTACCTGTTCGTCGGCATAGACCGCACGAGCAAGTTCGCGGTCACCCAGTTGGTCGACAAGGCTGATAGGAGGACGGCATGGGAGTTCCTCGAACACCTGCTGAAGGCCGTGCCTTATCGCATCCACACTATCCTAACCGACAATGGCATTCAGTTCGCCGAGTAGCCGCGCAACCGCAACACCGCCTGGTCCCGCCAAATGCGCTTCGACATGGTCTGCGAGGCAAACGATATCAAGCGCCGGCTCAACAAACCGAACCATCCTTGGACCGACGGTCAGGTCGAACGGATGAATTGCACCATTAAGGAAGCGACCGTCAAACGCTTCCACTACGATAGCCACGACCAACTGCGGACACACCTCGCCGACTTCATGGCCGCCTACAACTTCGCCCGCCGGCTCCAAGACGCTCAACGGACTCACACCTTACGAATACATCGCCAAGACCTAGAGGCTGTTATGGACTTGGCGGCGGGCCTGATTCATCCGTTGCTGGATGAGCATTTGCCGCAAGCCATATCCGTCTGATGTCAGCGACGAG
>NZ_JACHNX010000013.1 GCF_014199595.1 Sphingomonas yabuuchiae | reverse complement strand
ACACGCTACGATCGCTGCCCCACGGCCTTCTTTCCCGCCGTTGCTCTCGCGGCCACCGTCATCTTCTGGCTGTGATCAACGAGTCCTGACCCTAGTGTCTATGTGGTTGACCCCAGCCTCGACAGCGGCGCGAAGCACGGCGAGCGCCGCCTCCTGGTCACGCGGCGGACCGAACACGCCGGGGCCGGCGAGTTGCATCGCGCCATAGCCGAGGCGCTTCACGTTGCATCCGGCGAAGGAATAGGTGCCAGCCTGGTCGATCGTCATCATCTTATCTCCTGTGCTGGCCCCGAGATACGGCTTGCGGATCATAGCGATAAGCCGGAGTGATCCGCACGGGCTGTACGGAAAACCGAACGATGAAGGCTGACCTTGCCGATCTCAATGCGTTCCTGGCAGTTGCGCAGGCGCGGGGGTTCCGCGACGCTGCACGCGCCATCGGGTCGAGCGCCTCGACGCTAAGCGAAGCGGTGCGGCGGTTGGAGGCGCGGCTGGGCGTCCGGCTGCTCCATCGCACCACGCGCAGCGTCGTACCGACCGAGGCGGGGACCCGGCTGATCGAACGTCTGGCGCCGGCACTCGGCGAGGTGGAGGCGGCGCTCGACGTCGTGAACCTTTTCCGCGACCGGCCGGCGGGCACGCTCAAGCTCAACGTGCCGGTCAGCGCGGCGCGGCTGGTGCTGCCGGCGATCCTGCCCGGCTTCCTCGCCGCCTATCCGGACATTCAGGTCGAGATCGTCGCCGAGGACGGTTTCGTCGATATGGTGGCGTCGGGCTGCGACGCCGGCATCCGCTATGACGAGCGGCTGGAGCAGGACATGATCGCGGTGCCGATCGGCCCGCGTGTCCAGCGCTTCGCGACGGCGGCGGCACCGGCCTATCTCGACGCGCGCGGGCGGCCGGACCATCCGCGCGATCTGCTCGACCATGCCTGTCTGCGCGGCCGGTTCCGCAGCGGCGCGCTCACCAGCCCGTGGGAGTTCGAGCGCGACGGCGAGATCGTACGGATCGAGCCGCAAGGACCGTTGATCGCCGGTGTCGCCGGTGCAGTGGAATTGCTGGTCGATGTGGCGGTGGCGGGCGGAGGGATCATTCACCTGTTCGAGGACTGGCTCGCGCCAGCGTTGGGAAGCGGCGCGCTTGAACCGGTGCTGCCCGACTGGTGGCAGTCCTTTTCCGGCCCGTTCCTCTATTATTCCGGTCGCCGTCTCGTGCCGCCGCCGCTGCGCGCGTTCCTCGACTTCATCCGCGGTTAGAGCATCGCGAGCGGCTCGGGGCCGCGTGGCGGCGGGAACAGGTCGTCGAGGCGTCGTAGCTCGGCTTCGGATAGTGTGAGGTCCAACGCCGCCCGGTTGTCCCGCACATGGGCGATGGACCCCGCCTTGGGGATGGGGAGGATGCCGTCCCGTGCAAGCAGCCAGGCGAGAGCGAGTTGCGCGGGCGTGGCGTCGCGCTCGACGGCCATTTGGGCAAGGCCGGGATGGGCCACCAAGCGGCCTTGCTCGACCGGGCTGTAGGCCATGACCGGCATTTGATGCCGCGCGAGCCAAGGGATCAGATCATATTCGGGGCCGCGTCGGGTAAGATTGTAGAGGATCTGGTCGGTCTGGCATTCTTCGCCGCCGCTTGCGATGAATTCCGCCATGTCGTCGGTGTCGAGGTTGCTGACTCCCCAGCGCAAAATCTTGCCCGCCGCGACTAGCCGCTCCATGGCCTCTATCGTTTCCGCTAGCGGAACATTGCCGCGCCAGTGCAGCAGGTACAGGTCGAGCCGGTCGGTTCCGAGCCGGTCGAGGCTCGCCTCGCAAGCTCGCGGCAACCGGTCGCGCGAGGCATTCTGGGGATAGGCCTTGCTGACGAGGAACACCTCGTCGCGTACGCCCGCGATCGCTTCGCCGACCAGGCGTTCGGACTCGCCATCGGCATACATTTCGGCAGTGTCGATCAGGGGCAGGCCAAGCGACAGCCCCTCGCGCAGCGCGGCGATCTCATCCGACCGACGAGCGGGATCTTCCGCCATCATCCAGGTGCCTTGGCCAAGCGCGGGAACGGTCGTCCCGTCCGGAAAGCGGATCATCTTCATGTGGCGGTCAACGTTCGATCAGGCGTATCGGGCCAAAGTCCGGTTGGTGGCCGACTACACCGACGCGGACGACCATATCGCCGCACGCGGGATGTGGGGCAACTCGGGTCAGCTAACCGTAACCCCCTTCCAAAAGGCGATGCGTCCGCGGATGTTTTCGGCTTCGGGCTTGGGATCGGGATAATACCAGGCGGCGTCGGGATTGTCGGCGCCCGCAACGTTCAGGCTGTAATAATGCGCCGTTCCCTTCCACGGGCAGATGGTCCTCGTGGGGCTTGGTCGCAGGAGCGCGGCGTCCACACTCTGCACGGGGAAATAATGGTTGCCCTCGACGATCACCGTATCGTCGCCATGGGCGATCCGTACGCCGTTCCATCGTGCTTCCACCATCATACGTCTCCTGACGCGGATGGACGTCGGCATTTGGTCGATTTTCGTCAAGGTCAGGTCCGGGCCATTCGGCTTTCGGGGGCGATAAGCGCTACCGGATCGGTTCGCCGTGGCGAGCGGAAGTGTCGATTGGTCTTGCCTCCAACGCCCTGGCAGGAGATCGGGCGCTGCCAAATGCGATCGATCCTGTTAACGAACGGCGATGCTCAAGACCCGCATGAAGCGCCTCGCTACCCAGACGGAACTCGACCTTCGGCGCCTTGCCGCCATCGAGGCGGCGGTGGCGGCCTTGGACGACGAGGATCTGCTCGACTTCGCCGACATTTTCGCCGGAGGCGATCCGACGCCGCTGCGTGCCATGGCGGAGGAACAGATGCGCAAACGCGGTATCCGCCTGTGAGGAAAATGCCGTCTCGCTTCCGGCGGCTCGATGGCGCGCTGGCGGAACTTCCGGTCGAGGAGCCGATGCTGCTCACCGAGCTCGACGGTTTCCTCGCCGGGCTTATCGTCTGTCCCCAACCGATCCCCGGCGATGAATGGATGACGGTGATATGGGGCGTCGAGGTCGATGGCGTTCCACCCTTCGAGGACCCGCTCGACGAGCAATGGTTCGTCAAGGCGGTTGCGGCGCGGCGCGACGAGATCGCGCGCGATCTGTCCCGTGGCAAGTTGCAGCCGATCCTCGACGTCGACGAGCGCGATGGCGAGGTTCTGTGGGAGTACTGGATCGACGGCTTTTCCGACGCCATCGCGCTCCGCCCGGAGGCGTGGGACGCGGCGGCGGCCGATACAGAATGGGCCGGTCCATGGCAGCGCCTTCTGGCGCTAGTCGCGATCGCGCGGGGCGAAAGCGATCTCGACAGCGTCGAGGTCAACGCCTTTCAGGACCGTGCGGCGGCCGAGCTGACAGATACGGTCCAGCGCCTTTATGCGGCCCGCGCGGGTGTCGGCGAGGCGAAGGCGACCGCCGTCGTGACGGCGAAGACGGGCCGCAACGATCCATGCCCTTGCGGATCAGGAAAGAAGCACAAGCATTGCTGCGCCTGACCTGACCCGCTGACCCGGCGGGCCTTCGCCGCACCAGATCGACCAAGCGCTGCCCGTCCACGACAGGGAAGGGGAGTACGGTCATTCCACCGAACACATGCTTGATTATCAAGGAGATAGATCCCGCATAACTGAGGGGTGTGCCGTCTATCGGCCCGACAACCGCACCGGGGATTTGCCTTGTCAGGGACGGCGGTGCGGTTCAATTTCGTCATCAGATGAAGACGCCACCCATTTCCGACGAATATGCCCGCGGACGACGCGATGGATTGCACTTCGCGCTGTCGATCCTCGAGGTGGAGGAAGCCAAGTGGGAAGCACTGCTCGGCAAGAGCCCGTCGTGGCGGACGAATGCGATACGGGTCATCCGCCACAAGGCCTATCAGGTCGCGCGCAAACGCGTGCAGACGGCACTTCATCGCTTGTTGCCGAAGTAGAAGGCCGCATTGGCGAACGAAATCGCGCAGAGGATCGACCAAGCCGGCTTGTAGGCCGATCCGCCATGTTCCTGCACTGAACGGGGAAGTGATATGAAATTGTATGGAGTACCGGCCTGGGGTTCGGCGATCGTCGAGACGATGCTAGCGCTGGTCGGCGAGCCCTATGACTTCGTCGACGTCGAAGGTTTCGACCGTCCTGATGCGGCGCAGGACAGGCTGGCGGCGGTCAACCCGCTGCGGCAGGTTCCGACGCTGGTGCTGGACGATGGCGAGGTGCTGACCGAGACCGCTGCGATCGCGCTGTGGCTGGCGGACCGACACGCGGGGCTGGCGCCTGCGCCGGGAACAGTCGAACATCGCCGCTTTTTGCGCCTGCTGATCTGGATCGTGGCGAACGTCTATCCGACCTTCACCTATGGCGATTACCCCGAGCGCTGGGCGCCTTCCGCACAGGACGAACTGACCGCTGCCACCAATGCCCATCGCGAGCGCCTTTATCGCTGGCTCGAGGAGCAGGTCGTCGGCCCCTATGTATTGGGAGAGCAGGCGTCCGCCCTGGATTGCTACGCCGTGGTGATGATCGACTGGCGTCCGGGCCGCGAGTGGTTCGCCGAGAACACGCCGAGATTATTCGATGCCGCCCAGTTGATGCGGCGCAATCCCAAGTTGGCGGCCGTGCTGGCGCACAACAAGTTGATTGTCGATTGATGGCCGATCTTCGGCAATGCACCGCGCCATCTGGTTATCGCATGCGCCGACAAGCACCGACCAAATGACGATTGCACGTTGTGCCAATGCATTGTAGCAATGCGATGTGCAGGCGGTTCCTGCATGTCAATGAAATCAACCACTTGGCAAGTGTATTGGTTGGGTGGGACTCCTGCCGCCCCAGCCGTATCACCATCTAAGCTATTGCTTCGGCGCCAACCATCTCGAGCAGGTCTACGTCGGCTATCAACGTACTGAACCCGACACCACCTTCATGATTGAGGGCCTCGTCGCAATCTAAGAAGCGATGTTCGGGGATTTCATCGTTCACGGCGTCCTGGAATATGTCAGCAGGAGAGAGCATGTCGAAACGCGCTTCTCCGCGCTGACGGACGAGCAGAAGAACGTTGATCGGCTTTTGGGCAGATCAACCGGAATGGCGTGAACGGTCGCATGACAGAGCGGTTCGAGATTTTCGAATGGCGGATGCCGCAGGAATAGGTGGAAGCATGTTGCCACGGGCTGTTGCAGCGCGGGCAACCGAATTTGCTACCTGTACAGTAGGTCATTCGAATAGCCTCGCCCCGCAGCTGCCGACACCTTCCCTCGACCAGGAATTTTAAGCGTAACTATGCCCGCTTGGGGATCCCCTCTACGTTTCGGGGCGACCGGTTCAGACCTAGCTGGCTGATGTCCCTGTCTTCGGCAGCGAAGCGTCGCGATACCAGTCGGCATAGCCGGTGGTGTGGACCATGTGCCGATTGAGATCAGGGGCACCATCGTCCCACCAGACCGGCCCCCGCTCGCCGAGCGCGACCTTGGTGGCGTGGACTTGGGCGCGCGCCTGACGAAGGGCTGGCCCGTCACCTTGCGCCATCGCCGTTCGTACCGCCCGGCGGGCCTGCATCAACGCATCGACCAGTGCCTGTCGCTCGTCCGATGCCAGGGCCGGGTTGCTCTTGCGCCACAACCGACCGCGCACGACGATATAGCGACCATCGGGGGTGATCGGCGGTGGGGATTTGGGTGCCGATAGGCCACCGGGGCGGGTACGGCCCGCCTTCGTCTTGCCCGCGGTTCCGCTATCGATGACGCGTTCGGCCGATCTGGTGCTGGTCACGCTTTCTGCCTCGCAAGGAACGACATATCGTCAGACGAATACACGGGGGGCGGCGTTCCGGGCGGGTGGCGGTTCGGCGTCGATGATGCTTGCGGGCGGCAGGGAAAGGGTTAGGCTGACCGCATGGCCGCTTTCGACGACAGTTCCGATCCCGATCTTGGTGCAGCCTGTAACCGGCTGGCGATGTGGGTGGAGTCGTTGCCGGAGCGGGCACTGATCGATCCGGCGTCCGAACTGGCCGAGGACGATCTGGCGCTTATCCTGCGGCGTCTCCATGCCATGCGGCACTTGGGGGAGGATAGTCCTGCGACGGACCGTCCTCCCGCCGCCGTCGCGCGGGCATCCGTGCCGGTGACGGCGAAAAGCTGACGGCGCGATCGGGGGCGAAGTCGCCCGCCCGACATTTTCCTTCCGTTTGAACGGCTCCGATAGAGGGCAAGGGCGTTCTATGGCCTGGCCGCTGGCAAAGTGTCGGTCGCACCAATGGAGCCGACATGTCCGATCGTCCCAGCCCTACACCGGTGCCCGGAGCGGCCTCGCCCGGGGGAAACGCGACGGGCGAAGGAGCCGCCGCGCTAGGTGACTTTGCCTGACGACCGCCACGCCATTCTGTTCACTATCGGGAGTGCTAATCATGGATGACGAACGCCTCTGGAGTTTCGAGGAAAGCCTCTGGACCGAAGGCCCGGACAATTATCGGGAAAAAGTCGATGCCGAGGTCGTGATGGTGCTGCCCCGGCCGCCTTTCGTACTGACCGGCGACGCAGCGGTGTCGGCGGTGGCGGACACGCCCGTTTGGGAAAGCGCCGAACTGACCGAACGGCAGGTGTCACGACCCCAGGAGGGATTGATCGTCATCGGCTATCACGTCGCGGCCAGCCGGGACGGCGAGGCCTATGAGGCCTATTGCACCTCGGTCATCCGGCGGCTGGAGCATGAGGTCTGGCGGGTCGTGCAGCACCAGCAGACGCCGAAGCTGGCCAAGCCTCTGGCCGAGGCATAAAGATGGGGAAGGAGGGCTCTTCGGTACCGACTGGTCGGGCTCTCCTTTACCATCATCACGATGGAATAGCTTTCGTCCGTCACGCCGAGCAGGCGTTTGCCCGCAGGAAAGCGATCTGAGGCAAGCGTTTAAGTCAGCCGCAGCAGACGTGCGCAAATCCGACATCGGCCTTCGTCGTTTTGGCGAACCCGCTTAACGCCAGCGGGTCGCGCGTTGGATGGCCTCGTCGACCGGTACGTCATGGAGCTGCCGGTAGCGCGCCTCGACCAGGCTGAAGAGTCCGAAGGCCAGCAGCCCGACACCGACGATGATATCGAAAGGATCGGTCAGCCAGGACAGCACCCGCGCCATGCCGCCCGCCTCGCTGGCATGTTCCTCGATCCCGGCCTTGGCCAGAAGATAGCCGCTGATCAGGAAGACGAGGCCGCGTGCTGCATAACCCGCACGTCCGCTCCACTGTACCCAGGAATGTCGCGCTACCGATGGATCCAGATAGCGCAGGAACGATCCTTTGACGGCTTTGGCGAACTGGACCACGCCCAGCACGATCAACACGGCGGCACCCAGCAGGACCAACGCCCAGCCGCCGGGCAGTTGCATGGCCGACCGTGCACTTTCCTGAGCGCCGTCTCCCGACAGGGCCGCTCCGCGCATCAACTGCACCGATTGCGAGGCGAGCAGGAGGTGGATGGCACCGCTGACGCCAGCGCCGATCCGCTCCATCACGCCTTTACGGTCGGTTCCGTGCCGTTCGACATCCAGAGCCGCGTCGGCCAGCCGCCATATGCCATAGGCCGTAAGCCCGACGGCGATGATCGCCAGCAATATCTGGCCGCCGCCCCGGCCGAGATATTCGATCGCACCGCTTTGGTCTTCCGCCCTGCCGGTCCGGACGATCAGCATGGCGATGACGATATAGAGCAGCCCGCGCGTCGCGAAGCCGATCCGGGTCAAGGCCGTCAGGCGCGAGCTGGCGTTCATATGATCTCCCTTACCCCGGACAAAACAAGGACAAAGCGATCTCGTTCCAGCATCGGAATGGCTTTTCGACTTGGCCCCCGCCCTAATAGGTCACGGTCACGACGACCGTGTCGGTATAGAGGCCGGGGGCGGGGGTCGGTTGTGCGGGCACCCGCCCATAGATCACCAGCGCCTGGGCAAGGCCGGTGCCCGAGGCCTGGACGCCGCTGTCCCAACTGGATGAAAAGGCGGCATCGCGGAACAGGCCATAGGTGATGAAGCTGCCCGAGGGCCCGCGCATTCGGCGGCCGCCCGACGCATCGCCATTGCGCCCGGCGTCGAGCCGCAACGCATAGGGCGTCTGGCTGGTGCAGGTCAGGGTCAGGCCGCTTTGCGCCGTAACCGCCTTTGCCAGCACGCCGGTCGTCGGGAAGGTGAGTGCGGTGGCCGCCACGGTGCAACCCTTGGGAAGCGTGGCCGTCACCTCGAAGGTCGGGCGGACGGAGGCGGTGCCCGCAAAGCCGGTGCAGTTGGTGCTGGTGCCGAGCAGTTCGGCTCCATAGCTGAACAGCGTGGCGTTGCCGATGAAGCTGGAGCGATAGGCCCCCGGCACCGCTGTCGCCTGGCCGCCGAACAATCGCGCATAGATGGTGCGCGTCGCCGAACCGGCCCCGTTCAGCAGGTTGGAAATGATGATCGCGGGCACCGTGCCCAACGCCGGATTGTCCAGCGATCCCCAGGCGACCGATCGCGCCGCGTCCTGATAGAGCTGGTAGCGCAGCGATCCTCCGGTGCCCGTCATCAACCGGCCGGAGCCGTCCGTGCCGCCGCTGCCCGCGCCGATGCCGGGACAGAGTTTGACGACGTTGAGCACCGGGATGCTGGTGCAGGTGACCGTGACCGTCCCCGTCACATCGACCGGGCCACTGGTCAGCAGCGAGGGGCTACCGAAATCGATCGACGACACCGTGGCCGAGCAGGTCTGCGCCCGTGCCGGGGCAGGCATGGCCAGACAGGCGAGGACGGCGAGCAGTATGAGGATCAGCCGGGTCATGGCGCCGCACTCGCCATGGGCGTACAGACCGCCCGGATACGCACCTGCTCGCCCGGCTGCGCGGCAAAGGGGAAACGCGCCCGGCAGCGGCGGCCATCGGGATCGGTGACAATCGCTTCGTTCTGGCCCCCGAGCGCGCTCAGGAAGGCGGCACCGTCATAGCCGACCACATCCTCGGGCAGCCCCGGCCGAGCGATCCCCGAGCCCAGCGGCAGCAGCCGACCCTCGCCATCGACGAACTCGACCAGCGCGGCGTCGGTTTCGCGCGCCACGCCGAACGCGATCAGTGCGGGCACGCGGGTAAAGGCCACCGCCTCGGCATGGGTCGAGGCGATGCGCGCGTCGACGGGCAGCGAGGAGGGATCGATGGAGATTGCGCTCGGCTCGAACGGGGCGATGTCGGGAACCAGCAGCTTGCCCGACGCGCCGGTGGTGCCGACCAGCCGGTTCTCGCGGTACACCCGCACGCCGCTCGCGCCCGCATCGGCCACCGCAAAGGACTGGTCGAGCCGCCGCGCCGCATAGAGGTCGCCACCGATCAGCGCGACCGCGCCCTCGGCCTGCAAGGTGCCGGAGACGTTGCCGCCCGCATAGAGGCCGGTCGCCTCGAACTGGGCGAAGCCGGTCGTATGGCGGACGATGGCATGGCCCGCCCGCTCACGGCCATCGGCAACCCGCACCGACCAACCCCAGGAGCCGGGTTCGTGCGCGCCCTGCCGCGACATCTCGGCATAGCCCGAGACGCGCCCCTCCGACACCGTCGCGCCGGTCGTCACCGAGGCGCGTCGTCCGAAGGGCAGGCTGGCCCCGACGAACAGGCCGAAGCTGCGGTCGCCGCTCAGGTCCGCGACGGCATTGGCGAACAGCGACAGCCGCCCGACATTGGCGGTAGAGGACAGGCTGGCGAGCCGATAGCGGTCCCCCGCCGCCGTCTTGGAATTGACGAGGCTCACCCCGACCGAGGCCGAGGTCGCGGCGATAGGCAACGACAGGGAGAATTGATCGACCTCGCGCGGCGCGCCGAAGATCCGCCGGTCGCCCACCAGGATTGGGCCGAAGGACGATGTGCGCGACGCCAGGTCCTCATAGCGGCCGATCGCCCGCATCGACCGGATCAGCACCGAAAAGCCGGACCGGCGCGTCTCGAACGCGATATCGACCAGCCCGCCCGTGCGTCCCCCAGCCTGGCTGACCACCCCGGCGAGCGACAGCAAGGCCTGGTCCCGCAACGTCACGACGCCGCCCGCGCCCAGCTGGACCAGACCCGCGCCCAGCTCGGCATGGCCCTGTAGCGTCAGCCGGTCGGTCATGCCGCGCCGAACCGAGGCCGAACCGATCAGCCGCCGGTCATAGTCGTTCGACAGGATCGCATAGCTGCGTCGGGCAAAGCCGACCTCCGCGCTGAAATCGGTCAGCCCCTCCGCCAGCAACTGGGGAGAGGCATAGAAGGGCGCGGTTTGTACGGTTTCCCGGCCCAGCGCATCGCGGACGACGACGGTCGCGACACCTGCGCCCTGCACGATCGGCGGGTGCATGACGGCATAGGGGCCCTGGGGCACGTCGGCCGACAGGGTGCGGACCCGGTCGATGAACAGGTCCAGCGTCGAGGGGGCGGCGGCGCTGCCCAGCAGTCGCGGCACGGGCATGGTGACCAGGTCGGGCCGCATGCCGAAGGTCCGCTGGATCTGAAGCCCCGCCATGCGGATCGGGCGGGTCCAGGCATGGCCGCCATTGATCGTGTCCCCTGCGCGCAGCGTCACCAGCCGTCTGGGGTCTTCATAGCTATAGCTCGTGGCCAGCCGGGTAAAGCGCGGCCCGCCCGACAACAGGCCGACCGCGCTGCTCTCGAACAGGCCGAACGCGCCGAAGACGCGCGTCCCGAACGCACCCGATGCGCCGGTAAAGCGCGGGCCGACCGCGCTCCGGTCGCCGCTGGCGAACAGCGTATAGTCCAGCACCGCGCCGAAGGGCGGCCGGTCCGGCGTCAGGCCGGAACGGTCGCCGCGCCCGCCGTCGATCAGGGTCGGGTTCTGCACGGTCGGGCCAGCGGCCAGCCACATGATCTGGCGCATCTGCTCATAGCGATAGCGCAGCCCGGAAATACGCTCCAGCGGCACGTCGCCCGTCTCGGCATCCGGTGGGACCTTGACGCCCAGCGTCCGCAACTGGGCGACGGGTGCGGTGAAACTGCCGTCTGCGCGCTGCGTGAACGAGGCGACATAGCCGGTCGGCTTGTCGTTCAGATAGACCTCGAGTTGAAGCGCCTGTTCCTGGCGGCTGGGGTCGACATCAACCCCGACGCGAAGGCTTTCGCTGTCCTGCGCACCGGCGGTCTGCGCGCAGGCCAGCGTGGCCAGGATGATCCCGGCCAGTTCACCGGCGCGGCTGGGTCGCAAGGGAGACCTCGATCGGGCCGCCATCGGAAACGGCCCGCATCCGCAGGTCGGTGCCGCCGGGCAGGGCGGTGCCGGGGTTCAGCGGAATGCGCAGTTCGGACCCGGCCAGCACATAGCCGACCAGCCCCGGCCTCGCGAGAAGCTGCTGGCTGCCCGCGATCAGCTGAAGGTCGGCGATGCGCAGTCGCCTGTTGCCCTTGTTGCGCCCGACCAGCGCCGCGCCGCCGCCCGAACGGTCGATCCGCCATTCCACATCGGGCATCCGGCGCGGGATGTCGGAGAAGAAGGCGGGGATCGACTGACGCACGACGAGATTGACCGTGCCCGGCTGCGCGCGGGTCGGCTCGGGCACTTCGTCGATCAGGACGCGATAGGCCTCCTCGCCGACCGGCGCGGCCTTGGCCGTGCGGACGACACGGATCAGATATTGCTGCTGCGGCGCCAGCGTCGAGAAGGGCGGGCTGGCGACGACCTCATTCGTGGGGGTCAGGACGTCGGTGCCGTTGCGCGACGACCATTTCATCACGCGGACCTGGACCCGTACCGGCCGCTGCTCGGCATTGCTGAGCGTCAGCGAGGTCGTGCGCGCGCCCGGCAGCGGGTCGATGGCGACCGGCGCGACCCGGATGTCGGATGCGTGGCCGATCGCCGGGATCGCCAGCCCCATCGCCGCCGCCGCGAGCGACCGTTTCGGCCACGGCGTCATCAGTATGTCACCGTGACCTGGACGGTATCGGTATAGCTGCCCGCCGCCGGAGTGGTCTGGGCCGGGACGCGCCCGTACACCGTCAGCGACTGCACCGCGCCGTTGCCGATCCCGGCCAGCGTGTCGGTGCCTGCGGTATTGCCCCAGATCTGTGACCGGGCGGGATCGCGGAACAGCTCATAGACGACCGTAGCCCCCGCGCCTGAGGTCATCCGCCGCGCCGCCACCGTCGCTCCCGTGCCCGCACCGGCATTCAGGCCGATATTATAGGGGGTGGTGTTGGTACACTGGACGCCGATCGTGCTGGTCGAGGTGATCGCGGCCTGGATCACGCCGGTATTGCCGAAGGCCAGGTCGCTCGCCGAGGTCAGGCGGCATTCGGCCTGGATCGTCATCGACACCTGGAACTGCGTGCTCTGCTGCGCGGCGGCGGGATCGGCGATCAGGACGCAGCCCAGTGCCGCGATGCCGAGAGGTGCGAGATAGGGTTTCACGATATTGTGCCTCCAAATCACGCCTGATCAAAAGCCCGAAGGCCTTATCAAGGTGCTAAAGCTTCGGAATCGGACGAGAATTTCGGAAGATGCTGTTTGTCGCGGTGGCCTGTGCCATGGCACGACGAACGTGCTAGGGGCGGGGCCATGTCGAAAACCCAAATTCAGTCCGGCAGCGTGACCGTCGACGGCATCACCTATGACTGGCATCTCCAGCGCGAGCCCCATCTGTCGGATGACGAAGGATGGAAGGGCATGACCATCGCCCTTTCCGAACAGGGCGCCAAGCGCGAGGCGCATATGGAGTTTCCGGCTCCGAAGCGGCTGCTCAAGGGCTTGCCGCGCGGGCGGCTCCAACTCGATGACCCGACGATCACGCGCTGCGTGCGCTCGGCACTGGCGGCAGGCTGGGACCCGATGTCGCGCGGGCGGCCGGTGGTCTTCACGGTTGACGCCGAGGGGAATTGAGGCCTCAGGGGCGATCTGCTGTCATGCTAATTTCTTGCCCCTCTCCCCTGGAAAGGGGAGAGGGATAGCGGAGCTTGCCAGCCTGCTGGCTAGCGCAGCTTAGGTGAGGGGTGGAGCGAGCCCAAAGGCTCGCGCGCTCGCCAAGCGAGCGCTTCACCCCTCACCCAGCTCCGACTAGGCCTTTGCTCTCGCAAAGACCAAGTCTGCGCAACCCTCTCCCCTCTGCGAGGGGCGAGGGAAGGAAGAGATGGTTTCGGACGCCGCTTAACTGTCGTCCATAACCAGATCGAACGCGGCGGTGGCCATGGTCAGGCCGTTGACCAACAGCTCCACCTCATGGCGACCGGGATGGTGGCGGCGCGTGCTGAAGTCGCGCATGACTTGACGGATGCCCAGGGTGGCGGAGGCCGATCCGGCAAGATCGAAGGTCTTGAGCTTGAAGACCTTGGCCGCCGTCTTGCTCGCACCCCGCGCATAATGGAGGCGATAGTCGACGACGAGGCGCTGGTCGGCTTGGGCGAGGGACGCCAGCTCCGCCGTGATCGTCACGGCCTCGCCCAATTCCACGGTTGCGGGCTCGACGGTGAAACAGGCGACCCGCACCTGTGCCCCATGCGCTACCCCGATCAGCGCCAGGGCACGCGGATCGCCCTTCTTGATCAGCGAACGAAGTGCATGGCGGACGATCCAGGCCGTGCGCGGCGTCTCGCGATCCCAGCCGTGCAGATGCTCGACCAGCCAGTCGGGGCGATCCTTGCCGATATCGTTCAGGTGGTTGGCGACCGATTTGCGGACATAGAGGCTGGGATCGTCGCGCAACGCATCCAGGATCGGGGCGGCCAGCGTCGGATCGTCCCGCAGCGCCGGGACGCGCGAGGCCCAGGGCAGGCGCGGGCGGCTGCCCTCGCTGGCGAGGCGGCGGACATGCTCGTTCGGGTGGTCCGTCCAGCGGAGCATCTGCGCCAGGGTCCGCGCGGGATCGGCGGCGAGGAACGGGCGGATGGCGAACTCCGCCGAGCCGAACCGGGTCAGGTCGGCCAGCGCCTCCATCGACCGATCGAAATCGCCCAACCCTTGCCGGGCGACGAACTCGGTGACGGCGATCGCCTGGAAACTGTGCGTCAGGTGCGGCGCGATGGCCCTGACGACATGGATTGCGGTGGCGTAATCGGTGGACATAGCTTCATGGAGCGCGTCGGCGATATGGCGCACCCGTTCCATGATCGACAGCCCGTCGAGTCCGTTCAGCGCCGCGTCGAGGAATGCCCTGCGGTCGAAGACGGGCGACGCCGCCACACCTGCATCGGCGATGATCGTCACCGCCGCGACGCCCAGAATGTCCTTCATCAGGGGATAGGTTTTCGCGTCGCTCATGAGGGTCGGTCGTCCGCCTGGAATATCGCTGGTGGCGATCGTTACCGCATCGGCGCGGCATCGTGTGCGCAAAATGCCGTCATCAAACCGCCGCCGGGACGTAACGCGGCTGAAACGTCCCGGCCATAGGCGCAGCCCCCGCAAGCGCCACGCGCATCGCCTATGGGGAAGGCTTCATCATGAAATTCGTTACCGCCAGCGCCGTCGTGGCGCTGCATCTGTCCTTTGCCTCCGCAGCCTGGGCGCAGGCCGTGCCGGAGCCGGGCGCGGACAGCGATGTGATCGTCACCGGCACCCGCGAGCGGGGCCGGACGCAGTTCGATACGCTGGCCCCCGTCGACGTGCTCCCCGAAACGCTGATCCGCTCGGGCGTGTCGGGCGATCTGAACGACACGCTGGCGCAGCTGTTGCCCTCCTTCAACGTGCAGCGCCTGCCGGCGGCGGACGGGCAGGCGTTCGTCCGCCCAGCCACCTTGCGCGGGCTGTCGGCGGACCAGACGCTCGTGCTGGTCAACGGCAAGCGTTACCATCGCTCGGCGCTGCTCGGCACACGCGGGGCGCAGGCCCCCGACCTCGCCAGCATCCCCAGCCTGGCGATCAAACGGATCGAGGTGCTGCGTGACGGGGCCTCGGCGCAATATGGGTCGGACGCGATTGCGGGCGTCATCAACATCATCCTCGACGATGCGCCCGGCATGGAAGCCTATGGCCAGTTCGGCCGATATGATGCGGGCGACGGCAATGATTATCAGTCGGGCATGCGCGGCGGCATCGCGCTGGGCGAGCGCGGCGCGATCGTCTTCATCGGCCAGTTCGAACATGCCGAGGCCACCTCGCGCACCCGCCAGCGCCCCGACGCCATCGCGTTCCAGGCGGCCAATCCGACCCTGACCGTTCCCAATCCCGTCCAGCGCTGGGGCCAGCCGGACGAGGAGCGGCTGCGCGGGGCGCTCGACATGCATTACGAGCTGGCGCCCGGCGCGACCCTCTATGCCTTTGGCACGGCACAGCAGGGGGAGGGCGTGACCGATTTCAACTGGCGCAATCCGGCGGGGACGGGTAGCGTCTATAATGCCAGCAGCGCCTTTCCGGGTTTCAGCTTCCGCAGCATCTATCCGGTCGGCTTTACGCCGCGTTTCGGAACGCGCTTCGCCGACATCCAGGCCGATAGCGGGGTGCGCGGCGAACTGTCCGATGCCTTTTCCTACGACATCAGCGCGTCGTCGGGCCGCAGCCGCATCGACTATACGCTCGCCGAGAGCCTGAACGCCTCGTTGGGGCCGAACAGCCCGACGCGCTTCTATCTGGGGCGGCTGACCCAGGTCGAGACGAACCTGAACGCCGATTTCGTCTATCGCCTGCCCATCGGCGGGGTCGAGCCGCTGAACATCGCCTTTGGCGGCGAGCGTCGGATCGAGCGTTATGTCGTCGGCACCGGCGACCCAGCCTCCTACGCCATCGGGCCGGGGGCGGCGACGGGGCTGGCGCCCAATTCCAACGGCTTCCCCGGCTTCGGCCCGCAACAGGCGGGCCATTTCCGGCAGAGCAGCCATGCGGGCTATGTCGACCTCGCCTGGCGGCCGGTGTCGATCGTCTCGCTCGGCGCGGCGGGACGCTATGAGGATTTCTCCAGCTTCGGCGACAAGTTCACCTACAAGCTGTCGGGCCGCGTAGAGCCGGTGTCGTGGCTGGCGCTGCGCGGCACCTATTCGACCGGCTTTCGTGCGCCGACGCCCGCGCAGTTGAACACGCGAGTGGTCAGCCAGGGGCTCGACACCCGCACGCTCCAAGTGTTCAACCAGGGCCGCCTGGCGCCCAGCGATCCGCTGGCGATCGCGCTCGGCGCCAAGCCGCTGCGCCCCGAAACCTCGCGCAATGCGACCGTGGGGCTGGCGGTGCAGACGCAGATAGGCTTCACCGCGACGGTCGATCTCTATCAGATCGATGTCGACGACCGGTTCAGCCAGTCGGCGACGATCGCCATCCCGACGACCTTGGCCAATCCCAATCGCTTCACCTCGATCAGCTACTTTACCAACGACTTCAACACGCGCACGCGGGGCGTCGACATGGTGCTGGGCTATAACCGCCAGATCGGCGGCGGGCGGGCCAGCGCGACCCTGGCCTATAATTACAACCGCACCCAGGTGCGCAGCGGCACCAGCGCGGCGATCGCCAACGAGACGCAGCGGCGCATCTTCGAGGAACGGCTGCCGCGTCACAATGCGACCGGCACGCTGGGCTATGATATCGGCCCGGTCGGGGTGATGCTGCGCGGGCGTTATTACGGGCCGTGGACTGATGTGACGGGCAATGCGACGGGCGAGCTGTTCCAGCGCTTCGGCGGCATCGCGCTGTTCGACGCCTCGCTCACCTATCGCATCACGCCCAACATCTCGCTCCGGGGCGGGGCGGAGAATATCTTCGACACCTATCCCGCCGAGGCGACCAACCAGGCCAATCGCGGCCTGATCTACTCGCGCAATGCCCCCTATGACACCGATGGCGGGCGTTATTATGTGCGCGTCGGGGTCAGCTTCTGATGATCGACCGGCGCATGATGCTGGCAGGCGGGATGGCGGCGGTCGTCCCGCTGCCGGGGATCGCCGCCCCGACGCGGGCCCATGCGCCGGGACCCGATGACGAAACTTTCTGGGCGGGTGTCGCGGCGGATTATGATCGACCGTCCGACGGCATCGTCCAGCTGGAAAACGGCAATTGGGGTGCGATGGCACGGCCCGTGCGGCTGGCCTATGAGCAGGCCGTCGCGCGGGTGAACCGCGACACCAGCTATTATGCGCGCCGGGGCATGCTGGCCGATCTGCGCGCCGCGCGAGAGGCGGGGGCGAACGAGCTGGGCGTGCCGCCTGAGGAGATCGCCTTCACCCGCAACGCGACCGAGGCGCTGAAGGCGCTGATCCTGGGCTATAACCGCCTCTCGCCCGGCGATGCGGTGCTGTACGCCGATCTCGACTATGACAGCATGCAGGCTTGTATGGAGAGCCTGGGCCCCCGGCGCGGGGTTCGGGTGCGGCGGATCGCCCTGCCGGAACCCGCGACGCGGCAGGCGCTGATCGACGCCTATGCGCAAGCCATGGCGGCGGAGCCCCGGCTGAAGCTGATCCTGCTGACCCATCTCAGCCACCGCACCGGGCTGGTCCTGCCGGTGCGGGAGATCGCCGCGATGGCGCGGGCGCGGGGGATCGATGTCGTCGTCGATGCGGCGCATAGCTGGCAGCAACTGGACTTCGCGCTGTCCGATCTCGACTGCGACTTTGTCGGGCTGAACGGGCATAAATGGCTGGGGGCGCCGCTGGGGACGGGGATCCTCCATATCCGTCGTCCCGCACTGGCGCGGATCGACCGCGATCCTGCCGAGGATGCGGGGGGACCGGACAGCCTGCTGTCGCGGGTCCATACGGGCACGCTGGACTATGCCGCATGGCTGACCGCACCGGCGGCGCTGGCCTATCAGCGGCGGATCGACCGGGCGGCGCGGGCCGCGCGACTGAGGGCCTTGCGCGATCGCTGGGTGGCGCGGGCGCGGCAGGTTCCGGGGATTACCGTGCTGACGCCCGACGATCCGGCCTTGCACGGCGCGATCACGTCCTTCCGCATCGACGGCGTGACGAGCGCGCAAGGCAATGCCGAACTGGCCAAGCGGCTGCTCGACCGGCACCGCGTCTTCACCGTCCATCGCACCGGCCCGGCCAAGGGTGCATGTATCCGCGTCACGCCCGCACTGTTCACATCGATGGCGGAGGTCGACCGGCTGGCCGCTGCCTTGCCCGATCTCGTCGCGTCTTTCCCTCCCTCGCCCCTCGCCGAGGGGAGAGGTTAGCGAAGGACTGCGTTACTCCACGGTCACCAGCGTGACCGACCGGGCGGGAACGGTCAGGGTCAGGCGGTCGCCCCTGATCGCGACGGCCTTTACCGGCTGGGGCACGAAGGGATCGGGCTGGCCGAACTGTACCGGCCGGTCGATGCGGTCGGCGGTGATCGCGGATGCCTGGGCGCGTCGGCCGGACAGGGCGCTTGCCACCATGTCCACGGGCGCGGGTTTGTCGGGGTCGAGGTTGACGATCGACAGGTGCAGCTTGCCCGCCGCATCGCGCGACGCCGAGGCGCTGATCGTCGGCAGGCGCGTCGCGCCCTGGACATAGTTCGGCGTATCGACATCGACCGGAATCTGCGTCGCGCCCTGATGCACCTTGTACAGGTCGAAGACGTGCCAGGTCGGCGTCACCACCATCTCCTTGCCCCGGGTCAGGATCAGCGACTGGATGACGTTCACCATCTGCGCGATATTGGCCATCCGCACCCGGTCGGCATGGTTGTTGAAGATGTTGAGGCTGAGGCCCGCAATCACCGCGTCGCGCAGCGTACTCTCCAGATAGAGGGCGGAGGGCGCGTCCTTTTCGCTGTTGAACCAGGCGCCCCATTCGTCGACGACCAGAGCGACCTTCTTTTCGGGGTCGTAGCGGTCCATGATCGCGGAGTGGCGACGGACCATCTCGTCGGTCAGCTGCGCCCGGCCCAGCGCCTTGGCCCAGTCGTCGCGGGTGAAGCCGACATTGCGGCCCTTGGCATACCAGTCATTGCCGGTGAAGGTGTAGAAGTGGAGCGACAGCCCCCACAGGAGCGGCCGGGGATTGATATAGGCGAGCGGGGTGGGATTGGGCCGTGACTTCATCGTTCCGGCCATGACCTTTTCGGTCCACTCATAATCGTCGGTGTCCGCGCCCACCGCGATCAGCTTCGTCGGGCCGCCCCCAAAGGTGCGCAGGTTGGCGGCATATTGGCGATACTGGGCGACATAGGTTTCGGCCGTCATCTTTCCGCCACAACCCCAGCTTTCGTTGCCGACGCCGACATAGGGCACCGCCCATGGGGCGGCACGGCCATTGGCGGCGCGCTCCGCCCCGGCCGAGCTTTCGACGGGCGCGGTCATGTAGCGCAGCCACTCGTCGGCCTCGCGCACGCTGCCCGATCCGACATTGACCGATACGAAGGGCCTGGCCCCGATCTGGTCCAGAAAGTCCATGAACTCATGCGTGCCAAAGGCATTGGAATCGGGCGCGTTGCCCCAGGCCGCGTTGATGCTGCGTGTCCGTTTGTCGCGCGGGCCGATGCCGTCCCGCCAGTGATAGCCGTCGGCGAAACACCCGCCGGGCCAGCGGATCACCGGCACCTTCGCCTGCCGCAGCGCCTGGGTCACGTCGTTGCGGATGCCGCGCGTATTGGGGATTGGCGAGCCCTCGCCGACCCAGATGCCCTCATAAACGCCGCGTCCGAGATGTTCGACAAATTGGCCGTAAATCTCGGGCGCGATACGGGGGCCGGGACGGTCGGCATGAAGCAACAAAGTGGTGCGCGGCGCCGTCGTTTCACCGTTCGCTGCGGCTGCTGGCGCCGTTGCCGTTGAGAGCGCTAGTACGAAGCTGCCGACCCAAGCAATACGATGCGAAAAGGCAAATCTACCCATCCCCGATCCTCCCCCGATATCTTATATTGTAAGAGTAATGCCACCCATTTGCATATGCAACCTGTCATTCCCCCTGAACTGAAGGCGGCTGGCGGCTCTGGCAGGCCCGCCGCTTTCGCGACATAGCCGGCGCCATGTCCATCCCCCGACTCTCGCCGTCCTGGTTCCGCCACCGGGTCCGATCCAGCGAAGCGAGCCTGGTCCTGCTCGCCATCGCGATCGGTGCGGCGGCGGGATTGCTGAGCGTCGTGCAGGGGGCCATCGCGCGAGGGTTGCAGCGGTTGCTGTTCACGTTGGAGGTGGATCAACGCCTGAGCGCCAGCACGACCGTCCCGGCCTGGGGACTGCTGGCCCTGCCGCTGGGGGGATTGGTGCTCGTCCTGTTCTCGCGGATCACGGGTGCGCGCAAGCGGCGGCTGGTCGACGCGGTGGAGGCCAATGCGCTGCACGGCGGGCGCATGTCCTGGTCGGACAGCCTGGTGATCTCCGGCCAGACGATCCTCTCCAACGGCTTCGGCGCCTCAGTCGGGCTGGAGGCGGCTTATGCGCAGCTGGGGGCGGGGCTGGCCTCGATCACCGGCGGCTGGTTGCGGCTGCGGCGCGGCGATCTGCGCGTGCTGGTCGGGGCAGGGACGGGCGCGGCGATCGCGGGGGCCTTCGGCGCGCCGCTGGCCGGGGCCTTCTATGCTTTCGAGATCGTGATCGGCGCCTATACGCCCGCCGCCATCGCGCCGGTCGCCGCCGCCGCCCTGACCGGGGTGCTGGTCGCGCAGATGCTGGGCGCACAGCCCTATCTGGTCAACGCCGTCGCGGGCGAAGCGGTGCTGACCCATCATTACCTCATCTATGCCGGGCTGGGCGCAGTGGCGGCGGCGCTGGGCATCGTGCTGATGCGCGCGGTCGCGGAGATGGAGACGCTGACCCGTCGTCTGCCGATCCCGGCGGCGTGGCGGCCGGTCCTGGGGGGCGTCCTTCTGATGCCGCTCGCCTGGCTGACGCCGCAGGTGCTGTCGGCAGGGCACGGGGCGTTGCATCTCGACCTGGAATATGGCCTGCCGCTCAGCTTCCTCGCCGCCATCTTCGTGATGAAGAGCGCGGCGTCGATCGTGTCGCTGGGTTTCGGTTTTCGCGGCGGCCTGTTCTTCGCCTCGCTGTTCCTCGGCAGCCTGCTCGGCCATATCTATGCCGATCTGATCGGCCTGATGGTCGGCGCGCCGGTCGTCGATCCGCAAAATGCCGCGCTGGTCGGCATGGCGGCCTTTGCGGTGGCGGTGGTCGGCGGGCCGATGACCATGGCAATGTTGGTGCTGGAGGCGACGCACGACTTCTCGCTGGCGGGGGCGACGATCGCGGCCTCGCTGGTCACGACGACCATCGTGCGCGAGACGTTCGGCTATTCCTTCTCGACCTGGCGGCTTCACCTGCGCGGCGAGACGATCAAGAGCGCGCGCGATGTCGGCTGGATGCGCACCCTGACCGCTGGCCGCATGATGCGCCGGGTCGAGCGTGCGACGCCTGCCCAATGGACGATCGCCGAATTTCGCCGCGCCTTTCCGCTGGGATCGACCAGTCGCGTCGTGCTGGTCGACGAACAGGACCATTATGCCGGGATCGTCCAGACCGCGCGCGCCTATATCGACGGGCTGGACCCCGCCGAGCCGATCGCGACGCTCGCCATCCAGCGCGACCATGCGCTGGCGCCCGAGGCGGATGTGAAGGCGGTCATGCGCGCCCTCGACGCGGCCGGGGCCGACGAAATGGCGGTCGTCGGTCCGGACCGTACGGTACTGGGCCTGCTATCCGAACCCTATGTCCGCCGCCGCTATGCCGAGGAGATGGACAAGGCGCAGCGGGCGTTGTTCGGCGAGGATTAGAAGGCCGCTCATTCCTCTCCCTTGCAGGGGAGGAATGGGCCGGGTTCAGCGCACGCCGTCGATATAGCGGGTCACATTCTCCGCCAGCACGTTCAGCGGCACGTTGCCGCCATCGACCACCGCCTGGTCGAAATCGCGCAGGTCATAGCGTGTCCCGAGCGCCTTTTGCGCGCGGGTGCGCTGCGACACGATCTCGGCCCGCCCGACCTCGTAGCCGCAGGCCTGACCCGGCCAGGAGCAATAGCGGTCCACCTCGCTCTCGGCATTGCTGCGGGGCAGGCCGGTGGCGGCGATGAACTCGGCCAGCGCCTTGTCGCGCGACCAGCCGATCGCATGGATGCCGGTGTCGACGATCAGCCGCACCGCGCGCCAGGCGAGGCCCATCAGATAGCCGAGCCGCCCGGCGGGATCGTCGCGGTACATGCCCAGCTCGTCGGCGAGCTGTTCGGAATAGAGCGCCCAGCCCTCCGAATAGGCGTTGAACGCCAGGATCGAGCGGATCAGCGGCAGCTTCTGCGCATATTCGCCCTGCCAGACATGGCCCGGTATCCCCTCATGATAGACGAGATCGGGGATGGTGACGCGGTTGTGGATCGACGGATCGCCCAGATTGACCCAGACCTTGCCCGGCACGCTGCCGTCGATGGTGCCGGGGCCTCCATAGGCCGCAGGGGCGCCGGGCTCCTGCGCCACCGGCATCCGCCGGATTTCCAGATTCCCACGCGCCAGCCGCCGGAACGCATCGGGCAGGCGCGGGCGGATCGCGTCGATCCGGCCCTCCATATAGGCGACGATCTGCCGCCGCCCTTCGTCACCATCGGGAAAGCCGATGCCGGGTCGCTTTTGATAGGCGATGGCCCGCTCGGCGACGCTGCCCTGGGTCAGTCCTTCGCTGCGCAGGATCGTGTCCATCTGCGCCTGGAGATCGGCGAGCCGGGCCTGGCCCATGGCGTGCAGATCGGCCGCGCTGCGCCGCGTCGTCGTCCCGGCGCGAAGGCCCCAGCCATACCATTCCGGGCCATGCGGGCGGACATTCATGCCGGGTGCCGCGATCGCCACGCCGCGCTGCGCCTGCAACTCGGCCAGTTGCCGCTCCAGTGCGGGCACGATGGCCGAGCGCACGATCTGCGCGGCACGGTTCGTCCAGTCGCCGGGGATCGCGGTCGTCTTGCGCGCGAGTGGGCCGATCAGCGGGCCGTCGGCCTTCGCCGCCTCGGCAATGGTGCCGGTCATGCCCTTGATCGTCTTGTCGAGCAGGAAGGACGGCGGCACCAGCCCCTGTTCGCGTGCCTGCCGGATCCGCACCGTCTCTCCATCCAGCTGCGCGGGCATGGCGGCGAGGCGGGCGAGATAGGCCTCCGCATCGGCCTTGTCGCGAACCGGCTGGTCACCGTCCAGCATCTGCGGCACGTCCAGCCAAGCACCGACATTCTGAATGACGGCATAGGGCGTGTTCCGCCAGTCCCCGATCGTCGCGACGCCATAGGGTAACGCCATGCCGTCCAGCGCGGTCCGGAACGCGCTTTCGACCACCGCAAGACTGGTCAACGTCGCTGGATCGAGCCCGGTGCGCGGCACCCGCGCCACCTGTTTCAGGCCATCGGTCAGGAAACGCTGCCGCGCCGCGATACCGGCGGGCGAGCGATCCTCCAGCCTGCGTCGCAGATCGGCATGGGTGCCGGTATCCACGCCCAAAGTGGTCGCCCGCTCGGGCACGAGTTCGAGCAGCTGCCACGCCAGCCGATCGAGCAGGGCTCCCACATCGCTGGCCGGGCTGGCCGCCCGGACGGAGGCGGCGGCGGAGAGGGCGGTCATACCCGCCAGGGTTTCACGACGGGAGAAGAAGCTGGTCATGCCGCCAGGATGACCGGCGCAGGGGCACAGGTCAAACGGGGATGCGGCCGCCTTGCAGTTGTAACATAAAGTTCATGCCCATGTCGCTTTCCTGTCTTGCCACCGCCCTACCGCCTGCCGTGACGATAGAAGGGGCGGGCGATTTATGAAGAATTTTGCGCGACTTGGGGGGGCTTCGGCCTTGGGCCTGTTGCTGGCGGGAACGGCTTTCGCACAAGGGCCTGCCGTGCCGCAGGGACTGAAGCTCGACCGGGTCGTGCTGCTGATGCGGCATGGTGTCCGCCCGCCGACCAAGTCGCCGCCCATGCCCGAAGGCACCACGAACCAGGCTTGGCCAAGCTGGCCGGTCGCGCCCGGTTATCTGACTCCGCACGGGCGCAGCGGCGTCGAGCGCTTGGGTGGTTATGACCGGCAAGCCTGGACGGCGGCGGGCCTGCTGCCGCGATCGGGTTGCGCCACAATCCGGATCGTCGCCGACAGCGACGAACGGACGATCCGCACGGCCGAGGCCTATGCCGCGGCGCTCGCGCCCGGCTGCCCCGTCGCGATCGATCACAAGCCGCAAGACGTGGCCGACCCGATCTTCTCACCGATCGACGAGCGAGCGGTGGCGTTCGATGCGGCGAAGGCGCGGGCCGCCGTGCTGGCCGGGGCAGGGGGCGAGGCCGGGCTCGTGGCGCTCGACAAGCGGCTGGCGCCTGAACTGGCGCGGCTCGACGCGATCCTCTGCGCGCCTGCCTCGCCGACATGCGGCGTGCGGCAGGCTCCGACCAGCTTGGCTCCGGCCAAGCGCGACAAGCGGCCCAAGCTGACCGGGGCGGTCGACCGCGCCTCCACGGCGGCGCAGATCCTGCTGCTCGAATATGCCGAGGGCAAGCCGATGGCAGAGGTCGGCTGGGGCCGTGCCACGCCCGCCGATATCGAGCGGCTGGGCGTCTTCCATGCCGAGGAATTCCGGCTGCTCGCCCGCCCGCGCTATGTCGCCAAGGCGAATATGGCGGGGATCGCGCCGTTGATCGTCGAGGGGCTGACGGCGGGCAAGGGGCCGGTGATCACGATGATCTCGGGCCACGACACCAATATCGCCAGCCTGGGCGGGCTGCTCGACCTGCATTGGAAGGTGCCGGGGCTGGCGGCGGATGATCCCGCGCCGGCCGGGGCGATCGTGCTGGAGCGGCTGGTCGATGCGCGGGGGCAGGCTTATGTCCGCGCGCTCTATCGCTCGCAGACTGTCGAGCAGATCCGCAAGCTGGCCGATCCGGCGGTGGAGGCCCCTTACGTCGCGGTGCTGCCGATCGCAGGCTGCAAGGCGCGGGGCGTGGTGGGGCTCTGCACGATGCAGGCGTTTCAGGCACAGCTTACCCGCTAAACCATTCCTCCCCATCAAAGATGGGGAGGAATTGGCGGGCCTTACCAGGTCAGGTTCAACCGGCCGTAAAGCTGCCGCCCGTTGAAGCCGAAGGGCGAATAGTACGGAAACGCCGTCACGCCATTGTTGTTGAGCGCGGCGGGTGTCGTGCGGGGATAGACGTCGAACAGGTTCGACGCCCCCAGCGCCAGCGACACATTGTCGTTGAAGCGGTACCGCCCCTCCAAATCGACGATAGTCCGCGGGCCGGTATAGAGGTCGTTGGCGACCACCGATCCGGGTTGCAGGACATCGCCATAATGCACCGCGCGCAGCGTCGCGCCGACCGCCTGACGGGTCCAGTCGACCGAGCCGACGATCTTGGTGCGCGGCGTGCCCTGTTCGATGGTCAGGATGCGGTTGCGGCCGAACAGGCTGGGCGCGGGGTTCAGTGCGGCCGTCGAGGTCGGCACCCGGTCGACGGACAGGTCGTTGATGTTCGCCGCCGCGCTCAAATTGAAATTGCCCAGCGTCTCGCTGCGCCAATTATAGGCGGCGACGATGTCCAGCCCCTTGGTGGTGGTCTGGACGCCGTTGATGAAGAAGCGCGCCGCCTGCACGCCGAACGGCGACAGAAGGCCAGCAACCTGCGCGCTGGCCGAGGACTGGATATTCTCCGACAGCACGATCTGGTTGCGGATGCGGATGCGATAGCCGTCGACCGTCAGGCTGAACCCGCCGAAGCGCACGACCGTGCCCAGCGAATAGTTGCGCGACTTCTCCGGCTCCAGCGGCAGTGCGCCCAGCGTCCGGGCGAGCGTGCTGTCGACCGGATAGAGGCCGGTTTCCAGGATGGTGCCGTTGGTCACCAGCGTCTGGGTCGAGGTATAATATTGCTGTTGCAGCGACGGCGCACGGAAGCCGGTGGACAGCGTGCCACGGAAGGCCAGCCACGGTGCGACGTCGTAGCGGGCCGAGAATTTTGCGGTCGCCGTCTCGCCAAAGTCCGAATAGCTCTCACCACGGACGGCCGCACCCAGGGTCAGGCGATCCCACAGCTTGGCCTCGACATCCAGATACAGGCTGCCGTTGCTGCGATGCGCGTCGACCTGGTTTTCCGGCCGGAAGCCGACGAAACCCTGCGCACCCGACGCCAGATTGGCGGCGGCGCCGGGCGCGCGGTTGTAGCTTTCGGGCTGGCCCGCCTCGATCTTGAAGCCCTCGCGGCGATATTCGGCACCCGCCGCGACGTTGAAGACCGCCGCGCCGAGCGAATATTCGCGCGACAGGTCCAGCCCGGTGACGAGCTGGTCATAGGTCAGGCTACCATCGTCAAAGTCGCGTAGCGTGGCGTTGCCATAGGTCGAATTGGCCGAGTTCAGCGTCGCGAAGTCGATCGTGTTGCGGCCATAGCTGACAGTCAGGTCGGCATTCCAGTCGCCGATCATTCCGCGCACGCCGCCGGTCGCAGTATAATCGCGCGACGTCGTGCCGATCAGCGGCAGGAAGCCGTCCGGATACAGGCCCCGAACCGCCTCGACATTGACGGCGTTCGCCCCCGCGACACGCGGGAAGGCGGCGCTTTCGCTGTCGCGCTGCTGGAAACCGCCATTGGCGTAAGCCGTCAAGCCGCTGTCGCCGAGGGGCAGCGCGGCGCTGAGATAGACGGTGCCCTGTTCGATCTGTGGGTCGCCGAAGCGGGCGCGGATGCGCTGTGGTGCGGGGCCGCGCGGGTCGATATCGGCGCGGTTGGTCGGCTGGCGCGCGACATATTCGCCTGACAGCGTCAGGAAGCCGTCGCTGCCCAGGCCGAAGCCCTTCCAGCCGCTGATCGTCACGGACTCGCCGTCGCGTACCGATCGCGAGGTGCGCGCGGCGTCATATTGGGTGGCGAAGGTGCCAAAGGTCACGTTCGCGCCGCCGCCCGAACGGGCCTCGCGCAGCCGCAGATTGACCACGCCCGCAATCGCGTCCGAGCCATATTGCGCCGACGCGCCGTCGCGCAGCACCTCCACTCGGTCGAGCGCGACCGTCGGAATGGTGTTGAGGTCGACCGCCGCCGCACCGCGTCCGATCGAACCGTTGATGTTGAGCAGCGCCGAGGTGTGCGCGCGCGTGCCGTTGATCAGCACCAGCGTCTGGTCGGGCGACAGGCCGCGCAACGTGGCCGGGCGGATCGCATCCGTGCCGTCCACCGCCGCCTGACGGGGAAAGTCGATCGAGGGCGCGACGCTCGACAGCGCCTGGGCCAGCTCCGTCGTTCCTTGCGCGCGCAGGGCGTTGCCGCTCAGCACGTCGACCGGAGACACGGAGTCGAGGCGGCTGCGCCCCTGCGCCCGGGTGCCGGTGACGACGATATCGTTCTGCGCCGGGGCGGCGGCGGGTTCGGCCTCGGTCTGGGCGGCCGGCTCGGTCGTGCTCTGGGCCAGAGCGGGTGCCGCCAGCAGCGGGCTCAGCAACATGGTGCCGCCAAGCAGCATGGATCGCGCGGTGCGCATCGGGTCATTCCCCCTATTCTTATCAACGAGATGAGCTTTGTTGCTCCTATCTCTACAGCGTTGCTGGGAATTGGGGCGCAAGGCTTGCTTGGGGGGCGATAAGGTTGGCTTGGCGGTGACGGATGGGGGGAAGGCGAAACATCCAGGATGGTCGACAACTCTCCCCTCTCCCCTCACAGAGGGGAGAGGGTTGCGCAGACTTGGTCTTTGCAAAAGCAAAGGCTTAGTCGGAGCCGGGTGAGGGGTGGAGCGCTCGGTTCCCGAGCGCGCGAGCCTCTGGCTCGCTCAACCCCTCACCCAAGCTGCGCTAGCCAGCACGCTGGCAAGCTCCGCTAACCCTCTCCCCTATCCAGGGGAGAGGGAATGAAGAGGGGATTGTGAATGTCGATCCACTTGCAACTTACCAGACGTGGACGCGCTGTTCGGGCGTGAGGTACAGTTTCTGGCCGGGCTGCACCTTGAACGGGCCGTACCACGCGTCGAGATTCCGCACGGTCAGAACCCGCCACGGCGCGGGCGCGTGGACATCGGTGGCGATCCGCGCCCGCAGCGCCTTTTCGCGCATCTTGGTGCGCCAGCTTTGCGCAAAGGCCAGGAAGAAGCGCTGGTCGCCGGTCAGCCCGTCGATCACCGGGGCGGGCTTGCCGCCCAGCGAGGCCTTGTACGCCTCATAGGAGGCGGTCAGCCCTGCGACATCGGCGATATTCTCGCCCAGTTCCTGCTCGCCGTTCAGATGAAGGCCGGGCAGCGCCTCATAGGCGCTATACTGCGCGACCAGCGCCTGACCGGCACCCTCGAACCGCTTCAGGTCGGCGGGTGTCCACCAATTGTGCAGCCGCCCGGTGGAGTCAAAATCGGACCCCAGATTGTCGAAGCTGTGGCTGATCTCATGCCCGATCACCGATCCGATCGCGCCGTAATTGGCCGCCGCGTCGAACTTCGGGTCGAAATAGGGGCTTTCCAGGATCGCGGCGGGGAAGTTCAGCGCGTTCTGGAGCGGCAGGTTGACCGCGTTCACCGTCTGCGGCGTCATCCACCACTCGCCGCGATCGACCGGCTTGCCCAGCTTCGCCAGATGATAGCGATAGAGCGACAGCCTGGCGCGCTGGGCATTGCCGACCGGATCGTCGGCACGAACGTCGAACTTGGGGTAATTCCACCAATGGTCGGGATAGCCGACGCCGACCTTCAGCACCGCCAGCTTGGCGCGCGCTTCCTTCTTGGTCGCGGGTGCCATCCAGTCGAGCGCCGCGATGCGGCGGTCGAAGGCGGCGACGATGTTCTTCACCATCGTCTGGATTTCGGTCTTGGACGACGCCGGGAAATAGCGCGCGGCATAGATTTTACCGACCGCTTCGCCCAGTGTGCCGTTGACCGCGGAAATACCCCGCTTCTCGCGCGGCTGCTGCGCGGGCGTGCCGTTCAGCGTGCGGCCGTAAAAGCCGAACGAGGCATCGTCGATCGCCTTGGGCAGCGAACCCGTGACCTGGTTGATGGTGTGGAAGGCCAGCCAGTCCTGCCAGCTTTGCAGCGGCTCGCTGGCGACCAAGGCCGACAGCTTGGTGATCGCATCCGGCTGCCACGCGATGAAGTCGCGCTGACCGGCGGGCACGCCCGACGCGGTCCAGAAGGCATTCCAGTCGATGCCGGGAGCCTTGGTGTCGAAATCGGTACGGGTCCAGGGATTGTCGCCCTTATGCGCGTCCTGGCTGGCGATGATGTCGGTCTGCGCGGCGGCGATCTTCATCTCCAGCGCGAAGACCCGGTCGGCGCGGGCCTGCGGATCGGACAGCCCGGCCAGCGTCATCAACTGAGTCAGATAGGCGCGATACGCGGTGCGGATTTCCGCCATCTCCGGCTTGTCCGACAGATAATAGTCGCGGTCGGGCAGGCCCAGTCCGCCCTGCATCAGATAGGGCACGTTGCGGGTCGGCCGGTTCAAATCCTGGCTGATGAACAGGCCGAACAGGTCGTTGGTGCTGGCGTAATTGTTGTTGTTGAACGGATCGGTGTCCGAGCGCATCGCCGCGCCGATCGCGCGCGACAGGTCGTGCTTGTCCCTGATCGCGGCGATGGCGGCCAGATCGCCCTGGATCGGCGTCAGCCCGCGCGCCTCGATCCCGGCGGTATCGGTATAGGCGGCATAATAATCGGCGATGCGCTGTTCGTCGCTACCGGGCGCGCCCTTGGCCGATGCGGCGCCCTTGATGATCGCGGCGGTGCGCCCCTCGGCCCGCAGCGAGACGTCCAGCCCGACTCCGATCGAGGATCGATCCGCCGGAATCTGCGCGGTCTTGATCCATGTCCCGTTGGCATAGTCGTTTAAATTGTCGCCGGGTTTGACGCTGTCGTCGATCAGCGCCTTGTCGACGCCGGGCAACAGGCCCGTCTGGGCGATGGCGGCGGAAGAGGCGAGGAGGGCAACCGCAAAGGCAAAGCGCTTCATGATGATCCTGAAATCGGGAGTTCAAGCCCGATGGAGCACCCTTCGCAGCCTTTAAGTCAAGGATCATAACATGAACTTCACGTCATGATCGCCGCTTACGGAAAGCCCTTGCCGCCATGCGCGCCGACGGCGGTGCCGGTGGAGAAGGTCGCCTCGCCGCTCGCCAGCGCGACATAGAGCGAGGCCAGCTCGGCCGGTTGCCCCGCGCGGCCGAGCGAGGTGTCCTGGCCGAACTCGTGCATCTTGTCCGGCAACTGCCCGCCCGCGACCTGAAGCGGGGTCCAGATCGGGCCGGGCGATACGGCGTTGACCCGAATACCCTTCTTGGCCAGCTGCTTGGCCATGCCCCGCGTCAGGTTCTGGATCGCCGCCTTGGTCGAGGCATAGTCGATCAGGTCCTCGCCCGGATCATAGCTGTTCTGCGAGATGGTGTTGATGATGACCGACCCCGGCGGCATCGACGGGATCGCCGCCTTGGAAAAGCGGAAGACGTGATAGACGTTCGTCTCATAGGTGCGGACGAACTGCTCGTCGCTGATCTCCATGATGTCCGCCTTGGACTGTTGATAGGCGGCGTTGTTGACCAGCAGGTCGAGGCCGCCGAGCTGCGCGATCGTCTTGCGCACCACCTCTTCGCAGGCCTTTTGCGTGCGGATGTCGGCGGGCAGCAGCACCGCCTTGCGCCCCGCCTGACGGATCAGGTCTGCGACCTCGCGCGCGTCCGGCTCCTCGCTGGGGTAATAGTTGATCGCGACATCGGCTCCCTCGCGGGCAAAGGCGATGGCGGCGGCGCGGCCGATGCCGCTGTCCCCGCCGGTCAGCAACGCCTTGCGTCCCGTCAGCTTGCCCGATCCGCAATAGCTGGTCTCGCCATGATCGGGGCGGGGCGTCATCTTGCTGGCAAGCGCGGGCCAGGGCTGACGCTGCTCGGGGAAGGGCGTGCTGGTATAGGCCGAGCGGGGATCGCGCAGGCTGGGCGCGCTATCGCCACCCGCCTGCGCCGCCGCCGCGCCCGGTGCCGCTGTGGCCGCGAGACCCAGCGCCGCCCCACCCAGGACGCCGCGTCGCGAGGTTTCGAAATCGCTCATGTCGATGTCCTTCACGAAGACAGGGGAGGTGTCAGGCGGCGATTTCACCCTCGTCTTCGCCATCCCAGTAACGGATACGCTCGGCATGGACCCGGATCATGACCACGCCTGGCGTGTCGATGCCTTCGGGGAAATAACGGTCCAGATCCTTGGTCCAATGCGCCTCGAACTGCGCACGATCCTGGATCAGCGCGGCGCGCCCCTCGATCGCGACGAATAGCGGCGGCCCGCCCAGCATCCCGACCGCCCCGGTATAGCTGAGCGTCACCAGCGGCTGAGCCTGGATCTCGGCCACCTTGCGCGACTGGGTATAGGCGAAGAAATAGCTGTCGCCGTCATAATCGACATCGCCATTGTTGCTCATCGGCCGCGCCGTCATCGCCCCGGACGCGCTTTGCGTCGCCAGCATCGCGAAATCGAGCTTGGCCATCTTCTTCGCCAGTTCAGGCAGCGTCATCGTCGCCATGCGATCATTCTCCCGGCAAGGTCGCAGGCATTGGCGGAAAGCCAAGTCCCTGAAATTGCGCGGAGTTCGTAACGGGCGAAAGCCGATAGGGTTCATCGGGTCTGAAAGCGCACCAGCGCGAGCGTCGGATGGCGGAAGAGGTGTCCGCAGAACTGCTTTATCCTCTGATGTTCGCCAATACCCAAATTCGTTCAGGTTTATCGCTTTTATTCAGGAAATTAGATGGTCACTCATGGCTAAAATGTTCGTCGTTATTCGTCGAGTTTCGCGGTAAGGGTCGGTGTTGCCGAAGACGTCTCATGCAGACCGCCGAGCACCAGGCCGCCGCCCGTCAATCGCGTGTCTACCGCCTCGATGCCGAACGGGAGAACCGCGCTAGCACTGCCGCGCACAGCGCCTATGGCGCTCCGCAGGCGGGCCAGTGTTTCGATGGGTGGGGCGGTGGAAGACATCATTGCTGCGACTCATGTGTTCGCTATATGTTCCGTTGATTCCGTAAGCGGGTCAAGGCGTTGCGCAAGCGGATCGATAATCGGAACGGGACAGGGCCGTGGTAGAAAAGGGCCGCAAAAGGGGCAGCCAAGAAGGCGGGGCAGGGGCCGATCACGATCATATCGGGCGGCGCCTGCGCACGTTGGAAGAGTGTGCATTGCACAAGCGAACGCTGCGCCTCACCTGTCCAAAATGCGGTCACCTCCGTGTTCTCGACGCCGTTACGCTCTGGTGGCTGTCTCATCGGCGAGGTTGGGACGGCACGCTCGGATTGGTGGGGCGACTATGCTGCTCGGCATGCCAGGCGGAGGGACACACCCGGCGTCCCCATGTAATGATCGGGCGGGACCAGCCCACCGGTGCTGATCTGCCCTATCTGGACGCGGGGACGTGGAAGAAGCTTGTCTCGCGCTACCGGTCGTGATCGAACGAGCGAATGTGTAATCTTTACAATATCAAGGTCGATCCCCGGACCTATTTCGACGCGCTTGCCGTGGTCGACGACGCGAGCAACACGCTGGAGGTCGAGAAGGATTACGCAGCGCCAGGGAAGCCCGGCTATGTCGTCCGCATGGAGGAGGGCCGGCGGGTTCTGAGCACGATGCGCTGGGGCTTCCCGACCCGCAAACCGCGCAAGCGACCAGCGCGCGAGGGGGAATTGCCCTTTCTCTACGACTGGTGGACCAACGCCCGGAACATGCAGAGCAACATGTCGAAGCCGTGGCTGATGAAGGCCGAGCATCGCTGTCTCGTACCCTTCACCCGCTTTGCCGAACCCAAGGCAGCATCCCATCGGAAGGCGCCAGGCGACACCAACTGGTGGTTCACCGTCGAGGATCAGGCGGTGCCGTGCTTCGCCGGGCTTTGGAAGGTCGATCAGGATCATGACCGGGTCTATGCTTTCTGCACGACCGAGCCCAATCCTCTGGTGGCGCCCAAGCATCCGAAGGCGATGCCGGTCATCCTGCTGGCCGAAGATCAGGAACGCTGGCTGACCGCCCCGGTCGAGGAAGCGCTCAGCTTGCTGGCGGCCTATCCTTCACAGCTGATGAGCGTCGCCTGAGCATGGTCCGCAACCGCTATTATGACGGGCCGCCGAGCGATCACTTCGACGGTACCCGTTTCTTCAATCCGGGCCAGCCCAGCACCGACCGGGGTCTGGGCGCCATCCTGCGCTGGAAACTGGCGGGGGCTGCTGCCAAATGGCCGAAGTCGGTGCCGGTGACGCCCACCAGGCCTGAGGCGCGCGTCGATGGCCTGTGCGTGACGATGGTCGGCCATGCTTCGCTGCTGATCCAGGCGGCAGGGGTGAACATCCTCACCGATCCGGTCTGGTCGGAGCGTGCCAGTCCATTCCGCCGCGTCGGGCCGAAGCGGGTGACCGCACCGGGGATCGCGTTCGACGACTTGCCGCCGATCGATGTCGTGTTGCTGAGCCATGCGCATTACGACCATCTCGATGTCGACACGCTGCGGCGCCTTCACGCCGTGCACGATCCGCTGATGGCGATGCCGCTCGGTAATGATGCGATCGTCCGGGCGGCGGTCCCGGCAGCGCGGTGCATGAGCGGCGACTGGTGGGAGCGGCTTGACCTCGGCGGCGGCATCGCGACGACGCTGACCCCGGCCAATCATTGGTCGAACCGCTGGCCGAGCGACACACGCATGACGCTGTGGAGCGGGCATTATCTGGAAACCCCGACGGGCTCGATCTGGTTCGTCGGCGACACGGGCTATGGCGACGGACGCATCTTCGGCGAGGTTCGCGAGCGGCTTGGTGCGCCGGACATCGCCCTCATCCCGATCGGTGCCTATGCGCCGAGGTGGTTCATGGCCGCACAGCATGTCGACCCGGTCGACGCCGTAAGGATTTTCAACGATGTAGGGGCAGGGCGAGCGCTGGGTATTCACTGGGGCACATTTCAGCTGACTGATGAAGCACGCAATGCGCCTGTTGAGGAATTGGCACTGGCATTGTGCGGTGCGTGTATTGGAGAGGAACGCTTCGTAGCCGCTGTGCCGGGATGTGCGTACACCTTCGCCAGAGATCTGAAGCAGACCGTCTGAATTTTTGTAAAGCTTGTGGGAAGCTGCCAGTCCGCTTTCGGGCGCCGACCGCCAAAAGCAGACGCTCATTCAGTCGGCAGGGCAGGGGCCTCAAACTTCCGCGGATGGGTGGAGAGCGGAATGGCGGCTTTGGGGCGGGGGAATGCGTTCCCGGCCGTTCGTTCACCTGTGGCGCAACGGAAGGAACCCATCTTAATCTCGACCGGCCAGCGCCATTAGACTGACAGCACCGATCCGAGTGATCGTCTGTGCGGTCGAAACTGCACCGCCGGGGCGCGAGGGCCGGCGCACGAATGCCGGTCGTCGACATGCGGCACGGCAACCAGCGTGCTCGCCCTTTACGGCGCGAGCATCTTCCTATCGGTGAAGGTGAGGATCGTCATGACCTCGCTGCCCGGCAGGGAGAAGCTCTGCTCCTGAAGCATCAGCCCGCTCGCCTCGTTGCGGTCGAACCAGGCCGTCGCCCTTACCGACCTCGGGGTCGAGGCCTCCTTCTTCGACCCGAACATCATGTCGAAGGCCGAGCTTTCGGGGGATGCCTCATAGCGTGGAAACCACTTAGCCGGAATCGAGGGCGACGACCTAAACCACTTGTGTCGGGAGCGTCCGCTGCACACCATCATGATCGGATACCGGTCGAGATCGACAATTTTCCGCAAGGTTGCGGTTCTGCTCGTTCCGAACGCGCACGCCACCTCGTCCAGCGACTTGATGTTCAATCTGCCGACATCCTGCAGCAAGGGAGCCAGAATGTAGCGCGGCAAAACAAGATCAGACGCATATTCGTCCGCGACGCGCTCGGGACCATTCGCCGTGCGCGTCGAGGCACCGCCAATGTCCTCCGGTCGGCATACCAGGCATCGGCCACGATGGTGGCACCAGTGGCCGATCTCGTGAGCGATCGAGAACCTTCGCCGGGTCGGCGGCATCCTGTCGTCGACCGTAATGATTGCGCGGCCGGCCCTACCCACGATGCGCGCCTCGCAGGTGTTCAGCCTGCGCAACCGGATTTTCGCCCCCAGCTCCCAGGCGATGGCCTCGAGGTCGATCTCATTCGGACGCAGGATCCCGAAGCTTCGCAGCAGTCTCTCGGGGTGGGTGTGGGGGAGGTTCAAGCCTCGTCACCTTCTTCCTCCCAGCGACGCAACTCGTCAAGATCCTCCTCAATGCCCCTCTGGTCGGCCTCGTAGCTCGCGCTGCTCTTGCGCGCAGCGAGCGTGAGCCGCCTGTCGAAGTCCGAATCGTTGGCGCGCGCCTGCCGCAATGCGTCGGATCCATGGATCGACCGCACGAGCCGGGGGCGTCGCGCGTCCTTCGTCGCAGCCGCCTTGGCACGCGCCAGCCTCTCACGTCCCGCCTCGGCGATTGCCGCAGCTATGGTGGACTTCACCGACGCGATATCCGCGGGGGTGGTGAACTCCATCACTTCCTCGGGCGACATCGTCAGGAATTCCTCGATTACGACTTGTTGCAGCCGCCCGAGCTTTCCCTCGTCATCCATCTCACGTCCCTTGCTCATACGGGTGCACCTGCTGGGAACGCCCTGCGAAGGCGGTTCGCCAAGCGTCTACGCGCAGCCGCCAGCCCCTTCGTATCCGTCTCCAAAAGCTCCTCGAGCTCCCGACCCAAAAGTCCGTCACAAAGGCCCATAACCAAGAGCTGCAACTTCTCGTCGTCGGCCACAGTGGCATCGACTAGCGCCAAGCATTTCCCATGGAAAATTCGCGCCAGAGCCTGCTCCTCGGGGGAGACGGCGTCATCCGCGACATCGAACCTACCATCGTTGGCGGCGATCGGAATGGAAGTGACGCCCTCGTCAAGGTTCTGCCTGCGCCTGCGATATGAGGTCGAGGCGATGCTCTTCATCGTCTGGATGGCGAAGCCCACGATGTCCACGTCGACTGGGCACGTCCGTTTCGTCACCATCCGGTAGACTGCTTCGTGCAGCAGATCCTTCGGCTCCATGTCGGCGATCCGAGCCAGCCCCCTGCTGATGCCGTCCAGTCTAGCGACATCGAGTTCACCCAGGGCGGACAGGCCTGCGACCACCTCGTCGGAAGTGTAGTTCCGGACGGTGGATGTCCGGTCAGGTTCCAGATTCTCGTCTTCCGCGATCACCGAGATCTCCTGCGTTCTCCTTTGGGGGTGCGCACCTGCGCCAAGATTCGGACGTGCACCGCAAGAAAAATTCTTGGCGTCCGAAACGCTGATCATCCGCGCACTGCAAGGTGATGGCAGCAAGTCTGGCCGCTGCCAATACCTCAAGGCCGGTGTGCATATGGAGTGCAAGATGACGGACATGGCCCGAAGTCACGACAAGTTTCAGTTCACCGTTGACGGTGCCCCCCACGGCACCAACGACAAGACTATGGACGGCAGCCAGATCCGCGAGACCGCGGGCCTGACGCCGGCAAGCGACTTCGTCCTCATCCAGATCGACGGCAGCATCGCCTTCTCGATCGGCATTGAGAGGGATGTCACGTTCGAACGCGGGAAGGTCGCGACCTTCGTCTCCTTCCGCAGCGACCGCATCTACAACTTCACGGTCAACGAGCGGGGGTGGGAATGGGGGGCGCCAGCGATCCTGGCGGCGGACATCTTCCGCCACGGCGGCATCGATGACGGCCTCGAGCTGATCCTCGACAGCGCGGGCGACACCCCCGTGCCGCCCGACGGCGAGGTGCGGTTGGACGGTGAAGGGGTCGAACGCATCCGCAGCCGCGAGCCGAAGACGGTGACCATCAAGGTGAACGGGCGTTCGCGGACGGTGGAGAAGAAGCCGCACAGCTACCGCGAGATCGCGAAGATCGCCTATCCCGACGCCAACTTCGAAAATTTCAACTACACCATCACCTATCTCCATGGCGTCCACGGCGCCGAGGGCGATCTCGTCGAAGGCGAGACCATTCAGGTGAGGAAGGGGATGGTCTTCAATGTCCGCCGCTCTGACAAGTCTTGATCCGCATCTGAAGCGCCTCGTGGACGAGGGGTTCGAGATCGAGGTGCGCAATAGCCATCTCGTCGTTCGCAACGTGCCCTACGTTGCTTTCGACAGGTCCCTGGCCAGAGGCGCACTCACGTGCGCGCTGACGTTGGACGCCACGGGGCTCACCGCGACACCCCAACCGGACCACACCATGTATTTCGCGGGATCCACGCCCTGCCACCGGACCGGCGATCCGATGGCGAACATCATCAACAACTCGTGCCCGCAGACGTTCGGCGACATGCAGGTCGACCACTACCTGTCCTGCAAGCCTGAGATCACCCTGCGGTACGAGAACATCTACGACAAGGTAGTCGCGTACGAGGGGTTCATCGGATCGGCCGCGCGATCCCTGGACCGGACGGCTAACGCCAGGACCAACACCGGGGCGATGGCCGCATCCGACGACAGCCCGTTCGCGATACCGGACTCGGCGTCCGCGCGGTACGGCATCGGCGCCATGAACCGCAAGCTGATGGGGCGGGTGGCCATCATCGGTCTCGGCGGGACCGGTTCTTTCGTGCTTGATGTGCTGGCGAAGACCTGGGTCACCGAAATCCACTTGTATGACGGCGACCAGCTCCTGAACCACAACCTGTTCCGGTCGCCCGGGGCGCCGGAGATGAATCTGCTGAAGGGTTTTCCCTTTAAGGTGAACTATTATTCGCAGATCTACGGACGTTTGCACCGGGGCGTCACCCCCCATTCCGTCAAGGTGACCGCAGCCAACGTCGACGATCTCGCCAATTTTGACTTCGTCTTCGTGTGCGTCGACAAGGGGCACGCCCGACGTGAGATCGCCGAAGGCCTTCACCGGCTGGGGATTCCATTCATAGACACCGGCATCGGAGTCGGGCTCGAGGAGGACGCGATAGACGGCTGCGCGCGAGCAACGTTCATCCGGCCCGGCACGCCTTGGCCCGACGTGGAGAAGCTGCTCCCCTTCGGCGACGACGGCGAGGAGGACGACGTCTATCGGACGGACATCCAGATCGCCGCCGTAAATTCGCTCAACGCGAACATGGCCATTCTACGCTGGAAGCGCTGGGCGAACTACTTCCGCGACGAACGGAACGAGATGAACGCCGTCTACATGATCGAGGGCAACAGCATCTCGAACCGGGGTGGCCGATGAGCCGGGTGGACAGGCTGGAGACGGTTTTCCTGGACGAGATGCCCGAGACCTTGGAGGATGGCGTCCTGTACGTATCGCCGGAATGTCACGTTGCCCTCCACAACTGCGCGTGCGGGTGCGGTGAGGAGGTATCCACGCCGCTGGTCGACACCGAATACACGCTTACTATGCACGAGGGGCAGGCCTCGATCTGGCCCTCGATAGGCAACCACGACTTCGCCTGCGCGTCCCACTACATCATCAAGCGCGGACACATCGTTTGGGCAGGCCGGATGTCCCGCCGCGCCATCGAGGCAGGACGCGAGGATGATCGACGCCTCAAGAGGCCGCCGGCCCCGAGGCCCATCGCTGTTCCGGCCGCACGGCCGGTCGTCACCGGTGGCTACATCCTGAGGGCTGCCGCCTGGATTAGGGAAATCTGGAGGCGGCTGTTCGGATGAGCCAGCGCCGCCGTCTCGATCACCTTCGAGACGGCGGCGAAATCCGCATCGTCCGGTCGACGGGCCGCCGCCGATCGCAGTCTCTATCCAGCTGGCGCGTTGGGATGTGGGCAAACTTGGCGATCAAAAGATCATGCTGGCATGGAAGGATTGGCTGACGAGTGCGCCAATCGCTTGGCGGAATCGCCGAGAATATCGTCTCCAGCAGGTTGAGCAGCGTGATCGAATGGCGGTTTGTCCAGGCAATCTGCCAGGAACCGGCGTGTCTCCTAATAGCCCGTCCTGCCCATACAGCGTCGTCTGGATGAGCATCCGCTTCCGGGGAGCAGGTACCAAGCGCTGTACGGCCGATTATGGGTCGTTTGGAGGAATCCAACCATCATCTTGTTGATGAACATTCATCGCTGATGTCTGCCGAAATTTCGCATCCGCTTAAAACGTCGCGCTAAATTAAATATTTTGCTCAATATGGCACAGTGACAAAATTCAAATAATCACCTCAATGCTGGGCGTTTCTGGATGGTAAGGCTGCTAATTGCGGTGGATTTTCGTGCAGCAGATTACGCGTGAAATAGTCGCGGAACTTTCTCCAGAAGAAGGGCTGATAGACCGAATGGCGTGTGTTCGGTAAGATCACTAAGTCGACATCGCGTCCCGCATCAATGATCGCCTTGGCCAACCTGAGGCTTTCGGTCACGGGCACATTGTCATCGATATCGCCGTGAACAAGCAGCAGCTTGCCGCGCAACTGCCCAGCCACGGTCATGTTAGAATTGCGTTCCCAGATAGCCGCGTCGGCATTGCCCATCGATGCCTCGGGCCACCATGCCTTGTCGAGGCGCAGGTCGTGATTGCCCGACCAGGCAAGTCCGACCTTGAAGAATTCCGGCCGCCGCAACATGAAGCGCGCTGCGTCATAGCCGCCCGCCGAGCCGCCATAAACGCCGACCCGGTTCGCATCGATCGAGGGGTAGCGCGCCGCCATCTGGCGGATCATCGCGATATGGTCGTCGAGGCCGACCTCGCCCAGATTCTGGTAGGACGGCGCACGGAATGCCTTGCCTCGGCGTGAGGTACCGCGCCCGTCGATCATGACGACCACCGCGCCGATCTGCGCCACGCTGGACGAACTGGCAGAGATCGTGTCGCGCCAACCGACCGGGACCTGGGTCGTCGTCGGACCGGTATAGACATTGTCGATCACCGGATAGCGCTGGTTCGGATCGAAGCCGATCGGGCGGTAGATCATGGCGCGCAGCGGCGTGACGCCATCCACCGCAACGCCGTAGAAGGGCTCAGGGGCCTGATAGCCGATCGCCCGCAGCGCGCTGTCGTCCGCCTTGCCCAGCTCCGCGACGATCCGGCCGTCGGCGGCATCGCGTAGGACGGTTCGGGTCGGCTGGGTCGGGGTGGACATCGCATCGACGAACCAGCGGCCATCGTCCGACACCGTGACCTCGTGGTCGAGCGGCTCGGGCGTCAGCAGCCGGGGAGCCGCGCCATCCATCGTCACACGGTAGAGCGCGCGGTAATAACGGTCTCGATCCGCCTCCCGCCCGACACCGGTCAGCAGGATTGTCCGCGAGGGGGCATCGACATGCTCGATGCCCGTCACTTCCCACGCGCCACGGGTAAGCGGATAGCCCTGATCCGGCGCGTCGGGCCGAACGAGATAGAGCTGCGCCCAGCCGCTGCGCTCGGACACATCCAGTTCACCGCCGAGCGCGGGCGCGGCGCGGAAGAAACTGGAAGTCACGAAGACCAGCGGATCGCCTTTCTCCCGCGCGACCATTTTCGCCGCGCCCGTAACCGGATCGGCGTTGTAGACGCGCAACTCGCCATAGCCGCGCTGCGTCCAGACCGAACGGACATGATCCCCCTCCCAATAAAAATCGGGGTCCTGCGGATAGAGGATCGACTCGGACGGGATACCGAGCATCGCCGGCTTGGCACGGCGGTGGCGAACCGCCTGCTCAACATTAATCACCAGTTGTTGCGCCTGAGGCAGCTTCGCGCCGCCCGCCAGCGGATAGATGTACTGGAAGGAACGCGGATAGAGACTGCCCGGCGGATTGGCCTGGGTGATCGAAAGGCGCGGCACGTCGCGCGTGTCCAGTCGCCATGTCGCGATCCGGCGGCTGTCGGGCGACCATTTGACGGAGACCGGCATGGGCGGTTCTTCGCTGCCCGCCTTCAATATGTCGGGCAGCAGCGCAATACCGCGCCCATAGGGCTGGTCGCGCGTGCCGTCGCTGGTCAACCGTACCTCGCGCCCTGACTTTCGCTCGCGCGCATAAAGGTCATAGCCATGGGCCACGACCTCGAACCGGCCATCGGGCGAGACGGCTCCCTCCCCATTCGGCGGCCCCTTGGTCGCTTCGGTCAGCGTCCCATCGGGCGCCAGTGTCCAGCGGCGATCCATTTCGGTAAAGCTGAACGCACCCGTAGCCGGATCGAAGGCGGGTTGCTCGACCGCCAGTGATAGCGGGTCGACGGGCTTGCCGATCTTCGGGGCCAGCAAGGTCGCCAGCCGTGCCTCGTCCATGATCTGGCGCCCCGCCTGGCTGCCCAGGTCGAGATAGCGCAGCATCCGGTGGCCCTGGATACCGGTCCGGTAAAGCAGCCCCTTGTCGCCCTCCGTGAACACCGCGCGCAGCGAGACATTGGCGAGCAGGGTCGACAATTGCGGCCAGAGCAGCCGGTCCGCGCGGGCATAGCGCTCGGCGATGGGGGCGGCCGGAGGGGGCGTGGCGGGGGCGGCGGCACCGGGCGTCTGCCTGCCATGCGACCAGGCAGGCCCGAGTGGCAACGCGAGCGAAAGCGCCAGGGAGAGGCCGAGCGCATGCGATCTCCGTCCGGCTTTCCACTGTGGCATAAACGTAACACAGTCCCTTTTTGAACAGTACGGCACTTGACACCCCTGCGACGAATATATTCTGTATACGAAATACGTAAGAAGGGGGCAAGTGACATGATCGATCGAAAAAAGGCGATTCGTATAGGTTTGATGCTGAGCTGCGCGTGTTTCGCACAGCAATTGTGCGCACAGAACACGGCACGTTCGACGACCGAAGCGCAGACGCAGAGCGATGACGGCGACGGCAGCGGCGACGTGCTGGTCACGGGTTCGCGCATTCGCCGCGACGCCAAGGACAGCCCCGCCCCCGTCGCGGTCGTCACCGCCGCCGAAATCCGGTCGGTCGGATCGCAGCAGATCACCGACGTCGTGAACCAGCTTCCGGCACTCGCCATCACCCAGACGAACCAGACCAGCAATTTGGCGGGCAATGCGGGCATCAACGCCCTCGATCTGCGCGGCATGGGAACGCAGCGGACGCTGGTGCTGGTCGACGGCCATCGCCAGGTGCCCGCCATCCCCGGCACCTCGGCGGTCGATCTCAGCAACATCCCCTCCAGCCTGGTCGAGCGGGTCGAGGTCGTGACTGGTGGTGCCTCGGCGCTCTACGGCGCGGACGCGGTGGCGGGTGTCGCCAACTTCATCCTGAAGAAGAATTATCAGGGGCTGGAATCGAACGTCCGCTACAACGTGTCGACCCGCAACGACATGAACCAGTACGGGTTCGATCTTCTGGCGGGCACCAATTTTGCGGACAACCGCGGTAACGTCACCTTCTACACCTTCTACGACAATCAGCCCGAGGGAATCAGCGGCGCGGACCGGCCGTGGACGGCGCAGGGCTATCCTTTCTACGGCAAGACCAAGGATGCCGTTAAATCCACCATCTATGATGGCGTCTACAACATTTACTCGTCCAACTCGGCGCAGCTGATCCTCAACAAGCAGCTTTATGCCGTGGCCGCCAACGGATCGCTGCGTGCGCCCAATCTGGGGTCGCAGGGTTTCTTGAACCCACAATCGGTCAACATGGCCAATACCAGCGAGGCGCTGGGGACGTTGCTCGCCGGCGAGGGCAGCGAATATCATGGCCGCTATGACGGCTGGCTGCTCTCGGTCCCGTCCGAACGCTTCTCGACCCGCCTCGCCAGCCATTACGACTTCAGCGAGGCGTTCAAGCTTTTCGGCAATGTCAGCTTCTCGCGCAACTTCTCGACCGCCGCCTATGCGCCGCTGACCGCCTTCGGCTATGATGCGGTTCCCGCCGACAGCCCCTATATCACGTCGCAGATGGTCGCGGCGGCAGGCGGCACGATCCCGGCGGGCGGCGTCAACTTCGCACGGCGTGTCATGGAGGTCGGCACACCCGAGACCCAGTATCGCCGCAAGATGGTCCAGGCGGTGGCGGGGGCGGAGGGCGATTTCCACCTGTTGTCGCACAACTGGAACTATACCGCCTATTACTCCTATGGCCGGTCCGAGCAGCAGGTCCGCGATTTCAACGCGACCTCCTATGCCCGCTGGTATCAGGGGCTGGACTCGACGACCGACGCGCGCGGCAACCCAATCTGCCGCAGCACGCTGACCAGCCCCGGCGACGGCTGCGTGCCGATCAATCCGTTCGTCACGCTGACCCAGCCGATGATCAACTATATCCAGTACACGTCGAGCTGGGCGAAGTCGGTCATGACCCAGCAGGTCGCCTCCGGCTATATCTCGGGCGGGCTGTTCGATTTGCCGGGCGGGCCGGTGCAGGCGGTGATCGGCGCCGAATATCGCAAGGAGCGCAACGATATAGGCGTCGCGGCGGAGTATAATGCCGACAGCCCCCGCTACGACCCGACGCTGGGCGTGACGCAGATGCCGCTGATCGGCAATTACAGCGTCAAGGAAGCGTATGGCGAACTCCATGCGCCAATCCTGCGCGCGACGCCGTTCTTCGACAGCCTGTCGGTTGACGCCGCGGTGCGTTTGTCGGATTACAGCACGGCGGGCCGCACCACGACCTGGAAGGTCGGCGGCGAATGGGCGCCGATCCGCGACATCCGCTTCCGCGCGACCTATGGCCAGGCGGTGCGCGCGCCTAATATTGGCGAACTGTTCACGGCGAGCAGCGTCGGCGGCATGTGGGTTACCGATCCCTGCAACGCCTACAACCTCGCTAACCGCATCACCAAAACGCAATATACGGCGGCCAATTGCGCGGCGATCAAGCCGACCGATCTGAGCAACTACTGGATCTACCGCGACATCATCTCAAAGGGGAATCTGGCCCTGAAGCCGGAGACCGCGCGGACGCTGACCGTCGGTGCGGTGCTCCAGCCGCGCTTCATTCACGGTCTGTCACTGACGGTCGATTATTACGATATCGACCTGCGCAACGCGATCGACGCCTTCGGTGCGCAGACTCTCATCAACAAATGCGTCGACCAGCCGAGCCTGAGCAACGTCTTCTGCTCGCTGGTCACGCGCGATGCGGGCAACAACATCAAGTCGGTCGTCACCCAGAAGCTGAACCTGGCGCAATATCTGACGCGCGGGCTGGATTTCGGGCTGAACTACGCCACCGATCTGGAGCGGCTGGGTTTCGGCGCGGGGGCTGGCAACCTGTCGATCAACGCCAATTATACCCGTCTGCTCAACCGCCGCTACACGCTGGACCCGAGCGACCCGAACACCGTCACCGAATATCGCGGCGTGTTCGGCAGCCCGACCTGGAAGGGCGTGATCCGCACCACTTACACGCAGGAGAGCTGGGGCACGACCTGGACGCTGCGCCACTTCTCGCCAATGAAGGCCGCAAGCACGATCACCTCGGCCAAATATGATCCGGTTTTCACGCCAAACGTCTTCTACAACGACTTCTTCGGCTGGGTGCGCCTGAACAAGAATATCGAGCTGTCGGGCGGCCTCAACAACGCCTTCGACCGCAAGCCTCCGCGCATCCCGGGTGCCGAAGCGGGTGGCGCCAATTTCGAGCTGAGCTATCAGGCGGGCGTCTACGACGTGATCGGCCGGACCTTCTTCGTCGGGCTGCGCTTTACGCGATAACCTTCCAGTATAGGCGGCGGTTTTTAGCAATATCTGAGATCCGCCGCCATTATATATTACAAACATTAATTGATAAAATATATAATTATTGTATTTGTTCAGTATTGTTGAATTTTACATTTAATCAATGCGCCTGAAGTTAATATGGGGCCCTGTCAAGAGCAGCCAGAATTTGACGACGTCGATGCTGTCCAGACGATACAAGGCATCATCGTTTCCAGCCGCTTCGGCGAAAACTTGAAAAAATTTTGCCGACACCCGCTTCCTGCCCATGCCGGACGTCCATCATCTGTCCAACGCGATGGGGGATCATGCACTATTACCAATATGAACGAATGGCAGAATACGGGATGCTGGCGAGACACGCCCAATGACCGCAACTGGGTCGTCGCAGCGGCGGTTTTACGTAGGCTTATAGGCACCATCCGTTGACGGGAATGCCAGCGTACGCACGAAAAAGCGGATCACGTCGTCCCGGTAATAGGCTCCGGCTGGTCCTTCCGGATCATGAGCGACGCCAGGCATCACCAGCTGCTCGACCGGCTTATTCGCGCGGATCAGCGCATCGACCATCCGCATACTGCTCGACAATGGCGCGTTCACGTCAGCCGTGCCGTGCATGATCCGCAGCGGCCCCGACAAATGCTCGGCAAGCGCAAGGTTTGAGCCTGCGGCATAGCCGCCGGGGTTGTCGGCAATCCGGCCCATGTCCGGTTCGTTGACCAACGCATCCTCATCAAGCGCGCCCGGAGCACCGGCGTAGCCGGCTTTGAAGAAGTCCGGTGCCACCAGCATCGCGCGGATTGCGAAATAACCGCCCCAGCTGTGACCATGGATGCCGACCCGGGTAAGGTCCATCCAGGGCCGCGTCTTGGCGAGTTGGTGCAATCCTGTCACATAGTCCGAAATCTCATTCTGACCGATCTTGCCATAGGTCGCATCGCTAAACGCCTTGCTGCGGCCTGCGCTTCCACGCACGTCGATCGCAACGACGACAAAACCAGCGGCGGCCAGCGCCTCGGCGCGGCGCATCATTGTGTTGCCGGTATAGGTGCGTGAGAGAACCGTCCCTAACGGACCGCCATAGATATAGGCGACGACCGGATAGCGTCGCGTCGGATCGAACCCAAATGGGTGATACAGCGCGCCGTGAAGTGGTGTCACGCCGTCAGCCGCCAAAACGCGGATCGGCTCAGGGGGAGCATAGCCGGTTGCGGCAACAGCGCTCGCGTCAGCGATTGTCAGCGACATCCGGCCGCTGCCATCGGAGCGAATTAGGTCTCGCCTGCGGGAGCTGGTCCATGATGAGTGGCTGTCGACCAGATACCGGCCTGATGGCGAGATTAGCGCCATGTGGACGCCGGGGTCGACCGACACGGGACGCAGCGCGTCGCCCTTCAGGTTTCCGCGATACAGGCGTTCGTCATAAGGCGCAGCAGGATCGGCACCCGTCACCAGCAGCGTGCCGTCATCGCTCACGCCATCCACCCGGACGACGGGAAACGTACCGCGTGTCACCTGACGGATCAGGCGACCAGCATCGTCATAATGATAGACATGCCGCCACCCATCACGCTCCGATATCCACAGGAAGCCGTGCCCCGCCGCAAGCGGCACGACTTGCGCACGCCAGCCGCCGACCGCGAAATTCAGGTCTGCGACCTTGGTGTCCCGCCGTTCCTCACGAAGAAGCCGCCGAACCTGTCCATCGCGTCCGATGGAAAGGAGGTCGAGCCGTTTGCCGTCACGCGCGAGATGGAGGACGAGCGCGGAGCCGTCGCTACGCCAATCAGCCAGCCAGTCATATCCCTCGTCCTGACCGTTTGACACTTCCCGCAATTCGCCGCTGGCCGGATCGAACAGATGCAGCCGCGCGCTGGCGATCGGCGTACCTACTTTGGGATAGGGGACCATTGCCACCTGTTCGCTCGCGGCGGTGTAATCGACGACCGGAATATGGTGCACCATGCGGCTGTCGATCAGCCAGACGGCCAGCCGGCCGTCGGGTGACCAGGGCTGTTCGGGCAACTCCCATGCAAGATCGGATGTCCCGGTACGCTCTATCACGGTACGGCCCGCCGCGTCGAATACCGCAAATCCCTCGCCCTGTTGTAATACAATCCGGTCGCGGCCGGGTGATATGATCCCTCCTGCTAGGAGCCGTGCGTCCATTCTACTTTTCTCGATACGTCGGACGTCCGGCTTTGCGAAATCGAGCCGAAATCCATTGCCAGCATAGTCGAAAACCAGGCCACGCTCGTCCGGCGTCAGGACAAACGGCATCTGCTCAGGAAGTGCCGCATTCTGCCCGGTAAGAGCGGCGAGCTGCTCACGCAGTCTGACGGGGGTGATGATCGGACGGCGTTTCTGTCGCGCAGCATCGACTATTACCCAGGTTCCGGCCATCGGACCGATTGCGTCCCAAAACACGAGCCGCTCGCCATGCTGTAGCCAGCGCGGAGCGACCATGCTGTCGCGGATGGCTTGCGGCCAAGCCTCGATCCGGGCGGCCCGATCGAGCCGCGAGGCGGTATCATCGGGGGATTGGGCCGGAACGATACCTAATAATCCCGAGGAAATGGTGATGGCTAAGCAGAGAAGGCGAATCATGATCCCGTTCTAGCTCGTGCTATTGCGGTGATACCAATATATCGTCGATGCCTCATTGAGACGGAAACGATCATGATCGACCTACGCCAACTGCAGTTGTTCGTGTCGGTTGCCGAGGAACTGCATTTCGGCCGGGCTGCCGCCAAGTCAGGTATGTCGCAGCCGCCATTCAGCCAGCAAATCCTGCGTCTCGAACGCAAACTGGGTGTCGCCCTGCTCCACCGTACCAGCCGCCACGTCTCACTGACGCCCGCCGGTATGGCGCTGCTCGTCGAAGCCCGCGCGTTGATCGCCAGGCGGGATCGTATCGTCGATATGGTCAGGAGGACGGCAAGTGGGGACGCCGGGACCCTGCGCATCGGCTTTGCGGCATCGTCTGCCGTGGGTGTCCTGCCGATCATCGTCCGAGATCTTCGCCTCGCCCTGCCTGACGTGAACTTGCAGATCGACGACCGCGACGGAATCGACATCGCTGCTGCAATACGCCTTGGCACCCTTGATGCCGCCATCGTTCGCGGGCCGTTCCCCGCGAAGGATATTATGGTCGAGACACTTTACCGTGACGGCTTAGTGGCCGTGTTGCCGGGGTCGCACCCGCTTGCCGGGCGAACGGACCTGGCGATCAACGACTTGGCGGTTGATAATTTCATCCTGTTTCCCCGAACGGGCGCGCCGGAATTGTACGATACGATCATCGGTCTTTGTAGCGGGGCGGGCTTTTCGCCTGCCGTCGTTCAGGAGGCCAGCGCCTGGCTTTCGGTCGTCGGATTGGTAGAAGCCGGTTTGGGCATAACGATAGCGCCAGCCCTAGCCGCGCGAGGCTGTCCGCAGGGCGTCGCGGCAATACCGGTTACAGGCACATTTGACCGCACCGAACTTCTGATCGCCTACCGACAAGGCGAATTGCATCCGTTGGTTGCGCGCTTCCGTGAAATTGCTCTGTCAGCGATGCAGACTTGAGGGTTTCGCTTCGAATGACCGTGATTTCCATGAGTGGCTTTTAGGCGGTAGGTTGGCCTTGGCTGTATTGGCATTGGCAGCATGAACGAATGGCAGCCTGTGAAGAGGCTGACAGGTGTTTCAAACGGCCGGGATTGGGTCGGCTCAGCCGGTTCGCGTCACGTGGGCGAGAAGTTGATCCAGACATATGACAGTCAGACTGACCCTTGATATTCCTCGTTGATCGGTCGGGGCTTAGCGCCCGATCGGTCATGGGCAAATCTGGATCTACCGAGACGTCTGACGTGAACGAACAGCAAATCCCGGCGGAGCTCCGAGGTTCGGACCGGTTCGAGCGGCTGGTCAATTCGATCAGGGATTATGCAATCTATCTTCTGGATCGCGAAGGTCATGTCGCGAGCTGGAATGCCGGAGCCGAGCGGTTCAAGGGATACACCGCCCAAGAGATCATCGGGCAGCAATTTTCACGCTTCTATACCGACGATGATCGCGCCGCCGGCCTGCCGGCCCGTGCGCTGCAGATCGCGGCGGCCGAGGGCGTTTTCGAGGCAGAGGGGTGGCGGCTGCGCAAGGACGGCACGCGCTTCTGGACCAGCGTGGTGATCGACCCAGTGCGTGACGACCAGGGGACGCTGATCGGTTTTGCCAAGGTCACGCGCGATATAACCGACAAGCAGGAGGCGCAGCAGGCCCTGCGGGAAAGCGAGCAGCGGTTCAGCCTGCTGGTGCAGGGCGTGAAAGACTATGCCATCTACATGCTCGACCCCAACGGCTTCGTCACCAACTGGAATCGCGGCGCGCAGGCGATCAAGGGGTATCGTGCCGACGAGATCATCGGCACACATTTCTCGACATTTTACACCGAGGAGGATCGGCAGAGCGGCGAGCCGACACGCGCCCTGCAGGTAGCGATCGCACAAGGCAAGTATGAGGTCGAGGCGTGGCGGGTACGCAAAGGCGGCGCGCGGTTTCGCGCCGGTGTGCTGATCGCGCCCATCGTCGACTGCCGGGGTACGCTGATCGGCTTTGCGAAAATTACGCGCGACCTCACCGAGCGCTGGCAGGCGCAGCAGGACGTCGAGCGTGCGCGCGAGGCGATGGCGCAGGCGCAGAAGATGGAGGCGGTCGGTCGGCTGACGGGCGGTGTCGCGCATGATTTCAACAATCTGCTCACGATCATTCGCTCGTCCGCCGACTTGCTGCGCGTCCCGACGCTATCGCCCGAAAAGCGCGACCGCTATGTCGAAGCGATCTCGGAGACTGCCGATCGTGCTGCGGCCCTAACCTCTCAACTGCTCGCCTTTTCACGTCGGCAGCCGTTGCGGCCTGAGGTTTTCGACGTCAGTGCGCGCGTTCTGGAGATGCGTCCGCTGATCGAGACGAGCGTCGGCTCCTCGATCGTCATCGCGATAGAGCCGGGCGAGGCTGCGATCGTCAACGCGGATCGCAATCAGTTCGAAACTGCGTTGCTGAACCTCGTCATCAACGCCCGCGATGCGATGCCGGCGGGCGGTACGCTGACGCTGGCCAGTGCGACCGTCGACGGCTTGCCCGCCGTGCGCGGTCACGGCCCGGCGAGCGGCCGCTTCGTAGCGCTACGTGTCTCAGACAACGGCAGCGGCATCGCACCGGACACGATGAAGAATATTTTCGAGCCGTTCTTCACCACCAAACCCATGAACAAGGGTACCGGTTTGGGGCTTAGTCAGGTGCACGGCTTTGCCAAACAGTCCGGGGGCGACGTCGATGTCGAGAGCCAAGTCGGTATCGGGACGGCCTTCACGCTTTACCTCCCTTTCGCGGCAGGCATGCAACTGGTCCACGCCGTGTCCGACATTCCGAAACACGCCGCGGTCACTCGGCGTATCCTGCTCGTCGAGGACAATGAGGCCGTCGGCCAGTTCGCGCGGAGCCTACTTGAGGAACTGGGGCAGATCGTCACCTGGGTACAGAGTGGCGAGGACGCCCTCGCGCTGCTTGAGCGTGCGCACGAAAAGATCGACCTCGTCTTCAGCGACGTCATCATGCCCGGCATCAACGGCCTGGACCTTGCCCTCCGTATCCGCGATCGCTGGCCAGCGATGCCTGTCGTACTCACCACCGGCTATAGCGATGCGCTAGCGGAGCAGCAGGACCACGGCTTCCCTTTGTTGCGCAAGCCCTATTCAGTTAGCGGCCTGACGAAATTTATCACCTGACGCGAGAGCAACGCGCTTGCCGTCTGCTCCTCCGCCCAGCGGGAGCCTGCAGTTCGATGAATGGGTGTCGGATGTTGGAAGGCGGGAAAGGTAGACTGAACGGCTGAAAGTGGGTCCTTCTCACCGCGTCGTGCTGGCAGAATATGGTCGATCCTTGGGGTGCGTTGCCCAGGCGGTGTTCGGCGTCGTCTGCATCGTAAAACGCAATTCACCCCCAGCCATGATCTCGTCGTACCGGAGATAGGCCCGCGTTACGGGTATCCCGTTCAGCATCACCTTCCCGACATAAGGATGCCGGTCGTCCAGTTGATCGGCGATCACGGTCAGCTGCCGCCCATTGGGCAAGGAAAGCACTGCTCGATTCAGGAAAGGCCGACCGATCACATATTCCAGGCTGCCGGGCGTCACCGGGTAAAAGCCCAGCGCAGTAAAAACGAGCCAGGCGGACATTTGCCCGAGATCGTCGTTGCCGGACAGTCCGTCCGGCGTCGGGCGATACTGGGTCTCGACGATTTGCGTCAGTCGGGCCTGTGTCCGCCACGGTGCCCCAGCATAGCTGTAGAGATAGGCGACATGGTGGCTGGGTTCATTGCCGTGGATATATTGGCCGATCAGCCCCGCGATATCTTCGGCATGGCTATAGTCGAGTTTCGAATTGTCGAATTCGAACATCGCATCCAGCTTGGCGATGGTGGCCGTATCGCCGCCGAGCGCTCCGACGAGTGAAGCCTGATCCTGCGGTACGAACCAGCTATATTGCCAGGCATTACCCTCGGTATAGTCCGATCCGTAGTTGATCGCCGTGGGATCGAACGGCGTGCGGAACGATCCGTCGCTCTTGCGCGCACGGATGAAGCCGGTCCGGGCATCAAAGCTATTCCGCCAGTTGCCTGCACGTCTTTCGAATGTCGCGGCGATCTCGGTGCGGCCCATGGCGCGCGCCATCCGTGCGATCGTCCAGTCGTCATAGGCATATTCTACGGTCTTGGAGGCCGCCTCCGGCTCCCGATCGATCGGCACATAACCGCGCTTCATATACTCGCCCAAGCCGCCATAGGGCGCATAGGTCGCGCTCGCGACCATGGCGGCAAGCGCCGCGTCCGCATCGAACCCTCTAATCCCCTTCAGATAGGCGTCGGCGATAACGGGTGCGGCGTGATAGCCGATCATCGTCCACGTCTCACGCCCCTGGAACTGCCAGACGGGCAGGATGCCATGAGGACTATCCTTGCGGCTGGCCACGAGTGACTGGACGATCTCGCTCGACAGGCTTGCCGGCTGGACGAGCGTCAGCAGCGGATGCTCGGCGCGGAACGTATCCCAAAGCGAGAAGGTCGAACGGAATGTATAGCCTTCCGCACGGTGCACCTGATTGTCGGGACCGCGATAGCGGCCGTCCGCATCGCTGGCGACGGCGGGCGCCAGCAAACTATGGTACAGCGCAGTGGCCACGGACTTCGCCATTGGGGCAGGCGCGTCAATCTTCACCACGTCCAAGGCTGCGCGCCACGCCTGGGCGGTCTTTGCCTGGATGGCATCGAAATCGCCGGGTTCGCTTGCTAGGTTTGCAATCGCGCCCGCCTCATCGACCGACGAGATTGCACTGATCACTTCAAGCGGTTGGTCGAGGGGGCCGAAATCGAAGCGGGCGACCAATGCGCGTCCGGCGCGCTCCGCAACGGCGTCACTGCCGCGCCCCGGTCCCTGGAAGCCCTTATAAGGGACGTCCGTCTCGGTAGAGACGAACGCGTGCCCTTTGAGCGGAACGGAAAAACGGATCGCAAAGCACAGGTTTCGGTCGGGCGCCCAGCCGCGCGTCTGTCGGCAGCCGGTCACGATGCCGTCGGGACGCAGCCTAATCAAGGACCACAGGACCTTTCCCGGATAGTTGTAAAGCGAGCTGCGCAGATCGAGCACCAGATGCATGGAAGGCGCGCCAGACATGGTACGATAGCGGGCGACGCCGATCCGTGTCCCTGTGGTCAGCTCCGCCTGGACGCCTCGATCCTCCAGCTTGACGGCGTAATAGCCTGGCCGCGCGACCTCTGTCGCGTGATCGTAGCGCGAGCGATAACCCGACCCCGGCTTGCCTGCGTTGCCGGGCTCCAGTGGCACGCTATCCCCGCTGACCGGCATCATGAGGAAATCGCCGAGATCCGAATGCCCGGCACCGGAGAAGTGCGTCAGCGAAAAACCTTGGATGGTCGGATCTTCATAACGATAGCCCGCCGCATGGCTGTAGCATTCCCGAATGACGCAAGTTGTGTCGGTGTCGGGCGAAAATTGCACCATGCCAAAGGGCGCGACCGCCCCAGGAAAGGTGTGACCTTCTCCTCCCGTGCCGATCATCGGGTCGACCCGATCATAGGTCGACTGCGCGGACAGCGGCATCGCGGCAAGACTGGCGAGCAGGGCCAGCACGGCCCCTTGGCGGGAATGCTTCATCGCTGCATTAAAGCATTCCGGGGCCTCTGGCGAAAGTCGCTCGTCGCTGTACGTCCATCATTTCAAAGGTTTGGCTAGGCTGCCGCATGCAAGGCGGGCTGGGTGTCCGGTTGCCGGGTCTTTCATCAAACCTCCGCTGACGTTGGAAATGTCGCGGCCCTGATATGCACAGTTAAAGCCAGTTCGTCGCGTGCGGTCAAAACCTTGCGACGTACATCGAGGGGAAGGGCGGGGCGCGCGTCCAGGAACCGATCGACGACATCTAGCGCCGCCGCATCGCGCTGGCCGCCGATAAAGGCGTCGATCCAGGCAGGCAGGAAGAAGATGCGGCGGTTCTGACGGATCCATTCGAGCCGGTCGAGCGCCGGGCGCAGGAAGGGCAGAGTAAGTTCGGCCTGCTCGACCGTATTGAACGCGCCCAGGCTTTCGCTCACCCAGGCTTCGTTGAGCGCGGCATCGTCGAAATAGCGGGCAAAGTAGGCGGCCTTGACCGCGCGGTCGGGTGTCGCCGCACGGGCGACGAAGGCGTCCTTCACCGTTTCGCTCGTTTGGTCGAGCCGTTGCTCGGTCGCGTAGAGCGCGGCGGCATCGGGCGCTGCGACTGCGATCAGGCGACGGACGATCGCCCAACGTGTCGGCTGGCGGATTGCGGTGCCGACCAACATCGCGCGGCCCGCCAGAAGGTCGCGCAAGCGAGCAAGTGCGAGCGGCGTCCGCGCGGTTGCAACCAGGCGATCGAGCGCATCCTTGCGCAGGCCGTAACCGAGCGTGGCATCATCGATCCGGGCGAGCAGCGCCCGTTCCCAGCGGGGCCGCAGTGGCGCGGCGGCGTCGTCGGGCAGGTAGACGTCGAGTGCGGCCGCGCCGCGCGACAGGATGGTGCGCGAAATCTGTTCGTCGGTTTCGGCGGGCAGGTGGTCGAGCAGCATGGCGATATAGCGCGCCGGTGAGAAGCGGACGTCGCGGACCGTGTCCCACACCGCGCTCCACAGCATCGCGCGGAGCAGCGGGTCCTCGACCGTGCCGACGTTCGCCACGATCCAGGCGAGGGTGCGGCCGTCGGGCAGGAACAGGCCGTATCCCTGGTCGTCGTCGTTCGGCCAGACATAGTCGGGCACCGGCAACCCCGCCGCCCCGGCGACGATCGCGGTCGTGCCGGAGAAGGCGGCGTCGAGGACGACATCGGGCCGGGTCTTATAGCCCAGCCGTACCCGGACCTTCATCGGCCATGCGCCGGCGCGGTCGCCTGGCAGCGACCGCGCCGGCCGCTGGACGAGCGTCAGCGACCCGATCCGACCGCCCGCGATGCGGAGCTGCGTGTCGACGCGGGGGAGGCCGGCGCGTAGCATGTACTGGCGGCCGAAATCGGTCAGGTCGACGCCCGACGCCGACCCGACTGCGCCGAGCAGGTCCTGCCAGGTCGCGTTGCCATAGGCATGATCGATGAGGAAGCGTTGGAGGCCACGGCGGAACCCCGCCTCGCCGACCAGGAAGGCGAGCTGTTTGATGACCGCCGGCGCCTTGTTGTAGACGATCGGGCCGTAATTGCTCTTGGCGGCATTGAGATTGTCGAGCGGCTGCCACAGCGCCTGCGTGCCGCTGGTCGCATCGGCGCGATAGGCGGGCGTCTTGGTCGACAGGAGGAAGGTGGTCCAGGCGTTGCTGTCAGGCTGAAGCTCGGCCTGGATGCGCGCGGCCATATAGGTCGAGAAGCCTTCCTTCAGCCACAGGTCGTCGAACCAGCGCATGGTGACGTCGTCGCCGAACCATTGATGGCTGATCTCGTGGTAGATGGTGGCATCGCGGCCGACGCGCTGCGGCAGCGTTGGCGGCTCGCGGAAGATGAAACGGTCCTTGTTGTAGAAGACCGCGCCGACATGCTCCATGCCGCCGAAGGGAAAGGCGGGAGCAAGCACCAGGTCGAGCTTGGCGAAGGGAAAGGGGACCTCGAACCAGTCGCTGAGCCAGCGCACTGCGGCGCGGTTGGTCGCGATCTGCGCCTCGGCATCGACCTCGGCACGGCGCGAGGCGCGCGCGTAAAGGCTGATCGGGCGCTCCCCCGCGGGCGCCGACGTCCAGCGCGTCCAGGGAGCGGCGGCGAAGGCGGCAAGATAGGTGGAGATTGGCTCGGTTTCTGCAAAGCGCCAGCGCGTACCGCCGGTCGTCGGCTGCTGCCCATCGAGCGGCCCGTTGGCGATCACCGTCCAGCCGGTCGGCGCGGTGATCGTCCAGCGGAAGCGCGCCTTGAGGTCGGGCTGGTCGAAACAGGGGAACAGCAGATTGGCATCGGAGGGGACGAGCAACGTGTAGAGATAGGCCTGGCCATCCTTGTCGTCATGATAGCGGATGATCGCCGCCCCCGATGCCGCGATCGGTGTCGCGAACCGTGCCGAGACGATATTGGCGCCGGTCTTCAGCAACGCTGCGGGCAGGACGAGGTGTCCGTCGACCCGCCCTGCGGCCGGTAGCGGACGGCCGTTGACCGTCAGATCGGCGAGCGTGGGGCCGCGAAAGTCGAGGACCAGATCGCCGCTGTCGCCCGCGCGATCGAAACGGATGACGACCGCGCCCGCGGCGGTGTCCGCCGCGGTCAAGTTGAACGACAGGTCATAGCGGAGGCCGAAGATCTGCGCCGCCCGCACCCTTGCGAGGTCGAGCGAAATGCCGCGTTCGATGGCGCCCTCCGCCGACAGGCCGGCGGCACGCGCCTGTGCCGCGGTCCACAGCCCCATCGGTGCGAGTATCGCGGAGCGGAGCAGCGTACGGCGTGTGTCGAGGAAGTGCAGGTCGGCCCCCTGTCGCGGTGGAGCGCCGATCCTAAGAAGATGGGGCGGTGCCTGTCGATCGGTTGGACCGTCCCGGCGTGCCGTTCGTTGGCTTGGCCATGGCGACGATAGCGACAGCACCGACGACGGGGAGACCGGGGGCAGGATGGCGCCCGCGTCGGTTGTTGGTGACGCGCTCGGCGCTGGGCTTCGCGCATGGCCGAGCCATCGTCGCACGTGCTGAAGTGCAGGGTATCGAGGTTGTGACGCTTCCCGGTGATCGCCTCTCACTGGGGCTACCCGACGATCCGCGGCGCGCCTACTCGGAGGCGAAATCGACGCTAGCGGTGGTGGTCGCGCCACCGTCGAAACGGCGGTTGCAGCCGATCGCGCCCAGCGCCGACTGGCGGGTCGACCTTGCCGAAGGGTGTCCTGCGCATTGCAGCTATTGCTATCTCGCAGGGTCGTTGAAGGGGCCGCCGATCACCCGCGTCTACGCCAATCTCGACGAGATACTGGACGGGCTGCCAGCGTATCTGGGACAGGGCAGCATCACCTCGCGTAGCGAGGCGCGCGCGCACGAAGGCACGACGTTCGAGGCGTCCTGCTACACCGATCCGCTGGGTCTGGAGGCGATCACCGGATCGCTGTCGGCGGCGATCGCCTGGTTCGGCCGCTGGGAGGCGGCGGCGCAGTTGCGCTTCACCACGAAGTTCGCTGACGTCGGGCCGCTGCTCGGCCTCGACCATCAGAAACGCACGCGGATGCGCGCCTCGATTAATCCGACGATGTTTGCCCGGTTCGAGGGCGGTACGGCGCCGGTCGCAGCCAGGCTCACGGCCCTGGCCGACATGGCGCGCGCGGGCTATCCGATCGGCCTGACGATCGCGCCGATCATCGCGGCCGACGGCTGGCGCGAGGCGTACGACGCTTTGCTCGCCGATGCGGCAGGGGCGCTGACAGGCATCGCCGATCTCGACCTGACGGTTGAACTCATCACGCATCGCTTTACGCCCGGATCGAAGGCGGTGCTGGAGAGCTGGTATCCCGGCTCCGCGCTCGACATGGGGGCGGATAACCGGACGACAAAGCGCACCAAGTTCGGGACTGAAAAGCAAGTCTATGATGCGCCGACGATGCGATCACTTCGCCTGTTTTTCGAGGAAAGGATCGGGACGCTGCTACCGGCGGCGCGCATCCTCTATTGGACATGACCGTCTTCTTCACCGCCGACACGCATTTCGGCGATCACCGCACGATCAACATCCACAAGCGACCCTTCGCCAGCGTGGCCGAGATGGACGCCGAACTGATCGGCCGCTGGAACGCCGTCGTGGGCGTAGAGGATGTCGTTTGGCATCTGGGTGATGTCGCGCGGCGGCCGGCTGATGTCGCGGCGCTGCTCGCCAGGCTCAACGGAACCAAGCATCTGCTCCGCGGCAACAACGATCCCGACGCCACGGGCGCCGCACCGGGCTGGGCGAGCGTCGGCGACTATGCCGAGATCGAGGTCGAAGGCCGTGCGCTCGTCCTGGGGCACTACGCCTTTCGCAGCTGGAACCGCCAGCACAAGGGCGCGCTTAACTTGCATGGACACAGCCACGGCCGCCTGACACCGATGCCGCGCCAGTTCGACGTCGGTGTCGACGCGCGCGATTTTCAACCGGTGACGTTGGCGCAGCTGCTTGCGAAGTGAGCCATGGGGTCGACCGAGGATATTCTTGTCATGACGGCGCGACGAGGCCGCATCGCTCGCCACTGACCTGATCCACAACCTCAAGCTCGAGGGATTTCCGACGCCTTCGAAAGAGTTTATCGGCTGGCGTGCCAGGTTGGACGGCGAATGGAGGCGGCCGCTGCATGAACCCGTCACGTTTGCGTGCGCAAAGCGGTTTCGTGGTGCCCAACGGCCGTATGCGACCAAGATTAATAAGCGTCCGCTTTTGGGGGCTGGGAAGGCCAGTCTGAACGTCCATGCCCGTAACTGAGGACACTGGTGATCCGCCAGGCACCATCCTGCTTCGCCCAGACCATCACGAATTTGGCGATCCCTTCGCATCGTCCCGTCGCCAACTCACAGAAGCGGTGTTCGCCTTCCTCGATCGCGCCATAATCCTTGATCGGATAGACGCGGAACGTCGCCGGGATCAGCTCGCGCTTCACTTTCCCGCAGATGTATTTGCGCACCCCGTCCACCATCGCGTCATGCTCGAAGGTCGCACCGCCAGTGTCGTGGTAGAAGGCGACCTTCGGATCGAAATAGCCGGAAAAGGTCGGCAGGTCGCAGCGGTTGTAGGCGTCGAACACCTGCGCATCGAGCGCGCTGATCTCGGTCGTCAACGGATTGGCCGGGGGCGGCATGGACGTCGCGAGCAGGGCTGCGGCAACGGCGATCGCGGTGATCATGACTTTGGTCCTGTCAGTTCATCTGGCCGCGGAGGAAGGCGATCAGCTTCGGATCGCTCCCCGTGCGTTCGAGGATGGGCAGGATGACCCGCCACCCGTTGTCGCTGTTGGTCAGGATGACGATGCCGTCGCCGCTCGCACGATCGATCGCGGCGAAGGTGAACGCCCCAGCATCCTTGCCGGTGTGAAGCATCGTCGTACCATCGGGAAAACCAAGGAGCTGCCAGCCAAGGCCAAAGCCGGTCCAGGGCGGACAGGTGGCCGCTTTCGATCCGGCACATGTTTTGGGCGTCAGGTCGGCCTGCGATATGCTGCGCTCCGCCGCGACAGATGCGGACAGGCCCCGGTCGTTGCGCGCATCGATCAGGAAGCACGCATAATCCCGCGCGGTCGCGTGGGCCAGGTCGGCAGCGTTGTATCGCGTCACCCGCTCGACCGGCAGCGGTTTGCCTGCTTCGTCATAGGGCACGGCGATCGGCACGGTCTCACCTTGCGCCGACACATAGCCTGATACGCGCATATGGGCGGGGGCGAACAGCCAGCGGTGAGCAAGCGTCTCGAACGACTGCCCGGTGCGGTGCTCGGCGTAGCCTGCCGCATATTGATACCCCTCGCCCGAATAGCCGGTGGTCGTGCCGGGATCATGATCGAACGCCAGCCCCTTCGCATCACGCCAGTTCGGCAACCCGGTGCGATGGCTCAGCGCCATGCGGACCGTCAGGTTCATCCGCCGGGGATCACCTGACAGGTCGGGGTCGCTCCAGTAGCGATCCATCGGATCGTTGAGCGACAGCTTGCCGGCGGACACCAGTCGCAGGATGACCTCCGCCGTCAGCGGCTTCGTCAGCGAGGCGAGATTGTAGGGCGTGGCGACGGTCGCCGCCCGGTTCGGTCCTGCCATGCCCCATGCGCCCGTCGAGACGATCTGTCCGTCGCGGATCACAGCGACCGACGCGCTTTCCACGCCCTGTTCGTGAAGGGTTGTTGTCATATCCGGCAGTGCGGTGTTCGTCTTAGCGTCCGCCATGAAGGCGCAAGCCGTCAGCACAACCAAACCGCCGTAAACCGCCTGCTTCAGCACACTGACTGTATTAATCATATGCAACAGCTAGCGGTGTCTAAGCACGGGAGCAATTAAGATCGTGATATCCATCGAGGTGACAGACATGAGAACTGCGCAGAATTGTCGAAACGCCAAGCTCTTGGAGAAGCTCGCGGGTGATGGAGCAGGGCGAAGGCTTTGGTGTTCCGCCGCGCCCGGCATTAACGGATGGCACAAAGCGGGGAGTCAAAAAAAGAGTCGCGAATGGCTCCATATGGGTCATTGGCCAATCTGTTGGCCAGCTATGCTAAAGCATTGGATTGGTGATGAGATTGCTCGGTCTATGCCGCAACCTCGTAAAGGTTGCGGCACGCCTGGTCACGCTGGCTGACCGTTTCCGCCAGTCGAACCGAAAATTTGGCCGGTTGAATAGCTCAATGAAGGATCGGCCGCGGCAACGTAAAGCGCCGCAATTTCTGCAGGCTGGCCCGCTCGTGCCATTGGCGAATCCCCACCGAAGCTTCGCAATTTTTCAGGCGTCGCCCCGCCGCTGACCTGTAGGGGAGTCCAGAATGGGCCAGGCGCAACTGCGTTGACGCGGATGCCGCGGTTGGCAAGCTGCTTAGCCATACTCTTGGTAAAGTTCAGCACTGCGGCGCGGGTCAGCGCATAGTCGACAATGTCGGGCGAAGGATTGCTAGCCTGTTCGGAAGATGTGTTGACGATCACCGCGCCCGCGCCCATCCGTTCGAGGGCCGCCTTCGTCAGCCAGAACGGTGCGTAGACATTGGTCTTCATCGTATCGTCAAAATCCTGGCTCGAAATATCGGCGATCCCGGGACGCGTCTGTTGACGTGCTGCGTTGTTGACGAGGATATCGAGCCCGCCCAACTGTTCGCTCGCCTGCTGGACCAGCCGGCGGCAAAAACGTTCGTCGCGCAGGTCCCCTGGAATGGCGACAGCCTTGCGACCTTCAGCACGGATCAGCCCAATGACTTCCCGAGCGTCCGGTTCTTCCGCTGGCAAATAGTTGATCGCGACATCGGCGCCTTCGCGCGCATAGGCAATCGCCGCAGCCCGGCCAATGCCGCTATCCCCACCAGTGATCAGGGCCTTCTTGCCTGCTAACTTGCCGGAGCCCTTGTAGCTTTTTTCACCGTGGTCCGGTCTCGGCGTCATCTTGGATGCCAAACCGGGCCAAGGCTGGCGCTGTACGGGATAGGGGGGCTTTGGATAAGCGGCCGCTGCCAGCGTTGTTGCTGCGCTACTGCCGCCGTCCTGTGTTGCGGCGTTCGCGGCTGTCGCCGCAATGGCACCAGTAGTGACAGCTGCACCCGTCACGAATGTCCGTCGTGTTGTATCGGTCAATGTTATAGCTCCCGGAACGATCATACTCACAAGCGCCAAACGATCGCCCCTGTTCCAAATTTGGTTGTAATGTTTCCTTGCTGCTCTGGCGCCACCAGCATTTGCCACCTGGCAACACGAATGAGCATCTGCGAGCGACGTTCGTCCCTGCTAGGCTATACTTTGAAAGCCGGACGATTTGATCGAGGGTCGTCTGATGTGGGTATGCGCAGAAAGGCGGATGAGTGTTTGAGCCGGGCTGATACGAACCTTCGTATTGCCCGCTATGGCAACATCAACACCGGGTCAGGAAAATTGGCCTGCCAGGCGTCACGCAAGCAGGCACGATTACCGGAAGGAGAGTGGGGAAACCACTCAGCTAGCAAGCTAGCTAATATGGTAACGTTATAACTTCACGGTGCCTATAATCGGTTATCGGAATGAAGGTACAGCCATTCCGCTTGTCGACGACGTGATCCGCTCGACGTGAACAGTTTCGATCCAACAGCAGTATCATTTTTTAGAATAGCCGAAGCGGAACTATATAGTTCTACCCCATGTTATAAAAGCGATTTTAGGAGACCCGATATGAATGATGTCCAGTGGAAAGCTGCCGCCATTCTAACCGGTCGCAGGGTCGCTACTAAATTTGGCAACTTGGCTACCTGTATCACAGAGTTCGAGGCTTTGAACACCGCCCAACGCTTGTCTGCTAGGGTCGTAGTGCCAGGCTGTATGAGCATCGGCAAGGGTGCTGCAGTTCGCACTCTTTCTGACGATACAATTAGGGCGCTAGCAACTCAGCTTCCAGCCGCAAAACGCCGTGTCCAGGTTATTTAACCTAAGATTTCTAATCACAAGACCCAGGCTCACCGATAGGTAAGACGGCTTGCACGAACCATTTCTTCAATCCAGTTTGCTAGAAGGGTAGCGTATACGCGCTGATGCTTTTCTTCGCGCATGGCATGGCTCGCCCCGTGAATTATACGGTGACTTAGTGAATTGGCTTGTCTGAACGAAGCTTGCATGGAAAGCATGGCTTCGCGCGGAATCTGCTCATCACGTTCTGACTCGATGATGAGTACGTCGCCCCTAAATTCGGTGCATGCAGAAAGGGCACGGTCTGATCCTGGGGAATGGGGCTTCTCGCGATAGGCGCGGACTACCGCTTTATCGAGCTTCGCCTTAGGTGTTTCCCAATGGTCATCGGGATAAAGGGCAGGAACGCGCATGGCGAGCCATCGGACAGGGCGATTTGCCGTCAGTAGCATTGCCAGATAGCCGCCGTAGCTGGTTCCAACGACGCCAATCGCATGGCCGTCGACCAAGGGCTGTGACGCCAGATAGTCATACGCGGCAAGAACGTCGTTAAGGCTATCTTGGCGGGTGACCTGCTCCTTGTCGGCACCGCTCTCAGCATGGCCACGAAGATCGAACGTCAGGCAGATACAGCCCAAGCGCGCCAGTTCCTCGGCATGCCCAAGGTCCTCTTCCTGATCGCCTCCCCAACCGTGGATGAACAGAAAACCCGGTACAGGAATTTCCGGTCGAAGAAGCGTGCCGACGATCTTTTGATCATCAACAGCTAGCGAAACAGCGTTTTTGTCGATGTCCTTAGGATCCGTCACGCATACCTCATCGCGTATTTTGTCATTGCGCCGACAACCGGGTCAACACCCTGGTAATAGACAACCGCTCCCACAGGGGGGGTGATCTGCTCATAGACCTCTACGGTGGAACAGCGTACATGTGACGTTCCAGGCTCAGCCCGGAATGCCTCAAAAGCTGCGATCTCGGCGCCGCTGGCGCCCCCAACTCGCCATGATTGCTCCAGCACGCCAATCTGCCGATTTCCGGCAGCATCCGTCCCCTCAATAACGTCGTAGTTCCGGCGCGTGAGGATGATCCCCGGATAGGCGGCATGAGCCGCTTCATCAAATACCGCCGCGCAGTCGATGGCGCGCGCTAGATTATCAGGCAGTTCCAGTTTTCGCAGGGCGTCAAAGCCTCCGCGAACGATATGAAGATCGGACCCTCCATATACCTCTCGGCCCTTATGATCGACGGTGAGGTTCTGGCTGCCCCAGTAGCTGATGGTCTGTCCGGCAAGTTCGATTAAACCCACGCTATAGGTCACGACATCAGTCAGGTTTTCCTCGAGCACAATGCCGTGCGTCGCAAGGGTGAGGGCATCTTCTCGACCGAGCACGATATCAAGCGCCTCGACATCGTCGACGACGATCTGGCCAAGACCGGCTTTGCCGCAAACGTCTTTGATACGCACCGGCCCTTTGGCCAGCAGCAGTCGCCCCGCCTTGGCTGCATCGGTATGACTAAACGCCGTGTATCCCGGCAGGGCCGCGTCACCCATCAACCGCGCCATGTCGTTTGACCATTGTTTGGGTCGTAGGGCGTCATCGTCGACCAAGCCGTGAGTGATGGCTTTCGTGCCGACGAAGGGTGCGGGCACCACACCTCCAAGGAAATCACGGGCTTCGCTTATCCCCGCTTCGTTGGCTTTGTGAATTTCAAGCGCCTCGCTTGGCACAAGAAACGCGTCCGTCCCTACGGCTTCCCATGCGTCCATTGGAGCGAGATGTGGTTGGTCCAACAATGCAGCGATGCGTCTGAGCAGCATTGTTCGTGACGCCTGATCGTGCGCATTGCCGAGAGCGTTCCCGCGATCGATCAAGGCTGCCACACCGCTTTTGCGCCACGGCGCGGCCACTGGGATGAGAGGTGACAACGACTTCTGACTTTGGAGTTCGGAACCGCCGTGCATGTCGCCCACCTTGGTTAAGGAACAGCCTCAACGAGCCTTACGGCAACCGGTTCATCGATCGGCTCATTATCATTTTCTGGGCTTTGGTGAGCAGCGGAGGCCCCTGTGGCACATCATACCCGTATCAAACGTCATGCATGTTTGCCGACCAAGAAACGGTTACGTGTTTATGTTTCCGGTGCGGCATCTGGTAGGTCGGTCCATCATCGGTTCAATGCACAAGATGCCCGCGCCAAACACCTGGCTGCCCCGATGAAGCTTTAGTCGAGCAGCGTTATGCTGCACTGCATCCAAATTTGTAACTGCCCGTTAGGCCCGGACCGGACCATGGCTGACCTCATATATCGAGGGCAGGGGATTCTTTGGGAGCAGTTATGAGCGAATGCAGATCGTCCTCATCCGACACCAGCAAGCCTCGACTAGCCTTGGCGCTTCAGGGCGGCGGAGCGCACGGTGCCTATGGCTGGGGCGTGCTTGAGCGGCTGCTGGAGGAGGACATCGAGATTGTCGCCGTCAGCGGTGCAAGCGCGGGAGCTTTGAACGGTACTGCCCTGGTCGCCGGGCTCGCCGACGGCGGACGGGCCGGGGCGCTGGCGGGGCTGGAGCGGTTGTGGAAGGCGGTCGCAGACGGATCGCCGTTGCGGCCGTTCGACCATCAATGGGGCGGGCCGCTGTTCGAGCCGTGGTTCCGACGTTCACTGGAACTGTCCAAGATGATGGGGCGCTATGTCGCTCATCTGTCGCCGCAACTGCGCGAGATGCGTGCGCTGCGCCGAGTGGTGGCGTCAAGCATCGACCTCAATGCGCTGACGCGCGATACGGCATTGCCGCTTTATATTGCCGCGACAGCCGTGTCGAACGGCGCGGCGCGGCTGTTCGGTAACGACGAAATCACGGTTGATGCGATCATGGCCTCTGCGTGCCTGCCCGATCTGTTCGCGGCGGTGACGATCGATGGCGAGGATTATTGGGATGGTGGCTTTTCCGCCAACCCCGCGCTTGAGCCCCTGATCTTTGACGGGCACGGCGCGACGGACCTTTTGATCGTACAGATCACGCCCTTTGCGGTGGAAGACGCGCCAACCTCGCTGGGCGGTATCATCGGGCGGATGAGCGACATCGGCTTCAACGCCTGTCTGCTCCGCGACCTGAAGGCGCTTACCGAGATACAGACGATCGCGCGCACGGCGCGGTCATCCGATCCAGCGATGCAGGCGCTGGCCGCGACCAACCTGCACATGATGCCCGCCCCACCCGCCCTGGCCGAGCGTGGGTCGGCCAGCAAGCTCGACACCCGCTGGTCGAAGCTTCAGGAACTGCGCGCGCTGGGCCGTGCCACGGCGGATGCCTGGCTGGATGGGAATGCCGACCAGTTCCGCCGGTCCTCGACCCTGACCGACGACGACTTGCCGGAGGCAGTCGCCGCGTGATCCGGTTCGCCGGTCTGATCCGTCGATCAGACCGGCGACTGGCTACAGACCACGTCACTCAGTATGGCGGCTTCGTCATGTAGGCCATGGCGCCGGCAGGCCTGCTCGCACTGGGCAAGGGCCTGACCCATCACGCGCGTTCTTGTATGCGACGCGGCAAGTTGAGCCGCAGTCCGCATGACGCTGGGCATGGCGCGCCGCTGAACGTTCGGCATGACGGGCAGGATAGCCGCCAGTGTATCCAGGATCAGCGCCATGGTTTGATGCTGTCGCGACTCGCTGCTGGCGACCATCAGGCTTTCAATCGTATCAACGAGCTGTAGCGGCAGGCGATCGTCATAGGTCAGCCGGGCATCGCTGGATGCGCGGGGCGGATCCTGCCGCCACGCGACGGCGAGGTCGCGCAGCGCCTGGACGGTAATGGAGCCTACGGCCGGATCCGACCGCGCCGTGGAAATCGCCGTCCAGCCGATCGTATGGAGATGATGGAGGCTATAGCCCGCATCGTCCGCGATATCCCGTTTCCGGGTCAAGACCATGGCGGCGCCAACGGTCTGCACGATATCGTCGTCCGCATGAGAGAGGCTGGCCAGCGGGTGGCCGATCGTAACGAAATCGCCGATTGCCGGGTGGATCGCGATACGCAGATCGGGATGCCTGGCAAGCAAGGCCTGAAGCGCGGATATGTTGACGCGGGCGAGGTGGCCGCTGAGCGGGGCAGGAACGACGGTGCCGGTGGCTTGGCCATTGGGGGCCTTGCTGACGGTGAGCAGGGGAAGTTGCCGTTGCCGCGCAGCGACGGCAGTGTCGACCATCGCCTCGATCAGCGTCGCCGGGCGCATCTGATCGATCGTGCCGTAGATCAGCAGGATCAGCGCGAACAGGGCGACCGCGCCCAATATGGTCGACATCATCACGCCGAAGATCGGCGCCCGCGTATGGGTGGTCTGCACGAGCGTGATCAGCGCGAACAGAGAGATGCCGACGAAGAAGCCGAACCAGGCCCGGTTCGACGATCGCCGCAGATAGTGGTCGACGATTTGCGAGTTGAGGACGGTCGCACCCTGCTGCACCGCCAGGATCAGGATCGAGAAGGTGATCGAAGTGACGGTGAACAGACTGCCCGCGATCGCCGTCAGGACGCCGATCGCCGACTGCGTGTCGCCGACATATTGGGCAAGCCATCGCCGCAGGGGGCTCCACGAGTGCGCCGGACCTGCATGATTGTCCAGCCAATCGATCGCCTCCGCCAGAATGACGAAGGCGACGACGATCAAGGCGGGAACGGCGATGAATTCGAACAGCGAGCGGTGCAGGCGCTCGATGGTCGTGCGGACCGTTTGCCGGGCGGGACCTTGCGCCATGTCAGTGCATCTTGCCGATCGAGATCATCAGAATGCCGATGATCGTCACGACTACGCCCGCCAGGCGCAATTTGGTCGTTGGGGTCTTCTTCATGCCGAGCCAGCCGGAATGGTCGAGCACGACTGCCGTTATCAGGTTGGCGGTAATGAGAAGGCCATTGAACACGCCCGCGCCGACCTTGTCGATGAACAGGAGTCCGGTGAAAACCGCCAGCGCACCGACCAGCCCGGCGGTCGGCATCCACCATCTGACGGTCGCGACATCGTTGCGGGTCGGTAGCGGCATGGGGCGCAGGATGAAGATCAGCAGGAAGAGCGAGGCGACGGGAATGAATGACAGGTCGGCTGCCATCCAGGGATTGGTGACGGCGTGGCGGAACTCGGCGTTCAGCGCTGCGCCGATCGCCTGCAAGCCGCCACAGACGAGGATGAAGGGGTAAAGCAGCTTGCCCGCCAGCCCCTTGTCCGCCTCATCGTCATCCTTTTTGCCAGCACCCAGGGTGATACCGATCACGCCGACGATCATGACGGCGCCACCAATCCACGGGAGCGGCTCGAAACCGCTCTTCTGCAGGCCCAGCACGCCGAAGGCATCCAGAGCCAATGATGCCAGGATGTTGCCCGTGACGGTCAGGCCGTTGAGCGGCCCCGAGCCGACTTTGTCGACGAACAGGAGGCCCGCGACGACGGCGGCCGACCCGGCGATGCCACCAAAAGCGTCATACCAGTGGATTTGAGCAAAGCTGCCCGCCTGCGGCAGCGGGAAGGGGATCGCTAAGACCACGAAGGTCAGCACGATGATGATCGGGACGAAGGTCACGAAGGCGGCCAGCCATGGATTGACCAGGCTTTTGCGCAAAAGCGCGCTGAGGGCGGCGCCCATGGCCTGGAACGCGCCGCTCAGGACGATCAGCGGATAGGTAAAAGCCAGCATGGCACGCCCCCTGTTTGGCTGTCACATGGTCTAAGTGGGGACCGCTCCCGGCGCATCCATTCGCCGGGAGCGGCAAGAGGGATCAGTCGACCAACTCGACCTTCTTCACGCCATCCTTGCGTACATGCACCTTGTGACGCTGGCCGTCCTTGGTCGCCATGACCTCGACATGCTTGGGCTTGCGGGTCCGCTCGGCATGGTCGCTATAGCCTTCCTCGTCGAGCAGCCTGGTGACATATTCGTCGGTTAGCTCCGTATCCTCGCCATGCGCATCGCCCTTGTCATGGGGCGGTTTGGGCTGATGCTTCTTGTCGGCCTTGACGGCCTGCCACTCAGCCCCGGCGATACGGATTTCCTTCGCCTTGAACTCGGCGGGCTTATCCACCCCCTTCACGCTGATCGTTTGACCAGCCGACAGGTCCAGTGCGCGTTCACCACCCGGTCCCAGATCGACCAGCTTGTTGCCCTCGTCCGTCTTCAGCGTGAAGCGGTGGGCGAAAACATCTTCGACGGTACCAGTCAGCTCAACCGTATTGCTCATGTCAGCGTCCTTCAGGTTTTTCCTATAAGGCGACGCTCACAACCGATTGCATACGATATCGTTTCTAAAATCTGCTTACCGGTGCCGATTGTTTGTTAAATCTCCGATTAAAAACCTAACATGAACCAAAAATGATACAGGTATGACGATAGGGCTTTGATATCATCATAATTGGACGCTTGCCTCCGAGCAAAAACACAGCCCTTGCTCACCCATTCAGGCTGATATTTCTATCTATCAATCGTTTCGGAGCCATCCTGTTGAGGTGGGTCAGCTAGCGATGACCGCAACTTCGATTTTGACCCGGAATGGAATGAATATCGGATATTGTCGGGCGGGCATCGGGATGCGAATGGCTGATCTCAGGTCAGCAGGCACGGTCTCCCCGCCGATCGTGGCGTAGGTACAGCCATGCACAATAGCACGTGTGCACAGTTGGCCGTATCTCAGCTTATCCGTTTGAGCCGGGGACTTGAGCAGCAGACGCAGACACCAACCGATGGGAGCACGGCTCGCGTCTTTGGCTTACCCGGCGGCCAAAGTGAATGAATGGTAGAAATTGGGAAAGTGGAAACTGGCAGTGAATGACCGGGAATGGGTTATATTAGCGCAAAGACTACCTGAGCTGCGGACCTTCGATAGGATAAGCGACGCGAAACCCAATGTGTGAAGTTGGAAGATCGTGTTCCTGTGCCTGATAGGCGGCCGGTCGAAAATTGGCGCAGTAATTCATCGCGCATAGATAGCTGCCGCCCTTGACCAAGCCGACATTCTGATCGCCTGCGACCCATTCCCAGACATTCCCGACCATGTCGTAAAGCCCCAGGTCGTTCGCCTCGAAGCACCCCACCGGCGCGATCCCGGCATAGCCGTCGTCGGCGGTGTCCCGCATGGGGAAGACGCCTTCCCAGACATTGGCCCTGGGCTTGCCGTGATCGAATGCCCAGTCGAGCGGGTCGCGGGTGGCGTTCTGATCGCCGCGCGCCGCTCGCTCCCATTGTTCGGTGGTGGGCAGCGCCCCGCCGGCCCAACGGGCATAGGCGGCGGCGTCGTCGCGATCGACATGGACGACCGGCTCGTCCATCCGGCCGGTCAGGTCACTGCCGGGGCCCTTGGGGTGCCGCCAATCCGCGCCCTTCCTCCACCGCCACCAGCGCGCGGCATTGTCGAGGGAAGCCGGTTCGGTCGGCGCGACGAAAAGCGCGGACGCGCCCTGGCGTTCGGCTCGTGTTCGATAGCCGGTTGATGCCACGAAGGTCGCGAACTGGCGGCTGGTCACCTCATGCGCGTCGATCCGGAATGCCGCCACGCGGACCGGCTGTCCAGGTCGATCCGGGCCATCCTCGCCCAGCAGGACGATGCCCTCGGCGATAGTGACGACGGCATCCTTCGCAAGACAGCGATTCCCAGGCGGCGCAGCTCGCGCGCCCAACGCGCCGGATGCGGCCAGCGCCAGGAGCAGCGCCGCCCCGATCCTCATGGCCGGGCTGCCGGTGCGGGCGCGGCCTCGGCATCGGCCGGTAGCGGCACCACGCCCTTGGCCTTGGCATAGCGGTCATAGGCCGCCACGAGGCTGGCCAGCCGCGCGGGCTCGGCCGCCGCGAGATCCCTGGTTTCGCCGGGATCGCTAGCAACGTTGAAAAGCTGCCAACGCCCCGTGCTGACCCCACCGCGCGTGTAGCGATTGGTCGGCTTTGGCAGCAAGACGATTTTCCAATCCCCCTGGCGAAGCGCCCGGCGGAAGAAGAGTTCATAGCCGAGCGTTTCGTCGGCGGATCGGATGCGGTCAGCGCTGGCGGTCAGCACGGGGCGAAGGCTGTGCCCCTCATGGGGCAGGATGGCATGGCCCGCGAACTGGCTCGGCTGACGCAGGCCTGCATAGTCGAGCAAGGTCGGCGCGACGTCGCGGACGTCCAGATTGGCGTTGGCGATCCGCCCGCCGCCGGTCACACCGCGCCCCGCCGCAAAGGCGCTCACCCGGATGCCCCCCTCGGTCGTATAGCCCTTCACCAGCCAGGACGGCACCGAATTGGCCTGGGCCCAGCCCGGACCATAGCCGACATAGCTGGTCGGCTTGCCGATATTGTCCAGGCTGTTGTCGATGCCCAGCGCCTGCGCCGGGGGCAGGGCGGCATCGGGCGAGCCGACCTTGAAGCGGGGGCTCGGCGCTTCGATCACATTCCCCTCCGGGCCGTTATCGGCGAAGAACAGGATGATCGTGTTGTCATAGCGGCCTTGCGCCTTCAGCGCGGCGATCACCCGGCCGACATTCTGGTCCATGCGGTCGACCATGGCGGCATAGACTTCCATCTTGCGCGCCTCGACGGCCCGTTCGTCGGTGCTGAGCGAGGCCCAGGGCCTGGCCAGCTCGAGGCTGTGCGGCACGGCATCGGCCGGAACCAGCCCCAGCGCCTTTTGCCGGGCCAGTCGCTCGGCACGCAGCGCTTCATAGCCTGCGTTATAGCGGCCCCTATATTTGGCGATCGTCTCCGCCGGCGCCTGGAGCGGCCAGTGCGGAGCGGTGAAGGGCAGATAGGCGAAGAAGGGGCGGCGATCCCCCGCCTTGGCCGATGCGTCAAGATAGCCAATCAGCCGGTCGGCGAAATAATCCGCCGAATACTGCCCCTTGGGCAGGGTGGCGGGCTTGCCGTCGTCGCGATAGCTCGGCGCCAGCCCCGCCTTGGTCCAGGCCTCGTTCTGGTCCGCGCCGAAATGGTTCGACAGACCCTGCAGCAGGGCGAAGCTGTGTTCGAACCCCCGCGCGGCGGGTTCGCGCTCGGGCGTCAGGCCCAGATGCCATTTGCCCGCCATCAGGGTCGCATAGCCACCGGCGCGCAGCAGTTCGGCAATGGAGGCGACCCGGTCGTTCAAATACCCCTCATAGCCGGGCAGACCTAGCGTCGCAGGGCCGAGCAGTTCCGCCATCGTGCCCAGCCCGGCTTCGTGATTGTCGACCCCGCTCATCAGCATCGAGCGGGTGGGCGAACAGGTCGGCGCGGTGTGGAACCCGGTGAAGCGCACCCCCGAAAGCGCCAGCGCGTCGAGATTGGGCGTCGCGATCTCGCCCCCGAACGCGCCCAGGTCCGACCAACCAAGATCGTCGGCGACGATGATCAGGAAATTGGGGGCATCCCTCGGCGCCGTTTGCGGTTCGCTCGCAGGCGGGGCCGGGGCCGCCGGCGCGGCGAGAGCGGGCGTGGCCGCGATCAGGGCCGAGGCGGCGGCCGTCAGAAATCTCACACCGATCATGTTTGCTCCCATTGTTGGCGACCATGCGCGCAGCCGCACGCTCGTGATAAAGGTTGGCGCCGTCGCGACAATGATAATTTGCCTACTAGATCGATAGGAATTACTTCGTTCGTTTCCTGAACGTCCTTTCATAGCCCTAGGCGGGCGGTCGCTGCCGCATGTCCGTCCCCGCCATGAGAGAGTGTCCATGCCGATTTCGACAGCCCTTCCTCGCCGTGCCTTATGGCTCGCCGGTGCGGTCCTGCTCGCCGCGCCCGCCACCGCTCAAGAGACGCTGGTCGCCCATGACGACGACCGGGGCGCGACCGCTGCGGTCTCGGATAGCGGCGCGAGCGAGGATGTTCTGGTCACCGCACGCCGCCGGACGGAACGAAGCCAGGACGTACCGATCGCCATCAATGCCTTCGGCGCGGCGCAGATTGAATCTACCCGCACCTTCAACCTGCGCGACCTGCAGCAACTGACCCCCAGCCTGGTCGTCACCAACACCAATCCGCGCAACACCAGCATCAATATTCGCGGCCTGGGCAACAATGTTGCGGTCTATAATGACGGGCTGGAACCGGCGGTCGGCGTCTATCTGGACGGTGTATATCTCGCACGGCCGGGCCAGACGGTGTTCGATCTCGCCGATCTCGAACGGATCGAGGTGTTGCGCGGGCCGCAGGGGACGCTGTTCGGCAAGAACACCTCGGCGGGCGCGGTGGTGGTGACGACCCGGCAACCGACCTTCGACTGGCAGGCGGGCGGCGATGCCAGTCTGGGCAATTACGGCTTCCGCCAGCTCCATGCCTATGTCTCCGGGCCGTTGTCGCAGCATCTGGCGGCGCGGCTGTTCGTGTCGAAGACCGACCGCGATGGCTTTACCCTCAACCGCTTCGACGGACGATACGGCCAGGATTTCCATGACCTGAACCTGCGTGGCCAGCTGCTCTACAAGCCTACCGACACGCTGACCTTGCGGATTATCGGCGATTGGGGACGGCAGAGCAGTTTCACGGCCGGGAGCATACTGCTGGGCGCCATTCGGAATTACGACAACGGCGCGCTGTTCCCGAACAACTATTATGACCGGTCCGCGCGGCTGGGCTATACGCCGGTCGCGGCGAACCCGGGGCTGCGGACGACCGACACCGATGCCGATCCGCGTTATCGCATGAACCAGCATGGGGTGAACGTCACCACCGACTGGGATATCGGCCCCGCCACGCTGACCTCGGTCACCGCTTACCGCGCCTGGGACTGGTACCCCCATAACGACGGCGACGGCACCAGCATCGACGCGGGTGCCGATTTCCACCAGAGCAACGAGCAGCGTCAGGTGAGCCAAGAATTGCGCATCGCCTCCAACGGCGCACGGCGCGTCGATTATGTGGCGGGCCTTTATTATCTCTATCAGTCGATCGAGGCGGAGGCGGTCAACCGCTATGGTCGCCGCGCCGCCGACTGGTTCCTGCTCCCGACCACCAATGCGGCCGTCGGCGCCGCTGCGCTGAACGGATATAATGTCGTCAGCCATTCGCGCCCCGTCACCGACAGCTATGCCGCCTTCGCCCAGACGATTTGGCATATCACCGATGCCGTCGATCTAACGACCGGCCTGCGCTACACCTATGAAACCAAGGCCGGCTATTTCGATCAGGACGCCAGCGGCGCATCGCTCGCCGGGCTGACGGCGGCGCAACAGGCGGCGGCCCAGGCGATCCGGACCCGTTATGGCGTGCGGAATTTCTATACCGCACGGACCGAAGCCGGGAGACTCTCGGGCCAGGCGACCCTGTCCTGGAAGGTCGCCGCGCCGGTCCTCGCCTATGTGACCTATGCGCGGGGCAACAAGTTCGGCGGGCTGAACCTGGCCAACATCACCACCACCGGACAGTTCGCCGCCAATCCCGTCATTCGTCCCGAGACGATCGACAGTTATGAGGTCGGCGCCAAGACGACTTGGGCGGACGGTCGTATCACCGCGAACGTCGCGGCCTTCTGGACCGACGTCAAAGACTATCAGACGACGATCGTCGACGTCGAGCGCAACGGCGTCAGCTTCTTTACCAACGCCGCCAAGGTACGGACCCGCGGCATCGAGGCGGACCTGCGCGCCGCGCCGACACGGTGGCTGACATTGTACGGATCGAGCACTTATGACGACGCCCGCTACATATCCTATGCCAACGCACCGTGCCCGATCGAGATCACGGGACGGACATTATGCGATTTGAGCGGGCAGCGCCTGCCGGGCGTCTCCCGCTGGGCCGCATCGGCCGGGGGCGAGGTGCGCGCGCCGCTGGGGATAAATTTCGGCCACGAGGCCGAGGTGTATGTGGGCTCGGATTATAGCTATCGCTCCTCAAGCAACAGCACCGCCAGCCTCAGCCGCTATTCCGATATCCCGGCTTATGCGCTGGTCAACCTCCGGTTCGGGATCAGAGCCGACGATGGCCGATACGACATCCAGTTCTGGGGGCGGAACATAGCGAACTCCACCTATTATCTGTCCCTGGCTGCCAACAACACGGGCGCCGTTACCGCCACGCTGGGCGATCCTCGGACCTACGGCCTTACCCTTCGAACCAAATGGTAGATAATCTTGCATTGCGACACCCTGCGATCGCAATGCCAAGGCGGCTCCATAGAACATTCGTGAACGTCGGCGCTTGTCAGGGATCGACGTTTAGCGCGTTGGTCAGGAAGGACGGCTTTGTCCCACTTCTCGCCATTTCCCCTATCGCTGGTCGAGGCGTCGGAGAACATGAATGGACGTCCGAAGTCGGAGAGTGCAAAATGATTGCTGAATGTCGTGTTGTGGGTCGTCGCCGCCTCAAACTGGCGAACAAGACCGACCCATCGTTTGCCGTTTTAGCAGATCGGCGCGGCATCCCGGAGCCAGCCGTTCAACTTCTCGCAGCAGTCCCGTTTCTCCATCTCCGACGAGCCGTTTCGTGAAAATGTAATCGGAAACCGGTTTTGGGAAAACGGCTGGATCGAGAGGCGTCTGGAGCCTGAGGTCGCCGATGCCGTCCCTCTGAACCTTCGTTTGTGGGACAGTCGCCAGCAGTGAACTGCAACGCGCCGACGCCGCCTTGCGAGCGAACATGACGCAGAGCTTCAATCCTCAAAGGAGCTTCTGCGGTGCCGCTTGGTAGGGTGCCTTTTGGTCTTCCTTAATTATGACTCCAGGTGGACCAAAGGGCCAATCCGAGCCGAATTTTTGATGTTCCATTTGGGCGGAAATCGGACCGGCCAGAGTAGGGACTCAGAGGGTATACTCAAAAACAACCGGGTCAGGGTCTAAGCTGGCACTGAAGGCAACCCGCTGTTGAATCTGCATTGATCAGGTTTGCGGGAACAACCTCGATCTACAGCCATTTACGCAACATGCTGTCATAATGACATGGTGATGCAATGATTGATGATGGAGTCCCGACAGTTCGGGACCTCGCGCTTGCGGTGTTCGAGACGAACGGCCGCCTTGTGGACGCGGGGAACGAGCTGGTCCGAGCCGCCGGCCTGACGACCGCCTGGTGGCAGGTGCTTGGGGCTCTCGGCTATTCGTCCCAACCGTTGCCCGTCTCGCACATCGCGCGAAACATGGGTCTGACCCGCCAAGCGGTGCAGCGCGTCGTCGATCTGCTGGTCGGGCATGGCCTTGTCACGATGGAAGCCAATCCGCACCACCAGCGGGCCAAGCTGATCGTGCTCACGCTCGCCGGGCGGGAGGCGCTGACCGGGGCCGAGCAGGCGGTCGTTCCGCTCGACGCTGCCATTCTCGATCGCGTTGGCTCCGATCGCCTCGCCGTCGCCATCGCGGTGCTGCGCGAGATGAACGGCGCCATGACCGACTATTTCGCATCACGGTCCGCGGCGACAACACCCATCCAGCCGGAGGATTTCGCATGACCGACGCAACCCCACCACGCGCCTTCGATGCCGACGTCATCATCGTCGGGGGTGGCCCGATCGGGCTGACGACGGCGTGCGCACTCGCTCACCACGGCGTCGATTGTCTGCTGATCGAACAGCGGCACGACGTGAAGGAATGGTCGCGAGCCAACAATCTATGGGCTCGCCCGCAAGAGCTTCTCGCGAGCATCGGCGTGCGCGACGCCATTGCTGAAAACGCGTTCGCCATCACCCGCGTCAATACCTTGCTCAATGGCCGCCCGGTCGATCCTGTCGCCATCGCCGATGTGGACAGCCCCTATGGTCCCGTCCTCTACAGCGGGCAGGATGTGATCGAGCGAACTCTAGGCGAGCAGGCCGAAACCAAAGGCGCGCGCATCCGGCGCGGGCTGAAGCTGGTAGGCTTCGTACAGGACGACGCCGGCGTGACGCTCACGGTCGCGTCGGTCAGCGAGGATGACGAGGACTCGGCAACCGGTCCCGAACAGACACTGCATTGCCGCTACATGATCGGCGCGGACGGATCGAAAGGCTTCGTGCGCGGCGAACTGGGCCTGGGGTTCGAGCCGCAAAAGCTGCTGAACTGCATGAACCGGCAGATTGACGCAAAGCTTAGCTGGCGGCGATCCACGGATTTCGATCATCTCTGGTTCTTCTACTATCCACGCGGATTTTGCGGGGTGCTGCCAGTGTGGGGTGGCTATCACCGCCTGTTCTTCCTTGCCGACGACACCGGCATTCCCGATCGCGATCCTACGCTGGAGGAGATGCAGGCCATTGCGCGCGAAGTGACCGAGGACGAAACCCTTACGCTTACCGACCCGATCTGGCTGACGCACAGCCGGTTTCAGCACGGGGCCGCGGCGCATTACGCCAAGGATCGCGTGCTGCTCGTGGGCGACGCCGGGCACCTGTCGCTGCCGGCAGGCGGGCAGGGCATGAATTCCGGCTTCCACGACGCGATCGGGGTGTCATGGCGACTGGCGATGCTGTTGGCAGGTGAGGGCGGACCGGTACTGCTTGACTCCTATGACGAGGAACGGGGCGGAGAGCATCGCCGGCTCGACGCGCAACAGGTGCGCGGCTTCCAAAACAGCGTCTACCGCGGCAAGATCAAGGATGCCGCGATGGACGTCGCCGCCAGGTTCCTGCCCAACATCGGCACGCTCATCCAGGGAAGCGCCGATCTCCAGCAACTGACGGTCGCCTATCCCGACAGCCCGCTCAGCGAGGATCATCTGGGCAGCATCGGCGATCTTGTCAGTCGCCATGCGGTCAAGGCCGGTGAGCGCGCGCCGGATGCCAGCGTGATCGCGGCGGACGGATCGTCAACGACGTTATTTGCGCATCTCTACAATCCCGATGGCCGGACCTGGGGCTGGGCACTCCTCGGCTTCGATGGCCGCAAGGCGGAGGCGCTGCCGGAACTACGCGCGGCCTTCGCCGCCGTCAGGTCATGGAGCTGGGTGAGGCCGAGGCTGGTGCTGGGCACGGCAGTCGCGGGCGAGCAGGATGCGCTTGTGCTCTCTGATCTCGATAACGAAGCGCATGCCGCCTACGGGATCAGCGACGGTGTGGTGGTTCTAGTCCGGCCTGATGGTCACATCGCCTACCGTGGTCGGGCCGACCGGCCCGAGCTGCTTTCCGCCTATTGCACGCGCATTTTCGGCAACGCAACATTCTGACCTGTGCAACGATAAAGCTTCATGCTTGGAAGGGTGTGCTTGGCACGGTGTTACAACCGAACGGTTGTTACACACGGCTGAAGGCGATCGTTCTTATAGTATTCAAACGTGGGATTTTAAGCGCCTTCGGCTTTCCGCTTCAGGATTTTCAAGGGGGATCTCGCGGTGCGGGTTCATCCCCGTCAACGATCGAGGGCGTTGTCGGCGCCATCGGCACCGAACATCTCGGCAAAACCGTGCTGGCACGCGATCGAAATTCCACGGGCCCGTGCGAACATGCCACGTTCGAAAGTCGCCACGCCCTCGCGCCAATCCGAAGCACTGACCAGCGCGTCGGCTAGATCGGCGGCGTCGAGCATCGCGAGGTTCACCCCGGTGCCGAGCGGCGGCATCACATGCGCGGCGTCGCCAATCACCGTCAGCCCCGGCCGCGTCGGCCAATCGAGAGCGGGCGCAAGCGCCATGATCGGGCGCACGGCAGCCAACCGATCCGCATCCGCAATTAAACGGCGCAGTGGAGTGGCCCAATTGTCGAACAGCGCCAACACCGTATCAGCCCCCAACATCGCCGGTCTGCCCGTCAGCTCCTCGTCGTTCAGATCACGGTGGAAGGCGGCATAGACCCGGATCATAGCGTTGCCGTTTCGCTGCGCGATTAACCCCTTGCTCTCGCCAAGCGCGAACATGGTGCCGCGGCCGACGAGACGTGACAGGTCAGTGTGCCGATCGTCGACGTCGGTCAGCCAGAACTCGACGAAGGAGATGCCCGTATAGTCGGGCATGATCGGCGTGATAGCGCGGCGGACACGCGACCAGGCCCCGTCCGCACCCACCACAAGGTCGAAGGGGCCGACAGCACCATCGTCGAGGCGTAGGGCGTGTCCGCCATCCGGATGCGCCACCACCTCGCGAACCCGTGCCGCCCAACGGATGTCCCATTCACCGAGTGGCGACAGTAGCAAGCGGCGGAGCACAAGCCGGTCGATTTCGGGGCGCTGGCCCTCTCCCGGTAGGGGAACATCCTCATGCAGGACTGCCGCGGTCATATGATCGAGCAGACGCTGTTCCTGGTCCTCATGTCGGGCGATCGCCACGAAGCGCTCCAGCAAACCGGCGCGTTCGAGCGCAAGCTGGCCCTCGCCGGGGTGCAGATCGAGCATCCCGCCCTGATCGCGGGCATCGACCGATGCGTCGCCATCGAAGATCGTGGCGCTCCAGCCATGACGGTGGAGGACATTGGCGAAGGTCAGCCCAGCGGGGCCTGCGCCCACGACGGCAATGCGGGGGCGTTGCGCTGGTCCGGAATGGCGATTATCCATAGGTGCCTATATATATAATCATAGGAGCCTATGCAATGATGTCTGATGAGGAGGAGTGGCGGCCAGAACAAATGCCAACAATTGTGATCGCCCATCTGGGTCGCCTGCTAACCCGAGCTAGCGATCACGAACTGCGTAAGGCAGGGATTACCGCATCGCAGCTTCCCGTGCTGGTCGCGCTGAAGGATGGCGAACGGCGGACGCAGAGCGATCTGGCGCGCATCGCTGGCGTGGAGCAGCCGAGCATGGCGCAGCTTCTCGGGCGGATGGAGCGCGAGGGCCTCGTTCGCCGCGAACCTTCTATCGACGATCGTCGCAGCAGCCTGATATCACTGACCGATGCCGCGCTACAAAGGTTGGCACCAGGCCGTGATGCGCTGCGCGCCGTCGACACCAAGGCGCGGAGCGGTTTCACCGAGGCTGATTTAAGGCTCTTCCACAGCTTCATTGCGCGAATGGCGAACAACATCGCGGCGGACTGATTGTCTCAAAATTTAATCGATTTTGGGACAACTAACGACCGCCCGGCCTGCCCCGATGCTGGCTGCACGACTCCCCGCTCCGAACATGAATGAACGTCTGAAGTTGGGGAGCAATGAAGACGGCGCGAATGACCGGATCTGGGTCTGCCCGGCCGTATAGCTGCTCGACGCGTTCCGAACCATTCCCGGCCGTTTTGTAGATCGGCGCGGCATCCTGAAACCGGCCGATCTACCAACCCGCAGCACTCCCGTTTCTCCATCTCCAACAAACCGTTTCGGGAAAACGCAATCGGGAACAGATTTCGAGAAAGCCGGCTCGCCGGGCGCTTCAGGAAGACGGAAGTTGCGTGTGTCGTCCCGCTGGCCGTTCGTTTTCGGGAAGGGCACCCCTTGCCTTCTAGGCTCATTCTAGCGGCGCGTTTTCAGAAACGCCCCCCCCGCTTCTCCCATGAAGGGGAGGGTACTCTTCAGCAGCGTCTCCGAGCCTACGCGTGCGCCCCAATCGCCCCTACAGCCGATAACCCAGAGACAGCATCACGTTGCGCGGTGCCGACACGAAACAGTCGCCGCGCGCCAGGCAGGAGGCATAGGCGCGGTTGTCGAGCAGGTTGGTCGCGTTGACGCGCAGGCGCCAGCGGTCGCGCTCCAACTCCACCAAGGCGTCGACCATCGTGCGCGCAGGGGTGACGATCGTCCAGGCGGCGTTACTCGACACCTGCTGGCCCAGATAGCGCACACCCGCGCCCAGCCGCAGCGTCGCCCATTTGCCCTCGAACGTCTTGGTCCCCCAGGCCGAGGCGGTGTGGCGCGACAGATAGCCGCTGGCAGCCGCATCGCCGGTGACGTCGTTATACCCATAGGCGAGCGACAGGTCATAGTGGCCGGGCAGCGTGCGCGTCGCCTCCAGCTCGAAGCCTTGGGTGGTCAGCTCACCCGCCTGGATCTGGCCGAGCGGGTTGCTGGGATCGGCGATGGGACGGTTGCGCTCCTCGATGTGGAAGGCGGTCAGCGTGACCAAGGTCGCGCGGTCGGGTTGCCACTTCACGCCGCCTTCGAACTGCTGGCCGGTCTGCGGGCGGAAGGGGGTGCCGTCGGCGGTGCGGCCGGCGACGGGCTGGAAGCTCTCGGTATAGCTGACAAAGGGCGACAGGCCGGCGCCGACCTCTCCGATGATGCCGGCGCGGAAGGTGGTGGCGGTGTCAGTGGTGCGGCTGGTGGTGCCTGTCGTGGTGTTCAGGCTGGCCCCGCGCACCCGGTCCCGCCGCGCGCCCAGCACCATCGAGACGCGGTCCCACAGCCGGATCTGGTCCTGGACATAGAGGCCGAGCTGCTTCTGCGTGTCGCGGGTGAAGGGGGCAACGAGCGGCGGTTCGACGATCGACGTATAGTCGATGTCGTACAGGTCGATCACCTGATAGCCGTAATTGTCGCTCTTGCGGACCTGGTTCCAGCTATAGTCGACGCCGGCGAGCAACGTGTGCTCGACCGCCGGGCCGGTGTGGAAGCGCCACTGGACGTTGTTGTCGGTCGAAAACACGTTGAGCCGCGCGACCGACGATCCCGCATACAGGCCGATTCGCCGCCCGTTGCTCCCGGCAGCATAGGGGTTGGTCGGGTTGCTGTAGCTGTTGGGGTAATGGGTGAAATAATCGACGTCGCTGTCGATGTAGCGCGCCTTCAGGCTGAGCTTCAGGTCGTCGGTAAAACGGTGGGTGACGATCCCCGACCCCTGGAGCAGCCGCCCGTCATAGCGGTCGTAGCCTGGCTTGCCGACGAACAGGTAGCGCGGCAGGCGCGGGTTGCCGGGATTGTCCCGCAGCGTGCCGACGATCGGCAGGAAGTTCGCGGTCGAGCCGGTATGATCGTCCTGATAGAGGCCGAGCAGCGTCACATCGGTGGCAGAGCCCGGCCGCCAGGTGACGGACGGCGCGATCATCATCCGGTCGTCGGGGACGTGATCGACATAGGTATCGGCATCGCGCACCCGCGCGACGATCCGCGCCGCCAGCGTATCGCCCGCCACGCCGTTGACGTCGGCCAGCACTTCCTTGCGGTCGTAGCTGCCATAGACAAGGTTCAGGTCGGCGCTGTTGGTGAACAGCGGCGTCTTCGACACGAGGTTGACGATCCCGCCGATCGAGCCCTGCCCGAACAGGACGGAGGCGGGGCCGCGCACCACCTCCACCCGCGAGAAATTATACGGGTCGGACGCGATGCTGGCATAATAGCTGAAGATGTCGCGCATTCCGTCGCGGAACTGCAGCGCATTGACTCCGCGGATGGTGAAGCTGTCGACGCGGGTGTCGTGGCCATAGGCGTCCGAGTTGACGCCAGCGGCATAGCGGACGGTGTCGGCGATATTGATCGCGCCCTGCGCCAGATAGACGTCGTCCGGGATGACGGTGAGCGGCTGCGGCACCTCGATCAGCGGCGTTTCGGTCTTGGTGCCGGCGAAGGCTTGGTCGCGGCGCCCTTCCACCACGATCTCGCGTTCCCGGTCTGCGGCGATCTCTTCGGCGGTGCGGCGGTCGGTATCCTCCGGCGCGGCCGCGCGGGCGGGCAGGGCGGCGATCGCGGCGAGCGCAACCCCGGCGAGGATGATGGGCTTCATGATGTCGGTCCCCTTATGTGTTCAGGGGCGCCTAGTGCGATTGAGAGTGATTCGCAAATCAATCATGGCATAACCTACATGACCATACCCGTCCTGCGGATCGCAGCGCTGGTCGGACGCCCGCTTTCTAGAACCATCACTCGCGCGAGCAACCTCGGCTTGCTTCAAGCCAACAATTCCCCCGGGTAGGCCGAGGCGGCGCGCGCGTTGACACTCTCGTCCGAGGGACCCCGCTATTCTTCAACTATAATCGCGGGCTTAACTATGACGCTCGCCGCTGCCATTCGAGGAGAACGCGGATGACCCGATAGCGGCATTGGCGACAGTCGAAGGTGTCATAATTGCACGGTCGTGATACTCACCAGCGTCGGCTACCGCGACCAACCGGCAGCAATCGTATTCCCGTCTGATGCCGTGCTGTGGTTTCGGGAAGCCATGAATTTTCGCCAAATTCGATCCCAAAGAGAATGCCCCGGCTGTCGCTGACCGTCCCCGATCGGTAGTTGCTGAGCGGCAGATGCGGCGTTGCCGACGTTGCAGCGAAGAAAGTAAGCTGCCTCATGGTGAAACGAACCGGCCCCACGCCGGCGGAGGCGCTGACGATCGCCGAAGCCGTGTTCCATACCCGCTACGACGGCGCGGCCTTCGCCTATGCGGCAGGGTCAATCATGCGCGGGGAAGGCACGTACCTGTCCGACATAGACTTGGTTGTCGTGTTCGATCGCCTCGACGCCGCGCGGCGGGAGTCCTTCACCGTCGATGGCGTGCCGATCGAGGCGTTTATTCATGACCCCGAAACGCTGGCATGGTTCGTCAACGAAGACGTGGCGCGGGGCCGCCCCAGCATCCTCAATATGATTGTAGAAGGTAAGATAGTCGGTCCTGGTCAGGAGCGGGCTAATGCTCTGCGCGGTGAAGTAGCGGCGCGGTTGAGCCGCGGACCGCTGCCGTTTTCAGCCGCAACGTTGAACGGGCTACGATATGAGATCACGGACGCGGTGGACGATCTTCGCGGCGATCGAACGGCGCAGGAGCTGTTGGCGATAGGAGCCATGCTTCATCCCAAGCTCGTGGAACTCGCCTTGCGTGGCCGGCGCCGTTGGAACGGGACGGGCAAATGGGCTCCACGCCTTCTAACGAACATCGATGCCGATCTTGCGAGCCGGTTCGACGATGCCTTTCGAGTGCTGTTCGCAAAGGGCGATGCTGGTCCGGTAATCGCTCTCGCGGAAGCCGAACTGGCCCCGCATGGCGGCACGCTCTTCGACGGGGATCGTCGGGAGGCACCTGCATCATGGCGCGTCGCTTAGAAGAAACGCTTTCCCGTAACTCGATCCCAATGGGAATGCCCCGGCCGTCTCGCTGGTGGTTCGTTTTTGAGAAGCCAGCTCCCTTCGCTTGACGCACAGTGTACACGGATTAAATTGTTAAGCGCCTAAAAAGACAGCGATGCAGGTATGGTGACAACCTGCGGTCTCTTGCGAGACAGTCACGCTTGAGCGGGTGACGCCGCTCTTGGCCATGGCCGGACACAACGAGGATTGCCCTCGTGCGTGGCCGGTCGTCGTTGTCTGACCACGATCGGCTCGTGTCCGTCTCACCAACGGAAAGGCACGACCATGAAGCTGAATCACATCAACCTCTACAGCCACGACACCGAAGCTGACCGCGCTATGTTCGAGCATTATTTCGGGCTGCGCACGCTAGTCGTGCGCAGCACGAAGATGGCGATCATGCAGGACGATGATGGCCTTGTGCTGATCCTCAACCATTTCGAAAACAAGCTCGACGGCTTCGACTACCCAAAGCAGCTCGACATTCTGCATGTCGGCTTCATCCAAGAGTCGCGCGATGCCGTCGATGCCCTGTATGCCCGCCTAAGCGGCGACGGCTGGGGAACGCAGGCGCCGCACGAGGCGCATGGTGCCTGGTCCTTCTATTTCAGGGCAAAGGGCGGCTATTTTATCGAAGTGACGACTCTGACGCCGATAGGCCCCGAAGAAGCGTATCATGGTGACCGGCAGTAAGGTTCGTTTCTGGTCGGCGGAGCCATCCGCCGGCCATTTCCGACTGCGATGCCGTTCAAACGAACCAGCGAACAGCCCGGCCTGCAATCCCGTATGTCCGGTCTTATTCTTGGGATGACATATGTTCACGCACATCATGATCGGCAGCAACAACCTTGAGCGATCCAGAGCCTTCTATGACGCTACGTTCACGGCGCTGGGCGGCAAGCCAGGCGAGAGGGATGAGAGAGGCCGGCTGATCTACGACCACGACGGTGGGCGGCTGATGATCACCCGGCCGATCGATGGCCACCCGGCGACTGTCGCCAATGGCGGAACCATCGGCATTGCCGCCATCAGCGCCGATCATGTTCGCGCTTGGCACGAGGCCGGCACCGCGCATGGCGGCACATCGATCGAAACCCCACCGTGCGAGCGCCCGAACGGCGTTTTCGTCGCCTATCTCCGTGATCCGGATGGCCATAAGCTGACCGCGCGGACAAAGGCGAGGCGGTAGCTTCATGGAACTCTACCATCCAGCTGGGCAAGGAGGCTCATGTCCATCGGCATCAGCCTGATCGTCCTTCTGGCGGCGGTTCTGCACGCGAGCTGGAACGCCCTTCTGCGCGGAGGCGGCGACCGGCTCTGGTCGATGACGATCATGTGCATCGCCATTGCACTCGCCTGTGCCCTGATGGCGCCCTTCGTGCCGGTTCCCGCAACAGCGAGTTGGGGCTGTGTCGCTTTATCGGCGCTGCTGCACGTCGGATACAACCTCTTCCTCGTGCGCACCTACCGGCAAGGCGATCTCGGGCAGACCTACCCGATCGCCCGCGGCGCCTCGCCGCTTCTGGTCTCGCTCGGTGCTGCAGTCTTTGCGCGCGAGCTGCCAGACGCGCTCAGTCGGACGGGCGTGCTGCTGGTGTCGGGCGGCATCGTTGCGCTGGCCTTCCAAGGACGGGTCATCGGGCGGCAGACATTACTTTTCGCGCTCGGCACCGGCTGCTTCATCGGTGCCTACAGCGTGACCGATGGCGTCGGGGTGCGGCTGTCCGGCTCGCCTGTCGGCTACACCGTCTGGATGTGCCTGTCGTGGGGCCTGCTCGCGCCGGTGACCTACATCGTGCTGCGGGATGCCCGTTCTCTGGTGCGCGGGCGCAGGGAAATGCTGGTGGCGGCCGGTGGGGGGCTCGCCTCGCTTCTGGCCTATGGCATAGTCATCTTTGCCATGGCGCACGGCACGATGGGACCGGTGTCGGCGCTGCGGGAGACAAGTGTCGTCTTCGCGGCCCTGATCGGACGCGTCTTCCTGCACGAAAGACTGAGCCGTTATCGGATCACGGCCTGCCTGGTTGTCGCCATGGGGGCTCTTCTGATCGGACATGCAGGCTGAAGAGAGGACAGATCGGAACGTTGCTGGGGTGAGCGACCGCTCGCGATCCGGATGAGCGCGTCTTACCGCGTGAGGCGGCGAGGTTTCCGCGATCAGAGCAGTTCATGCCCGGCGCTGCACAAAATACTGTGCTGGCGTGGTGCCGAGCGCCTTGCGGAACATCGTGATGAACGCGTTGACCGAATCGTAGCCCAATTCGGCCGCGACCTGCTGGACGCTGGCGCCGCTCGCCAGCTCGCGTAACGCAACGACGAGGTGGAGCTGTTGGCGCCAGCGGCCGAAGGTCAGGCCGGTCTCGCGCAGCATCAGCCGCGCCAGCGACCGCTCGCTCATCGCGACGCGGATGGCCCAGCTGGCGAGCGTGCTGCGGTCCGACGGCGCGGCGGTCAGCGCGTCGGCGATGGCGCGAATCCTGCTATCGCCCGACACCGGCAGGTTCAGGCGCCGGCGCGGCATTTCGGCCAGCTCGTCAAGCATCACCCGGGCCAGGCGGGCGGCATGTCCGTCCGGGGAATAGTCGCTCGGCTCGTGCGCTAGGCGATCGATCATCGCGCGGATCATCGCGGTCAACTCCAGTGCGCAGCAATGGTCGGGAAGCCTGCTCGCGCCGGGCTCGACGAACAGATAGTCGACCCGCGCATTCGCGGTCGCGCGTGCGCTGTGCGGCACCCCGCCCGGAATCCAGATGCCGCAGCCCGGCGGCACGATCCACACATCGTCCGCGGCGATACAGGTGACCGCGCCGTGCGACGCCAGGATCAGCTGCGCCTTGCGATGGACATGGGTGGGCACTTCGGCGGCATGGTCGGTGAAGTCGAGCCGGTGCGCGATCGCGGTCGCGTCCGCCGCGTCCGGATCCAGGATGGCAGTGGCTAACATAGGTCGTGACATCAAGATGGCAGTTTATAGGGATAGATTGGCTGGATAGCTAATATCATAGCTTGCTGAGAGTGACTATCAACAAGCGATGGGATACTGGCTTTTCTGGTATGGCGGGTGGATCGGACCCGAAATCGCGCTGCCCCAGTGGCAGTGGCCGCGATGGCGGAACCCGCTGCGCAACCCGCTGCGCAACCCGCTGCGCAACCCGCTGCGCAACCCGGTCGTCAAGACGGACGTCGAGGCGCTACTGTTCGCCGCCAAGAGCTTCGTTGCCGCGCTGCTGGCCTATTATGTCGCGCTTCGCATCGGGCTGCCGCGCCCGTCTTGGGCGATCGTCACAGTCTACCTTGTGTCGCAGCCTAGCGCCGGAGCCTCGCTGGGGCGTGGCGTCTACCGGCTGGCGGGCACGCTGGTCGGTGCGATCGCGACGGTGGCGATCATCCCGACATTCGCGAACGAGCCGCTGGTGTGCAGCGTGGTGCTGGCCGGATGGATCGGCCTGTGCCTGTTCCTGTCGCTGCTCGACCGGACACCCCGCGCCTATGCCTTCGTGCTGTCCGGTTACACCGCCAGCCTGATCGGCTTCCCCGCCGTCGCGGCACCGGACACAATCTTCGATACCGCATCGGTGCGGGTGCAGGAGATCGCACTTGGGATCCTGTGTGCGGTGCTGGTCCATCGCTATGTGATGCCTCGACCAATGACCGGCCAATTAAAGGCGAAGCTGGCGGCAACGTTGCGCGATGCCCGCCAGCTCGCTGGCGACGCGCTGCGTGAGGTTTCGGAGGACGAGCGCCGCGAGGACCGCCACCGGCTGGCCCTAGACCTGCTCACGCTGCGGGGGCTGGCGACGCACCTTCCCTATGATCCGGTCGCGGGAAGGCCAAGTGCTGCGTCGGTGCAGCTGCTGCACGACCGACTGGCGCGGCTGCTGCCGCTCCTAGCCGACGTCGAGGAGCGGATCGATGCCCTTCGTGCTCGTCGCTTGGGCATGCCGGTGAAACTGGCGCAGCTCGTGCTTGACGTTCGCGCCTGGATCGCCTCGGACGAACTTGTCGAGCGGGAGGCGGGCGCGCTCTGGTTGATCCGTCATGCCCGTTCGCTCGCACACGGTGAATCCGACATCGGAGATGCGCAGTCGGCCAATGTCGCGGGGCACCTCGCCGACCTGGTCGGCCTGCTCCACGACGGCGACCGGCTTTGGCATGAGGTAATCACGGGGGCGTCGCCGTGCGCGGTAGAGCCGCTCTTCGTCAAGAAGCGGGTTAAAGGCTACGTTTTCCACCGCGATCCCGTCATGGCGGCACGCGCCGGGGCGGGCGCCATCGTCGGGATCACGCTCGGCTGTTTCGCCTGGATTTGGTCGGCATGGCCCGATGGCGGGCTGGCTGTATCGATGCTGGGGGTTACCTGCGCGCTGTTCGGCAATGTCGACAATCCCGTTCCCTTCGTCCGAAAGTACATTGTCGGCTCGATCTACGGCGTCGCGATCAGCCTGGCCTACAGCTTCGTCATCCTGCCGCGCGTCTTCGACTTCCCAACCCTGCTCGCTGTGCTTGCACCCACCTTCCTATTCGCCGGATCTTTGCAGGCGCGGCCCGCAACCGCCTTCATGGCGCTCGGCATGACGTTGACAATTCCGATCTTGGTCGGGCTGGGGGCAGAATATGGCGGCGATTTCGCCGACGCCGTCAACAGCAGCATCGCCCTGTTCGTGGGCGTCGGCTTCGGCACGGTGAGTATGGCGCTGTTTCAGACCGTCGCCCCCGATGCCGCCATCCACCGCCTGCTGCGGCTCGGTCGCCGCGACGTGGCACGCCGCGCGCGAGGCGGTGGTCCCGCAGAGGCGGCATGGACCGGGCTGATGATCGACCGCGCCGCGCTGCTGATGCCGCGGCTCGCCCTGTCGGCGCGGCCGACGAAGGCGACGCTGGATGAGACCTTGCGCCACCTGCGCATCGGGCATGCGGCGGGACGGTTGCATCGTCGGCTCGGTCGGCAGGGCGGAGCGGTCGCGGACGACGCGCGGGCGGTGCTGGCGGACGTCGCGGCACATTTTGGGAGTGCCAGCGCGCCGAGCCTCGCCGAACTCAGCCGCAGTGTCGACGCGATGGCCGCGCGGATCGCCGACGCGGCAGAGGCAGATCGCGCGCTGCTCGATCCACTCACTGACCTGCGGTTCGCGCTGGCGCCGGTGCCACAGGGCGAGGTCGCGGCATGATCTCCGACATCGTCATCGGTGGCGTGCTCATTCCCGGTCTGCTGGCAGTCGCCTGCTTGGCGCTGGTGCTGACGGTCGCGATTCTTCGTCTGCTTTCTGCCACCGGCGCATCTCGGCGGCTCGCCTTGCCGCCCGTCGTCGAGCTTGCCGTCCTCGTCATCGTCTTCGGCCTGCTCGTGCAGAGCCTGCCTGCCACTGGATTACTCCAATGAAGCCATATCTCGCCTTGCTCGGGCGCTACGCCGTTACGCTTTCGCTTGTCGCTATCGCCGCGCTGGTGGCGCTGCACCTGTGGGACCGTCACCAACGCACGCCGTGGACCCGCGACGGTCGTGTCCGTGCCGACGTGGTGCGCATCTCGACCGACGTCGGCGGTCTCGTCACCCAGGTGCCGGTCCGCGACAATCAGGTCGTCCGTCCCGGGCAGCTGCTAATCGTCCTCGACCGGCCACGCCTCACCGCCGCTATCGGCCGCGCCGATGCCGCCATCGCCGAGGCTCAAGCGCAACTCGAACAAGCACGTAAGGAAGCGCGGCGCGATCTTGCGCTCGGAGATCTCGTCGCGACCGAGGCGCGCGAGCAGAATGTCGCCAAAGTCAGGACAGCCGAAGCGGCACTGGCGCGCGCGATCGCCGACCGCAACGTCGCGATGGTCGATATGCAGCGTACCGAAATCCGTGCCACTGTTGCCGGCACCGTCACCAACCTCGACATCCACCCCGGCGACTATCTCGCGGCGGGGGCGCAGGCGATGGCGCTTGTCGACACCGCCTCGCTCCGGATCGAAGGCTATTTCGAAGAGACGAAGCTGCACAACGTGGCCATCGGAGATCGCGCCCGCATTCGCCTGATGGGCGACGATGGCGAGATCCTCGGCCATGTCGAGAGTATCGCCGCTGCGATCGCCGACGACCAGCGCGACGATACCGGCAACCTCCTACCCAAAGTCGCGCCGACCTTCTCTTGGGTACGGCTCGCCCAGCGTATCCCGGTCCGCGTGCATATCGACCGGATGCCCGCGACGACGCGCCTGATCGCGGGGCGGACCGCGACGGTCGAGATCGTGCCCGCCGCGATCGCGGCGGGAGGCCGCCCGTGAGGCGCCTGCTCGCACCCACCTTCGTGGCGAGCCTTGCGCTGCTGGCCGCCGGCTGCGTAGCGGGACCGGACTACCGCATACCGCCCGCAGCCATCGTCAATCGACCGCAGGCGTCCGCGCCGTTCTTGGGCAGTCGAGATCCTGCCGTGACCCAGGCAGACCTGCCACCGCATTGGTGGCGTCTCTACGGCGATACCCGGCTCAATGCCTATGTGACCGAAGCACTTGGCGCCAACACCGATTTGCACGTGGCCGATGCCAATCTGCGCCGGGCGAGCGCGATCGTGCGCGAGGCCGCGGCCGCGCGCACAGTCACGACGGGCATCAGCGGCCAGGCGGCGGGCGCCCGCATCGGCGGGCCGACCGGGACCTTGCCGGCGCCGCTCAGCTACGCGCTCGGCTTCGATCTCAACTACCCGCTCGATCTGGCGGGCGGCATCCGTCGGGGGATCGAGGCGGCGAACGCACAGGCAGAGGCGACACTTGCCGCGCGCGACCATGTGCGCGTGGTCGTGGCGGCGGCTGTCACCCGCAATTATGCGCGCGTCTGCGCCGACGGCGTCGCGCTCGCCGCTGCGCGGCACGTCGTCACGATCCAGCGTTCGACCCTCGACGTGGCGTTACGAATGGTGCGCGGCGGCCGCGGGACACGCTTCGACAGCGATCGCGCACGCGCAGCCGTCTTCGCCAGTGAAGCCACCATCCCCGACATCCTCGCCGACCGGCGTGCCGCGCTGTTCGCGCTGGCGGCGCTGATGGGACGCGTTCCGGCCGACTATCCACGCGAGCTGGAAGGCTGCACGACGATACCGTCGCTCCGTCGCCCGCTGCCGATCGGCGACGGTGCGATGCTGCTCAAGCGCCGCCCTGACATCCGGCGAGCCGAACGGCTGCTCGCTGCCGCGACCGCCGGCATCGGAGTCGCCGAAGCCGATCTTTACCCCCGTATCAGCCTCGGCGGTTCGGCGGGAACCGCCACGTCGGTCGGCCGTGCGCTGGCGCCTTCGTCGTTCGGCTTCAGTCTCGGCCCGCTGGTCTCCTGGTCCTTTCCCGACCGCAAGGCGGTCCGTGCGAGGATCGATGAGGCCGGTGCTGATGGCGACGCCGCGCTCGCGGGCTTCGATGGTTCTGTGTTGCTGGCCCTTCAACAGACCGAAACCGCCCTGTCCGCTTATGCGCGGTCACGCGACCGACTGGACGCGCTGGAACGCGCGGCGGGAGCTGCCGGCAAGGCAAGCGGGGACGCCGAAAAGCTGCAACGCTTCGGTCGCACACCGTTCCTCGACGTGTTGAACGCGCAGGCCAGCTACGCCGACGCGCAAACAAGCCTGTCGTTCGCGCGCGCCAGCCTGGTCGATCGGCAGATTGACCTCTTCCTTGCACTCGGCGGCGGTTGGGAGTGAGGCCGATAAAACTTGTGGCTCAAGCGCTACATCCTGATTATCCGCGCTTGCCTGAGGCCAAGCGTCGTTGTTTGGGCGGTCGGCACAGACTCAAGCAATGAATGGCCGTCATTCGGGAACGTTTATGAGAGGCGTTCCGCTTTCCCATAACTCGATCCTTTTTGGGAAAGTTGGCGGCTCATCGGGCAGGCTAGGGCTCAGCTCCTCCCCGGCTGCCAACATGAATGAATGGCAGAAGGTGGGGAGCTGAAAGGAGTCGGCGAACGTCCACAACCGGGTCGAATTATCCCATGCTTGGCATAGGCGTGTCGCCGCTAGGTGTATCTTCCGATGGCGGCATATCAGTTTCGGGATCGGGCTGACCGGCGGCCTGAATTTCGCTGGGGGCACAGCGTCGGAAGTCCTGCGTTTCGCCATTGGTGAAGAGCGTGGACATGGTGTCGTTGTCTGCGTCTGTGATATCAAACGTCAAACTGCCGCTCGTACCGATCATACTGACCCGGCGACCCTGCATCGTCCAGCGGAAGCTGGCACCATCGCCAAAGTCTGCGACGCCGCCTTTGATGAAGCCGAAATAGCCTTTTTGTGAGCAGGCATCGCTGCCAGTCTTTGCTCCCACCCAACGCCCTATCAGCCAACCGGGTTTGACCAGTGCGGTCAGCTTTTCTTCGGCCGCCTTATCGGCTTCCTCGGATGCTGCGCGTTCGGCCCGTTCGGTATTATCGTCGACCAATTGCTGGTGATAGGCATCAATGCCTTGGGCGGTGACGAGGAGCTGGCCGTCGTCACGCGCTGAAGGGGCGACCGCCATGTTGAGCGGGGCATGGTCGATCAGCGATCCGCCGGGGCCCTGAACCGTCACGCTGGTGTTGGATTGGGCCTTGTGGACCTGGGGATCATAGCTCTCCAGAGTGGCGTTGCTGAAGGTGACCGAATAAGCTTTGGCCAAGTCGGGCTTGGGCGCGATCATTTCGCGCAGCGTGTCTTCGACTTCGGGTGCCACGCAGATGCGTGCGTCACCGGCTTTAAGGAGCGCATTGGCGTCATTGGCGGCAGGCTTGCAGCCGGGCAGCAGGATGAGACCTGCGCCCAGCATGATGATGGCTTTGGACATGGGGTGTGCCTTTCAGACGGGAAAAGGACTGGTGGATGGGAGACGGCGGGCGGTCGGGCACGCCAAGCACCGTCAGCATGGACTGCTAGTGCCGGGGCAGGGGTGCCGGGCAGTTGCTGATGAAGTCGCGCGCCGACATGGGCAGGTCGGGAAAGGGGAAGCGGTTGACGGTGCCGCCCGAGCGCAAGGCAATGCTGGTCGCCCGGGTCAGGGCGGTCAGCTGATCGTCACCAAGTGGGATTTGCCATTGGATATCGGAGCCGACGGGCTTCCAACTGATGTCGACCGGGCGAGACAGGGTGTTGTCTGGACTGATGATGTCGAGGGTGGCGCGGGTTTCGCCCTTTGTCACTATCCCCCGGCTATAGCCGGTGATCAGCAGGGTCGGATCACCGTCCGTGCGCCCGATCTTGTACTCATAGCGCCGGTCCGACGAACGGGTGCGGACATAGCAGATGCCACGGCGGATGGGGTACATGGCCCATACCCCCAGAGTGAGGGGGGCATCCGCATCGATCGCAGTCACACGGCTGGCCAGATAGTCACCCCGCAGCTTGAGTTTGAAGCTCTCGAACAGCTGCCCCAGCGCGCGGTCGGCACGGGGCAGGCCGATGGCCTTGCCGACTACACCGCGCAGGTTGGCCCATTCGCGCGTACAGGCCATGCGTGCCGGTTGCGCAGCTGCCAAGTCGGTCTGGCCCGCTTCGATGAGGCGTACGCCTTCGGTGGCCGTACACATCATCCAACCCCGGGTCAGCGGGCGGAAGGGTTCGTCGAACAAGCGGTCGGTATCGGAGACCGTTTGCGGGTTGGTTGTGGTGTATTGGGCATAAGCTGCCGGGGCCGCGGCCAGCAGCACGAGGCTGGTCGCCCAGCCGAGATGACGTCGGGGCATGGATGTGCCTTTCCAAAAGAGACAAAGGACCGGGGGATGGGAGACGGTCGGTCGATGTCTGGCGCAGCCGCTTTCCGGCTACATCGGGTGGTCAGGGCTATTTGGCGTCTCGCGGATCGCGGTATTCCTGGAGGAATACCCACACAGCAGCGTCGGTAGGCGGCACGTCGATGCGGTCCAGCGTCGTGTGGGTTGATAGGACCAGCTGGTGGAGCTGCATCACGAAGTCTTCGTCTTGCGCGCCGACGTCGAATGTCCATTGCACGGCGGGCCCTTTGGCGACCCAATTGGCCTCGGTGGTGCGCGGCGTGCGCCCCGGTGCCCCATAAAGATCGATCGTCCCCGTGCCCTTGCTGGCGGCCATGGGTTTGGCAGGTATCATCTGGATGACGACCTGGACCGGTCCCTCCCAGCTGACATAATCGACTTTGGCCTTCTGCTGGATGGAGTCGTGAGACGCAAAGCAGACATTGTAGCGGATGGGGTAGAGCTTCCACGCTCCGACGGTGCGAGGCCCGGCCTTGTCGATGGCCTCGACGCGGTATTTCAGAAACGCGGTGGATAGCTGATCGGCGAGGATCGCATCTATTCTAGGGTCAGGACTCGTTGATCACAGCCAGAAGATGACGGTGGCCGCGAGAGCAACGGCGGGAAAGAAGGCCGTGGGGCAGCGATCGTAGCGTGT
>NZ_JACHNX010000012.1 GCF_014199595.1 Sphingomonas yabuuchiae | reverse complement strand
GCGTCGCCATAATGCCGCACCGGTGCCTGCCACAGTGCCGCACCTGTGGCTTGCGCATCACCTCGTCAGCAAGGCGGGGAACACCGGACGCTTACGGCGGCCCTGGCCGAGCTGTTCATTGACCGGGGCCCGCCTGCCCATATCAGATCGGACAACGGCAGCGAGTTCATCGCCACCGCAGTCCAGAAATGGCTTGGGCAGATCGGCGTGAACACGCTCTACATCACGCCAGGCTCGCCATGGGAGAACGGCTACAACGAGAGCTTCAATGGCTCGCTGCGTGACGAGCTGCTTAACGGAGAGATCTTCTACAGCCTCGCCGAGGCCAGAGTGCTGATCGAGGCGTGGCGGCGCCACTACAACACCATCCGGCCACATAGCAGCCTGGGCTATCGCCCACCCGCACCAGAAGCGGCGACGCCGCCATTGCCGGCCTCCGGTTCCGCTTCGCTCCACCTGCGCCCGGCAATGGCGGCGGAGACGACAATGCACTAACTATCTACCCGGACCACCCGGTGGGGGCTGCTCAGCGAACACCCAGCCGAACGCTGATGGCGTGCTACCCCGCATGTTCGCCGCGGCGGGGTTCGATCGCGTGATCGAGCGCCAGTCGATATCAACGCCGACCGGCTCCATTTCTATCTACTCGGCACACAAGCCTTAGCTCGGTATCAGCCGAAAAGGCGGGGGCGGACGGTTGCCTCCATCAAGGGCGCCTGTCGCGAGAACTCTCTGTCATCACGGCCCTCCGTCCGTAGCTGCCGGGCGTTCAGCGCCATTCCGGCGAAACGCTTCTGCCGTCGATCCTCTTGCGGGTAAGTATGGCCCGAGCAGCAGTAGCCCGACCCCGAGCGAAATCCACACGTCGGCGAGGTTGAAAACGAAGGGGTGCCAGCTCCCGAAGTGCAGCCCGAGGAAGTCGGTTACAGACCAGCGTGCGGCGCGGTCGATCAGATTGCCCACGGCGCCGGCCGCGGCGACCGCTAAGGCCGTGCGCTGCCAGCCCTGCGAGCGGTAGGCCCACGCGACAAGGCCGAGGGTCAGGATTGCCGTGAGCCCGATCAGGAGGGCGCGCCCGACGTCGCCATCAGAGGCGAGCAGGCTGAACGACACGCCCTCGTTAAAGGTCAGGCGCAGCGAGACGAAGGGCAGGAAATCGCCCGCCGGCCCATAGGGTTCGAGCGCAGCCCGCGCCCATGCCTTGGTCGCCAGGTCTAGCGCGGCCCCCGTGGCGATCAGCAGCGTGGCCGTGCCCGCTTTCATGTCCGCTGCGTACCCGCGAGGTCCTGGCGCCCGTCGCGGATGCGCGACATGCCGGCCAGTGTGCGCGAGCGAAGCGGGGGCAAATGCGAGCCTCGCCTAGTGAGCCGTCGCCGGGCCGGAACCCGAGCGAGATCGGTTGCGCCGATTCCAGGCAAACCCCACTGCGATGGCGACCGCCATCAGGAGTTGCGCCAGCACCGATTGCCAGGTGGGGAATAACCCTAGCATCGACAGCCGCGGCACGTCCGCGAGCGGTGCGATGTTGATAAGGCCGGCCTCCTGGAGAGCGGCGACGCCCTTGCCCGCAAGCACGACGGTCAGAACGGCCATGAGCCAGGAGCTATAGCGGAAGAACTGCGCGATCGGCAGCTTGCGGCTGTAGCGGAGCATTGCCCAGGCGATCACACCAAGCAGTCCAATGGCCGATCCGGCGCCGGCGAGCAGCATCCCGTTGTCACCTTGCGCGGAGAGAGCGGCGTAGAACAGGATCGTCTCGAAAACCTCGCGATAGACGACCACGAAGGCGAGTCCGAACAGGAACCAGCCCGACCCGCCCGAGAGCGCCCGCGACATCTTCTCGCGAATATAGCGCTGCCACTGATCGGCTTGCGCCTTACCGTGCATCCAAATCCCGACCGAGAGCAGCACGAACGCGGCGAACAGCGAGCCGAACCCTTCGGTCAGCTCCCGGCTCGCGCCGCTGATCCCGATTGCATAGGTGGCGACCGCCCAGGTGATTCCGCCCGCGATGATCGCGCTGACCCAGCCGCCATGAACGTAGCGCAGCGCCTCGCCGCGGTCGGCTTTACGCAGGAATGCGATCATGGCGACGACGATGAGCAGGGCTTCGAGCCCTTCACGCAGCAGGATCGTGAACGCGCCCAGGAACGTGGACGCCTCGGTGGCGGCATCGGGCGCGAGCGCCGCTTCTGCATCATCGAAAAAGCCGCCCAGCACCGTGACCTTCTCCGCGAGATCATCGGGCGATGCGCCCCGGTCGATCGCGGCGCGGAACTCCCCCATGGCGCCCTCGATTCGGCCCATCAGCGTCGCGTCGCGCGCGGTGAGCGTTGGTTCGATCGGCTCGAACCCATCGAGATAGGCTGACAGCGCCAGCTCTTTTGCCATCCGCGCATCGCCACGCCGGGCAGCGGCCACGCTTTCGGCGAGTTTGGCGCGGGCGACCGCGAGCGAGCCGGGAGCCTGTTGCATCACCTGTTCAGGGTGGCGACGCAGGAACGCGAGCACGGCGTCAGCCTTGGCGTCGCCGATCGCCGCGCCGAGCGCGGCCGGGGTGAGTGCGACCAGGGTTTTCAGGTCCGGGATGCGACGGCGAAGGGTCGGATCGGATTTCCACAGCCGCTCGCCTTCGCGCGCCTGCGCGTCCGTGAAGGCGAAGCTCCCGGCTCGGAATGCTACCGCCCAGCGCTGATCGTTCGGCAGATCGGCGAAGCTCTGCATCGCCGTCCCGTCGATGCCCTGCGTCACCACCTGATAGAGCGCGAAGACGCTGCGCTGGCGCGCACGTTCGGCATCGGTAAAGGCGATCGGGGGTGTCGCGAGCTTGGCGGCGTCGGGGCCACGGCCGTTGCCCGTCATGCCGTGACAGGACGCGCAGGATTGTTGGAACAGGGCATGGCCGGAGACGAGGTTCGGAGCCTTATCGGGCGCGAGCGGCACCGGGTAGGCGCGCAGCAGATCGGCCGCGAGCCCGTGCGCCAGTGTTGCCACCTGTTCAGTCGATCCCTTTTCCGCGATTACCGCTTGGAGGTTGGCGGCCCGCTGAATGAGGGCTTGGCGCTCCGGCTTCGCCGGCAGGCCTTGAAGCCGTGTCGAGACCGACGCGGCAAACTCATTCATTTCGGCGTATTCCGACGCGCTCTTGATCCGACCGTTCGCGACCGCGCCTCCATAATCGACGGCCATATAGTCGAGCAGCCGCCATGCGGTTTGCACGTCGCCGGGTTCGGCGAATGCCGCAGCAGGGATCAGCAGCGCAGCGAGCGCGGCGAGCAGCCGCAGCGAGAGCATTGCCCGGATCAAGGTGAGCAGACGCACTACCGCTCTCCCAGTTCGCGCCGAGCGCCAGTGACGATTTCATAAGCGGAGTGGAGGAACAGGAGGGCGATGAGGCCGGCGACGGCGAGGTCCGGCCAGGCGCTTCCTGTCCACGCCACCAGACCGGCCGCGGCGATCACCGCGACATTGGCGAGCGCGTCGTTGCGGCTGAACAGCCAGATCGCGCGAACATTGGCGTCCCCTTCCCGGAAACGCGCAAGCACCAAGGCGGACACGACATTGATCGCGAGCGCGACAACGCCGATTGTGCCCATCAGTTCGGCATCCGGCGCGGTTGCGTTCAGGGCGCGCCAAATCGCGAAACCGATTACGCCCACGCCAAGCGCACCGAGAAACAACCCCTGCGTCAGCGCGACCTTTGCCCTCGCCCGTGCGGACCAGGCAAGCGCGAGAAGACCGATAAGGCTGATCGACCCGTCCCCGAGAAAATCGAGGGAATCCGCTTTCAGCGCTTGGCTATCGGCGATGAACCCGCCGAACAGCTCGGCGACTCCGAAGCCGAGGTTGAGCACCACGACGGTCAGCAGCGCACGGCGATAGGCCGGATCGGTTTGCGCGCGCGCGGGCTCCCCGTGGCACCCGCAGCTTTCGGTAGAAGCATTCATGCGGCCTTCCTTACCACCTCCAGTCGCTGTAGAAGCAAGCGAAATGTGCGACACGTTCGCATTAGCAAGGATGGCATGATGAAGCCGGTGATGATTGGGCAGCTCGCCAGCGAGACGTCGACAAAAGTGACGACGATCCGGTTTTATGAGTCGATCGGGTTGCTGCGCTCCGCCCCGCGCACGGCGTCGGGCCGTAGAACCTATGATGCCAGCGACATCGAGCGTTTGCACTTCATCCGCAACGGTCGCCGGCTCGGCTTTTCGGTCGACGAAATACGATCGTTGATGGGGCTGGCGCAGAACCCGGACCAGGATTGTGGTGCCGCCTCAGCTATCGCTGCTCAGCACCTCAAGGATGTTGAGGAGAGGCTGGCGCAACTCGCGGTGTTGCGGGATGAGTTGGCAATGCTCAGCCAGAGCTGCACCAAGGCGCGCATGGCCGATTGTCGGATCATGAAGGCGATCGGCAAAGGCCACCCTCAAGCCGATCAGTAATAGTCGGCTAGCCTGAGGTCGCGCACATCACCCGAGGCCATCGTCAGCTTTACGAGGGTGCCAGCAGGCCGGGAGCGCACTTGCCAGAGCTCCCCACGCGTATAGTTCGCATCGATCGAATGGCCGTTCACCGCCACGATCCGGTCGCCGACCGCCCAGCCAGCCTTTTCCGCGGGACTGTTCGCCGCCACATGAACGACGGTGAGCGCCGTTGGTGAGGCTGCGAGGCCAAGGCCGCTACGGTCCTTCAGCATCGGCAGGCGACGACGAGGACCGAGTGGCCGGAGCCACACGAATCCGGCGGTCACGTCGAACACCACGTCGAATTGAGCGATCAGCGGTAGGCCGACATTGCCAACCGTGCTGGTGGAGAGCCAAGCTCTCATCCCGAGTGTGGGGACGTTCGAGACGCCAAGCCCTTCAATGTTGATGTTCTGGGTTGTGAAAGCATCGTTGACTCGCACGCCATCGACGCCGCCGATCGCCGCGGTCGAGACGAGCTTCCCGTTCAACAGCCCTTGATCGCGGGCATAGGCCGACGAGAGCATCAGCGCGGCCGAGCTGCCAAGATCGATCATCAAGGGCACGGGAGACAGGCCCTCGACGGAGGCCCGGATGAACAGCTCCTGCTTGGCACCGCGTCCGAGCGCGACAGCGCGCCAGTCGGGGCCGGCGAGAAACGTGCCTGACTTGACGACCGCCATACGCCTGTTCGCGAAATCGAGCGCGATGCAGCTGCCCGTGAACATATCGGCACCGAGGAGAACGTCGATCGGTCGTCCGAAGGCCGCCGACACTGAACTCAGATCACCAACAACGGCAAAGGGTAAGCGACGGGTTTCGCGGGCGAGCTGTACGTCGATGTCGCGGACCAGCAGCACCGGGGCCTTGGCGCTCAGCCCGCTAATCATGCGCCGCTCACCATTGTTCAAGCCGAGCTTCGCCGCGAGCGCCGTGCTCATGATCGACGCGCCGCTGCCACTGTCGAGCACCGCCCGCGCCGGCACTCCGCGCACTTGTGCCGAAACAAGGAGGGTATCACCCGTGCCGACTTCCAGCGGCTCCCATTCGAGGTGAGCCGCGCCGAAGTTCCACGAGGCCGCAGACCGGGAAGTCTGTCGCGCGAGCGTTGGAGAACCGAGCACCAAGCCGGTTCCACAGGCCACCAGCCGCGCCACTAATGAGCGTCGAGACATACCGATTGCTTCAACACGGGCCGTCAAAAAGCCACCTCCAGCCCCCCGTCCGCAGGAGAGCAAATTGCGGTTACATGCTCTAGCAACTGGAGGAGCAAGGGTTTTTGAAGCGCCCGAAATGCTATCCTGTTCAAATGCCCTCTCGAAAATGAGCAGTTGAGGCAGGTCAGGAACCGGTCGAATAAGACCGAAGTAGGCAATTTCGCTTGCGCGACCTTGGCGAGCAGGACCCCAGTTCACGAAGAAACGTGAAGCTATCGCCTCACCCGCAGCAGCCCGCCACAGTCCCGTTTGCTTTCGCTTCCTGGATCGGAGGGCATGGGACATCGCCAAATGAGCAGAACACGCAGCAGTCGCCAGCCAGGGGCCGCAGCACCACCGCGCAATGCCGGCAATCATAGAAGAATTGGCAGGCGTTGGTGGGCATCCTTTCGGTGGCCACCCCGCCGCATTTGGGACAGGTCAGGGTTGAGGTGAGCTGCATCAGGAAAGCGCGTTCATCAGCGGCGCTTCTAGGAGGTCCCAGGCGAACGCGATAAGCGTCAGAACCGTTCCAATCGCGAGCAGGATAGGTGTCGCGCGCGAGGGCAGCGGCATTGTGCAGGACCGGTCCCCAGCACAGGACCTCCGCCGCTGCGCGTAGGCCCACCACCCAGCAGCCAAGCCGATGAGGGAGGTCGCCGTTAGCGGCCACCGTAGTGGTATCAGCGCGGCGAAGTTGCTGGACAGGCCCGCCCCCAGGCCGAGCGCCGCGAGTGCGAGGGGCAGGACGCAGCATGACGCCGCAGCTAGAACAGCGGCTAAGCTCGCAAGCGCGCCGAGGGCGGATAGCCCCGTGTCGGCGCGACGTCGTGACGTTGGTGCGCCTAGGGGTTCACGCGGGATGGTCTCTTGGTTCATCTATCGCCTCTAGCGGGTTAGCCCGTTATGCATCCTGTAGTGACTACAGGAGCAAGCAATATATGCGCGTTGAGGAAAGCATCACGATCGGCGAGCTGTCTCGCCGGACTGGCGTGAATATCGAGACGATCCGGTACTTCGAGCGCGTTGGTGTTCTCGCAACGCCACCCCGCACAAGCGGCGGGCGGCGGGTATATGGGACCGGTCACGTCCGCGCACTTGGGTTCGTCCGTCGCGCGCGCGAACTCGGCTTCTCCCCGGCCGAGGTGCGCGCGATCCTGTCTCTTGGCGGTTCTGCGCAGGCGTCATGCAGTGAGGTCCGCGAGATCGCGGCTCACCATCTAGAGCGTGTGCGCGCTAAGATGGAGGATCTGGCGCAACTAGAAAGCCTGCTGGCTGCGACCATCGACCGTTGCGAAGGCGACGGGGCGGCGAGGTGCGCCGTGATCGACTTGCTGAACCAACATTCGACTGCGTAGATGTCGCATCGCACCCCGTACTCGCGCAAACGGTCGATAACGGAGCCGATCACCATCACCACGGCACGCGGCCCTAGCCACCTATGTGGACGTTGCGCATCACGAAGCCGCTTTTCGGAAGCGCTGGCAGCCTGGCGAAATCGATGCTCAGGTCTTGGTCCGGTACGTCATAGCGCATCGCGTTGACGAGGAGGTGTGCCGCCACCTTCATGATCGCGAGGACGATCCATTCGCCGGGACAGCGATGGCCGAGATAGTGATCGCCGCCGCCCTGCGGAATGAAGTTGAAGGAGTCTTCGTCCCAAGCCCTGAAACGCTCAGGGCGAAACTCCTGGGGGTCGGCCCAGGTCGCTGCGTCGTGATTGCTCCCATAAAGGTCTAGCACCACTTGACGCCCTTCCGGAAAGGCCATCCCCTCCCACTCGAAATCTTGGCTCGCGCGCGCCACCACAGCGGGAAAGAAGGGATAGAATCGGCGGACCTCTTGGACGAAGAGCTCGGCATAGTCCGGCTGCTGAACCAAGGCCGCCCTGATCCCTGAACAGGTTTGCAGCGCGTGGGCGACGAAGGTGATGTACACTGCGATCGCGACGGTCGGGCGAAGGACATTTACCAGTTCGACCGCTGCGACGTGCGGCGAAAGAAGATCGTCGTGCCGGTCGCGATGCCAGGCTATCGCGTAAGCCGCGGTCCCCGAGCCCGAGCCGATGCTCCCGGCCCGAATGCCTTCAATGATCCGCTTCGCCCATGCGTCGACGCGACGACGGGCCAGCCGTGACCAAAGATGCCTTGGGCTCGCCGAGCCGGCGGCGTCGAACAGCGCCCGCAGCTCGCCCGCGCGGTTGCCGGCTTCATCGTCCGGAAGAGGAACTCCCGCCCAAGCGCATACCGCTCGCGTCAGCGGCTCATGCAACTCGTCATAGAAGACGATCTCTCCTTTGCGCGTCCAGCCCGGCACCGCCCTGCGCCACTCGGCCTCGAACAATTGCGCCAGCGCCCGCACGCGCTCTGGTGTCATCAGGCCCATGAACATCTGCTTGCGGTGCCGATGGGTCTAGCCGTCCAGACCCTGAACGCCGCCTTGGCCCAGCAGTGTCTTCTGAATAGCGACCGGCATGGCACCTTCGCGCTCGAAGCGGGTCGTATCGTAGAAGATTTCGGCGGCCTTGGCCCCCTTAAGGCAGTTGGTCTTTTTCAGCAGGAAACGGGATTCAAAAGCGTTTGCGCCTAGGCGCTGGCACTGCCTGGAGATGAACCGATAGGGATCGGCGAGGAGAGAAAGGGTTTCGTCCGGGCCTTTCGTGTGTGGTGTCTTAGGCATGACCGGTCCGGTGATTGTTGGGTCTCCTTTGATTAACTCGGAGGAATATCACGGGTTGCAGGCTCACGACAGGTGACGAACGAGGACGATCAGGGCGGAGCAGGCGCGGCCGAGGCGTTCGAGGCCATGCGCGGCGAGCTGGCGCTGCGCCGTGGAGGGCTTGGCGGCCGAGCGCGGCGATCGACATACCCGACCATACCGAGACGCTTGGCGTGCTCCAGCAGAACGTGAACACGGCAGGCGAGAACGTCGCGCGCATCGGCCAATTCCTGAAAGCGGCCCCGGCGCTGGCGATGACGCCGGAGCAGATGGCGCAGCGCATCGCCGCGGCGGGCAGCGCCGCCCGGCGCGAGGATCAGGCGGCGCTCGCCAAGGCGGGCGAGGACAAGGCCCGCATCATGGCCGATCTTCGCGCCATCGCCGGGTCCGCATGGACACGCGCCGACCAGAAGAATCGGCAGCTATGGTTTGCCCTGGGTGGGGTGGCGGCCGGCATCCTCGCATGGGCGATCGTGCCGGGCCTGGTCGCGCGCGAGATCGCACCGGCGAGCTGGCAATGGCCCGAGCGCATGGCGGCGCGGACGCTCGACTTGCCCCGCTGGGAAGCCGGGCAGCGTATGATCCAGAGCGCCAGTCCCACCGCGTTCCGCGCCATCGTCGGGGCCGACAGGATCGTGACGGCCAACCGCGCGGCGATCGAGGGGTGCGGCAAAGCCGCAGCGCGAAACGCGTGAAACGGTGCGACGCACGATCACGCTCAAGTGGAGTAAAAGTTAGCCGCGCAAGTTATTCAGCCAAGCGTTCGATGATCGGACAATCAGGCCGATCATCGCCATGACAGGCTTGGGCGAGCCCGGTAAGCGAGCGGCGCATGGCGTCCAAGACGCGGACCTTGCGGCCCAGTTCGGCAGCGCGGGCTTCCGCCAGCGTCTTCACTTCCGCGCTCGACCGATCGCGATCCGACCACAGCCCCAGCAGCGTGCGGATTTCCTCGATCGGGAACCCCAGGTCGCGCGCGTTGGCGATAAATCGCAGCCGATGAACGTCAGCGTCGGCGTAGTCCCGGTAGTTCCCGCGCCGTGGCGGCGCGGGCACCAAACCAATCTTTTCATAGTGGCGGATCATGCGTTGGGAGACGCCGCTGGCGTCCGACGCCGCTCCGATGTTCACAGCTTTACCGCGTTGAGCCGCAGTGCGTTCAGGACCACGGTGAAGGACGAGAGCGCCATCGCTGCACCGGCCAGCATCGGCGACAGCAGGATACCGGCAACCGGGTAAAGCACGCCGGCCGCAACCGGCACGCCGATTCCGTTGAACAAGAACGAGAAGAACAGGTTTTGGCGGATATTTCGCATCGTCGCGCGAGCGAGCTTGCGGGCGCGCACGATCGCCGAGAGATCGCCGCGCGTGAGCGTCATGCCGGCGCTTTCGATCGCCACGTCTGTTCCCGTTCCCATCGCCAAGCCGACATCCGCGGCGGCGAGCGCCGGGGCGTCGTTGATCCCATCGCCCGCCATTGCGACCCTTGCGCCGCTCGCTTTCAGCTCGCCGATGATACGCGCCTTGTCTTCCGGCAGCAGATCGGCGCGCACGTCATCAAGACCGCCCACGGCGCGCGCGACAGCATCGGCCGTCCCACGATTGTCGCCGGTGAGCATGACGACCCGCAGGCCCTCCTTGCGAAGCGCGGCAATAGCGTCGCGCGCCGATGCGCGCACCGGATCGGCGACTGCGAGCAGACCGGCGAGCGCCCCGTCGATCGCGACGAGGATGATGCCCGCGCCTTCGCCACGGTGACGATCGGCCGCGGCGTCGACCGGCTTGAGATCAGCGCCGATCCGGCTCATTTGCACCGCATTGCCAATCACGACCGAGCGGCCGCCCACCGTGGCGCTGACACCCAGCCCGGTTTGCGAGGCAAAGTCCGCGACTGTGCCGAGCTGCAATCCTCGTTCTTTGGCGGCAACGACGATTGCGTGCGCGAGCGGATGTTCGGATTGGCCTTCGACGGCCGCGGCAAGCGCGAGCATGTCGTTCTCTCCGACCGCGCTGACCGTCTCGACCGCGATCAGCTTGGGCTTGCCTTCCGTGAGCGTACCCGTCTTGTCGATGACAAGGGTATCGACCTTTTCCAGCCCCTGTAAGGCTTCCGCGTTCTTCACCAGCACGCCGGCCTGAGCGCCGCGTCCCGTGCCGACCATGATCGACATGGGCGTGGCGAGCCCGAGCGCGCACGGGCAGGCGATCACCAGCACTGCGATGGCGTTAAGCAGGGCATGGCCCATGCGCGGCTCAGGGCCGACCAGCGACCAAGTGATGAAGGTCGCAATCGAGATCAGCACGACGAGCGGCACGAACCATCCTGAAACCCGATCGGCGACCGCCTGTATCGGGGCGCGGCTTCGCTGCGCTTCCGCGACCATGCGGACGATACGCGCGAGCATCGTGTCCGAACCAACCGCGCGGGCTTCCATCACCAGGCTGCCCGTCCCGTTGACGGTGCCCCCGGTAACGATCGCCTCGACTTCCTTGAGGACCGGCGCGGGTTCGCCGGTGAGCATGGCTTCGTCGACCGACGAACGACCCTCGACCACGACGCCATCGACCGGGATGGCTTCACCGGGGCGGACCCGCAGCCGGTCACCGGTTGCCACGTCGGCAAGCCCGACTTCTTCTTCAGAACCGTCAGGCTGCAAGCGTCGCGCCGTCTTGGGGGCGAGATCCATGAGAGCGCGGATCGCGCGCCCTGTCGCCGCCCTAGCGCGCAGTTCGAGCACTTGCCCGAGCAGCACCAGTGTCACCACGACGCCGGCCGCCTCGTAATAGACGGGAACCATGCTCCCATGCGTGCGGAAGGTCGCTGGGAAGATGCCCGGCGCGAGCGTCGCGACCACGCTATAGAGGAAGGCGGCACCTACGCCGATCGCGATCAGTGTGAACATATTGAGATGGCGGGTACGAAGCGATGTCCACCCCCGCTCGAAAAACGGCCAGCCCGCCCACAGCACGATCGGCGCGGTGAGTGCGAGCTGGACCCAAGGCGAGGCCGCAGGGCTAACCACATGCAGGCCTAACATTTCCGCGAACATCGAGACGACGAGCAGCGGGATCGTGAGCGCGCCCGCCACCCACAGTCGGCGCGTGAAGTCGACCAGCTCAGGGTTGGGAGTATCGTCGAGCGACGGTTCTTCGGGTTCGAGCGCCATGCCGCAGATTGGGCAAGTTCCCGGCCCTTCCTGGCGAATTTGCGGGTGCATCGGGCACGTCCACATCGCCCCCGGCGTCGCCATCGGCTCCGGTTTCGGCTTATCGCTCAGATAGGCGTCAGGATTGGCGACAAACTTGCTCCGGCACCCTGCGCTACAGAAATGATAGGCATGACCAGCGTGCTCGGCATGGTGTGTCGTTTTTGCGGGATCGACCGTCATGCCGCACACCGCGTCGATCACTGCTGCTGCGGCATCGTTGTCCTTACTGCCCGAGCAGCAGCCGCCCGCTTCGGTGTGATGATGTTCGTGCTCGATCTTTGCGGGAGCGGCCGAGCCGCCCCCGCAACAGGATGAGGGCGTGGAGACCGATTCAGGCGCAGGCTTCGAACAGCCGCAACCCCCGGCTTGGGAATGGGAATGAGGGTCGTTCATGGCAAGACTCCTTCGACCCGAGAGCATGTAGGGTATGACACCGTGTTAGGGTCAAGGCCCTGTCGGCACCGCTGGCGTGTATGTTGAATCTACGCGCGGGAGCGGCGTTGCCCTCATATTGCGGGGGCCAGCTCTACACCCTCGACGCCATAAGGGCCGCAGCTTAGGTCTATTACTAGCTCGCCAAACGCGGGCCGGGGGCAATCGGGGACATATGGCAGCGCAGATCGACAGTCTTTCTACTGGCACCGACCATGACGGCCTGGTGCGCCGCTTAATTGCCCGCTGGCGTGACGATCAGGGCGCGACCTATCGGAGCTGGTTTCTTTGGGACGAGCGGTTGAAGAACTTCCGATCAATCCGGCGCGGCATCACCCAGGTTGTCGGCGAGATCGAGCGCGGCACGTTCGGCGTCGCCTACCGCGGATCGTCGCTCGAAACCGTCGTCCATTCCGTCGCCGAGCAGCGGCAAATCTTCAAGGGCGCGGACCATGCGTTCCTCTGGAAGCCGAAGCTCCGCATCCCCGACATTTACGAGAGCCCCGACAATCAGCGCGCGTTCGGCCGCTTGCTCGACGCCTGTTCCTGTTGCGACACGGCCGAGGAGATCATCAGCCATATCCACGCGATCGACCGTTTGAAGATCAAGGGGCTGGGTCCGGCGGTCGCCAACCTCCTCTACTTCCTTCACCCGACGCTGGTGCCGCCCTTCAACACCGCAATCGTTAAGGGCTACAACGCGCTGACGGGGGCGAATGTGAAGCTCGGGAGCTGGGAGCATTTTCTGGCGATGCGGACCGGCATCCTCGATCTCAACGACCGCTTCCGCGAGCTGCTATCGAATGATTTAGGCGCGATCGGCGGTCTGTTGTTCGACATCGGCTCCGATCGCTATCCGGCTCCGCCCCTCGACGTGAGCGGCGCGACGCTGGCGAGCTGGGGGCAGCGGCTTGAGGCGGCGCGCGAGGAAGCGCGCACGCTCAGCAAGGCCGCTCAGCGCGAGGGCGAGAACGAGCGCACCCATACCGAAATCCAGGCATGGCTTCGCGATCTAGGGTTGGCGCTCGGCTATGACGTATGGATCGCCGCGAACGACCGCAGCCGCGCCTTCGACGGATCACCCTTGGGCGCAGGATGCCTTGAGCGCCTGCCCGACACGATCGCGACGTCGAAGGGCGCTGACTCGATCCGGCTGATCGACGTGCTGTGGCTTGAGAAGGCCGGCGATCATGTCGCCGCGGCGTTCGAGGTGGAGCATTCGACCTCGATCTATTCGGGCATCGTCAGGATGCTCGACCTGGCCTTGAGCGGTGGCGACCTTCACGCGACCGCGGGGCTGTTCCTTGTCGCGCCCGACGCGCGCGAGACGGACGTTCGCGCGCAGTTGCAGCGGCCCGCGTTCAGCCGCGTAGCCGACCTCGACATATCCTACCTGCCCTATGGCGAGCTGGAGAAGAACCGGGAGGCCATCGCGCGGTTCGGATCGGGACTGAAAGCGATCAAGGCCGTTTCCAGCAAGCTCGCCTAGCCCGCTCCGCGCAAGGGATGATCCGGAGAGCCGCGTATCCTCTAGCATGTAGAGGAGTGCTGCCGTGACGATGCCATCCCCGGCCCCCTGGCTCGACGCCGTGCTGATCGGGTGGTTCGTGCTGACCGCCCTTTCGGTCGCTTACGTCGCGTGGGATGCCTTCACCCGCAACCCCGAGCTGCGCGTGATGAAATGGGGGTGGCTGTTGGTCACGCTCTATGGTGGCCCGATCATGGCCGCGGCCTATGTCCTGTCCTGCCAGGAGCCGGCGAACGAGCGGCACGAGGATTTCGTTCGACCGCTCTGGAAGCAGGCGTTCGGCTCGGCCATCCATTGCATGGCGGGCGATGCAACCGGCGTCATCGCCGCAGCCGCGATCACCACGGCGCTCGGCCTGCCGATGTGGCAGGACGTGATCGCGGAATATGTGTTCGGCTTCGCGTTCGGACTGCTGATTTTCCAGGCGCTTTTCATGCGCGACATGGCGGGCGGTTCCTATTGGGGCGCGCTTCGCATGTCGTTCATCCCCGAATGGCTGTCGATGAATGCCGTCATGGCCGGCATGATCCCGACGATGGTGGTGTTGATGAGCCGCGACATGGCCGCGATGCACGCCAGCTCGCTCCGCTTTTGGGGCGTCATGTCGCTGGCGACACTCGTCGGGTTCGCAGTCGCCTATCCGATCAACCTTTGGCTGGTTGGCGTGCGCTTGAAGCACGGCATGGGCACGGTGCGCGCGCTGGGGCATGGCGGACACGAAGTCGGCGCGGACCGGCAATCGGCCACGCCGATGCCGGACATGGGACACGACGCAATGGCAGGGATGAGCGGCATGGCGGCCGGCGCGCGCGTGACCGGACCTCAGATCGCCGCGATGACAGTGTTGACGCTCATCATGCTTGGCGCGGGCATCATCGTTGCGACGCTGTTCGGTCGGTGGGCCATGTAACTTGCCGCGAACGACGGAGATCGCGGCAAGGGGTGATCGCGCGGCGCGCGTATCTAGGAACAGGCGGGGGCTCATACGGAGATAATGCGATGCACCAGATCGACCCCGGCATGAAGGCGTGCATGGACGCCTGCCACGAATGCCATGTGACCTGTCTTCACATGGCGATGAACCATTGCCTCGAAATGGGCGGCCAGCACGCCGCGCCCGAGCATATGAAGATCATGGCCGACTGCGCGCAAATTTGCGCGGTTGCGATCGACTTCATGGCGCGCAAGTCCGCCCACCATCAGCATATCTGCCGCGAGTGTGCCGAGATCTGCCGGGCTTGCGCAGCGAGCTGCGAGGCCCTGGGCGGCATGGAGGATTGCGTGGCAGCGTGCCGGAAGTGCGCCGATTCCTGCGATCGGATGGCGGCATAGCGGGGCTTGCGCGGGCGGTCGCCCGCCCGCGCAGCTATCTGCATATCAACGGCCCATGCTCGCGATCACAGCGAACAGCTCGGCCGTGAACTTGGTCAGGAGCTCGGTCGCTGCGCTCCCGAAAATCACCAAACATACGCCTAGCGCGATCAGCTTAGGCACGAAGCTCAGCGTCTGTTCGCTAATCGACGTCGCCGCCTGGATGATGCTGATTATCAGCCCGACGATCATCATCGGCACGAGCAGCACCACGCAGATCAGGCCGGCCACGGCCAGCATCCTCCCCGTCTCGTCGAGCAGGATCGACTGATCCATCAGGCGCGGCCCCGTGAACGGCCGGGGACCGCGAGGGCTCCCCGGCCGCGCATCACATCGCCGATGCAGGCGGCGCGAGCGTCCCGAGCCAGGCGATCAGCCCGAGAACCGCGATGACACAGGCGGTTTCGATCGCCAGACTTGTCCGCAGCGCGCCGAGGGCGCCCTTGTGATCGTCCGCTGCGATCGACCGCTCGAATGCCGGCGTGAGCCGGAAGCGGTTGAGCGAGGCGAGCCCTAGCATGGCGACGAACAGCGCCAGCTTTGCGATCAGGAGCTGACCATAGAGCGTCGCAGGAAGCGTGGCGAGGTTGCCGATCCCGACCAGCATCCAGCCGTTGACCAGGCCGGTGACGAGGATCGTGCCGACCACAACCGTCCCGATCGCGCCGAACCCGTGCAGCGCGCGGTGCGTCAGCCCCAGATGCGCCGCGTCTACGCGCGCCGCGGGTCGGGAGACGAGCAGGAGCAGCCCCAGTAGTGCGCCAACCCAAGCGCCCGAGGCGATCAGATGGAGAATGTCGACGATGAGGTGGACCCAGCCCATCACGGCTTCGTCCATCGCGCCGTGTCCGGTCCACGCCAGCGTTGCGAGTGCCACGGCCGAGCAGAGCGCGACGATGCTCAGCCAGATGCCGCGCCCGCCCGCGACCAGCGCTGCCAGCGCCGCGAGGGCCACCATGACCATGCGCAGCTTCCATGCTGCTCCGATCGCAGAGCCGGTGAGCAGCGCGCCGACTGCTTCACGGTCGATCGGCCAGGCCGGCGTTCCGGCCATTGAGGAGGCCATCAGCACGACCCAGGCGCCTGAAAACAACAGGCTCAGGCCAGCGCTGGCGATGAACCAGGGACGCAGCGCGAGCGCGTCGCCGCGCTCGCGCGCCCGCAGCCCATAAAGGCTGAATGCGGCAAGGCCGAACAGCGCAGCCAGCGTCACGTAGAGCGCGAAGCGGACGCCGATAAGCGACCAGTCCCCCATCGCCTCACTTCACCGCGAAGACGTAGGTTCCTGCGACCTTGTGGGTGTCGGTCGAGACGACATTCCACGCGACGCTATACCGACCCGATGGGAGCGGCGATTTCGGGGTGATGACGAGGGTCCGGCCATCGGACGAGAGCGCGGAGGCGCTGGCCATCTTCATGGCTGCCATGCCGGGCATCGCTGCCATCGTGAGATCGGCCTTGGAGAAGGCTGGCATCAGCTTCTCGCTGAAATGAAGTTCGATACGAGCGGGCTTCGCGACCGTCGCATTGGCGGCCGGCGATGCCGACACCAGCTTAGGATGGGCGTTCGCCGTTCCGGCGAACATGACGAGAGCGGCAGCAGCAGTCAGAACGGATAGGCGGCGCATAGGGGGCCTTTCGACAGGAGGGTTCCTGTCCTTCATTACGCGCCCCGATCGACCACCCCTCACGGATGGATTTGAGGGATGGGCGCGTCGCTTGCGTAATCCATGCTAGAGGGGTGGAGTGAACGACATGGACCTCGACGCAGTATTGATGAGGCTGGCGCAAGCACCCGTGCCCGCGAGCCTTGATGGCATGGAAGATCGCGTGCTGGCGCGGGTCGCCGCACGTCCAGCGGCGCGCGCCGGCTTAGGCGTTGGGGCAATGACGATCGCTGCGGCGCTCGTCATGGGCATCTTCGGTGCCGGTGTGCCCGCGAAGGAAGCCAGCGCGGCTTCGCTATCGCCCTTGGGGCCGGTGTCGCCGCTCGCGCCCTCCACGCTGCTCGTCGGCGTGCAATGAGCGGCCGCATCCGCCTTCTGCTTGGCATTGTCGCGTGCTTCATCGCCGCGATCATCGGTGTGTTCGTGGGGCGGGCGCTACTTCCGCCACGTGCCCAGCCCGGCTCGGAGCTGCACGACGTGCTGCATCATAAGCTGGCGCTGGACGCCAACCAGGAAGCGCGACTTGAAGTGCTGGAGCAGCGTTTCGCCGTGCAGCGGCGCGCATTCGAGCTGGAATTGCGGGCGAACAATGCCCGGCTCGCTGAAGCGATCGAGGCCGAGCATGGCAACGGGCCGCGCGTCGCCGCAGCGGTCGACCAGAGCCACGCCGTCATGGGCGAGCTCCAGAAAGCGACGCTGGCGCACATCTTCGCCATGCGCCAGCTCTTGCGGCCCAATCAGACCGGCCAGTTCGATCAGGCCGTGGTGAAGGCGCTCACCGACGACGCACGTTGAGGTTCGGCGCGTGAGCCTCGACTGGACCACGCTTACGGACGGCGAGCTGGCGACCCTCAGCATCGCCGGGCGCGAAGCCGCCTTCGCCGAGATCATGCGCCGCCATCGGCAGTCAATCTTCCGCATGGTGCGCGCGTGCGTCGGCGAGGCCGACGAGGCGCTGGACCTTCTGCAGGAGACCTTCGTCGCGGCGCATCAGGCCCTGCCCCGCTACGACGGCGATCGATCGATGCGCGCGTGGCTATCGACGATCGCGATCAACAAGTGCCGCGATTGGGGGCGCAAGCGCACCGTGCGGCGCTTTCTGGCGTTCGCCGCACCGATCGGCGCGGAAGCCGAAGCCATTGCAGACGACCAGGTGGCGATCGACGACGCGACGGGCGACCGACAGGAACTCGACCGCGTGACGCGCGCCATTGCGGGCTTGCCGACCGCATTGAAGGAATCCTTGGTGCTGCGCACGATCGAGGGGTTGAGCCAGGCTGAAACCGCGGCAGTGTTGTCGATCAGCGAAAAGGCGGTAGAAACCCGCCTCTATCGCGCGCGATCGAAGTTGCTGGAGCGATTGGGCGGGCGCTGAGGGATAGCGCCCTGAGCTGCGTATCAAGGCTAGAGGGACACTCCCGTTCGAGAGCCTTGAGGACCGTATGAGCCGCACTATCGATCGCCGCCAGATGCTTCGCGGCGCCGCCCTTGCTGGCGGTGGCATGGCGCTGACCGCCTATATGCCCGCGTGGGCGCAGCCTGTCTCGGGCGGGATCGTCAAACCGCTGCCGACCGTCTCGGGCACTGACATCGCGCTGACGATCGACAGTTTCAGACTTCCCGTCGACGGCAAGTCGACGCCCGCAATCGGCGTCAACGGCACGGTGCCGGCCCCTCTCATTCGCTTGAAGGAGGGGCAAAAGGTCCGCCTCTCCGTCACCAACAATCTCGACGAGGACAGTTCGATCCACTGGCATGGGCTGCTCGTGCCGTTCGCGATGGACGGCGTGCCCGGCATCAGCTTCCCCGGCATCAAGGCGCGCTCGACCTTCATCTACGAGTTCCCGATCATCCAGTCGGGCACCTACTGGTATCACAGCCATTCCGGCGAGCAGGAGCAGGGCGGACTTTACGGGCCGATCGTGATCGACCCGGCCGGTGCCGATCCGATCGCGTTCGACCGCGAGCATGTGATCGTGCTGTCCGACCACAGCCAGATGACCGGCGAGCAGATTTTCCGGAAGCTGAAGCAGATGGGCGGCGCCTATTTCAACTATCAGCGGCCGACCCTCGCGGGCTTGCTCGCGGGTCGGGAAATGCCGCTCAAGGACCGGATCGAGTGGGGAAAGATGCGAATGGACCCCGCCGACATCGCCGACGTCACCGGCTCGACCTATACCTTCCTGGTCAACGGCTACGGGCCGTATGACAACTGGACGGGGCTGTTCAAGCCGGGCGAGCGGGTCCGCTTGCGGATCATCAACGCCGCGGCGCAGACCAACTTCAACGTCCGCATCCCCGACCTGCCGATGACCGTCGTGCAGGCCGATGGGCAGAATGTCCGTCCGGTGAAGATCGACGAGTTCCAGATCGGCGTTGCCGAGACGTTCGACGTGATCGTGACGCCCGAGGACCGGGCCTACAGCTTCGTCTCCGAGGCTATCGATCGCTCCGGCATGGGCCGGGCGACGCTCGCCCCGCGTGAGGGGATGGTCGCCCCGGTCCCGCCGCTTCGTCCGCGCACGCTGCTGACCATGACCGATATGGGCATGGACATGGGGAGCATGGGCGGGATGCAGGGCATGTCCGGCATGAAGGACGAGAGCCCGGTCGCCACGCGCGGGCCGGACCCCACCTTGATGCAGAACGCCTCGCGCAATCTTTGGAAGCTGACGGGCTGGAAGGGGCCGACCGATCACGGGACGGTCGCGGCAGGCGCAGCGATGGCGGGCATGTCCGGCATGTCGGGCATGGACCACAGCCAGATGGGCGGCGCTGTAATGCCCGGGATGGACCATAGCCAAATGGCAGCGGGCGGTGCTGGCATGGCCGGCATGGACCATAGTGCCATGTCGGGCGGATCGGGCCAGGCTGGCGGCATGGCCGGGATGGACCACGGGTCGGGTGGCGGCATGAACATGAACATGCGCGACCCGAAGAATGCGCCGGGCGTGAAGATGGGGCCGGGCGTGCAGACCATCTCCCCGATGCCGAAGGACCGTAGCGGTGAACCGCCCCAGGGTCTGGAGGGCCTGGATCACCGCGTCCTCACCTATCGCGACCTCGTTTCGCTCGCGCCCAACCCCGACGTGCGCGCGCCGTCGCGTCAGTTCGAGATCCATCTGACCGGTAACATGGAGCGCTACATGTGGGGCTTCGACGGGCAGAAGCTGAGCGATCCCGCCGACCCCATCCCGTTCCGCAAAGGCGAGCGGGCGCGGGTGACGTTGGTCAACGATACGATGATGCCGCACCCCATCCATCTCCACGGCCATTTCTTCGAGCTGGTGACGGGGCACGGCAATCATGCGCCGCGCAAGCACACCGTCAACGTGCCGCCTGGAGGCAAGATGACCTTTGATCTGACCGCCGATGCACCCGGCGATTGGGCGTTCCACTGTCACAATCTCTACCACATGACCGCAGGCATGATGCGCGTCGTCACCGTTCGCCCGTTCGCGGGAGAGGCGGCATGAACCGGCTGACCGCGGCGCTCGCCGCCGCCACCATGCTCGGCATCGCCGGTCCTGTCGCCGCTCAGTCGATGCAGGGCATGGATCATTCGGCAATGCCGGGCATGACCATGCCGATGCCTGCGAAAAAGAAGCCGGTGGTGAAGCCCACGGCCAAAGGCAAGCCGGCCAAGACTAGGTCAGCTCCTGCGAGGCGACCATCAGCTTCGACGACGAAACGCCGCGCCGCGCCAACGGCCGGCATGAATGGTATGGATCACGGGACCATGCCGGGCATGGATCACTCGTCTATGCCCGGCATGGACCATGCGGCTCCGCAGGGCTCACAGCAGGGCATGGAAGCCATGCCGGGGATGCAGATGCCCGGAAACGGCCAAACGGTCCCTCAGGGCTCCCAGCAGCCGATGCAGGGCATGGACCATTCGGCGATGCCGGGGATGACCATGCCAGCCGACCAGCACAGCGGCCACGACATGCAGGGCATGTCGGGAATGGCCGGAATGCCAGGCATGGCGGCCGATGGGGTGCAGCAGACTGGCACCGCGCTTCCCGCAGGAAACGCCCCCGCCCCGCCCCTGCCGACCGACCATGCGGCCGACAGCGTTTACGGCGCGGACGCGATGGCGATGGGTCGCCATCACCTTCAGCAGCATCACGGCGGTCAAAACTTCAGCCAGGTGCTATTGAACCTCGCTGAGTATCAATTCCGCAACGGTCGTGACGGCTATCGCTGGGATGGCGAGGCGTGGTTCGGGGGTGACATCAACCGCCTCTTCATCAAGTCTGAGGGCGAGGGAGCCTTCCGCGAGGGCATCGAGAGCGCCGAGGTGCAGGCGCTCTATAGCCGGACCATTGGCCCTTATTTCAATCTACAAGCGGGTGTCCGCCAGGATTTGGGGCCGTCCCCGAAACGCACCTATGCGACCGTCGGGCTGGAGGGGCTGGCACCGGGCTTCTTCGAGCTAGAGGGCGCGGTATTCCTGTCCAACAAGGGCGACCTGCTAGGGCGGCTTGAGGGCTATTACGACCAGCGCATCACCCAGCGGCTGATCCTGCAACCGCGCGCCGAGCTCAATTTCGCTGCGCAGGACGTGCCGGAAAACCGGATCGGATCGGGCCTATCCAACGCCGAGCTTGGATTGCGGCTGCGTTATGAGATCCGGCGCGAGTTCGCCCCCTATGTCGGCGTGTCATGGGATCGCCGCTTCGGCGACACCGCCCGCTACGCGCGCGCCGATGGGGATCGCGCAACGTCCAAGAGCATCGTCGCCGGCGTTCGTGTCTGGTTCTGATCGATGGAGGAACAGATGGCTCAAGACGGCAGGCGCTCGATAAGGCAGCACTTCCCGAGCCTGCCGTTCGTAGGCGCCCTGGCGATCGTCCTGGCGCTGGGCGCAGCCGCGTTTATCTACCTTGGCGTGTATAACATCGCGGCCGACGAACCGCACACGCCGGCGGTCTATTCAATGCTCGAACGCCTGCGCGATCGGTCGATTGAGGCACGCGCGCGCGGCATAACACCCCCGGCCGATCTGGCATCGGCGCAGCGCGTGTCAGTCGGCGCGGGCCTTTACGGAGAAATGTGTTCCGGTTGCCATCTCGGCCCCGGCGTCGAGAAATCCGAGATGAGCCAGGGCCTCTATCCACAGGCGCCGGAACTCGCGCGCGCTCAAGATCTCACCCCCGCCCAGCAATTCTGGATCATCAAGCACGGGGTGAAGCTCAGCGCCATGCCGGCATGGGGCAAGACGCATCCCGACCCCCTAATTTGGAATATGGTCGCGTTCGTCCGCAAGCTCCCCGGCATGACGCCCGAACAGTATAAGGCACTGGTCGCGAGCGCCCCGGCCGATCACGACGAGATGATGAAGGACATGCCGGGTATGAAGTGACCCCGGCGACGAGGTTGAGGGAGGAGTGGTTCTGAAAAGCGCGAAACTGAGGCTGCATCTACTCGCGAGCCGCACGCACAAATGGCTCGCGATCATCATCGGCGCGCAGCTCCTGCTATGGTTCGCAAGCGGCGCCCTGATGAGCTTCCTGCCGATCGATCGGGTGCATGGCGATCACCTCGTTGACCGCAAAGCCGCGGCGCCCCTTCCCCGCGGCAGCACGTTCGCCCCACCATCGGCGATCGTAGGCGCAGCAGATGCGCCCATCGAGGCCATCACCTATCGCATGTGGCTTGGCCGCCCGGTCGCCGAGGTCGCGACAGCCAAGGGAACGCGCCTGTTCGACGCCGCGACGGGCCAAGCGCTGCCAGCACCAACGGCTCGTGAGGCCGAGGAGATCGCGCGTTTGGCATGGCGTGGCGGTGCTCGACCAGCGGCGAAGGTAGAGCGGATCGAGCGCGCCAGCCCCGAATATCGCGGCACGCTCCCCGCCTGGCGCGTCGCGTTCGCCGACCTCGATTCCACCCGCGTCTTTGTCGCGGCCGACACCGGTCGGATCTCGGCTGTCCGAACCGGCACTTGGCGGCTCTACGACTTCTTCTGGGGCCTTCACATCATGGATTGGACGAATCACGAGAACTTCAACACGCCCTGGCTGCTCGCCTTCGCGATCGGTGGGCTTGCGCTTTGGTTAGGGGGGGCAGTGCTTCTCTACATGCGATGGCCCAAAACGCGGCGTCGCAACATCGTGATCGAGGCATAATATACGCGGCTCAGGAGCGTAGCCCTCGGAAATAAAGTCCTGTTTCCTGACAATTTCTCGCGCGTTCTAGCACCCCGGGTGAGGGATAGCCGCCTCGCACGCGTAGAAGTCTTAGAACCCAGGGAGATCAATAATGCGCTTCGCACCAACATTCGCAGCTTTGGCGCTGCTCGCCACGCCCGCCCTCGCGCAGCAGAGCGGCGGAATGCAGGGCATGAACCACGGTCAGATGGCCGGCATGAACCACGACGACATGGCGGGCATGATGGCCGGCAATCCCTACGGCCAGGCCGAGATGGACATGCATCAGAAGATGATGGCGGCCAAGCAGGGCGACGCGGCCGAAATGTGGACGCGCAAGATGATCGAGCATCACCGAGGCGCCATCGCCATGTCGCGCGTTGCGGTGCGTGACGCGCGCGACGCCGAGACCAAGCGCATGGCGCAGATGACGATCACGAAACAGGAAAAGGATATTGCCGAGCTGCAGGCGTGGCTCAGCAAGCACGGCAAGCGCCCGCAATAAGGGAGCGCTGCCCCGCCCTGTCGATCCCCCTACCCCCCGGCAGGGCGGGGATTTCCTTTTAGGAGCTGATGATGAAGAATGGTGTTCGTGGCGCCGTCGCCGCCTTGCTAATGACCATCCCAGCGGTCGCATCGGCCGCGGCCGACATCGCCATGCACCGCGATCCGGGTTGCGGCTGTTGCGAGAAATGGGCGGCGCAGGTGCGTCAGCAGTTCGGCCGCAAGGTCCAGATCATCGACGATGATCGCCGTGAGGTGCTGCAGCGTAAGATCGGCCTGCCCGCTGACCTCGCGTCCTGCCATACCGCGATCATCGACGGCATGGCGTTTGAGGGACATGTCCCGATCGCGGACATGAAGCGCGCGCTGGCCCAGCATCCTAAAGGCGTGCGCGGCTTGGCCGTGGCCGGAATGCCGATGGGCTCACCGGGCATGGAGGTGCCCGGCATGAGAACCCAGCCCTATGACGTCATTGCGTTCGGTGCCGCTGGCCGGCGTGTCTTTGCTAGCCACGGCGCCTAAACGACAGGTTGTCTTGTGAGCGGCAAATCTTCCCCGGCGCTTCATGCCGGCACTACGGCACCCGGCAAACCACCCGTATTGACCTCGGCGTTGACAATTGGGATAGTATCCGGGTGTTGAAAGCTCGTCTTTCTCTCTTGCTTCTTGTTGGAGCGTTGCTTGGCCTTTTGGGCCAAGGAATTGCGTATGCGGCCGGCCCATCGCTCTCACCCAAGATGGCGATGAGCCATGTCACCCCATCCCGCATGGATTGCGCGGGTATGGCGACCCCGGATCCGTCATCGGAACACCCATGCAAAGGACTGACGCTGGCGTGTATCGCCCAAATGGGATGCGTTGTTCCCATGACGTTTGAGGAGCCGGCAAGAGTGCTGAAGCGCTCGATCGCATCTCAAATCGTTATCTGGCCTGCCAGCCGGGCACTTGCCGGCCTCAACGTCGCTCCCGAGCCCGAACCGCCTACCGTTTGATCGAGTCAAGCCGTGTCAGGCTGCAGCCGTTCGCCGGTTGCGGCTCTGCCGATTTTAAATCTCGATCAAATTGGAAAGTGACATGAAAACGTTCATCTTGGCGGTATTTGCCGCTAGCCTCGCCGCGTCGGCAGCGACGGCGGCCACATCTGAAAATAAAAGCAATGGTCATTGGGAGTGGCGTTCCAATTACCAGCCGGGCCCGCGGGCGCCGCTTCAAGCCCCACGTCGCGTATGGGTTACGGACGTTCCCCAGTCGAGCGCCTGCGTGTGCCCGATGATGGAACGCGGTCGCGACGCCTGCATGTCAATGAAGGGCGGCCAGTCAACTTAAGCTGGCGAGCCTGAACAGGTGCCGGGCTCCGATCAACCATTTGGAGCCCGGCCATCATTATGACATGAAGGGACTAGAGGGATGCGCGCATCCATGATGCTCGCGGTCGCCGCGCTCACGACGAGCGCCGCGCACGCGCAGACACTTACCTATGACCAAGCGCTGCGCGATGCGGTTGCCAACGCCCCGGGAGCGGTTGCCGGTCGCGCGGGGGTCAGCGCCGCCCAAGCCGATGCACGTGCGGCGGGAAGCCTTCCGGACCCCCGTGTGTCGATCGGAATCGAGAATTATCCTGTCTCTGGGCCACCCGCCTTCTCCCTATCCAGAGACGACATGACGATGGGGCGTGTCGGTTTCCAACAGGACCTACCCAACCTTGCCAAGCGTCATGCCGCGCAAGCGCAGGCACGCGCCGTGATCGCAACGGCAGAAGCATCGCAAGCGACCAAGCTCCGGGAGGTGCGATTGGGAGCGGGGCAGGCATGGATCGACCTTGCTTATGCCGAGCGTCGACTAGCTGCCCTCGACACCGTTCTGCTATTCCTTCGATCTCTCCCTTCCGCTGCGCGGGCCGCCGTGACGACCGGTTCGGTCCGCCCTGGTCAGACACTGACGACCGATCAGGAGATCGCGGCACTCGACGACCGCCGCGACGAGTTGATGGCCGCCGTTGCGCGCGCCCGCGCGATGCTGGCTCGCTGGACCGGCGTATCGGCGCCCGAGATTGCCGGCGATATGCCCGCGATCGATCTGGCTCCGGCGCGGCTGCGGGACGCGCTCAGCCTTCACTCCGACATGGTTCTCGCCGAGGCCGGTATTCAGCGCGCCCAGGCCGACGTGGATGCGGCGCGAGCGGAGAAGCGACCCGATTGGGGGGTAGAGGTAGCTTATCAACGCCGTGACCCCCGGTATGGCGACATGGTGTCGGCGGGAGTTTCGATGAGCCTGCCGCTGTTCGCTCGATCGCGTCAGAACCCGCGCATCGAAGCCCGCAAATCCGCACAGGCGCAGGCCGAGGCCGCGCGCGAAGAAACCCGGCGCACATTGGCAGCCGATCTGGAGGCCGCGCTGGCGGACCACCAAATGCATCACAGCCAATGGCAGCGCGCGCGCGACGTGCTCCTTCCGCTCGCTCGGAAGCGAGCCGATCTGGAGATAGCGAGCTACTCTGCCGGTCGCGCGAGTCTTGCGGATGCCATCGAAGCCAAGACCGCGCTCGCCGACGCCGAGCTGACCGTGCTCGACCGTGAGGCGCTCGTCGCCGCAGACTCTGTCCGCCTCACCATTACCTTCGGGAGCGCCGATCGATGAGCGACACTACCATTACCCGCGCCCGCCTTGTCACCGCGGTAAGCGCGCTGGTGCTGGTCGCAGGGGGCGTGGGCTTCGGGCTCGCGAAACTTGGCACGTCTTCGGCTGCCGATCAAACGGCATCCCCAGCCCCGCAGAAGAAGATCCTCTACTGGTATGATCCGATGATCCCGGGGGAGCGGCACGACGGCCCGGGTCTCTCGTCGATGAGGATGAAACTGATCCCCCGCTATGCCGACGAGGGCGCAGGCGGTAGCGCCGCACCGGGCGTAGCGATCGATCCGGCCAGCCTCCAGCGGCTCGGCGCGCGGATCGTCACGGTCGAACGCGGATCGTTGTCAAACTCGGCCTCGGCAACCGGCAGCATCGAGTTCAATGACCGCAACGTTGCGGTCGTGCAGGCACGCAGCGGCGGCTTCGTTCAGCGCGTCTATGCGCGCGCGCCAGGCGATGTCGTGCCGGCAGGCGCCCCGCTCGCCGATATCCTTGTGCCCGAATGGGCGGGCGCGCAGGCGGAGTATCTCGCCGTGCGCCGCACCGGGGATGCCGGGCTCACGCGGGCGGCACGAGAGCGCCTGTTGCTTCTCGGGATGCCCGCCGGATCGATTGCATCGGCGGAGTGGCGCGGCCGACCGCAAGGTGTGACGACGATCAGCACGCCCGTGGGGGGCGTCATCAAGACGCTCGGCGTCCGACAGGGGATGACGGTCGCGCAAGGACAGACACTGGCGGAGGTGAACGGCCTCGCCACCGTGTGGCTGAACGCGGCTGTCCCTGAGGCCCTCGCAGGAAACCTGCGGATCGGCACGCCCGTCATCGCCACGCTGGCGGCTTTCCCGGGCGAAAGCTTCAGGGGCCGCATCGCTGCGATCCTGCCCCAGGCCGAGGCAGCGAGCCGCACGCTCACAATCCGCGTCGAGCTCCCCAACCGTGCCGGCCGGTTGCGCCCCGGTATGTTCGCCAGCGTGGCGCTCGACCAGGGGAGCCGCGATGCACTCCTTGTTCCGAGTGAGGCCGTGATCCGGACCGGCCGGCGCACACTCGTCATGTTGGCAGGGCCGGGTGGACGCTTTCGACCCGCCGAGGTTCGCACTGGCGCAGAAGGCGGCGGCAAAACCGAGATAGTCGCCGGCCTGACCGAGGGTGAGAAGGTTGTCGCGTCGGGCCAGTTCCTGATCGACTCCGAAGCGAGCCTCGCTGGCCTCGATGCGCGTCCGATTGGTGTCGAAGCGTCACCCGCAACAAAGCCGGCCGTGAAACCCACCGCGTCGATCTACGAGACGGTCGGCAGCATCGAGGCGATCGATCGCAGTTCCGTCACCCTGTCCCATCAGCCCGTTCCGGCGATCGGCTGGCCGGCCATGACAATGACGTTCCGCGTCGCCGATCCCGCGTTGGTGCGTGGGTATCGCAAGGGTGAGCGGGTGCGGTTCGGCTTTGATCAACCCGCCGATGGTCCAACGCTGCGCCGCATGACGCGCGAGGCTGGGCGATGATTGCCGCGATCATCCGCTGGTCGGTCGCGAACCGCTTCCTCGTCGTCCTGGCGGCCATCGCGCTCGCCATGGCCGGGGTGTTCGCAATGCGTGCCACCCCCGTCGATGCGCTCCCCGACCTGTCCGACACGCAGGTCATCATCCGCACGAGCTGGCCGGGCCAAGCCCCGCAGATCGTCGAGAACCAGGTGACGTATCCGCTCACCACGACGATGCTGTCCGTGCCTGGCGCGAAAACCGTGCGCGGCTATTCGTTCTTCGGCGACAGCTACGTCTATGTCCTCTTCGAGGATGGGACCGACCTCTATTGGGCGCGCTCACGCGTGCTGGAGTATCTGAGCCAGGTGCAGGGACGGCTTCCCCAAGGCGCGCAGGCCGCGCTGGGTCCTGATGCGACGGGGGTCGGCTGGGTCTATGAATACACGCTGTTGGACCGCACCGGCCGCCGTGACCTGTCGCAGCTCCGATCCTTGCAGGACTGGTTCCTACGTTATGAACTGAAAACGCTGCCCGGCGTTGCGGAGGTGGCGAGCATCGGCGGAATGGTGAAGCAATATCAGGTGCTGCTCGACCCGACGCGGCTCGCCGCATTCGGTGTCACGCACACTCAGGCCGTCGATGCCATTCGCCGCGCCAATCAGGAGGCCGGCGGGTCCGTCCTCGAGCTGGGCGAAGCCGAATATATGGTGCGCGCGTCAGGTTACTTGCGCACCGTCGACGATTTCCGCGCGATCCCGCTCAAGGTCGCCGGTGCCGGCGTCCCCGTTACCTTGGGCGACGTCGCGTCGATCCAGATCGGCCCCGAGATGCGCCGCGGCATCGCCGAGCTGAACGGCGAAGGCGAGGTCGCGGGCGGAGTCGTCATCCTGCGTCAGGGCAAGAATGCACGGCAGACGATCGAAGCCGTCAAGGCCAAGCTCGCGGAACTGAAAGCGAGCCTTCCCCCCGGCGTCGAGATCGTCACCACCTATGACCGCTCGCAATTGATCGACCGCGCGGTGGAGAATTTGACGGGCAAGCTGATCGAGGAGTTCGTCGTCGTCGCGATCATCTGCGGGTTGTTTCTGTGGCATGTCCGGTCTGCGCTGGTCGCGATCGTCACCTTGCCTCTGGGGGTGCTCGCGGCCTTGCTCGTCATGCGTGTGCAGGGGGTGAACGCCAACATCATGTCTTTGGGCGGTATCGCCATCGCGATCGGCGCGATGGTCGATGCCGCGATCGTGATGATCGAGAACGCGCACAAGCGGATCGAGCGATGGGAACACGACCATCCGGGCGTGGCGCTGGCGGGCGAGGAACGCTGGCGCGTCATCACCGAGGCCGCGGCCGAGGTCGGGCCGGCGCTGTTCTTCAGCCTCGTCATCATCACGCTGTCGTTCGTGCCGGTGTTCACGCTCGAAGCGCAGGAGGGACGGCTGTTCGCCCCGCTCGCCTTCACCAAGAGCTATGCGATGGCGGCAGCGGCGATCCTGTCGGTAACGCTCGTGCCGGTCCTGATGGGATGGCTGATCCGGGGACGCATTCCGGCCGAGAACGACAACATTATCAACCGCGTGCTCACCCGTGCCTATCGCCCGGCGCTCGACCGCGTGTTGGCGCGGCCTTGGGCGGCGATCGGCATCGCCGCCCTGGTACTGGCGACGACGGCATGGCCGCTGACCCGATTGGGTGGCGAGTTCATCCCGACGATGGATGAGGGCGATCTGCTCTACATGCCGTCCGCGCTTCCCGGCCTTTCGGCCGCGAGCGCCTCGGCCCTGCTCCAGCGCACAGACCGGCTGATAAAAACCGTTCCCGAGGTCAAAACCGTGTTCGGCAAAGCCGGACGCGCCGAGACCGCGACCGACCCGGCACCGCTCGAGATGTTCGAGACGACCATCCAATTCAAGCCGCGCGATCAATGGCGCGCGGGGATGACGCCGGCAAAGCTGGTGGAGGAGCTGGACCGCACAGTGCGCGTGCCCGGCCTCACGAACGTATGGGTGCCTCCGATCCGCAATCGGATCGATATGCTCGCGACCGGCATCAAGAGTCCCATCGGGGTGAAAGTGTCGGGGTCCAACCTCTCCGAGCTGGACCGCATCGCCGGCAGCATCGAACGTGTAGCCAGGACCGTGCCGGGCGTCAGCTCGGCATTGGCAGAACGGTTGACCGGAGGCCGCTATGTCGATGTCGATATCGATCGGGTGACCGCGGGGCGCTACGGTCTCAACATCGCCGATGTGCAGGAGATTGTGTCCGGCGCGATCGGCGGCGAGACGATCGGCCAGACGGTGGAGGGCCTTGCCCGCTACCCGATCAGCGTCCGCTACCCCCGCGAGCTGCGTGACAGTCTGGAGGGACTGCGAACTCTCCCAATCGTCACCGCATCGGGTCAGCAGATCACACTCGGCACCGTCGCATCCGTGTCGATCGCGGAAGGTCCACCGATGCTCAAGACGGAAAATGGTCGACTCTCGACATGGGTCTATGTCGACGTGCGCGGGCGCGACCTGGCCTCCACGGTCGCCGATCTGCGCCGTGCTGTTGGCAAAGATGTTCGGCTCAGCCCCGGCGTCTCGATCGCCTATTCCGGACAATTCGAGTATCTGCAGCGTGCCGAGGCTCGGTTGATGCTCGTCGTGCCGGCGACACTCGCGATCATCTTCCTTCTCCTCTACCTTACCTTCGGTCGCCTCGACGAGGCGGCGCTTATCATGGGCACACTGCCCTTCGCGCTGACCGGCGGCATCTGGACATTATGGCTGCTCGGCTATGCGCAATCGGTCGCCACAGGTGTCGGGTTCATCGCGCTCGCCGGCGTGTCGGCGGAGTTCGGCGTCGTCATGCTGATCTACCTGAAACACGCATTGGCCGAGCGCGGGCCGTCACCGTCGGGCGAGCAAGTATCGGAAGCGATCAGGGAGGGCGCGCTGTTGCGGGTACGTCCCAAGGCGATGACCGTCGCTGTCATCGTCGCCGGGCTGTTCCCCGTGCTGATCGGGCATGGCGCCGGATCGGAGGTGATGAGCCGGATCGCCGCGCCGATGATCGGTGGAATGCTGACCGCCCCTTTCCTCTCCATGTTCATCCTGCCAGCCGCCTACTTGCTCTTGCGGCGGCGAGCTTCAACCCGCCCCGAAAGGAAGATCTGATGAAAGCCACTTTCTCCATGCGCGCCGCATTCATGCTACTAGTCACGCCGATCGCAGCGAGCGCTCTTGCTCAAGGCAGCAGGCCGGCTGCATCGGCTGTAAAATCCGGCAGCGGATCGGGGACGATCACTGCCGTCGACGCGAAAGGTGGAACCGTAACCATCAAGCACGGCCCGATCCCGACGATCGGCTGGCCCGCAATGACGATGACCTTCCGGGCATCCCCCCCCGACCCTGCTCAAGGGACTGCGGTCGGGGCAGCGGGTCGCATTCACCGCCAAGGCGAAGGGTATGACGGCAGAAGTTACGGCGATCAGCCCGCATTGACGACGCGTGCCGACCTTCGCGTCAGTGCGCCATCGCCAGCACGGGCGGCGCAGCGATCATCCACAGCGCCATCGCGACCATCATCAGGTTTTCGGTGAGCGAGATGAAGCCGAGCGGCACGTTGCTGTCCCCGCCCACGCACGCGCATTTCAGCTCACGCTTGTCGATGTAGACGGCCTTGAACACCGACACCGCGCCGATCGTACCGATAACGAGCGCGACGGGCACCGACAGCCAGGTCAACGCGCCGGCTGCCATCAGGACGCCCGCCGCTCCTTCCGCGTAGGGATAGACATAGGAATAGGGCACCCAGCGCTTCGCGAGCAGATCGTAGTTGAGGAACATGCTCGAGAAGCTCTCGACGTTCTGGAGCTTGAGCATCGCCAGAGCGCACATCGAGAACGCGATGAACCATTCACCCGCCCGCACCGTGAAGGGCGTGCCGAGTACCGCATAGCTGGCGGCGAGCGCCATCAGCGCCGTCATCGCGAACACGGCAATCACCGGGCGATAGGTGACGGCCTTGGGGTCGCGGACCATCTTGCCGAAGAAGCGGCGCAGATCGTCATAGCCGCCGACCCGCTCCCCGGCGATAAAGATCTGCGGGGTCGTCTTGACGCCGTGCTTCGCCTTGAAAGCGTCGGTTTCTTCCCGCGTCATCAGCCAATGGTCATCGACCGCATAGCCTTCCCGGCGCAGAAGATCCTTCGCCTTCAGCCCGAAAGGGCAGGTATGTTCCGGCATCACCATCCGGTAGATCGTCGCCTGTTTGGCGGGGGCGCTCGCCATGCCGCTTCTCCAATATCCTCGCCCCGCCTATATAGGGTCCGTACCATAGTACGGAGTCAAGGCATGACCGGCATGACGATCGCGGCGCTCGCGCGCGAGGGCGGCGTCGGCGTCGAAACGGTGCGCTACTATCAGCGTCGCGGTTTGCTGGACGAGCCAGACCGGCCGACCGGGGCTGGCGCCGGAGGCGGCATCCGGCGCTACGGCACCGATGACGCCCGCCGCCTTCGCTTCATCCGCTCGGCGCAGGCAGCCGGTTTCACGCTCGAGCAGATCGGTGAGCTTCTGGCGCTGGATGCGACCGACGATCGCGCGCGTGCGCGCCAGCTCGCCCATGAGCAGATGGCGGCGCTGGATGCGAAGATCGCCGAGCTTGAACAGGCGCGTGCTTCGCTGCGTCGGCTTGCCAGCGAGTGCGGCTCGGGATCGGCAGGGCCGTGCCCAATCCTGACAGCGTTCGATTCACCGACTGAGTGATCTTTGATTAGCTCCCAGGCGGTCAGCAGGAGATTTCGGATCAGGCAAATAGATCGCCGATCGCACGCATACGGAAGGCGTTGATCCACCGACGTCGGCGATGCTCGCTGGCGTCGTGGCGCATGTGGCACCGCTGGCAGAGTGCAGCGAGGTTGCGTGGTCGGTTATCGCTCGGATCATGGTTCAGATGCGCGCTAGCAAGAACCACGCGCGTGATCCGCACTTGTGAAGGTGGATCAATGCCGACGAAGCCAGGTTGCGCGCATAAGAGGGCGTCGGGCGGCGGCAGGCGGCGAACGCACCTGCCCTGCCCGTTGCGCCACCTGCTTATGTCCTCATCCCACCAAACACCATCGCCCAGATGCAGCACATGACGACCATGCGGGCGCTGACAATGTTCGCAGCGTCCTTTGGCGCGGCCAAACCGGATGAAGGCAGATAGTTCACGCCAGTCAATCGGGTAGAGCCAGCGATGTTCACGCGCGATTGGCATAACAATTCTATGATTCAGTATCGTGGAGAACGAAAGCAGAAAACAGCAGTGACTCAACTTATCCATTACGGCTAGGTCACTAAGCGATTAGCTGACTTGGCTACTCAAGGAATGGTGTCAAAACCGTTCGTGGCTGTTGAAAATCTCGCGTTCGAATTGATGTTGCGCGATTAGGGCACTGAGCGCTCTTTCAGGCCCCATTCGGCTGGCGTGTGTTAAAAACCTATCGAACGATCCCGATTTGATGCGCCGGCCCGCCGGGGGGATGGCCGGGCCGGCGCCTGCAGCTGGCTTAGCGACGGGGGAGCTTTGCCAGGGCAGCCTTGTAAGCCGCGTAATGCGTGCCTTCGTCGACCGCGATCTGGCGGAACATCTGCGCCACCTTGGTGTCGCCGGCCGCCTCCGCCTCTTTGGCGAAATTCACGTACATCGTGACATTCTCGTAGTGCTCACCCTTCATGGCGTCCTCGAGATTCACATTGTTGGTGCTGCCGAGCCGCAGCGCTTGCGCTTCACGATCGAAGTGCTCGTTGGCTTCGACGTTGGCTGACGCGCGGAAGAGCTTGGCGAGTTCGGGTTTTCCCGCCGCCTGCGCCTGGTCGGCGTACCGCAGATACTTCAGGTTGGCATAGGCCTCCCCATGCATCGCGGCCTCGAGGTTCGCCCGCGTGCTGGCGGCGAGCGGGCGGGTCGGCTCCGACGGCGCGGCGGTCACGCTGACGGCGAAAATGGTCGCGGCACCGGCGGCAGCGACGATCAAGGACTTCATCATGGTCGATACTCCATTGCCGCCGGAAATGCGGCTGCCCCGCTATCGAACCCGGTCCTGACGACGACCTGACAGGCCGATGGCCAGCGCATTTTTCGAGACGTGGGAAATACTCGCCGCGCTGTCAGGATTCGGTCAGGCGCTGCTGCGATCTTCCGGTCATCGAGGCTATCCCGCCTCTGACAGGAGCTCGTTCGATGATCCGATTCGCCCCCCTGAAGGTCGCAGGCTTTCTCGCCGCCATTGCAGCCGCGCCGATGGCGATGGCGGCACCCGTCTGCACGAAGGCACCACAGGCCAAATGGATGACGCCGGCACAGATGAAAAGCCGCGTCGCGAAGATGGGCTATCGCGACGTCAAGGTCTTTCAGGTGTCGGGCAGCTGCTACGAGATCTACGCCCACACCAAGGACGGCAAGCGCGCCGAGGTCTATTTCAACCCGGTGAACGGCGCGATCGTTCAGAACAACGTCGACTGACGATGAACCACGTCGCTCCAGCGGCTCCTTCCCGAGACCCTGTTCGCAACCGCGGCAGGGTCAAGGTCTGGGACCCGATCGTCCGCATCTTTCACTGGACCGTGGCAGGAGGTGTCATCGCCAACCTGACGTTCCTTCGGCACGAGGAGACGCCGCATATCTATGTCGGCTACGTCGTCGTCACGGCGCTGGCGGTCCGGCTGATCTGGGGCATCATCGGCCGGCGTCACGCACGGTTCGCCAGCTTCGTGCCCAGCCCAGTCGGGCTGCTGCGCTATTTCCGCGCGATGGCTGCCCGGCGCGAGCCGCGCTACATCGGTCACAACCCGGCCGGGGGCGCGATGATCGTCGTCCTCCTTGTCCTGCTGGCGACGGTGGGGACCAGCGGATGGATGATGGGGCTCGACCAATTCTGGGGTGTGGGCTGGGTCGAGACGTTGCACGAAACTGCCGCCAATGTTCTGATCGGCGCGGTAGCCCTGCATGTCATCGGTGCGATCGTCGAGAGCGTACGGCACCGGGAAAACCTGCCGCTGGCGATGGTCACTGGCTACAAACGTGCACCAACGGGGACCGACATCGACCATGCGCCTGCTGCTGATTGAAGACAACGTCCGGCTCGGTAGCCTGGTTCGCGACGGTCTGATCCCGCAGGGTTTCGCGGTCGATTGGGTCGAGACCGTCGAGGACGCCGAGCTGGCGATGAAGGTGGCGACATATGACCTGCTACTGGTCGACCTTGGCCTGCCCGACGGAGACGGCCTGGACATCGTCCGCCGCTCCCGTCGGGACAAGAATGCGACGCCGATCCTTGTCCTAACGGCGCGAGGTGGCCTCGACGACCGCGTGACCGGACTGGACGCGGGCGCTGACGACTATCAGGTGAAACCGTTCCAGATTCCCGAACTCGCTGCACGGTGCCGTGCCCTGCTGCGACGGCCCGGGGCGTCGCTCGGCACTCAGCTCGCCGCGGGCAACGTCGTACTCGATTGTGCCTCACGGTCGGCCGAGGTGGGCGGCGCGGCGATCGAGGCGACGCCGCGTGAAATTAACCTGCTTGAGGTTCTGCTCCGCCGCGCCGGACACGTCGTCGCCAAGCCGGCACTCGAGAATACGCTATATGCGATGGATGCGGAGGTAACGCCCAATGCGCTGGAAGCAGCGGTATCGCGGCTGCGCAAGCGACTGACCGCCGCCGGGGCGGACGTGCAGGTCCGCACCGTGCACGGCGTCGGCTATGCACTTTTTGCGCCGAGCGTATCCGGTGAGTAGGTCGGGCACCGTCCGGCCAAGGCGACGGCCCCCGACCCTGTTCCGACAGATCGCAGCGCGTCTGGCGGCGTTCACGCTGCTATTCGCGGCGCTCGACGTCGGGATCGTCGTCTTCACCTACAGTCGGCAGCCCGAATCTCTCGCGCAGGAACTGCTGACGCTCGAAGCCGCAAAGGCTCCGGCAGGTGGGGTTCTATCGCCGGATCTGCTGGCGGGGCCGCCGGGGGCCGAATCCTGGTCCGCGCGCTATGTCGAACCGGGATCGCCCGAACTCCGGCGGGTGGGTCAGGCCGGGATCGACGGTGCGTCGACCCTGGTCGACTGGACGCGGCGCGAACAGACTCCTCACGGCTATCGGATATCGGGCGTCCGCGCGATCGATCGTGGCAACGAGCGGCGATGGCTGGCGATGCAGTTCGAGGGCGACGGCATCCGTCCCTATGTGCCGGTGATCGTGAACGAGATCATTCAGCACGTTTTGCTACCGCTGATCCCGTTGTCGCTGTTGCTGCTACTGTTCAACGTCTTCGCCGTTCGGCGAGTACTCCAGCCGCTTCGCCATGCCGAGCGTGAAGTGGATGCGCTGGAACCCGACAACACTCTGCTTCGCCTTTCAGAGCCGAGTGAGCCGCGCGAGGTCAATACGCTCGTCAGTGCCGTCAACCGGGCGCTTGGCCGGCTCGATGCAGCGATGGCGACCCTGCGGGAGTTCACTGCCAATGCCGCGCACGAGTTGCGCACGCCGCTGTCGATCATGCAGCTGTCGCTCGACCAGCTCCCCGCAGGCAAGCAGCGGGACGAACTGCACGCGGATGCTCGGCACTTGACCCGTCTTGTCGAACAGATGCTCGATCTTGCCCAGGCCGACGCGCTGGCCGTCGATGGCCACCTTGCCATCGACCTCGCCGACATCGGCCGAGACGTCGTGGCCGCGATGGCGCCAAAGGTGTTTGCCGCGCAGCGCGATCTACGTTTCGAGAGCTTAGGCGACACGCAGGCGATCGGACATCCCGAAGCGATTTTCCGCATCTATCGCAACCTGATCGACAACGCGCTGTCACACGCGCCTGGCGTGACGCCCATCGACGTAACCGCGGGACCGGGTCCACAGCTGGCGGTCCGTGATTACGGGCCGGGGATTGCGGAGGTCGACCTTCTTCACGTTTTCGACCGCTTCTGGCGCAAGGATCGCCGCAGCTCTAACGGAGCGGGCCTCGGCCTTGGCATTGTGCAGCGGTTGACCGAAGCGCATAATGGAACGGTCAGCGTTGAAAACGCAGCAGGTGGTGGCGCTCTGTTTCGAGTTCAGCTCAAGGCCTGATTCCTAAATCATATGCGGCATTGCCTTGTCAGGTGTTCGTCAGGTTCGTGTCGCAACGCATCCAGCGTAGCGATACCACCCATGAACCGCCGGGCGGAGCCATATACAAACTAATTCCCGCCCAACCGGCAGCCTACTTGGTCCAGGATACTTTAGGAAAGCCAATGACGACCGACGCCATCGACCATGCTCCGGGTGAACATCATCTGGTCCACCGCACCGGCTGGCTTCGCGCCGCGGTACTTGGCGCTAATGACGGCATCATATCGGTATCCAGTCTCATTGTCGGTGTCGCAGCAGCCCCCGGTGCTTCTGCGAGCACTGTTCTTATCGCCGGTGTGGCGGCCCTGGTCGGAGGTGCTCTAGCAATGGCCGCCGGCGAATATGTTTCGGTGAGCTCACAGGCGGATACAGAAAAGGCCGATCTGGCACGGGAAGCCGCTGAGCTGAAGCGGTCACCTGCGGCTGAAACACGGGAATTGGCGGCGATCTATGAGAGCCGGGGGGTCGAACCACTCCTCGCTCATCGGGTTGCGGAGCAGATGATGGCGCATGATGCGCTTGGAGCACATCGCCGTGACGAGCTTGGCCTGGCCGATGACGGCGAATCACTGCCCCTGCAGGCAGCGGTGTCGTCTGCACTGGCGTTCGCCGCAGGGGCCATCCTGCCGGTGCTTGCAGCCCTAGCACCGCATGGCGCCGTCCTTTATGTAGTGCCGGTAACAGCGCTCGTATTGCTCGCCCTGCTGGGCGCGCTCGGTGCCAGGGCAGGAGGCGCCCCTGCTGGCCGAGCCATGCTCCGGGTGGTCTTGCTCGGTGCCCTCGCCATGGGGATGACAGCGCTGATCGGCGCTCTTACCGGCACCGTGGTCTAAAACTGGCCAGTATTTGAATTCATCGCCACCTACGTCATTCGCCGTGACCGAGCGCCTCCACAGGGTGTAAGGTGGAAGCGCCCGGAACCGACCACAGATCGATCACTCAGATGCTGGGGTAGCCGCCTTCGTCGAGTGATGCTCGATCCAGGCGTACAGGCTCGGGAGCAGCAGCAGCGTCAGGATCGTCGAAGTGATGATGCCGCCGATGACTACGGTAGCGAGCGGACGCTGCACTTCTGCACCTGCCCCTGTCGCTATTGCCATCGGAATGAAGCCGACAGAGGCAACGAGTGCTGTCGACAGCACGGGACGCAAGCGGTCGTGCGCACCCTGCCGAACAGCGTCCTCGACAGGTAGCGGATCGCCCTCCCGGCCATCACGCAAGCTGTTGATATGGTCAATCAGGACGAGGCCGTTAAGCATTGCGATACCCGACAGCGCAATGAAACCGATCGCAGCGGTAATCGAGAACGGCATGCCACGAAGCCATAAGGCCAGCACGCCGCCCGTCACCGCAAACGGTATTCCTGTATAGACAATTGCCGCCTCCCGGACGCTGCCAAGCGCTGCGTAGACCAACGCGAAGATCAGGATCAGTGCGGCGGGGACGACAATCGACAGACGCTTCTGCGCTGCTTCCAACTGATGATACTGGCCGCCGAACTCAATCCGGTAACCGGGAGGCAGCTTCACCTGCCCGTCAATCGCAGCCTTTGCCTTCTGGACATAGCCTTCGAGATCGCTGGTCGACAGGTTGACCATCAACGCGGCACGACGATTGGCGTCGTCGTGGAGGATGGGCTCGACGATCCTTGTTTCCTGAAGGCGCGCAACGCGAGACAGGGGGACCATCCCATAATCGCCGACGCGCAAGGGCAAGGCCAGGATCGCCGAGGGATCAGCGCGCAGGCTCTCGGGCATACGGATGACGATCATGTGGCGGGCAGGACCATGAGGGATGAAGCCGACTTCCGCTCCGGCCAGCGCGTCCCGTATCGCCTCGTTTACGGCCTGGGTGCCAAGGCCGAGGCGCAACAGTGCTGCGTGATCGAGTTGAACGACGATGCTCTTCGGGCGGCCAGCCGTTTCGAATGCGACGCCTGCCGTGCCAGGCAGCTTCTCAAGAATCGCCTTGGCCTTTGTCGCTGCCTTTTCCAACGTGTCGTAATCGTCGCCAAAGACCTTGACCGACACATCGGCTCGAACGCCCTCCAGCATCTCGTTGAAGCGCATCTCGATCGGTTGGGCGAACTCGAAGTGTTGGCCTTTGTAGACTTGCTGAGCCACCTTCTGGATGCCGGCGACAAGCTCCTGCTTCGTTGTGGGCATGCCGTCGCCGGTCGGCCAGTCCTTCATCGGGCCGTAGAAGATGTAGAGGTCGTTCTGGTCGGGCGGCATCGGATCGGTCGCGACCTCACTGGTGCCGATCCGCGAGAAGGTACGCGTGACCTGGGGATATGCGCGACGGATAGCGATCTCGGTCTGCTTCTCGATCGCCAGGCTCTGTTCGAGCGACATGCCGACCGGTCGGTACACCATCGCCGTGATCGCGCCCTCGTCGAGCCTGGGAGTGAATTGGGAGCCCAATGTCTTGAAGACGAGAAAGGTCGCCGCGAGCAGCGCAAGCGCGCCGATGGCGAGCAGGGCGGGATGGCCGAGCGCGCGTTCCAAAACCGGCGTGTAGGCACGTTCGGCGACGCCAACGAAGCCCTTGTGATGCTCCGTATCATCGCTGCCTGCCGGCGCGCGCAGGAGCCAGGCCGATAGCGCCGGGACAATCGTGAAGGTCCAGGCGAGCCCCGCAACGATCGCCAGCATCACCGCTTGAGCCATCGGCTGGAACAGCTTGCCCTCGACGCCACCGAGGCTGAGCACCGGGACGTAAACCAGCGCGATGATGGCGATGCCGAAGAACGTCGGGCGGGCAACCATGCGCGCAGCATGTGCGACCGTCTCCCGACGCTCTTCGCTGGTAAGGTCCTCACCCTTTTCACGCCGGCGAACGGCGAGAAGGCGCAAGCTGTTCTCGACCACCACGATCGCCCCGTCGACGATCAGGCCGAAGTCGAGCGCACCGAGGCTCATCAGATTTCCTGAGACGCCGATCGTCCGCATACCCGTTACGGTGACGAGGAAGGCGAGCGGAATGACGAGTGCCACGATCAATGCCGCGCGCCAATTGCCCAACACCAGGAGCAGGACAACGGCAACGAGAAGGGCACCTTCACCCAGATTGTGCTCGACAGTAGAAATCGTGCGTTCGACCAGGTCGGCACGGCTGTATTGACGATCGATCACCATACCCTTGGGAATCGCGGCCTGGATGCCGGGCAGTGCCTGTTCGACGGCGACAGCAGTTTCGCGACTGTTCTGCCCGACCAGCATCATGATTGTGCCAAGGACGGTTTCGCGGCCGTTTTGCGTCGCCGCGCCCTGACGTGGGGCCGATGAAATCACGACATCGGCAAGGTCGCGTACCTGTATTGGAAGTACGCCGGCTGCAAACTTCACGGGGATGGCGCCAATCTGCGTCGCGTTCATCACCCGCGCATCGGTCCGAACCGTGAAACGTTCCGCACCGCGGCGAATGATCCCGCCGCCAGCGTTCTCGACGTTCTTTGAAACAGCGGCCGCGAGCTCCCCCGCCGTAACACCGTGCATCGTCAACCGCACCGGATCCGGCTGGACGACGAACTGTTCCTCCAACCCGCCATTCGTGTTGACGTCAGCGACGCCGGGGACGGCACGCATCATGGGGCGGACGGTATATTCCTGAGCCTCGTACAGCTCCATAAGCTGGCGCTGCTGGTCCATCCCTGGTGGGGGACGGCGCCATTCAAGCGTGTAATAATAGATTTCCCCGAGACCGGTCGTGATGGGCGCCAGCTGCGGTGTACTGCCAGGCGGCAGCTGATTTTGGACGGCGGTCAGGCGTTCCGTAACGAGCTGGCGCGCTTTCAGCTGGTCGGTCCCGTCCTTGTAGAGAAGCGTGACCTGACTGAGGCCCGTCTTCGTCAGTGATCGCGTCTGGTCAAGACCGGGCTGCCCCCCCATCGCACGCTCGATCGGCTGCGTGACCAGCCGCTCGATCTCCTCCGGGGCCAGTGCCGGCACCTGCGTATTGATCTGGACCTGGACCCCCGTGATGTCGGGAATGGCATCGATCTGCAGGTTCGCAAACGACCATAGACCGATCGTCGCGACCAACGCGGTGACCAGGGCGACCGCGAGCCGGTGGTGGGTGACGTAGCGGAGCCAACTGTTCATCGCGCGAGCTGCGTCCCGCCATTGAGGGCGCGCAACTGCAGAAGCGCTTCCAACGCTTCACGTCGGGTGTCGAGCACTGCGTTTACGGCGTCCATGTAGCTTTGCTGCATCTGGGTGTACGTCGTCAGTGGGATCGCGCCGAGCCGATAATTCCGGTCAGCGTCGGCAGCGGCTTCCGCGAAGCGCTTGGGGCTCTCGCCGTCCCATTTCGTCAGCGCCTCACGTTTCGCTTCATATTGAGCAGCTTGATCAAATACGTCGCGCTGAATTCGCCGCTCGGCGTTGATCAGCGTTGCATTAGCCTGCGCTTGTCTACCCTGCTCGATTGCGACGTCGCCCGCCTGCCGATTCCACAAGGGGAGTGTGGTCGACAAGCGGACGCCATAATTCGTTTCGCGAATGTCCGATCGCGCACGGTCGAAGTAGGGGCCAACGCTGATGATCGGGATACGCGCTTTCTTCGCCAGATCGACACGCAGTCCCTGCTGCTCGAACTGGGCGCGCAGCGACTTCAGTTCGAAGTTATTCTGCGCGGCGTTCGCGGCCAGAAGCGGGCCCGCGGGAAGTGCCGGGAGCGACATATCCGGACGAACGATGCGAATACGCGCAGCGAAGGGCGCTCCGCGTAGCTGATTCAGTTCGTAAAGGAATGAGTTCGCTTCGGCATCGGCCATCGCCGCTGACCGCTCTGCGCTGATCGCGCTGGCAACCAACGATGCCGCCTCGAGCTGCGGCGAGGGACCGGCGGGATCACGTGAAACGATGACACGGGCGAGCGTGCGCATCCGCCCCGCCACCTCACGCGCGGCGGCAGCCTTCTCGTCTGCCGCAAACAATCCATAGCCGATCGATCGGGCGCGTGCGGCGAGTGTTGCGTCGAATTGCTGCAAACCGATACGGGCGAGTGAAACCTGACGATCGGCAATCGCACGCCGCAATGCGATCCGGCCGCCGAACTCGATCGGCTGGACCACCGACACGGCATATGTCCGTCCCTCACCGGTTACCGCATTGTTGGCGAGGTTCTGCGCACGCCGCTGGCCGAACTCGACCACAGCCTCCGGATCGGCCCAGCGTCCGGCCGCGTTCCGCTCGACGCCGGCGGTTTCGATCTGCCGCTGATAGAATTGCCGCTCGGGATTGTTCGCGATGACATCCTGGACCAAGGCATCGAGCGTAATCGAATTCGTCGTCTGGGCAGCCGCGGGGGTGGCTGCGATCAAAACCGAGCCGGCCAGAGCCAAGGCGCGCATAGTGGTCTCCCATGCCTACACCGAGGCAACGTCAATCGGGTTGGGTTCGACAGACGACTAATTTTGGGTCGATGGAATTACAATGCTGCTCCGCGTGCGAAGGCGTACCGTCATCCAGGCTCTTGCAAGCGCTGTAGGGGGCACTCCCTGACAGACTCTCGACGTCCACCCAGCCGCCCACAGAGGTCTAATCGCGAAAACGTAGATCTTCCAGTTACCTAACGTTGGCTGTAGCCGCTTTGGATAGTAGGAAACAGCTATTTGCACTAGTGACGATTAGGTCAGCCATTCATCCTCATAAGCATTCAAAACTAAACCCGATTTTAGAATCTCGGTGCCCCCAAACTCTTTCACCTCAATATCCTCCGGGTTAGGCCGGGAAAAAATCCGAAGCGAAAGGGTATGGCGATGCCGAAATTTTTCAAAACAATGACATCCATTGGTTTGCCGCTGCTGGCCATCGGAACCCCGGCGCTCGCCCAGTTGCCGTTGACGAAGCCGACGCCGATGGCCAAGCCTCTAGCGCCTACGCCAAAGACCGCTGAAGATCGGGTCACGGGAAAGACCAACCAGGAGTGGTGGCCGGATCGGCTCGACCTCACGGCTCTCCGTCGTAACGAACAGCGCAGCAACCCCTATCAAAATTTTGATTACGCCGCTGAATTCTCGAAACTCGATCTGACGGCCGTCAAGGCCGACATTGCCAAGCTGCTGACGACGTCGCAACCATGGTGGCCGGCCGACTACGGCACCTACGCGCCCTTCTTCATTCGCATGACGTGGCATAATGCCGGCACCTATCGTGCGGCTGATGGACGTGGTGGCGAGGATGGTGCGCAGCAGCGGTTCGAACCGCTATCGAGCTGGCCCGATAACGCCAATCTCGACAAAGCGCGACGGCTGCTCTGGCCGATCAAGCAGAAGTACGGCCGGGCGCTGTCCTGGGGCGATCTCATCGTTCTGACCGGAAATGTCGCTCTTGAGCAGATGGGCTTCAAGGTCATCGGATTCGGTGGCGGGCGACGCGACGACTGGGCCGCGGAAGAGATGTTCTGGGGTCCGGAACGCGAGATGCTCACGGTCGCGCGATACGACAAGGACGGCAAGCTCATCGAGCCGCTTGCAAACAGCACGCAGGGGCTGATCTACGTCAATCCCGAGGGTCACATGAAGGATCACGATCCGGTTCATGCGATCGACGATATTCGCCAGACGTTCTCGAACATGGGAATGGACGACCGCGAGACGGCACTGCTGATCGCGGGCGGACATACCATCGGAAAGGCGCACAGCGCGCACGATCAGAAAACGTGCCAAGGCAAGGAACCTGCTGCGGCCGATATGGCATCACAGGGCCTTGGCTGGCACAGCACCTGCGCGACCGGGGTGGGCAAGGACGCTATTACTTCGCCGTTGGAGGGCGCGTGGTCGCAGGACCCGACGCATTTCACTAACAATTACAACGAGAACCTGCTGAAATATAACTGGGTGAAGACCAAGAGCCCCGGCGGCGGCACGCAGTGGGAACCCGACGACAAGCGCGCACAGAATCTGGTGCCCGACGCGTTCGACAAGACGAAGCGCCATGCGCCGATGATGATGACGACGGACGTGTCGCTGAAGCTCGACCCGGCGTGGCTCGCGACGATCGAGCGCTATCGCGCGCATCCCGATCAGTTCAAAAGCGAGTTTGGCGACGTGTGGTTCAAGCTGACCCACCGCGACCTTGGCCCGAAATCTCGCTATCTGGGCAACGAGGTGCCGGCGCAGGATTTTATCTGGCAGGATCCCGTCCCCGCAGCCCCGACCAAGACGCTATCTACCAGCGACGTGGCAGACCTTGGTCGACAGATCATGGCATCAGGACTGACTGTCCCTCAGCTGGTACGTACCGCATGGGCCGCCGCGGCGAGTTTCCGCAATACAGATTGGCGCGGGGGTGCGAACGGCGGACGGTTGGCGCTCGCGCCGGAACGGACGTGGGCAGTCAACGATCCGCAGGAGCTAGCCGTCGTGCTGCCGAAACTCGAGGCGATCCGGGATCAGTATAACGGGCGCCACCGCGACCGGCCGGTCTCGCTGGCCGATCTGATCGTGCTGGGCGGCTCCGTCGCGGTGGAGAAGGCGGCAGCGGACGCTGGCACACCCGTAAAGATCCCCTTTATGGCCGGACGCACTGACGCGAGCCAGGAACAGACCGACGTCAAAAGTTTCAACTATCTGGAGCCGAAGGCTGATGGCTTCCGCAACTACTACCTGCCCGGCCAGCGTCTGACCGCACCCGAAGCGATGGTAGACAAAGCGAGCACCCTGGGTCTGACCACGAGTGAAATGACGGTGCTGATCGGTGGTATGCGCGCGCTCAACGCCAATGCCGGCGGGTCGAGTGCCGGTGTCCTGACCACGCGACCCGGCCTGCTTACCAACGACTTCTTTGTCAACCTGCTCGACATGAACACGGCGTGGGCCCCGATGGACGCCACCAACACCCGGTTTGTCGGCAAGGATCGCAACGGCGGCCAGATCCGCTGGTATGCGACTCCGGTCGATCTGTCGTTCGGTTACACCAGCGAGCTTCGAGCGGTTAGCGAAGTCTACGCAACCCGTGGGTCGCAACAGCAGTTTGTCAACGACTTCGCCGCGGCTTGGACAAAGGTGATGAACGCTGACCGATTTTGACATTGTGAGAAATAATTTGGCAGAGAATCATGCCGATAATCACTGACCAGAAAAAACATGTCTACTCGGTTCAACCGGCGAGATTCTTACTCGTAAGAGAGTTTACTCACGATTTCTACATAAATTATGTTGAATCATTTGATATAATATTTTAAAGTCTGATTGTTGAAATAAGCCAAGACCCAGTATCGAGCTGGCCACGCCTCCATACTGGGTCCAATTAAAGAATAAGTGAATCAACAAGCATTGATTTTTCAGCCGGTGTAAAGTACTGGTCAATATCGCCGCTGAGTGTCAGCCAGCGCACAGCTTTTTATCTCCGCCGAAGATTAGGCCCTTATGGTAAGGCGGCTTGCAAGAACACCACGGCCAGCCTACCGGTATAACCACCTGCTGGCCACCTCTCGTCTACCTCACCGAATGGGACGCGGAAGACGTCGGACGAGCAACCCGCTAGACAAATGAAGAAGCGACGCGCACCCGACGCTATTTGAACGCCGGGTGCGAACGATCGTCTGGCCTCAATAGTCGTCGTCGTAGCGCCACTGTTCCCGCTCGCGACGAACGCGCTCCCAGTAGAGCCGCCGCTGCTGCTCGGCACGCCAGCGCTGCAACTGCTGGCGCCGCTGCCATTCCTGCCAGCGATAGTCCCGCTGCTGGTATTGGTAATAGGGCTGATACTGGGGCGAGCGGTAGGCGTAGTATCCGTTGGACGAGTAATCGTCGTCGTAATCGTAGTCTTGGCCGCCATACCCGCCCGAGCCGAAGCTGAGGCTGAAGCCGCCGAAGGTCTGTGCCGACGCCGGCGCGGCGAGTGCGATCGTCGAAGCGGTAGCGATGCTCGCTGCCATCGCGAGCTTGCGAATGCTGAACATGATGCCTTCCTCTCTAACGACTGTCAGCGGCAGTCATTGCCACTGCGTTCGATGGCCCGGCCGGCCAGCGCACCGCCGCCAGCGCCGAGGATCAAGCCGGTCGTGCTCGGTTGGTCATAGGGGCCACCACGTCCGATCTCGCGACCAAGCAATGCACCCGCAATCGCTCCGACGATCGTACCAGTGGTGCCCGAACGGCAGCGCTGACCCTGATAGTAGGTGCGGCGCTCGGCATAGGCACCGCGATCGGCGTAATACGGGCCCTGATCGTACTGATAGCTCTCGTAGCCATTGCGTGCGTAACGCTGGTCATACTGATACTGTGCGCGGCGCTGCCGCTCGGAGCGTTGGATTTGGCGTTGCCGCAGTTGGTTCTGATAGCGCGCGTCCTGGTCATAGTCGTACCCATCGCCCTGATATTGCTGGCGATAGCCGTCACGGCCATAATAGTCCTGCGCCGAGGCTGGAGCCGCTGCAAAGCCCGCAACAGCAACGCTGGAAATGATAACGGCAGAAATTAACCTTTTGTCCATCGGAGTTGTCCTCGCGGGCGATCCGCTGTTATTCTAATGTCTGATCCGTGTTTTAGTGTTGCTGAATACAATCGTTATCGATCATTCATCTTCGTTCCTGCTGCATGGGTGAGCTACGATGCCTGTATGCGGCAGCTTCGAAAGGCTGCCTCTTGCGGAAACAGCTTCCCGAAACGAGCGAGTAATAGGACAGCGATCTATGCCAGATCGCCAGAAAAACGACCGGTTTTCTGGCGATTGCTGTTTTTGCCTCGTCCCCCCTGCCTTGTGGTCGGAATACCCGTTGCGGAAACCACCAGCACATTGCAGGGTGTCAGATATCTTTTCTGGCGGGGTGGCGATGCTCATCGGATATGTGAGGGTGTCCAAGGCTGACGGATCGCAGACGCTGGCACCGCAGCGCGATGCGCTGCTCGCCGCAGGCGTCGATGCCTCGCGCATTTATGAGGATCTCGCGTCGGGTCGTCATGATGCACGTCCCGGCCTGACTGCCTGTCTCAAGGCATTGCAGCCCGGCAATACACTGGTGCTCTGGAAACTGGATCGCCTCGGACGCGACCTGAGGCATTTGGTCATCACCGCCGAGGCGCTGCGTGAGCGCGGCATTGGGTTGAAGGTGCTGACCGGCGCCGGCGCGCAGATTGACACCACCACCGCCAACGGCCGCCTGGCCTTTGGCATCTTCGCCGCTTTTGCAGAGTTCGAGCGCGAGTTGATCGCCGAGCGCACACAGGCCGGCCTTGCCGCGGCACGCGCGCGGGGGCGCATGGGAGGGCGACCCCGCAAGATGGACAAGGCAACGCTGGCGATAGCGATGGCCGCCATGTCCGATCGCAACGCGATCGCAGCCGATGTCGCGCGCCGTCTCGGGATGACGACGACGACACTCTATATGTACGTGAACGGTGACGGCACGCCCAAGGCGCCGGGCCAGGCACTGCTCGACGGTGTGCCATACCGCAAAGAACGGCTGCAAGCCGCGTGATAGATCACGCCGCGCCTCAGCGATCAGGCATATCGTCGAGCAGGCGAGGCGATCACGTCGTGTTCAATCGACCGGGCCGAGATCGCAGTCGGCGTCAGCGCTGCGGGGACGCATACTCCCCGGCGCGGCTTGCCCGTCAGCCGCTGGGGTCGCGCCAGGACCATCAGATTCATCACCGCCGCGCCGATCAGGAACTCTTCTTCCGCTCCGCGGATACCGCGCAGGTGAAGCCGCCTCATGCCATGCTTACCCTTGGCGTCAGCGAAGAACCGTTCAACCCCGCGCCGCAACCGCATAGACCGCTTGTAGAGCCCGGTTTCCACTTCGGCTCTGGCAAGATCGCGGACGTCCTCATCGTCCAGCCGAACCAGGGTACGACGCCGCGCCGTCGTGCATTTCTTCCGAAGCACGCACGCCTCGCAGTCACGCGCATCGGCTGCATAACGGTGTACGCCGGTGGGCAGATGGAAGGCATGATGTCGGAGCGGCTTTCCGGTCGGACAGGTAAAGCTGTCAATGTCACGATCATAGCTGAAGGCCGTTCGCGGCAGCTTGCCCTTGGTCTGTTGCGTACGGTCGATTACCGGAATGTGCGGGATTGCGCCGTGATCCCTTACGAAGCCGAGGAAGTTGGCGCTGCCATAGGCTTTGTCGGCCGCAACCCGCTTGGGACGATAATCAAAGCGATCGGCCGATCGCTCGAGCATGACGCGCCCCGCATCAACTTCCTCCGCGAACCGAGCCGGTGTCGCCTTCACATCGAGAGCGACGCCACTCGGGGTGTCGACCAGCGCATTCAGGGCGTAGCCGAACCGGCCACGCACCGTTCGCGCCGACCAAGCCGCGGCAGGGTCCGTTCGAGAGACGCCTTGGCAGCTTTTCGAGCGCGCCATTTCAAAGACGGCATCTCCTGTGTCGTGCACCCACTCCCTAACCGCGCGCGACGCGTTGGCGACATACGGCAGGTAGCCAGGAACGGTCTTGCGCTGCCAGCTCGCATCCGCAGCTATGAACGATGCATCGATCGCGGCGTCTTTTCCGCCAATCAGTCCTTCACTGATGCAGCGTCGGACCGTGCTTTCGAACAGGATCCGGAACACGTCGGCATCGCGGAAACGACCGTGCCGGTTCTTGCTGAACGTCGAGTGGTGCGGAACCTTGTCTCCCGGCGCGAGACGGCAGAACCAGCGATAGGCCAGATTGTAGCGCAGCTCCTCACACAGGCGCCGTTCGGACGTGATCGCGTAAATGCGGCCGACCAAGGCCATGCGGATGAGGAGTTCGGGATCGATCGATGGCCGTCCCCTTGCGCTGTAGTGACCGGCCAGTGCCTGTCTCAACTCGCCGATGTCGAGACATCGATCGACGCGACGCAGCAGGTGGTCTGCGGGCAACATGGCTTCTATGGTGCGGCGGGACGCCCCTTCCCGCTTACCGCGACAGGCTGGTCCCATCATAGCGACGCTCCTTTCGGCAGGGGTGAAACGAAGGAGCAACCCGGCATGTCCGGCATTTTTCAACAGGCCCGTTCGGTTGTGACACTGGTTAGGAAGCCGAGCGATCAGCTGCCAAGCATTTTTCCGTCAATCTCCTGACCATAATAGTCCCCTTTGGGGTGAAACTGCTTACGTGCGCTCTCGACAGTCCCGGTCTGCCGCGGATCGCGGGGTCGCTCGCGACTATCGACATAGGCGGCGACATCCCACGCCTGCTGATCCGTCAGCGTGTTGCCCTCACCATAAGGCATGTTGGCCTTGATGAACCCGGCAGCCGACGCCAGCCCGGTCATGCCCGCACCCCAATTGTAGGAGCGCGCTCCCCACAGCGGCGGGATAGTATAGCTGCCGTCCGGGTTCGCCTGCCCTTGGCCGTTCGCACCGTGGCATGATGCGCACTGGCCGGCGAACACAATCGCGCCGCGAACCGGATCGTGCCCGATCGGGGTTGTGGCGAGCTTTATGAACCCGCGACCGGGCAGCGGCTTGCCGGATGGCGCGCCGGTCGCGAGCCAGGCGAAATAGCTCTGGAGATCGCGGTAGATATCGTCGCCAAAGGGCGGCGGGGCGCCGGCTTTCGAGGCGGGCGCGTTCATCGAGTAGAGGAAGCAGTCGCGGATGCGATCCTCCATCGTGTTCACCCGGCCGTTCTTCGCGCGATAAGCTGGGTAGCTGACCCAGGCCGCCCACATCGGGGACGCATCGGCCTTCCGCCCGGCATCGAGGTGACAGTTGCTGCACGTCAGGCCGTTGCCGACGTACTGGCCGGCATGAGCCGCGCTCGCGGTGAAGATCAGTCGACCGCGCCGGATCGCGTCGCCGTCCGGCCCGGCGGGGATGGTGCTTTCCGCCGGTGGCGAAAAGGCGGCGTCCGCTGCTACCTCGACGGGTGCCTGCACGGGCGCGTCAGACTGCCCTACCTTGTAGGTGACGACGAGGACGAGCAGCGCGGCGGTAATGGCGAAGATGATACGCTGGGCATCGCCATCATCACCGGGCGTTGGCGGCGTTGGTTCGGTCATTTGCCCGCGCCGAAGTGGTTGAGCGGCACCTTGAGGAACGCTGTGCCGCACGCCTCCGGCTCCGGCAGGCGACCGCCGCGGATGTTCACCTGGAGCGCGGCAAGCATCAGGTCCGGCAGCGGCAGGGTTGCGTCGCGCTTCTCGCGGGTGGCGACGAACTCGGCCTCACCGATGCCGTTGTGCACATGGATGTTGTCACGACGCTGGTCCGCCACGGTCGATCGTCCAAAGACTTCGCGCCCGTCCTTGCCGTAGTCGTGGCCGACATAGGTCGCGGTGCTGGGCGGCAGTTCGAGGATCGCCCGGATCGAGCGCCACAGCGCGCGCGCGTTGCCGCCTGGAAAGTCAGCCCGACTGGTGCCGCTGTCGGGCACCATCAGCGTGTCGTGGACGAACGCCGCGTCGCCGACGACGTAGGTGATCGAGGCGAGCGTGTGGCCGGGCGACAGCATGACGTGCGCGTCGAGCGAGCCGATCCTGAACTGCTCGCCATCGGCGAACAGGCGATCCCACTGGCTACCATCGACGGGCAGGTCGGGCAGGCAGTAGATGTCCTGCCAGAGCTTCTGCACCTCCACGACCTTGGTGCCGATCGCGGTTTTGCCCCCTGTCTTTTCCGCGAGATACGGCGCGGCCGAGAAGTGATCGGCATGGGGATGGGTATCGAGCACCCATTCCACAGTAAGTCCCTTGGCGCGGACATATTCGAGGATCATATCGGCATTGTCGGTTGCGGTCGCACCGGCACGGGGATCGAAGTCGAGGACCGGATCGATAATCGCGGCGGTCTTCGTGGCTTCGTCGACCACGACATACTGGAAGCTGCCGGTGCGCTCGTCATGGAGCGACGCAACCGTCATGCCCTTGTGATTATACTCGATCATGTTTCGTATCCTCTCGCATCGTCAGCTTTCTTCCCGCGCACGCGCGAACAGCCGTTGGAAATCGCTGGCGTCGATCGCGCCCATCACCAGCATGGGACCGGCAAGATAACCCGGGGTGCCCGCCAGTCCGATCGAATAGGCTTCCTGTCCGTTCGCCCGCAGGCGGGCTGCGACAGCGTCCGCGTGGGCGGCAAGCCAGGTCATCGCGCGCAGCCAATCGCCGCCAGCGCGCATCACGACGTCCCGCAACACGTCGTCGTCGATCGTGCGGCTGTCCGTCATCAACGCACGATGGACGGTCGGGTAAACTCCCTGTTCGGCGCACGCGAGCGCCACGCTTGCGGCACGTTCGGATGGCGGACCGAAGATGGGCCAATCCTTGTAGATGACCCGCACCTTGCCGTCGCGTTGCACAGCCTCTTCCAGGGCGGAAAATCCATGACGGCAGGCCGGGCAACGATAGTCGGTGAACACGGCAAGCCGGAGCGTAGCATCGGCAGGTCCGTCCTCGGGCGAGCCGTTACCGGCAAGGATCAGGTCGGCGGTCGGCCCGACGTCGCGCCCGATCGGGGCGGTACGCCGTAGAACCTGCCCGACTGCCCAACCACCCACGACCACCGCGCCCAAGCCGGCAAGCTGTCTCCGATTGAGCGGCCCGGGCATGGTCAGCGCGCCGCTGGTTTTTTGCGCGCTTCCGCGACGAGACGACGCAACGTCGGGAGATCGACAGCACCGGCGACGACCTGCGAGCCGACGATCAGCGCTGGTGTTCCGTTGAAACCGATCGCCTGGGCGATGCTATCGGTGCGCGTAAGCAGCGCGTCGATTTCGGCGCCACGGTTCTTCAAATCGCGTTGCAGACGGGGCCAGTCGACCTTGGCTTTGGCAGCCGCTGCCTTGACGCCCGCGCTGTCGAGCCGCGCCGGCGAGGTCATCAGGGCCTCGTGAAAGGCGGCATGCCTGCCCTGCCATTGGCTCGCGACAGCCGCGCGTGACGCCTCACGCGAGGCAGGTCCGAAGATCGGCCAGTCCCGGTACACGACCCGTACCTTCGGGTCGGAGCGAAGCAGGGCGTTCAGCACCGGCTCCATGCGACGGCAATAGGGGCAGTTATAGTCGAAAAACTCGACAACCGTGACGTCGTAGGTCCTGCCGGCGCGCTTGGGAGCCACGGGATCGTCAACGACCGCCTTGCGCGACAGATCGGGCTGCTGGGCCATGAGAGGCGTGATCGGCGCGGCGAAGGCAAGCGCGGCCAGGAGGCCCCGAGACAACAGGTTGCGACGATTCATCGGTGTTTCCTTGCTAATTCGATTCCATCGGCGAGCGCAGCGCGTGACAATTCACCGAGCTGGAGCTGTACGATCGTGCCGTCGCCCGCAACGAAGGCCGTTGCGGGATACCCCGCCACCTTCAGGGCTTGAGAAAGGCCACGATCGGGGTCGAGCGCGACATGGCGCGCTCCGATATTTTCACGGCCGAGAAAACCGCTGACGATCGCTTGCGCCTCGCCCTGATCGGCAAGAAGGATCGGGACCTCGCCAGGGCGCGACGCAACCGCATCGAGCATCGGCAGCTCACGCCGACACGGACCGCACCATGTCGCCCACAGGTTGACCACGAAGGGCCTGCCACGGAAGCGATCGAGTGGAAGCGGCGCGCCGGACGGGGTTGTCAGGTTGAGATGATAGGGGAACGGGCCGTAGGTCACGGGAGGGATCAGCGCCTGAAGCGAGAACCAGAGGCCACCCGCAACAGCCAACGCTCCCCAGCCTGCCGCCAGCGCGCTTGAGCGGCCAAGCCGGATCGCCAGCATCGCCGCAGCGCCCAGAAGCCCTGCAACGGGGGAAAAGCCACCCTGCCACACGGCAAGGATGGACAGCGGAGCGCCGGTGTAGCTCGACCAATGCGCTGCGACGTAACCGATCCGTGCCGTGACCAGTCCAGCGACGATGGCGCTGGTGGAGACCGTCGATACGCGAGGGAAGCGGAACCGACCGGCCAGTGTCGTGAGGCCAAGGAACACGACGATGCACAGCACGGCAAGCCCGCGATCGACGGCCAGCATCAGCGGCCCGATGGCAATCGCACCCGCCATCAGAGAAACGCGGCCGCGCTTTTCCAGAGCATGTAGGCCGCCACCACGAAGATCAGGACGGCGAAGACCGTGGTGAGCGTGCCGCCCGTACCGAGGCGCTTCGCGATGCGCGTGCCGATCAAGCCGCCGACAACTCCACCGGCGATGAACACGAAAGCCAGCGGCCAGTCCACCAGACCCGAAAATGCGTAATTGGCGGCCGTCGTCAGCCCGAACGCGGTGACGGCGATCAATGACGTGCCGACGGCGTTCAGGATCGGCATGCCCGTCGATCCGATCAGGCCGGGGACGATCAGAAAGCCCCCGCCGATGCCGAAGAAGCCCGAGAACAGACCGGTGCCGAGGCCGTAGCCCAGCACCTTCGGCGCCTTTTCCCGGTTGCACTCCGCCCCCGGGTTGCCCGTGTCACCGCGCCCGCGCAGCATCAGGACGCCGACGACGACCATGACCAGTGCGAACAGGAACAGGAGCTTGCCGCCGTCGACGGCCTTGCCCGCGGTAGAGCCGAACAGGGCGCCGATGACGCCGGCGGTCGCATACATGCCGCCACAGCGCCATTTGACGTTATGCGCCCTTGCATGGCCGATCAGCCCCGTGGCGGCGTTAGCCGCGACGGCGAACGCGCTCGTGCCGATGGCGAGATGGGCGTCGGGCACGCGCACCAGATAGACCATGAGTGGGACGGCGAGGATCGAGCCGCCCCCGCCGACAAGCCCGAGGGTAAAGCCCACCAGGCTGCCGGATAACGCACCCAGCAGATACTGGATCGGTTCGAGGGTCATGCCGCTTTGCCGATCTTATGCGGAGCCGCCATCCATTCATGGCCTTTCAGCATGCCTTGCCAGTAAATCGGGGGCAGCATCCGCTCCTTCAGGAACCAGGCAGCGCGCGTCGGGCGCGTGCCGTTCAGCAGCCACGACGGAAAGCTGGGGAGCAGTTTTCCACCATAGCCGAACTCGGCGAGGACGATCTTGCCGCGCTCGACGGTGAGCGGGCACGACCCATAGCCGTCATAGTCGACAACAGGAGGCTTGCCTTCGAGTGCGGCGAGCGCGTTGACCGCCACCACGGGTGCCTGCTTGCGGGCTGCCGCAGCCGTCTTCGCATTGCTCGTCCCCGCAGCATCGCCCAAGGCAAAGACGTTGTCGTATCGCTTGTGGCGCAGCGTCGCCTCATCGACCTCGACGAAGCCGTTTGCCGCCGCGAGCGAACTTTTGGCAACGACGTCATGCGACACCTGCGGCGGCACGACGTGGAGCATGTCGAACCCGCGCTCGATCCGCTCGCTGACACCGTTCTGCTTGCGCTCGAAGGTGGCAATACGCCGATCGGCGTCGACCGCGACGAGGTTGGATTCGAGCTTGAGGTTGATCCTATACTTCTCGACATATTCCATCAGCGCAGGGACATAGGTCGCGACGCCGAACAGCGCCGCACCGGCGTTGTGAAATTCGACGTCGATCGCGGGGAGAACACCGCGTTCGCGCCAGATGTCGCAGGACAGGTACATCGCCTTTTGAGGCGCGCCGGCGCACTTGATCGGCATCGGCGGTTGCGAGAACAGCGCGCGTCCCCGCTGCAATTCCTGGACAAGCTGGTAGGTGTAGGGCGCCAGATCGTAGCGGTAGTTGGACGTGACCCCGTTGCGGCCCAACGCTTCGGTAAGCCCCGCGATCTTCTCCCACGCCAAACGCAGGCCGGGGGCGACGATCAGGACACGATAGGCGATCGTATCCCCGTCGCCCAGGGTGATCGCCTGACGCTCGGGGTCGATGGTGATCGCCGGCAGCCGGATCCATTCGACGCCCTTGGGCATGACATCGGCTTCGGCCTTGCGGGTCTGTTCGGGGGTGAAAACGCCTGCCCCGACTAACGTCCAACCGGGCTGGTAATAATGGTCCCGGGCCGCATCGACGACCGCGATCGACACCTTGGCGTTACGTTTCAGGATGCTGGCGGCGGTTGCGATGCCCGCAGCTCCGCCTCCGATGATGACGATGTCGTAGGTCATTTGCCGGTTCTTTCGGACCGGCGAGCGAGCGCCGGCTTCAGATCGGCCAGGTCGTACCCGGCTGCCTTGGCCTGACCGACGATCGTTTCGGGATCGGCATGACTCGCCTCCGCCAGCGCCCATAGGGTAGCCGCCCGCGTGCCGCTTCGGCAGAAGCCGAGCGTCGGTCCCGGCAGCGCAGTCAGCGCTTCCTTCATCCGGTCCGCATCGGCATCGGTCGCCTTGCCCGGCACGATCGGGACATGGGCGAACGCAAGGCCGTGTTCTTCGGCGATCCGGGCCATCTCGTGTGCGCTCGGCTGTCCCTGCTCCTCGCCATTTGGCCGGCTCGAAACGATCGAGCGAAACCCCGCCTGTGCGGCGGCAGCGACATCATCCCGGGTGAGCTGGGGAGCAGCCGAGAAGGACGGTGTGATCTTCTTGAAGGCCATGTAATGTCTCCTGTCCGGTCACGCCGAACGGCGTGGGATGAGTGCGAAGCGGTGGATGGCTGCGCCGAGCGCCATTGCAGCGGTGAAGAGCAGCGCGGGGGCAGGCTGGATCGCGAGCGCGGCGATGGCGGGGCCGGGGCACAGGCCGACAAGGCCCCAGCCTATGCCGAACAGGGCGGCACCGCCGAGGAGGCGCGCGTCGATCGGCGACGTGGCCGGCGTATGGAATTGCTCCGCGACGATCGGCGTAGAGCGTCCACGCACGATGAGCCAGGCTATCGCCATCGGCAGGATCGCTCCCGCCATGACGAATGCCAGGGTCGGGTCCCAGGCACCGGCGACGTCGAGAAACGCCCGTACCCGCGCAGGATCGATCATGCCGGACACGGCGAGGCCGGCGCCGAACAGCGTGCCGCTGACGAGCGAAAGAAGGCTCTGGCGCATCACGATACCACTCCCGCGAGACGCATGAGGGTCACGGTGGCGATGCCGGTCGCCATGAACGTGCCGGTCGCGACGATGGACCGCGGCGACAGGCGCGACAGGCCGCAGACGCCGTGACCGCTGGTGCACCCCGCGCCGAGCCGCGTCCCGATCCCGACGATCAGCCCGGCGACGGCGATCAGCCCGAGCGACGTCGGGAAGCGAGCTTCCACATTCACATTGGCTGCGGTCAGCGCCGCGCCCAGGGGCAGCCCCGCCGTGAAAAGCAAGGCCATCATCCAAGGCGCTCCCCCTTCAGAGAGAGCGAGGACACGCGCGAACATGCCGCTGACCCCGGCGATGCGGCCGTTGCCCAGCAACATGATCGCCGCAGCGAACCCGATCATCAGGCCGCCGATGAAGCCGGCAAGCGGCATGGCATGGGGAAATCCGGGCATCACAGCGTATCCAGTGGAATCTTGAGGTAGCGGGTGCCGTTGACTTCCGGCTCCGGCAGATGGCCGCCGCGCATATTGACCTGCACCGATGGCAGGATGAGCTTGGGCATCGACAAGGTGGCGTCCCGACTGGTGCGCATCGCGACGAAGTTGTCTTCGTCCACCCCCTCATGAACGTGGACGTTGCCGACGCGCTGCGCGCCCACGGTCGTCTCCCAGACATACCGGTCGCGCCCCGCAGCCTTGTAGTCGTGGCACAGGAACAGCCGCGTCTCGTCGGGCAACTGCATCAGTCGACGGATCGAGCGGAATAGCTGGCGCGCATCACCACCGGGGAAGTCTGCGCGTGCGGTGCCGTAGTCCGGCATGAACAGGGTATCGCCGGTGAAGACTGCGTCGCCGATGACATAGGCCATATCGGCGGGGGTGTGCCCCGGCACATGCAGCGCGATGGCCTCGATGTCGCCGATCGTAAAACGGTCGCCATCGTCGAACAGGTGGTCGAACTCGGAGCCGTCCCGTTCGAAGTCGGTGCCGGCGTTGAAAATCTTGCCGAAGACGTTCTGCACGCGAATGATGTCGCGGCCGATCGCGAGCTGACCGCCCAGCGCCTTTTGCAGATAGGGCGCCGCAGACAGGTGGTCGGCATGAGCATGGGTTTCGAGCAGCCAGTCGACCGAAAGGCCGTGCTCCCGCACATAAGCGATTACCGCATCCGCCGACGCCGTATTGGTGCGACCGGCCGCAGCGTCGAAGTTCAGGACACTGTCAACGATCGCCGCCTTTCGCGTGGCGGGGTCCCAGACGACGTAGGTCGCGGTGTTGGTCGGCTCGTCGAAGAACGAGTGAACGACCGGCGATACCGCCGCCTTCGCACGTTCAATCTGCGCAACTGCCTCATTCAACGCCGATTCCACGATCGCCTCCAATTATTGATTTCATGGTTTATGTAGTTGTGTAATCCGCTTGCGTCAACGGGCTGCCCGTGCCATCTGAAAAGCATGGAAACGATGGATGCAGACGTACCGCGCTCGTTGCGCATCGGGGACGCGGCCCCGAATTTCACCGCCCGCACGACGCAGGGCGCGATGTCGCTCGATCAGTATCGTGGTCGTTGGGTCGTGTTCTTTTCGCACCCGGCTGATTTCACGCCGGTCTGCACCAGCGAGTTCGTGGCCCTGGCGAAGGCCGCACCGCAATTCGAGGAGCTCGACTGCGCCTTGCTCGGGCTGTCGGTTGACAGCCTGTATTCGCATGTCGCCTGGTTGCGCGCGATCAAGGATGTCTTCGGTGTAGAGGTGCCGTTCCCGGTCGTGGAAGACCCGTCGATGGCGGTGGGTTACGCCTATGGCATGCTTGACGAACAGGCCGGCGACGCCTCGGCCGTGCGCGCGACCTATTTCATCGATCCTGAGGGCATCATCCGTGCGCTCAACTGGTATCCGATGAACGTCGGGCGATCGGTCGACGAGATGCTCCGCACGGTGAGGGCATTGCAGCGATCGGCCGATGGGCAGGCCTATACGCCGGCCGACTGGCAGCCGGGTGACGACGTCCTGCTCCCGCCCGCCTTGCCGTGCAGCGCCGGTGCCGACTGGTTTCATCAGTTGAAGGCCGATCGATGACGGCGATCCATCAATCCCGCGCGATCGCCGATGCGGCGGTCGAAAAGCTGCGCGTGTTCGCTCAACCCCAGCGCCTCATGATCCTGTCCTATCTGCTGGGCGGTGAGCGGCAGGTTGCGGACATAGAGGCTGCGACCGGCGTGACCCAGCCGGCCCTCAGCCAGCAGCTTGCCGAGCTGCGCCGCGCCGAGCTGGTGAAGACGAGACGCGAGGCAAAGCAGGTCCATTACCGGCTCGCCGATGACGCAGCCGCAATGTGCGTGCGCACGCTCGAGGCGATATTCGGCGCCGATGATCTAGCCGTGCATGAGGCAGCGCCCGCTTCCCGACCGTCGCGAGCGCGCGGGGCGTCGGCTGCCACGCGGCCGCAAAATATAGGCGCAGCCGTATTTGCGAGGGTCGGATAATCATTCCGGTTTCGAAAGGACAAACCAGATGCGGCTTCCCGCTATCGCAGTTGCAGGATGCTTGGCCGTCATGAGCAGTGCCGGGTCAGCAGGCGTCACCGCGCAACAACCCGTGATTGCCGGCTATGGCAGGATCACGCCGGTAGAAGGCGCGGTTGAGCGGCCGGACCACTCGCTGCGATATCGTGTGCTGTTCAGTGTGACGAAGGCGGCGTCATCTCCCGACAAGGTCAATCCCTCGCTGGAGAAGGTCGCACGCTTCCTGAACCTGCTCGGGGCGGACGGCGTGCGGCCGGCACAGGGAGATGTGATCGTGATCGTCCACGGGCCGGCGACACCGATTATTGCCGATGATGAGGCATATGCGACGAAAACCGGTGCCACGACGAACCCCAATCTTGCCTTGATAGCGGCGCTAAGGCGGGCAGGCGTGTCCGTTCGAGTGTGCAGCCAGGCTTTAGTCGGGAATGGGATCGCTCCGGTCACGGTCGATAAGGCTATCGAAGTCGATGTCTCGGCTCTCACCACAATGGCGACATTGCAGATACGTGGTTGGGCGCTGATCCCTGACTGATCGTACCGAACTTCCTGTTTTATCATTCCAGTCCGTAACGCGGCCGGTGTCACAACCGTCCGGTTGTGACACCTGCGTAGCACCCCAGCTTTTCCGCGGGTCTACAGGTGTCGGAACCCCGTGTCAGAATGGCAGGTTGGAAGCGACTATGCGCGATTATCCTGCGGTGATACCCAGGATGCCGCTCTGCTGCTCCACGCGGAGACCAATCCGCGGTGGGGTTCGGTCTGCCACGACCCGCAGGTAAAACATGTACGGTACTCAACTAGTCTTCTGCGGCTGAGCGGCCCTTGAGCGGTGGAGCGCGGTCACGCGCTTGACGTGGGCGATGCTGCACCCGGCGAGCTCCGCGGTCTTCGCGATGCTCATGCCCGCCTCGCGCAGACCTACGATGCGCCGGTGGTGGGCGAGGTCCGGCTTGCGGCCGGTGTACCGCCCCGCCCGCTTGGCAATCTCGATGCCCTCGCGTTGCCGCTCGCGCCGGGTCTCGTAGTCATCCCGCGCCGTCTGCAGCGCGACCCGCAGCAGCATGTCCTGCACCGCCTCCAGCACGATGCGCGCCACGCCTGCGCTATCAGCTACCAAGTCCGACAGGTCCACAATGCCCGGCACCGCCAGCCGAGCCCCCCTGCCCCGGATAGCATCCACCAGCAGTTCCGCTTCCTGCAGAGGCAGGCGGCTGATGCGGTCGATCTTCTCGGCCACCACCACCTCGCCCGGCTGCAGGTCCGCCACCATGCGCAGCAGCTCCGGCCGGTCCGGTCGCGCGCCCGACGCCTTCTCCCGGTATACGGCCGCGACATAAAAGCCGGCCGCCCGCGCACCAGCCACAATGCTCTCCTGCCGCGTCAGGTCCTGCTCGTCCGTGCTTACCCGCAAATACACCCGCGCCGCCCTAACCTCGCTGCCTGCCACCTGCTCATCACTCCTACTTGGCGTTGTTGGGTATACCCTTGTGAGCCAGTCATGCAGCAGTCGGCTCAGATCGGCAACTACCGGTCCTACGTAGCCTAGCTAAGCGAGCCGGGTCTAAGTAGCTGCTCCATCATCGATGAACGCTATATTGGTGATCGGCCGTGCATCGATCCCTGCCTCCACGCTGGTGTCCGACTTTGCTCTCCGGTATAAGGCCGTTGGGCGGGTAAGAGCAGCGGGTTTGGTGCAGATGGAAGCACAGAGGGTCAAGATCGTGGACGGTGGTAAGCTCGTGATCCCGGCGGCAATGCGCCGTGAGCTCGGGATCACCACGGGTGACACCGTTCTCGTCGATGTGGACGATGGCGAGCTGCGGGTACGTTCCGTGCCTAAGGCACTTGAGCGTGCTCGCGCGATCCTGCGTAGGTATGTGCCCGAAGGCGTCGGTTTGGCTGGCGAGCTGATCGCGGAGCGTCGGCGTGAGGCGGAGCGTGAGTAGCAAAGTCGTACTCGACGCCTCCGCCCTGCTCTGCCTTCTGAATGATGAACCCGGGGCGGATCGGGTAGTCGATGTCCTGACTCGCAGCATCATTGGAACAACCAACCTCGCGGAGGTCATTTCCAAGCTACGGGTCCGAGGACTGCCACTTGACGACGTGCGTGAGGCGCTTGGCGGGCTGCACCTCGATGTCCGGCCGCTTACTCCTGCCCAGGCGCTCATAGTAGGCGACCTTCGGCCAGCGACGATGGCGCTCGGCCTGTCCCTCGGCGAGCGGGCATGTCTTGCCTTGGCGATCGACTTGCAAGCTGAGATGTTTACGACAGACGGACCTCTGGCGAGCGCGGACGTTGGCATTACCATCACCAACGTGCGACCGCGGACGGTGTAGTCGCAAGTTCGTGCTTTTGGGTACGGTATGCTCAACCTACTGGGTCAGCAGACGCGTTCGCTATGGCGCAAGGACAGGCTCGCCGCGATCGCTGCCTGAGATATAAGCGGCCGATCCGTTGGGGAGACAGGACCATTGCCGGCGCTCACGCCTAACATCGAGAACCGCGTCCGAAAGCTACCCAAGCCCTCGAACGCTACGCAGAGCCTGCAGCCGCTATTTGAGGCCGTGAGCAATGCCATGTTCGCGATCGAGGATGAGTTTGACGATCGCGTGTCCGAAGGACGCATCGACATATCCGTTTCGCATCTAAGCGACCCGGCGAAGATCACCATTGAGGTCGCTGATGACGGGATCGGGCTCGATCAGGAGCGGTACGGAGCATTCTGTACCATCGATACAGATTTTAAGCGGAGCAAAGGCGGCAAGGGCGTGGGGCGCCTGTTCTGGTTAGACGCCTTCGACGGGATCACTATCGAAAGTGGGTATCGCGACGCCACAGAGTTCAAGCGGCGGTCGTTCGAGTTCGTCCTCAATAATGCCGAGCAAGTTGTGCCGACGTACGAAGATAAGCCGGACTCGGCCGGGCACCACGGCACAAGGGTGCAGTTCCGCGGTCTCCGTACGAGAGAGTATGCTGACCCCTTCCCCAAACGAGCCGACACCTTCATGCGCTACTTCAGCGCGCACTTCATTGCGGACTTTTTGCTAGGTGGTGGTCCGACGATCCTCGTCGATGTGGACGGTGAGGTGACAGAATACCCGAAAGCGGTTTCTGACCTCGTCGTTGGCGAGCCGATGCAGGCAACGATCTTGAGCGACGAGTTCGGCGAGCTCCAAATCACCGGCTTCTTTTGCAAGCCTGAGGCGAGCACGGGTTTGGAGGGCCTTCATCAGCTGCACCTTCTGGCCAATGGACGTACCGTCGAGAGCCGAAAGGTTGACAACTTGCTTGGCGTCGAGCGTCTGGAGCGTGATGGCGAACAGGACCTCGCCTTCCATGGCTGCGTTTCGGGCGAGTACCTCGATCTACGGGTCAATGAGGGGCGAACAGCCTTCAACCTTACGGAGCGAACGCTCAAGCAGATCAGCCGGCAATGTATGGATGCCGTTCGATCGCAGATGATCCCAGACCAGGTGCGGCGCTACTTCGAAACGCGGAGGGAGCGGTACGAGTCCTTCGTCGAACGCTACCCCACTTACGGTTTTGACGATGACGATACACAGCTCGGCCGAGTGCCGCTTCATGCGGCGACGCCAGAGGAGTTCGCTTCTTTTCTCGTTAAGTTTCAGATCCGGCGGGACGAGGAGCGACAGGATGCGCTGCAAAGGCTCATTGATGCGCTTGACGCCGGAACCGTCCCCTTCAGTTTCGGCCAGACCGTCTCGGATGCAGCTCGCGAAATTCAGGCTTCGGAGCAGCTAGCCCTCGCGCAGCACGTCGTGCGCCGCAAGCTTGCTCTGGAGCTACTCGAAAAGCTCATCACTAGGATCAGAAGTCGCGATGGCAGTGCCGACGACTATCACCTGGAACGGACCCTTCACTCCTTCATTTGCCCGATGAACGTTCGTGGCGATGACGTGACTGAGCTGAAGAGCCGGGCGCACGAGCTCTGGATCGTCGATGAGCGGCTCGCCTTCACGCGCGCGTTCTCCTCTGACAAGCGCCTTGATGAAGTACTGGTTGAAGGCGGTACGGCCGATCGGCCAGATCTATTCCTATGGGACTTGGCTTACGGTCTGAGCTCCACTGATCCTGACCAGCCCGATGCGGTTGACCTATCGGAGCCGCTTCGCCGGGTTATGGTGGTCGAATTCAAGAAACCCGGTCGGCGAAACTATAGCGGTGCCAAGGACCAGATAGAGCAACAGATCACAAGGTATTTAGCCCAAATGCAGGGCGGAGAAATTGAGTCGTTCGGACGCTCACGCGTCAGGATAGCCAAGGATTGCATCTTCTATTGTTATGTTGTTGCTGACATTGTGGGGGACTTGACCCAGCAGCTATCGAGTTGGGACACGACTGCGAACGGCCAAGGTCGCATTAGGCCTCTGCGCGGCGCTTATAGTGGGCAGATAGAGGTCATTCAGTGGCAGGACTTAGTCAATGACGCTTGGATGCGGAACCGGTCGACACTGCACGCTGCTGGGCTGAGCCGAAAGAGACTGATGCCTATGAGCTCAGTATCTGCAAAGCCAGGGTCGGTTGATGACGATGATTTCGGTGATTGAGCGGAGGTCGAGGGCTGGCCTGCCGTCGTGTGCTCGATTGCGCCGAGCATCAGCAGATACGACCTAGGTAACCTGCTAGCGCAACCTGCATAGATCCAGCTGCGCGTTAGCCGCGGAACATCCACTCTTTCAGGTTCAAGTCTGCCCTTAAAGGTGCACGCTCCAGAGCGCGACGTCGTCCACTGATTCGGGAAAACCTACAGCTTCGGGTACGGTCGCGGCCATGACGAGTGTGGTAGTTTGGCGGCGGCGCGAGCTGATGGATCGAGGAAGCTTGATTGAAGCATGGGAGGGCGAGCCGCCGGAGTTTCCGGTCGAGCCGTGGATCCACGAGGGCGACATCTGGCTGGCCGCCGATAGCCGGATCAGCATGCCGACCGAGCATGGCCGCATCCCGACGACCGACGCCGCGATGAAGATTCTCCCGATCACGCTGCGGTTCTTCCAGGAGCACGAGGATGGCGGTCCCGGCATGACGCCAACCTACCACTCCGAAATCGCCTTCGCCTGGGCTGGTGACACTCAACCAGCGAGCGCGACGTATCAGCTGGCGACCTCGTATCTGAAGGCGATGCACGGCCCTGCGTTCGAGAAATTTCCGACGATCAGCGACATTGCCGACATGATCGGCCGTATCGGCGCGCGCTACGCCGGCGAAACGGAGCGGCGCTTCGAGGCATTCGTGGTTGGTCAAACCCCGCACCGCACGGGCAACCCGCCGGTGCAGGTCTTCAAATTCGGATGTGATGAGGCCGGACGCCTCTATGGTCCGCGCGAGATTGACCTTTCTCAGCCGGGGAGCTTCCATCTTCTGGGAAGTCATAAACCGGAGATCAGTGCGGCCATCGACGGGGGTTTCGGCGGCAGCATCGAGTATGTGCCGGCGCGGGCGATCAAGGCGGTGATCGCGGCGGACGCAGGAAGCGATATCGGCGGCTCGATCGCCTTGGCGCGTGTAAGTGGCGGTAGCGTCGAGCTTTATCCCGGTTGGCGCGATCCGGACGATGGTCTCCCCCGCCCCTACGCCGACGAAGCGATTGCCCGCATCGGCGAATGGCGGGCTGGCGGGATCTTCGGCTGATGACGATAGACGACGATGAGCCGATAGCCGACGATCACTCGCAGCTAGATGATCGCCAGAGCCTGGTGAATGTCGCACAGGCGAACCTGCCGCTCGCCGGGCTTGGCATCGATGACCAGGAGCGGATCGCCCGCTACATGGAGCGTGCGTCGTCGTCGGCGACGCTACGTGCGTACCGGTCAGACTGGGCGATTTTCGAACAATGGTGCGCGGCGCGAGCGCTGGTCACCCTTCCAGCGACGCCAGTCACCGTTGCGGCCTTCCTGACCGATCTCGCCGATCAGGGCCGCGCGCGCTCGACCATCGGCCGACGGCTCGCCGCGATCATCTTCGCCCACCGCGCGGCGGGGCACCCGCCGCCGACCGATCAGGTGAACGCCAACATCTTGGAGCGCGCGATGCGCGGCGTGCGTGCCGATAAGCGCGACCAGCCGGTCGCGAAGAAACGCGCTGCTGACGGCGATATCCTGCGTGACATGCTGCGCGCAATCGATGGCGACAGCGTCCGCAGCTTGCGCGACAGGGCACTGCTCGCAGTTGGCATGGGCGGGGCGTTCCGCCGCTCCGAGCTGGTGGCGATCCGTTTTTCGCAGGTGACCGAGCTGGCCGAGGGTCTGCGCATCCATGTGCCGCATGCCAAGGGCGACCAGCTTGGACGGGGCGCCGACGTGGTCATTCCCGATCGCCGGCGTATCGCACCAGTCGCCTTATATAAAGCCTGGATATCGGCGGCGCCGATCACGGATGGCTTCCTGTTCCGGAAATTGACCCCACAAGGGCGCCTGACCGAAAAGCCGATGAGCGATCGCGGCGTCGCACTGGTGGTCAAAGCGCGCGCGGCCGCCGCGGGCTACGACCCCGAACTGTTCTCAGGCCATTCGCTGCGCGCTGGGTTCCTCACCGAGGCGGGACGCCAAGGCGCGAACCTTTTCAAGATGAAGGACCACAGCCGCCACCGGTCGATCGAGACGGTCAGCGGCTATGTCCGCGATCACGAAGCGTTTCGCGACCACGCCGGCGACAAGTTCCTCTGAAGATCGCGCAACGTGGCGATCCGAGATCCGATCCGGTTTGAGGGCACGCTCTGCGTCCGTCCAGTCAGGGCGGGTCGCTCGGCCGCCGCTGCGCTTTAAGATAATCGACCGGACGTCTTTGTCTGGTACCTGTTTATCTCGCTTAATCGGTTTACGGGTTAATCGGGTTACTTGCGTCCTTATTCAGACCGGACACCTCTGCCTCGTCCGAGGAGATGCATCTGTCTCCTCCCGACCAGGCAGAGGTGTCCGGTCGGTCAGTCTTGTCTTCGGCCTATCAAGCGCTCATCTGCGAGCCTACGGAGACATCGGATGAGTGACAAGATCGAAAGCGAAGATGGCCAGCTGGAAGCGGCATCCGCGGCGAAAGCGCCTCGAAAGTCGGGTGCGGCCGCCAATAAATGGGGCGCAAAGGTGATCGCGCTCGGGTTCTGCATGTTGCCTTCGCTGCTGCTTCGCGCGCAGCGACGTCTCGGGCTCAACCCGACCCAGCTTGCCGTTTTGATCCAGCTCGCCGATTTCTGGTGGGATGCCGGCCGTAAGCCCTTTCCGAAGAAGGCCGATCTTGCACTGCGCCTCAACCTCAGCGAGCGCCAGGTGCAGCGCTACATCGCGGAACTGGAGGAGGCGGGCTTCGTGCGCCGGATCGAACGCCGTGCGTCGCACCGTGGCAAGATCTCGAACGAATATGATCTTCAGGGACTGGTCGACAAGCTGGCCGAGATCGAGCCGGACTTCCGTGAGGCAGCCGAAGAAGCGCGTGCCAAGCGGCAGGCCGTCGCCCGCCCTGGCATGCGGCGCCGCCGACCAGCGGCGGCTCCGGCGGATGCGGAGGCCTGAGTGACGAAGGGCCTGAACAAGAAGGTGCTGTGCTTCATCGACGAGTCCGGGACCGCCGGCAGCGGCCCCTTTCAGCTCGGCGCGCTTTTCGTCCTCGCTCGGGAAGCCGGGCGTCTCGACAAGGCGTTCAGCGACCTGCTGCCGGCGGATGCAAACGAGGTCCATGCCGTGAAAATGGCGAACGGCTATCTTCAAGGACTGCTCGATCGCCTGCGTGCTGGCGCCGACCTCGATCGGGTGGTGATGATCAACCAACATTTTCAGGGGCGGCAGGGGGCCCCGCCGGTCGTCTATGCACAAGCGGTCGTCGAGACGGTGAAGATCGGCATGAAGCGGTTTCGTTCAGTGCTCGGGCGCGACAGCGTCGGCAACGTCGATGTCATCACCGACGTCAATCAGCATAACGATCACCCTGATTTTGATGCCGAGATGGAGCGGGCGCGCAAGGACGACGGTCGCTTCAGAGGCGTCAATCGGGTCGTCCGCCTTGATTCCGGGGCCTCCCGGCTGCTTCAGCTTGCCGATGTCGTGGCCTATGCGCGGCGCTGGATCGTGGATGGTGAGATGAACGCGCAGGGCTTGCGTGAAAAGTACGGGATCGATCTGCTCTGATACGAAAAGAGCCGCCCCGAAGGGCGGCTCAGAAACGTGTCAGGGAGAATGGTGGCCGGCAACCAGGGTTTGAGACCCTGGGTAGCCACAGCGCTCATCCAACACGGGGCCGGAATAAGTCGCTTTGCAGGTCTCCCTGCCCGCTCCATGTACGCGCTCGCCATGCCGGATACAAGTACCAGTGGTCACGCGTGTCCCGTACGGGAGCCGGCGACAACCTGTACCGGGTAGTCGTTAACGCCTTGTACTTGGAAGGCGGCGCCGCTTCTCCTCCCTTGCTGCCAGATCGGCCTGACCGCGGGTACGGCGACGCTAGGCAAAGCCGACGGCCTGTACCGCACTGCGACCGTGACAACCACCCGATCTCAAGGGAGCCAATCTGCCCGCCGCTACGTCCGCCTGTTTGCTGAATGACAGTTTCGCGGGATCGGTTCGCTACCGTTCGTTTCCCGCGGGCCGGCTGTTCTGCTGGAACGACGCGTCCCAACATGGATTACGGAACTTCTGGCGGCGAATCGCTCCATCCTGCAGGGTCGACACATGGAAATATCACCCGCTGGATACGACAAGACAGATGCCAGCGAAACCGCCACGGATAGCCCCGCGCGCTCTGACCGACCATCGCCTGTCGACCAATTGAGCGAACGGCAGCTCTCCTACCTCCGTCTCGTTTACCAGCATCGAAGTTCGAAGGAGATCGCGATGTTAACCGGGGCAAGTCCCCGCGCTGTCGATAAGCAATTGTTGAAGGCTAACAATTTGCTGGGCACCACGAGCCGGATCGACGCCGCCCGGATCGTCGCGGAGCACGATGCAGGGGTAGAGGCTTTGCCCCCTGCAATCGTCCTACCTAGCGATGAGCACGTCTTTCCTCTCCCACCGCCGTTGCCGACCGCAGGGGCGGCAGCGAACATGCTCACCTGGAAGCAGGCGGCGATCTGGAGTGCGATCATTGCGATCCTCACTCCAATCGGCCTGACCGTCGCGGGTATGGTGATGCTGACGCTGACGTTCCTGCTCGGCCTCAAGGTACGGTAGCGGCGCTGCGGCGCCCAAGGAGACGTAATGCAGGCACTCGAGAATACTGGTCGCATCGTGGCGGATGAACTTCGCAAGGCGGAGCGATCGATCAACCTGGCGGCGCGCGACACCGCCCAGTTCCTCTTGACGACGCTCGATGCGACGGAGGTTCATCGGCTCTCGCCGGCGATGGCGCAGCGAACCGTCAAAGCGACGGTAGCTGCGCTCGCTGCTCTGGTCGAAGGTCAGGATCAGATGGCGATGCGGGCTCACCCCTTCACGGAGCGGGTCGGCCGTCATCTCGGCCTGAACGAGACGAGCTGGGGAGAAAATCTCCCAAAGCCGCCGATGAACGCCGAAATCGAATCACCGGTCGAAGTGGCCACTGCCTGAAGCGAACCCGCGTATGAAAGTGGAAGTTCTACTCGCCTTACTGTTCAATGCGATAATGGCAGTGGTTCTTCTGTTCGCTCTCGTACGCGGCGGGAGGCCTGAGCGACTGGGTGTTTTAATAAACTTGGCGGGCTTCGCTCTCACGACCGGTCTGCGCGTTTATTCTACCAAGGTCGCTTGGGATCCCGGGCACTTTCCAACGTTGGTTGTGGACCTGGGAGTCGCCTGCGGCTTCTTTTGGTTAGGTGTGACGACTATCCGTTTCTGGCCGATCTGGGCAGCCGGCTTCGCGCTGGGCGGCCTGTTTATGAGCCTGTGCGGAGCGTTACTGCCCGGCATTCCACTCTTCGCCTATCACACAGGTCTCGGTATCTACGCCTATCTCGCGCTTGGCGCGCTTGCGCTGGGAACGATGCGATTGCCGCGTGATGCTGCGCCCTATCTGAAAAATGGATCGCGACGATCATGGCTTCAGCATCAGCGGGCGACGAACTGATCGACGTCATCGTCCGTCTTCCGCGTAAGGCCGTCGAGGAAAGCCTGCTATCTGCCGCCGCTGCCGGGGGCACGATCGCGGACCTGCGCCTTGGCGAAGCTAAGGCGATTTTGGCCGGGCGCCGTCGACGCACCCGCTGCTTTTCCGGGGCGCGCTTCCTCGATCCCAGCTGGGATATGATCCTTGAGCTCTATGTAGCGCAGGGCGAGCACCGTGACATCGCGGTGTCGCAACTCTGCTCCCTCAGCGGGGCGTCAATGACCACTGCGCTCAGGCATATCGAGCAGCTTGAAGCGGTCGGCTATATAGAGCGCATCCCCGACCCGGCAGATCGGCGCCGAGCGAACGTGTCGATGCTTCCACGGCTGAGGAATGCCGCAGAGGAGTGGCTCGATCTCCAGATCGCATCGTCCCGCGCGACCGGATAGCCGGCGATGAGAGACGCGTTAGTGAGCCACTTAGGAGACCCTATGGCGCTTGCAGCAGTAGCAGGAACGCGCGACCTGCCCGAGCAACGACTGTGAACTGCGGCGCCAACCTGTTACAGCGGCTCGTATGAATCTGCGCGAACTCCATGTCGAAACGACCCTCCGCGTGGCTCCCAGCATCGGGCGCGCGGTCGGTCCGCAAAAACACGAACTTCACTCCGATAGTGCGCTGTTCCGAGCGTTTTCCCTCGGTGGCACTCCCGCCCTTCGTGTTTTCGCGGACCTTCGCGAGCGGGCTTTCGTGCTTTTGCGGACCCGGGATTGGGCGGCATGACGGGCACCTCTCCCACGCAGGGCGACCTCTTCGTCCTCGACAGTCCGCTCCTCACCGAGGTTCGCGGTGAGCACTCACTCATGGCCTATCCCTTCTTTTCGCTGTCGAAGACTGCGCTGAAGCGCTCCTTAGTCTATAAGACTGACAGTGTTTCCATAGAGATCGGCCCTGGTCCCAGCGGTGTTGCCACAATCTATGACAAGGAGATCCTACTGTATATCGCGAGCTTGCTTGTCTCGAAGATGGATGCAGGCGAGCGCGTGGCCCAGGAGTTCTACTTTACGGCCCACGACCTCTTCCGAGTGACGGGGGTCAGCGGTTCTGCACGCTCCTATACACGCCTCTCTGATGCGTTAGGACGGCTTCAGGGTACGCAGATCAAGACGAACATCGAAGCCGGTGGCGAAGGCCAGACGGGCTTCTTCTCGTGGCTGTCCGAGGCGCAACTCCAATATACGAAGACACGGACCGGTGAACCACGTCTCAAGGGCGTGAAAGTCCGCCTTTGTGACTGGCTATACCGTGCGATCCTGCGCGATCGCCGGGTCCTCGAATATTCGCCGGACTATTTCCAGCTTGGTCCAGTCGAACGACGACTTTACGAAGTCGCGCGCTCCACCTGTATCGATGGTCCCGTGCAGATCGGATTGAACGATTTGCGCCTTCAGCTTGGCTATCAGAACACGCTGAAGCATTTTCGCCACGTTCTGCGTGGCATCGCGGACCTGGACTCGATTCCTGACTACCGGGTTTTGCTCAACGAAGCAGATGCTCCTGCAGTGGACGCCCCGAAACGCAGGGTCGCGGCCCCTTCCCTGGTCACGTTGACGCCGAAAAAGGCCCTTCTGTCGGCCGAGCAGACGACCAGCGACGCGATTCGCGACTGATTCGCGGACCGGTCCGCGAGAACACGAACGAGCGTCCCTCAAAGCACGAACTTTCGTCCGTCAAAGCACGAAGTAGCGTCCTCCAAAACACGAATGGACGTCCGTCAAAGCACGAACGGACTCCGCGTCGGTCCGTCAAAGCACGAACTTTTTCTCGCTTCGGTCCGCGAAAGCACGAGTCGTGCCCGCTTCCGAACCCCTGATTGGGCTGGCATCGTCCCTTAATGTTCTCCGCGGCCGCTCGGCGGCCAGCGTGAGACCGAACAGAAAGGGTGGCCGTGAGCACATAAACGAATGCCCGGCACGAAGGCCGGGCACCCAGAAATCGCAACGTGGCAGCGTCGCCAAACGCTGACCGGTCACTCAGAGATCTTCCACGTACCGGTTTCCGAGCCTCGGTTCAAGGGAGCGCGCTTCGCGCCACGCCTCTGTTTTGCCTGCTGACGGCCCCTCGAACGAGGGGACGAACGATGACCTATACCCAGAATGCCTTTACGGGGGGAACGGGAGCCCGACCGATCACGGCCTTCTCCCGCCAGATCGCACGCGCGCTCGAGACTAGGATTGTCGATGCGCCGACGACGGTCGACCGGAAAGCGGTGTTCGCCGTCGTCAAGCGCTCAGCAGCGGCGCTAGGCGTTGGGATCGGTGCGCTACAGACGCTCGAACACCTCATCAGCTACACCCATGCCGATGATTGGAAGGAAGGGCGCACGCCGATCGCCTGGCCAAGCAACCTCACGCTCGCTGAGGACGCCGGCAAGACGGTCAGTGCGATCAAAGCCCGTCTCCGGCAGCTCAGAGCGCTCGGACTGATCCTCGCGCGCGACAGCGCTCATGGACGGCGCACAGGCCGCCGTGATCATACGGGTGCAATCTCAACCGCCTTTGGTGTCGACCTCTCGCCGCTTCGCATCCGCTTCGAGGAGCTTCGCGAGCGCGCCGATGCCTATTCGGCACAATCTCGGCTCTTCAAGGAGGGTCGGCAGGAGATTGCCCGCGTTAGCCGGATTGTTGGTCAGGCACTCGCGCAAGCAGCCGATATGCGGTTGACGGGCCCGCGGTGGTTTGCCCTCCAGGAAGCCATCGATAGCGTGGCTGAAGCTGCAGCGCAGGCGCGTTCCGTGCGTGACAGTGATCTCTATCGGGCTGCACTCAGCCGTTTGCCGCACGTCGAGCAACTCGTTGCCACGACCATCGACGAATGTATGTTTCCTGAAGATAATGATGGGTCAGGGTCAAAAAATGAGCCCTTCATACATATACAAACCAGCCCTCACCCCATCAAAGATGTACGGGCTGAGCGAGCTTGTAGTTCTGATCCAATCGGTTCCGCTCCACCTCCAGCCGACCTCTCGGCGTCACCGTCGAACAGTCGCTTCAACACTCGTCCAGCAGAGTTGATGGAGATGTTCCCGACCACCGCGATGTACGTCGGCAACAGCAGACCCGCGTGGTCCGATATTCATCGGGCCGCCTCTCGGCTGCGCAACGATCTCGGGATCCGCATCGGGGTCTATGTGGACGCCTTGGAAAAGCTTGGGCCGGATGCCGCAGCGGTGGCGATCATGATTACCGCCGAACGCCATTCGCGGTCGGAAATTCGGCTGACGCCAGGCGCATATTTCACGGGAATGATCGGCAAGGCAAAGCGCGACGAACTCGATCTTGCAAAGAGCCTGTGGGGATTCCGGACCGAACGAATGGCAGCACACTGACAAACCTGACTTGGCGTCCAATAACGTCCTGTGGTAAACGTGGACTATGTCTCGACACGGATCCATTCAGATTTTCACCTGCACCTGCGGTCCCAAAGGCGGGCGATGAGGTGGCTGGCGCTGATCGTCGGTGCAGGGGTGCTTGCCGTACTTGCATGGTGGCACGGCGGTTTGAGCCATGCGATTGGCGCGCCGTTTTCGGGAAACGCCCGATGCGATGAGCCGTTTTGCGAGGCTGTCCAGAGTCTCGCGTCGACGATCCTGCGTCCGCCGCTTCCGCTGGGTATCGATGGACGATTGCCGCCGCCCGATGTGAGAGGCTCGATCGACGCTCGCATCACGCAAGGGAACATTGGGAGGACGATCTGTCGACCGGGATATTCCCGATCGATGCGCCCCTCCTACGGTGTCACCGGTCCCCTGAAGCGGCGGATGATGCAGGCGCAATATCCAGACGGACGATTGGCCGACTATGAGCTTGATCACCTCATTCCGATTTCTCTAGGCGGCGCACCATTCGATGCCGGCAATCTCTGGCTTCAACCGCGCCGCGGACAAGCGAATGCGGATGACAAGAATGCACTCGCCTTCGTTCTGTGGCGGCTCGTGTGCGAGCACCGGCTTCCGCTAGCAACCGCGCAACGAGCCATCAGTCGCGACTGGCTGGCGGCGTACGAGACCTACGCAACACCTCAGAACGTCACGAAATACCATTTCCAGCCGCGCGCGCTGACAAAGAGCGACTGATCGCGCGACCCCGCCTGTTCAATTGAGTGAGTCACTGGAGAAGAGCATCATGCCCCAGAATATCGCTGAATTCCGCATCATCGGGCGTGTCGGCAAGATCAACAGGCGAGAAAAGGTCACGTTCGTGAACGTTGCAGCAAATTACAACCGACGTGATGGCGACGAATGGAAGCAGGATACCCTATGGAATAGCGTCGTGTGTTTCTCGAACCTGACCAACCAACTGGAGGTTGCCGGCGTCGGTGATCTTGTCCATATCACAGGACGCGTGCGCGAGGGGCAGCATGGCGACACCAATGATACAGGCTACCGAACAGAGCTCATCGCCGACACCTTTTCGGTTCTGGCCAAAAGTACCGGCGAACAGGTGTGAGGCTCTGGCCAAGCGATCGGCTGGCGGTCGTCACGCCCTTTCAAACTCGGTATGCCGGGATCGGCAGATCATTCGCCGCATTTTCTCCTTTCGTTCTCGGTGCGCATGATTCAGAATCGTCGCATGCCGATCCGTCCGGAACATCGCTGGCTTTATCCGATCGACTGGCCCGAGATCAGCCGGATCGTACGCTTCGAACGTGCAAGTGGTCGTTGCGAACATTGCGGACGGCCGCATGGCCGACACGTTGCTCAGCTCAAGGATGCGAAAGGGGTCTGGTGGGACGCAGACGGGCGTTCCTGGCGGGATGGACGCGGCCGCGTGTTGCGACGGCCTCCCGCTTTTGTTGCTCTAGACGCGATCTGCATCACGCGCAGACCGGTCTACCTGGCCACAGCGCATCTCAATCACGATCCGAGTTTCAGCGGTCCGCGTTGGCGAAACCTCGCCGCCCTCTGTCCGCGCTGCCACATGATCCACGATGCGCCAGAACATCGTCGCCGTCGGTGGTGGAACGCCTTTCGACGCCGCGCGCTCGGCGACCTCTTCACAGGACGTTACGGTTAGCTAGCCGCCCAAGGGCGTTCATGCGGCGACGCCGCGCGCGCACGAGATCAGTTCCTTTCAGTCTTTGGCTCTTCGCTCGCCGTCCAGAGGCGAGGGCGACGATGACCCTGCGGTTCGAAGTTACCGGAGTGTCAGGAAATGATCGCAGTCCAGCACGATGCCGGAGCTCGGCCGATGCCTAGACTGCCGCTCGACGCTGAAGTCCGCGCAAAGACGATCGTCGAGCGCCTTGGCGGGGTATGGCGCGGCACCCGTGGCGAATGCCGATGCCCAGCACATGACGATGTGTCGCCCAGCCTCTCGGTCAGGCTTGGCGATAGCGCCATCCTGTTCCACTGCTTCGCCGGGTGCACCACCGCCGAGGTGCTCAAGGCGCTGCAGCGGCAACGCCTTCATGATCGCGCGCCGCTCGACATGCCTGCCAAGGAACCGCGGCGCGACATGAGTGCGCTTGCGGTTCGATTGTGGCACGCGAGCAAGCCGGTCGTCGGAACGCTGGCCGAGACGTATTTGCGCGCCCGCGGACTGACCGGACCCTATCCGCGAAGCTTACGGTTCAATCCGAAGACCGTGCTTGGCTCTGGCTCCGACAAGCGGGTCATGCCCGCATTGATCGCAGCCGTAGAAAGTGACCTGGGCGTGATCGCGGTGCAGCGGACCTTCCTCGATCCGGTCGACATCCTTCACAAGCCAATCCCGAAGCCCAAAGTTGCGCTCGGACTCCTAGGTACCGGCGCCATCAGGCTTGCACCCGCGACGGACGAACTTGGTCTCGCCGAAGGCATTGAGGACGCACTGTCTGCGATGCACTGGTTCGGTACGCCGACCTGGGCGCTGGGCGGCGTGGAACGGCTCGCATTCGTCGCTATCCCCGAAAAAGTGCGCAGGATCATCGTCTATGCCGATCGCGGGCCGGCGGCAGCGCGGCTCCTTGAGAAGGCACGCGAGCACCTGTCCCGTCACCGCCGTGAACTTGTGGCACATGTGCCCGATGTTCACAACGACTGGAACGATGCCTGGCGCGCCAAGCGCGTTAGAGACTCATTCGCCCGACGATGACGCAGGACGAGGGACCGATTGCCGCAGAGCGGCACTGCGCGGTCGCTCGCAATTAACGGCGGGGTGATGCATCGTCGGAAGATGGCGCGGCTTCGCTCGCCGCCCCATCCCCGTCCCTCTCTCACGGGCAGAGCAGGATTTTGCCGCTTCGTCCGACACGGGCATCGTGCGTGAGCGCAAGACCGATTTCCGCCAGGGGGTAGCGGGCAGCGATCGAGATCGCGGCACGGCCGACCCGTATCTCGTCAAATACAACAGACATCAATTCGTCGAGCTGCGCTCTCGATATGGCATGAACGATATCCCGCAGTCTGAAGTATTGTGCTGTGGTGGCGCCCGTCCCGGCCAGCGGCTTCCCTGACATCAAACCATAATGCAGCATCTGGCCGCCCGGCACGACCGCGGCCGCCAGATCGCATCCCGCGCGGCCGCCAACCGCGTCCATGGCTCCATTGAGCCTGGGCATTGGCGTATCGCTCCAGACCACCTCAGCAGGTTCGCAGCGGAGGCTTTCGGCCGCCGACTGCGAGCGCACGATGGCAACCGCGTGCGCCCTCGTCGATGCGATCATGCGGATCAGGATGCGACCGATTGCCGACGCGGCGGCGGTGATTCCGACCGCGTCTCCTGGCTGCGGGGCCATCCTACGCACCATCAGTAGGGCGGTCAGGGGATTGATATAGGCGGTCGCGGCCTCGTCATCGTCGACATCGTCCGGCACCAGGATGCACCAGTCGGCCGGCAGGACCTTCAACGTCTGCCAGCATCCCGCACTGCCCAAGGGTAACACGCGCCGACCGATTAGCCCGGGATCGACATTGTCGCCGACCTCTTCGATCGTTCCCGTCCCCTCATAGCCTGGCACGAACGGAAGCGACGTTCGCGCAGCATAGGCACCGGCAACGGGGATCAGGTCGGATGGATTGATCGGCGTTGCCGTCATGCGCACGAGAACCTCGCCGTACGCTACCGGCGGTCTGCCGAGCGGTTCGCACGCGAGCACCTCCATCGGAATGCCAAAGCGATGCGCGATCATTCGCAGCGGTGGCTGCGTCACAAGCTTCTTCCTTGTATTGTGTAGGCGCCCACACCGTTGCCTTCGCGGCACCTATCATACTCCTGGCTCGGGCGAGCGACAGCGTGCGCGGTTCGAGGACCGGTGTTAGGATGGTCGAAATCGGACGATTTTGATCATCCTATCACCAGATCCCGGTTCGCTGGATCGCATGCTGGTATGCTGCATCGAGCTATCGAGTCCAAAATCCCCTTCCGCACCGGCTGCCGACGCCGCTCTTACAAAAAGCCGTTCTCATCGTATCGGCCCGCCTTGCGCAGCTGTCGGACGATGCCATTGAATGCAGCGGTTACGCCCTGTGCCCGGCCGATCTCGTTCTCCTGTGCCGCAGCATCCCAGTATAACGACAGCGGCCAGGGCTCCGGACAATGCGGCAGCAGACATCGCAACGCGAGCCGTACCTCGATGCCATCGACGCGTCCTTCCGAACAGCGCGCGACGCCCGCGCGGAGGATATGGACGGAGAGCGCGATCACGACTCGCTGGTGACGTGGCAAGCTCGCCATCGGATCAATGAAAGTCGTGCGACTTGAAGCGCACGACCTGTTCCGGATCCCTGCCGTCGGCATGCGGCGGCCAATAGCAGTCGCGCGGTTCTGGCTTCCACCGGTCGGCGTCATGACCGGGTTCTCCGCGATCGGGAGATCCTGGATGCTGCGCGGCGTCTCCGCGACCGGTCCGAGGCGGGAACGACATGTCGCCGACCTTCATCAGCAGGTCCCCGTACTCGACGATCCGATCGCAGATCACGTGGATCACCTCGCCTTCGCGCTGCACGCGCCCTTTCAACCCGACCATCGACGCCGACATCACTGTGCGATGCTGCGCCTCGAAACGATCCGGCCACAGGATCCCGTTGGCGATGCCGGTTTCATCCTCGATGGTGATGAACAGCACGCCTTTGGCGCTGCCCGGCTTCTGCCGGACAAGGATGATGCCCGCCACCTCGACGTGGCGGCCATCACGGATGGTGCTCAGGTCGGCACAAGAGCGCACGCCTTGTCGGGACAGCTCGTCGCGCACGAAGCTTAGGGGATGTGCGCGAAGCGACAGTTGCAGATTGCGATAGTCCTCGATGACCTCGCGCCCGTCGGTGAGTGGGCGCAGCGCTACCGCAGGCTCGATACCCTCGACGCTGCCGGCAACAGCCGCACGATCGGCGGCCGCGAAGAGGGGCAGCGGCGCCTCCCCCAGCCCCCTCACCTTCCACAGCCCTTGCCGCCGATCGGCGCCGAACGCGTGGAAGGCGTCGCCGTCGGCCAGCTTCTCGATCGAGGCGCGTTGCGCCCCCGATCGGCGCCAGACGTCCTCCACGCTGTCGTACGAGGCGGTTGCCCGAGCTGCGACGATCTTGGCCCCATCGGCGTTGGACAAACCGCGGATCACCCTCAGTCCGAGCCGGACGGCCAGATATCGGCTCCCGGTCGGCTCCAGCGTACAGTCCCAGCGGCTCGCATTGACGCAAGGCGGCCGAACCTCGACGCCGTGCTCGCGCGCGTCGCGCACGATCTGAGCCGGCGCGTAAAAGCCCATCGGCTGCGCGTTCATCAAGCTGGCGCAAAAAACGTCCGGATGATGATGCTTCATCCACGACGACGCATAGGAGATCTTGGCAAAGCTCGCGGCATGGCTCTCAGGAAAGCCGTAGGAACCGAAGCCCTCGAGCTGACGAAAGGTACGCTCCGCGAAGTCCCGTGGATACCCTCGGGCAACCATGCCTTCCACCAGTTTCTCGCTGAAATGGCTGACACCGCCGGTGAACTTGAACGTCGCCATCGCACGGCGCAGCGCGTCCGCCTCAGCCGGCGTGAACCCGGCGCCGACGATCGCAACCTTCATGGCTTGTTCCTGAAAGAGTGGAACGCCAAGCGTCTTTTCGAGAACGGCGCGCAGCTCAGGGCGTGGATACTCGGGGCGCTCAAGACCCTCCCGTCGGCGGAGATAGGGATGGACCATATCGCCCTGGATCGGCCCGGGCCTTACGATCGCGACCTGGATGACCAGATCGTAGAAGCGCCGCGGCTTCATGCGCGGCAGCATGCTCATCTGGGCGCGGCTCTCGATCTGGAATGTCCCGAGCGTATCGGCCTTCTGGATCATGGCGTAGACGCCCGGATCGTCGTCCTGCAGATCCTTCAGCTCCACATGCAGGCCCTTGTCCGCCTCGAGCATGTCAAAGGCGCGGTTCATGCAACCGAGCATGCCGAGCCCAAGCACGTCGACCTTCATGAACTTGAGGCTGTCGATATCGTCCTTGTCCCATTCGATGATCTGGCGGTCCTCCATCGCCGCTGGTTCGATGGGAACGAGGTCGTCGAGACGATCATGGGTCAGGACGAAACCGCCTGGATGCTGGCTCATGTGACGCGGTACACCGATCAGCTTGCGCGCAAGATCGAGTGTGAGACGCAGCCGGCGATCACCGATGTCGAGGTTGAGCTCGTCGACCTGCTTCTCGCCGACCCCTTCGGCGGACCACCCCCAGACCAGGCCTGCCAAGGAGGAGGTGAGATCCTCGGGCAAGCCCATCGCCTTGCCGACATCGCGTACCGCGCCGCGCGCCCGGTAACGAGTGACGACCGCGGTCAGCGCTGCCCTGTCACGCCCATAGGTTTCGTAGATCCACTGGATGATCTCCTCGCGCCGTTCATGCTCAAAATCGATGTCGATATCGGGGGGCTCGCGCCGTTCGCCCGATACGAAGCGTTCGAAGAGCAGTTCATGCTTGATCGGATCGATCGACGTGACCCCGAGCACGAAGCAGACGCACGAATTGGCAGCCGAGCCGCGCCCTTGGCACAGGATCCCACGCCGGCGGGCCTCACGCACGATCGAATGGACCGTCAGGAAGTAGGGCGCATAGCCGAGTTCGCCGATCAGCCGCAGCTCGTGTGCGATCTGGTCGCGATAGGACTTGGGCACGTTTCCGTCGAACATGCCCTCGACCGCTTCGGTCGCGAGTTGCTCGAGCGCCTGTTGTGCAGTCAGTCCCTCAATGACCCGCTCGTGCGGATATTGATATGCCAGTTCGCCGAGGTCGAAGGTGCACATCCGGGCGATGTCGACGCTCGCCTGCAACGCGTCCGGATAATCCTGGAACCTGCGTACCATTTCGTCGGGCGATTTGAGCGCGCGATCGGCGTTGACCTCGCGTCGATAGCCCAGTTCGTCGACGGAGCACTTCTCTCGGACGGCGGTGACGACATCCTGCAGCAGCCGCGCTTCCGGAGCGTGATAAAGGACGTCGCCGGTGACGACCGCGCGTATGCCCGCACCACCTGCCTGTCGCGCGAGCGCGTCGATGCGAACCGCATCACCTGGCCGACGCCGCTGGAACAGCGCCATATAACCCCGCTGCCCGAAGACCGCCTTGAGGTCGGCCAGCGCCTCAAGGTTCTCCTCGTCCGCCTCGTGCGGTAACAGGATCGCGATGACGGCGTCGGACCATGGCGCAAGATCATGCCAGTGCAGCAGACATGCGCCCTTCCCTGCCCGCTTCTTGCCGACCGTCAGGAGCCGCGTGATCCGCGACCAAGCTGGTCGATCCGTCGGATAGAGCAGGAGGCGTCGGCCGCAGGACAGATCGACCCGGGTGCCCGCAATCAGGCGAACGCCGGTCGCTTTCTGCGCCTCCCAGGCCCGGACCACGCCGGCCACGGTCCCGATATCGCTTACCCCGATCGCGGGATATCCGAGCAATGCTGCGGCAGAGAATAATTCCTCGGCAGACGATGCACCGCGCAATAGCGAGAAATGCGTGAGGACCTGCAACTCGACGTAATGGGTCATCCAAAGACCCCATGCATCCACCACGACAGATCGCCGGTGTTGTCCTCGAAGCCGTCGCCGCGCCGGAATACCCAGAACCGGCCGCCCTCCTCATCCTCGACCCGGTAATAGTCACGGATCGCCCAGACCTCGGCGTCACGCCGCCACCATTCGCCATGCACCCGTTCGGGACCATCGCCGGCGACGATCCGATGCACGCGCCCTCGCCATTCGAAGCGGCGCGGAGGTTGGTCCGGCATCAGCGCGATGACCCGGCCGAGGGGTTCGGGTCGAGCAAAGAGCCGGATGGGCCGCTTCCATGCCGGCCATGCGCCCGGCAGAGCGATGGGGTCGGATCGGATCACGGCGCGCTCGGGCACGTGGCTTTCGCGTGGGGCTGCGCGGTAGACGGCCTGGGCACCGATCCGGCCCGCGATCACGTCGACGAGGCGCGCTGGATCGCGCTTCTGTCGGTCGTCGACCAGCACGGCGCCCAGATCCACCGCGTCAAGCGGTTCGGTGTGCGGCGCTACGAGCCGAAACTGCTCGAAACCCAAGCCCGGATCGATCCGCTCGATCCTGAGCTTCAGCAGGCGAAGCAAGTGGGAAACTTCTCGCGTGGGTCGCGAAGTCCCCACGCCGACGATCTGTTCGGATCCATCGACCCGCAGGCCGGCGAACCGCAGCGACCGCGCGCCCAGCCCTCGCGCTTGCAGAACACGGGCAAGATCCCGCAGCAGATCGCCCATCACCTGCTCAATCGCCTCAGCGGTACCGATCGGCTCGAGCAACCGGCATTCAACGCCAGGAACCTCGGCATCCTCGCGGGGCGTGATCGGCTCCGCTACGGCACCCAACGCCTGATCGAGCCGAACGATCGCTGGCAGCCCGAGGCGCCTGGCGAGTGGTCCCCGAGCCACGGGCAGGAGATCTGCAATCGTATCGAAGCCGAAGCGTCGACACGCACGGAGCGCGGAGGGCGCAAGCCGCAAGGCGGCAACCGGCAGCGGCGCTAATGCATCCGCGGTCGCGCCCGAGGGTGCCCGTATGATCTCGCCGCGTCCGTATCTTGCCAGGGCATGCGCCGCTCCACCCGTATCGGCGACCGCGATCCGTGCGGAGAAGCCCGCCCGTCGGCAGAAGGCATGAAGACGGCGGCAGAACAGCTCCTCGCCGCCATGCAGATGCGCGCAACCGGAAAGATCGATCCAGATCCCGTCGTTCGGCGTCGCCGCTGCGACCGGCGACCAGCGTCGTACGGCGAGCAAGGCCAGGCGATCGAGCAACGCGCTATCCGCCTCCGGATCAGCCGGGCGGACGTCGAGGTCCGATACGAGCGCGCGTGCGTGGGTCGCCGCCATGCCCGGATACACGCCCAGGGCGCGCGCCCCATCGCACGCGGCGACGATGTCTTCTCGCCGCCCGACCTTGCCTACCAACGCCAGCGGCGCGTGCCCCAGCAATGGGAGGGGATGGGGCGATGTCGGAGCAGCCTGCACCATGGCCTTAAACGGATGGCTGGCCGCCTCCGACCGGCGACCGAGTTCGCGTACGGGGGGACGCGCATGCGTTGGAAGCGCTGCGATCTGTGCCTCAACAACAGCCCGCGTCGGCAGCCCTTGCCGCGCCCACCGGGCGCCCGGACGCCATCCGCCGCCCCGGGGCACCGAACAGTCCCCCGGATCGTCGTCGATCGGCACCTCGAGGACAGACCGTTCAGGCTGCTGCAGAGCGGACCGTTCCAGCCGCCTCAGCCGATCGATGGCTAAGGTCGGCAGGAACAGCGAGACGACCCGTCTCATCGCTGCCCTCCACGATCATGGTGAAGCTCTCGCCACCACGTTGGCGGCTGCACTCCAGCGAACAACGCGGACGACCCACCCCCGCGACCGCGAGGCGCTGGGACGAAACGGACCCGATGCGCCAGCGCGTCCAGGCTGCGGACGGCTCGTTGAAGACTTCCTGGCCGAGACGGCGCGCGCGGCGAAGGAGAAGAATGGGTATGTCGGCATCACCCGCGACGAGCTGCAAGCGTCGCGTCGCGACCATTGAAACCTTGCTCGCCTCGGCGACGATCGCACACGGCGTGCCGTCACGCACCGCGTCCTCGACCACCGCCAGGAGCGCGGTATCGTCCCTTGGCTGGGCATAGATCACGCTTGCGGCCGGCAGCCCCGCTTGCTCCAGCGCCGGCGCGTAGAGATCAGTGCGGCAGCTCACCCATAACACCAGACCGCCTGTGGCGATCGCTTCCCGCGCGGCGATGCCGGCGAGGAAGAGCGTTGCGGCCGCATCATCGGCGAGCGAGGGGCTGCGCGGCGTAGCTTCGTGCAACGCCCCCGCCCGTAAGCCCCCTCCCCCCAGCCGTGCGTCGAGCGCCGCGATGCCAAACGGCATGACCCTGAAGTCGGTCGCCGGCGAAGCGATCCTGCGCAAATGGTCAATGCCGGGGACGGCAGGATGAAGGGCGGCGGACATATCAGCTAGACTCAGTGTGTTCCCTTTATGTTCCGTAAAGTTGGCATTCGCGTCAAGACGATTCCGTGCGGCGGCATGGGACGGGTCGTGTGCGATCAAACCCGAGCTCGCCGGTCGATTCTCGCCAGGCCGACAAGAGGGGAGGCCGCCTCCGGCGTGTCGATCCGGTGATGAACACCGGACGGAAGAACGGAGTAACCTCGATGCGCCACCTACCCGCAGCCCGCCTCCTCGATGCTTCCGAGCTGGAGTTTGCCGCGCCATCGATCACGGCCGCCAGGGCGCTCGCCGTGATCATCGCCAGGAAAGACCCGGTAAAGCGGGAGTCGTTGCTGTGGCTTATGGAACAGGCGCACGGCACGTCCTCAGCCGACGGTCGCTGGTCACTGCGCGACGCCTATGACGTGCTGGAACTGGCCCAGGTCCTTTACCTCGCGACCGCGGACTTGCCCGCAGGGCCTGCGGCCTGCCTCGCGGAGCTCAACGGGCTGGTGTCCAACCTGCCGACCCATAGTGTGCGCAGCGAAGAGCAGATCGAGCTCCAGCAATTCTCAACGCCCGCGCCGCTGGCCTTTCTGGCGGCCCTTGCCGCGCGCATCGGGTCCGACGATCTCGTCCTCGAGCCCTCCGCCGGTACCGGGCTTCTGGCAACCTTCGCTCACCGGGCCGGCGCACGCCTTGTCCTCAACGAACTCGACGCGACCCGCGCTGCGATGTTGTGCGCCGCTTTTCCCGACACGACCGTCACCACGCATGACGCCGAGCTGATCCACGACTTTCTCGACCCGGTCATCCGGCCCACTGCGGCCCTGATCAATCCGCCGTTTTCGCGGAGCCTGGGGCGCCATGCCGATCCGCTCGCGGCCTTCCGACATCTCCGCTCGACATTGTCCCGGCTTTCTGTTGGCGGACGGTGTGCGGCCGATCTCCCCGAACGGGTCGATACGTCAAGTCGAGCCTGGAAAAGGGCGACGGAGGGCTGCGCACTGACGTTGCATCTTGCGCTGCCCCCCAATGCCTATGCGAAGCACGGTACGGGTCAGGCTGTGAAGATCATGGTCCTCGAGAAGGGGCGCTCAGGAGAAGCAGAGCTGATCCGTTGCTCCACCCTCAGCGATGCCCTCGGACATATCGTGGCCTTCCCAGCGCCTACACGGGTCGCGGCGCCTTCATCGCCGGTTCCCAGGCCGTCGTCGTTGCTCGGTGCTCTTGCGGCTCGTCCCCGGCTGGCGACGCCACTTGCCCGCCCTACGCCCTCTGCCGTGATGCGGGACATCTCCTATGCGGTGCTCGACGATCCGGCACCGGTAGGCGAAGCCGCTGGCGTCTACCTTCCCTATCGACCAAGCCGCATTGTGATTGAGGACGCCGCGCAGCATCCAACCGCCTTGGTGGAATCGATCGCAATGGGGTCGATCACCGCACCGCAACCGCATTATGCGCCGAACCTTCCCGTCGCCATTCTCGAAAGCCAGGTCCTGTCGGACGCGCAGCTCGAGACGCTGATCTACGCTGGTGACGCCTTTCAGCGCGACCTTCCCGGCCGATTTCATCCCGGCGAGGAAGGCCTGACCCTGATTCCGGACGATGAAGGTCGCCCGTATCGGACGGGCTTCTTCCTCGCCGATGGAACCGGGGCGGGAAAGGGTCGGCAAGTCGCGTCTATCATCCTCGATCATTGGCTCCGCGGTCATCGCCGGCACGTCTGGATCTCGAAGACCGAAACGCTCCTTGAGGACGCGCGACGGGACTGGACCGCGGTGGGAGGACTCGCACTCGACATCCAGCATCTCAACCAATGGAAGCTCGGTACGGCCATCGGCGCCGGAGAGGGCGTCCTCTTTCTCACCTATGCGACGCTGCGATCGAGCCGCGGCGATAAGGGCAGTCGCCTCCAGCAGATCCTCGACTGGGCGGGTGATAGCTTCGAAGGTATGCTCGTCTTCGACGAAGCACACGAGATGGCCGGTGTAGCTGGAGGCGAAGGCCGGTTCGGCACGAAGGACGGATCGGATCAAGGCATCGCAGGCGTGCGGCTGCAGAACCTCCTTCCACGCGCGCGAGTCCTCTACGTCTCGGCCACCGGTGCCTCCGATGTGAACAATCTTGCCTATGCGACCCGCCTCGGCCTGTGGGGTCAAGGTACCGCCTTCGCGGATCGCCGCGCCTTCGTTGAAAGCTTGCGGCGCGGCGGTATGGCGGCCCTCGAGCTGATCGCGCGCGACCTCAAGATGCAGGGGCTGTACACGGCACGCGCGCTGAGCTTCGCGGGCGTGGAGTACGACATCCTCGAGCATCAGCTCACCGACGATCAGATCGCCGTATACGACGCCTATGCCGATGCCTGGGCGATCATCCACGCCAATCTTCGTGCCGCACTGGACGCAACGCGGGTCACCGACAGCTTTTCGAAGGACACGTATAACGGGGGTGCAAAGGCGGCCGCGCTGTCGATCTTCGAATCCACGAAGCAGCGCTTCTTCGGCCAGCTTCTGATCGGCATGAAGCTCCCCGCCCTCATTCCCGCCATGCGCACCGATCTGGCGCGCGGTGACAGTGTGGTGGTCCAACTTGTCTCGACATCGGAAGCGATGCTCAATCGCGCACTGGCCGGGCTCGGCTCACAGGAACGCGGCAATCTCGACATCGAACTCTCACCCCGCGAGTTTCTGATGGACTATCTAATCGCGGCCTTCCCCGTTCGTCAGATGAAGACCTTCGTCGATGACACCGGCAAGACCCGGTCGGAGCCGATGTGCGACGAAGCGGGTCATCCGGTGTTGAGCCAGGAGGCGCTCGAGATGCGCGACACCCTGGTCGAGCAGGTCGGTGCGCTGCCGATCGTCGAGTCCGCCCTCGACCATATCATCGGTCATTTCGGCCCCGACGCCGTCGCCGAGGTCACCGGCCGTAGTCGGCGCATCATCGTTGACGTCGGTGGTCGGCAGCGAATTGAGAACCGTTCAGCGCGCACCAATCTCGCCGAAACGGACGCCTTCATGCGTGGTGCGAAGAAGATTCTGATATTCTCGGATGCAGGCGGCACCGGTCGCTCGTACCACGCGAGCCTTTCAGCCGAGAACCAGTCCCGGCGTATCCATTATCTCCTCGAGCCGGGCTGGCGTGCCGATGCGGCGATCCAGGGCCTCGGTCGAACCCACCGGACCCACCAGGCAGCGGCACCGCTTTTCCGACCGGTGTCCACCGATTGTCGAGGCGAACGCCGGTTCATTTCGACGATCGCGCGACGGCTCGACAGCCTTGGTGCACTGACCCGCGGCCAACGCCAAACGGGGGGGCAAGGACTTTTCGATCCGCGCGATAACCTCGAGAGCGACTATGCACGAGAGGCGCTCGAGACATGGTTTCGCTTGCTCGCCGAGGGCAAGCTTCGCTCGATCACCTTCGCCACGTTCCAGCAGTTGACCGGGCTCGAACTCGAAGGTGAAGGTGGCGGATTGAGGGAGGATCTACCCCCCATCCAGCGCTGGCTCAATCGCATCTTGGCACTGCGCGTCGCTCTTCAGAACGCCATCTTCGACGAATATCTCGGCCTGATCGAAGCCCGGGTTGAAGCGGCTCGGGAGGCTGGGACGCTCGACGTCGGCGTCGAGACCATCAACGCCGAGCGAATTACCATTCTCGATCGAACGGTGATCAGGCGCGATCCGGTCAGCGGAGCCGAAACCGAGATCCTGCGCCTCGAAACAGAGGAACGCTACAAGCCTATCTCCCTGGAACAGGCATTGCGCCGCCTCGGCGACGATGCGCGGCCGATGGTCAATCGGAAGTCCGGCAAGGCGGCCATCCGCTGCACCACCTTTTCCCTCACCGATGATGACGGCGAAATTGTCCGCCGCTTCGAACTCATCCGGCCGACCCGAACCGAGCGGATGCGCCAGGACCTGCTGCTCGAGACCATGTGGGAGGAAGCAAGCGAGGAAGAGTTCTCGACGCTTTGGTCAGCCGAGGTCGACGATCTGCGCGGCAAAACCCGCACCAGCACCATCTATCTGGTGGCCGGCCTGCTCCTGCCTGTTTGGGACCGCCTTCCGGACGACCATGTCCAGGTCTGGCGTATCACCACCGACGATGGCCAGTCGTTCCTCGGACGTCTGGTGCCTGCGCCGGTCGTCCCGAAACTTGCCGCCGCTTTCGGGATCGAGGCAGCGATCGTTGTCTCAGGGGAGGATACCGCCAAACACGTGCTGGGCACCGGCGAGATGGCGACGCTTGGCAGCTACAGGCTGAAGCGCAGCCTGGTGGCAGGTGAGCATCGGCTCGAACTGCTCGACTGGCCATATTCGCGCCTCGGGGAGTTGAAGGCGGCCGGGTGTTTCACCGAGATCATTCAGCACAAGACCCGCCTGTTCATTCCTGTCCGGGCGGCCAGTGCCGTGATCGAGCGGATCGCCGTTTGATCACCCGCACGGCCCCGGCGTCACTCATTGGGGGCATAACATAGAACGAGCACGAAACGGCGCTTCGCCTATCGGAAAACCCGGCCGGGTTGACTGTCGCGCATATTGGCCATCCGGCATGGATTGTCGTGTCGAGATCGCGAGGGGCGCGAACAGTTGTCTTAAAACTGCTATTTGGCACCGGGAATCAGGTGCGTTCCGACAGGCTCAAGCGTCCCGTTTCCCCGTTGGTCCGGCGCCATTCCGGGAAAAGGCAACCGGGAACAGAATTTGGGAAAGCCTACCGCAGTAGCACTGATCAAACTGCACGGGGTACACCGTCATTCTCGATCAACCTTCCTTTACGGGAACGCCGATCAGGCTCTGGTTAGCTCAGTTTTGCGCGTGATAGTCCAATGCTCCAGTCGTTTGTAGACGATCACCTTGTCGCCGATCAGATCTCCATACCGGCGACAGAAGAGGTCGAGCTGATCGCGATCGCCGACCAGTTCGACACAGATCGTCAGATGCGGATCGGCAATTTCCGAGCCGTTCTCCCGGATCGGTTCGTGATTGCTGAAGCCGTAATGGGTATTTTGCGCGACGGCGTTGATGATGCCGTCCGCCTTCGCGGTGCGAATCAGCTCGCGATAGAGCGGCTTTGCCCCCCAGAAGCGACGCGGGCCGATCTTGTCGGACGGTTTCAGATAGATGCGCAGCATCCCGACTTCGCGGTGATGGACGGTGAAACGATTGGGCATGACGGGCTTTCGACAGGAAACAGGATCAGGCGCGCGTGCGCCGGCGAGAAGCGCGGTGCGTGCGGGCATCGCGCAGGGTCGCGTCGGGTGTGAGGTGTGCGGCAGGTACCTTTGGCACAGCGACGCGCTGCGACAGGTAGATGCCGTTGTGGCCTGAGCAGAGGTAGGCGACGAAGCACGCGACTGCGATCGGCACCGTATAGGCCGCGCCGAACAACTCGATCCCCATGAACGTGCAAGCCAGCGGTGTGTTGGCCGCGCCCGCGAACAGCGCGACGAAGCCGATCGCTGCGAATAGCCCCGACGGTACTCCGAACATCGGCGCGAGCGCATTGCCGAGCGCCGCGCCGATAAAGAACAGCGGCGTGACCTCGCCCCCCTTGAAGCCCGCGCTCAGGGTCACGACGGTAAAGAGCAGCTTCAGCGCCCAGCTCCACGAGTGCGTATCGGGACCAAAGAAGCTGGCGATGGTCAGGCTGTCCGGTGTCGCGGCGAGCGTACCCAGGCCAAGATAGTCGCGGGTTCCGAGCAGCCAGACCAGCGCAATCACGGCCAGCCCGCCGATAACGGGTCGTAGTGGGCCATAGGGGATCACGCGCTTCAACCATCCGCCCAGCGCGTGATTGGCCTCGGCAAAGGTCAGCCCGGTCAGACCGAAGGCAATGCCGGCGACACCGGCCTTGGCGACGAGCAGCGCGTCGACCGGCACCAGCGCATCGACATGGTAGACGCCGTGATGAATGCCCCAGGCAAGACAGGTCCAGTCACCGACCAGCGCCGCGACCAGGCATGGCACCAGCGCGCGATACTCGACCCGACCGATCGCCAGCACCTCCAGTGCAAAGACCGCGCCCGCAATCGGCGTCCCGAAGACCGCGCCGAACCCAGCCGCGATCCCGGTCATAAGGAGGGTGCGTGTCGCTTCCGCATCCAATCTGAGCGCGCGTCCAAACCCGCTGGCAAGACTGCCGCCCAACTGCACGGCGGTGCCTTCACGTCCCGCCGATCCCCCGAACAGATGTGTCACGACCGTGCCGAAGAAGATGAGCGGAGCCATGCGCAGCGGCACGCCGCCCCCCGGTTCGTGGATTTGCTCGACGATGAGGTTGTTGCCGCCTTCGACCAAGCGCCCTGTCAGATGGTAGAGCAGTCCGACCACGAACCCGCCGATCGGCAGCAGGTAGAGCAGCCAGGGAAAGGCGAAGCGAAGCCGGGTTACGGCGTCGAGGCTCCGCAGGAAGGCCGCGCAGAGCGTTCCCACCGCTGCGGCCATCGGGACCAGGATCAAAGCCCACCGCAGTACCGACGTGGCATGGGTGCGGCGATCGCGAATGAACGCTGCCATGTTGAACTGGTCATAGAGATTGCGAAATGTCGCGCGCACGATTCCTCCTTGCTGCCTTGCGGCGCCTGGTAGGAATCATCGGCCCTTGCGAGGGCGGTTCGACCGAATGGCCCGGCGGAAATCCATCGCCGTGCCTGCGCATATGCTGTCCGACCGCGACCCGGTCAACCAACCGCAGAAGCATGAGACTATCGTTTTGGTGAGGACCGATAAAATGGCTTTGGCCACGGAATAAACCCCGACGAGCATCGTCTACGCTTTCGAGACCGATGCGCTGGAGGCTTATGCGTAGACGAGATTGGATGCTGGGTCTGACGGCTTCGGCCCTACTTACCGGCGCAGTCGCGGCCGCCCCCGCCGATGGCTACGCTACCATGATGTCTGTCGCGATGGACCGGATGATGGCGGGCATGATGGTCAAGCCGTCCGGTGACGTCGACCGCGACTTCGTGGCGATGATGCTTCCGCATCATCAGGGTGCCATCGATATGGCGGTGGCGGAGCTGCGCTACGGCCATAACGAGCAGCTCAAGCGCATCGCGCAGGAAATCATCATCGATCAGCAGCAGGAGATCGCCGCCATGAAGCTGGCGATCGGCCAGCCGCTACCGCCTTCGACGCCAGCCCCGACGCAGGGCGGCGACCACCATAGCCCTATGGAGCACTGACATGATCCGGACCATCCTGCGCTCGGCCGCCTTGCTGATGAGCGCCGCACCGGGCCTCGCCATGGCCCAGCAGGCGCCGTGGAACGCTAAGGACATGCCCGTCAGCCACCGCGACCGCGTCTATGCGTCTGAACAATTCTCCAACACGGTGTCGGTGACCGACCCGGCCGACAACCGGCTGCTCGGCGTCATCAAACTCGGCGATCCCCAGCCGATGAACTTCTCCCCGCTCTACAAGGGACAGGTGCTGGTTCACGGCCTGGGCTTCTCGCCGGACGGGAAGACCTTGGCGGTCGTGTCGATCGGATCGAACGCCGTGTCGTGGATCGACACCGCCACCAACACCGTCAAGCACACGACCTATGTCGGGCGCAGTCCGCACGAGGCGTTCTTCACGCCGGACGGCAAGGAGGTGTGGGTCACGGTCCGCGGCGAGGATTATATCGCCGTGCTCGACCCCACGACGTACAAGGAGACGGGGCGCATCAAGACGCCCGGTGGTCCGGGCATGACGATCTTCTCTCCCGATGGCCGGTACGGCTATGTCTGCTCTTCGTTCAATCCGGTATTGGCTGTGTTCGATGTCGCGACCCACGCGCAGGTCGGACAGGTGGCGCAGCCAAGCCCCTTCTGCCCCAACATCGCCGCGACGCCGGACGGCAAGCAAGTGTGGTTTACGCTGAAGGACATCGGCAAGACGGTCGCATTCGATGCTCGGCCACCCTTCGCGATCCTGAAGGTGCTGGATACCGGGCCTATCACGAACCATGTCAATTTCGCCCGCACGGCCAAGGGGCAGTTCGCGTATGTGACGGTCGGCGGAGAGAATGTGGTCAAGGTGTTCCGCACGTCCGACTTCACGCCGGTGGCAACAATTCCGGTCGGCAAGATGCCGCACGGTGTTTGGCCATCGGGCGACGGCCGGCGCGTTTATGTCGGGCTAGAGAATTCCGATGAGCTGGCCGCGATCGACACTGCCGGCAACACGGTCGTCGCTACCGTGCCGGTCGGACAGGCACCGCAGGCGATCGCCTATGTGTCGAACGCAGTTCCGACAGGCCCCGGCACCGACAATCTCCAGCCGCTCGGCACAGCGGGCAAGGCGCTGCATCTGACCATGGGGCCGATTGGCGGCAAAGGTACGGCAAGCAGCATCACCCTCTTCGACCAGGGCATCATTCAGGTCGTGCAGAGTGCCGTTACCGGTTTGCAGCCCAAGAAGCCTTACATGCTCGTACTGACCGCCAATGCGGACGGCAGCGGCGCTGTAGAGCCGCTTGCGAACTTCATGAGCAACCCGGCAGGTGCGGCGATCGTCAACGCATCGGGTCCGATCCGCCAGATCGTTCAGGGCAGGACCGCGACACCCCGGCGCTTTCTGGCGGTTGCGGAGGTGGTGAACGGCGCGCCGGGGCGCATCGTGCAGGTGCAGCGCGACTGAGATGGACCCGCTTGCCGCCGCGATCGAACCGCTGATCCCCGGGCTGCGCCGCTATGCCCGGTCGTGGTTGCGCGACCGGGTGATGGCGGATGACGTGGTGCAGGATTGCCTGGAGCGCGCGGTCGGGCGCTGGCGACAGCGACGGGGTGCGGAGGTCCGCCCGTGGGTCTATGCGATCCTGCACAATTTGTTGGTCGATCATCAGCGGCAGCATAGCCGGCGAGGTACGGCGGTTCCGCTCCACCTCGTGGACGACGCCGCGCTCGGCCGCCCGGCCGATCAGGACACAGGCCTGCACCACCGCGACCTGCTGCGCGCGCTTGATGCGTTGCCTGAAGAACAGCGAACGGTGCTGCTCCTGGTCTCGGTCGAGGGCCTGCCCTATGCGGAGGTCGCTGCCGTAGTCGGCGTGCCGCTGGGCACGGTAATGTCGCGCATATCGCGGGGGCGCGACCGTCTGGCGACCCTCCTCCGGGAGGGTGAACGGCCGCGATTGAGGAGCGTGCAATGACCAGCCCGATCGGCGAGGACGATCTGGCCGCATGGATCGATGGCAGGCTGTCGCCCGAGCGGCAGCGCCTGGTCGACGCCTATCTTGAAGGCCAGCCGGACGTGCATGCCCGTGTGCGAGAGCAGGCGGAGCAGGCGCGAGCCCTTGCATCCCTGTTCGCCCCCGTCGCGGATGAACCGATCCCGGCGACGATGCGCGTGGCAGCGATCAGGGGACGGCAACGGCAACCGCGTTGGCAGCTCGCCATCGCCGCGTCACTTCTGCTGGCGTTGGGGTTTGGCGGTGGCTGGTCGAGCGCGCGGTGGAGCGGCGAACCCCGCGCGGGCATCGCGGCGCTGGCCAACGAGGCGAGTGATAATTTCCGTGTCTATGCCGCCGACCGGATACGACCGGCGGAGATCGGCCCCGACCAGCGCGCCATGCTGATCCGATGGACCTCCGCTCGATTGGGTGAGCGCGTCACGATCCCGGACCTCAGCACGGCCGGCTATCGCTATGGCGGGGGGCGACTGGTCGCGACGCCCCACGGCCCTGCGGCACTGCTCCTCTACGACGGACCGCAAGCGTCGAAACTTGCAGTGCTGACGAGGCCCATGCAGATCGACAAGACCGCGAGCATGACCAGCACGTCCAGCGGGACCATGGGCCGGGTCACATGGGCGGTCGACGGGATCGGCTATAGTGTGGTGGGCGAGCGACCCGCGGCCGAACTGCATCCGATCGCCGATGAAGTCCGGCGTCAGGCAGATGCCGCGCTTGTGTCCTGATAGCGCCTTGCCGCCTCCCGGCGCCGACGGGCACCGGGCGGTCCAGCGCGATCACGGCTTGCGCTCGACATCCTTCCTGTCGGTCTCGGCCGGCGTCAGACGGGCTCGCTCGCGGATGCGGCGTTCCAGCGGCGCGCCGACGAACAGGACGAGCATTGCAAGGCTCACCCCGCCGATGATGAGCGGCCACACCGCCAACCCTGCTGCCGCGCCGATCGTGGCTGTCACCCAGATGCACGCGGCGGTCGCCAATCCATGCACTTCCTGACCCTGGCCGACCCGCAGCACCGCACCGGCACCGATGAAGCCGACGCCGGACAGAATGCCCTGCATCGCCCGTCCTGCGGCATCGGCGTTCACGTTCGGCAAGCCACTATGCACGATCGCCTGAACGGCGATGCAACTCGCCAGACCGACCAGACCCAGCGTCCGCAGGCCCATGATCTGCCGGTTCTCACGCGAGCGTTCCCAGCCGAGCACCATCCCGGCCGCGGTCGCCACCACCAGCCGGCCAATCGCATCGATCCAGAAAGCGACGTCCGGTGCCGCTGATGCTTCGATCATTCGACCAGCACGTGAACGTGATGCCAGGCGGTGCACAGATAGCCGGCGAAATTCCACATCGTATCCGGCCGCTCGGGCTGTCCCTGCCCGGTCTCGTCGAAGGCACGGGCGACAAGGTGCTGGCGTCCCTTGGCAAGTGTGGCGTCAAGGATCCAGCGCCGCCAGCCCCAGCGCGTCTCCGGATCATCGGCGAAGGTCGCCTGTTGCCAGTCGCGACCGCCGTTCACCGACACTTCGATCCGAGAAATACGGCGGTCATAGGCAATGGCATATCCCTCAATCCGCACCTCTCCGGCGGCCAAACTCTCGCCCGCACCGGGCGAGCAGATCGCGGCGTTGAGCGGCATGGCATTGATCGTCAGACCCTGGCTCCAGTCGACGGTGTCGCTCGTCACAGCGGCGGGGAAGAGCTTGTAGTCGTGCGCCTGGATCGGTGCCTCGGAGGGCGTTTCACGCACCTCGATCCGTGTCAGCCATTTGGCGCTGCGGACCCCGGCATAGCCAGGCACCACCATGCGGAGCGGGGCGCCATGTTCGGGCGTCAGCGGCTCGCCATTCATCGCCCAGGCGAGGAGTACGTCGGGCTCCCGCGCCTTGCTCATGGCGATCGATACCCCGAACAAGGCTTCTTCACCCTCCACGTCCACCTCGTCCGCGCCGGTGAACGCCACGAACAGCTCGGACGCATCCGGCGCGCCGACCGCATCGAGCACATCGGCCAAGCGTACGCCGGTCCACTCCGCATTGCCGATCGCGCCTACGTCCCACGGATCGCCGGAGGTGTTGGCGACCTGCTGGAGATCGGTACGCCGGTTGCCGGCGCACTGGAGAACCGCCGTTACCGTGCGCGTGGCAAACGTGCTCTTCAGTTCCTGCACCGAGAAGAAGCGGCTCGCCATGCCCCTCCCGCTCACCTCGATCCGATGATTGGCGGGCAGATCCGGCACCGGCCCGTGGCTGCGCACGTAGAACAGCGCCTGCGGCGTCAGAAACCGCTCGATCAACGCACCGGGCGTCGGCTTGGCATTGTAGGGATCAGAACTGCGCTCGATCATATCGGTCATGGACGATCAAACGTCGCGGGCACGCGTAACGCTTCAAGTCTTCGAGACCATCGCAGACGAAAGGCTGCCGACCATTCCGATATCCAGATTGGAATGACCATATCAAACGGTTGGTCGTATCGATCTAAGTACGCGATATATGATGCATGACTTTGGAGCAGCTCAGAATATTCGTCGGTGTCGCGGAGCGCGAACACGTCACCAAGGCAGCGGAGGCGCTGAACGTCACGCAGTCTGCTGCCTCCGGGGCGGTTGCGGCCCTCGAAGCGCGCTACGGCGTTCCGCTGTTCCACCGCGTCGGGCGTGGCATCCAGCTTACCGAGGCAGGCCGCGGCTTTCTGGAGGAAGCGCGCGCGGTGCTGGGGCGGGCAGCGCATGCCGAGACGATGCTCGCGGACTATGCCGGGCTCGCGCGTGGTTCGTTGCGGATCGTCGCCAGCCAGACGATCGCGAGCTATTGGTTGCCGGCAAAGCTCGCCGCCTTCCACGAACGCCACCCACAGATCGCGGTCGAGCTGGCGATCGACAACACCGAAGGCGCGGCAGCGCAGGTGTTGAGCGGCGCGGCGGAACTCGGCTTTGTCGAGGGCGAGGTGGACGAACCGGCGCTTGCCCACTGGAATGTCGGGCATGACCCAATGGTGCTGGTCGGCCGCGAGGAAGCCGAACGCATCGACGAGGCCTGGCTGCGCACTACACGCTGGATCGTCCGTGAGCAGGGATCGGGTACGCGCTCGACTTTCGAGGACGTGCTGCGAACGCGCGGGTTTGATCCGGCCCAGCTGACGATAGCGATGACGCTGCCGTCCAACGAGGCGGTGCGCACCGCCGTTGAGGCCGGTGCCGGCGTTGCCGTCTTGTCGCGATTGGTCGTCGCGCGCGCGCTCAAGGCTGGCGATCTCGTCGAGCTGCCGCTCGGGCTGCCCGACCGCGCCTTTCACGCGCTGCGCCACAAGGAACGCTATCGCACCCGCGCGGCCGACGCGCTGACGGATCTCATCAAGGAGCAGGTCGCATGACTGCCGACACGCACTCCGTTCTCAGCGGCCTCAAGCCGCTCAGCCGGCTCGATCACCCCCGCGAGATGATCCGCCAGTTCACGCCCAACTGGTTCGCCGCGACGATGGGCACGGGCATCCTTGCCCTCGCGCTGCCGCAGGTGCCCGGCATCGGGCCTTCGCTTAAACCTGTCGGCGAGGTGTTGTGGTTCTTCAATATCGCGCTCTTCGCGCTGTTCGCCGGCCTCTATGGCGCGCGCTGGGTGATGTTCGGGCACGAGGCGCGGCGCATCTTCGGGCACAACACCGTGTCGATGTTCATCGGGACCATTCCGATGGGGCTGGCGACGATCATCAACGGCTGTCTCGCCTTCGGCATCGCGCGGTTCGGAAATGGCATCGTGCCGGTCGCGCATATCCTGTGGTGGATCGACGTCGCCATGTCGCTCGCCTGCGGCGTGCTGATCCCCTACCTGATGTTTACCCGCCACGAGCACAGCCTGGACGGCATGACCGCCGTATGGCTGCTGCCGGTCGTCGCTGCCGAAGTGGCGGGCGCCAGCGGCGGGCTGCTCGCGCCGCATCTAACCGATCCCCACGCGCAGATAGTGACGCTCGCGACCTCCTATGTGCTGTGGGCCTATTCGGTGCCGGTCGCGTTTGGCATCCTCGCCATCCTCATCCTGCGCATGGCACTCCACAAGTTGCCGCATGAAAGCATGGCGGCATCTTCCTGGCTGGCGCTGGGGCCGATCGGCACGGGTGCTCTGGGCATGCTGGTGCTCGGCGCGGATGCGCCGGCGATCCTCACCGCGCACGGGCTAGCCGGCGTCGGCACCGTCGCGCAGGGGATCGGCGTTGTCGCCGGGCTCTGCCTTTGGGGTTTCGGCCTGTGGTGGCTGGCGCTCGCGACGCTTATCACCATCCGCTACTGGCGCGCGGGCGTGCCGTTCAACCTCGGCTGGTGGGGCTACACCTTCCCGCTCGGCGTCTACACCGTCGCCACCTTCCGCCTCGGCACGACGCTGAACCTTATGTTTTTCGGTATCGTCGGCACGGTGCTGACGGTTGCGCTCGCGGCGATGTGGCTGCTGGTCGGTGCCAAGACGCTAGCCGGTGCATGGCGGGGCAACCTGTTCGTCTCGCCCTGCATCGCCACCCCGAACTGATCCGCCATGATGATCGGATCAGTCGGTCCGATCACTTGCAGAATGCCCCTTCGATCCGCCAGCGTGACTGGCCACAGGAGAGCCTTGTCATGGACAATTTCGACGCCGGGCTGGCGAGTGAGACCAGCCGTCGCCGCTTCCTCAGCCATGCCGCGCTCGGCACCGCCGGCCTTGCCGCCGCGCCGGCACTGGCGCAGCAGCTCGTCGACCTGAAGCTGCCCGGCGGCAATGCCGAGCGGCCGATGACCAGCGCCTTTCCCGGCAAGGGCAGCATGATCCTCCAGCGCGTCCATCCACCCTTGCTGGAGACGCCGATGGAGGTCTTCGACAAGTCGGTGTTCACGCCCAACGACCAGTTCTTCGTCCGCTGGCACTGGGCCGACATACCGACCTCGATCGACGTCGAAAGTTTCCGCCTCAACGTCTTCGGCCACGTCAATCGGCCGCTGTCGATCAGCCTCGCTCAGCTGCTGCGCCTTCCACGGGTCGAGATGGCGGCGGTGAACCAGTGCTCGGGCAACAGCCGCGGGCTGTTCCAGCCGCGCGTCGCCGGCGCGCAATGGGGCAATGGCGCGATGGGCAACGCCAAGTGGCTCGGCGTTCGCCTGCGCGACGTGCTCGACCTCGCCGGGGTCAAGGCAGGCGCGGTGCAGGTGCGCTTCGGCGCTCTCGATCAGCCGGTCGTGGCGGGCGCTCCTGACTTCGAGAAGGCACTCGACATCGACCATGCCCGCGACGGCGAGGTCATGATCGCCTTCGGCATGAACGGCGAGCAACTGCCGCTCCTCAACGGCTTTCCCTGCCGGCTGATCGTGCCGGGCTGGTACTCGACCTATTGGGTCAAGATGCTGAACGCGATCGAGGTACTGCCCGGCCCTGACGACCAGTATTGGATGGCCAAGGCCTACAAGATCCCCGCGACACCCGGCGCGAATGTCGCGCCCGGTGCCAAGGACTTCCCGACCGTACCGATCAATCGCATGATCCCGCGTAGCTGGATGACCAGCCTGCCCGATGGTCAGGCGATCGCCTATGAAGCGTCGATCCCGGTCGGCGGCATCGCAATGGGCGGCGATTGCGGCGTCGCCAAGGTCGATGTGTCGTCGGACGGTGGCCGCACCTGGTACAGGACGACGCTCGGAGCGGACGAGGGCAGGTACAGCTTCCGGCGCTGGGACGGGCGGGTGCCGCTGAGACGCGGGCCTAACCCCATCATGGTGCGCTGCTGGAACACCAACGGTGTCGCTCAGCCGATGAAGCCGATCTGGAATCCCGGCGGGTTCATGCGCGGCAACATTGAAACCACCACCATCATCGCGGCCTGAGGAGCGAGCAAATCATGAAGACTCCGTCTCCCGGCATGATGGCTGCTGGCCTGATCGGCCTGACCGGCATCATCCTCGTCTCGATCGGCGCGCCGAGCAGCCGCAAGGCGCCCGTTCCGATCTCCGAGATGTCTGAGCCGGCGCCGGCCGCCAGCGTGTCAGCGCGCGGCTTCTCGCTTGCCTCGACCAGCGTCGACCTGCCGGCCGACGACGCGACCTACCCCGACGGTCCGCACGCCGACGTCATCAATGCCAATTGCACCTCGTGCCACTCAGCCAGCATGGCGCTGACCCAGCCTGCGCTATCGGCGGATCAGTGGAAGGCGACCGTCACCAAGATGCGTGAGGTGTATAAGGCGCCAGTGGCCGAGAAGGACGTCGATGCGATCGTTGCTTATCTCACCGCTATGCCGAGCCAGAAGGTGGCACCCGCGACCGGCAAGGCGCAGGACCCGGACCCCAAAGTGGCTCCTGATGTCTCAGGTGGAACCGGCTAACCGATCTACTTCCATAATCCCGAAATACCATCCCAATTGGGACGCTAAACGGCGCGCTGACGTGGCGTTAGACCCCATGACTGCCGGAGCCTTGGAGGCTCGAATCTGAGATGCTGATGATGGATTTGTTAGCAGCGGAGACGAGTCATGACGGAGGCAGTG
>NZ_JACHNX010000011.1 GCF_014199595.1 Sphingomonas yabuuchiae | reverse complement strand
CAGCCGCATCGCCGACCATCCAGCCCGCCAGATCAATGAACTGCTGCCGTGGAACTACCGTCCCGCCTGACGCGACGCCTTCACCGGACGCTTACGGGCCGCCAGCACATCTTCGTGGCGAAGCTGACGGGCGACCACCAGCGCCAGGCACTCGCGGCTGGCCTCGTCGATGATCGTGAGGATGCGGAACTTGCGCCCGTCGTGCGTCCGTGCCTCGACAAAGTCGTACGCCCAGATGTGCCCGGGATATTCCGGCCGCAGCCGAATACACGAGCCATCGTTCAACCACAGCCGACCACGTTTCGGCTGTCGCTGAGGCACCTTCAGCCCCTCGCGTCGCCAGATCCGTTCCACCCGTTTGTCGTCTAATCGGTCAAGCCGTTTGCCAAGGTGCTCGTAGTCGATCTTCTTTTGCGCATCGTTGTCGTCTTCGAGGTCAGGACGGGTCCAGCCTCAGCATGGCGCCAGATCGCCGGCCTCTCGATGTGGTTCCCGTGTTCCAGATGGTCACGAAGCGGGTCACGAGATGGCCGTGGCCGCACCCTGGCGGGGCGGCAGCTCGGAAAGCAGATATCAGGCCATGGCAGTCACCTTTGGGTCAAAGCCTCGCCCGTCGATCCACATCCGGTGGAGGATCACCGCCAGCTTGCGGGCCAGCGCAACGCGCGCCTTCCAGAAGCCCGATCTCCGGCCGATGGCGGCAGCCCAGTCCTTCAGCGCCGACGCCTGCGAGGTCCGCGACAGCATGACATTGGCCGCTTCGAACAGCAGCTTGCGGGTGAGACGATCTCCGCACTTGGAGATGCGGCCGTTGATGTCGACCTCGCCCGACTGGTAGCGACGCGGAGTGAGACCGAGATAGGCGCCGACATCCTGCGAGCGTCGGAACCGGTGAGGATCCTCGATGGTGGTCATGAAGCTGACGGCCGTCAGCGGTCCGACGCCGGGCATCGTCATCATCAAGCGGCAGGCGCCGCTTTGCCGGGCAACCCGGGCGAGCTGCTTGGCAATGGCAAGCTGTTGCTCCCGCAATGTGCTCAGCATCGCCAGTAGGCTCTCGAACAGTGCGGCGACCACCGGATCGTCCGGCAGCGTTGCCCGGACCTGACGTTCGAAGGTGCCACCCTTCCCGGGTCCGACCAGAATGCCGAAAGTCTTCGCCAGGCCGCGTATCTTGTTGATGAGCGCGGTGCTCATGCCGACCAGCTGGTCTCGCGTGATCAGGAGCGCACGCAACCGGTGCGTATCCATCGAGCGAACAGCGACCGGCCGGTACCAGCCCGAGCGGACCAGCCGTGCCAACCCAAACGCGTCGTTGCGGTCCGTCTTGTTCATCTGCAGCTTCAGCGCTGCCGCAGCATGCCTGGCATGAAGACACACCACCGGCAGCTCTCGCTCGGTCAATGCGTGCCACAACCACACGGTCATCGGGCCCGTCTCGATACCGATCCTCACGGCTCCTGCGGCCCTCCGCGCCAGCACGGCCGCAATAGCGTCCGGGTCCGTTCGCGACTTACCGTCCCATATGCGATCGCCCGTTTCGTCCACGACGCAGATCGCGGTCTCCTTCATCGACACATCTAGGCCAACATAGCAGGTCATCTTCCGTCCTCCTCTTCAGGGGACGACAGGCTATCCCAACGAGCACCGCTCCTGATTACGCCATGTGGTTCACCGACCAGCCGGCCGCATGCAGCAGTGCGGTTACCCGGCGATAGCCGTAGCGCCCGTACTGCCTGGCCAGCGCGACGATGTCGTCGGTCAGCGCCTCCTCGTCATCTGCCCCACACGGCACTTTGCGCTGCGTCGACCGATGCTGCCCGAGGACGCGGCACACCCGTCGCTCGGACACATCCAGCACCTCACGCACCTGGTCGATGCACCGCCGGCGCCGTGCGGGGCTCAGAAGTTTCCCCGCGCCGCCTCCTGCAGGATCAGCTTGTCCAATGTCAGGTCCGAGATCGCGCGACGCAGCCGGAGGTTCTCCTTCTCCAAATCCTTCATCCGCCGCGCCTGATCCGTCTTCAGACCACCATATTCCTTGCGCCATCGGTAATAGGTCTGCTCGCTGACTGCGATGCGCCGGCATGCCTCGGCCGTCGTGCCGCCCTGGCCCAGCATGATCTCAACCTCACGCAGCTTGCCGATGATCTCCTCGGGCTTGTGCTTCTTCGCTGGCATTCGTCGTCCCTTCCTCGATCCAGACTGTCATAGTCGATGGACCACTCAGAAGGGGGCAGCTCACGGGGCTGGACACACCAAGCATATCCATTATGCTGGATATATGGAAAACGAGGATGCCATCTCGGCGCTGGGTGCTCTTGCACAAGGAACGCGCCTTGACACGTTCCGCCTCTTGGTACGGCACGAACCGGATGGTTTGGCTGCCGGCGATATCGCGCGTCAGCTCGACGTGCCGCAGAACACCCTGTCGGCGCACCTCGGCATCCTCGCCCGCGCTGGCCTGGTCCGCTCCGCACGGCATAGCCGCTCGATCATCTACCGTGTCGATCTGGACGGCCTGCGCGCGCTGACGCTGTTCCTCGTCAAGGACTGCTGCGCCGGCAATGCGGAGCTGTGCGCGCCGCTCGTCGCCGAACTCACCCCCTGCTGCTGAAAGGACGCCCTGTGGCCGTCGATGTCGTCGTCTATCACAACCCCGAGTGCGGCACGTCGCGCAACACGCTCGGCCTTATTCGCAACGCCGGCATCGAGCCGCACGTGGTCGAGTATCTGAAAACCCCTCCAGCCCGCGCGTTGCTGGTCGAGCTGATCGATCGCGCCTGCATGACACCCCGCGAACTGCTGCGCGAGAAGGGGACGCCCTATGCGGAGTTGGGCTTGGGCGACACGTCGCTATCCGACGACGCGCTGGTGGACGCGATGATGGCGCATCCGATCCTCATCAACCGGCCGCTGGTCGTATCGCCGCTCGGCGTGAAGCTCTGCCGGCCCTCCGAAGCCGTGCTCGACCTGCTGCCGACCAATCAGCTCGGAGCGTTCGCAAAGGAAGACGGCGAGCAAGTGGTGGACGCATCGGGCCAGCGCGTCGCCTGATGCTCCTTGCTGTCCTGATCTTCGTTGCGACGATCGCGCTCGTCATCTGGCAACCCAAAGGCCTCGGGATCGGGTGGAGCGCGATGGGCGGGGCCGTCGTGGCGCTGCTTGCAGGCGTCGTCACGCTGTCCGACGTGCCGGTGGTGTGGGGCATCGTCTGGAACGCGACAGCCGCGTTCGTCGCGATCATCGTTATCAGCCTACTCCTCGATGAAACCGGATTCTTCGAATGGGCGGCGCTCCATGTCGCGCGCTGGGGGAGGGGGCATGGTCGCCGGCTGTTCGTTCTGATCGTGCTGCTCGGTGCGGCGGTGTCCGCGCTGTTCGCCAACGACGGCGCGGCGCTGATCCTGACGCCGATCGTCATCGCCATGCTGCGGGCGCTGGGCTTCAACGACAAGGCGACGCTGGCGTTCGTCATGGCGGCGGGGTTCATCGCCGACACCGCCAGCCTACCGCTGGTCGTGTCGAACCTCGTCAACATCGTGTCGGCCGACTTCTTCCGGATCGGGTTCGGCGACTATGCGTCCGTGATGGTGCCGGTCGACCTGGTGTCGATCGCAGCGACGCTTGGCGCGCTGCTGCTGTTCTTCCGGCGCGACATACCGGCGGATTATGACGTAGGCGCGCTGCGCGCGCCGCGTGACGCGATCCGCGATGCCGCGACATTCCGCGCGGGCTGGATCGTTCTTGCACTGCTGCTCGCCGGCTTCTTCCTGCTCGAACCGCTCGGCGTCCCTGTCAGCGCCGTCGCCGCTGCCGGCGCGATCCTGCTGCTGGTGATCGCGAGGCGAGGCCATGTGATCCCAACGGCCAAGGTGCTGCGCGGCGCACCCTGGCAGGTCGTGATCTTCTCGCTCGGCATGTACCTGGTCGTCTATGGCCTGCGAAACGCCGGCCTGACCGACCATCTGGCAGCACTGCTGGATCGCACCGCGCAAGGCGGCGTGTGGGGCGCGGCGCTAGGAACGGGCGTCATCGCAGCGGTCCTGTCGTCGGTTATGAACAATATGCCGACGGTGCTGGTGGGCGCGCTCTCGATCGACGCCACGCACGCGAGCGGCGCGATCAAGGAAGCGATGATCTACGCCAATGTGATCGGCTGCGATCTCGGCCCCAAGCTGACGCCGATCGGCTCACTCGCGACGCTGCTCTGGCTCCATGTCCTCGGGCAAAAGGGCGTGCGGATCGGATGGGGCTATTACTTCCGTGTCGGCGTCACGCTCACCGTACCGGTGCTGCTCATCACGCTCGCGGCGCTTGCAATCAGGATTAGCATCGCATGACCAGAACGGTCGCCACGTTGCTCGAACCTGCCGGTCTGGCTGGCTTGGCACAATTGCTCGATGCCGCGGACCTGCCGAGTGCCGATATCGCCGATCCCGGCCGCCTGATCATCCGGATTGAGGCCGATAGCCTCGTCGGTTTCGGTGGGCTCGAGGGAGAAGGGTCCGACCGCTTGCTCCGCTCGATCGTCGTCGTCCCCGATCGACGTCGACATGGCCTCGGGCGGGTGTTGGTCGCCGCCCTCGAACGACAGGCACACGACCTCGGGGTGGAGCGCCTGCACCTCCTGACGACCACGGCCGCACCATTCTTCCGGGCGCTCGGCTATGCCGATGCCGATCGCGGCGCTGCTCCCTCGGCCATCGCCGCATCGCGCGAATTCACCGCACTGTGCCCCGCGTCGGCCGCCTACCTCGTGAAAGCCCTCTGATGCCGCTCCGCACGCTCGCCGATCCCAATATCATGCCGGCGCTCGATCCGGCCTATGCCATCCAGCGACCCGCCGTGAGGCTCGGCCCGCTCGATCCCGCGCCGCGTATCCTTCTGCTCTACGGTTCGCTGCGCGAACGGTCCTTCTCCCGGCTGTGCGTTGAGGAAGCGGCACGCCTGCTCCGGTTCTTCGGCTGCGAGACGCGCATCTTTGATCCATCGACCCTGCCGCTGCCTGACCAACATGCTGGCGACGACCATCCGGCCGTCCACGAGCTGCGCGAGCTGTCCTTATGGTCGGAAGGGCAGGTGTGGTGCAGCCCGGAGCGGCATGGCCAGATCACGAGCATTATGAAGCTTCAAATCGATCATCTGCCGCTTTCTATGGGCGGGATGCGTCCGACACAGGGGCGCACGCTGGCGGTCATGCAGGTGTCGGCCGGATCGCAATCGTTCAACAGCGTCAACACGCTGCGCGTGCTGGGTCGCTGGATGCGAATGATCACGATCCCGAACCAATCGAGCGTTGCCAAGGCGTTCAACGAGTTTGATGACGCGGGGCGCATGAAGGCGTCCAGCTACTATGACCGGATCGTGGATATGATGGAGGAACTGGTGCGGTTCACGGTGCTGCTGCGCCCGCACGCGGTTCAGCTTGTTGATCGCTACTCAGAGCGGAAAGCGGCGGGCGTGCCAATCGACCGCGCGACCGATCTGTCGAGCATAGCGATTGCGGCCAAACCGCGTGGCCGGCACGCCGTCAAGGCAGGCGGCTGATGCGACGTTTGCCGAAGCGAGCCACGCTAATGTGGTCCCGCCGGCTAATCCGGCTTGTGCTCTGCGCTTTGAGAAACCTACGGGTTTCAACCTGCGTGGCCGGCCTCCCCAGGCGTCAGCTGGATCGTCGAGCGCTACCTGTCTTGCGCTGACGCGATTATCGCTTCAGGTCGCTACAGCGACAGATGAAGGGGAGCGTGCTTGACGATGAACACCAAGGATCTGGCCAAGGACGTTGCCGCCAAGCGGGGCGTCACCGAGAAGCAGGCCCTCGAGGTCATGGCTGGGCTCCTCGAGGGTATCGCGGAGGCGGCCGCCAAGGGTGAGGAGATATCGCTTCCCGGCTTCGGCAAATTCAAGGTGAAGGACACGCCCGAGCGCTCCGGGCGCAATCCGTCGACCGGCGAGGCGATCACGATCGCGGCGTCGAAGAAAATCACATTCACGCCGGCCAAGGCGCTTAAGGACCGACTGTAGGCTCGACAGCACCGGCCGGCGTCGCCCGGCCACGTGTTGGATGTTCACGAATTATTCGCTATCTAAGGCGTTGGAGAATGACAGGCGCGTGAACACTGCCAAATCTATGCGGCTGGCCCGGCAGGTGAAGGGGAGGTTCGGCACGTGGGCGGCCGTGCGTCAGGCCTCGCGCGTCGAGAACGGCGTATATGTGGTCGATCCAAGCGCTGGCGGTGACCGCGACAGCAAGGATGTAGCGGTTCCCGCCACGGCGTAACGGCCGTGACGTTCAGCTACTCGCTGTTCCTCGCACTGCTGCTGCTTTTCCTGGGGCTCTGCTTCTGGGCAGGGTGGCGCGTCGGCGAGCGCACCGATTTCCTCAGCCCAACCCCGGACCGGCCGAACTCTACGGTGACGCTGTTCATCGTGGTGTTCGGCACCATCGCAGGGCACCTTCTGGGAACCGGCTTCTTCGCCGCCCAGGCGGCATGGTGCCGGGCGACAAGCGTCTGTTTCGACCCCGGCTTCGATCCAAATATCTATCGCGCGCTCGCCCGCGGCGGCGCTGGGGCACGCGATGCGTCCGACCTCGCGCTGGAAATGTGGCTTTTCGCGATGCTCCTCATCGGAGCCGCGACGGGCTCGATCGCGCACTGGTTGGTGCAGCGGGAAGCAGTTAGCGGGAAGACCGACGCGATCGCGTTCGGCTGGCTCAACCCGGCCGTCCAAGCGGTCAAGAAGGGAGACTCGTTTGTCGTCGCCTATGTGCTGACAAAGACGAGCCACGAGTGCTTCACGATCGCATACGAGGGCACCGTCCAGCAGCTCGCGCTGGACGAGGAACAATCGATCAGGTTCGTCGTCCTGAACGACGTCGACCGATTCCTCGTCAAGATATCTGAGAACGGCCTCGAGCGTGTGGACGCGCCGTCGACGCCGATCACGCAGCTTCAGATCACCGCGGTCGAGATCGCCAACGTCGCGCTTGAGGTAGTACGGGCGCCAGACATGGATGTTGCGGCAATCGAGGCTGAAGACGCGGGTTCATAACGCGGCGTTCGAGATCGTCAGACGTCCGTCAGACCTGTCTCCATCCATAAAGTCTAAATCCAAAAAGCTCTGCATTTAACATAATCTATGTTATCGGACTAGCAAATCTGCTCTGCGGCGGAAGCACTTAGGCCGCTCTACCGGCACTCACCCGATCAGCGACACCCGCTCGCGCTGGCGTGCTTCGGCTCGGCGAGCCACGCATGAAACTGCGCCAGAATGTCGGCAACGTCCAGTCCCATTTGCCGATGGTGCATTGGCCACGAGCGCGCAGCGGCGCCAACCAGTCCTTGCAGTTCTGGATCAACATCGCCTGGACCCATTTCGGCGTGCTAGCGAGCAGCCATTCCAGTGATGGCCAGTCATAGGCGGGCCGTACCCGCAATTAGGCGGCTGACCGGCTCATCCGAAGCAGTGCGATATCCAGCGTCCCGTTTCAGGAGAACCAACACGCGCCCTGCCCGGCCACTCTCTTTTTCCAGGAAGAGGGGTTACCGGAAAATACAATGAGGGTGACGAAGCCGGTTAGATCGCTTATATGTTAGCTAGACTAACCGTAGGAGCTGCTCATGGCGACCCTCGCCAACGCCGTTGATCCGGGTGCCTTTGCCAATCTGGTGTTCGCCAGCTTGGTCGAGACCGCACGCAACAAGCCAGCCAAACAGCGTGGATCCGAGCCGGCGCCTACGGTCGACGAAACCTTATATATAGCGCCCACGGTTGAGGGCTTCTCCGCACAATATCGCACCGCCGTCGATCACGCGCTGGAGCAGCTAGCTGAAGCCGGTATTGCAACTGATCCGGATCGGCAGGCGCTCTACGCCATCGTCGACAAGCTGCTGCCCGACATTCGCACCCGACACCTCGAGCGCAAGATCGAGCAGCTCCTCGATGTGTTGGCCGACACGCATGACCCGATGGCGGAATTTCACACTGCGGTCGCGGCCGATAACACCGCGATCCGGCAGCGCTTCCTTCAGGAGGTCGAGACGCTTACCTCGGTCGAGGTTGCCGCGCGCGCCGGGCACGAAGCCAAGAACCGCCACCAGACGGCCGCGCGCTGGAAGGCGCAGGCCCGTGTCTTCGCCGTCCCCTATCAGGGGCAGGATCGCTTTCCCGCGTTCCAGTTCGATGCCGACGGCAAACCCCTTCCGCTAATCCGGCAGGTTCTCGCGGCCCTCCCCGCGAACCGCACGCCATGGCAAGTTGCTTTCTGGTTCGTATCGTCCAACTCATGGCTTGGTGGTCCCGCACCCATTGAGCGGTTCGACGAACCAGCAGCCGTTCTCGAGGCGGCAGCCCACGAAGGTGATGAGATCAGCGGGTGACGGCCCTCGCTCCGACAGGCATCGTTGCGAAACCGCCGACCGCCTTCCCGACCCACGTTACCGACCTACCGGTGGGGACGGTGCTTTGGCGCATTCACGCCGAGAAGCTTGCCGGAGACGCGTTCAATCCGGGTTTCGGCGCTTCGCGCTTCGCGCCGATCGGCCCGGTGCGCAAGCGGGTGCCGACGGCCTATGCCGCAGACGGGTTTGAGGCTGCGGTGTACGATACGATCTTCCACGATCTCGATTCCACGCAGACCTTCAAGACCTTTGCGCTGAGCAGGCTTGCCGATGTTCGCTGCTCGGTACTCCGGGTCGCCAGCCCGCTGGTGCTTCGCTCCTTTCTCGCGCCCGATCTGATGAAGCTGGGCGTCGCCCGTACCCAGCTGATCGACACGCCCGCGCGCGAATTTCCGGACACGCGGCGCTGGTCTGCGGCACTGCATCGCAAAGACGCCGCCACGCATGGGATGGTCTGGGAGTCTCGCCCCTATCCCTCGTCGCAGGCGATGATGTTGTTCGGCGATCGCGTGCCGCCTGGTGCGCTAAGCGTGGTCAGCACGTCTGGCATCGATGGTGATCCGGGGCTCGCCATGCGCTTCAAGGCGCTTGCCGATCGCTCCGGCGTGACCCTTGTCGCGTAAGATGGGAGCGAAATTTGCGGTAAAATAACGCCGTGCTGACGCTCCCGCAGGTGGGGTATCGTGGTATATGTATCTCCTAATCGACGCGTAGCGCCGGCTGCCAAGATCAGGAGCACGGGCCGTCGCGTTCCGGCCTCAAGGCCTCGTGTCCGTCACCAAGGTGGCGACCTTAAAATCGGATTGGCCTGTGGGCACACATCAAGGCGCGCGCGACACGTAAGTTCTTGCGATCAACCACCGTCTGAGCTCAACTTGCTTCTAAGAATGCATTGAGGGGGCGAACCAGTGGCGACGAATCCTTCCGAGAGGGTAGAAGCAGACCGATCTGTGATCCTGCGAGACCTCGCCGAAGACGCCTTGGCGACGTTCGAGCGGATCGTCGAGGCGGCTCTAGCTCGACACCGGCGCGTAGCTCGGCGATCTCATCGGATCGCCGCTCAGCACGTTCACCCATCTTCCAGGTGCCTTGACCCATTGAAGGAACCACTTCCCCGCCGAGCAATGTCACGTGTTTCATGTGCTTTCGTCCAATGAGATGAGTTCGACTGTTCGGTCGCGGGAGGCGGATTGGCAGATGACCACCATGTAACGATCATATCGCGGCCGGCCATCGATCGAGTGCCATTTTGGCGATGGAGAGCAGTTCGTTGATCGTAGCGCCGTCGCGCGCCTGAACGGACATGCCTTCCATGACCGTATTGATGAATTTGCCTAGCACGGCCGGATCGGTGTTGGCCGCAAGCTCGCCCTGCGCGGCGCCGCGTTGCAGACGCTCGATCAGGAGAGCCTCCGCCGCGATACGCTTGTCGCGCAGCAGGCATTCGATGGCGGCGGACGCCGGCGAAACGGCTGCCGCTGCCGAATACATGAAGCAGCCGGCCGGCGTTCCAGGTTCCGAGAATGATGACGCCGCTCGTTCCAGCAGGCCTTTGACGGCCTCGTAGGTGGACAACGCCGGATCGTTGATGGGTGAATAGAGGTGGACGCTGAACGTCGCGGCGTAGCGCTCGATCACCGCCGCAAACAGCCCCGCCTTGTTGTCAAACGCTGCATAGAGACTGGCAGCGGCGACGCCAGTCTCCGCCACCAGATCGGCCATCGATGTCGCCTCGTAGCCGCGCTGCCAGAACAGCCGCACCGCCTTGTCGAGCGCAGCGTCAGTGTCGAACACACGAGGGCGACCTGCGCGGCGACGGGCTTTCGTCTCTGTCATCTTTCGTGCACGATATGGAACGATCGATAAATAATATCTTGAAACGGGTGGTCCGTCTCCTTACAGAACGATCATTCAATAATCAAGGATTTTACAATGAGCCGCATCGTCCGCATCCACGAATATGGCGACGCCAGCGTCCTCAGGATTGAAGATGTGGCAGTCCCCGCGCCCGCGGCCGACGAAGTGCAGATCGCGGTGAAGGCGATAGGCATAAACCGCGCCGAGGTGATGTTCCGCAACCATGCCTACCTTCAGGAAGCCGAGTTCCCGAGCCGCCTTGGCTATGAGGCTGCCGGCACTGTCGTTACGGTCGGCGCGGACGTGACCGGGTTTGCGGAAGGCGAAGCCGTCAGCGTCATCCCCCCGCTCGATATCGCGCGCTGGGGCACTTATGGCGAGGTCGCCAACGTGCCCGCCCGCCTCGTCGTCAAGCATCCGGTGGCGCTGACGTTCGAGGAAGCGGCGGCCGTGTGGATGCAGTATGTCACCGCCTGGGGTGCGCTGGTGGAGCAGGCGAAACTCGGCGAGGGCGATTTCGTCATCGTCACTGCTGCCTCCAGCAGCGTCGGCCTTGCTGCCTTCCAGATTGCGCGGATGGTCGGCGCGACGGTAATCGCGACGACGCGTACCGGCGCCAAGCGCCAGGCCCTGATCGATGCCGGTGCACATCATGTCGTCGCGACCGGGGAAGAGGATCTGGTAGCGAGGGTGATGGAGATAACCGATGGTCAGGGTGCGCGCGTGGTGCTCGATCCGGTCGGAGGCCCGTCGTTCGAGCCGCTGACCGAGAGCATGGCACGCGGCGGCATCCTGCTCGAATATGGCGCGCTCAGCGGCGAACCGACGCCGTTCCCGTTGTTCTCCGTGCTGGGCAAGAGTCTCACGCTCAAGGGGTATCTCTACAGCGAGATCGTCTCGGACGATGCCGCCCTCGATCGCGCCAAGGCGTTCATCGTGGCGGGTCTGGAATCGGGCGCGCTCAAGCCGCGGATCGCGCGCACTTTCCCGCTCGACGCGATCCAGGACGCTCACCGCTTCCTCGAATCGAACGACCAGGTCGGCAAGGTCGTCGTTACGGTCTGACCTGCATACCGGGGGGAGTGAGCGATCGCTCCCCCACGAATTTGCGCTGACGCGACGGCCTCGCACCAGCAATCGGTTTAACTCAACGAGGGTATCCCAACATGAAATCTCGCGCCGCTGTAGCCTTCGAGGCGGGCAAGCCACTCGAAATCGTCGAGATCGATGTCGCCCCACCCCGGAAAGGCGAAGTCCTCATACGGGTGACGCACACCGGTGTGTGCCACACCGACGCGTACACGCTGGCGGGGAGTGATCCGGAGGGTGTTTTCCCGGTGGTTCTGGGCCACGAGGGCGCGGGCATCGTTGTCGAGGTCGGAGAAGGCGTCACCAGCGTCGGACCGGGCGATCACGTGATTCCGCTCTACACCGCCGAATGCGGCAAGTGCGACTTCTGCCTGTCGGGCAAGACCAACCTGTGCGTCGCTGTCCGCGAAACGCAAGGCAAGGGCTTGATGCCCGATGGGACCACGCGCTTTTCTTACAATGGTCAGCCCCTCTATCATTACATGGGCTGTTCAACCTTCAGTGAATATACTGTCGTCGCCGAAGTCTCGCTCGCCAAGATCAATCCCGAGGCAAACCCCGAACATGTCTGCCTGCTCGGCTGCGGCGTCACGACCGGCATCGGCGCAGTCCACAATACCGCCAAGGTCCAGCCGGGAGACTCGGTCGCCGTGTTCGGCCTCGGCGGCATCGGCCTCGCGGCGATTCAGGGTGCGCGCCAGGCGAAGGCGGGTCGCATCATCGCCATCGACACCAATCCATCCAAGTTCGAGCTGGCACGCCAGTTCGGTGCTACCGAGTGCATCAACCCCAAGGACCATGACAAGCCTATCCAGCAAGTGCTGATCGAGATGACGGGCTGGGGCATCGATCATACCTTCGAGTGCATCGGCAACGTCCACGTCATGCGCGCCGCGCTTGAATCAGCGCACCGTGGCTGGGGTCAGTCGATCGTGATTGGCGTTGCCGGCGCGGGCGAGGAAATCTCCACCCGCCCATTCCAGCTCGTCACGGGCCGCGTATGGAAGGGGTCCGCTTTCGGTGGCGTCAAGGGACGGACACAGCTCCCCGGCATGGTCGAGGATGCGATGAGAGGCGATATCGATCTGGCCCCATTCGTAACCCACACGATGGGTTTGGAGGAGATCAACGAGGCCTTCGAACTGATGCACGAAGGCAAGTCGATCCGCACGGTCATTCACTACTGACCCGCCGATCCGAAGCGGCGCGAGGCGCTCGGATCGACAACTCGGCCGTCATCATGGCCCGACCCCGGCCATGATGAAGCGCGCTCTGGCAAATGGGCAACGCGTCGCGATGCGGTAACAAGCGCCGAAGTACGGTCGTTACATGCCGATAGCGGCACGGACCAGGGCCGCCCAGCCCAGGCGCTTACCAGCGGAGTGTGTGTGGCCTCGTCGCGCGACCCAACAGGGAAAATGGTTTTATCGTAACCTTTGTCCACTGCTGGAAAAATACTTCAAAGGTGCCGAATATCGGGCCAGCCTGACCTTTGGATGTATTGAGTCGGAAAAGCATTCATCTGTTCCCCGACTGTGATGAACCACGGGCCGCACGGGCGGATAGGGCAGGAAGACTGAATTGAAGAGCAAGGATATTCACGCGACGACGCCGGCCACCGATCATGGGCATACGGGGCTGCCCGCTTGCGTGCAGGTTCGCGGCGCGCGCCAGAATAACCTCAAAAATATTGACGTCGATGTACCGCGCGACGCCTTCGTGGTGTTCACCGGCATATCGGGCTCGGGCAAGTCATCGCTCGCGTTCGGCACCCTCCCGCGAACGAATGGTGCCGTCACGTCGCGACCCATCAACGGCGCCTTATCGTTAAATTCAGAGATATGATAAGTGCAGAAGACAAGGTCATCCACTATTGCGGATGACCTGCCATATTCATCTATTCATTTCCCGATACGGCCGGGCCACCCATTCCGGATAGAAACACGAACCTTACCCTGCAGTCAGACAGCAGCTTAGGGTGCCGACCGCTCGGCTATTTCGCGGCCAGCAGGGTGAACTTGTGAATTTGCGGCGGTTCAGAAAAAAGTTCTTCTGCCTTGTCCATCAGTGCGGCGGCAACCTTGCCGTCGAGATGGGCTTGCCGATCCTCCTCTGTGTCGAACGTATCGAAGATCGCGTACGCACCGGGACCTTCCTCGATCGCATACCAGGTCAGAGTGCCCGCCTCAGCTTGAACGAGCGGCAATGCCGAGGTCAGGAAATTGGCGACATCACGCTCTTTTCCGGGCTTGGCCTTCAGTGGTACATACAGGGCAAGTTTGGGCATAAATGACTCCTCAAGTGAAACCGACAGTCATTATTCGGCAGAGTAACGGAAGAGCGGGCCGCTACGTTCCCCATGAGGCGGAGCAAACGCGGCCCCGCCTCCTCGTCGAAATCAGAACTGCTGTGCGGTCGGCCGGATGACGATCGCGTTGACGTCGACGTCATCAGGTTGTTCGACAGCGAACGCGATAGCACGCGCCACCGATGCCGCCGGGATGGCCTGCTTGTAGAAGTCCAGCACCGTCTCAGCAGCCGTACCCGACGTCGTGAACTTCAGGTCGCTCTCGACGGCTCCGGGCTCGATCGACGTGACGCGGACCTTCTCGCCCACCTCCTGGCGAAGACCTTCGCTGATCGCGCTGACGGCGAACTTGGTGCCGGAATAGACCGTGCCGCCCGGGGCGAAGACCTTGATGCCGGCGACCGAACTCAGGTTGATGATGTGGCCGCTGCCCTGCTCCAGGAAGCCGGGAAGAGCCGCGGCGATGCCGTAGAGCGTGCCCTTCAAATTGACGTCGATCATCTGGTCCCACTCGTCGGTGTTGACCTCGGCCATCGGACGGATCGGCATCAGACCGGCGTTGTTGATCAGTACGTCGAGACGGCCGAAGTCGGCGACGATCGCGGCGACGACGGTCTGGACCGCCGACTTGTCGGTGACGTCGAGCGCATAGGCGCGTGCCGTTCCGCCGTTCTCGGCGATCTGCGCGACGACCTCGTCGAGCTTGTCCTTGCGCCGTGCGGCGATGGCGACCTTCGCACCGCGTTCGGCGAGAAGACGCGCGGTCTCGGCGCCGATGCCGGTGCTCCCGCCGGTGATGAGAACAACCTTGCCTTCGATACCTTTGGTCATGACTGTGTTTCCTTCACTTCAGATGTTGATTTTTCGCTGCGTCGCGGCCCCGCGCCAGCGGTAGCCGCGTGGATGAACGAGGCCGATAAGGCCCGCGCGAAGCGCAGGTGCCAACAGGCCGATCATCCGCAGCTCCTCTATGTAGAACGGTTGTGCCAGCAGCGCCGACCCCACCCATTCTTTAAGCTTGCCCATGGCAGCACCCTTAGGTCGCGGAGACGGGGTTGAGGACAAACGTGGCGCGCTCGGCCAGATCGCCGATCTGAGAGAGGTAGTTTTGGAAGTGGGGCGTCGCGCGGTGGGCGGTAACCGCATCCGCGTCCGCGTACAGCTCGTCGAGGACGAAGCGGTTCGGATCGCTCTGGTCCTGCCAGAGATCGTAGCGCAAATTGCCCGGTTCGGCACGGCTTGGCTTTAGCATGGCGTCGAGCAGAGCGCGCAGGCGGTCGACGGTATCCGCACGGGCGGTTAGGACGGCGACGATCTTCACGTTGGCGGTCATGGCACCATATCCTGTCCTGGTTATATCCGAAGCGGGGCGCATCCTGAGCGCCCCGCCCGTCATCCTGGTACTCACGCAGCGGCGCGATCGAGGGCTTCGATCAAAGCGTCGGCCATGGCTTGGTCCGACGCCGGATTCTGACCCGTGATCAGCTCCCGGTCCACGACGACATTCGAAGCGAAGTTCTTGTCGGTGACAGAGACGTCGCCACCGGCCGACCGCAGCGCCTTTTCCATGTCGAAGAAGAGCTCGCCCTTCAGCACTTGCTCCTCAGCGATCTTCTCCTCGCTCGCCGAGAAGACGGTCATGCGGTAGCCTGAGTAGATCCAGTCTCGCGCCAGGTCGGCCGCCCCGGCGTCATCGCCTTCCTCCAGCGCCTTGCGGAAGGCCGGAGCATCGTCGAGCGTAGAAACAACGACCACCGGTCCGTGGCAGAGGAGCGCGGTCGGCTTGGCCGCCGCGTGGAAGTGACGGAGGATCGTGCCCGCATCGCGGTCCTGCATCAGATCGACGATGGGCGCGTGACCTCCCGGCACGAACACGCCAACGAAGCCGTCCAGACCCTCGTCGACGACCGATTTCAGCGTGCGGACGTCGTTCATGGCCGGGTGGCTGGCGAAGAAGTCCTTGGCGCGCTGGTATGCCGCCTCATCACCGCCAAAGTGGTCCTTCGTGTCGGAACCGGCATCGATGTGCGGCTTGGTCCCATTGGGCGTAGCGAGAACAATATCATAGCCGGCGTCGAGCAGTGCCAGCGCGGGGACTGCCGTTTCGTTGAGATACTGACCGACCGTTGCGGTACTGCCGCCACGCAGACCGAGCTGTGTCGCGTTCGATCCAAGAACGAGAACCTGACCCTTGCTCATCTGAACCTCCATGTTCGCGGCGCCCGTCGCCGATGGATGGGAAATGGGCCTAGTTGATATATTCTAGAAGTTTATCTTTCTAATGTCAGATATACGTCTGACAGGATGACTGCGTGCGCTACGATCTGAACCTGCTGCCGATCTTCGTGGCGTTGATGGAGGAGCGCAGCGTCACGCGGGCCGCCGAGCGAATGGGCATGACACAGCCCGCCCTGTCTAATGCCCTATCGCGTCTACGACTGATGCTTCAGGACCAACTGTTCGTCCGCGAGCGCTACGGCATCCAGCCGACCCCGATCGCGCTTGAACTCTCACCGCTGATCGCCGAGGCACTCGCGCAGCTTGACGACGCGGTCCTCGGTCAGCAGGCCTTCGATCCCGCACAGGCCGAACGGCTCTTCACCATCGCGCCGAACGGCTATGTCGAGTTCGTCCTGGTCCCCGCTGTCGTGGCGCGCCTGGAGAAGGTCGCGCCCGGCATCAAGCTCCGCCTGACGCCCTACGGCAACGATCTTGTGGAAACAGGCGTCGTGTCGGGCACGACGGCGCTCGTGCTGGGCCGCATCGTCGATCCGCCCGACAACCTCGTCGTCCAGCACCTGATGGACGAAGGGCTCGCCTGCGCCGTCCGCGCCGACCATCCGGGCGTCGGCGATGCCATGACGCGCGAGCAGTTCGAGGCGATGAAGCACGTCAACATCGTGCCGCCCGGACGGATGCGCGCCGGGCTGTTCCAGGCGCTGGCGCAACAGCAGCTGAAGCGCGACGTCGCAATCTCCGTGACAAACTTCTTCGCGGTAGCCGAGATGGTGGCGGTGACCGACTATTGCGCCACCTTGCCCTCGCTCATCTGCAGGCGGCTGATGCACGACCCCCGGCTGAAGATCCTGCCGGCTCCGGTCGACCTTGGCAGCTTTCCCGTGGAAATGGCTTGGCACGTCCGCTATCGGCATGATCCCGCACACCGCTGGCTACGGGCGCTGATCGGCGCGGTCATCACTGACCTCACGGGGAAGACGGCAGCGGCAGCCACGCCGTCGCCAGCCTGAGGACGATGTCGAACCGCGACGTCGCTTGTGCGTATCCCGTAGGTAACAAAATTCGCTATATAGCCTCTGACGATAGGATTTATCATGCGCGCAATCGGCTACCAGCAGCCCGGAACGATCGATCGCACAGAAGCTCTCGTCGATATCGAACTTCCCGATCCCAACGCTACCGGCCGTGATCTCCTCGTCGAGGTCAAGGCTGTCTCGGTAAACCCGGTTGACACGAAGGTGCGCGCTGGCTCGGGTTCGATCCACGGTGATTGGCGCGTCCTGGGTTGGGATGCCGCCGGTGTCGTTCGCGCGGTTGGCCCTGAAGTGCGCGGCTTCGAACCGGGCGACGAGGTGTTCTACGCGGGTAGCATCGGCCGCGATGGGACCAACGCCGAGTTGCACTTGGTCGACGAGCGCATTGTCGGGAAGAAGCCGGCTAGCCTCGATTGGGCAGAGGCAGCGGCGTTGCCGCTGACGGCGATCACTGCGTGGGAGGCCCTCTTCGAGCGATTGTCCGTGCGTACTCCTGTAGCCGGTGCAGCACATGCGCTGTTGATTGTCGGGGGTGCCGGCGGGGTAGGCTCGATGGCAATCCAGCTTGCTCGCCAGGTACCCGAGCTGATCGTCATTGCGACAGCCTCGCGCCCTGAAACGCAGGCCTGGGTGGCCGAGCTCGGTGCGCACCATGTCATCGATCATCGCCAGCCGCTGGCTCGGCAAGTGGCGAATTTGGGCATTGGCGCGCCGGCTTTCGTCTTCTCGACCACGCACACCGACGAGCATATCGAGCAGATCGCCGAGATGATCGCCCCGCAGGGACGTTTTGCGCTCATCGACGACCCCAAGACGCTCGATGTCGTACCATTCAAACGCAAGTCGGTGTCGACCCACTGGGAGTTCATGTTCACCCGGTCCATGTTCGAGACCGCTGATATGGAAACGCAGGGTCAGATCCTGTCGACCATCGCCAGCCTCGTGGACGCCGGCGACGTGCGCACCACCCTCACCGAACGGTTCTCCCCCATCAACGCCGCGAACCTCAAGCGTGCGCACCAGGCGCTTGAGAGCACTACCGCACGCGGCAAGATCGTCATCGAGGGTTGGCAGTGATGCGGTTCACGCTCACCCGCAACGTCCGCCGTGCCCGCGGCCCCCGCCGCACCAACTGAAAAGGACCAAGCCTCGGCGTTATCGATGCCAGCCATGTGCGGTTGTGGGCGTCGCTTTCGCTGGGTCACTGATATCTACAATCATAAAAGACCGTGATGTTTTGAGATAGCAGACGCGGTCCTCGGGTGAAAACTCGGGACGTCTGCTAGCTCGGCCTCTCACCAATCGGTGCCAAGAGCGGGGAGTGCTTCGGCTAAGAAGTCAATCCACGCCCGCGTCTTGGCGGCGGGGCGCCGCGTCGGGTGTGTGATGGCATATGCCGCTCCCAGCATCATAGGCGGCTCGTCCAGCTCAAGCTCGCTCAATTGGCCGGCGCGAAGCGCCTCTGCCGCAATAAAGCGTGGCCCATAGACCAGCCCTTGGCCCGCGATGGCAGCGCGAACCAAGGCCTCGCCATTGTCGGAACACATCGATCCTGAGATCGGCACCTTGATCGTCCCGTCTTTGCCGAACGCCCACGATGTCGTTCCTGCAAGCGACGCGTTGGTGTGGCCCAGGCAATCGTGATCGCCGAGATCGGCCAGGCGGGTTGGCGTTCCCCGCCTCGCCAAATAAGAGGGTGCGGCACACAACACGACGCGCATCGCCACGAGCTTGCGGGCAACAAGCGCACTGTTGGCGAGGCGCCCGATCCGTACGGCGACATCCCAACGTTCTTCCAGCAGGTCGACGTAACGATCGTTGAAGCCCAGTTCGATCGTCACTTCGGGATGACGTGCGGAGAAAGCAGGGATGAGTGAGGCAAGGTGCAGAACGCCGAAGGTGGCGGGCGCACTGACGCGCAGCAGTCCCTGCGCGGTGATCGACCGCGACGATGCCTCCGCCTCGGCTTCTCCGATCTCCATCAGGATACGTTCGGCCTTTTCGAAATAGTCGGTGCCTGCCTCGGTCAGCGACAGCCGACGCGTCGAGCGCTGGATCAGCGTGGTGCCGAGCCGCGCTTCGAGGGCGTCTAGGTGCTTGGCCGCCATCGCCGGCGACATGTGCAGATCGCGTGCGGCAGCAGAGATGCCACCGAGCCTGATCGCCCGGACGAACACGTCCATACCCGTCAATCGATCAGCCATGATTTCCTACCCGTGGTTGAAGCTGATCCTTCTACGCGAACGATTATCATTGCGCGATATCGGGCACATATTCCGGTCAACAGATCGAACAATGATCCAGGCGGCTTCCGTGGCGCCTGCACCGGAGTGTATGACCATGAGCGTCCAGCCTACCTACTTCATCCCGCATGGCGGCGGCCCCTGCTTCTTCATGGACGATCCGCGCGGCGTGTGGAGCGGTATGGAAGCGTTCCTGCGCAGCCTGCCGAACTCGCTTGCCGAGAAGCCCAAGGCCATCCTCGTCGTCTCGGGACACTGGGAGACGGACGGCTTCGCCTTCACCGGCGCCGAACGGCCCGAGCTGATCTACGACTATTACAACTTCCCGCCCCATACCTATCAGCTGCGCTACGACGTGCCGGGCGCACCAGCGCTCGCCGCCCGTGCCGCGGCTCTGCTCAAGGATGCGGGCATCCCCTCGTCTGTCGACCCGAAGCGGGGCCTGGATCACGGCGTGTTCGTGCCCCTCAAGGTCGCCTTTCCGGATGCGGACATTCCGCTGATCGAGATGTCCGTCGAGCGCGGGCTGGACCCGGCCCTCCATGTCGCTGCGGGCCGCGCCCTTGCGCCGCTGCGTGAGGAAGGTGTGCTGATCCTAGGTTCGGGCATGAGCTTCCATAACATGCGCGCCTATGGCGATCCGCGCTCGACGCCCGGCTCGCAGGCGTTCGACCAGTGGCTGGCCGAAAGCATGGAGCTGGACGGCCCACAGCGGGCCGAGCGTCTTACGCAATGGGCCGATGCGCCCTCGGCGCGGTTCGCCCATCCCCCGGCCAAGGAGGAGCATCTGCTGCCCCTGATGGTCGCGGCCGGCGCGGCCGAAGGCGAAGGCGCCCGGGTCTATGCCGAGGAAGTGCTGTCGACCGCCATCTCCGGCTTCCGTTTCAACTGATCTCAACTCTCAACGCGTCATCGAAGGAGAATTGTCATGACCATCGCCGTCACCGGCGCGACCGGCCAGCTTGGCCGCCTCGTCATCGAAAGCCTGAAGCGCAAGTCGACCGGCGAGCCGATCGTGGCGCTGGTGCGCTCGCCCGAGAAGGCCAGCGATCTGGGCGTCGAGGCACGCGCGTTCGATTACGCGCAGCCCGAGACGCTTGCTCCGGCACTGGCCGGGGTCGACACGCTGCTCCTGATCTCGTCGAGCGAAGTCGGGCAGCGCGAGCCGCAGCACCGCAACGTCATTGAGGCCGCCAAGCAGGCGGGCATCAAGCGTATCGTCTACACCAGCCTGCTCCACACCGACCGCTCGCCGATCAGCCTAGGCGAGGAGCACCGTGCGACCGAAGCGATGCTGGCATCCTCCGGCATCCCGACGACCCTCCTGCGTAATGGCTGGTACACCGAGAACTACACGGGCTCGATCCCGGCGGCTCTGGAGAATGGCGCGTTCGTCGGCAGCGCTGGCGAGGGACGCCTGTCGCTCGCGACCCGTGCCGATTATGCCGAGGCCGCAGCCGTCGTGCTGACCAGCGAGGGCCATGAGGGCAAGACCTATGAGCTGGCTGGTGACGACGCGGTGACGCTTGCCGACCTTGCCGCCGAGATCTCGCGCCAGACGGGTCGCGACATCCCGTACCGCGACCTGCCGCAGGCCGACTACGCTGCGATCCTGAAGCAGGTCGGCCTGCCCGAGGGCTTCGCCGAAGGGCTCGCGGCGTGGGACGTCGATGCCTCGAACGGCGCGCTGTTCGATGACGGCCATCAGCTCTCGAAGCTGATCGGACGTCCGACGACGCCGCTGGCCGACGCCGTGCGGGCGCAACTCGCCGCGCAGGGCTGACGTTACGCAATCCTCCGACGGTTAAAAAGCCATCCCTGGAGATAGCGCATGAACATCGACCTTTCCGGCAAAACAGCGCTCGTGACCGGTTCGACCGCCGGTATCGGCTTCGCAATCGCGAAGGGGCTGGCGGCAGCCGGGGCGATCGTCGTCCTGAACGGGCGCGACGAGAGCCGCACCCAGGAGGCGGTGGCCAGGCTGAAGCGTGAGGTCGGGGATGCCGATGTGCGCGGTGTAGCCGGAGACGTTGGAACGGAAGCCGGATGCGATGCCATCGTATCCGCGCTTCCGGCGGTCGACATCCTGGTCAACAATGCCGGCATCTTCGGCCCGCAGGACTTTTTCGAGACGCCTGACGCGGAATGGGAACGCTTCTTCAAGGTCAATGTGCTGTCGGGCGTACGCCTGTCCCGGGCCTATCTGCCGCGGATGCGCGACAAGGGCTGGGGTCGCGTGCTGTTCCTGTCCTCGGAGTCGGGCCTGAACATCCCGGCGGACATGATCCACTACGGCGTGACCAAGACCGCCGACCTCGCCCTGTCGCGTGGCCTCGCCAAGCGCATGGCGGGTACGGGTGTAACGGTGAATGCTATCCTTCCCGGTCCGACGCTCTCGGAGGGCGTATCCGAGATGCTGGCGGATGCGGTCGCCTCGGGCAAATCGTTGGAAGAGGCCGGCGCCGATTTCGTCAAGGCACACCGATCGTCCTCGATCATCCAGCGCGCTGCCACGGTCGAGGAAGTCGCCAACCTGTGCGTGTACATCGCCTCTCCACAAGCGTCCGCGACCACCGGTGCGGCGCTACGCGTTGACGGCGGTGTGGTGGATACGATCGCCTGACTTTCAGTTTGTCCTATCCCGATTGGGAAGGGCGGCCAGCACTACCAATGCGCGAGTTGCACGACATACGGCAAGGCGGGTGCCGTTTCCCGAACTGCTTGTCGAGCGTGGCGAAACGGAAAGCCAGACCGCCAGAAAATCGACCGGGGCTGTTGAAAAATGCGCCGCTGGTGGCCGGTCCGGTTGAGGGCGAGATGACACCCCAAGGTTTCGGGATCCCGTCTCGCATGGGATCCCAATCGGAACGGGGGCCGCGGTAGCCAACGTCAGCTATGCGCCTTGCTTTACCCAAAAGCGGCCGGTCCGCTAACCACCAGAATTTCTAGGTTCCGTTACCGACCTCCCGCCAGGCTAATCCGGTTACCAAGATGGCGAAAGGCGCGATCACGACAGGTAAGCAGGATGACCTGCATTCGCGTTGCTGCCTCCGTCAGAATCTCGGTCATAAGATCGAGGCGGGTATCGTCCGAATAGACCAGCGGGTCGTCCAGGATCAGCGAGACCGGCATGCCCTGCTCGAGGAGCATGTCGGCAAAGGCAAGCCGCGTGAGGACTGCCAGCTGTTCCTGCGTGCCCCTGGAGAGATCGCCGCAACCCTCGGCTAATCCGCCCCGCGCAATCGACGCCAGGCCAAGGTCGTCGCCAAAGCCGGGGTCCGCGCCCGGCAGCAGCCGTTCGATGTGCCGGCGCGCACGCCGCGCCACAGGCCCGACGAACGTCCGTGACGTCTCGGCGCGTGCGCTCTCCAAAGTGTCGCGAAGCAACTTCAGCGTTTCGGCTTCCTGCGTCACACGTGCCAGATTGGCAGCTGCGGCATCAGCCTCCTCACGCGCAACTGCGGCGCGGTCGGCCAGCCCCTTGCCGCCTTCCGCCTCGATCCGCGCCTCGAGCCCGGCAATCACCTTTTCCAGGTCGGTACGCTGGGCCCGGGCCACCTCGACCCGCTTGTCCAGCAGTCCGATCTGCCGTTCGATCGTCACAACGTCATGCGCAGTCGCCGCGCGTTCGGCATCCTGCAGGTTGACGAGCGCTGCCGCCTCCTGCTGGCGCGCATCGCGCAAAGCGTCGTCAAGCGAGGCCACCTCGGACTTGGCTTCCAGGGTGGCAAGCTGGGCCGCGACATTCAGCGCATCCCGCTCGGCGCCAGCTTCCTGAACCATCAATGGAGCATTGCGCGCCTCCACCTCGCGCAACTGCTCGGATGCCACCGCATCGACACCTTCAGCCTTTGCCAGCGCTATATCCGCCTCACGTGACGCGATCGTCAGCGCCTCGACGTCTGGTTCTTCGCCACTCCCCTCCCCTTCCGCGCCTTCCCGCAATCCGGCGATGAAAAGTTTCAGGGCCGAAGCACCCGCCTCGACGTCGAGCAACGTCACGGCAGGCGTGATCCCGGCGATCCGCGCTTCAAGCGTGCGAAGGTTGGCGACCGCGTCTCGTGCCGCCTCGTTACGATCACGAGCCGCAGCGACACTCTCCACCCCGTGCTCAGCCAAGGCTGAGTTCAGATCATCGGTCGCATTGGCGAGTGCCGTCTCGGCGCCTTGCAGCCCGACCGGCGGACGGATGATCAGTTCGGCATCGCCCAGTCTGATGCGCGTCTCGCGAGACAGCATGCGGTCTCCACGCTCCGCCGCAGCTCCGTCGATCGTCAGACCGCTGACATCACCGGCGAACTCTATCCGCGTCGCACCGGCATCCATAGCCGCCCGCGCCTTGTCCACGGCACGTTCACGTTCTTCGAGGGCCTTGATGACGGTGGCAGGGATCGTCGCAGTCGCGAGCTGTCGCGTCGCTTCGTATTCGGCCTCCAGCCCAACCAACTCGGTATAACGCCGTCGTGCCTCGCCGATTGCCCCCCGGCGCTCGCGCTCCGCAGCCCGAATCCGAGCAGCATCAAGTGCCGCGTGAGCGGTCCGCCGAGTGTCACGAGCACGGGTTAGCAGCTCACGGGCTATCCTCGCTCTTTCCTGTGCGGCCGCCAGCTCCCCGACCAAGCCGGATCGACTATCCCGTGCCTTGCTGAGCGCCGTAGCCGTGTCGCTGACAGCTTTGCGGGCGGTTGCGAGGCGCGATGCGAGATCCTCAAGGGCCCTGACGCGTTCGACAAGGCGGCCGTGCTCTGCGCGGCGTGTGTCGAGCAGCTGAGCGGCAGAGCGCGCCACATCGAGCTGGCCTACCAGCGTCCGACGCTGCTCAGCATCGGTGGTATCGGCAAGATCGCGGTCTAGCACCTTTAGCCGCGCTCGCGCAGCCTCGAGATCGGAGAAGCCTTGTTCCAAGGCGGCAAGCCGAGTGGCCGCCTCGCTCGCGGCGCGTTGTGCTGCCTCATGCTCGTCGCGTGCCGCGGTCTGGCGACCGGTCGGCCGACCGCTGTTGGTCCAGTATTCCGCGAACTGGCTGTCGATGCGGGGACGAACACGCTGGTAGGCGGCACCGCCCATGATCGTGCCGACCTCAGCTTCCAGCGTAGCGCGAACGCTGTCGCGCACGATCTCACCCGGCGCCGTCACTTCAAGCGCCTGTGCCTGCCCGACCCACAGCAGGCCGAGTGCGCCGTGGGCGGCCGCGTCGCCGCCCTGGCTGGTGTCGCGACGCGCACCGAGCAGTGCTTGCAGCTGCGCCTCGGCATCCTCGCCCTGCGCACGCCCGTTCGGTCCCCGAACCTCAACCGAAGCACTTTTCAGGAAGCGCTTGCTGACTTCCCACGCCTCACCTTTCGCCTCGAAGCCGATCTCGATCTGCGGAGCGACGGCCTCACCGTAAGGCGCATAGCTACGCGCAAGCCGGTTGGCGGTGTTGTGCCGGATGAAGAAGGCGGCGCGCATCGCTTCCAGCAGCGTCGACTTACCAGTTTCGTTGGGCTCGATGATGACGTTGAGCCCGTTGGTCAGCCCGTCGAGCACGAAGGGGTCGCGGTATTTGCGGAAGTTTGAAAGCGCAACGCGCCGGATTCGAAGGCTCATGCCGCGTCCTGCCCACGCTGATGTTCCACAAACAGGCGCTCAAGCGCGCGCCTGGCAATGGCGCCGTCGCTGCCACCGGCCTCTATCATGCTCATCAGCTTGCCCGCGGCCGTACCTATCATTCCCTCGACCCGCAGGTCTGCCAAATCCTGTTCGCTCGGCCGACCGACGAGATCGTCGGCGGTAACCACCAGATGGCGCAGGCGATGGCGCAGGTCATTGTCGAGACGCGCAAGGATCGCGATACGATCGGACAAACTGACGATACCCGAGAGCGAGAGCTGCAGGAGGGTTGCCGATGGTTCGACCTGCGCAAGCAGCCGGTCGCACTCGGCGGCAAAGCCCTCCGCGTCGGCCACCGTCCACGAGCGCATCAGCCACTGGAACCTGCCAGTACGGATTGGCGATACCGACGGCTCCGCCCCTGCCTCAAGCGTCACGAGCAGAGCGTAGCCCGGCTCATCCCGCTGGAAGCGGTCGGTTTCTGGCGTTCCTGAGTACCAGGTGCGCGCATCGACCCTGAGGCTCCCGTGCCAGTCGCCGAGCGCAAGATAGTCGAGGTTGGAGCGCTGCGCGCGATCAGGTGCGATCTGGTTCTGCGCCTCGCCGCGCGACGAGAAGTCGCGGATCGAGCCGTGAGCGAGACCGATGCGCGAGCGCGCGCCTGGCGTCTCCATCGTGTCGAACAGCGCGGTTGGATCGTCGAGATTGTGCCGGTGGGTTAGCGGTGCCGGCAGCAGCCACTGCCCGGGCTCCAACTCGCATGGCACCGGCTCGGCGAGGACGCGGACATTGGCGGCGCCCTTGGCGCGGACACGGTCCCACAAGCCGCTATTGCGGGCGAAGTCGTGGTTGCCGGGCAGCAGCCACCAGGTACAGGCATAGCGCTGCATTCGCGATACCGCCTGCACGATCACACGGTCTTCTGGTCCTTCGGTATCGAACACATCGCCGGCGACCAGTACGTGCCTGACCTCATGCTCCGCTGCCGCCTTGCCGATCGCGTCAATCGCATCGAATCGGGCTTCGCTGAGGGCAGCGCGCACATCGCTGTCGAAGCGGCCGTATGGCTTGCCGAGTTGCCAGTCTGCTGTGTGGATCAGGCGTAGCATCGAAACCTTCTGGCGGTGTGGGCCATGGCAGTCGAGCCGAGCCCCCTACCCGCTCCCCTAACCCTTGACCGTACGAAGTCAGCGGATCGCGACAACCTTGACCTCGACGGCGTCGGCGACCTTCTTCCAATTCTGGTCGCTGGTCCATGCGGGCAGACCGTCGCGCCGTGCGAGTGCCAGGCAGAAACGGTCACCGAGACTGAGCCCCGCCTCGGCTGTGGCCGCCCGCAACCGCCCAGCGATCTGCGCGAGCGCCTTGTCGGCCGGCACGACCGTCAGCGGCAATGGATCAAGCATCGCATCGACTTCGCGCTCGGGCATGCCGGCATGGACGAAGTGGCTGACGACCTCGGCATAGTTGACGCTGCTCACTCGCGCGCCACCGATTTCCGCCGCAACTTTTGCCGCGCCGCGCTCGCCCTTGAGCATCGCGATGATCGCAGACGCGTCAAGCACCACGCTCATTCGCCGCTCTCTTCCCGACGTCGGGCGAGAAAAGCGTCAACAGAAGCGTCAGGGTTACCGCCGGTGTACTGCTTGGCCAGGGCTTGGGCACGTGCCACTGCCTGACTTGCTGTTCGCAAGACCACACCATCTTCGGTTTCGTCGAGGTAGACCGCACCACCGCCACTCAGACCGAGGCGCTTCCGGACGTCCGCTGGCAGACTCATGCGCCCGTTAGGGGTAATATTAATTTGCAAGGTCATGTTAGCACGTCAGCCCCGATGCACCACTTCGATGCAATATAGCTAAAACGTCCGCCTACGACAACAATGTCGCTCTTGCGCCTATCTTCCACTCCAATGTCATGCTTGTCCTTACGTGTCACACCGCTACGATCCTGCCAGATGCGCTTTTTAGGAGGTGCGTTTTGGGTATACCCGTATAGCACTACCGGGTCTCAGTACACTTTCCGTGTGCTACAGGTTCAAAGGTACCACTCTCAATTTTGGTGCGTTTTGCATGCGATGAGCTAGCTATAAAAGACCATACGCACCGATCCATAGATCCGAAGCGCCCGATCATCGTCGACCCGTAAGACGGGATCGATTTCTTTCTCGCCAGTAGCCCGCGGTGTGTCACGTGGCACACCGTTGGTCGCGGAAGCCGAACCTCGCGCCGCGATCCACGCGGTAGCGGCGTCGATGCGTTTCAAGGCGGGCGCTGGGGCTACCGCACCGAACGGCCACGGTGCCGGCGGGCCCGTGTTCCTCGCGAAGGGCACACCATCGGACTACCTGTGGATCCCGGACATTTGAAAGTTTGGCCGCTCCCCGGATGGATGGGGCGAGACGTACGTGTCGCGCCGCTGGTCGTCGGTGTGAACACGCTCGCGGCATCAAGCACCAACTCTCCGGTCGAAAGCCCACAACCTGCATGACACGGCGTTGAACGTCATGTACCCCGTCATCATGGGTATGCTCCAACAACCATGTTCGCGCCATCTGGCGATATGGTTCGCGGTGCTCGCGATCGCAGCAAGACTCGTCGTCCCGAGCGGCTTCATGCCGCAGAGGGCGGGCAACCACGTGGTCATGGCGGTTTGCACGAGCTCTGGTCCGCTGGTGACCCTCGTTCAGGTTCCGGGTGCGTCGACGGACACGCGCGACGGCTCCGAATCCATCCGCCCTGCGTCACCGTGCTCGGTCTCCGCCACGGACACCTCGATCTGCTCGGCGGTCGATCCGGTCCTACTGACTGCCGCCCTCGCTTTCATCATCAAGACGTCGATCTTCCACGCCGTACGAAGCACTGTGCCGGCTCCTCCACGTCTTCGTCCTCCACTACGGGGACCACCCTCGACCCGCTAGGCATCGGTCAGGCGGCATCCTCTGCGTCCGCCGCCTCCAACCATAATTCCATGACCGATGGAAGATTCGAAAGGTCGCATGACGCCTCCGGTCCGCGGATGGCGCGCGACCAGACTCGACCTAAGCGAGGAACATACCTTCATGCTCAGCCAACGTCACAGCGAGACAACGCTCGCAGCCATCAGCACCAAACGCTTCCTGCTCCTGGCAGGGCTTGTATCGATCCTGATCAGCGTCGCCACTTGGACGTTGGATCTCACACAGGCGACCTACGCCTGTCCGTTCTGTCGAGTCCAACGTTCGGCGATCGGTATCCTGGGGATACTGATTCTGCTTCTCCCGTACGGCAATCGGTTCTTCCTCCGGTATGCCGCAGTCGCTGTTGCCACGCTCGGGTTGGGCGTCGGCATGATGCAGAACTTCAATGGCGGCTGGCTCGCGATGTTCAAAGGGACGTTCAAGCTTCATGATCCGATCTGGTTCGACTCGACGATCCTCTCGTCGTGCGCCATCGTGATCATGTCCTTTCAGCTCGGGATCATCTTCGAGGTCTCGGCGAGGCAGACGCTTCGGACGGAGAGGGCCTGATCATGCTGAAGTCGACGGTGGCATGCATCGCATGGCTCTTGATGGTCGCGCCCGCGGCGGCCGAGCCGACGCAGATCGTCGTGCGGGTAATCAGCCAGGACGGGAAGTTCGTCGGCGATCACACGGGAGGAGCATCCATCACGCTGCGCGAGGTGAAATCGGGCAGGGTGCTCGCACGCGGCGTCACAAGGGGCGGGACGGGCGACACGGAGCGGATCATGGAGGCGTCTCGACGCAGCCCTTCGATCGCGCTTGCCGATGCCGCATCCTACAAGGTCACTCTCGATCTCGGCGAGCCGACGCTCGTTGACCTTGAGGTGGAGGGCCCCATAGGTCGTCCTCGATCCAGCATCAGCGTGAGATCGCAGCGCTGGATCGTCCCAGGCGTGCCGGTGACGGCAGGCAATGGCTGGCTTGTCGAGCTACCGGGGCTCGCGATCACGCCCACCATATCGACGCAGGGCCGATCGGTTTTGATCACGGCCAAGGTCGAGCTGATGTGCGGCTGCCCGATAACTCCCGATGGACCTTGGCCATCCGCCGATTACGCCGTCACTGCGAGCATCTGGAGCGGGCGCCACGAACTGGCGAGCGCGCCGCTTGCGTTCACCGCGGCGCCTGGGACGTTCAGTGGGCGCATCACCCTACCGCGAGCCGGGAAGGCGAAGATCTACGTCAACGCCGTGAACGGCCGAACGGGCAACTCGGGACTGGCGACAGTCAGGTTGCCGTGAGCCGAGGCGCTGCGCGTGGGAAACCGAAGCGCGCAGCGCCTCCGTCGATTGACGAGCTATTGATGAGGATCCGCCGTGTCCAAACCTCAATTGCGGATCGGCAGGGGAAAGATGCAAATCCGCTAAGAATGGTTTCACTGGCATGAGCCGGATCGAACGCCATCGCATGTATGAGAGGACCTGTGGCTTCTGATGATGCAGCGCAGGTAAGACCTGCATCATCGCATTAGATGCACCTTTCTTCGACGAACACGCTCCCGCACCCTGCGCAAGTCCCAGGTTCAGGTTATAATCGGCGAGACTTCCGCAGGCACGTCGTCCGAGTCGGTATCCACATGCTTCAGGTGAACGGTCTGCGTGGCGTAGGCTATCGGAACCTTAGCCTTCTCCAAGCTGGCATGGATCTTCAAGAGCAAATCCTGTCGGATGATCAAGCTCTCGTCGAAGTCCTCGGCCTTGATGTAGGAGAAGATTTCTATGTCTACGGAGCTCAGATTAATGTCCTTCAGGCGCGCCCGCGCGCCCGGCTTGATGATATGTTCGTTCGCCTCCAGGATTTCCGTCATCATGTGGAGGGTCGCGAGCAGCTTGTCGGACCTGATCCCGTGCTCCAACCTGATGATCGGATTGAATAGGAAGGAGTCCCGTCGAGCGAAGTTTTCGATCTGTCGCGCCGAGAAATCTCCGTTTGGAATGGTCACCACGGTCCGCTCCAAGGTGCGGATGCGAGTGGAACGTATGCCGACGTCCTCCACCGTGCCTACCACGTCACCGACCTTGCAGAAATCGCCGACCTGCACGGGTTTGTCTGCGATCAACGTCACGCTGCCGACCAGGTTCTCGACCGTCTTCTGCGCCCCGAGAGCCAAGGCGATGCCGCCGATGCCCAATGCGGCGACCCCCGTCGTGACGTCGATCCCGAACGTGTCGAGGACGGCCACGACCGCGATGAACAGCAGGACGAGCTTCGCAGCGCGACGGACGAGACTGATCACGGACACCGCTTGCCGTCGTTCCAGCCCCTTGAGCCGATTGATGCTGAGCTGTGCCACCGCATCGATCATGCGGGCGAAGAACCACGCCAGCGCGATCCAGGCGAAAACACCCAGGTACCGCAGCAGGATCTGCCGTGCGATGATGGAGACCGGCAGCGATCCCGCCCATAGCTGGAACAGCAGGGTCGCCCCGAACAGGCTTACCGGCGGCATCGCCGCCTGGGCCACACGATAGGTCCTGCTCCTTTCGTGATCGTGGATCGTGCGCCTCATCACGAAGAGGATCCCGGCGCTGACCACGTAGAAGCCAAGGAAGACGAGCGACGCGAGGCCGAGCAGGGTCGACCAGTCCCCGACCGCGGCGCCCCCGATTTCGATCGGTTGCCCGCCTTTGCCGGTGTTCCTATGCTCGTGCAGCCGCCGTGCGGCGATGCTGGTCTTCAGCGCCACACGCCAGACGTTGCCGGCCGTTGCCGTTCCGCCACGCGTAAGGAGTATGGGAACGTCACCTGTTCTCGAGAGGCTTCCTACCCGTTCGATGTTGGCGCCGAGACCGTCCTCTAGATTTCCCTGCGGGTCGTTGGACAGCGAAACGAACGGATCGATCGCACCGCTCCGATCCAATACGGACTGAAGCTCCTCCGTCAGACGGCGAACGTCCGCCTTGGCTTCGAAGTAGCGGCCGGCCCGACTGTAATCGCGCTCGGCCATTGCGGAAAGAAGACCTGAGACGGTGCCTCGCGGCGTGTCGCGGCCATAGATGTCGGTCGGGGGCTTTGTGGACGACGCGGACGCGCCGGCTTTCGGGGCGGCCTGCGACTGTGCCCGACCCGGCACGGCGCCCGCGAGGAGCACCATGCCGATCAAGTGCAGGCGTGATATACGAAGCATCGATGGCCTCATGCGCCTGCGATGAAGTTCTCGACCGCGATCTGGGCGAGGTCGTCGGTCATTTGGGTTCGCGGATGCTTGCAGAAATAGGCGGATGCGGGGTCGATCACGCCAGCGATGCCGCGGTCCTTGGCGATCGCGGCGCAACGGATCATGTCGATCGCGACACCGGCGCTGTTGGGCGAATCCTCAACCGACAGACGCAGTTCCAGGTTCATCGGCACGCCGCCGAACAGCTGGCCTTCCATGCGCAGGAAGCACACCTTGTTGTCGTTCTGCCACGGCACGTAATCGGACGGGCCGATATGGACGTTGTCGTCCTCCAGCCGCTTGGCCGCGACAGACTGCACGGCTTCCGTCTTCGACACCTTCTTGGATGCGAGGCGACGGTGGTTGGACATGTTGAGGAAGTCGGTGTTGCCGCCGGTGTTGAGCTGGTAGGTGCGGTCCAGCTTCACGCCGCGCTTGGCGAACAGGTCGGTCAGCACGCGGTGGACGATCGTCGCGCCCAGCTGCGCCTTGATGTCGTCGCCGATGATCGCGACGCCGGCATCCTCGAAGCGCTTCGCCCATTCGGGGTTGGAGGCGATGAAGACCGGGATGTTGTTGACGAAGGCGACGCCCGCTTCCAGCGCGCATTCGGCGTAGAATTCGGTCGCCTCCTGGCTGCCGACCGGCAGGTAGTTCATCAGCACGTCGGTGCCCGAACGCTTCAGTTCGGCGACCACCTCTTCCTTGGTCGGCTGGGTGTCGTTGGCGACGACGAAGGTACGGTCGTCCTTGTATTCGCTCATATGGTCGGCGACGCCGTCCAGCACCGCGCCCATCTTCACCACCGTGCCGGTCAACGGGATGGTGGCGGCGAACACCGCGGTGCAATTGGGCTTGGCGAAGATCGCCTCGGCGACGTCCTTGCCGACCTTGCGCGCATCCACGTCCCAGGCGGCGACGACCTTGATGTCGGAGGGTTCATAGCCGCCGACTTCCCAGTGCATCAGGCCGGCCGCGTCGTTGGTGCCTTCGCGATAATGCTCCAGCCCCTGGACGAGCGAGCTCGCGCAGTTGCCAATGCCGACGATGGCGATGTTGGTGAGTTTCACGAATTCACTCCGGTATGCAGCCGTAGCTCGGCTTTATCGATGGTGAGCATCCATGCGTGACGCCTGCGTGGACATCGCTCTTATCATGCCGAGGACGCCGCCTGGATTGGCGGCGCCCTTGATCACGTCGGCTTGAATGCTGCTTGCAAGCGACGGCTCTTCGTCACCTTGCTTTTCAGTGGTTGAAGAGGCCGTCGATCAAGCCCCCTCGTCGACTTCGCTCATGGCGGCCAGCGCCGCGAATGCCGGGCGTGCTCTTCGGTCTGGTTTCAGGCCCCCGGGCAGGGAAGCGGGCGCTGGTGGGATGCGGGCTGTCCCGCGGACCATCAATGCCAGCGGAGGCGGGATTTCGCGCGGTGACCTTGTCGAGTCTGCTCGGGTCGAACCAGACGCCTCGGCAGCGGGTGCGATAGTCGAGCTCGCCCCCCCGGCGGTCGGCGGTCAGCAGTCCGAGCTGACGTCCGGGATCCAGCATAGCGCCGGCACGGCGCTGCGATGACGATGGGATGTCGTTCATGGCCTGCCCTTGAGGTTCGTCCGTGAGGCTCAAGGATGGATGCCCTGTTCGGCGCAATCGCGTCCCGAAACCTCAGTCTGGATCGTGCTGTGTCCGATCTCGTATCGGTCTCGCAGAAGCGCCTGAACGGCCGCGCGCGTCCCATCGACGTCGGCACCGCGATCGAGTACGAGGTGGACCGTACAGTTCACCTCGTCGTTGCTCATCGACCAGACATGCAGGTCATGAAGGTCGGCGACGCCGCGCACGCCGGCGATGGCGGTGCGAACCTCGCTGAGCTTGAGGCCGCCCGGAACGCCTTCGAGTAGGACGTTGCTGGTGTCGCGCAGCAGGATCCACGTACGCGGCAGGACCCACAGGCCGATGCCGACCGCTACGATTGGGTCGACCCAGGTCCAACCCGTGAAGCGGATGGTGAGAGCGCCGGCGATGACGCCGACGGAGCCAATCATGTCGGCCCAAACCTCCAGATAGGCGCCCTTGACGTTGAAGCTGCCTTCCTTACCCGCCATCAGCAACCGCATCGACACGATGTTCACGACGAGTCCGATCGTCGCGACGATCAGCATGCCCCAGGATTGAACCTCCTGTGGGGTGTTGAAGCGCTTGATCGCCTCGACGAAGACGTAGATCGCTACGCCGAACAGCAGCACAGCATTGAAGGCCGCAGCGAGGATTTCGAAACGACGATACCCGAACGTCCGCTTGTCGTCGGCCGGTTTCTGGCCCAGCTTTATAGCTAGTAGCGCGATCACCAGCGCCATCACGTCGGTCATCATGTGGGCGGCGTCCGAGAGGAGCGCCAGGCTGTTGAAGACGAAGCCGCCGACCACCTCCGCGATGAAGTAGGTGAAGGTCAGCGCGAGCGCCCAGCTCAGCATCTTGGCGTTGGCGCCGGCCGCATGGTTGTGACCGCCCGCACCATGGCTGTGCCCGTGACCTTCGGCGACATCGTGCGCTTCGGCACCGTGGTTGTGGTCGGCGCTCACTTGCCGGCCTCCCGCTTCGCGAGCCAGATGCGCATCCGCGAGATCTCAGCCCGCTGCGCCATGACCACCTCCCGTGCGAGCTTCCGCACCTCGGGATCGCGGCCGTATCTCAGCTCGACCTCCGCCATCGCGATCGCGCCTTCGTGGTGCGGGATCATCGCACGCATGAAGTCGACATCGGCATCCCCGGTGAACCGAATGTCCATGACGCCGTGCATCTTGGCGTTGGCTGCGCGATACGCCCGCGTCGCGGGAGAACCTGTCGGTGCGGCCGGTCGCGGGTGCCGTCCGTGCGGCATGGTCTGCGCGACCGGTCGCGCGCTCACCGACGCGGTCGCGGCGACGGCCGCGACCGCCAGCATTCTCTTCATCGTGGGCATGTCGTCTCTCCTTTCGGATGGGTGGGCGCAGGGCGCCGATCGGGATCGAAGTGGTTCATCCGGCGATCTCCTCAAGCGCGAGCAGCGCGAGAAAGCCGATGAAGAAGAAGGCGCTGATGAGTGGACTGTCTGGCTTCTCGTGCGCCTCGACCAGCAGCTCCTCGGTGACCAGATAGAGGAGCGCCATGAGGCCGAAGCTCAGAAAGCCAGCGATCACCACGGGTGACAGTGTGGCCACCGGCAGCGCGGCCAGTGATCCGATCGGAAGCAGAAGGGCGAGGCCTGCGACCGTCAGCACGACCCGCAGCCTGGAGCGCATGGTCTCACCGAGTTCCGTCGTGAGCGTCACGCCGAGGAACAGCACCTCGAGCGTCAGCGCGACCGTCAGCAGGATGCCGGCCTTGGCGCCGGCGACGAATGCCAGTCCCAACACGAGGCCGTCGATGAGCAGATCGATCCCGATCGCGCCCAGCAGCGCGGCGGGACCTTCGAAGCGTTCCTCGAAGCCCTTGAGCGCGAGCATGACCGCCACACCGGCGGCCCCGCCGATCAACGTCGCGGTCGGGCTCGCCTCATGCTTGACCTGCGGAAGGATCTCTGTCGCCGCCGCGGCGAACACGACGCCGGCCGCGAGATGCTGCATGGCGCTGGTGAAGGCGGCACCGGGACGTCGCACGACCGCGGCAATCGCGCCCAGAATGACCGCGATGGTCGGGATGATGGTGTAGTTCAGTGCCAGCATGGCAGTACTCCCAAACGCGAATGTCCGCGCGATCGGCTTCGCCCGGTCGGTCGGGACGGCCTTCCGTCGCCAATCGTCCGAAGTCGGATCGTGCTCTGACCGCTGCGGCGCTTCGGCGTCTTCGCAGCGTATCGTCGCTCCCACGATGCGGTCGATGCCGGTCGGTATGCCGACGTTCGGATCCTCACAATCATGCGATCGGCCCTGGTTGTGAGGACCAGTGCCACTTCCCTCCGCGGCGCCTCCATGTCGCGAATCCGATGCGATGGAACATTCCGATCCATCGGATCAGCACGAGCACATGCGGGGTGGAGATCAGCCTGTAGGTTCTGCCAAGGCGCGTCGTGCGTACAAGCAGGTTGGCTGCCAGGAGCCACAGGCCGGCCGGAAGAAGAGCGGCGAGAAGCTGAAGCGTCTTCATCGTGTGGTCAGGCAACGCTTCTGCCCTGTGATGGTCCGCAGGACAGGCAGGGCGATCGCACGGCCACTCAAGGCGCCCGCCGAAGAACGGATCCGGGTGCGATCCGAGCGGGCCTGGGCCCGAATGGATCGACGCGCGCGAAGATTACTGAGGGCCATCAGTGCCCCCCCTCGATGGATCGAACGTTGCGACCCTCCAGGCGTACCAGATGAAGGCGGCAACGATCACGGCGTTGCTGGTGGGCTCGATGAGGTCGGCCACCTGCCGATACCGGGTGCCCAATCGGAAGCCGGCCACCACCAGGACGCTCGTCCAGATTGCGGATCCTGCGAACGTCGCAACGAGAAACGGTACGAGCGGCATTCCGCTGACGCCGGCCGGCACGGATATCAGCGTGCGGATGCCCGGGATCATGCGTCCGAACAGCACCGCCCAGCGCCCGCGCCGATCGAACCAGCGGTCAACCCGATCGATCTCGCTTGGGGTCAGTGTCAGCCAGCGGCCGTGCGAGGCGGCGAAGCGCTTCAGGCGATCGACGCCGACCCAGCGACCGGCATAGTACCACAGGAGCGCACCGACACCCGATCCGAGCGTGCCGGCGACGATGACGGCTGGCACGCCGATTTCACCTCGCGTGGCGACATAGCCGCAGAGCGGCAGGAGCACCTCCGACGGGATCGGCGGAAAGACGTTCTCCAAAAGCATCAGCAAAAAAACGCCGAAACCTCCCAAGGAGGAAAGTACATCCAGTATGATGTCGAACATTGTGATTCAGATCCCCGAGCGTCGCGGGCGCAGCCGAAGACGATGCTCGAGCAACATCCCCAGGCTGCTGCACGCAACTGTCTTTTCAGACGTGGGCGTTCTCACGGCTTCCACCGTCATCCTGCCCTACCGGTCGGATCGCGGTAGGCTAGCAGCCTCAAGGCGTTGACGACGACCAGCAAGGTCGATCCCTCGTGCACCGCCACCGCGGGTCCGATGCCGAGTCCCAGGATGGTTGCCGGCACGAGGAAGCCGACGACGCCCAGGCTGACGAAGACGTTCTGGCGGATTACCCCTCGCGTGTGCCTACTGAGGCCGACCGCGAACGGCAGGTGCGCCAGGTCGTCGGCCATCAGCGCCACGTCTGCGGTTTCCAGAGCAACGTCCGAGCCCGCCGCGCCCATCGCGATGCCGACGGTCGCACTCGCCATGGCAGGTGCATCGTTGACTCCATCGCCGACCATCGCGACCTTGTCCTCGCCTGCCAGCTTCTTGATTGCGGCCACCTTGTCCTCGGGCATCAGATCGCCCCAAGCTTCGTCGATCCCGACGTCCCGCGCGATCGCCTCGGCGACCTTTTGATGGTCGCCGGAGATCATGATCATTCGCGACACACCCATGTCGTGCAGACGACGCAACGCGGTCCTTGCAGCTTCGCGCGGCGTGTCCATGAGACCGATAGCGCCGAGATCTCTGTCTCCCATCCGCACGACCATCGTGGTGCGGCCGCTCTCGCGCAGTGTTGCAATGGCACTCGATGCCTCTTGGCCAAGCGCCGGAATGCCTTCCTTGCCGAACATCTCGGCCTTCCCGATCCACACTGTCTCGTCCCCGACCGTTGCGGTGACGCCGCGGCCGGTGAGGCTCTTGAGGTCTCCGGCTTCGGGAAGTTCGCGTGCGCCCAGTCGTTCGCGGCCGTCCTTGACGATCGCCTGCGCAAGCGGGTGGTCGCTGAGCGCCTCGACCGCGACGGCGAGTGCCAGTAGCTCGTTCTCGTCGGCAGCGTCGACTACCACGACATCGGTGATGCGTGGCCGCCCCTCGGTCAATGTGCCCGTCTTATCGAAGGCGATCGCCTTCAACGATCCGAGGTTCTCGAGCGGCGCGCCGCCCTTGACCAGCACGCCGCCCCGCGCCGCTCGCGCGACGCCGGAAAGCACCGCACTCGGCGTCGCGATCGCCAGCGCGCAAGGGCTTGCCGCCACCAGCACGGCCATCGCCCGGTAGAAGCTGTCGCGGAACGGCTCGTCGACGACGACCCAGGCGAACAGGAGGAGAAAGGCGAGTGCGAGGACGGCAGGCACGAACACCCGCTCGAAGCGATCGGTGAACCGCTGCGTCGGAGATTTCTGCGTTTCCGCCTCGCTGACCATTTTCACGACCTTGGCGAGTGCACTCTCGTTGGAGCGGCGCGTCACCTCGATCTCGATCGCGCTCCCGCCATTGATCGTACCGGCGAACACCCGGCTTTCGGCACTCACCGCGTCCGGCTTGGCACGAGCGGTTACGGCATCGGCGACGGGAACCTTGTCGACCGGGATGCTCTCGCCGGTGACGGGAGCCTGGTCGATCGCGCTGGAGCCCTTGATGATGAAGCCGTCTGCGGGCAAGCGTTCGTTTGGCCGAACGATCGCGACATCGCCGATCACCAGCTGTTCGACGGGTATCTCGCTTTTCTGACCGTCCCGCCGGACGGTCGCGATCTCCGGCGCGAGCTTCGCAAGCGCCTCGATGGCCTTCTTGGCACGACCCATGGCATAATGCTCGAGCGCGTGACCGAAACTGAAGAGGAAGAGCAGCAGCGCGCCTTCCGCCCAAGCGCCAAGGGCCGCAGCACCGGCCGCGGCGACCAGCATCAGGGTGTCGATCTCGAACCTGCGGAGGCGCAGGTTGTCGATCGCTTCGCGGAGCGTGAAGAAGCCGCCGAAGAAATAGGCCGCGACGAAGCAGGCGGTCGGCAGCCATTGCGCCGCGTCGGGCATAAGCTTCTCGATGCCGTAGCCGATCCCGAGCAGCGCACCGCAGGCGAGAGCGAAGATCAACTCGGTGTTTGGCCCTAGAAACTCGGCGTGCGAATGATCGTGCCCGTCGCCTGGGCCATGCTCCTCCTCCCTCGTTTGGTCGCCCGTCCCGTGATCGTGTCCGGCATGATCGTCGGATGCGATCCGTTCACCGAGACCTACCTTGAGCTTGCGAAGCGACGCACGGATTTCGTCCTCGTCCGTCCGCTGGCGATCGTATTCGACGCGGATCGTTCCGCTGGTGCTCGCGCTCGCCTGGACAACGCCGGGCATCGCGCCGAGCGTGTCGCCGACGGTGCGTGCCCGGCGTTCGTGCGTGATCCCCGTCACCTGCCAGATGGAATGGCCGTAGCGTTCGGTGATCTCGGCGCCTGCCGCACGTACCATCTCGCGCAGACGCGGCAGCGGCAGCTTGGCGGCGTCAAAATGGATGCACAGTGCTGCAGGGGCGTCACCGTCGACCGTGATGACGTGGGCCTTTTCGACACCGTCGCGCGTCGTCAGGGTGGAGACGAGGCGATCCAGGCAGGCGTCGGCGGCATCGGGCAGGTCGGGCAGCAGCATCGGAATGTCGAGTTCGAGCTTGTCGTTCATGACGGTCTCCCAACGTTGGTCTTTGGTCGGATGCGGGCAAAGCGGCATATCCCGTATGTTGCGGCGGTAAGTACGAAGCAGACGTTGACGTATAAAAAGCTAGAGAAAAGTCATAGCTCTCCTAGTTTAGCGTTGATCATGCCTAGGCTATAGATACGTATTGACAGCACTAAATATTCAATAATGAGCGTTAGCCACCCTCCTCAATTGGATGACAGGCACGTATTCTTTTATTTGAAAAGGTAAATGCGATTGATTTGCCGGCAACAATCGCTTTTAAATGGCGACTTCGAAATTCCTCTCCTGTGCGATTTGCTCGCAAAATCTGTGTTTTGCCATGCGGCAGCCAGGTTACTGCCATTTGCAACCCGTCAACAAGATAGTCGACATCGGCACGCGACCCATCATCGCAATAGACAATGCGCTGACCGAGAAACCCAGGCACCGTACTTGCATTATGGGGCCCAACCATTGACCTATCGGAGCCACCATCGCAGGAAGATAGTGCCAAAGCCGAAACTGCCAGCGGCAAGAACGTCGCGAGTCTTAAAGCTGATTTTGGCAATCCGTTACGTATACCGCTCACCATAGAACTCCACCTACTGGAGTTATTGGCGCAGGAGCCTCTAGCCTAGCGGCCTCTAATAGATTGATTTCGATTGTCCTGCACATTGCTGTGAGCGGTACATCATGGACGGAATTTGCAAACGGATCAGTTAAATCGTCTCCAATGCTCAATACTGCCAAAAATATAAGGCCTATCAATGTTGATCCAATTGGCGTCGCGACACCAAGCGACTCAACTAGCGCAACTGGCAAGAGAAGGCAGAATATCCTTGTGAATAGATTTGGAAAGAATCGAAATCCATTTGGTAGTGGCGTATTTTTGATACGCTCCATCCCGCCTTGGGCATTGGCGATGTCTATAAGGATGCGTTCTACAGTTGCCTGCTGAATCGTGTCTATGCGACCCGCAGATAGTTCATTCGCAAAGACAAGAGATATACTATTCAAAATCGCATTAGCGGGATTGCTTTCGTAAGCGGTGGCTTCAGCCAGCAACACACCAGCAGAACGATCAATCTCGCCACGGACAGATTCCTTGCGAAGTTGGCAGCGGAGCGCATTGGCGAAGGCGATCTGGCGGCGAATTACATCTCGATGAAGGTCATTACCCGTGTTGCTTGCGGCTGAAAGGCTGAGAGTGAATCTGGACAGAGAGCGTGACGCGTTGATAAGCGCGCCCCACAGCGTCCGCGCCTCCCACCAGCGCGCATAGGCGGCGTTGGTTCGGAACCCCATGAACAGCGCGATCGCGGTGCCGAATAACGCCGTCGGAAGCGGCGGCTCCTTGATCGGCGTCATGAAGTGGAAGGCGGTGACCGCGACATCCCATACGAAGAGGATCGTCAGCGGCTTCCATACCTCAAACATGATCTGCCGAAATCGTGGCGTGGCGCCCACAATCATAAATATTCATTGCTCCAGCATGCTTCGGCTTCAGCCGAGCGGCATGTTCATGATGTCTTTGTATGCGGACAGAAGTTTGTTGCGGACCTGAAGCGTCGCTTCGAACGCGACACTTGCACGGTTCTGGATGAGCGCGACGGTCGCGATGTCGTTCGTCTCGCCGCGCTCGTAGGCCTCGGTGGCGACGTCTTCCCGCTGCTGCGTCTCATTCACCTTCGCCACGACGCCGTCGAGCGTCTGCGCGAAACTGGACGAGGGGACGCCCGGCACTGCGCCGGGCGCCATGTTCGCCTGCGCTTCGCGAAGCGCTCGACTGCGCGCGATCATGTCTGCGCGGATCGCCATGACGTTCGAGATTGTCGGATCGGACATCGTCACGCCCTCCGCTGACGTCTGCGCGGACGTGTTCCGGCCGAACCGCACCGTTGGTACGACCGGGTCACTTGCTGCCCTCCTGGACGCAGGTCCGGGTTCGGCTCGTGCCCTCGATGATCGTCAGCTGCTTACCGGAGAACGTCGCCGTGATGCCGTCGCCGACATATTGCAGCCTTTGCGTGGGCGCGCTGAGTATCCGGGGAGGAGTGTCGTTCCCGTCGCGCAAGTCGAGCCGCAGTCCATCGTCCTTGTAGTCGATCAGCAGCCTGCTTCCGTCGTCGCAGCGATAGCGGTGACGGCCGAGTTGCCCGGTCGACACCCCGCTGTCGGCGGAATGAACCTCCTGCTGGGTGGGCGGGTCGCTGGGCGCGGGCTTCGAGCAGCCGGTCAGGACCACGAAGCCGACCATCGCGACGATCCTGATGCCAATCATCGTACCTTCCTTCGATAGTGCTGCGCTATGCGGCGCCGGTCGGCTCCGCGGACCGCCTGTCCGGCGCGCCAGTGAAGGTAGGCCGCAAGTCGGTCGTCGGCCTCGATCATCAGTACGCGCAGACGACGCAGAACCATTGCGGCGATTGGGAGCGAGAGCAGGCCCCGGAGGACGCAGCTGTGCGACACCGTGGTGCCGCCGTCGTCACCCTGGAGTTCGAAGCGCTCCTCGATCATGAACACGTGAGAAATGCCGCACGACCAGGCGAAAGCCCGGGGCTTGTCCAGGCGGTCGACCTCGGCGGGTGAACGGACGGACCGTGACCAGCCCGGGAAGGCGAACGTGCACTGGGTTTCGCCGACCTGGCTGGCATCGTCGAGCTGGATCATCGGCCTCCAGGCTTGACGGTGCTCGGGCTCTATCAGCGCGGACCAGATCCGCAGCGGCGGACCATGGAAAACTCGGGAAATCGTGATCTCCGGCATGGGTATCCCCATCATCGATATGGGAGGGCGGCACGACGAGGCCGCCCCCCTCGTTCGTCAGGCCATGGTCTTCCCGAAGGTCTGACCGTGATCATCGCCTTCGTGCTCTTCGTTGTAGTGCTCCGGCAGCTCGATCGCCTTCTGCCCGAACCGCGCGTAAAGGGTGGGAAGCACGAAGAGCGTCAGCAGCGTCGCCGAGATCAGCCCGCCGATGACGACCGTCGCCAACGGCTTCTGCACCTCGGCTCCGGCACCATGTCCGAGCGCCATCGGTACGAAGCCGAGCGATGCCACCAGCGCCGTCATGGCGACCGGACGCAGGCGCTGCATCGCACCAACATGCGCCGCCTCGGCGCGATCCATGCCCGAACGGATCAGGTCCTGGATGGAGCTGACCATGACGAGGCCGTTGAGGACCGCGATGCCGGACAGCGCGATGAAGCCCACCGCGGCGGAGATCGAGAAGTCCATGCCGCGCACGAAGAGAAGCAGCACGCCGCCCACCAGCGCGAAGGGCACGCCGGTGAACACGATCGCGGCATCACGCACCGATCCCAGAGCGCCATAGAGGAGGAACAGGATCAGGACGAAGCAGGCCGGGATGACCAGCTTCAGCCTTGCGCTGGCCGACTGGAGGTTCTCGAACTGTCCACCCCATTCGAGATAGCTGCCCGGTGGCAGGCGCACCTGGCTGCCGATGGCAGCCTGTGCGTCGGCCACAACGCTTCCGACGTCGCGACCACGCACGTTGGCCTGCACGACCACCCGGCGCTTGCCGTTTTCGCGGCTGATCTGGTTCGGCCCGTCCACGACTCCGATGTCGGCGACGCTGGAAAGCGGAACGAAGGACCCGCCGGCGACCGGAACCTGGACCTGTTGCAGCAGCCCCAAATCCGAACGCTGCGCCTCCGAGAGGCGGATGACAACCGGGAAGCGGCGGTCTCCTTCGAAGATCTGCCCGGAGGTGCGGCCGCCGAGGGTGGCGGTGACGGTGTCCTGCACATCCTGAGCGGTGACGCCGAGGCGTGCCATCGCATCGCGGTTGACGCGGATGTCGAGCATCGGGAGACCCGTCGTCTGCTCGACCTTCACGTCGGCCGCGCCCTGCGTCTTGCGCAGGATCGACGCGACCTGCTCCGCCGTCCGGTTCATGGCGGAGAAATCGTCGCCGAAGACCTTGACGGCGATGTCGCCGCGAACGCCTGCGATCAGCTCGTTGAAGCGCATCTGAATCGGCTGGGTGATCTCGTAGGCGTTGCCCGGGAACTTCGCGAGATTCCCCTCGATGCGCTTGACCAGATCCTCCTTCGCCAACTTGGGGTCGGGCCATGCGTCGCGCGGTTTCAGGATGACGAACATGTCCGTGGCGTTGGGCGGCATCGGGTCCGATGCGAGCTCGGCGGTGCCCGTCTTCGAATAGACGAACTGCACCTCGGGCTGCTTCGACATCATGCGTTCGATCGGCACCTGCATCGCCTGGCTCTGCTGGACCGACGTCGCCGGGATGCGCAGCGACTGGATGAGCAGGTCACCCTCGTCGAGCTGCGGCAGGAACACCTGCCCCAGCGTTCCGAACGCTAAGACCGCCAGGACGAGGCTGCCGACGGCCGCCCCGATCGTGATCGTGGGACGCCTCATGGCCCGATCGAGCCCCGGCTCATAGCGCTTCTTGAGCCAGGTGACGATGCGGCCGTCCTCCTCGTCGACCTTCTTCGACAGCCAGATGGCAATCATCGCAGGCACGAAGGTGAGCGACAGCACGAACGCGAAGGCGAGCGCGATGATGACGGTGAGCGCCATCGGCACGAACGTCTTGCCCTCGACGCCGGTGAGCGTGAGCAGCGGTACGTAGACGAGTATGATGATCGCCTGTCCGTATACCGAAGGCCGGATCATCTCGCGCGCGGCAGCCGCCACGCTCGCGAGCCGCTCCTTGACCGTGAGCAGTCGGCCTTCGTGATGTTGGCGCTCCGCGAGCCTGCGCAACGCATTCTCGACGATGATGACCGCGCCATCGACGATCAGGCCGAAGTCAAGCGCGCCGAGGCTCATGAGGTTGGCAGAGACGCCTGCCTTGAGCATCCCGAATCCGGTTAGCGTCATCGTGATCGGAATGACGAGCGCTGCAATGAGCGCCGCGCGGAAGTTTCCGAGCAGGAGAAAAAGGACCACGATGACGAGGACCGCGCCTTCGCCGAGGTTGCGCGCCACCGTCCGGATGGTGGAGTTAACCAGCTCGGTGCGGTTGAGTACCGGCTGCACAACCACGTCCGGCGGAAGCGAGGCGTTGATCGTCTTCAGCTTGTCCGCGACCGCGGTCGCGACCGAGCGGCTGTTCTCACCGATCCGCATGATCGCGGTACCCACCACGACCTCGGTGCCGTTCTCGGACGCGGAACCCATCCGGATCGCCTGTCCGGTGCGAACGGTCGCGACCTGATCGAGCGTCACGGGCACGCCGTTGCGGGTCGCCACGACAGTCCGGGCCAACTCGCCGGTGTTGCGGACCAGAGCGTCCGACCTTACCGCCAGTCCCTCACCGTTGCGGTTGACGAAGCCGCCTCCGACACTGGTATTGTTCCGCTCGAGAGCGTTACCCAGTTCGGTCAGCGTGATGCCGAGTGAAGCGAGCTTTTGGACATCGGGGACAACCAGGAACTGCTTGGCATAGCCTCCGATCGAGTCGACACCGGCCAGGCCGGGCGTGTTCTTCAGTAGCGGGGTGACGATCCAGTCCTGCGCGGTACGCAGATAGGTCGCCTTGTCCTCCTCGCTCGTCAGCCGATCGCCCTCGGGGGTGATGTAGCTGCCGTCGGGCTGCTGGCCCGGCTCGCCGGGCTTGTGCTTGTCGTCGGCGCGGTGCTGCAGGCGGACGGTGTACATGTACACCTCGCCCAGACCGGTCGCGATCGGTCCCATTTCGGGGTTCACGCCGTCGGGCAGGTTCTCGGCCACACCCTGCAGCCGTTCGCCGACCTGCTGGCGGGCGAAGTAGATGTCGGTCGCGTCGGAGAAGACGGCCGTAATCTGCGCGAAGCCGTTGCGGCTCAACGAGCGGGTGTATTCAAGGCCCGGGGTGCCGGCGAGCGCCGTCTCGATCGGGAACGACACCTGCTTCTCGACCAGCTCGGGCGACAGCGCTGGCGCGCGAACGTTGATCTGTACCTGATTGTTGGTGATGTCCGGCACCGCGTCGATCGGCAGCCGGTAGAGGGAGAAGGCGCCGATGGTTGCGGCGATGACGGCGAGCAGCAGGACGAGCCAACGCTTCTCGACCGCCCATGTGACGATGCGGGCGATCATGATCTCAATCCTCTACCGCTTCGCTCTTGCCGAGTTCGGCCTTGAGCGTGAAGCTGCCGGTGGTGGCGATCTGCTCACGGCCAGTCAGGCCGGAGCGGACGATCACCGTGTCACCGGATGCGTCGCCGAGCTGCACCTGGGTCGCCTGGAAGCCTTTTGGAGTTCGTACGAAGACGACCGATTTGCCCTCGTCGGTCTGCACCGCCGTGGTCGGCACACGGATCGCACCGCTGCCGCCGCTACCCGTCAGTTCGACCGAAGCGGTCACGGGTTCGCCAACGCGCCAGGTGCCACCACGATTGTCGAGCGTCGCGATCGACGGCACGAGGCGGGTCTGGGGATCGAGCGCTGGCGACACGAAGGTGATCCGCGCCGTCGCCTGCCGGCCCGCGGCCTTGACCGTCACGACGTTGCCGGGACGGACGCGGCCGGCATCCTCCGGCCTGAGATTCAAGGCCAGCGACACCTGGCCGAGATTGGCGATGCGATAGAGCTCGGCATCGGCCGTCACGGTCTGACCGAGGGTCACGGGCCGTGCGATCACCTGGCCCGAGATCGGGGCGGCGATTCCCAGCCGGTTCAGTCCCGCCCCGCCGACGCCGGCTGCCGAAACGGTACTCTGCGCCTGGGTGAGCGCGATGCGCGCCTCCGTCGCTGCGGTGCGCGCCGCGATCAGGTCCTGCTCGGGCGAGACCTTCTGCGAGAACAAGCGCTGTTCGCGCGCGAGATTGGAGTTCGCGAGCTGCAGCCGTGCACGCGCGGCCTGCACCTCGCCCTTGATCTGTGCGGCCTCCCGGCTTTCGATCACGGCGATCGTCTGACCGCGGCCGACGGTCTGCCCGAGATTGCGCGTGAGCGCGACCACCCGACCGGCGATGGCAGCCGACACGACCTGCGTGCCCTGCGGATCGCCTTCGATGATCGCGGGAAGCTCGATCGTTCCCGCACCTCCGACGATCGGACGGCCGATTTGCACTCCGGCCGCTGCGATCTGCTCGGAGGTTAGCGTAAGCGCATCCTTCTGAGCCGGTGCTTCCGCCCCGGCATTCGCCGGGGCACTGCTCGCTGCCTCGTTCGCAGCGGCTTCGTTTCCGGCGTCGCTTCCACCGCCGCATGCCGACAGCAGGAGGGCGGCCGTCGCTGCGCCCACGAGATAATAGCTTTTCATCACTGATTTCCCCCAACGGGCGCAGGGGCGGTCAGCCGCTCCACTTGCGCGCGTGCATTCTGGTAGTTGGCGAGCGCGTCGATCGCGGCGACGCGCGTCTCGGCGAGGGTGCGTTCGGCGTCGAGCAGTTCGAGTTGCCCGAACTTGCCTTCGCGGTATCCGATACGCGCGATCCGAGCCGCTTCCTGCGCGGCTGCCAAAGCCGGTCCGGACGCCGCACGCGCGGTCGTCGCCGCGTTCGCCGCCTGAGCCTGCGCGTCAGTGATGGCTTGCTCGATGTCGAGCGCCGTCACCCGGCGAAGAGCGTCCGCCTGGGTACGCTGTGCAGTCGCCTGCGCGATCGCCGCGCGGCCGTTGTTGAACACCGGGATCGGTATCGAGACCGTAAAGACGGCCGCGGTGTCGTTCGTTGCTTCCAGCCTGCGCAGCGCCGGGCCGACGTTGATGTCAGGTACACGGTTGGCGCGTGCGAGCCTTACGCCGGCATCCGCGATGCTGAAGTCCGCATCGGCTGCGGCCAGCGCCAGCGTTCCCACCGTTCGTACCGGTGCCGCGGGCCCATAGGCCGCAGCGCCGGGCAGTCGATCGAGCAACGCGTCGTCGAGGCGGCCATCGATCGGCCGACCAATCCGTCGCGCCAGGTTCGCCCGGGCCGCCTCTGAGAGCCGAAGCTGACGCTCGACGTTGGCCTCGGCGTTGATCCGTGCGACGTCGGCGCGTTGTTGTTCAAGCGGCGACGCCCGTCCGGCCTGGACGCGAACACTCGCCGCTCGGAGTGCATCGCCCGCTATCCGCGCCTGATCCCGCGCCGTTGTCACCCGTCGCTCGGCTGCGACCGCTTCTACGTAGAGCTGCGTCACTTGCAACCGCACGTCTGCGGCTATGATGGCCGCCTGGATCTCGGCGCGTGAGAGTTGGGCGTTGGCGACTCCGACCCGGGCGCTGCGCTTGCCACCCAATTCGATCGGAATGGCGAACCCGACCGTAGTCTCTGCGGCGCGCACGCCCCGATAGGGTCCGGAGCCCGTTATATTCTCGATCTGTCCTTGGAAGACCGGGTTGGGTCGCAATCCCGCAACGGTCCGGCCCGCACGTGCGGCTTCGATGGCAGCGGTAGCGGCCGAGGTCGAAGGCGCCGAACCGCCGGCAGCGACGACCGCCTGGTCGAGCGAATAGATCGGTCCAGCCTGCTCGATAGGCACAGGCGGCCCGGCTTGCGCGTGGGCCACCGAGGCGCACGACGCCGCAGCCAGCAAGGCTGCGCACAATTTCTGCATTGTCGAAGAATCCTAACGAATGTCGTCAGGCCGGGTCGTCCCGGCCGGCAGCATCCGTCAGGCGTTCGGCGGCCGCAACGCCGGATCGACGGAACTCAGCGCCCGCACGGCGTCGAAACCGGGCTTGGGACGAGCGCCCTCGATATTGAAGGTGACCGGGATGGCGTCGGCCTGCGGAATGCTCAGAGCCTGTCCGTGACAGGTTCCATGATGATGCGGGATCGCCTTGTCGGCATCACCCTGCGATTGATCGGCATCACCATCTACATGGACGACGCCTGTGCATTCGATCGTCGTCGCCTGCCCCGGCACTTCGCGCGCGTGGACGGTCGCCGTCATCACGAGCGACGACGCCAGCAGGAGGAGCAGCAAGGACCAGGCGCGGGCCAGCATGGGAACGCACCTATCACCATGACGGCCCGATGTCATGCGTTCTCTCCGCGATGAGGGCGATTGTAGGCACTGGACCTGTCAGCAGAACGCCATGCGGGGATAGCATCCGCGAACACCCGCCACGCGGAGCGGAGGAAGATAATCGCAATGACGCCTCCGACCACGATGTCGGGCCATGCGGCACCTGTGAGGTGGACGAGGCTCGCTGCGATGAGCACTCCGATGTTTGATGCGACATCGTTGCGCGAACACTCGAAGGTGCTCGCCATGTTCACGTTCGCAGCGCGGAAACGCCACAACAGCGCCAGACACGTGAGGTTCGCTGCCAGCGCCGCCCCGCCGAAGCCGAGCATCAGCGTCGAAGACGGCGGCACGCCGTTGGCGATCTTACCGGCGATTTCGACGAGGACGGCGATGCCGAATACCAGGATGAGGCCGCCCTTGGCGATCGCCGCTCCCGCCTCCCAACGTGCGCCACGATTGAGTGCATAGAGGCTCAGCCCATAGACCACGGCATCGCCGAACATGTCGACAGAGTCCGCCATCAGCGCCGACGAGCGGGCCAGCAGCCCACCACCGAACTCGATGGCGAACATCGATAGGTTGATGACCATGACGACGATCAGCGCGCGTCGCTGCTCGGCCTTACGGCCAAGTTCCGCGATCGTGTCGCGCTTTGCTGAACAACAGGCGTCCGCCATCATCGTGCTCGATTCGTTGGGTCGGACCCCCTATATGAACCCTCATCCCACTAGAGGGTCAAGGGTCTGTGATGAAGATCGGTGAAATAGCAAGATTGACCGGGTTGAAGGTCGAGACGGTACGCTTCTACGAAGCGGAAGGATTGATCGGGGCGCCGATCCGCAGCGGAGGGAACTACCGCGTTTACAACGGCTCCCACCTGGATCGCCTGTCGTTCATCAAGCGCTCGCGCGATCTGGGCTTCACCCTCGACCAGGTGCGTGACCTTCTGCGGTTAGCAGACGATCCGCGCGGCTCCTGCGCGGAGGTCGATGCGATCGCCGCGGTTCACATCCATGAGATCGATCGCAAGCTCGCCGATCTCGCCGCGCTGAGAACCGAGATCGTGCAATGGGGAGCGACCTGCGACGCGACAACGATCGCCGATTGTCGGATCATCGACGCACTTTCGAACGCTGGCTGACTAAGCCTTCAGGCCGTCAGATGCTGGTATAGGACCGTGACCCATAGACGCGGCGCGATCGCGTCCCTATGTTGTCCACATGGCCACTGTTCTGACCCCTCGCGAACAGCAAGAGACCGCCTCGATCGCGTGGCAGCTTGGCGGTTACGATGACATGTTACGCCTCGAGCGGGAGCTCAAGGCTATGAAGGCTGCGGGCAAGCGCCCTAAGATGGTCATTGACCAGGCGACCGGTAAGCGGAAATTGGTCGAGGCCTGAGCCTTGTTCTCACTGACGCTGGCCGTTGTCACAGGCGTTGCAATCCTCCTTCCTGGCTTCTTCGCAATCCTGCTCTGGAATACCCGCGCCCGCCGGTACGCCGTTGCGCGCCCGGATCTGCCGGTTAACGCATTGAGCGTGCTAGCGATCGGGGTCGCCGTTTCCCTGATCGCGCACCTGCTGACCGGGCTTGCTATCGGGCTGGTGCAAACGCTTCTGATCGACGTCAGCCGCTTCTTGCCCGCAGATTACCGGACGCCCGCGGTCAATCCGATCGGCACGTTGCTGATCGTCGCGCAGGGTGGGCCAAAGGCAGCCGCGTTGAGCGCTAGTGATCTGGTGTGGGGCATCTGCGCACCGATTTTCTCGACGCTGGCAGTCGTCATGCTGATGGCCGACGATGCACTCGATGTCGCTACGGAAGGGTGGGACTTTGGCGGGCACGGCTGGGCCTACACGCATATCATCAAGCCTACGCAGCACGGTCATCGCCCGATCGCCTATGTGCTGACCGATCTCCAGCATGACGGACTTGGGGTCGGCTATCGCGGCGTGGTCGCCGACATCCGCCAGAGCAGCGATGGCCAAACGCAGAGCATCAGCCTGGCCTCCCCTGCTCGCTTTCTTTTCGAACTCAAGCCCGGCACGTCGCGACGTTGGACGCCGTCCAGCGAGCCTGCGCTGGTTCGCTACGCGGAACGTCCGGTCGGAGACGTGATCAGCCTCGACCAGAAGGTCATCCACGATATCGTGGTCTCGACGCCGGCCACCGATCTGTTGCGCGAGCTGCGCGACCTCGACACGCAGCGCCAGCATGGGTGATTTCTTGACCTTCATTGCTCCCAAGGCGCTGCTGTGGATCGGTTTCGTCGTCAGCATGGTGTTGACCGGCCTGTTGGTCGCGCTCGCGGCATGGGCAGTCGCAGGTCCGTGGTGGCCGACGACGCTGGTTCAGAACGGCTTTCGCCGTCATCGTTCCTGTTGGGCGCTGATTCAGGCATTCGCCATTGCCACGCTTCCCATCCTGCTGCTTGGCGAACACGGCGTCGGCGTGGGGGCCTTGATCTTCCTGGTTTTCGCGCCACGATACGTTAACTGGCGGGTTCGCTGGGGCGCCTGGCACGATGACAACGAGGCGACCCGCACCACCGCCCGCACGATCCGCAATCGCCTGCGGGACCGACAGGAAGAAGCTGCGATGCCACCAGGTGCCGGCCCATGGCCGGAATATGTAAACGACGTGGTTCGCGCGACTAGGGACCAGCTTTATACGCCACCAGAGACGGTAGTGCCACTTGATGCCCTCCCTAGCTGACATAGGAATCGCAGCTATGTCATCCGCGCAAATTCGTGATTCCGAGTAACTAGTTCAGCCCGAGCTTGGCAAAGAAGGCCTCGTTTCTCAGCCGGGCATCATGAAGCAGCTTGTTGTAAGGCAGAACCTCAACGACGGCATTGTGGATGGGCGAAAAGCCAAAGTACCCCTCGCCATCCGCACTTTTATTCTGAGCAATCGACATTGATACAACCTCGACCAGCTTTGGCGTAAAATCAGCGACGACGAAGCAGATAAATCTGGTGCTGGGAGGAATAGGTTTGCGGAACCTGCCGGTGCGATCCTTGAACGCTCCGCCGTTCCGCATGATGTTTACATATTCAAGCACCTGCGTGACCGGGTTGTCGCTATGACTGTAGTTGGGTCGGCCGGGTCGCTTGAATTCGACAATGATAATCGGTTCGTCAGTACCTTCACGGTCGAACGCCAGCGATCGATCGAAAACAACGGCGACGTCCGGTTCGCGGGTACTGTCGCTGTCGGTGAGAAACGTTGTGAAGGGCTTGTCGGACTTCAAATAGGAATAGAAGGCTAGTCGATCATCCAGAATCCATAGGTTATGGTCTTCATAGTCGAGCGCTTCGCCATCCGAGCGGATCGGTATGATGAGGTCATGGACGATCTCCTCACGCAAGTAGTCTCGCTTCTCCGGATCGACGTACGCCAGCGAACTGTCGAGGAGATCGAGGATCTCCTTCCGCTTAACGACATATTCGGCGAGCGACGCTTTCTTGTCCGAGTTGATCGCACTGGCAACCTTCTGCACCCGGTCGACGACCTCACTGGCATTGCCGGCGGATAGTGCCTTTATCTCGCGCTTCGTCTCGCGTTGCTTGCGTCGACGCTGGCGCGCCAACTCGATATAAATATCCTCCTCCGACTTGGCGTTGAGCGATAGATGCTCCTCGACGAAAGCCGGGATATTGCTGGCGACGGCCAGAAACTGCGGGTTCTCACGTACGACGCGCAAGGTAATACCGGCCTGTTTGGTGCGAACCTGTTCGATATAGGGCGCTAGGTGTCGCTTGGCAGCGTCGACCGCCGCCTGATGCAGGCTGCGATAGTCATCTTCGCGGAACGTGAAGTTGGTGCGCTCCTGATTAACGTGGCCGTTCAGGTAGTCGCCTGACACCAAGCCGATATAGACGGAGTCGCTATTTTCACCGATGTAACCAAGCCCAAGCTGATTATCGATTTTCTCGTCGCGAACAACACGGCCATCGCCCACATACAGGTTCCAGTGCTTGCCGCCGTCGTGCAGGCGCAATCCCTTGTTGAGCAGGATGTGGTACATATCAACGTCGATCGGTTCTTCCCCGGGCTCGAGGACGACTTTCAATGTCTCGGGCGTGTCGGACTCGACGTTGCTGCTGTAAAAATCGAGCAGGCTGATCCGCTCGGCACGATCAACAAGCGTGAAGGATGGCACTTCATAGCTGGCGAAGTTGCGCAGGAAATGACCAATGATGTGCGCGGCTATCGTGTCGACCTTGCGAGGACAATGCGCACTGTAGGATTGCACGTAAGGCTCCAGCCGCACTTTCGTGCCGATGGTCGGGGTCTCACCCGCAAGCCGCAACTCATGGCCAATCAGCGGACTGGCGTCGTTCTGGGCGACAGCGAAGTCGAACGACCGGTGTAGCGTTGAGCCGCCTTCGCTGAAGCTGCTGTTGACGTGCGTGTTCTGAAACACCTTGAGCCAGGAAAGGCGACCGACCCCCTTACCGCCGCGGCTGATCTTGCTGGCGGTATCTGCGGTGCGGAACGCGCGCCAATTGTCGGTGTTCAACCCGATCCCGTTGTCTTCAATCAGGAAGCCAGCGACCGGTGGGTTTTCGTCGTCCGAGCTGCTGCGTAGGATCGTCACCGTGATGACGCCCTTCGCCGTCGCCTCACGATCCCAGCGCGCCTCGATGGCATGGAACGCGTTGGCGATTGCCTCGAACAACGGGAACAGCGCATTCAGCGGCGACGGCGCAAAGCCCAGGTTGCGGACGCGGCCTGCCAAGCTGAACTGGAAGTCATCAGATGTATCGGTCTTCACAGCGCCCCCTCGTCCTCCTGCCTATGCGACATCCTCGCCAACGCCAACCCATCCGCGCCTGCTCTTCACGCAAAGCCTTCGCCAGCGTGATTACGAAACGCTTCTTGATCGCGAACATACTCGCTGAGCATTTCGAGCGACTTATGCCGACTATGCTCCTTCATCTTGAACAAATTGGCACCATGGCGGCCCGCCTCGGTCAGGAAGCCAGCGCGTAGCGAATGGCCTGAGAACAGTGCCGGATCATAGCCGGCCGCGGCTGCGCGCGCCTTGACCACCAGCGCCACGGTTTGCGGGCTGAGTGGCTTGTCGGTGAGGCGGCCGTGCGGAGTGAGGCGGCGGAAGACAGGCCCGTCGGTGATACCTGCGGCCTCCAGCCAGGCGCGATAGTGACGCACCGGCTCCATGCGACGGCCGTCGAGAACAGCGACGGTCTGCCCCCTGCCCTCCTGATCGCCTTTCGAAAACGGAATTGTCACCAGCAGCCCGCGTGGATCGTCGGCCACATCCGCGACATCGATCGCGACCAGCTCAGAGCGGCGGAACGCCCCCATCATGCCGATGCTGAGCAGCGCGCGATCGCGGTAGTCGATGAGGGTGGAGCCGGTGATATGGCGCACCATGTCACGCAGCACGTCGCTGTCGGCCGGCCGCTTCTTCGCCGGGCGATCGCTGCGTTTGGCGTTACGGATACCCCGCATCACGCGATCGAGCGCGGCCGCGCCGGCTTGTACGGTTGGCGGTTCGAGCTCAGCGGCGCGGTGAGCAAAGACGATCGCGGCCAGCCGCCGACCGATGGACGACTTGGATAACGGTCGCCCATTCGAATGGGCGCTACCGTCTCTGGCAAGTTCGCTTAGGAACGCAGCCGTGACAATGGGTGAAGCCGGGAGTGAGGCGTAGCCGCGTGTGTCGCACCAGGTCGTGAACAGTCGCCAGTCGGACCGATAGGCACGCAAGGTCGCATCCGCCGATGCGCGCGCCAGGAAATGGTCGACCCGGGCGCGGTCGCTCTGGTTAAGATCCGGTGCGAGATCGATTGACGCTGGCGACAGATCGATCGGCCCGATCGCGAGAAGCGCGCGGCGCTCCGCGGCATCATCATCGCCGATCATACTGGACCGTCATGCACAGGATCATAGAGAGTCACGTCCTTGTGCCATGACAGCGTGCCCTCCTGACGTAGCCAATGACCAAGCGGGCGCACTCGAGCCTTGTCACCAAAGGGAAAGATACCGGACTGGTGCTCGTAGATCGAGACGCTGGTCCAGCTTGCGAGGTGAGGTGTCGTCAGCGCTCGCTTCCCAAAGGCGATGGCACCGTCATCGCTGTCTTCGCGTTGATAGTGCTTCAGAAAAGTTCGCCCCGATCGTTCGCGGGGCCGGCCAAAGATGAAGTCGTAGCCATAGACAGTATCCCCCTGGCCATCGTTTGGTGGGCCGTCGATCTTCAGATGCTCGTCCTGCAGCTGGTAGCAGGTCAGGCACCGCTCCATGGCGATGACGTTACCGACACATTCCGGATACACACACTCGTCTCTGCTAACGTCAGTCGTCGTCTGGCAGACGACGCAGCTTAGCTCGGTCTCGCCGGGCACCTTGGCGGCAAACTGGGCTAGCTTTGGGAGATCCACCGCATAATCGTACGGCGTGGCCTCAAAGCAGGCAGGACAGAGATAGGCATGCTGCCTGGGATTGAAGCCGAAAAGGTCGATCGCCTCCGCGGGTGTGAGGAATTCGATGGCACAGGCCACCTGGCCGACAACGGCGCTGTAGACGTGGTCATCCAGGCCGAAGATGGCGAACTTGCTCTCCCCCTCCATCGCAAACAACCGGTCAGCCCATGATGTCTCCGCAAAAAGCGCGTTTGCCGCCATTAGGATGGTACGGGTGACCTCACCCGCAGTGAAGGTTACGCGCGGCGCCGAATGCATGATGCGGTTGCGGTCTTTGCGAACCGCGGTCCAGAAGGTGTTGAACGCCGGGTCCAGCGGCGGGTCCGCAACGCTGTTGTGCACGGCTACGAGCTTTGACGCCTCGAGGCTCGGCAGCTCGCCAAACGATGTTGCCCCCTTCGCCGCCTTCGGGCTCCAGTCGGCTGGATCGCCAAGGAGGAGGTATGGCGACACGCGCGCGATCCGGCCCTTGAGGCCGAGCTCCATCGCTTGCTGGATAAGGCTGTAGGCGTTCGACAGTGCAGGCTGCACACTTCGCCAATAGTCGTCGGTCGCCTCCGCATCCCCACTGGCACCAACTCCGATGGACCACGCGTCGTGCGCGTCCATGGTGATCTTCCATGCCAGGTAGAGCTGATTGACGCCGGCATCGTGAAATTCATCCGGCGTCGGCACGTCGATGATCACTGTTTCGGCTCCGTTCCGACCCATAATTTTGCCTGCCACCTTGCTAGCAGGAATCAGGCTTATCGCTAGTAACTATTGTGGCTGTCGGGATCGATGGCGGCTTGCGTTTACCCCCTCGCCTCTTCGCTATCATGGTGGCATATATAACTCCTAATGCCACCACACGCGGGCTTTGCCATATGACGCTACAAGTTAACATCACACCAAATGGTCGTATGAGCCTGCCGGTGGGCATTCGAAAGCGCCTAGGGCTTGAGGATGGCGGTGCGGTCCTTGTCGAAGAAACGCCGGACGGAGTTATCCTGCGCACCGTGGAGCAGGCGGTGGCAAAGGCGCAAGCAATCGCCAAGCGCTACGCACAACAGCCCGGCGCGTCGGTCGATGACTTTCTTGCCGTACGGCGCGAGGACAGCGGCGAATGACCCATGTCGTTCTCGATGTCTCGGCGATCCTCGCACTGTTGAAAGGCGAGCGCGGTGCCAGCAAGGTCGGCAGCGTGATTGCGGATGCCTCAGTGTGCGCGATCAATCAGGCGGAGGTCATCAGCCACTTTGTTCATCTAGGCGCGCCGCTTGACGACGTGCGGGCGATGCTGGCGGCCCTGCCCTATACCGTCGTCGCGGCGGATGATGCGCTCGCCTGGGATGCCGGTAACCTGCGCGCTGCCACCTCATCGGCCGGGTTGTCGCTGGGCGATCGCTTCTGCCTCGCTTTGGCCAAACGCCTCGGCGTCGCGGCGTACACCGCCGACAAAGCGTGGCGCGACATAGCAGGCGACGTGGCCGTGAAGATCGTGACTATCCGGTAGGTTGTGAGGTGCACACCGAACCGCCCCCATCTGCCGCACTTGAGGCGTGGCTCGATGCCAACGGGACGATCGAAGATCGCTACGGTCACCTCCTGCTCGAACAGATCAAGCCAATCGACAAGAGTCTGATCGACGCTCTTCGCCCGTATTTTGAGTCAGCTCATCTCGACGCGCGCGAACATTTTCATAAGCAGGTCGGCATCGACCTTCACCCGGACGCTGGGGCGGCGGGAGCCCATGCCTGCTATCCAGACTGCCTGCCGGCCGTCGCCCGGCGTGGCCTATTTGGCGAAGTAGTCGCCGGCTTGGTAACCCAGGCCTATGCAGAGGAACTCGTCGGCGAGCATCAGTGGTCGGTCCCGATCTTCCTTTTCCGCTTCCATGCCGATGTGGAGAGCTATCTGTGGGACCTTCGCTACGATCCATCCCGCAAGCGCCAGGTATTCGGTCGCTTCGGTTCCGACTTCGTCGGGGTACGGCTCGACGCGGCCGGGAACGTGGTCCGGGTCATCGTCGGGGAAGCAAAGTGGCGCGCCTCCCTTACCAACTCGGCCGTCGCCGCCCTCCTCCATGGCGAGAAGAACCTGAAAGATCCGACTACGGGCAAGAATGTCCACAACGGTCGTGGCATTTGGTTTGAGGTGAATCGGGATAGCGTCGTTCCGAAGGGCTTGCGTCAGCTGCAGCGCCTGCTGGAGCTGCGGGATCCCGTGAATCATGCGACCGCCATTGCGTCCATGGACGCCGCGATCACCGCGACCGTACCCACGCTTGCTCGGACGAACCTCGTTGTGATCGCCGGCAACGCCGCAGCGACCCGCAAGAAACTGAATGTGCTGATCCCGTGGAAGAAGCCGCCGGCAGACTACACCGCCCCGCATGACTTGCAGGTTGTCGAGTTGATCCTTGAAGGCGGTGAGGCGCTGATCGACGGGCTGTATACCTCTATGTGGAAGCCCTGACGCCATGTCCGAAGAGATGCGGCGTGCCGTCGCAGAGCAAGTTCGCACTTCGCTGGCCATCGAAAACGCGTTATCCCGCCCACAGGCTCGCGCCTTCGTGCGTTGCTTGCAGACGACCTGGCAGGTTCCCACGATCCATTGGTCGGCGCGTGAGTCTGAGAGTCAGCTGAGTGACGCGCGCCGTCTTCTTCATGCGGCGCACATTTTCCGCACAGTGGATGGGCCGACGTGCCCTGGCGCTATCGACTGCTATCGCCGCACGGGCGAACTGCTTGAGTGGTTGGCGCGGGCAGATGACGGCCTGCGCACGATCGTACCAATCGAATTGCTCGCGGCCGGTGCCTACCAACTTGGCGGTTTGCCGGCGATGGCAGCCGGCTTGCTCGCCCAGGTGCCGTCCGATCAGGATGGGGTCAGCCTGCTCGCTGCCTTCCTGCGCGCCGACTTCGACGATGTCATCGCGCGCGCCGCTAATTTCTGGAGCGAGCACCCACATCTCACCCAGCCTGACCAGGGAACGTTGCTCGCAACCGCGCTCCTCGAATCCGACGAAGCCGGCGAGGATGGCGATCGCGTCACCTGGTACTTCACCATCGAATTAGTTCGCACTGTCGGCCTCATCGCCGACTGCCTCCGCCGCGGTGACGATCCACGCCTGGATCGCGCAATGGCCAAGTTGCGCGCGCTCGACGAGATGGCAGCTCGGACCTTCAGCGACGATGCAGCGCTCGTTCTTTCCCTGATCCGGGATGTGGCCGATCGCTTCGTTGCCGCCTCCATCTACAAACCCCTGCGCGCATTAGCTGTGCTCCGGCCAGAGCGGCTTTCCAAGCTCACCGATTACGCGCGTGACCAATTCAGTCGCGGGCGCGGTATCCTTTGGACATCGCAGCTGCAGGGACTGGAACGGCTACTACGCGACGACTCCTTCGCGCTTTGCACGCCGACCGGATCAGGCAAGACGTTGGTGGCCAACATGGCGATCGTCAAAGAATTGCTCCTGCGTGCGGAGCCCGCAGCGATCGGACCGTTGGCGCTTTATATCGTTCCCTCTCGCGCGCTGGCGAACGAGGTCGAGGCGAAACTGACCTCGGAGCTTGGTCGAGAGTGCCTGATTACGGGTCTGTATGGTGGCGCCGACTGGGGCATCACGGATGCCTGGCTGACGACCGACCGTCCGGTGGTGCTTATCGCTACGGTCGAGAAGGCTGACGCGTTGATGCGCTATCTCGGGCCCATCCTCATAGCGCGCATCAAACTCCTCATTATTGACGAAGCCCATCAGGTCGTACCCGACGCTGACGAGTCCACCCGCGTAAGCTTCGCGGAGCATAGCAATCGGGCCATCCGGCTCGAGACGCTGGTTTCGCGTATCGTCGCGCGACAGCCGGAGGTCGTACGCATCGCGCTCACCGCCGTTGCAGGGGGGGGCCGCACAGCCCGTTGCGCGCTGGATCGAAGGCCGCGGGGATGCTCAGGCCGTTGGCGTCCGCTATCGCAGCACCCGCCAGGTTATCGGGGTGCTGGAGACCGCAACGAACGCATCAGGTCGTATCCTGCTCGACCTCATGAACGGCCGCCCGCTTTACCTCCGGGGCGAGGAAGACCCGGTGTATCTTCCCCTCCGCGTTGCACCGATGCCTCAGCTTCGCTCGCAGTGGCGCAACAGCCTCAATCGCTTCAACACGTTGAGCGTTTTGTGGACCGCCCTGCATCTCGTAGAGGAGGATCAGCGCATCCTGATCTCGGTCGCGCAAGAGCCCGAACAAACGATGCGCTGGTACAAAGAAGCGCTTGAGCTGCCAGCTTGGCAGGCGATCGTCAATTTTACGCCGCCCCGGGGCCGCCGTGGTGAGCGCTTTGACGAGGCGCGAGCCGCTTGTCAGGACTATTGTGGAGCCGATAGCTTCGAGCTTTTCCTGTTGGAACGGGGAATTGCCACCAGCCACGGTCAGATGCCGCAGCGTCTCCGTCGGTTGATGGTGGAGATGATCGATCAGCGTATTTGCCCGATAACGGTCGCGACGGCGACATTGACGGAGGGTGTGAATCTTCCGTTCGATCTCATATTTTTGACCTCACTGAAGCGCACATCGTGGGATCCAGTCGAGGAGGAGCAGATCATCGCTCCGCTTAGTACGGCGGAGTTTCGCAATCTTGCCGGACGCGCTGGGCGACCTGGTGCATCGCGAGGGATTGAAGGACTGACCCTGGTCGCTCTGCCCCGCCAAATTTCAACCACTGCCACTGCGAGCCGCCCCATACAGCGTCGTCAGCTGGCAACCTTGAGTACGGAATACGACCAGCTGCGTGATGCGCTTGTAATAGAAGAGCGTGATGCCGATAGTGTGCCCAGCCCCCTGGCGATGCTGCTGGAACTGATCTGGGATCGCGCGCATCGGCTGCTGCAGGTATCGCCAGACGACTTCCTCAACTGGCTCGAGGCGACGGCGCCCACGACCGTCAGCGCAGCAGCCGGCACTGGAGCGACCGACCCTCGTGCCCGACTTGCGGATGCCATGGATGAGCTTGATGGCTTGGCGTTGGCGGCCGTGGAGGAACTTCAGCAAAGCGATACTGCTGCAATGTCGCGCGCGCAGATCGAGGCACATCTGAAAAGCGTTTGGGAGCGCACGTTCAGCGCAACAGCAACCGCCCAAGAAGCATGGCTTGAACAAGCATTTATTCGTCGCGGTTCCGGCGTAGTCACCCAGCTCTACCCTGACCGTGCCGAACGCACTCGCCTCTACCAATTTGGCTTCACACCGGTGATTGGTCGCCGGTTCGAGGGAGTAGCGACCGCGATACTTGCGGAAATCAGCAAGGCGGTAAACTACGGGACCGCTAGTCCAGAAGAACGGATCGACGTGTTCGAGCGGATCGGCGATCTCATCAAGGACGATCGCGGCTACGGTTTCCGCGTCCGCCGGACCGATACCGATGAGCGTCTGCTTGACCGCTGGAATGACGTCCTTGGGTGGTGCCTCAACGAACCTGATGTAACACCCCCTGCCCCCGATCAACTGCGATCTTGGCAGCGTTTCGTCGCCGACAACCTCGAATACCGTCTTGGTATGGCGTTGGGAGCCGTCGTTGCGCAGGCTTGGTCGCTGGGGGCAGCCGATCCGTTAGCCATCCCTAGCTTGAGTGATTGGAAGGCTACGACCGGTCTTCCGTGGTTCGGCTTTTGGGCACGGGAACTCCTACGCTGGGGTACGCACGATCCATTCATCGCCTTCTGTCTATCTCAGGGTTTGGCGAAGACACGGGATGAAGGCGCGAACCGCCGCGCCGACTTTAATCGCTGGCTGACATCTGCTGAACCAGCCCTCGAACCGGACGCGTTCATCGATCCGCAGCGCTTCCTCGAGTGGCAGAGGTCACTCGCCAGGAAGGCCACCGAGGACAAGCCGACTGCGCAGTTTGACGCCGTGCTGACCGGCACCAACGGACAACGCGGGCACTATGCCGTGGTACCCGTACTGCGGGATAATGAGGTTGTTTGGATCGACCCAGCGGGCTTTGAGCTTGCGATCACTCCGTCGGCACATACACTTAGCCGAAAAGCACGCCGGAGCGACTACGCGCTCAACACCGGTTCGGCTAACCCCACCGTGTCACGGCGCTTTCGTCCGGCGTAGTCCCTCGCGGCGTTCCCTAAGAAGCCAAACTTAGCAAATCGACCCAGCCAGTCTTTTGGGCATACCTCTGAAAGACTGGAGCGCGCTCAGTCTCGTTTCCGTCAAACGACGTTCAAAAAGGACTGGACATAACAAGACCGTTCATCAAGCACTGAGGTACGTTCGTCCGGGCCTATCTCCGCGCATCGATCGCTGAACAGGACGCCAACCGCGCTCGCGCCGCGCTGGATGCGTTCGCCGCCTCACATGGCCTCCGGATCGCAGCGCGCTATGTCGAACACGAGAGCGGCACTCGCCTAGCCCGACCGGAGCTTTTTTGACTACCGGACGGGCTGGACAACGACATCGGTCTAGCGGCCCACTGGACCCAACGTGCGCCGCAAGAGCATTGACGAAGCGTGGCGTCCTGCGGGCGTGGCCCAGCCTTGCCGTGATCCTGCGTTGAGCGCCGCGCCTCGATGCAGACTGTGGGACTTACACGAAAAACTTGGTAGCGCTGCATCATGCCAAAGGTAATCATCGCCGATAACGTCAGGCTGCCTCTCGCCGAGCTTTTCGGCGGAAGGCTCAAACAGCGTCGCCTTGCTCACAACATGACGCAAGCCCAACTCGCCGAGCGGACCGGCAGCACGGCCGCCTACATTTCGCAGGTCGAGCGCGCACAGGCCAATCCGACGCTCGATCTCATGGCGAAGATTGCCGAAGTTCTCGACACCGATGTGTGGGATTTGCTTCGTCCGAACAACGACTAGGAACCTAATCACTCCGAATTAATCGCTTCTTGCATCCAAACACGGCGTTGTTCCTTTTACGCTGGCCTCCTAAATCCAATTGGGTAGCAATCGACTGCTTCGAGCAACCGGACAAAGCGGTATCTGGTCTATCGTATGGAGTGTCGGCGTGAGCGATGGTAAAGCGATGCGACGTCGCTTCGGTCTGAGGATCGCGGCGCTGGCAGATCGATCCGGGCTCTCTGTTGAAGTCCTGGCGGCGCGGGCGACACTTTCCGTGCAGCGCATCAAGGATATCATGGGCGCGACGTCAGACTGCGTGACGTTACGCGAGATGACGCTGCTTTCTAATATCCTCATCACCCCCGTCGCTGATCTTCTTGCTCCTTCTGACCCGGTCGGGATCGTACCGTTCGAGAAAGTTGAACAAGGTGGAGCGCGACACGCGTAGCTCCTGGGCGACATCGGTTGCCGTCGCCCCCGGTGACTCCAGCCTCGATTTGATCGCAGGCAGATCATCTGGGTCGAGAAGCCGTTTGCGCCCCCGCGACGCTGTCTCGGGATGTGTTTTTAACCCGTGCAAATAACGATGGTGCCCATCAAGGGCGCGGATCAGCGCGTGAAGCTTGTCGTCAGGTGCGGGTTCGATGACAACGCCCGCCGCTACGATCTCGAACGCGATGCCGCGGCGGAGCATCCGGTCGATAAGGCGGATCAACGTCGGGGTGGAAAGTGTGATACACGACAGATCATAAACCACGACCCTGTCGCCGGCCTCAAGTTGGAGACCGCTGCGTGCGAGCAGATCGCCCAGCTTGTTGAAGCTCTGACGGCCCGCAACGACGATGAGCGCCTCGGAGTTCATGGCGGCCTTCTGATCGTCGATCGTCGCCGATCCTTGGCATTCCGCGAGGAACGCGACGACTTTTCCCACCCCTGCCCTCCTCTCGATGAACGGCGCCAGCGCCACCGTGTGCCGGGCGCGAATTCTGTAGGTCAACCATAGGCTCCGAGCAACACGGTGCGCGTCGAAGACCGGCCTGACCACGCAACCGCCGGCACCCAGGAAGGCCGTTAAAGCGACTCTGCCGAATTTCCATCTTGCGTCATTTTCGTTTTAGAGTTTATTTGGACTGCACCAGATGGACGGAGCATCATGCTTCCAGCGGCACTCACAGCGAAGGCAATCCAGCTCTGCGCAGCCATGGTTGGACCCGCTCAGCCAATCTCGGCGGGGTCCTTTCCGGTTGCCGTGATCAGCGGCGCTACCTTGCTGCGAGAGCCGCAGAACCTCGCGGATGCGGAAGCGACGGTACGCGACCTTCTCGCCCTCAGGGCCGACTTCACCGCGGGTCCGCTCCAGATCGCGGGGCGCCATTTTACGACCTTCGGGGTCACTCCATCGACGGTGTTTGATCCATGCAGTCTCGCGCGTGTCGGCGATGGCGGCCGCGGATCGCCGCTCGCCGGTACCGAAAGCGTATCAGATGTGGTCAGCCTGCTTCGCAAGGCGTTCGGCGCCCGCGTCACCGATACGATCCGACCGGCGAATGCGACATATGGGGCCCGCTACAGCTGGCACAAAGTCGGACAAGCCGTCGACTTCGTGCCGGCTGGCGGCGTCGGGACGATCGATCGTTGCCGGATCCGGGCACTGATGGCCCAGCACGGCATCCGGATCATCGAGCTCCTTGGCCCAGGCGATCAAGGGCATTCCAATCACTGGCACGTCGCGTTCGCCCGCCCGGGACAGACCATAGACCGGACGCAGCACATCGAGGACGGCGAAGACTGGTTCTTGGACGTCGCGCGGAACGGTAGCGGGCAGCAACCCGCCGGAACCAGGCAGCTGGACGCGGTCCCCGAGGGGTCGGTTGCCGAGCCGAGACCTGCGGCGTGGGACGTCTTCGCGACGACCGGTCCTCGTTCGCTTCAAGGAGGTGGATGATGCTGGCACGGACTCTCAAGACGATCTCGCAGAGCGCAGCGGGCGTCGTGATCCCCCTTGCCGGCGTGTTGGCGATCGCGGTGCCACAGCCGGCACGCGCGTCCGACTGGGGTTGTCAGGTCGTTCTGTGTCTCGCGACACCGGGCTCGCCGACGACCTATCCCGCCTGTGTGCCACCAATTACGAAGCTCTGGCAGCATCTCGCGATCGGTGGCGTGTTCCCCAGCTGCATCGGCGTCGGCATCCGGACGCGTCAAACGAAACATGGCTACAGCCTCACCGTCTCTAAGTCAGATGGAACGACGGCACGCTACCAGCTCGACACGCGCTACCAGACGGTGACGTCCCAATGAGCTACGACGTACCGGTGTCAATCGGCGTCCAAAAAGGACCCCCTATCGGCGTGCAAAAGGGACCCCCTTCGTCGAGCAGCGTAACGGGTATGACGGGCGCACTGTTCGTGCTGGTTGCGGCGTAGGGCGGGCGTAGCCCGACCGGAGGCGCAACCAGCACGAAGCGTTCTCTGCCGGTGCCCCAGGCTTCAGCTTCGATGTTTGAAGCGCCAGCTGTCGTTGCCGGTTTCGACGATGTCGCAATGGTGGGTAATGCGGTCGAGCAGCGCGGTGGTCATCTTGGGGTCGCCAAAGACGGTCGGCCACTCACCAAAGGCCAGGTTGGTGGTGACGATGACCGAGGTCTTCTCGTAGAGCTTGCTGACGAGGTGGAAGAGCAGTTGACCGCCCGAGCGTGCAAACGGCAGGTAGCCAAGCTCGTCGAGCACCACGAGATCGAGGCGCGAAAGCTGGGCCGCCAGCGTGCCGGCCTTGCCGAGGCGCGTTTCCTCCTCGAGCCGGTTCACCAGGTCCACTGTGTTGAAGTAGCGTCCGCGGGCGCCGGCTCGTACCACATTGGCAGTGATGGCGGTGGCGAGATGCGTCTTGCCGGTACCCGTTCCACCGACCAGCACGACGTTGCGTTGGCCCGGAAGAAACGAGCCGCTGTACAGCGAGCGCACCAGTCCCTCGTTGATGGGAGTGTCGCCGAAGACGAAGGCGTCTAGGTCCTTCACCGCGGGTAACCTGGCGGCCGACATCCGGTAACGGACCGAGGCTGCATGGCGGTGCGTCGCCTCGGCACGCAGCAGGTCGGTCAGGACCTCCATGGTCGTGCGCTTGCGCTGGAGACCGGTAGTGACCGCCTCGTCGAAGGCGCCAGCCATGCCCTTCAGCCCCAACTCGGCCATGGCCGTCATCATCTCATGCCGCTGCATGGAGACCTCGCAGGCTGTCATAGCGGTTGCAGTCGGCACGGGGCGGATGGCGCAGCGCCAGATCTTCTGGCGTGACAATAGTCAGCGGTCGCGGCGGTTCGCGCCGGCGGGCCAGGATGTTGACGATGACGTCGTCGCTGGCGACGCCGGCCAGCAATGCTTCGCGCACGGCCACTTCTACCGCCTCCAGCCCGTCGTCGAGCACCGCTGCCAGCACCCGCACGAACCGCCGGTCGGCATCGTCGCCGGTGCCAAGCTTGCGCCGCAGTCGTGCCAGCGCAGGCGGCAACTCCCAGCCCTGGAACGGTGCGCCGTTGCGCAGGGCACCCGGCTTGGTCACCAGCACCGGCAGATAGTGCCACGGGTCGTAGATGGTCCGGTCGCGGCCGAAGAACCGGGGATGGTCGGCGACGACTTCACCGTCGCAGCGCACGACGATGCGGTCGGCATAGGCGCGGACCTGGACGGCACGTCGCACCACCCTGGCAGAAACGGAATAGCGGTTGCGGTCGAAGCTGATGAGGCATGTGCCGCTTACCGCATGCTCGCTCTCGTGGAAGCCGTCGAAGGGTGCGACAACAGGCTGGAGCACCGCCCGTTCTGCTGCCCATGCCTGGGCGACCGTCAGCTCCTTCTGCTCGGGATGCTGGTGCAACTCTGCCCAGCGCCGACACTCCGCCTCCAGCCAGCCGTTCAACTCCTCGAGGCCGGTAAATCGCAGGCGCGGCTGGAAGAAGCGACCGCGTGCGGTCTGCACCTGGTTCTCGACCTGACCTTTCTCCCAGCCCGACGCCGGCGAGCAGGCGGTCGGCTCGACCATGTAATGGTTGGCCATGACCAGGAAGCGACGGTTGAAGACCCGCTCCTTGCCGGTGAACACGCTCGTCACCGCCGTCTTCATGTTGTCGTAGATGCCGCGCGTCGGCACGCCTCCGAAGAAAGCAAACGCCCGTGCATGCGCGTCGAACAGCATCTCCTGTGTTTCGCGGGGATAGGCTCGCACATACATGGCCCGCGACGCGCACAGCCGCACATGCGCGACCTTCACGCGCATCGGCTTGCCCGAGATCTCCACGTCCTCGTGGTTCCAGTCGAACTGATACGCCTCGCCCGGTCGGAACAGCAGCGGGATGAACGCCGGCGCATTCATCACGTCGCGCCGCCGCGCTTGCCGCCAGCGGGCGGCATAGCGGCGCACCGCATCGTAAGACCCGTCGAACCCCTCGCGCAGCAGCAGGTCATGGATACGCGTGAGCCGCAGCTTCTCCCGCCGGGGCCGTGCCTCATCCTCCTCCAGCAACGCATCCAGTCGCGCCTGAAACGGCCCCAGCTTCGGCAGCGGCTGCACCTCTCGCCGATAACCCATGTCCGCTTCCGGCGCCCGGATCGCCTTGCGCACCACCTTGCGCGACAGGTGCAGGTCCCGCGCTATCGCCTTGATGGCCTTGCCCGACGCGTGCTCGCGCCGGATCCTCAACACCGTCTCCAATACCAGCATCCCGATCTCGCCGCCTGACACACCGCCAAGCGAACAGCCTAGAACACCAGGATGAGGGGTCCCTTTTCGACGCCGATCACCCCGCTAACGGGGTCCCTTTTCCACGCCGATCCACAACGTACCGGCCATCATCGCCTTGGCGAAAGCCTGCGCTCCCGAGATCGCGACCGAAGCGATCGTGCCGCTCGTCCTCACCGAGAGCGGCGGCGAGCCGTTGCAGATAAACGTGAACAAGGGTCCCCGTGTTCGCGCAAGAACAGTTCCGGAGGGAGCGGCGCTGGTACGCCGCTATATCGCGGCGGGCTACACGGTCGACGTCGGCCTCGCCCAGATCAACTCAGCAAATTTCACCCGTCTCGGCGTGACGATCGAGAGCGTGTTTGAGCCATGCAATAATCTTCGTCTTGCCTCGGTGATCCTGCAGCGCAGCTACGACACCGCCGCCCGGCATTATTCGGGGTTGGACGCGATCTCTGCGACGTACTCGATGTACAACACCGGGTCCCTCACCCGTGGTCTACGCAACGGCTATGCAGGCCGCGTCTGGTCAGCCGCGGTGAACCTGGGGTCCATTGAAACCGCTCCAGCCCTGCCAGGAGTTGACACTGCTGCGGCGACACGCGCGGCTTCGGCGGCACACCCAACGCTGACAGCCCAAGACCAATGGGTCGTCGGCCCGCTTTCGCCTACCACAGTCACGGTGTTCAAATGAGCGGCGCCAACAGCATCGTCCGGGACGACCGAATGCCTGTGGTTCCAGCCGAGCCGGCCGGCTTCGAGCTACCACCGGCCCTGGCCGGGCGATACGACGTTCGTGTCGTTGACGGTGCCGATGGCGAGCAGCGGATCGGTCTCTTCCGGCCCACTGATCGCGATGGACCCTCGATCGAGATCACGAACGATCGCATCGTTGCGCGAAGTGAGGACGCCGAGACGGTGGCCGCCCTCGTGACAATCGCGCAGCATAGCGGCTGGGATCGCATCGCGGTCGACGGGTCGCCGGAGTTTCGGCAGGCCGTTTGGGAGGCCGCGACCCGCGAAGGACTTAGGGTCAGTGGCTACGATCCCAGCTTCAACGAGCAAGAGCGCGTGGAGCAGGCCAGACGCGCATCGAAGGAGCGCCGCGAGCGCGACGCTCAGCAGGGAGCCGCTGCCCCGCCGCGCATTGACATTGTCGGCGAAACACATCCCAAGGCAGCGATGACTCCGCCGGAGGCGGATGGCCGCGGCGCGCTGCGCGACGATGACGGAAACGCGTTATCGAGCGGCGACCGAAAGCTCCTCCTCACGGTCAGCCGGCATATCGAGGACCGCAAAAGTCTCGATGCGCCCCTGCGTCCAGGCATGGATGCTTTCGATCGCGACGTTCGATCGGAGCGCCTCGATCATAATCGCGAGGCAGTAAACACGTCTCTGGAGCGCGCCCTCGAGAGCCCAACGCTGGCTGCGGCGTTCGAGCAGGTGGGATACGGGCCGGACCGGTTGCGCTCACTGGACATGGTCGACGAAAGCCATGGCGAAATCGCCGACGCGATCGCTCGCGTGCGATCGGGGATGCACCGCGAAACCCCTCATCTAGAGGCAAGCGAGCCACAGCGCGCCACCAGCGCCATTGCCGATGAACTAGAAGACGCCGCCCGCACGAAGCATTCGGCCGCCGGCAGCGGAACGCTGATCGACCGAGAGCCGACTGTCGGGGAACGTCAGGACCGCGACGCGAGTGCGAGACAGCGCGAGAGCGAAGAACTGGCGGAGATCTTTCTGAACGGGACCATCGATCGCGTCTCGGCCGATCCACGGCTCGCCGGCGCGCGCGAGGCACAGGCCGCGATGGAGCTCCATATCGGCGAGGTCTTCGGCGGTGATGCGGGCCGCATGGCAACCGCTAACCTCGAAAGCCGACAGATGATTTCGGACGTGCTGCGGCGGGGGTTCGAGGTTTCAGTGCGTGAGCCGACCCCGGTTCGACAGGTCGAGCCGATCCAGATCCGATCCGACATGGAGCGGTAGAGCTAGCGATGGAGACCCCTATGAAGTTTACGTCGAACATGGGCAGGCTGATGTCCGATCGTCGTGCCCGGCAACTGATCGGCGTCGCCGGCATGATTGCTCTCGCCGCGATCGCGCAGCCGGCACTTGCCCAGAGTAGCGGAACCGCAATCGAAGGCGGGCTCAACACCATCAAGGACTGGATGGTTACGGTTGCCGGCGTCGTCGGTGTGATCGCGGTCATGGCAGTCGGTTATGCGAAACTAACGGGCCGCATGGACTGGGGACGCGCCGTCACCGTGCTGATCGGCATTGGCATCATCTTCTCGGCGACGACGATCGTCGGCTGGATGAGCTCGGGTGGCTGAAGCCGACAAATTGGCGGAAGATAAGGTCTTCCTCGCCTTGACCAGGCCGTCGGTCTTCATGGGACTGCCGCTCGAGGCGATCATGCCGATCATCATGGTCTGCATGGTCCTGTGGGGGATCATGCATAACCCGTTCTATCCCCTGGCATTGTTCGGCGCGCTCTACTTCCCGGCGCGGATGGTCGTCCACTACGACTACAATGCCTTTCGGTTGTGGGGCCTTTGGTTCCAGACGGTTTTCCTGTCGAAGAACCGGAAGTTCTGGGGTGGCGGGAGCTATTCTCCCGTCCGCCTCGGGAAGGCCGTTAGACGCAAGCAGTTCGGCAATGACTGACACCCGGCTGCAGCACAAGCGCGTTGCCGTGCGCGAGACGGACGACGTCAAGTTCATCCCCTACACCCGGCACGTCGACGACACAGTCGTAGCCCTCGAAGACGGCTCGCTGATGCGACTATATCGCGTCGACGGACGGCCCTTCGAGACGAGCGATATCGCCGACCTCAACACCTGGCACACCAAGCTCAACATCACCTGGCGATCGATCGGTGACGATCGTGTCGCATTGTGGACGCATCTCGTTCGAACAGCGACCGATCCGGTCCTCGGCGGTGACTTCCATTCGGATTTCGCCCGGCGGCTGCAAGATCGCTACTCTGAGGCGTTGAGGGAGAAGGTCCTCTACCACAACGAGTTCTATGTTGCGGTCATCGTGCGGCCATCGAGCATGGCCGGCGACCAGGTAGCGCGCTTCTTTGGACGACGGAGTAGCCCCGACGAACTCGACACGCGCGCGTTGGCGATCATGGCGGACAAGTGCCGCGACTTTGAAACGCTGCTGGCGGACGCCGCCCCCGAGCCACTGTCACTCTATGAACATGACGGCATCCTGTTCTCGAAGCCCATGGAGGTGCTGCACTTCATTCTGACGGGCGACCGCATCCGCGTGCCCCTGCTGGATGGCCGTCTGGGACAGGCGCTGTACCAATCCCGCGTGGTGTTCGGCCGGGAAGCGGCCGAGATCCGGCTGCCGCACAAGTCGCATTATCTCGGGATGTTCGGCGTCCGCGAGTATGTCGCGAGCACGCGAACAGGGCAGTTCAACAGCCTGCTCAAGCTCGATTTCCCCTTTGTGCTGACGCAGAGCTTCGCCCCGCTGGTAAAACAGGCCGCTAGCGAGCGCTTTTCCAAGAAATACAAGCAGATGACGTCGTCGGATGATGCCGGCGTCAGCCAAGCGATCGAGCTTCTGGACGGCCAGGACGAACTCATGGCGAACAGGTTCGTCATGGGTGAGCATCACCTGTCGATCTCGGTAATCGACGACGATCCGAAACGGCTGCTCGAGCGGCTATCGATCGCGCGCTCGGCCGCGGCGGATACCGGGATGGTCATGGCGCGCGAAGATGTCGCGCTCGAGGCGGCGTTCTGGGCACAGCTGCCGGGCAATTTTCGAATGCGGGCACGTCCAGCGGTGATCAACAGTCGCAATTTTGCTGCGTTGAGCCCTTTCTACACGTTTCCTGCAGGACGCCGATCGGGCAACCATTGGGGTGAGGCGGTCACGCTGCTTAAGACGCGCGCCGGGTCGTCCTTCTGGTTCAACTTTCATCGCGCCGACATCGGGCACACGCTGATTATCGGCCCGACCGGTGCGGGGAAGACCGTGCTGCAGAACTTCCTTCAGGCGCAGCTCGAAAAGACCGGCGCACGGCAGATATTCTTCGACAAGGACCGCGGCGCCGAAATTTTTGTCCGAGCCTGTGGAGGCACCTACCTGACGTTGCGCAATGGCGAGCCAACCGGCTTTGCGCCGCTAAAGGGGTTGCCACCTACTGCGGAGAATATCGCCTTCCTCCGTCAATTCGTCCGCGTGCTAGTTCGTCGTGAGAACCGGCCACTCACGGTTGCCGAAGACCGTCTCATCGATGACGGCATCGACGCCGTCATGCGGCTTCCCTCATCCGCTCGCTCAATGGGCGCGCTGCGCGAGATGCTCGGCTACGCGGACGCCGAGGGGATCGGCGCCAGGCTCGAGCGGTGGTGCCAAGGCGGATCGCTAGGCTGGGCCTTTGACGGCCTGGTCGACGAGGTATCGTTGTCGGCACGGTTCGTCGGCTTCGACATGACGCAATTCCTCGAGAACCCGGAGATCCGCACGCCTACTATGCTCTACCTGTTTCACCGGGTGAACGAGCTGCTCGATGGACAGCGGGTCGTCGTCGATATCGACGAGTTTTGGAAAGCGCTGCAGGACGAAGCCTTTCGATCGTTCGCGCAGGACGGACTGAAGACCTTCCGCAAGCGCAACGCGTTCATGGTCTTCGGCACGCAGTCACCCGCGGACGCGCTGCGCTCTCCGATCGCCCATTCGATCATTGAGCAGACGGCGACCAAGATCCTCCTGCCCAACTCGGATGCGAAGCGTTCCGATTATTGCGACGGGCTGGGACTGACGGAAGCGGAGTTCCGGCTGATCCGCGAGGATCTGACGCCGGAGAGCCGCTGCTTTCTCGTCAAGCAGGGCCACACCTCCATCGTTGCCAAGCTCGACCTCGGCGGCATGCCAGATGAGCTGAAAGTCCTGTCCGGACGGGCAGAGACCCTGATCGCCATGGATGAAGCGATCGCCGTCGCCGGCGACCATCCAAACGACTGGCTGCCACTATTCTACGTTAACGAGAGGAAAAGCTGACATGCGGATCAAACGGACCTTGCTCGGCCTCGCAGCATCGGTCGGGGTGATCGGACTCGCCGCGCCCGTCGCGGCGCAGGGCATCCCGGTGTTCGACACGACGACGTATCTCCAAGCGTTGCAGACCGCCCGTCAAACCCTGACCATCGTCGACCAAGGAAGGCAGCAGATCCAGACGGCCGCCAACCAGTTACAGTCGCTGCAGAAGCTCACCAACATGAGCGAGATCGCCTCGACCCTGAACCTGCCTCAGGTGCGCAACCTCCTCCCCGACGCCAATACCGACGCAGCAACGTTGCTATCCGGCAACCTTTCGAGGCTGGGGCCGCTCGGCAACCTCGCCTCGAATATCCAGGCAAGGTACCGTCTTTCAGGAACCGGATCGTCCGACGCGGACGCAGCCTATGATCTGGCGTTGCGAAACGCCACGGGGGCCGCAGCGACGACCGCGGCACTCGGCGAAAACACCCTGAACGTGACCCAAGCACGGACCCAGGGCCTCGATCAGCTCCGCCAGCAATTGGCGAGCGCCCGCGATCCGAAGGATGTCATGGACCTGCAGGCGCGCATCGCGGTCGAACAGGCGCAGCTCCAGAACGATATGCTCAAGATGCAGGCGGTCCAGATGGCCCAAGCCGGTGCGGCAAATCTGGCCGCAAGTGCTGCGCTGGTATCCGCAGGCCGCAACGAGTCAGCGTTCTTCGAGGCCAACACGATCCGGAGGTAACATGCGTCGGTTCATTTCATTATGTGGGCTACTGACCGTCTGCGCGTGCCAACAGCAAGTCTCCATTCCCACCGCCAAGCAACTTATCGCCGATCGATCGCTGCTGACCGAGTGGCAGGGCAAATGTGACACTGGCGAATACAGCCAGCTTTCGCCGGCGCGAAAGGCCGAGTTCTGCGCGACCACGCAGGAGGCCACCATCTCCGTCGCACAGATGCAGGCGGGCAAGAAGGATTCGGATTTCTTCAAGGCGAACACGCTGAGGAAGTGATGCTCGTGCGGTGTCGGTTCGCAATATCAGGACGGGTTTAGCATGGCCGCTCCCAACATCATGACGTTGTTCACGACCATGTATGGGTACGTGGAGAGTGCCATTGCCGGTGCCGTCGCGACCTTCGGTTCGGGCCTTGTGAGCTTCGTCGCGGCGCCGCTTGCACTTGCGGCCACGATCTACTTCCTGTTGCTCGGCTTCGCTGTCCTGCGGGGTGCTATCCAGGCGCCACTCCGGGAGCTCGTGTTCCAAGCTGGAAAGGTCGGCTTCGCGCTCGCGGCGGCCAGCGCGGTCGGCTATACGACCTTTGTCGTCAACATCGCGACCGACCTGCCAGCCCAGATCATCGCGGCAGGGTCGGGGACGCCAGTCACCAATCCGGGCACGACGTTCGATACCTATGTTGCCGACACCGGCAAACTCGGTCAGCGAATGGTCGACGCGAATACAAAGGTCCAGGCGCAGGCTTCGCGCGGCCTGACTGACTTCCGGACGCCGCTCATTCAGCTGACGTGTTCATTGGTCACCTATATCTGCATCGCAATCCTATACGTCTTTGCGTTTCTGTCGGCGTCGATTGGTTTCTGCATCGTCATCTTCGCCACGCTGTCCGTTTCGATCTGCGTTGCGCTCGCGCCACTTGCTCTTGCCTGCTTACTGTTCAACTCCTCGCGGTGGCTGTTCGATGGCTGGTTGAAGCAGACCACCAACTTCGTTCTCCTGATGGTCATCATGGCGATCATGACGAAATTCATCACCGGCCTGCAGGAGGCCGCGATGGACGGCATCCTGGGTTCAATTGGCGACGGTACCATCTTTGTCACCACCGAGAATACGTATCTGACACTCAGCGCCGGGGTCATGGTCGTGGCGACGATCTCCTGCTCAGCGATCTATATCGTCGGCTCGATCTTCTTTTTTCAGTCCCCCGCCATCGCCTCGGGGATCGCCGGCGGCGCCTCGTCCAGCGGCCATGGCTTTCTGATGACGGGTGCGAACATGATGGCCAATCGCCTGATGTTCCGGCGCGCGACCCAGGCTGCCACTCCAGCCAATCGGGCGGCGAGCGGCGGTTCGATCAATCGCGCGGCATGACCATAGCGATGAGCATCGTCCAGATCGGATCCAGGCCGCTGGATCCAGCATCACCAGCATTGGAGATCGTATGAGAGGCTTAGCCCTGGTGGCGATCGGCACGATCGCGCTTAGCGGATGTGCCGGCGCGCAACTCAAGAAGCCGGCGGTCTGCGACGGCAAGCATCGACGGCCAGCGAACGCCTACGGCAGCGTTCTTCCGACGCTGCCGATCCCCGTGCCTGTATCGCAAGCGGCGGCACGATCAATGATCGCCCCGCCATCCGGCTCCGCGCCACCGCAACAGCCTGCGTCTGCCCCCGAGATCCCGACGCTACGAGGCTCGGGCACGCCTTCCTCATCGTCGGGCCGCGAGATCCTAGGTCCGGCGGCCAAGCCCCGCCTGTCAAACCGGATCGTCGCTCGATCCTACCTTCCATGCTGATCAGGGGGACGACGCCATGCCGGCGGTGAAGGCCGAGAAGAAGGACGAGTATTTTCAGACGTCACGGACCTGGGAATACGATCGCTTCCGCGCTGCCGCAGGACGCGAGAAGCTCGCTTGGATCATCGCGGCAGTCGCGGTGGTATTGGCGATTGTCGCGGTGGCCGCCGTCGCGATGCTGACCCCGCTCAAGACGGTTGATCCGTTCGTGATCCGCGTCGACCGATCCTCGGGTGAAACCCAGATCGTCACGGCCCTGAAGGGACCGCAGCCCCGCACCTACGATGAGGCGGTCAATCGCTACTTCATCGCGCAATACGTCCGGCTACGGGAGGGCTGGCTCAACGATGCAGCACGCGAAAATGCCTATGCCGTCATGCTGATGAGCGATCAGAACGAAGCACAGCGTTATCTGAACAGCGTCCAGTCAAGCAACAGGAATGCACCGTCCAATATTTATGGTGACAAAGGCTTCGTATCGATTTCGATCCGGTCGATCAGCTTCCTCAGCCAGACCGTCGCGCAGGTCCGCTATTCCAAGATCATTACCTACGGACAGAGCGCTCCCATCGCACAGAATTGGAACGCCATCCTGACCTTCAAATTCACGACAGCCCCCGAGCATGAGAAAGATCGCAACATCAATCCGCTCGGCTTCCAGGTCGTCAACTATCGCTCTGATCCGGAGGCGTGACATGAACGAGCCATCGAACTCCCGGGTGAACCCGGATCGTGTCGTCGTCCCGTTCCTTCCGGCGCTGCGTCGGAGGGTCGAGGAGCGGCTGTCGCCTTCGATGAGCAAGCTGACCGTGACGAAAGCGGGCGCGACGAGCCGGTTCTGGCGAGGGATTGGAAGGATATGGCATCGGCTAGTCGCCTTCTCAGCGGTCGGGCTCATCGCGTCGACGATGATCCCTCGTCCCGCGACCGCCTCTGAGGTCCCTCGCCCGGGGTCGAAGGACACCCGGTTGCGAGACGTCAATTACGATCCCGATCAGGTTGTCTCGATCGTCGGCAGTTTCCGCCATGCCATCGAGATCCGATTTGGACCCGGTGAGACGATCACGCAGGCGGCGCTCGGGGATACGGTATCGTGGCAGATCGCGCCGGTCGCCAACATCGTGTTCCTGAAGCCCCGGGAACGCGCCGGGCCCACCAATTTGATTGTCGTCACCAATGCGGCAGGCGTGGCTCGCACCTATCACTTCAATCTCTCGTTGGGGACGGCCGGCACGATGTACGGCGTCCGCTTTCGTTATCTGCGCGAGGAGCGCGCGGTCGCCGCTTTGCAGGCTCAGGTCGCAGAGGCGCAGGCCGCCAAGGCGATCGAGTCTGGTATTACCACAGCGGCGCTCGACCATGCCGTGATCGAGGGTCAGCGGAACCTGAACTATACGGTGCAGGGCGACGTGGCACTGCAGCCTAGCGAGGTATCGGACAACGGTGAGTTCACTGTTCTGCGATATCCGGGTCATGCCGACGTTCCGTCGATCTTCGCGGTCGACGTCGATGGTACCGAAACCATCGTTCCCTACGACGTGCGCGAGGATTTCGTCGTGATCCATGCGGTGTATCGGGAGTTGCGGCTCCGTCGCGGCACCGCCGTACTGTGCATCTTCAACGAGGCCCCTCCCCGCAACGTCCGGGGTGACCGGACCGGCACCGTGTCCAACGTCGTCGAGCGCAAGGTGAAGGACCAATAGCATGGCCGAGACCATCATCGATCGTGGCGGGTCGATCGGCCCCGAGCCGATCGCATCGCAACAGCCGGACACCATGGTGGCGCGTAGCGGCGGCTGGGGGAATATTGCCCTTCTGAGCGCTGGGATAGGGCTTGTCGGCGCAATTAGCGGCATAGCCATCGGGTACGGTGCCTTTCATCGACCGGTGAACGCGACCAACGCTGCCGCGCCTGCGAAAGCTAGCGATCGCAGCGTTGACGAGGTGATGGCCAATCCAAATGTCCAGCGCGCCGCGCTCGCCAATCAGCTCGGCCAACCTGGCGCTCCCGCAACCGATATCTTCGGTCGTCCCATCACGCCGGCGACACCGACGGTCGACGCGAGCGGCAATGCGAATCCTGCGGCGGGTGTCGTGGCGAACCAGGGTCCGACCGCAAGTGGCCAACAGACGCCCGCTCAGCGCCGCGCGGAACAGGCAAGGATCATGGCGGATGCAGCGCGCCGATCGCCGATCATGGCGTTCGGTGCGACGGGTCCGACCCCCGAAACATCCGGATCGGCAAATGACGCGACGAGAGCTTCGCAGGATCCCGGTGGGGTCCAAGATGGCAGCGACCTCCAGACCGGGCGGTCGATGGTCGCTCGTCGTGATGTCGGCGCGAGCGGCTTCAATGACCAAGGCGAAGGCACTGCAACGGCAAAGGGCGCTACGGACCTCGGCGACCAGCTGAGCCATTCCGGCATTCAGACGGTGCGCGCGACGATGGTGGGCGACCGCAGTCTCCTCCTCAGCGCCGGAACCGTCATCCCTTGCACGCTGCAGACGGCGATAAACTCGACGCAGGCGGGCTTTGTGTCATGCGTCATCAATCACGACGTCTTCTCGGAAAACGGCCGCATCGTGCTGCTCGACAAAGGCACGAAGGTGCTCGGCCAGTATGCAGGCGGGATCACGCAAGGTCAGGCGCGCCTTTTCGTTCTCTGGACCCGGGCACTCACCCCTCGCGGCGTCGCGATCAACCTTGGTTCGCCGGCGTCTGACAGTCTTGGGCGCGCGGGATTGCCGGGCGGGGTTGATACACAATTCTGGTCCCGCTTCGGCCTTGGCCTCGTTATTTCGGTCTTGGAGGACGCCTCCAACATCGCGAGCCGGGCGGTTCAAGGGGAAGGAACCTATTCGACGCAGGTTCCGGGCAACACCGCCAATACCGTTCTTCAACAGACGATGCAGATCAGGCCCGTCTTGAAGAAGAACCAAGGCGATACGGCGGCTATTTTCGTCGCGAAGGATTTTGACTTTCGGTCGGTCTACGAAGTGCGCCTGAGGCGCTGATATGGCGTCGGGTTCAGCCTCGCTGCTCTACGCTCATAACGCGGCGCCGATCATTCGCCATCTGGAGCGCGCCGACGTCACAGAACTCGTCATCAACGAGCCCGGCCTGATTGGACTGGAAACTCGCGCGGGTTGGGAGTGGCACGAGGAGCCTTCGCTCGACAGTTCGTCTTTGATGACGCTCTCGCGGCTCATCGCCGGCTGCACCAAACAGGATGTCAGCGCTGAGTATCCGATCGTATCATCGGTCCTTCCAGGCGGTGAACGAGCGCAGGTCGTCGTTCCACCCGCAGTCGAGCAAGGCTTCATCTCGATCACGGTACGCAAAGCATCCGGTGTCTCGATGGACCTCGACGATTTCGATCGGGCCGGTCTTTTCAGTGAGGTGCGTGCCAAAGGGCTTCACGAGGAGATCGATGCGGCGTTGCTCGCGCGGCGCGCGGCCGGTGATTGGAAGGCGTTCTTCCGACTGGCCGTGGAAGCGAAGAAGAACATTCTGATTTCCGGCGCCACAGGATCGGGCAAGACCAGCTTTTCGAAGGGGCTCATCAAGCTGATCCCCGACCATGAGCGGATCCTGACGATCGAGGATACGCGCGAGCTGGTCGTGCCGCAGCGCAACCGCGTCCACATGATGTACGCCAAGGACGGCAAGGGGCTGCAGAAGGTCGGGGCAAAAGAGTTGCTGGAGTCTGCCCTTCGCATGCGCCCTGATCGCATCCTCCTCCAGGAGCTGCGCGATGGAACGGCGTTCTTCTACCTAAGGAACGTCAACAGCGGTCATCCCGGATCGATCACCACCGTCCACGCCAATACGGCCGAGGGCGCGCTCGAGCAGCTCACGCTCCTGGTGAAGGAGTCGGACGGCGGAAGCGACCTCGACCGCCATGACATCAGAGCATTGCTGCGGTCGCTGGTGGACATCGTCGTGCAAATGGACCGGCTGCCCCCGCGAGACGGGCAGCCTGCGCGCTATCGCATGACGGAGGTGTGGTTCGATCCGGCGGGTAAGCCGCGAGACTGAGGAGGGTCGCGCGTGAGCGGCAAGTGGGTCCGGAGCAGCGAAGGGTCGCAACCCGGCGCAATCATCTTTCTAACGGTGATCGGCCTTGCGTTCAGCGCGGCGATCGGAGCCGTCGCAGTCCTCTGCCGCGCGCATCTTCTCAGTGCCAAGACACCGTGGCTGAAGGTCCCGGCGGCCCTGTGGTCGATGCGTGCCTATCCGATCATCTACAAGCCGTTCATCGTCGGTTTCGGGATCGGACTGGTGCTCACCGGATTTCTGATCGCGTCTTCGCTCTTCCGGCGGCAGACCCTCCATGGCGAGGCGCGCTGGGCGCGGCCGGGCGAGGTTCGCAAGGGCAAGCTGCTCGGCAAGGCAGGCATCGTCCTGGGCAAGTTCGGCGGAAAGGTGATGCGCTTCGACGGATCCGAGCACGTGCTGCTCGAGGCTCCGACCAGGGCTGGCAAGGGCGTTGGCGTCATCATTCCCAACCTGCTCGACTGGCCCGACTCCCTAGTAGTTCTCGATATTAAGCAGGAGAATTGGGACAACACGGCCGGCTATCGCCTGAAGGAGCTGGGCCAGCGTGTCGTCCTGTTCAACCCGCTTGATCCATCCGGACGGACGGCTCGCTACAATCCGCTCAGTTATATCGATCGTCGCAATCCGGTCGAGGTGATCAACGAACTGCAGAAAATCGCGGTCATGCTGTTCCCCGATCCGCTGACCGGCGACAAGTTCTGGGCCGAGGGGGCACGTACGGCGTTTCTTGGCGTCACGGCCTATATCGCTGCGACGGCCGACGATGGCGAAGACGCGCTCCCCTTCACGTTCGGTGAAGTCTACCGGCAGTTCGCAGCTGGCGACGCGCAGCGACGGTTCCCGAAGATCATCGAGCAGCGCAAAGCGACCGGGAAGCCGCTGTCTGGGGGCTGCGAATCTGCCATCCGTGATTACACGTCGTCGTCGGCGAACACGTTCACGGGGCTTCGTCAGTCGGTGACGGCCAAGGTCAATGCGTGGCTGAACCCCTATGTCGATGCCGCCACTTCGGAAAGCGACTTCGATCTGCGCGACTTCCGAGATGAGCGTATCTCGCTGTATCTCGGTGTCTCGCCCGACGACCTCGATCGCGCCGCGCCGATCTACGGCTTGCTGTTCCAGCAGCTCGTCGACCTGAATGTGCGCGAACTGCCAAAGGGAGATCGGCACCGGGTGAAGGTGCTTCTCGCGCTCGACGAATTCGCCAGCCTCGGCAAGTGCTCCGTCCTGGCGAACGCCTTCAGCTACGTCGCCGGCTATGGTCTCCGGCTGCTTCCGGCCTTCCAATCGATCGAGCAGATCCAAGGCGTCTACGGCGACAAGGTGGCGGCCGACATCGAACGCAATTGTGCCGTGCGGCTCATCCTCCGCCCGGCAGGGCTGTCCGATGCGAAGAATATCTCCGAGCAGCTTGGCACGTACACGTTCAAATCACGATCGCGCTCGATAGGGACCTGGGGAGGCGGGGGTGGCTCCACGTCGCTGTCCGATCAGCGCCGCCCGTTGATGCTTCCCCAGGAGGTTGAAATGTTGCCAGAGGACGATCTCATTGTCTTTCGGCGTGGCATGTATGCGACCTATGGCAAGAAGGTTCGATACTATGCCGAGAAGAAGCTCGCGGCACGCACACGGATCGCGCCACCTGCCATGCCGATGATCCGGCTCGATCCCGCGGTGGCCCGCAATAGCTTGAGGGTCATTCAGGCAAGCGAGTCCGGCGCGGAGGACGCTGCTGCGATTGCCGCTTCCGGCCTCGCGTCGCCGAATTCAACCCATGGGAGCTCTGATCAACGGCGTACCTTGCTCAGTCGTACCGCCGTGGACGCAGCCTTGGCTGTGCCTCCAAGCGCACGAACAAAGGAGCTGTTCGATCATCTGATCGCACTCAACATTCGGGTCGCTTAGTTTCTCGGCAATCGCCGATGGCCAGATAATTAGACCCTCAAAGATCAGCATGGGCGACGCGATCCCACACGCGGTCATTCACGACTTTTCTTCGGCCCGAGCTTCTTCATGACCGCGGGCCAGGTCAGCGATTACACCGGTGCGGCGGCGCTGCTCGACGACCCGCACAAGGGCGCAGTGGCTGCTCAGTGATCGCGGCTATGACGCCGTCGGGTCAGGAATGCTCTTAACGCCAAGGGCATTAAACCCGGCATCCCGCGTCGAAGGTCGGGTAAAGAGTCGCTCAGATACGACTAAGCCGCATCGAGATCATGTTCGGCCGTCTGAAGGACTGGCGCCGTGTCGGCTCCCGCTACGATCGGTGCCCAAACGCCTTTTTCTCCGACGTCGCCTCGCGGCCACCATCATCTCCTGGCTGCGATCAACGAGTCCAGACCCTAGCTACTCCCCCCAGCTAGGTCGATAGGACGCCAAGTCGCACCGTTTCGCTTCGCGAACCGTGAAAAGCTTTCCGGAGTGTGACGCTCGATCACGTTGGCTTCATAGTCGACTACAACGAAGATTGGGTCTGCGGCGTTCGGGACCACGTCGCCCACGGCAAGCAAATAGGAATGCGTCAGCCCCCCGTAGAACTGCATGGTGATCATGACACAGCCAGGTTTTTCGCCCTCCGGTGTCTTGGTGGCGACCAGGAGCAGATGATGGTGTGCGAGCACCGGGAAAGCTTCGGTAAATTTCTTGGCTTCCTCGATCGAAAGCTGAACGACGCTGCCAGTTCCGTAGCGCGCATAGTCTCGGGCGCTGGCAAATGCTGGCGTCCGAACAGCTGCGTCTCCAAACAGATGAGCACAGACGTTTACGCCTATTTTGACCAGCACTCTGTCATAGGCAACGGGATCCATGGTCTGGCGAAGATGGATTCCGGGCGTGTCGGTACTGATTGAGGTGGCGTCAGCGGGGACGACGAGCTTCGGGTGGTTTTGACGGATTAGGGTTAGCAGGCTGGCGACAGCCTCGACATCTTCCGCCCGGCAAGTCATCGCCCCCCTGCCCCTACGAAAGACACGCGCGGTAAGAGTTCCGGTTGTTTCGGTATTTGGGTACTCGAGCGGCTCGAGCCAGACGGCCCCGCGCGGCGCTGCTGCGGCGCTGTCGACCTCGCCCGGCTGGTAAGCGACGCCGTCCCAGCGCAAGAAAGTCAGACGGTAACGCACCTCGACACCGTCCCGCAGCTTTTCACAAAGCGTAAGCAGGTCGGCGAGTGCCCCAGATCGCGAATCAACTCGTTCGCCGACGCCGCGTCGGTCGCGCTGACAGTCATCCGTTCGGGCGGTACGTAGTTCACTTGCGGCCAAACCATTGACTGGCCTCCGCTGCCAAGCTCCTGTTCAAGAAGCAGACCGGACTGTGGATCATCAAAGTAACTGACCGGCGCGTAAATAGAGGGCGCGGCAGTCCTTTTGCCCCGCTTTCGTGACCGGGTCTGCTTGAACAAGCGGGCGATCGCCAGAGGAGAGGCGCGCATTACCTTCGTTTCCATGGGAGAGAAAACGTCAGTATTGCAGACCCCGCAGACGACATCCTTCAGCAACCACTTGCCGTCGTCACCGCCCATGCCCGCCGGGACGACGTGCTCTTCAGTATAAGGGCCGTCGGAAGGACAGTAGATGCAGGTCACGCTTGATCTCCGTGGTGAGCAAAGCTTGTCGGTCGTTCCGTGCAGTCTCGCCTGCCGTGCCGACAACGCTTACATCCAGACAGCGCAACCGATTGAGATCCGTTTCAACACCCAAGCGCTCAGCCCGACAACGCCATCTCGATCCTGTCTTCGCTCCAGTAGGGATCGATGAACGGACACTCGTAGCTCGGGCCGACATGATCGAGCTTAGCGGAGGCGAAGAAGCCTCTGGCGGCATCGTGGAGCGTTTCGGGAATAATTAGGAACGCCGGTTCCGTCTCTGCAAACGGTAGGTCGCCGACGTGTCGCCACTCGCGCTCCCACTCGAAAAGGTAGGTCGAGACACCATAGGTGCCGGGCAAGTCCACAAAGGGCGCCAAATTCCAGACCGGAGCGGCCGGATCGCCGGCTGCGCTATGGACCAGGGCATTGATCGCCTGCGCCTGCGGCGTATCCTTATAGGCATAGAGGATCGGCCCGCCGCCTCGCTCGACCAGAAACTCCTTGCGAAAGCCGATCCCGTGCTGACCTCGCGCGTCAGCCAGGCGCTTGAAGTGATGAAGCGGCACCTCACTAAAACAGACCGAGCGCTTGGCGTGCGGAAGATGGCGTCCGGCACCGAACGCCTTCATCGCGACAATGCGCCGCTCGTACAGGATCGCAATTGCGTTATCATAGGCCGATTTGAACTTAGACTCCTTGGCGAAGTGGACTACGTATTTGGACATGTCCTTCCATGCAGGATCAATTGTGCCGATCAGCGGCATCGCAGGGGCCATGGGCTAGGCGAACCGGAGCGGCATCGTGCAACTGCCATGGCTTACCAAGCTCCTCGCGCGACGGTCGCCGGCAGCCGCAGGTCACGAACCAGCCCGTCATTGCTGCCGATCGTCAGCGATGGCTTCTGCTTACCTCGACGCGTGCCGAACCATGTTTCAGCGATGTGGATAATATCGGTGTTGATAGGCCGGTCTAGGACGTGATCGATCAAGCGCTCGCTCAGCTCCGGATCGGGCATCGTAAAGTAGTCGCCGGCCTTCTTTAGCTGGTTGAGGTCGGGTGCTTCATCGGATAGCCGCTTCTGCAACATTCGGCGTGGAATGGCCACTTCCTGCTGCACGTCCTGGAACGCTTCTTGGTACAAGGGAGACATGAAGTCGATCACGTGGGTCTCGGTTTGGACCCACATGTGGAAGCCGTCTTCGTCGAACTCTACGGTACCTCCCCCATCCCGCCCGAAGAACATGACCTTCTCGGGTTCGACGCATAGCGCAAAACCTCCGGCTACCGCCCTGGCCGGTATCTTGTAATGCTTGTTCAAGATTAAGGCGCCGATGCAGGCAAAGAGCGTGCACGCCTTGCCGGGATTGCCCTCGTCCTTGATCGTGCCGTGGATCACCTGATGGATGCGGTTGAACTCGGATAACGGAAGCAGAAAAGTGCTCATACAGTCTTATATGTGATCGCCCCAGGCCAGTGCCTAGAGCTGACGGCTTCCTGCGGCACTGACGAGAACCGGCAGATTTCGAGAAGCGGGTGTTTTGGTTCAGTCCGACCGATCTCACAACGCTGGCTGCCTCTACTTTACAGGCGGCCTGAGTTGGCTAGCGTGGCCCGGGAGGGGAATGGCTTGGCACCTGAGATAGATAGTGATGACTTCGCACGGCGCTTCGCGCTGCGACCTGGTCAGCTCATGTGGTTTCTGGGCGCGGGTGCGTCTGTCTCTGCGGGCGTGCCCACCGCATGGGACATGATCTGGCAGTTCAAGCAGATCCTCTATGCGGCGCAGCGGCGGGTGCCGCTTTCGACCATCGCCGACACCGGCAATCCGAGTGTGCGTGCGTTGCTCGACGCCCATGTCAGCGGATCGGGCAGCTTACCAGTCCCCGGTGCTCCGGACGAATATGCGGCGCTATTCGAAGCAGCTTATCCCGCCGAGAAGGACCGTCGAACGTTCATCGATGGCATGATCGGCGGCGCAAAGCCTGCTTATGGCCACCTAGCGCTCGCTGCCCTGCTAAAGGCGGGGCATGCTCACCTGATCTGGACCACCAACTTCGATCACCTCGTCGCGGATGCCTGCGCACAAACCTATGGCACCACCAAGTCGCTCAGCGTCGTGGCCCTTGATGCGCCTGATCTGGCAGCCGAGCAGATTGCAGCGCAGCAATGGCCTATCGAGGTCAAGCTGCACGGCGATTTCCGGTCCCGCCGGCTCAAGAACACACCCGACGAGCTCAGGCAGCAGGATGCACAGCTCAGAGAGGTGCTCGTCGATTCCTGCCGCCGATCCGGTCTGGTCGTCGGGGGGTATAGCGGACGCGATGCGTCCATTATGGATGCGCTCGAGGCAGCACTCGAACGCCCCGGCGCCTTCCCGGGAGGCTTGTTTTGGCTGCATCGCGGCGAGGAGCCACCCTTCGAACGCGTCAACCAGCTGCTCGAACGCGCCCAGGCGGTTGGCGTCGACAGCGGGCTGGTCCGTATCGAGAATTTGGACGAAGCGCTTCGCGATCTCGTGCGTCTGTTGCCTGACCTCGACTCGACAGCGCTCGACAGCCTGGGTCAGAAGCAACGCTGGTGGACAGCCGCCCCGGCGCTGACCGGCAAACATAACTGGCCTCTCGTCCGACTAAATGGGATCGAGGTCGAATCCATACCGACAAACGCCCGCCGCGTCGTTTGTGGAATTGGTGGGGCGGCAGACGTCCGGGATGCAATACTCGCGGCGAAGGCTGATCTGATTGCTACCCGCACCAGCGGGGGAGTCATTGGGTTCGGCTCGGACCAGGAGTTTCGCCGCGTCTTCGCCCCCTACGATATCACGGACTTTGATCTGTCCGTCTTTGAGGATCGGCGACTGCGTTACGATTCCGGTGAACGAGGCCTGCTGCGAGAGGCGCTGGTTCGTGGGCTGTGCAGTGTACATGGGCTTGATGCCCAGCGGCGGCGCAACGTCCATATCCTGGCACCGCACGACCCGGCAGATGAGCATTGGGGGTCGCTGCGCAGCTTGGTGGGACCGCTCCAAGGTCGGATCGACGGCGGCAAGGTACGATGGCGGGAGGGAGTAGCGGTCCGCTTGGATTGGGCGGACGACCGCTTGTGGCTCTTGGTTGAGCCCCGGATCGATACGGACGACGATGGCTCAACCGCAAGCCGGGCCAAGGCGGCCGACTTTGCGCGCGAGCGAACAGCGCGCCGCTACAACCGGGATGCGGATAAGCTCATCGATTTCTGGACGGGACTGTTTGCCGGAGAGAATGTGCGGGCACTGGGGATTGGAGATGGGATCGACGCTTCGTTCGCCGTCGGGCGACGAACCGCGTTCTCGTTCAGGGTGACGCCATGAGCAGCGAAATTTCGCCCCACGTCTGGTATCCGGAGCCGGAACTCCTCTTCCATCCTGAGCGCAGCGGCGATCGAGATATTCATCCGCTACGCGGCCTCAAGAGGTTTGGTCCCTTTTCCGCCTCGCAGGTGCCCAGTCCCATTCGGGTTGCCACCATTGCGCCGGCCGGAGAGTCCACCCGCCTGTTCGGCTTCATGCAAGAGCTCCACCGGACGTTTTCGCCACGTGAACGAACCGATTATCTTCCCGAGTGGCCGGGCTTCTCGGCCGTGTTCAACACGCGGGTAACCGCGGCACCGGCCAAGTGCCGTGTCGAACTTGAGCCGGCACTGGACGCCGATCTCGCCGCGAGCCCGGCGCCGCATACTCTGCTGGCCGACCGCCTTATCCAAGCAGTTCGCTGCTTGGAGGCGTTTCGCACGGAGTTCGACGTTCTGTTCGTCTACCTGCCCGATCGCTGGGAGGCCGCCTTCTTCGGCCACGACGATGACTTCGACCTGCACGACTATCTGAAGGCCTTTGCAGCAATTCGCGGGATGCCGATCCAGATCGTGCGTGAAGGGCGCGCGCTCTCCTATTCATGTCGAGCGAGCGTGATGTGGCGTATCGGCCTCGCAATCTATGCCAAGGCTGGCGGCATTCCTTGGAAGTTGGCTGACACCAAGGCGGAAACGGCCTTCATCGGCATTTCCTATGCCGTTCGTAATGACGACAGCGGTAGTCCACGTTTCGTAACCTGCTGCAGTCAGGTTTTCGATGAGGACGGCGCCGGATTAGAATTTATCGCGTTTGATACCAATGAAATTCAGGTACAACGGGAGAACCCGTTTTTGTCTCGTGCCGAGATGTTCCGAGTGATCACGCGGTCGCTCGAACTCTACAGGCGACGACACGGGGGACGCTCACCTCGACGCGTGATGATCCACAAGACCACCGAATTCAAAAGCGACGAGATCGCTGGTTGCTTCGAAGCGCTACCGGTCTGCGAAGCGGTCGATCTCATCCAAGTCGTTGATGAGGTCGGGTGGCGTGGTGTCTGGTGGGAGCAGGACCCCAACAATCCACGCCGCAATCAGGCCGCCGCATATCCGGTCAAACGGGGAACGCTGGTACAGCTCGGCCCACGAGACGCGCTGCTTTGGATACACGGCGCGGTAGACGGCTTGGGCAAGCGGCCGCACCTTCAGGGCGGGCGGGGAACTCCCAAGCCGATCCGGCTTGTGCGCCACGCCGGACATGGCTCGTGGGATGACACGGCTATGGCGGCATTGGCGCTTTCCAAGATGAATTGGAACAACGACGGACTCTACGATCCCCTACCCGTGACCATGAGCTACGCCAAGGTCCTAGCGCGGGTTCTTAAACGAATGCCCCGCTTGGGGAGTACCCCGTTTCAGTTCCGCTTCTTCATGTGACGCGCTCATTGACATGTGGCGCACGGCTTCAGCGTCTCTTCCTCAGATTGTACGTGATTCAAAGCTATCGATCACGGAGTATTTCTTCCCTCGCGCCGACGTTCTTCGGATCAGATGCCAACTCAGGTCTGTCGCCGACACTCAGGCGATCTGAAATCGTCTGATGCAACGCAGCCAATCCGCTTGCTAGGCTCTGCTCAGGCAGCGCAACACCCTCCCGCCTTGCCGCCGCCATGATGTCCATCGCACCAGCGAGCTCCGGCTCAGCGTAGAGCATTGCGCCCTCCCCCGCTTGCCACACCTCGACCAGCGCCTCGGACCGCGCGCGCTGCGCCTCGGCCGATCGGTCCGCCGCTATTGTCGAGCGCGGCAATGGCGGCATCACAGCACCTCGACGCTCCAGTTCGTCGCGGGTGATCGCAGCCAACTTGTATCGCAGACGGCGGCCTGCGCGATCGTCTGTCGGTGACGGGCGGTACTGGCTAATCAGAAGAGCGGTCAGCGCCGCAGTATCGACCGTCCGCGCCTTCTCCCGCCAATCCACGATGGCGCGGCGGGTTGAAGTGCGGTCTGCGGGTTGGCTGATGACGAAGAGCTCGAGCAGCGGATCGTCGAGGACATCGGCCGGCAATGGAGCGGCGTTGCCAGCGGCCGCGGCATGCGCCCAGCCCGCGACCTGCGCAACACGGGCGAACCCCTCCCCCATCTCGCCCCGGGTCTCGGAGACTTCGGACGCGAGATGCTCGAGATTAGGCTGGAGGTCCGTCGCGATGGCCTGCGCAGCATCGATGGTCTCGAGCCTTGCAAGGATGTCGGCCTGATTTGCTTCGAGGCGCTTGCTGCGTTCGCCGATCTCTTCGACCTGGTCCTGCATCAGTGTCAGCGCGTCAAGAATGGCGGCTAGGGCGGCAGTCTGACTGACATCGCTCATCGCGTCGGCCCTCCCCTACCAGGGCTTCGATCCCGCTCCCGCTCGCGGGCCATCCGCGCGCGTTCTCGCTCCTGAACCTGACGCATTACCTCGTCGATATCGGTCGGTGCGGTTGCCGGATCGTGGCGGGTGATTGGTGTCCGAGTTTCCTCCTTCTGCCGCTCGGGGTCGACGGGTTCGGGCGAGCGGACCGCATCCGTCTGATCGCGAAGACGACGTGCCTCGATCCGGTCCCTCATCGCGCTGGACCGGGCGATCGCGGCGGCGATCGGGTCCGCTGGCGCATCGCTTGCCTCCGCTTCGAGTCCACCAAGTCGGGTGTCCAACGCCCGCAGCACGCGGAGCGTATGGGCGGCCTGGATGGAGTTCGGTTCGGGGTCGGGCAGAACCTCGACGAACCGTTGCAGGCTTTTCGCGACCGTCTGGTTGACGACCGACGGGGTGGCACTGAGCTCGGCGATCGACTGCAGATAGGCGTCCCTGACGACGGCCTGTTGCTCGGTAAGGATAGCCCGAACCGGATCGGCTGTGGTCGCGTTCGCGAAGCGTTGTGCGCGCGCGAGGCGGTTCGTGTCGAGCCGCGGTACCTGGCCGTTTGCTCGCACTTTCCTGGCAGCGATCGGCTCATGCTTGGGGTCTACCCCCCTCGCCTTCGCCGGCGTCGCATTCGCCTCTATGCCGCGGTCGCGCAGCTTCTGGGCGAAGCGCTGGCGGTAGCGGAAGAGGTCGTCACGGGTGGGGTGAAAACGTCGACCATCATGGTCGCGCCGTGCGAAGGTCAGGTGAACGTGCGGATGATCCCGGTCAATGTGGAGCGACGCGACCCAGGACCGGTTCGCGAATTCCTCCCGCGCGAAATCCAGCGCGGCCGCCTTGAGGCGTTCGGGATCGGTACCCGATGGCATCGAAAGGATCATCGATAGCGACGTCGCGCCCTTGCGGCGGGCATCGTCGCCCATCTCCCATTCCTGCCAATCCTGCGCGAGCTCCTGCATGGCGCGTCCGTCACGGAGCACCTCCTCGTCGCTCGTATACAGCGCCAATTGCTTGTCGGTGCCGTGACCAAGGCGACTGATGTAGGCGAAATTGGCGAGCACGTGCCCGCTGCCATGCTGACGTCCCGTGATGCGAACGAGGACCTCGGGGACCCGGCGTGCGGTTCGGTCCATCGTCGCGATAGCGCGACGACTGACGGCGCCTTGGGCGCCCGCACCGAATGCCTGCTTCGTCGCATAAGGTTGGCGACCGCCACCCGGTCGGCTCGTGGCCTTCGGGAACATGGAGGCGACCGCGAGCCTCAGCATTGTTCCGCCCTGCTTTGCTGGTGGAGGCGACCCGCCCCCGCTGCCGAGCCTCTGCTTCTTCGCTGGCGCGAAGATCCCCGCCATCGTGTCGAGCGTGCCCGGCGACAGGTTGAGGCTCACGCGCGCGGTGCTCCGAACGCGCCGGTCCAATACGCGACTTCGCCCCCGACATAGGCGGACAGGCTGCGCCGAGTGGCGTGCAGAACGATCTTCAGGTCGGCGCACGTCTCCAGAAAGGGTTCCGCAATCCGCGCGATGTCGAGGCTGCTCTCGGGCTGGTTGGCGGCATTCATGGCATGGACCGCCTGGTTGATGTTGCGGCCGATCAGAAGGATCTGCTTGCGGACTTTTCCGACCTCCTCCTTCATGGCCGGGCATAGCCGGAGCTGCGCGGCCTTGTCCCAGAGCTGCCAGCGCAGGGCGCGTTTGATCCACTCGTTGCGGGACAGGCCGAGCGGCGCGCCAACAATATCGATCGCCTCGATCTCGCGCCGGTTGAGGCGGACCGTCACCCGGACCTGCTCGTCTGAATGACCCTCGTGATCGAGCCTACCTGCCGCCCCCGCGATGGGCAGGTCATCATGTTCCGACGCAAGCACCGTGCGCGTGAGGATCTGCGCGATCCAGGCGCTCCGGGTCTGGCCATGGGCGGCCGCGACGCGGTCGATCTCCGCGATCAGATCGTCCTTGAGCCGAAGACTGATCACCACTTTCAAAGCCCCGTGCAGCGGTGCCATCGAGCCAATGTATTACATTGGTGCCAGATGGCATATCCTGCCATCCCTCATAATTGATCCACCCTCGTACAAAAACCAATTAGATGGAGTGAAATCACTCCAGACGCGGAGTGGGCTGTATTGCCGAGGTTATTGCAAGCACATGGACGCCTGATATGTTCGACAGTCGAACGGCCTTGGCAGTCGTCATTGATGCCGGTCCGGTATCGACACCGTCGATCTGGACAAGATCAATACCCTGATACCTAGTAATCTTGGAGAGGGTCGGCCATGTTTGTGCTGTCCACGAATTGCAGCACAAGAGAGAACGCCACATGCCTCGTGCGAAATCCAACACCGGTGATCTGGCGGCCATCGCGGCGAGACGCGAGGCGCTGCTTGCCGAACTGGCGCGCGTCGACGAGCAGGCGAAGCAAGCGACGGAAGCGGCCCGTGACGCCGGTCGTCCTGTCCTTCTGGCCGCGCTCGAGCGGGTCAAGATCGCTGCCATCGAGAAGTCCGACGCCCGCACGATCGCAGCGGCGCTCGCCTCCCATGGCGGCAAGGCAGTGGCTGAACGACTGGCCGCGCTCTCGGGCTGATCGGTCGGCCGGGGCGAGCGTATTCTGGAGGATCGCATGTCCGACCAACGGCGTGTCAGCGGCAGCCGTTCGCGGATCCGATCGCGCGAAGGGAACAGGGCATCAGAGCGGCGTTCCCGCGACCCCCTCCCCCTCTCCGCTTGCCGGCGACCAGTCCCCGGAGCTCGGATAGCTGTCGTGAACGGTCGCTCGACGGATCGTCGGTAGCACACCCGTCGTAGCGGATGCCGTTCCCGCGATCGCACCAGTCCGTCGCAGCGAGGACGGCACCGGCTCCCGGCAACCAAGGCTCCTCGGCCGCTAGCCTCGCGCCTTTCACCAGCCCCATCGCGGTCGCAACGGGTACGATGGCGGGACATGGGCGATCGTGCGGAGTCGCTGACGTTGCCTAGATCATGACGACCAGGCGATCCGATCGAGGCTATCGGCAGATAGCGAGCTCCGTTGCCGCTGGTCCGCTTCCCAACGGCCGCTGACCCGCGTTTGGCGTGCACGCGCAAGCCCCAACGCGACGCTACCTGACACAGGAACGGTCACCCTGCGGCCGATCAATCACACCGATTCGTCGCTCGGCATGAGGAGCGACGGGGATGGTCCCTGGCGGTCAGCCCCCCTCCCCTTCCGGCCGGTGTATGACGCCGGCTGTGCTGGCGGAGTGCCATCGACGGGGCGGTCGCGATCATGGCCGGGAGACTTACCCCCTCCCCTCCCCGGTCAGCTTGTCGTCACTTCCCGGCTTTTGCCTTCCGCGCCTCTTCGGTCAGGGCCAAGTCAAGGAGAAGCGTCATTGCCTCACCCTTTGAAACGCGGTTGCGCCAGACGAAGTCCTCGAAGCGAGCACGATCCTCGGGACGGCACCGGACGTGCACCGCGTCGGTAAAGGTCGGCTGCCGGACCTTGGGCGCCGGCCGCTGCGCCGGTGCGGGAGCCGGCTTTTCGGAGCGAAAGCCCAGCCCCTCCCCTGCTGATTTGGCTGCGGCCAGCTGTTCAGCGGTGGGGACCGGAATGTCATCATCAGCGGCGAAGCTGGTGATCGATCGACGCGATGCCGCAGGCTTCTCGCTCATGCGCCCAGTCCTTCCTTGAGCAGCGTCACTACGTCGAACGCGAAGGCGTTAGCGTTCGCCTTCGCGCTGTCGAGTGAACCGACATCCGCCGCAGTCATGTCGTCCAGCGTACCGCCCATACTGAACAGGCCGCGGAATGCACCGCGCTCGGCGATAGCGGTCGAGATCATCGGGACGTCTGCATCTTCCAGATTGCCGACGACGGCTTTCAGGTCACGCGGCCACAGCCTCGTCGAAGCAGGCGTCCGCGTCAGAACCGCGGCAAAGGGCAAGGGGCGCTGGCGCGCGGTACCGGCATTGCGAATCGCCTTGAACGCGCGCGCAGCTTCCATGGCGTCGAGTTCGGAGCCCTGGATCGGGACAAGGGCGAGATGCGACATCATCAGTGCGTTGGTCGCCCGCGCGCTGGCCTTCCCTTCCAGGTCGACGATGACATAGTCGGCGCGTTTACGCGCCGCGTCGATCGTACTGATGATCTCGTCCTCATCGATCTCGGGTACCACCTCGATATTGTCAGGCTTCCCGTCCTTCGCCGCCCAGCGTGACAGCGGGAAATTCGGGTCGGCGTCGATCATCACGACGCTCGACCCTTTCGAAGCGAGAACCGTCGCGAGAATGAGCGAGGTAGTGGTCTTCCCCACCCCGCCCTTCGGGGACAGCATCGATATCACCGGCAACAGATGTCTCCTCAGGTTGATCGGCGGATGTGCACATGTGACGCACCAACCACGCCGCGAACGTGTGACCAAAGTTGCACAAGCCCCCATTGGTGACAAGTGCGCGATGGTCGCTTGCGCACTTTATTGACATGTAAGCCGTGTGAACATGGGCACCGCGTGAGCATTGCGGGCGTTGGATGGCTGGCAATGGGTCAGGCACCGGACGCGGCTTGCACTCGCGTCCGACAAGCGACCACAGTGCCGCGTTCCCGACAGCATCGCCCTGTGCGCCAGGGGACCGCCTTCGCTCGGCGATCGGACGGCACGTTCAAGCGCCACGTGTGAGCATGCTCACATTGAGTACATGCTCACGAGGAAACTCGCAGAGGCACTCGCCCTCCCCTGCCCTCACGCCTGCTTAGGACGACCAGCGTCTATTCCACGCAACCGCGTTCAGCCAGCGATGGGAGTTGACCGAGTTTCGCCGACCGAGCAATCAGCGCAACCAAACCGCCGAGGCGTTGTCCGATCGCCTTTCGCGACCGGCGACGTCAGCGATCCCAGTGCAGCCTTGGTGTGGTCGTAAGCTCACCGCGGCGACATGTTCACACCGCACTCATGTACACATGGCTCTGATGTTCACCCTGGTCACACGTTCACATAGCTAGGACGTTCACCTTGGCGACATGCTCACCGCCTGAATATGTTCACCTCGATACCCGTGGAACGGCCTCGCCACATCATTGGCCATCCTGTCACCGCCCGCACCCGAACCGCGCGGCGCTGCCGCGGGGAGGGGGGGCAGGTCGTCGGCGCTCTGCTGGTGAGTGCAGCTACCTGGGACGAATAGGCTCCTGTACTGGCGAGAGGCGCAACCGCGCTTCAGCCGCGACGATCCTCCTTGAACCTGTCGACAATGCGCCCATGTTCACGCTGTGAACGTTTGCGCGCGCCGTTGTGCGTATCACCGCCCCGCGAGAAGACCCTGCGGCAGAGAGCAAGCTGGACCGAATTCCTACCGGCTCGCGGCTACTTGGTCGCGAGGTTTATACGTTCACCGCGCTGACATGTTCACGCCGTGCACACGTCCCAACCTTCAAAATGCTCACACCGTGAACGTTAGCCATGTGCTCACTCGGTGCACATTGTACACTTTGCGCACATGGTCGTCGGAGGCATGGTGCACCGGCTTGCCTCGGTGGCGGCCACGTCGCCGGCCGGAATGGTCGCTGCGCCCAGGCAATAACCAACGGTCGCCCTGACCATCTAGCCGCACACCAGCCAGACATACGACGCCGATCGCAGAATGGCGTCGCCCACCAGCAGCGTTGCGTCGGCCGGAAACGACGGCCGATAGCTTTGGCCGCGCCGGATCCAGAGGCCATCCAAGCTCGGCAGGGTTGACAAGGGGAGGTCGCCCAAATGCGATGCCGCGTCATGCGCGCCGACTTTGCGAGCCAAAGATGCGCCGAAAGAAGCTGACGAACGCTCGGCAGGTGCCGCCGCACAATTTCGACCTCGATGTCGCGCGGCCGCTTTGCCACTACACCTCTGCTCCGTGCAGCCGGCGGCCAGGAAGCCGGCGGCGTGCCCCGCGGGGCACGCCGTCGCTTCGGAACCGGGTGTTGGAAACCAAGAGTGAGCTTGGCGCGAACGCCTTTAGCCGGGCGGCCTGGACATACGCGTCCGCCACCCGGTCAATCGAACCGGCTCTCACTCTTCGGGGTTTCCACGCCCCGGCCCGCGTCTCCGCAGGCGCCTCATCCTTACCGAACGGCTGCACCGCGGCGCAACCCGCCATTGTCCCGCTATTCTGTGGTATCTCTTGAAGAAGCCTTCTCCCTTGGGCCAGCGCCCGCCGCGATCGCCTAGAGACCGACGACAGGGAGAGAAAATCGCGAGGATCCCCCCTCAAGGTCTGACGGCTCACTCCTCCCAGAGCGGCTTGGGATTGCGGCGACGCTTGGCCTTTGATGGCCGGGGGAGGGGGGATGCCGCATCGAGCTCCCGATTGATTGCCGCCAGGTCCGAACGCCACGCCTGGATACGAGCCGATTGGTCATGCATGGAAAGCCTCCGTCTGTTCGAGTGAAGACGAGGTGCCGCTGGACGGTCGGTTGGGGCCGGGGTCCAGGACTGCGCCAGCAGCCGCGCGAGCGGGGCGTGGGGGAGCCGATTGTCTCGGCCCTGGAGCGCCAGCGGAACGGGCCGGGAGAATTGGGGGAACCGCGCATCCTTGACGCCGACCCCGGCCGGCCGTCACACTGGGGAGACGTCGACGACAGCCTCTTCTTTTCTTCCCGTTGGACGCGGCGATCCGCGAGCAAGCGACATGCCCCAACGAGGTAACGAGCCCAAGACGGCCCCGATATGACGCGGCCGTGCAGGTGCAGCTTCGCCGGGTTGACCGAGCGCGGTCACGGCATCGCTGCGTGGGTCACCATGATCGATGGCGACAGCTCCCCTGACCATCGCGATCCTCGGCCTGGCGCCTCTCGCCGGATCGGACGCACTGGGCGCGCTGCCAGCACCGGACCCCGGCGGCAGGACCGCCGGAGCCCGACCGATCAGCGCTCGTCGGCGCGCATGATCGTCAGGACGCGTACCGTCACGGATGGGTCTGAGGGGTCTTCCGAGCCGGCGGACAGGTCGGCGTTGTAATAGTCGATCTTCCACATGCAGGCTGCGCCTTCAAAGTCGAACGTGCCGAGGTCGTGTTCGCCATAAGGGTCGTTCGCGCGCGTGAAGGCGTCATAGCCCCGGATCGCTCGGAGGAGTTCGGCGCGCTTGCGGAAGTTGCGGAAGATGCCAACGTCGCCGATCAGTTCGGCGATCCCGCTGGTCATCATGACCCGGTCGGTGCCGGGCTGGGTGATGTGATCGCGCAGCCGGTCGTTGAGGCGCGCGATCGCGCTGGCGGCATCGGCGGTACTTGCAGGCCGGGGGGTGGCATCGGACATGACGGTCTCCTTGACGCTCGAGCCCCGGTGATCGGGACCTTTCGACACGCGGCAGGACCGCCGGGGCATAGCCGCCCGGCGCACCCGAAGGGTCGAAACGGCAGTGGAGAAGCCCGCGCCAGCGGGCTTGCGCCGGGCTGCGCCTCGGCGAGGACGTGCGCGCCAGGAAAGTCCCGGATGATCGCCGGAAGAGAGTAGGGGGCCGCCCTGCCAAGCCGCCCCACCATGCTGGACGAAAGCGGAGCCGACCCGCTATCCTTCATCGATGGAGACCGGCGCCGACATCATCGCCCTGTGGCCCCGCTGGCTGGAAAACGTCGGCGAGATGCGTCGGATGAACGCGCTCGTTCGCGTACGCTGCGCGGTCTGCGGGACGATACTGCGCGTCGACCTCGACGACATCGTTGCCCGCCATGGCGTGGGCTATTCGCTGGTCGACAAGCTGGAGCGCTGCCGAATGGTCGGCTGTGCGGGCTCGACCTTCTATCTCGCATCGCGGACCTACGGGCAGGCCTGGACGGCGCTGCTGCGCGATCCGGCGTTGCTCGGGAGCTTCGCGACGTTGCCACCGGTCCGTACCGCGCTCGGTTGACGGCCCACAGCGATGTGCACCAACTACCGCCGCACCAAGGGCTTCGATCAAGTCTGCGAGGAGTTCTACGAGACGCGCATCCCCGTACGCTTTCCCGAGCGTCATCAGGCACCCAATCTGGAGCCGCAGCCCGAGGTTCGTCCCACCAATCGCGCGGTCGTCTTGCGCGCGCAGGAGGACGGGGTTGCGCTGACCTGGATGCGCTGGGGATTGATCCCCTTCTTCCATAAGGGGCCGGTCAGCGGCTGGAAGGCTGCGACGTTCAATGCCCGTGCCGAGGGCGTGAAGACGGCGCCGTCGTTTCGCGATGCCTTCAAGCGACGCCGCTGCCTCATCGCTGCCGAAGGGTGGGTCGAGTGGAAGGGGGAGGGCAAGCCGAAACCCAAATTCTACGTCGCTCCGCGGGACGGCGCACCGATCTGCTTCGCCGGCCTGTGGGATCGGGCGAGGACGCAGGACGCGGGCGAGATCGAGAGCTTCACGATGGTGACGCAGCCGCCGGGCGCGCTGAGTGATCTCCATGACCGCGCGCCGGTTGTGTTGCGGCAGGAGGATTGGGCGCGTTGGCTCGATCTGGAGGCGCCGGTCGATGACCTGCTGACGACCGAGCCCGCCGATCTCTATAGCATCCGGCCGTTTCACGAGGTCACCGGCGGCCTGCTCTGAGGCCGTCAGGTGGTCAGCCGTCGGCCTCGTCGATCAGCTTCTGCACGCGGGCGATGGGGGTATCGTCGATCGGTCGGATCGTCTCGTCGCATCCCGGACAATCGATCGTCCGCGCGAGGCGAAGCGTCTTGAACGCGATGTTGAGTGTCCGACCGCACGCCGGGCATTCGGTTTGCGCGGCGATGTCATCGAGCTCGTGCGCCATCGCGCGACGATAGCCGGGATCAGCGGATCTGGTGAGCCGGTGAACCGCTCCACCGGGCCCGGGCGGGTTCGATGCCCGCCCGGGCCCTTGGTCGAGACGGGGAGGGGAGGGGGGCCTTTCAGCCCCCGGGATGTCAGGCAAAAGGGTCGTATTCGTTGACGATGATGTGCGAGCTGTCGTGATCTTCGGCGGTGATGACGGCGTATTGGGTGCCGATGGCGATGACCATGGTGGCGACCATGAGGCTGCGGGCGAGGCTGAGGGCGGATTTGCGGGCGATCCAGATGTCGTTGAACATGTCCGAGGCTCCTGTGAAGCCGACGGGGTTCATCCCCGCTCGACAGGCGCCCGACAGGACGGGGAGGGGCCGCGATCACTTTTCGCCGGCACGGCAAAAAGCCGTAGCGAAGCGCCCGGACCCTTCACGGGTTGATCGTACAAGGACCCGCACCGGCCCAAGGATTGCGCCTCCAAGAGCGGGGTGAACCTCGTCGGCCGGGAGCGTCGTGGCTGAAGCACTGGGCCGCCCTCGACGTTCACCACGTCGGCGATCCGGTCGCTCCCTTTCCTCGCGCGCCCACTCCGCGTGCCGCGATGGCAAGACCAGTGCTATGCGCCAGCGATCCTATTGCGCTCGACAGGCACAGCGCGCCGGTTGCCTGCGATCGGCCCCGTTGTGCGCCACTGCCTTCGTCAGCTGATCGTCACCCGGATGGGCCGAGACCCGTCAGGGGCTCGGTGGAGCGTCAAGCGGAATAGAGCGGCGGTCCCGGCGACAGCCGGGAGACGTCGACGATGTGTTCTGCTACGGGGACTGGAACAGCAGCGTCATACCTGCGGTGCGTTGCCGGTCGAGGTCGGATACTGATCCTTCGCACCGGGCAAGGGGAGGGGGTACCGCCGGCATGGGTGCCCCACCCGCCTGCAAAGCATCGATCAGTCGAAGCCCTCGCGCGGCGGCTGCGCGCTCGGCGGGACGTAGGTGGCATTCTTGACCGTCTCCTCCTGACGCAAAACCCAGTCGAGCGGACCGGTAGGCCAGAAGCGGGCCGGCGCGATGACGCGGCCATCGAACTCAAGCGGCGTCGCGTAGCGGGTGGCGACAGCGGCGAGCACGTTCAGGATGATGAGCGTCAGCAGCAGCCAGAGCAGGCTGCAGAGTGCTGTCCGGCCCATGCCGGTTGCGCCTCCGAACCAACCCAGGCCGCTCGTCATCGTGACCGCGAGGCCCTGCGCGGCGAGAAGGCCGACAATCCCCGCCGGCACCATCAGCTTGAGACGCAGGATCGCCGACCAGAATAGTCCGGCGATGAGGTGGGGCAGCAGCAACACGCCGATGCCGATGGCGATGAGCCGCGCATCGTCGGGAAGCGCTGCAAGGAAGGCAGGATCGAAACGCATCAGCGCAGCAGCCAGGACAAGCCCTGTGCCACGGCAGCGCGGGCACGTTCGCGCTTGCCGACAGGCGGGGGCGGTGCGGGAGCGGGATCTGCGTCAGGAAGGACGGAGGTCAGCGCCTGCTCTGAATAGTTCAGCACCAGCATGTTTCGGATACGCGCGGCGGGGAGGTAGATGGCGCCGCCAACCGGCTTTGCCTCCTCCACCACCAGTCCGGCAGCGACCGACGCGCCCGCATCGTCGCGCCGCATCATCGAGCCCCAGCTGCGCGGCAAGCTGAGATGACCCTTCTCCTTGGGTTTGCCGCCGATCATGTAGATGAAGCGATTGGGCTCCGACAGGGTCAGCGCCTTGATCTCGCCGTCGTCCGACAGACGGATATCGGCGATCCCTCCCGCGTAGCCGAGGCCGCGACCGTCTTCGACCGCGTCGGTGAGGACATAGGCGAGCTGGAAATAGCCATGGTTCGTCGGATCGATGATGTGCTGGAATGCCCAGCCCTGGGTGTGGCTGTCGAGCCCGTCGAGCACCAGCGCCAATCCCCTGTGCCGGATCATGACGGCGACGAGATAGGACAGAAAGATGAGGATGAAGGCAAACTCGATCAGGCCGAGCGGCTCGCCCGGGCCGAGGTCGCGGGCATTGGGACCTGAGGTCGGGCGGATCATCAAACCGGCGACGACGCGATAAGGCGAGACCAGCCCAGGTCGTTCGGGCCCGCTGAGAATTGCGACGATCCCGTCGCATACGATCGCACCGAACAGATGCGCCGCGAGGCTGATGCCACCCGCCAGCGCGAGGCTGTTGAGCGCGGTAAGCGGTTGATCGGGCCGTCGTACGCCGTGGCGTCGGCCCAGATTGTTCCAGAAGATAAGCCCGGTGATGCCCGGGAGCAGCCACAGCAGTGCGGTAAGAAGGGAAAAGGTGAGGCTCAATGCGAGACGTTCAGCGTCGCGTGGTCTCGTTATTGGTTACCGCCTGGGGCGCGTCGACTGCGGTGCCTTCGCGACGGGTGCGTTCGGTCTGCGCCTGCGACAGGCGCCGAGCGAGCTGGAAATAGCCACCCGCGGCGGCGGCTGCGCGACCGATCGCGCGCTGCTGCCTGACGTTCGTGACGAGCATTGCATCATCTCCCGGCCGAGGGGTCTTGGCCGCTTGTGGTCAACATAACGCTCGAAACGGTAAAAAGGTAGAGTGCGGGATCACGTCATCGGCGCGAGCACGGTCCTTCGACCTGCCACTTGGGCATCGTGTCTCAACCGACAAAGGTTAGGAAGGGATGCCTGGCGCGAGGCAGCACGAAAGAGCCCGGGAGCCGAAGCTCCCGGGCCGCCCGCCCCGATCAGAAGGGGATGTCGTCGTCCTCATTGTCCTGCGCGGCGCCCTGCTGCTGCTGGCGGGACTTGCCGTAGGAGAGGAAGGTGACCTCGTCGGCGATAATTTCGACGCCGAACCGCTCGATGTCCTGTTGGTCGGTCCAGCGGGTGTAGTGGATCCGACCGCGCACCATCACCTTCTGGCCCTTCTCGACATATTCGGCGACGGTCTTGGCGACACCGTTGAAGCAGGTGATCCGGTGCCATTCGGTATCCTCGAGTCGGCGGCCGTTTTCCTTGAGGACCTTGCCCTCACTGTCGCGCTTCGGCCGCGAGGTCGCGAGGCTGAAGCTGGTGATCTTGGTGCCGCCCTGGGTGGTGCGGGTCTCGGGGGCGGCGCCGACGTTGCCGGCGAGGATGACGAGGTTCTGCATGTCGAGGTTCCTTTGTCCTGCTCGAGGGTTCGTTCCCTCGGCTGAACACCGTCAAAGACGGCCAGGCCGGTGGCTCCACCGGAGCGCGCAGACGCGAAGGGAAACCCCATGGCGAGGAGTGGTGCGGGCAGCCGCGAAGCGGCAACTCGGTCCGAAGCCATGCGGGTTGGAGCCGATGGACGGCCGGCTTAGGTCGTTCAGTGAGGAGAGGGGATGGACCCTCTTCAGGCAGTCGAGCGGAACCACGATATTCGTGAAACCGCATCCGGCCTGCGACCTCGCTGCCACCCCCGCCCCGGATTCGGGCGGCACCTTCGATCGTCGTTCCCCCACTGACCTGCGCTGCAATCGCATCGAGGGCTGGAGCGATCGAACGGTTGCGGGCCGAACCGGAGCAGCACCATCATCCTTCATACCAATGCATGTCGAGGCACGTTGCCGACAGGGGACGTCAGGGGCGAGCAGGGGGGCGCGGCTGCGACACCGACCCTCCCAACGCCACAGGCATACGCGCCTTGGCCGAACCGCGCCCGAAGTCGAGAATGTTCCCTATACAACGACGCTCCGCGCAGCCTGGGGCGATCGAGCAACGAACGCGGACGTCTGATACCTCCTCTCGACAGGGGGTGGGAAGCCTGGTGCCGACCCCACGCGACGCCGGCTTCTCCGACGTCGGCGGCAGCCCGGTCTCTCCTATGAGCCCCGCCGATCAGTTGCGAGCAGACCTCAATACCCGGACCCGGGTTCGCCGAGCGGTCGGGCAGGCGACCTCCGCTCGACGATCCCCTGATCCGATGAACGGCTCGATCGCGCGGCCGAACCGGTCGGCGCGTGTCGAGGGGCGACAACCAACCGGCCGATGGCGCGCTCGCGCCCGCCGTCCGCAATCAGGCCGGCGTGACGGCGCCCTTCGCGCGGCGGGGCTTGCGCGCCGGCACGGCCGACGCCGCGGTCGTCTCGGCCGGTGTCTTGGGCTTGCGACCGAGGCCGATCTTCTTCGCCATGGCACGCCGCGCCTCGCTGTAGGCGGGCGCGACCATCGGATAGTCGGGCTTCAGCTTGTAGCGTGCGCGATACTCATCCGGGGTCAGGCCGTGCGTGGAGAGGTGCCGGCGCAAGGTCCGATAGGGCTTTCCGTCGATCATCGAGATGATGCGATCGGGTGAGGCCAGGGATTTGCGCACGGTGACGGCAGGAGCGTGATCGACCGCAGTGACTTCGACGGCGTCCTCTGAGGCTTCGCCGCTGACCAATTGCGTGATCGACGCGTAAATCGCTGTCAGAAAGGCGGGCACGGCCTCCGGATCGGCGCGCGTGTTCGGGTTCGATAGCCAGGCTGCGGTCACTTCGGTGGCGAGTTCGATCGTGTTCACAGTCTCGGTCATCCTGTCCCTTTCCGTCGTCCACCACAGGGTGGATGCGACGATCACGCAGCGCGCTCGGAAGAGATAATAGCATTGGTGCAGCGACGTGCCACTGATAACCGCTGATAACCGCTGTTGCGTGCGATGCGATGTCGATCGCGGAAAAGCGAAACGCCAAGGCTGCCGGACACCGCCAGGAAATGGGGACCAGCCCCCTCATAGCGAGGACCGCCGGCGCACCGGCGGTCCCGTCGTCGATCAGGCGCGACTGACCTCGCGCTTCTGATCGAGCGCGGCCGGGGGCGTCCCGAGCGGTCCCCGGCGGTCGACGACGCGGACGCCCGCTTTCTTGGCATCGATGACGAGGCGCTCGGTCACGCCATTGCCCTGAAAGGCGATGAGATAGCGCGGGCGGAGCGACAGCATCTGCTCGTTGCGACGAAAACCGGCGCGATCGCCGAGCTTGCGGTCGAGACCGAATCGAACCTGCTGGACGCCGTGCTGCTCGGCCCAGGACGCCGCGATGCGCTCGATCCCCTTCATGTCGCCGCCATGGACGAGGTACATGTCCCCGACCCGCTCGCGGACGGCGTTGAGCGTGCGCAGGAGATTGTCGCCGAACGTCTTCATGTCCCCGTCGCAGGTGAACGTCAGCCGGCCGCCGGCGAAGACGACGGGGGTTCCGACCGCGGTGTTGGCATCGCGGACGCGCTCACGCCGCGCGCGCAAGAACGCCTGACCATCGACGATTGCCGAGGTAACCCCCAGTGAGATGCGATTGCCGGTGGCGGGCACCCAGGATCGACCGGTCTCGCGCATGTAATGCGCCGCGGCAGTGTCGCGCATCTGCTCGTAGCAGCCGGCCGCCTCCTCGATCTTCTTCGCGAGCTCGACCTTCTCCTCAAGGTTCGTGCTGTTGATCTCGGAGCCGTCCTGCTCGGCGATCAGCAGTCTGATCTCGTCGGTAAGACGATCGATGGTGGCGTGCTTCTTCGCGGCCGCGCGGTGGAACAGGTTCACCAGGCCCCAGCCCAATTCCTCGATGTCGCGCTCCAGGGACGTGTTGAAGAGGGTCGCGAAGAGGTCGCTCCAGATCGCTGTCGTGGTCTGATCGAGGGCCTCGCTCGGGGGCGGTGCCATCCCGGGCAGTTCGTCGGAGCGCGGCTCGAGGTGGCCCAGTTCGAGAGCGGCGAGCGCCGCGGCGAGGGAAGTAGTCATGGCGACAGCCTTTCATTGCAGAGGCCGGCGGCCTTTTCCGCCGGATGCGCACCTCCTGGGACGCCGCAGCAGAGCCCGACGCACCGCCGCTTCGCGGCGGGGAACCCGCGAAAGTCGGGGTGGCGCGGGCAGCCGCGGTACGCGGCAACACGGCCCGGCTTTCGCGGGTTGCGGGGGGATCGCGGGGGCCTATGTGCCGCATCCCTCCGGCGAAAAGGGCGCACGCGGAAGGTCCGCGAAAGGATGCTCGTCACGATCCCCTTCGACGTCATCGCCACGACTGGCCAGCGATGCCGCGCCATGTCGCGTCCGGTAGGAGCATCTCCCCGGCATCGTCGCGACCTAGCGAGGTGACTGGCCGCCTGGGCCCTCTTGCTCCTGCTGCGTCAGCGAGAGTGGCTGCGGATAGAACTACACATCACTGCGGGGTCCGCCCCGCCAGATCCTCGGTCGGCGTGCTCCCGACCCGACAGCGAGTGGCGACGGTGGGAGATCCCTTCGACCGTAAGGGCGAGCCGCGACAAAAGAGCAGACGCATGCCGGCGCGCGCGGCACAGCCCCGCTAGTGCGCCGACGATCAGCCCTGTTGCCCGCGCCGTTCGTGCTTACGCGGACCTCGTGATCTCTCCCAAATCGGGCCGCTACGCGACCGCGCGCAACCCCGATCCGGGCGGCACCAAGGGCGGTCCGTTCGAACGCTGGGACGCGGAGGCGAATGAGCGAAAAGACTTGGGCGCGTCGATCGAGCCGTCACTGCAAGTCGGCTCGCAGGTACGGCGGTGAACCACGGGGCCGATGGCGGGCACAAGGCTTACCTGAACGTCGCAGGGGCGCAACGATGCTGCCTCACTGCGGATCGTGCGATAGATGCACGGCGACCGACGTCCCGAGGCTGGAGTAGCGGCTGCTGGCATTACCGGACGATCTCCCTTAGCCTGATGTAACTTGTGGAGACGCAGGTCGGGGCGTGGAAACCTCGTGAGTGAGGGTCTGCTGACCATGCAGGGCGGCGCGTGAGCGTCGACCTCGCCGTGCGTCTGCCTGCCAGGCACGCGATATTTCCCCGACCCTGTATTTGGGCCGAATTGGCGCGCTTCACGGACACGCCGATCTCGCGCTCAACGCTGGGACGCGGAGAGTGTGTTGGACGACACCAACGGTCACGAGGCCGGACAGGACGATACAGCGCTGCGGCGCGCCAGGGTGCAGCACCTGCTTCAAGAAGCACAGTCGCTTCTGCTCGAAGCCGGAGCGAGATCCGCAAGCGTCTATCTTGAGCGCGCGATGGCGTGCATCGATGTCGACGTAGCGGATGACCCCACGCAGATCGCCGTTGCCGCAGCGATCATGCCGGGTGAATCCGCGCTGCGCCGTGCGATGGGCGGTGCCTTGACGATTGTCGGCACCCTATTGGCACGCAACGATATCGTCGCACTCGACGAATTCGGCCGGTTGCTCGCGCTGTTCGCCGATGTGTCAGCGGTAGAGGACCCGGCAATGGGGTCCATCATCGATGGCTGGAGCGCGACGATCCGCCATGCCGCAGGCGAGGTCGAGCGCCCGATGAATGCGTAACGGTCAGCGCAGGGCGCGGCGCAAGCGACCTGGCTGATGGGAGTGCTCACCCTTGGCCGACGGCATAAGTGAGACACGATGCGTCCCCGATCGCCCCAGTTGCTCTCCTAGGGACAGGACAACCGCCTTGAGGCGAGCGCTCGCGGAGCGCGTCGGCGGCACGATTGAAGTCCTCAAGCCAATTGCCGATCGGGACACGCTCGTCGACGGGGAGGGCGGCCTGCGCTTCTTGAAAGGCGATGAGGTCCGTCGGTGCTTCGCCAATGATCCGGTCGATCTCGTCGGGCGGCAGCAAGCCGCGCTCACGAATGAACTCGGTGATGCTGCCGGGGCGCGGCGTTGCTCCACGACGACCGAGCACGGGACGCCGCCAGAGCCCGTCGACATTGCGCAGCCGGGGCTTCGCCCGCGCTTCCATGAGAACGATGATCCGCAGTTCCGGGATGGCGAGTTCCATCACCTCGTCGGCCTTGATGCTGCCGCAGAAGAAGCAGCTCGACTTCGGTGGCAATGGCAAACCGGCGGCAGCGATCCGTCGCTCGCATGCCGAACGATCCCATCCCCATTCGCGCAGTGGATAGCGATAGGCATAGCGCGGATCCTCGCACTCCACGGCGTGTGCGTAGCGCTGCGTGTCCCGCGGCGACGCGTCGTATCCGATCATCTTGATCACGCGTTCGCCAGCGTCCCAACATCGCCGTGCAGGCTCCCAGTCCGCAGTCCAAGCATCCTGGGCGCTTGCCTTCCACTTCTGTGAACAGGATCCCCGATTGAAGACCACCGACGGGAGCGTTGCGTTGGTCAGCATGTTCTCGGCGATCGTTGCATAGGGCGGCCAATGCTTGAAGTTGCGCGGCTGATAGCGAACGATCTCCGATGCGATGCCACGCTCGGCCATCCAGGCACGAAAGAGCGGAATGAAGGCATAGGTGCCGCGCTTCTCCGAGCCCGGATCGGCGAACAGGACCATGTCGATCGGCTCCTCTCGCCCGGCGAGTTCGATGATCATCGCGGTCGAGTCGACACCGGCACCCCATGCCACGACGACAGGTGGCCGGGTCATGGGAACTTTGCTCCAGCTGCCGTGAAGGTGACGTCGTTCGCCTCGAGCGCCGCGTCGACCTGATGATCGGCGGTCTGGAAGTCGTATTCGGCTTCGAGCCGGCGATAAAGCCAGCGCGCAAGGTCACGAAGCGCCTCCGTGACATCGTCCTCAGCAGTCGGGGTCCCATCTTGTCCGTTCGGGCCGTCACGTTCGACGCTGATCGTCATCGAATATTCGTGACAGTAGCGACCCGTCTGCCGGATGGTGCCTTGCAACTGATACAGGTTGCGGCGCTGGATGGCGGCGAGCGCGTCGACGATGCGGTGAAGTTCAGGGTCGACAGGCGCATAGGAGCGAATGGCGGCGCTCGACCCGCGCGCGTACCGATACTCGCCTTCGAAACTCGCGCCGTCGCCCTGACTGGCGAAGCCGGAAAAAAGGATGCGCGGCGCCGCCCGGGTTCCTCCTCCGTAGAGCCGGACCGGGCGGGTCGCGATCTCGACGCCGACGATGGCGCACACGTTCTCGAAGTCTTCGAAGACGCTCTCATGCCAATCGTCGGGAACCAGGTGATGGCGCGCCCAGGCACGCGCGGTGTCGCGGGCTGGCGGCTCAAGTTCCGCCGGTCGGAAGACCCGGGTGATGACCAGTTCAGGCATATCGTTCTCCTGACGCCGGATGCGACCGGCGATTGCATCGGCAAGAGGGTCAGGCGGCAGCCTCCAACGATGGCGGAAGCGCCCCGATCGACAGCGTGAGACGGCGCGCAAACGCGGGGGCGTCGAGCAATTCGGCGATGGGTGCGCAAAAAACCCTGCTCGACGGCTCGCCGCCACGGCAGCGATGGAAGGTGATCTCGCTGTCGGGCAGGAAGCTGCGCGGAACGACGCGGATGCCGATGTCGGGATGACGCAACTCGGTGACACCGTCGTCGTCATCGTCGCCGTCGATCGTCTGGACCCGGGCCTCGCCGGCGCCGAGCCCGATTTCGGCAGCAAGCTGTGCCACGGCGCGACGCGCTTGCGCATGGAAGGCGCGTTTGGCGGCGGGATCCCCGCCCACATGGTGTCCCGCGATCTCGAGAAGCGCTGGCGACGCCTCGATCGACGCCCGATCGATGACGCATCGCAGGCGTAGCGCTTCATCAGGACCCGCCATCGGCCGGATCACGCTGGCCAGGTTGCGGCTGAGAAGCAGGATTGCGGCGTCCTGCGCGATCGGCTTGCCGGCGCGGCGACAGTCGTCAGCGGCGGTGATGAGGGCGTGCAGCGCTGCGGGGAAGGTTTCCAGGCCCGAAGGATGAAGGGCTTGATGATGACGATAGGTCGTGTCGTAGAACATGGTTCAGCCTCCTGAGCGCGGATGCGCTCGCAAAGGCCGAAGGCGTCCTCTCCTCTTGTGCCGGCGGGTTCAACGCAGCCGGATGGGCGGCACGACGAAGTTCGCACCCTCGAAATACGCCAGCGCGGCCTCGAACGTGGCGAGGCGCTGAAGATGGTCTTCACCGATGACGACATAATCGTCCTCGTCGCATGGAAAGCGTGTTGGCTCGCCGCTCCCGGTGAAGACGAGGCGCTCAGCACCCCATTGTCCGGGGCAGGCGCCTGACCACCGGACGAAGGGCAGCGTCTCCCGAACGCAGAATGCCTCGAGCGCCTCGAACGCGCCGCGGGCGACTTCATGGGCCTTGAGGGTGAGGGACTTGCCGTCGACGAGCTCGGCGAGATGGAAGGGCGCGCCGTCCCAATCGGTCGAAAGGCCCTCGTGCCGAACGATGGACTCGAGTTCGGGCAGGGTGCTGCGATCGAGGACACCGCCGATCGTGATGGAGGCAGAAACGCGGTCAGTCATGGGACATCCTTTCTTGTGGGAGAGATGGGCGTCATGCCGTCCGGCCTGGGAAAGGGGGCGGTCGACCGGCGCAGAGTTCGATACGAGGCATTCATGCTATGGTGGGCCGGCCGGGTCGCCGAAGGCACCGGCGGGCAACCGCCAGGGATTCATCACGATCGGAAGGCGCCAGTGCTCGTCCTCGGCCTGGGAAAGCTCGTCGGGATGAACGAGCGCGGCAGAATAGGGGGAGCCACGATCCGCACGTGTTTCGACGTCAGCCGCGCGGTGGATGGTCTTGCCGCTGGCCGCCTCGCGCACCTTCACGCGCTGGAACGCGCGAGGGAAGACGTGACGCACGGTCGCCCATTGATCGGGCGAGCCGAAGATGCACGTTCGACACGACAGACGTCCCCAGCCAAGCGTGTACGCAGGGTGCGGACGGATCGACGAATCCGCAATTGCCTCCCAGACCCGTGCCTCGGTCCAGCCGTGGACGGGGCGCCAATGATCGACTGTGCGTCGCCTGCTCGACGTGCGATGCGGTTCAAAAGCCAGGTAATGCGCGCGGCAGGGGCTTTCGGCGGCGCGCTCGCCCGTCACGACCAGCGTGGCTCCATCGAGGAACCGGTCCTGGTTCCGGATGGCGGCCGCCAGGACATCGATCTTCAGCGATGGGCTGCACCAGCGAACACGAAGGTCAGCGCTGGTCTGCGGGAACAGACCGCGCGTGCCGATCGGGCCATTGCCCCCGGCGCGGCCGATACCGTCCGGGGTCTCGAACACGACCGGTGCGGTGGGTGCGCCCGACCGCTCGAGTTCGCGTGCAAAGCCACCCTCACGCCACGAGAAATAGACGCGAAGCCCAAGATGCTCGGCGATCGCGCGGACATATCCGGCGGTGCAGGGCCAATCCATAAAGCTCGCGCCGCCACCATCGACGTCATGATGATGGAGCTCGATCGCGTCCGCCGGCACGCCGAGGTGAAGGAGATGGAGAAGGGCGGCAAGGCTGTCCTTGCCACCGCTGAACGCCACGACGATGCGCCGGTAGGCGCGGAGGTCCGGACTGTCGGGCACGATCACGCCGCTTCACGATAAGGCTCGTCGGCATGGTCGAGGCGTCCGAGCCCGGTTGCACGTAGCAGAAATCCTGCTGCGGCTTCGGCCTTCGCCGCCGCGGTCATGATCGCCCGGGGCTCGCGTCGCAGCACGCGCAGTAATCGCGAGGTATCGATAATGTGAAGGAACGCGGCTTTAGCGTCTGAAATCCGCAGAATTCCGCCGTTATCTGATGGTCTTTGCTTCGCATTATTTCACGACAAACCTCTGCGGTCGTTTGACCAGCAGAGGAGCCTTCGATGCCGAATACCGATTGCGAACTGATCGCCGAACTCAAAGTCGCACTGATCAGCCAACGATACAGCCCGGTGGTGGCCGGGAACTACTGCGCCTATGCACGCGTGTTCCTCGACTATCTTGCCCTGCGGCGCATCCCGATCAACGAGGTGACCGAGGCGCAGGTGGCGCACTACCTACACCATGCGATCGCGATGTTCCGCAAACGCCATGGTCGGTCGCCGGGGCCGTACTGGCACTCCATTCCGCGCTCTGGAATCCACGCATTGCTGCGGCTTGCACAGGGCCAGTGGCCGCCCGCGCCGAAAGCAACCTGTGCAGCAGATGCGCTGCGCTTTGCGATCTGCGACGAATACGAGACCTGGCTGCGCGAGGAACGGGGCCTTGCGGAGCCCAGTATCTACGCATTGATGTGGGAGGGCCGGAACTTCCTCGCCTGGCAGCTTGATCGATGCGGCGTCGACAGCCTGATGGAAATGGCCGTCGGCGACATCGACCGTTACATGGAAACGCGCACCCCCCACCAGACGCGCAAATCAGTGAAGGATGTCGCGGAGCGGCTTCGCTCGATCCTCCGCTATCTGCACCGCACGGGTCGCACCGCGATCGACTTGTCGCCGCACGTAATCGCCCCATTGCTTTACGCCTACGAGGGGGTGCCCTCGATCCTTGAGCGGGACCAGATCGCTGCTGTCCTGCGAGTTGCAGGGCAGGACAAAACGCCTATTGGGCTGCGGGACCATGCGATCCTACAACTGCTCGCAACTTATGGCCTGAGGTCGAGCGAGATCCGCAACCTGCGGATCGAAGACATCGACTGGCGCGCGGAAGCGATCCGCATCAGACACACCAAGACCCGGGCCTGTTCGTACCTGCCCCTGATGGCGCCGGTAGGCGAAGCGGTGCTCGCCTATCTGCGCGCCGGACGGCCCGAGACCGACGCCCGGGAAGTCTTCATCCGCACGCGCGCGCCCTATCGCAAGCTCGGGATGCTGGCCAGCGCGGTGCGGCGGCGGCTTCATGACGCCGGGGTCGAGCCGCCAGGCAAGAGTGGTCCGCACATCTTCCGCCATGCGCGCGCAGTCGAAATGCTGCGCTCCGCGGTGCCGCAGAAAATCATCGGAGACATGCTCGGACACCGTTCGGCCGAGTCCACCGCTCCCTACCTCAAACTGGCCACCGAGGACCTCAGGGATATCGCGCTCTGCGTGCCGGGACGGGAGGTGCGGTCATGACGATCTGGCCCGATCCCGAGCGGCAGTTGGTCGAGCGCTATGTGGCCGACCTTGATCTGCGCAGACCGAAGACCCGCACCGTGTACAAGCAGGCGCTCAACAGCTTCCAGGACGAGGTCGAGCGCCACGCCGAACTCGACCAGGACGTGCTGGTGGCCTGGCTTCAGGCGTCGTCAACCCGATGGGCTGCGACGACGCGGCTGCACCGCACCCGCATCATCGACCGGTTCCTCGATCATCTTCTGGAAATCGGAGCGATCGAACGCAATCCCGTCGGCGACCTGCGCGATGCATGCAATATCAAGCAGTGCATGCCCGTGTGGCGCGCCTTGGCGTCGCCCGATCCGAACCAGGCCCTTGCCGCGTTGTATCAGCCCAAACCGTTCGGCAGCGTCCTGGGCGCAATGATGGCCGAGCACGTCGATCTGATGCGGAGCCGCGGCTACAAATACACCGCGCAGCCCGTATGGCTTGTCCGGTTCGACAGGTTCCTGCAACTGAACCCGGTCCTGCAAGATGAACCGATAGGTGTGATGCTCGAACACTGGGCAAGCGCCAAGTCGACTGCCAACCATCCCGCCGAATGCGAGAGGCTGAAGCGCGTCCTGGCGAAAATCCTCCGGCACCGGGACCCGTCGATCCCGCCGCGTCGTCCGGACTCGCGGCCGATCAAGCAAGTGGCGAAGCAGTACCGCAAGCCCCACATCTACTCCCCCGCCGATGTCCGGCGGATGCTCGATATTGCCCGAACCTATCCCTCCCCGCGAGCGCCGCTTCGCCCGTTGAGCATCCATACCATGCTCATGATGGCCTATTGCGCGGGGCTGCGGTGCGGCGAGGTAGCCCGTCTCGATCTTGGCGATGTCGACCTGGATAACGGCACGATCACGGTGCGGCAGACCAAGTTCTTCAAGACCAGAATCCTGCCTCTGTCCAACAGCGTAATGGTCGAACTTCGGGCCTATATCGATGCCCGGCGGCGGGCCGGAGCATCGCAAGAGCCGCGCTCCGGACTGTTCTGGCACGAGCAGGGCAGTGCCCGATACTCGTCCCAGGCCGTCGCCTGGCTGCTGGTCGACGTCATCCGCCGGGCCGGGCTGAAGCCGCCGCGCGGCGTCACCGGACCGCGCCTGCATGACCTGCGCCACTCGATGGTCGTGAACCGCATCCTCGAATGGTATCGCGCCGGCATCAACCCGCAGGAGCGCTTGCCGTTCCTTGCGACCTACCTCGGCCATCGGGATATCAACTCCACGCTGGTCTACATCACGGTCACGCAGGAGTTGCTGCACCACGCCAACGAGCGGTTCCGAGCGGTGGGCGCACAATGCCTCAGCCTGGGGCAGGAGGCGCAGCCATGAGCAAGACCGACCCGTTCCCGAGCCTGCTGCGCGCGTTCTTCTACGAATGGCTGGTCGAGCAGCGCAACGCGTCCATCCATACGGTTCGATCATACCGCGATACCTGGCGGCTGTACCTGCGGTTCGTCGCGCAGCGTGCTGGAAAGAAGGTGGCGGTGATCACGCTGGCCGATCTGACCGCCAGCGAGGTCGCCGCGTTCCTGAGCCATGCCGAACACGACCGCGGCGGCACGATCGGCACGCGCAACTGCCGACTTGCCGCGATCCGCAGCTTCTTCCACTTCGTGGCCACCAAGTATCCCCCATCGATCGCGCAATGCGTCGAAATCCTCAACATCCCGATCAAGCGCGCGCCGGTATCGGAGCCCTGCTACCTCGATCCGGCGGAAGTGACGGCGATCCTCGCTCAGCCCGACCGTTCTACGATCGAGGGTATGCGCGACCATGCGCTGCTCTCGTTCCTCTACAACAGCGGCGCACGAATACAGGAAGCGCTCGATCTGTGCCCCGAAGCGATCCGGTTCGAAAGCCCGAGCTGCGTGCGCCTGACCGGCAAGGGCCGAAAGGAACGCATCTGCCCGCTCTGGCCGGAAACGGTCCTGCTGCTGAGTAAGCTGCTCGAGCGACAGCCACGGGCGCCGGACCAGAGGCTGTTCGTCAACCGTTATGGCGAACCGCTCAGTGCCTCGGGTGTCCGGTTCAAGCTTGCCGCCTACGTGAGGGCTGCGGCAGAAACCACGCCGACGCTGCGTGCCAAGCATGTGACGCCGCACGCCTTCCGGCACGCCACCGCCGTGCACCTCATCTCGGCGGGCGTCGACGTCACGGTCATCCGCAGTTGGCTCGGCCATGTGAGCCTCGACACGACCAACCACTATGCGAGGGCCAATCTGGAAACGAAACGGAAGGCATTGGAACAGGTTGCCGTTCCGACCACACCCGGCGGCAAGCCATCCTGGAAGCGCGATACAAGCGTACTCGCCTGGCTCGACACGCTCTGAATAATGCGAAGGAATGTTGGCCGGAAACCGCAGACATCAGCCAATCTGGCCGCGTTCCTTCACATTATCGATACCTCGCGATTACTGAAGTTATGCTCACCTCGCCATAATTGAAGCCAGTGCTCGATATACGCGGCATGGTCTTCGCGTTCCTCGACCTTGAAACCGACAATCGCGCCGATGAAGGATGCGCCCAGCTCGGCCACGAGTTCGTCCCTCGCATAGTCGGCGCGGCTCGTTGAAATCAGGGTTTTTCGGTTGAGGCGGCTTTCATGCCCTGCATGATGCACGGCCTCATGTTAGGTCCTGCCCACAGGATGTCCTTTCTGTCCTTTCAGGGCTATCCAGAAGGACACCCTGCACAGGCCCCACTCTCCTTCTTCGCCGAATG
>NZ_JACHNX010000010.1 GCF_014199595.1 Sphingomonas yabuuchiae | reverse complement strand
ACCAGGCCATCCACTAAGCAACCCTGATCCATCGCAAACGCCCCCCCAACTCGCGATAATCAATCACCTGCGCAGGTCTTTTGCAACGATCCCCTGTAGGGGAGGTGGCAGGCCGAAGGCCTGACGGAGGGGGGCACCATCAGATAGGGAAACCGCCCCTGCGACCGGGTACACCCCTCCACCCCGGCGGTCCCCCTCCCCCTATGGGGGAGGAATAGGTATCCGATCAGCCCGGATCGCTTTCCTCACCGACGATCACGCCGGATGTGGCTTCCCCGCCGCCATGGGCAAAGCCGTTGCGGTGGATACGCACGCCCGCCGTCGACACCGGCGTCGGCTTCGCATCGGGAGCCCCGGCCATGGCCTCGGCCCGCTGCTCGCCGCGGTGGATGGTCACGCCGTACATCGCCTCGGCCATCGGCGCGGCGGCGGGGTTCTGGACGGCGACGGGGACGGGAATGTTCGGCTCCACCCCCGCATAATCCTGGCGGAAGGACAGGTCGCGTTCCAGCGCCCCGCGCCAGCGATAGAAGATATGCGTGCCGACCGAGCCGATCCGGCTGAGGCTGGACGCCCACCAGGGCAGAACGTAGTTTGCGTGATAGAAGGTCGCGGCCCCCACCGGCGCATAGACCAGCCCGGCGAGAGCGGCCTGCGCCACGGCGGCGGCGCGGTTCCAGGCGGCGGGGTCGCGGGGTTGCAGCATCGATCCGTCGCAGGTGAAGCTGAACTGGCAACCGGTCGACCGTTCGGATCCCTGATAGACGACGCCGCAGATGCTTTTGGGGAAAGCCCGGTCGCGGACTCGGTTGAGTACGACCTGTGCGACCGCGCGCTGGCCGTCGACCGGCTCGGAGCGTGCCTCGTAATAGATGGCGGCGGTCAGGCATTCGGCGGCGCGGGCTGCATCGGTCGCGGTGCGGGCGATGCCGCTGAAGGCGGGGGCGGCGGCCATTTCGATGGGGGTATTGCCGCTGATCGCCTCGGGTAGGTCGGTGTCGGGCACGTCGAGCGCGAGTTGGCGCAGCAGCGTCCGCGCGGTCGGCGGCGGCACGTCCAGCGTCAAATGCGCCGACCGCTCGCGGACGGGGGTGCAGGAGGTGGCAACCGCCAGGCTCGCCACCAACATCAACCAGCGCAGCACGATATCCGCTTCCTACCCCTTGGCCCAGGCCATCGCCTCTAGCGGTCCGGGGTTAGGAAGCGGTTAAATGCCCGTAGGATAGCCCCTCTCCTGCAAGGGGAGGGGCGTTACTTGCTAAAAACGCGCGCCCAGTTCCACGCCGTAGAAGCGCGGTTCGCCCGCAATATAGGTCGGCGTGCTGAACGTGCCGCCGGTATTGCCCGCATCGATCAGATAGCGCTTGTTCGTCAGGTTGCGCGCGAAGCCGCCGACATGGAAGCGACCCTGGTCGCCGAACTCGACGCCCGCACGCAGATTGACCAGCGTATAGCCGCCCTGCGAGATCGCCTCGCTGTTGGGCAGTTCGAAAAACACCTTGGAGCGATAGGTGGCGCTGGGCGTCGCATAGAAGGTTGCCGACGTGCCCAGCGGAATGCGCAGGTTCGCGCCGCCGGAGGCGGTGGTGTCGGGCTGCAGGCGGAAACGGTTGCCCGCGAAGACGCCGTTCGACGGATCATTGCCGATGCCGCCATCGATATAGGCGAAGGTGCCGAACAGGCTCAGCCAGCGATGGAGCGCGATATTGGCCTCCAGTTCGACGCCAAGGTTGTCGGCCGACCCGGCGCTGCGCGTCACGGTCAGGCCGTTTTCGAACACCGAGACCTGGAAACCCTTGTACCGCTGATAGAAGACCGAGGCCGCGCCCGAAAAGGCGCCGACCCGCCCCTTGATGCCGCCCTCGTAATTCCAGACATTTTCGGCCGGAATGATCTGAAGCCGGGGGATGGCGCCCGAACTGGCGACGCTCAGCGGCACGATGCGCTGCGCGTCGAGCTGCACCACCGGCGAGCGGCGGCCCTTGCTGACCGTGGCGTAGACGTTCACATCGTCGTTCAGGCGATAGAGCGCGTTGAAGCGCGGCAGGATCGCGGCATAGCTGCGCTCGGCAGTGAATTTCTGGCCCTTGGTATTGGCGGCGGCGAGCAGGCTGGTGAAGATTCCGGCCCCCGCCAGCAACCGGCTGTCGGGCATGACCGAGCTGTAACCCGACTGTCGATCCTCGATCAGCACACGGGCCCCCGCCGTCAGTTCCAGCGCGTCCGTTGGAATCCAGGTGGCGTCGGCAAAGACCGAATAGGTGTCGGTATTGCCGTAATTGGCGAAGCTGGCGCTGTAGGGGACGACGGTCGCCGTCCCGCGCGACAGGATCGCGGTGGCGCGCGTCGCCGGGATGGTGCCGTTGGCCGCGACGCAGGCGGTGCCGGTCGACAGTCCGGCACCGTTCAGAATCTGGCGGATCGGCGCGAAGTCGCGGGCCACCGAACAGGCCAGATAGGTGCCTTCCTCGGTCGAGAAGGGCACGCGCTGCTGCCCATTTTCAAAAAAGGCGTTCCAGCCGAAGGATGCGCGGTAATGCGCGCCGTCGAAGGCGAAGCGGCTTTCATGGCTCCACTGGTCGCCCCTGGCGTCCTCGCCGAACTCGAGATACCAGGCGGGGCCGCCGTCCGCATCGAAGATTTCGAGCGCGTCGAACCGGCGATAGCCGTTGACCGTGGTGAAGGTGATGCCCGGCGCGACATCGACCGCGACCGTCAGGTTCGCGTCATAGACGTTGCGCGTCAGCCCCAGCTTGCGCCGTCCCAGCACCTCGGCGGAGAAGGGCGAACCGGACAGCTCGGCATAGCCATAGTCGCCGGTCTGGCCGCCGGTGGGGGCGAAGACGCGGCTCTTGAACGCGGTGCCGGGATTGCGCTGTCCGTCATAGGTCAGCACCAGATCGGCGGTGAGCGATGAATTGGGCGTCCAGCGCAACGACCCGCGAACCCCGCGCTGATCCTGCCCGTTCAGGTCGTCCTGATCGACCCGGCCCTGATTTTGATTGGCGACCTTGGGATCGCCCGCGATGTTGCGGACATAGCCGTCGCGATATTTGTAGGCGAAGGCGATCCGCCCGGCGAGCGTGTCGTTGCCCGCGTTCAGATAGCCCGACACCTGACTCCGGTCGAAATTGCCATAGGAGGCCAGGATGCCGCCCTCGGTCCCGGCGCGCGGTTTGGCGGAGATGATGTTGATCGCGCCGATGGCGGCGGCGGTGCCGAACAGCGTCGCCTGCGGCCCCTTCACCACCTCGATCCGCTCGATATCGTAGAGGTCCTGATAGGCGCCGCGCGTCCGGCTGATGTCGACGCCGTTATAATAGAGCGTGACCCGCGCACCCTGCTGGGCCGAGCCCGAGTCCGAGGTGATGCCCCGGATCACGAAACCGGGATTGTTCGCGCTCTGCTCCTGGATCTGGAGGCCGGGGATATATTGCGCGACTTCGGACAGCGAGTTGACGCCCAGGTCCGCCATGCGCGCCCCCGTGACGGCGGTGACGGTGACGGGCACGTCCTCGATCCGCTGTTCCCGCTTCTGCGCGGTGACGATGACGTCGGGATTGCCATCCGCGTCGCGCGCATCCTCCTGCGGCTGGATCATCGCCTGTGCCGTCGCCGCCTGGATGAAGGCCGCCTGCGACAGGCCAGCCAGCAGCACAGCCGCGCTGACGCGGCCGATCGTCGAATTCATGATGTCCCCCGGTATTGCCCCTGTTTTGCGGTTCCTTAGGCAAGAGGAATTACCAGTCGGTGTCCACGATATGGCAAATTGATGACAGTTGTCGTCTGTCGCCAAACCGTCATGGCTCCGCCATCGGACTGTCGCGCACCGCGCCTAGCCGTCCGGTCCGAAAGGACCGATACGATGACGATGATGAATCGACGCCGCGCGATGGCGCTGATGGGGAGCGGGGCCAGCCTGGCCTTGCCGACGACCCTGGTGGAGGCGGCGGCTCCGGCGGTACGGTTCGATCACGGCGTGGCCAGCGGCGATCCCTCGGCGGTCGGTGCGATCCTGTGGACCCGCGCGACGCCCGCGGAAGGGCAGGGGGGCGATATCGCCCTGACCTGGCACGTCGCACCGATGGGTGGCAGCGATGCGGTGGGCCTGCACACCGGCCGGGTCACGGCGCGCGCGGCGCGCGACTTCACCGCCAAGGTCGAGGTGGCGGGGCTGCAACCGGGGCGCGACTATCGCTACTGGTTCGAGACGGCGGGGGGGCAGCGTTCGCCCGAAGGGCGTTTCCGCACCCTGCCGCGCGGGCGGGTCGAGGAACTGGCGCTGGCGGTGGTATCGTGCCAGCTTTATCCCGGCGGCCTGTTCAACGCCTATGACGCGATCGCCAAGACCGAGCGGCTCGACGCGGTGGTCCATCTGGGCGACTATATCTATGAATATGGTGCGGACGGTTATGGCACGAAGACCGGGCATGAACTGAACCGCCTGCCCGAGCCTGCGCACGAAATCGTGACGCTTGCCGATTATCGCCAGCGCCATGCCCAGGTGAAGCGCGACCCCGACATGCAGGCGGCACATGCGCGCGCGGCGTTCATCTGTGTGTGGGACGATCACGAGGTCGCCAATGACGACTGGATCGGTGGCGCGGAGAACCACCAGCCCGCCACCGAAGGCGATTGGGGCAAGCGCAAGGCGGCGGCGATGCAGGCCTATTTCGAATGGATGCCGATCCGCGATCCCCGGCCCGGCCAGCCTTGGGAAGCGATCAACCGCAGTTTCGATTTCGGCGACCTCGCCACACTGGTGATGGTGGAGACGCGGCTGCTCGCCCGGTCGAAGCAGGTGGCGGCGGCCAAGGGCGAAGCGCCCGAGCCCGGGGAATATGCCGCGATGATGGCCGAACGCGCGCGGCCCGAGCGCGAACTGCTCGGCGCAGGGCAGCTCGGCTGGATCGAGCGGACGCTGACCGCCTCGGTCAAGGCGGGGAGGCCGTGGCAGGTGATCGGCAACCAGGTGGTGATGGCGCGGGTCGACGGTCCCGACCTGGAAAAGCAGATGGGGCCGCAGGGTTATGCGAAGCTGACCGAACGCCTGTCGGAGGGCGAGCGCCAGCGGCTGGGCGAGGCGCAGGCCTCGTATCGCGCGGGCCTGCCGCTGAATTTCGACAGCTGGGACGGGTATCCGGCGGCCCGCGAGCGGCTCTATGCCGCGTTCCGGCGCGCGGGGTCGCGGCCGGTCGTCGTGTCGGGTGACAGCCATGCCGCCTGGGCCAACGACCTGTATGACGCCAGCGGCAAGCTGGTCGCGGCGGAGTTCGCGGGCACGTCCGTTACCAGCCCCTCCTGGGGAGACATGATGCCCGGTATCGGGCGCGAGATCGCGGCGGCCAATCCGAAGGTCGTCCGCTTCTGCGACCAGGACGACAAGGGGTATCTGTACCTGACGCTGACCCGTGACACCGCCACGGCGCGCTACATGACGGTGTCGACGGTGCTGGCCAAGCCCTATGCGCTGGGCTGCGCCGCCGTGTGGCGGACGCGCAAGGGGGCGGATACGCCGATCGAAGCGATCACCGCCTGACTCCTGCCTATCCCTCCTCGGCTAGGCCCAATCAACATTCCTACCATTCCTCCCCTGCAAGGGGAGGTGGCAGGCCGAAGGCCTGACGGAGGGGTGTCCCGGTCGGGGAGGTTGGTCAAACTTCGCGACCGGGGACACCCCTCCACCATCCTTCGGATGGTTCCCCTCCCCTTGCAGGGGAGGAATGAAGAGGGTGCGCCCTGATCTAGTTGGCGGGGGAGGGGGCGCGGCGCACCGCCGCTTCGACATGGGCGACCAGATTGGCGTCGTCATGGTTGAGGTAATGGTCGCCAGGCAGCGCCACGACATGGACGTTGGGCTGTTTCAGCATCGGGCACAGGCTGTCGGGCTCACGCACGCCATAGATGCAGGTCATCGGCACCCAGTCGATCTGCCGCGCGGTCGTGATTCCCAGGCTGTCGGGCTTGCCCATATAGGCGAGGCCGGAAGGGTCGGAGCGGAAAAAGGCCGTCTCACCCGGCACCACCAGCACGACCGCCGAGATTGCCTTGCGCAGATCGGCGGGCAGATGCGCCAGCCCCGTCTGGAGCATGTCCGAGCCATAGGATTGGCCGAGCAGCACGAGCTTTCGCTCGCCCCTTTCGGCCTCGGCCCGGCGGACGAGGTCGGCGATCACTTCATCCACTTGCGCGGCGGTGCGGCGCTCGCGGAACAGCACTGGCGAGTTGACGCCCATCACCTCGATCCCGTCGGCGCTCAGCGACCGCGCGATCACCCCGCCCATGCCATAGCGTAGGCCCATGTCGCCCGACAGCGACAGCACCAGGATCGGCTGGACCCTGCCCTGCGCCGGAAAGCGGGTGAACGGGTCCTTGTCGAAATAACTGCCCGAATAGAGAAGGATAGCGGCAATCGCAGCAAGCAGCCCTAGCGCGCCGCCAAGCATAGGGCGCCACCTGAAGCGCAGGCGGGCGAGAAGTTCGACCATGACGTGTCCTAATGTTCGTCGGCAATCCTTGTCACGGATGGGATGAAGGAGAAGCGGGGGTGTCATGAAAAATCTGTAATGTTGCGATCACGCGCTCTATGTCAGTGATCTGCCATCGGCTGGCTGATGGAAACGCGAGCTTAAGCGGTCGGGGGTAATAGGCCGCCACAGCATTCGCGTATTGGACCAAGGATCGACACCGTTGAGCAACCCGATCTTCTTTGACCCGACGGGCCGTCGGGGCACCTGGGCACGGCGCGCCGTCGCGGTGACGATCCTGGCGGTGATCGTCGCCGCCATCGCCTTTGCCACGACACTGGTCGCGGTGCCCAATTCGGGCGTGCTGCCTCTGCCCTTCGCGCGGCGGCAGGCAATGACGCTGGAGCCGACCGCGCAGTTGAAGGGGCGGCGTGGCGAGTGGCTGCCCCGCAAGTCGGTGGCACAGAACCATACGCCGCTGACCGTCGCCTTCTATACCCCGGGCAATGATTCCGCGCTGGCGTCGCTCCACGCGCATATGGGGCAGATCGACTGGCTGGTCCCCGGCCTGATGAACGTATCGGGTCCCAAGGGGCAGCTGACGATCGACAACGACGCCAAGCTCGCCAGCCTGCTCGCGCGCGCGGCCAAGCCGCCGCGCCTGTTGCCGATGGTGCAGAACCTGTCCGACGACGAGTGGGACGGCCAGACCATCGCGCGGATCATCGCCAGCCCGGCGGCGTCCGAAAAGCTGGCGACCCAACTAGGCCAGTCGATCGCGACCAACCGCCAGTCGGGCCTGGTCGTCGATTTCGAAAATCTTCCCGCCAATGCCATGGCGGGTTATCCCCGGCTGCTCCAGCGGATCAAGGCGCACCTGCCCAAGGGTGCCGTGCTGGCCGTCACCGTCCCCGCCGAGGACGAAGCGTGGCAGTTGCAGCGTCTGGCCAAGGTCGTCGATCGCATCATCCTGATGGCCTATGACCAGCATTGGCAGACCGGCACCCCCGGCCCGATCGCGGCGCAGCCCTGGTTCCTCCAGGCGTCGGAAAAGGCGCTGCGCGAGGTGGGGCGCGACAAGCTGATCGTGGCGCTGGGCAGCTATGGCTATGACTGGCCGGCCAAGGGTCCCGCCGAGGCGCGGTCGATCGAAGAGGCCTGGCTGATCGCGCATGACAGCCAAGCGAAGGTGACGTTCGACCAGGCGAGCGGCAATGCCGGTTTCGCCTATGACGAGAATGGCGAGCATCACACCGTCTGGATGCTCGACGCCGCGACCAGCTGGAACCAACTCCAGGCGCTGAAGCGGCTGGGTATCGATGATGTCGCCTTCTGGCAGCTGGGATCAGAAGACCCCGGTCTTTGGGCCGACTTCGCCGCGTTCCGCAGCACCGCGCGGGGCGTCATTCCCCGGCTGGGTGCCGTCGCCTCGCCGCTGAACGTCGATGTCGAGGGGGCGGGCGAAATCCTGCGCATCACCGCCCAGCCGACACAGGGCGAGCGCGGACTGAAATATGACAAGGACGGGGTGATCCGGAACGAGGTCTATCGCACCTATCCGACGCCCTATGTCGTGCAGCGGGCGGGCGCGGTCCCGAAGACGATCGCGCTGACCTTCGACGATGGGCCCGATCCGGAATGGACGCCCAAGATCCTGGACGTGCTGGAGCGCGAGCATGTGCCCGCCACCTTCTTCGTGATCGGCGAGAATGCGCTGCAACACCCGCAGCTGCTTCGCCGGATCGTCGCGGGCGGCAGCGAACTGGGCAATCACAGTTACACCCATCCCAACATGGCAACGACGGGCGCGCGGACGATCAAGCTGGAGCTGAACGCCACCAAGCGGCTGATCCAGGCCTATACCGGCCGTTCGACGACGTTGTTCCGCGCGCCCTATTTCGGCGACGCCGAGCCGACGACGGCGGACGAGATCGATCCCGCCCTGATCGCGCAGAATCTGGGCTATACGGTCGTCGGCCTGCATGTCGATCCGAACGACTGGCAGCGGCCCGGCACCGACGCGATCGTCCAGCAGACGATCGATCAGGTGCACGGCGCGACGCCCGACAATTCGGCCAATGTCGTCCTGCTGCACGATGGCGGCGGCGACCGCCAACAGACGGTCGAGGCGCTGCCCCGCATCATCGATACGCTGCGCGCCGAAGGCTATCGCTTCGTCCCCGCTTCGCAGCTGGTTGGGGTGAGCCGCAACCAAGCGATGCCGCTGGTCGAGGGGCATGACCTGCTGGCGGTGCGCACCGACGTCGCGATCTTCGTGGTGCTGGCCTTCCTGTCGGCCTCGCTCGCCTGGCTGTTCTATCTCGCCATTGCGCTGGGCATCGCGCGCGCGGTCGTGATGGCGGGGTTGGCCTGGTTCCAGGGGCGAAAGTCCAAGCCGGTGCCGCCCGTCTTCACCCCCAGCGTCTCGGTCATCATCCCGGCCTATAACGAGGAGCGGGTGATCGTCCGGTCGGTGGAGCGGGTGCTGGCCAGCGACTATCCGGGCCTTCAGGTGATCGTCGCCGATGACGGGTCGAAGGACGGGACGAGCGCCGTGGTGCGCGAGGCGTTCGCGAACGAACCGCGCGTCCGCCTGCTGACGCTGGTCAATGGCGGCAAGGCGGCGGCGCTGAACCGGGCGCTGCTGGATGCGACCGGCGAGGTGCTGATCGCGCTGGACGCCGATACCCAGTTCGAGCCGGAGACGATCGCCAAGCTGGCGCGCTGGTTCGCCGATCCCAAGCTCGGCGCGGTCGCGGGCGACGCGCGTGTCGGGAACCGTGTCAATCTGGTCACCCGCTGGCAAGCGGTCGAATATATCACCGCGCAGAATCTGGAGCGCCGCGCGCTGGCCGGCTTCGATGCGATGACGGTGGTGCCGGGCGCGGTCGGGGCGTGGCGTCGCGCCGCACTGGATGCGGTGGGCGGCTATCCGGAGGATACGCTGGCCGAGGATCAGGACCTGACTATCGCGATCCAGCGGGCCGGGTGGCGCGTGACCTATGATCCGCGCGCCGTCGCCTGGACCGAAGCGCCCGAAAGCTTCCGCGCGCTCGCCAAGCAGCGTTACCGCTGGGCGTTCGGCACGCTGCAATGCCTGTGGAAGCACCGCAGCGTGTTGCGCACCGGCAAGCCCGCCGGGCTGGCGCGGATCGGCCTGCCGCAGGCGTGGCTGTTCCAAATCCTGTTCGCCGCCATCTCGCCGCTGATCGACCTGGCGCTGGTCCTGTCGGTCATCGGAACGGCAGTGCGCGTCGGCCAGCATGGCTGGGCGCAGACGCAGACCGACGTGTTCCAGATGGCGGCCTATTGGACGGCCTTCACCGCGATCGACGTGTTGTGCGGCTGGCTGGCCTATCGCCTGGACGGCAACCGGGTGCGCTACCCCGCGCATCTGCTGGTCGCGCAGCGGCTGGTCTATCGCCAGATCATGTATTGGGTCGTGCTGCGCGCGATCAGTTCGGCAATTGGCGGGTGGATCGTGGGTTGGGGCAAGCTGGAGCGGACGGGGAATGTGGGGGCGTAACCCCTCGATCCTCCCCATCTTCGATGGGGAGGGGGACCGCCGGGCGTAAGCCCGGTGGTGGAGGGGCGGGGGGGGCTTGCCCCTCCACCATCGCTGGCGCGATGGTCCCCCAAGCGAGCTTGGGGAGGATGGAGTCAGCCCAGCGTCAACCTCACCCGCAACCCCGGCGCGTTATCCTCCAGCGCCACGCTGCCGCCATGGAGATGCGCCACCGCACTGGCCAGCGACAGGCCCAGGCCCGCGCCGCTCTCGGTTCGCGCCGCGTCCAGCCGCCCGAACCGCTTCAACGCCTCGTCCCGGCGGTCTTCGGGGATGCCGGGACCGTCATCGGCGACGATCAGCACCGGCCCCGGCTCGACCCTGACGACCACTTCGCCCGCGCCATATTTCAGCGCATTGTCGATCAGATTGGCGATCGCCTGACCCAGCAGTTCGCGGTGCACGCGCGCCACCAGCATTTCCGGCCCCTCGGCCCGGATGGTCATGCCGCGATCCTCGGCCAGCGGCTCGAACATGTCGGCCACGTCGCGGATCATGGCGCCCAGATCGGCCTCGACAAAGGCGTCGCGGCCCAGCCCCGCCTCGGCCCGGCTGATGCGCAGTGCGGTATCGAGCATGGCGAGCAGCCGGTCGCCTTCCTCCAGCGCGCGACCGACCGCGACCCGCGCATTCTCGTCCCGGCTTTCGGCCAGCGCGCGGTCCAGCGTCGCGCGCAACCGGGTCAGCGGCGAGCGCAGGTCATGCGCCAGCCCGTCGGTCGCGACCTTCAGCTCCGTCATCAGCAGCGCGATCCGGTCGAGCATGGCATTCACCGCCAGCGCCAGCGCGTCGAACGCATCGTCGCCGCCATTGGGCGCGACGCGGCGCGACAGGTCCCCGGCGGCGACCGCATGGGCAGTGGCGACCGTATCCTCCAGCCGCCGCTCGATCATCCGCGCGGCGATCCAGGCGGCGAGCGCGGCCAGCACGATCGCGGCCGCCATGCCGACCGCCATCGCCTCTTCCATCGCCAGCGCGACGCGCAGCTCGCTCTCGACGACATGGCCCGCCAGCATCCGCGAACCATCGGGCAGGCGGGTCGCCATCACCCGCATCCGTTCGGGCAGCGAATGGCCGATGCGAAAAATTTCGATCGTCGCGGCGCCGGGGGCGGGGACGTTGGGCGGCCATTCGGCGATATTGCCCGCCACGAAGCGCCCCTGCGCATCGGTCAGCAGGATGACCGACAAGGGCAGCCGGTCGGTGGTCAGCCGCCGGTCGACCGCTGCGCGCACGGCCTTTTGCCCGCCCGACAGCCACATACCCGCCAGTTCGTCGCGCAAGTCGCTGGCGGCATCCTCGGCCTGTGCCGTGATCTCGCTGCGGGTCAGGTGGCGAACCATGACCACCATCGCGCCTGCACCGATCAGTTGCAGCGCGAAGACCAGCAGCGCGAACCGCAGCGTGGTCGAGCGGAGGACCGCCGGTGCTATTTCTCGACCCCCAGCTTATAGCCCGAACCGCGCACCGTATGCAGGAGCGGGCGGGCGAATCCTTCGTCGATCTTCTTGCGCAACCGGCTGATATGCACGTCGGTGACGTTGGTGTTGGGGTCGAAATGGAAATCCCACACGCCCTCCAACAGCATGGTGCGGGTCACGACCTGGTCGACATGCTGGAGCAGATATTCGAGCAGCCGGTATTCGCGCGGTTGCAGGTCGATCGGCTTGCCCGCGCGCCGGACGCGGTGGGCGAGCAGGTCCATCTCCAGGTCGTCGCACACCAGCTTGGTCTGCGGCGCATTGCCGGTGGTCCCGCCGCGCCGGATCAGCAGGCGGACGCGCGCCAGCAATTCGGCAAAGACGAAGGGCTTGGTCAGATAGTCATCCGAGCCGGAGGTCAGGCCCGCCACCCGGTCCTCGGGCGAGGACAGGGCCGACAGGATCAGGACCGGCGATTCGATCCCCGCCGCACGGATCGCGGCCAGCACCGACATGCCGTCCATCCCGGGCAGCATCCGGTCGAGAATGATGCAGTCATAGGTGCCGTCGGTCGCATGGAACAGGCCGTCCCGGCCATTGGCCGCATGGTCGATCAGAAAACCTTCTTCCCGCAAGCCGTTGGCGATGTAATCCGCCGTCGAGCGGTCATCTTCGATCAGCAAAATCCTGTTGGCCACGCTGTCCTCCCGAGCCGCTCCTTAGCAGCGTGATCGTGACGAGGCCATGGTCGCGCGCGACCTGAAGATGCATGGGCGTGTCGCTGGCCAGCGCGGCCTCGTCGCGCAACATGGCGAAGGACGTGGCCGGGTGGCCATCGACCGACAGGACCATGTCGCCGACACGCAGCGGCGGCTTGACCAAAGCCGCGGCATCGTCGTCGACATCGCTGCGCAGGCTGGTGACGACCAGGCCCGGGCGTCCCTCCGCGACGGGTGCGAAGGTCGCGCCGTACAGCGTCGAGGGACGGTGCGGCCCGGCATGAAGCGGCATATGCCCGACCAGCAGCGCAAAGGCCGCTCCGCCGATCAGCGCCGCCATCCCCGCGCTCCAGCCGACGATTCGCAGGCTTTTCATCGCGGCCCCCGATCGCGCACGCGCCGCCCCGGCACGGGGAGGGCCAGCCCTGTTTTCGCGACGGAGAAAGGCGATGCGTTCACGTCACCGTCCTACCCTACACCACCTGAGGGAAGGGTGGGCGAAGCATGACGCTTCTGTCATGAAGGGCGGGATGAGTGGATGACGAACTTGTCATGGCCCCGTAAGGCGGCGGGGGCGGCAACGCTTCTATGCCGCTGTCCGGCCGGGGTATCTGGGGGCCGAAAAGCAAGTGAGATGGACGCGAGTGGGGCGGATATGACAGGCGGTCGGATCATGACGATCGCGAGATGGGCGGCCCGGTGACGACGCATTCCAAGCTGGCGTCGATGGTCGACCGGGTCCTTGCCTATGCGAAGGCGCGGCGCGGTTATCTGGCGGCGGGTGCGGTCCTGCTGCTCGTCGCGCTTGGCCTGTCGGCGCTGCATCACCTGACCCGGACGGTTCGCCTGAGTGACGTCCGCGCCGCTTTCTACGCGATCGACCCGCGCCAGATCATGGTGTCGGTCGGCTTCACCGTCGCCAGCTATATCGCGCTGACCTTCTACGACGTGATCGCGCTGCGCGTCATCGGGCGGCCTTTGCGCTGGCGCACGGCGGCGACCGCCTCCTTCACCAGCTATACGCTCAGCCACAATCTGGGGTTGGGGCTGCTGACCGGCGGATCGGCGCGCTACCGCGTCTATGCCGCAGCCGGGCTGGACGGGCCGGACATCGCGCGGGTCATCGCCATCGCCAGCGCGACCTTCTGGTTCGGGGTGTTCACCGTCACCGGGCTGGGGCTGTTGTTCCATGAGGGGCCGATCACCGTCGAGCATTTCGTATTGGGCCAAGGCGTCGTCCGCTGGCTGGGCGGTGCGGTGGTGGCGGGGGCGCTGGGGCTGATCCTGCTGTGCGCGTTACGGCCCGGACAGCGGATCGGCTGGCGCGCGTGGAGCGTGCCGCTGCCCACGCCTGCGCAAGCCGTGGCGCAGATCGGGATCGCCTCGCTGGATCTCGCCTGTGCCAGTTCGGCGCTGTTCGTGCTGCTGCCGGGTGCGTCGATCGACCTGCTGCCCGCCTTCCTGCTCGCCTATGCGCTGGCGATCATCGTCGCGCTGGTCAGCCATGTGCCGGGCGGCATCGGGGTGTTCGAGGCGGTGGTGCTGGCGACGGTGCCGGTCGACCGGACCGCACTCTTCGCCGCGCTGATCGCCTATCGCGTCCTTTACTACCTCGCCCCGCTGGCGCTGGGTATCGCGCTGCTGGCCTGGGACGAGGTGCGGCGGCGGCCGATCCGGGCGCTGCGTGACCTGCGCCGGGTGCTGCTGGGCATCGCGCCGACCGTGTTGAGCGCGGCCTGTTTCGGCGGCGGGGCGATCCTGCTGCTGTCGGGGTCGCTGCCCGCCATTCCGCAGCGCGTGCACCAGCTCGTCCATATCGTACCGCTGCCCTTTATCGAGGCGTCGCACTTCGCTGCCAGCCTGGTCGGCACCGGCCTGTTGCTGCTGGCGCCGGGGCTCTACCGGCGGCTCGACGGGGCGAGCCTGGCGGCGCGTGCGCTGCTGGTCGCGGGGGCGGTCTTCTCGCTGGCCAAGGGTATCGATTATGAGGAAGCGGCGGTCTGCCTGAGCATCGCGCTCCTCCTCCAGATGAGCCGCAAGGCCTTTTACCGGCGCACCTCGCTGGTCGCACGGCCGCTGTCGCCCGCCTGGCTGCTCAGCGTCGCGGTGGTGATCGTCGGAACCGGGTGGATCGGCTTTTTCGCCTATAAGCATGTCGATTATCAGGAAGCGCTCTGGTGGCGGTTCGCGCTGTCGGACGACGCGTCGCGTTTCCTGCGCGCGGGGCTGGGCTTGGCGGTGATGCTGGCGGGGGCGGGGCTGTGGCGGCTGTTCCTGGCGGCCCCGCCGGGCGAGATGGACCATCCGGCGATGGAGCAGGTGCTCAGCGTGGTCGAACAGGCCGAGCGGACCGACGCCGCGCTGGCGCTGCTGGGCGACAAGCGGTTCCTGTTCTCGCCCGAGGGCGATGCCTTTGTGATGTATCAGGTGCGCGGCACCAGCTGGATCGCTATGGGCGATCCCGTCGGCCCGCGTGCCGCCTGGGCCGATCTGTTGTGGCAGCTGCGGACGATGGCGGACGCGGCGCAAGGCAGGCTGCTCCTCTATCAGATCACCCCCGACGGACTCGAGATCGCGATCGAGATGGGGTTGCAGATCATCAAATATGGCGAAGAGGCGCTGATCGATCTTTCGACCTTCGCGCTGGAGGGCGGGCGGATGCGCGGTCTTCGCCAGACGCTCAATCGCTTCCGCACGCGCGAGAATGCCAGCTTCGCGATCCTGCCCGCCGCCGACGTGGCAACGATCCTTCCCGAACTGAAGGCCGTGTCCGACGACTGGCTGCTGGAAAAGGGGCATGGCGAAAAGGGGTTCAGCCTGGGGCGGTTCGACCCGGCCTATCTGGCGCTGACCGATTGTGCGGTGGTGCGGGTTGAGGGGCGGATCGTCGCCTTTGCCAATATCTGGAAGTCCGGGGATCGGCGCGAGCTGTCGGTCGACCTGATGCGCCATGTCGAGGATGCCCCCGGCGGCGTCATGGACTATCTGTTCGTCGAGCTGATGCTGTGGGGGCAGCGGCAAGGCTATGGCCGCTTCGCGCTGGGTCTGGCGCCGCTATCGGGTGTGGACGGGCGGCGGCTGGGACCGACCTGGGCGAAGATCGCGGCCTTGGTGTTCCGGCATGGCGAGCGTTTCTACGGCTTCCGGGGCCTGCGGGCCTACAAGGAGAAGTTCCAGCCGGAATGGGCGCCGCGCTATATCGCGGGGCCGCGCGGTTTGGGGCTGGTCAAGGCGCTGCGCGATCTGAACGCGCTGATCGCCGATGGGGGTGAGGCCAACTGATCCTCCCCGGCACGGGGAGGAGGTGTGGGGACTTTGCCTTGCCCCCGGCAAGGCAAGATTGTGCTGGGGGCACAATCTCGTCCCTACACCGCGAAGCGGTGGTGGAGGGGGCGTGCGGCAAAGACCATCCCTTGCGGAAGCCTCCCTCCGTCAGCGCTCTGCGCTGCCACCTCCCCGTGCCGGGGAGGATTGCTCAGGCCTTGAACAGCGACGGCGCCTTTTCCACCCGCGTCTTTCCGGCCGCATCCGTCACCGCATAGGTAAAGCCGGGCAACAGACAGAAGGCCCCGATCCGCCCGCGCGTATCCATCGCCAGGAAGCCGACCTGTACGCCCTTGATCGCATCGCCGCGCAGCGAGGCGATATGCCTGGCGGCTTCCTCGCATGCCGCCTGCGGGCTCATGCCGTGGCGCATCGAGGCGACGACGCGCGCGGTGCCGACGGTGCGGGTAACTTCCTCGCCCAGCCCCGTGGAGGTCGCACCGCCCACGCCGCGCTCGACATAGAGGCCCGAGCCGACCTGCGGCGAGTCCCCGACGCGCCCGCGCATCTTGAACGCCATTCCGGACGTGGTGCAGGCGCCCGCCATCCGCCCGCTGGCATCGCGCGCAAGCATCCCGATCGTGTCATGGTCCAGCGCACCGCCCGGCGTGCCGGGCCGCCCCGCGCCATAGGTGCCGGTCTCGCTATTGGCGACGGGCTTGTAGTTCTGCGTCTTCAGCCAGTCGCGCCACGCCTTTTCCGCTTCCGGGGTCAGCAGGTTGACGCGCGGAAAGCCCCGGTCGCGGGCGAAGCGCGTCGCGCCTTCACCGACCAGGAAGGTGTGGGGGGTATGTTCCATCACCGCGCGCGCGACCGAGATGGCGTGGACCGTATCCTCCAAAGCGGCGACCGCGCCGACGCCGCCTGCATCGTCCATGATGACCGCGTCCAGCGTCACATGCCCGTCGCGATCGGGATAGCCGCTATAGCCGACCGAATGGTTGTTCGGATCGGCCTCCGGGACCATCACGCCTGCCTCGACCATATCGATCAGCGATCCGCCGCTGCGCCCCTTGGCAAAGGCGGCGTCATTGGCGGGGGCGCCGAAGTCCCAGGTCGACACGATGACGGCATCGGACCCGGTGCCTGCCGTCGCCGCCGTCTTGGCCAGCGCGCGTACCGGCGCGGCGAGCCCGGCCCCGATCCCGGCCCCAATTCCCGCCAACGAGGCGATCCCGCCCAGAAAAGCGCGTCGTTCGTCCTGCATGATATGCTCCATCCCCGACGGGTCGTCTCGACCCTCTTCTCGAGGCGGATACTGCGGGGGGAAAGCCAAAGCCGCAAGGGGTGGGGCAACCGATATGGAACCACTTGACCGAATCAATGGTAGAGAGCGTCGATCCGTCTCAGCAAATATATCTCGGCACTGTGTCGAAACATTTCTGGAGCTTAACCCAAGACATTGAAATCGTTTTAAATTGTGTCTTTCTGGTGACACCGGCCGATGAATGTAGCGATGGGTGATGCATAGGTATGCATTAGGTATTGACCATATGGGCCAAAAACATTGTCCTTTCCCTCTACCCGGCATCCCATCGGCCGGGATGAAGGGGAGACCTCATGAGAATCCAGCAGTCCGCATCGTGGTTGGCGCTTTCCGCCGCCTCCTTGATGCTCGTCGCACCCGCCGCCGCGCAGCAGGTCGGATCGACCGCCGCGCAGGACGGCACCACCCAGGACGATAACACCGACGCCTCGATCAGCGCCGACGCCGCGCAGACCCGCTCCGCCGCGATCAGCGGTACGCCGCAGGCGTCGAGCGGCGGCGAGGTCGTCGTCACCGGCACGCGCATCGTCCGCCCCAATCTCGCCTCCGCCGCGCCGATCACCTCGGTCACGCGCCAGGATATCCAGGCCCAGGCGCCGCTGAACGTCGAGGAAGTGCTGAACCGCCTGCCGCAGGTCGCCCCCGACGCCCAGTCCAACTATGCGGACTCGGACGGTCGCCAGCGGATCAAGCTGCGCAGCCTGGGCTTCGAGCGGACGCTGGTACTGGTCGACGGCAAGCGTCTGGGCACCCAGAACGGCCAGGATACGGGCATCATCCCGGCCAGCCTGCTGGAGCGTGTCGACGTGCTGTCGGGCGGCGCCTCGTCGGTCTATGGCTCGGACGCGATCGCGGGCGTCGTCAACTTCGTCCTGCGCAAGGATTTCGAGGGGCTTCGCCTCGACGGCAACTATAATTTCTACAACCACAACAACACCAGCAACATCGTCACCCCGATCGCCAGCGCGGCCGGGTTCGGCAGCCCGCGCGGGCTGACCAATGACGGCGGGCGTTCCGACATCACGGTGACGGCGGGCAAGAAGCTGCTCGACGACCGGCTGAACGTCTCGGGCTTCTTCAACTATCGCCAGGCCGACCTGGTCCAGAACGGCGCGCGCTCCTATGCCGCGTGCCCGGTCGCGCAGCTGACCAAGGATTCGGCGCTGTCCTGCTCGCCGTTGTCCACCTATTCGCGCAGCGGCTTCGTCTCGCCCACCTCTGGCCCCAACGCCAACGCGCAATATGTGAACAATCCGGACGGCACGCGCAGCTTCGTCCCCTGGGGCCCGGGGGCGGGCAATGCCGCCAACCCCTATGACGATGTGTCCTTCCAGCGTGCCAATGAGCGCTACACGGCGGGCGGCTTCGTCAACCTGAAGATCGCGCCCGAGGTCGAGATCTATGGCGACGGCATCTGGTTCCGCGACACCTCCGAGAACCCGACGCCGCGCCGGGTCTATTCCTACACCGTGGCGGGCACCACGCCCTATCAGGTGAATTGCGACAACCCCTTCCTGTCGGCGGGACAGGCGGGTGCGTTGGGCTGCACCGGCACGACCGGCTATGTGCCGCTCGACGTGCGCTATCGCTTCGACGGACAGCCCGCCCAGGCGGACCGCTTCGTCAATATGGGCTTCCGTGCGACCGGCGGCGTCCGGGGCAAGATCGGCGAGGCCTGGTCCTATGATGTGGGCGGCGTCTATGCCCGCAACCAGCAGGACTGGTATCTCGGTCCGACGTCGCAGAACGACCGGGTCAACCGGGCGCTCGACGTCGTCAACGTCAACGGCACCCCGACCTGTCGTTCGGTGGTCAACGGCACCGATCCGTCCTGCATCCCCTTCGACGCGTTCCGGGCGGGGTCGGGCAGCAATGCGCTGACCAACTATCTGTTCTCCAGCGGTGCCACCGGCCAGCGGCGGACGATCACCCAGCTCTTCGACGCGATCGCGGTCGTGAACGGCGACCTGACCACCTATGGCATCAAGAGCCCCTGGGCCGAGGATGGCCTGGCCGTGTCGCTGGGCACCGAATATCGCAAGGACCGGCTCATCTCGACCGCCGATGCGGGCTTTGTCGACCAGTTCGGCGATCAGGACGCCCGGCTGTCGCAGGACGTCTGGGAGTCGAATATCGAGCTTCAGGCGCCGCTGATCCAGAACAAGCCGTTCGCCCATCTGTTGCAGACCAATGGCGGCTTCCGCGTGTCGAAGTACAGCTCCAACCCCAAGAGCTTCTCGACCTGGAAGATCGAGGGTCTGTACGCGCCGGTCGCCGACATCACCTTCCGCGCATCGTACAACAAGGCACAGCGCGCGCCGACGGTGATCGAGATCCGCCAGGCGACCCAGGTCAATTTCGGCCGCAACACGACCCTCGCCGATTTCTGCGCCCCCGTATCGCGCACGCTGCCCGATGGCACCGTGACGACCACGCCGCTCGGCTCGCGCGAGCTGTGCAGCAAGACCGGACTGGCCGACAATCTGTACGGCAGTGCCTCGCTGCTCTGCCCGACCGAGGGGTGCACGACGCGTTCGGGTGGCTTCACCGCCGATCCCGAAACCGCCTATACCCTGACCTATGGCCTCGTCGTGAAGCCCAGCTTCATTCCGGGTCTGGTCTTCTCGGTCGACCGCTATCAGGTGCGGATCGTCAACTCGCTGGGCTATAACGGCGCGGATTATTATCTGCAGGGCTGTCTGGCGTCGAACGGCGACCCATTCTTCTGCAACGGCATCGTCCGCGATCCGGTGACGGGTTCGATCGGCAATGCACCGGCGGGCAATCCCTCGACCGGCTTCGTGCGGCAGGGCACGACCAACTATTACCGTACGCTCGCCAATGGCTGGGACTTCCAGGGCCAGTATTCGCTGGACCTGAACGGCGCGGGCCGCCTGGACTGGGGCTTCAACGGCTCGCTGTCGACGCTGGCCGGTGGTCAGGACTCGCCGCTGCGCAGCCAGTATAACTGCGCCGGTTATTTCTCGAACGGCATCTCGTGCGGGCAGCTGGTTCCGAAATGGGCGCACACGCTGCGCACCACCTGGACGACGCCGGACCGGACGTTCAATGCCTCGTTCAACTGGCGCTATACCGGCTCGCTGACCACCGCGAACAATTCGGGCAATGCCGATATCGGCGGCACGCCGGAGCGGTTCCAGAACACGTTCGCCCGCATCGCGCCGCAGAGCTTCTTCGACCTGGCGCTGACCTGGAACATCGCACGCAAGTTCGCTTTCCGGATCATCGCGAACAACCTGTTCGACAAGACGCCGCCGATCATCCCGAACTCGTACCAGGTCGCCTTGTCGCGCTCGAACACCGCGCCGCAGCGTTATGACGCGCTGGGTCGCCAGCTTGCGATCGGCACGACGATCACCTTCTGACCTTCCTCCGGCGAGGTGTTTCGGCACCTCGCCAACCCCTGAACTGAAAAGGCCGGTCGTCCCTTCGGACAACCGGCCTTATTTTTTGCAAAGCGCTCACGTGGCCTTCGACTTCGCTCAGGCTGAACGGAGGTCGGGATCAATCCACCACCGCCGTTCGCACTGAGCGAAGTCGAAGTGCAAGGGACCGACCTAAACTGGGTCACTCCACGAAGTCTTCCACCTCACGCCGCTTGCCGCGCATAAAGGCGTCGGCGACGTGGCGCAGCGGGGCGATGTCCACATCCGAGCGGCCGCCCTGCACCAGTTCGGCAAAGCGCGCGTACAGCCCCGGATATTCGCCGTGCAGCCCTTCTTCCTGATGCGGGGTCGAGCCGTCTGGCAAGGTCAGCACCGCGCCGCCCTCGGCCAACTTGAGCGTGCCGTCGGTCGTCTCGACCACGATGTCCCAGCTCTGATGGCCTTCCTGCCGCCAGTCGAGGTCGAGCGTGACGGGCGTGCCGTCCGTGGTGCGGAAGGCGACGTCGGCGGCGATCGGCGCGTCGCGATTGGCGGGGAAATCCAGCGTCGCGCGCTCGATGAAGAAGGGCTGGGGCATGATGTGCGTCGCGATCGACAGCGCGTTGATGCCCGGATCGAACACGCCGAAGCCGCCCGCTTCCCAGATCCACGCCTGGCCCGGATGCCATTGGCGGACATCCTCGCGCCAGGTGATCGCGGCCGACGTCACCTTGCGAGCCGACAGCCATTCGCGCGCGGGCTCGACGCCCAGCGCGTAACGCGAGTGCCAGCTGGCGAACAGGGTGAGGTTGGCCTTGGCCGCCAGTTCCTCCAGCACCGCTACTTCGGCGAGCGTCGCACCCGGCGGCTTTTCGAGGAAGACGTGCCAGTTGTTCGCCAGCGCGGCGGCGGCGATGGCGTGGCGGACCTGTGGCGGGGTGCACAGCGCCACCGCATCGATCGTGATGTCGCTCTTGGCGAGTTCGTCGATGTCGTGGAAATGCGGCACGCCTTCGACGCCGCCCGGCGAGCGGCTGACGGTCGCGACCAGTTCGAAGGCCGGGTTGCCGGCGATGGCGGGGACATGCTGGTCATGGGCGATCTTGCCCATGCCGACCAGGGCGAGACGGATCGTGTCGGTCATCGGTATCAGCGTGCCTTTTCGACATAAGCGCGCGCCGACACGGCGACATCCGCCGCCGGCTTGCCCGCGCGATAAAGGTTGGAGCCCAGGCCGAACCCGTCCGCGCCGTGTGCGCGCCATTCGGCCATGTTGTCGGGGGTGATGCCGCCGACCGCCAGCACCGCGACATCGCGCGGCAGGACGGCGCGCTGCGCCTTGAGGAAGGTGGGCGAGGCACCCTCGGCCGGGAACAGCTTCAGGCCATGCGCACCGGCTTTGAGGGCCGCAAAGGCCTCGGACGGCGTGAAATAGCCGGGCAGCGAGATCAGCCCTTGCGCGACGCTGTGCGCGATGACCTCGACATCGGTGTTGGGCGAGACGATCAGGGTTCCGCCCGCCGCCTTGACCCGGTCGACCTGTTCGATGGTCAGCACGGTCCCTGCGCCGACGATCGCCTTGTCGCCGACATGCGCCGCGATCGCCGCGATGCTGTCATAGGGTTGGGGCGAGTTGAGCGGCACTTCGATCAGGGTGAAGCCCGCCTCGACCAGCGCGTCGGCAACTGGGATCGCCTCGTCCGGCGTCAGGCCGCGCAGGATGGCGACCAGCGGGCAGGCGGCGAAGGCCTTGGCGAAACTCTGGGCGGGGTCGGTCATGACAAATGCTCCCGAATGGCGTGAAGTCCGGCAAGGAAACCGGCATGGCTGTCGAGCGCGACGACGGTGCCGCCACGCGCCTCGATCCCGATGGTGTAGAGGTCGGCGAGCAGGCCGCTCGACAAGAGATGGACGGTGCCGCCCTCGATATCGGGAACCGCGCCGATGTCGCTGCCGATGAGCAGCCCGCTGGCATAGGCCGCCGCGTCCTCCGCCGCGATCCGGCCGAGCAGCACCGAGGCCCGCACGCCGAACAGCGCCGCCGTCAGGTCGCAGGCACCGCTGCCGCGCGCCAGGCCGTCGCGAAAGGCGGGGCCGTCCGCGACCGGACCGTCGAGCATCCCGGCCAGGATGCCATGCCCCTTGACCAGTGCGAACAACTCGCCGGTCATGGTGGTGGCGAAGTCGGTGATCCGGCTTCCTGCGACATGCACCCATTTGTTGTGCGTGCCGGGCTGCGCGAACAGCGCATCGGCAGGAGCGAGGCCCGCCGCGACGGCACCCAGAACCTGCACCTCTTCGCCGCGCATGACGTCGGCCCGCGTTTCGGTCAGCAGCGAGACGCCGGGGACGATGGTGACATCCGCTTCCTTGATCCGGGTCGCGGCCCGCGCCAGGCTGGCGAGATCGGCGGGGGCGGGGACATAGGCCGCCTCGCGCCAGCCGCGTGTCGAACCCACCATGCCCGCCGCGATGATCGGCAGTTCGCCGAAACGCGCGCGGATCGCGGCGATTTCAGCCGGATAATCCTCCGCCTTCATCGCCAGCACGCCGCGATCGTCGCGCACCGTGTCCAGCATCGTACCATCGGCGGCGATGACATAGCAGCGCCGGTTGGTCGTACCCCAATCGATCGCGATATAGGCGGGCGTCACGTCTGATGGCACGGCGGGCACGCCCTCTCCTGAAATTTTTCTGGACAGATTTGTAGGACAATATGGCGGGCCGTGCAAGCGGGCTGCTTATGGCATTTTGAGCGGTTTGCGGAACAATCGTCCGAAGGGGTGAGCGGAAAACAGCACGATCTCGACGGTCATGAATATATTGAGATGCATTATTGATAAACCGGTATGAATGGACCACGACTGTCCTCCCGATTGCGCCGACAAAGCCGGTAAGAGGGGAAATGGCCCGACATGGACAGCTAGTAAGACTCGGCTATGCGGTGTGACAGGTACATGAAATCGAACGTTAGGATGAGGATCGGAAGGCCGGTTGCGGCCGCTTTTCTGCTCGCGTGATCGCGGCTGGCGGAAGGGGGGCGCCCGAATTTGGACATCGTGGCCATGCCGTTCGTCGCGACCATGGATCGCCGACAGCACGGATGAGCCCTATCGAGAAGGCGTCGAACATGCAGAGTGACGATCGAAACCAGCGCGGCCGGACGCACGCTTCCGAAGCTGCCCCGCAGGGCGGCATTTCCCGGCGCGCGATGATGGGCTCCGCGCTGGCCGCGACCACGGCGGCGGTTGCGCCCTTTGCGGCGGAAGCGGCAGGTTCGGAGCAGAAGGTCGACGTCCTGCTGATCGGCGGCGGCATCATGAGCGCGACGCTGGGCGTGCTCCTGCGCGAACTGGAGCCGAGCTGGACCATCGAGATGGTCGAGCGGCTCGACAAGGTGGCGGAGGAGAGCTCCAACGGCTGGAACAATGCGGGCACCGGCCACTCGGCGCTGTGCGAGCTGAACTATACGCCGGTCAACGAAGCGGACGGCAAGGTCGAGATCAAGAAGGCGATCGAGATCAACGAACAGTTCCAGGTCACGCGCCAGTTCCTCAGCCACCAGCTGCGCACCGGCGTGTTGAAGAACCCGCGCAGCTTCATCAACTCGACCCCGCACATGAACCTGGTTTGGGGGGACGAGAATGTCGCCTTCCTCCAGAAGCGTCATGCCGCGCTGCTCGCCAGTCCGCTCTTCTCGGGCATGGAGTTCACCACCGATCCGCGCCAGATCGCCCAGTGGGTGCCGCTGATGATCGAGGGGCGCAAGGCGGGGCAGAAAATCGCCGCGACCCGATCGGTGCTGGGCACCGATTGCGAATGGGGTGAGGTGACGCGCCAATATATCCGCGCGCTCCAGGGGCAGCCGGGCGTGGCGCTGACCACCGGTCATGAGGTCCGCTCGCTCGAGCGCAATGCCGATGGCAGCTGGCGCGTGACCGCGCGCGATCGCAAGACCGACGAAAAGCGGATCATCACCGCACGCTTCGTCTTTGCGGGCGCGGGCGGCGGCGCGCTCCCCATCCTCCAGAAGTCGGGCATTCCCAAGGGCGACGACTATGCCGGTTTCCCAGTCGGCGGATCGTTCCTGGTCACCGAGAACCCCGCCATCGCCAAACGCCACATGGCGAAGGTCTATGGCAAGGCCTCGACCGGATCGCCGCCCATGTCGGTGCCGCATCTCGACACCCGCTATCTGAACGGCAAGCAGGTGCTGTTGTTCGGTCCGTTTGCGACCTTCTCGACCAAGTTCCTGAAGGAAGGGTCCTATTTCGACCTGCCCAAGTCGGTGACGCTCGACAATTTCCGCCCGATGCTGTCGGTCGGCTGGGACGAGTTCTCGCTGGTCGAATATCTGGCGGGTCAGCTGATGATGAGCCAGGAAGACCGGATGAACGCGCTGCGGGAATATTTCCCCAACGCCAAGGACGGCGACTGGCGGCTGTGGCAGGCCGGGCAGCGGGTGCAGATCATCAAGCGCGATCCCGAAAAGGGCGGCGTGCTGAAGCTGGGCACCGAAATCGTCGCGTCGAAGGACGGCTCGATCGCGGCGCTGCTGGGCGCGTCGCCGGGCGCCTCGACCGCGCCGTCGATCATGCTCAACCTGATCAAGAAGGTCTTCCCCGATCGCCTCGCGACCCCGGCCTGGCAGGCCAAGATCCGCGAGATCGTGCCCAGCTATGGCACCGCGCTGAACGAGGATCGCGATTTGCTGGCGCATGAATGGGCGGCGACCGCCGAGACGCTGCAACTCGCACTCGCCCCGCCGCCGGTCAGCGCACCCTCGACCACGGAAGCGCCGCGCCCCGAAGCCACGCGGGTCAGCCCGAACCGGCATCCCGATCTGGCGCTCTGATCGCTCATCTCCCCTCCCCCGAAGGGGAGGGGAGATGAGCTGTCTTCACCCTGAATCGAAAGTGATCGCGCGGGGATGACGCGGAGGTCGGACCGTCCTACATCCCGCACCATGTACCAGTTCGACATCGCCGCCGGATCGAAGGCGGAGCTTTACCGGGACCTCCACGCCGCGCTCGACGCGTTGACCGCCGGGGAGGGGGATGCGGTCGCCAACATGGCCAATGCCGCTTCGCTCATCTGGCAATATCTGCCCGATCTCAACTGGGCCGGGTTCTACCGCATGGTCGGTGGCGAGCTGGTGCTCGGGCCGTTTCAAGGCAAGGCGGCGTGCATCCGTATTCCGGTCGGCAAGGGCGTGTGCGGCACGGCCGTCGCGGAAGCGCGGAGGCAGCGCGTGGCCGATGTCCATGCTTTCCCCGGCCATATCGCCTGTGACGCCGCCAGCCGGTCCGAGCTGGTCGTGCCGGTCCTGCTCGACGGCACGGTGATCGGCGTGCTCGACCTGGACAGCCCCGAGCCCGGCCGGTTCGACGAAGAGGATCAGACGGGGTGCGAGGCGCTGATGGCGCTGCTCGCCCCGCGTCTCGCGGCGATGGCGGACTGACCCGTTTCGGGACTTTCGGCGCCGCTATCGAGGGGGGCAGGGCGCTGATATCAAACCTTGTTTCGATTTCGGCGTTGAGGGGGGCGTCGCCGTATTGAACAGGGGAATATATTTGCCATGCGAAGCTCGTCGCGCCTGATCCTCCTGACCCTTTCCATGGTCGCCAGCGTGCCCGCCTTGGCACAGGCGGGGGCGAGCTACCCGCGTCCCGGTTTCGCCCCCGAGCGGCCGCCCGCGCCGATGCGTGAGCCGGCGCCGGTCGTTCGGACCGACTCGGTGGGCGTACCGCCCGCGCGGGGCAATCGCTGGGGCAGCCGGGTCGGCGGACGCTGGTGGGGCGGGGCGAACGCGCCCGGCGGCTGGCCCGCCTATCGCCGCCCGGTGCGTGGCATGACCGTGCCTTCCTATTGGACCGATCGACGTTTCGGGGTGGAGGATTGGGCGGTCTATACCCTGCCGCAGCCGCCGGTCGGCTATCGCTGGTCGCGTTATTATGACGATGCGGTCCTGATCGACCAGCGCGGGTCGGTCTATGACAGCGTATATGGCGTGAATTGGGACGGGATGCCTGACTATGCCGGCGCACCCTATGCGCCCCCGCCGCCGCCCGTTCGGCGCGATAACGGGCTGGGTGGCGCCGCGATCGGTGCGGCTGCGGGCGGCGTGGCGGGCAATCTGATCGCCGGGCGCGGAAATCGCCTGGGCGGTACGCTGATCGGTGCGGGCGTCGGTGCGGCGGCGGGCTATGCCATCGACCGGGCCGAGGATCATGGGCAGCGCATGGAGCCGGGCTATGACGATTACAGCTATCAGGACCCGTATGCGCCGCCCCCGCCGCCGCCCGCCATGGGACGGCGCGTGGTGACGCGGGACGGCACGACCGTCACCACCACGACCACGGTGGGCACGACGGGTGCGCTGCCCTCTCCGCAAGCGGGTTATTTTGCGGACGGTTATTATTATCCGGCTCCCACGGCTACCACAATTGTGGTACAGGGCGCTCCTGTCATTACCACGACGACGACCACCACGACCGAAGTGGTGCGTTCTGCCCCGCGACGCGCGCGCGTTCGCAGCACGCTGGTCCGTCGCTGACGCCTTCCCCCAGGGGGGATTTCAGCCCGAGAGACGCCGGGCTGGAAAACGGGATGCCGCTCCGACTCTCCCGCGGGGCGGCATCCTTTTCATATCCGACCGATCGCCGTTCAACGGCCGCCAAAGGTGACGAGGCTCTCCGCGCCGTCCGCCGCCACTGCCGAGACGCCGACGAAATGGTCGTCGACCGGCACTTGGGTCAGCACCGTCTTCGTCTCTGTCACGTCGCGCGACTCGCTCCACTGGGCGGTGTCGTTGCGCCGCCAGTGGACGCGGTAACGCACCGCGCCGGGCACCGCCGCCCATTCGACCTGCGTATCGCGGGATAGCGCGCCGCTGATCGTCACCTTGTCCGGCGCGGCCGGGGCGGCGGCCAGACGGCCCAGCGTGGCGATGTTGATGGCGGTCACCTTCGCCAGATAGGGGAAGTCCATCTTGTCGATGGTGTCGCCGAACGCGACCGCCCCTTCCTTGCGCAGGTCCTGGTGCTGCGCGTCCCAATCCTCGTTGGCGACCGAGAAGCGGACGGCGGGATAGCCGAGCTTCAGGAACGGTTCGTGATCGCCGCCGCGCCCGAAACGGTCGGGCCGCCGGTCGAGGAACACGTCGAGGCCTCCCAGCTTGTCGGCCACCCCGTCGATCGCCTTGGCCAGCGCGCGGCTGGGGCCGTCATCCTCACCGCCATTGCCGCGCCGCTGGATTTGTTGCGGCAGGTCTTCCGAGGCGCGGATACCCTCGGAAAAGACGCGGACCCAGCGTGCCTCGCGCACGCCGCCCTGGCCGAGCGTGTTGCCGACGATATCGTTGTTGAGCATCGCCGAGACGCGCCAATTCCGCGCCTTGGCCGTGTCGGCGAGCAGCGTTGCGCCCCACAGCCCCTGTTCCTCGCCCGAGAAGACCGCATAGACGATGGTCGCGTCGAACTGCTGTTTCGACAGATGGCGCGCGGCTTCCAGCACCAGCGCCACGCCCGAGGCATCGTCATTGGCGCCCGGCGCGTCCGAGGTCGCGTCCATCACATCGGTGACGCGGCTGTCGATATGCGCGCCGACGATGACCACACGGTTCGGGTCGCGCCCGCGCTGGATGCCCAGCACATCCTCGACCATCACGCCGTTCGGCGCGCGCGGACCGGTAAAGCGGCGGTTGATCCGCTCCACGGTGATGCACCCGTTACAGCCCTGGCCGATCGTCTCGAACTGCCTGGCCGCCCAGTCGCGCGCCGCGCCGATGCCACGCTTGGGATCGGTGGTGGTGGAGGCGGTGTGGCGCGTGCCGAAGCCGACCAGGGCTTCGACATCGGCCTTCAGCCGGGAGGGGGAGGGAGCGGCGGCGGGCGTCGCGGCGGCGAGCAGAAGCGGGAGGATCATCGCGCCAGACTGGCCGAGTGGCAATGCGCAGGCAAGTGCCGGATTTCGCGGGCAAAGCGGTTCCGCCCTGCTGTATCGGTGCCGGCAACTGATTGATCTGGATGGATTTATGGACCGCCACTGGCGTGTTCACGTTGGCCTTTGACGTATGACAGCGATGAAGGAACCATCATGAACGCCAAATCCGTCAGCCTGGGCCTTGGCCTGTTCTCGCTCGCCTTGGGAGCCGCCGAACTGCTTGCCTCCCGCCGCATCGCCGACCGTTTGTCGGTGCCGGGAGGGGCGGGAGCCGTCAAAGCCTATGGCGTGCGCGAGATCGTCGCCGGGGTCGGGCTGGTCCAGGCGCCTGCCCATTCGGCGCGGGTGTGGAACCGGGTGATGGGCGATCTGCTCGATCTGGGGACGCTGGCGGTGTCCGCGCGTCGTTCGCCGCGCGAGAAGGCGGTTTGGGGTGCGATCGGGTTCGTGGCCTTTGCCACCGCGCTTGACGTGCTGACCGCGCGGGCATTGGACCGCACGACGGGCAAGACGATACCGGTCGGGGCCTGACGCGAAAACCGCCCCGGACCGAACGGTTCGGGGCGGTCTTCTATTCCTCCCCTGCAAGGGGGAGGAATGTACCGGCCTACGCGACCGGCCGCTCGCCGATCTGTTCGGCCTGGGCGCCGCTGTCGGGACGGGCGGGGCCGAGCACCGGCTCTTCGCCCATCGGTTCGTTGCGGAACACGGTGAACTCGCCCCTGCCGTCGACGCTCGGTCCCTGGGTCCAGCGGCCCTCGGGATAGGTGCCGTCGACCGAGGTGACGAAGAAGTCGTAATTGTGATCCTGGCTCTCCTTCGCTTGTGGGAAGGAGTTGGGGATGGGTAGCGACGCCTGTTCGCCCAGTTCCTCGATCACGGCCAGCCATTGCTCCTGGTGCATGGTGTCGCGCGCGATCATGAAGTGGAGCATGTCCTTCATGCCCTGATCATGCGCGGCATTGTAGAGGCGGGTCGCCAGCACGCGGCCGGTGCTTTCGGCGGCGACATTGCAATACATGTCGGCGGCAATGTTCCCGCTGGCATAGATGTGGCTCATGTTGAACGGCACGCCGTCTGAGTCCGATGGATGCGCCGCCAGTCCGGTCGACAGGATATGCTTGTGCAGCGTTCCCTCGATCGCGTGGCGGGCATTGCCGCCGCCCATGACCGCGCCGACGATGCCGTCCGCCGCGCCTTCTTCCTGAAGCGAGGCGGGCGCCTTGTCGAGGTTGAGCGCGACGGCGGTCGCCAGCATCTCGATATGCCCGATCTCCTCGGTGGCAGTATGGAGCAGCATGTCGCGGTATTTGGGCGTCGGGGCACGGTTGCCCCAGGCCTGGAAGAAATACTGCATGCAGACGCGGATCTCGCCCTCCACGCCGCCGATCGCCTGTTGCAGCATACGCGCGAACAAGGGGTCGGGGCTTTCACAGCGGACGGGATATTGCAGGCGTTTGTCGTGATAATACATGATCGGCCTCGCTTTGTCGGAGATGGGGCTGGGTCGGTGATGGGGGGAAATCAGTGGCTGGCGGTTTCACCCGCCGCGCGCCGTTCGAGATAGCGGCGGGTCAGCGCGGCGTTGTTCTCGTCGACCCAGGCCGCCATCGACAGTTCTTCGTTCAGCGACTGGGTGAGCAGCGGCGTGGCGCTGCCGAAGCCGCCGACATCGGCGATGGTGATGAGCGACTTGTAACTGGCCGCCTCGAAATTCTCGAAGGCGAAGTTGGCAAAGCTGTTCTTCAGGATCTCGTCGGGCGCGAAGGTGTGGCCCAACGCCGCCATATTGCCCGAGAAGCTGAGCGCCGCGTCCTTCAGCATTGAGCGGCTTTCGTTGAAGCCGTCGAGAATATCCTCCAGCCGGACGATCTGCTGTTCGGTTTCGCCCCGATGCATCCGCAGGTGATCGGCGACATCCGGATAGTTGGACAGGTGATCGAGTTGCCGGTCGATCAGCGCCAGCGCCTGATGCTCGACGGCATGGGCGTTCTTCAGCCCGGCGACAAACACTGCCGCGACGACGTCATTGGGTAGGGTAGCCATGGATCATCGCTCCTTGGGTTGAGGATCAGAGGAAGGGGGTGCCGCCGGTGACGGGGATGGTCGCGCCGCTGATGTAGCTGGCCTCGCCGCTCGCCAGTAGGACGTAAGGGGGCGCGAGTTCGGCGGGTTGCGCGGCGCGGCCCATCGGCGTCTGCTCGCCGAAGCTCTTTACGGCTTCGGGTGGCATGGTGGAGGGGATCAGCGGGGTCCAGACCGGGCCTGGTGCCACCGCATTGACCCGGATGTTGCGCTCGGCGAGCATCTGGGCCAGCCCGGCGGTGAAATTGTGGATCGCGCCCTTGGTCGTCGCATAGGCGAGCAACTGCTGATTGGGCTTGTCGGCGTTGATCGAGGTCGTGTTGATGATCGACGCGCCTTCGCCCATGTGCGGCAGCGCGGCCTTCACCAGATAGAACATCGCGTGGATGTTGGTGGCGAAGGTGATTTCCCACTCCTCGTCGCTGATGTCCTCGACCGCCTGGAAGCTCGCCTGGTGCGCGGCGTTGTTCACCAGGATGTCGACGCGGCCGAACGTCTGTACGGCGCGCTCGACGATGGTGCGGCAATGCGCCGGATCGCTGACATCGCCGGGGATCAGCAGCGCCTTGCGGCCCGCCTGTTCGACCAGCCGCTGGGTCTCGGCGGCGTCTTCGTCTTCGGACAGGTACGAGATCACGACGTCCGCGCCCTCGCGGGCAAAGGCGATAGCGACCGCGCGGCCGATGCCGCTGTCCGCGCCGGTGATGATCGCCTTCTTGTCGGTCAGCTTGCCATGGCCGACATAGCTATGTTCGCCATGGTCGGGACGCGGGTCCATCGCCTCGGTCTGGCCGGGCATGTCCTGCTGTTGTTCGGGCTGGGGTGGGGTAGGGCGTTCGTTCATGGACCGTCTCTCCTTGCCCCATCCAATGGGCGGGGCAGGGAGGCGTTCCGGAAAAAATCCTGATCTTAAAACGCGTTAATCTGTATTTTCGAGTTCCGTGTCCCCGTCGTGCAAAGGCGTCGCTCCGTCCGATCCGGCCCGCGCCAGATGGGCGAGGATCACCTTTTCCAGCGCGTCCATCGCATCGGCATAGCTGTGCGAGTCCGTTGCCAGCGTCTCGATGGCAAAGCCGTGCCCGCGTGCGGCGGCGCGGAAGGCGACCCCGGTCGCATCGCCCTGCGCCACGATGATCGCCGCATCCTCGGCCCAGCCATGGATCGCGCGGATCAGCGGCGCGGCCGTTGCGTCGAGGGGCGGGGGGGCGGCGGCGATTTTGGTCAGCCCCTGGCGCAGCTTGCCCAGATCGACCGCACCGCGCGCCAGCCGCAGCCATTCGGCCGGGTTGACCAGCTTCTTCGCATAATGGCGGCGGATTGCGGCGGCGGGGGGCAGCGCGTCGGGTTCCTCCGACAACCACGGGTTGGAGAGCAGGACCTTGGCGAACCCGGCGTCCGCGCCGAACATCGCCAGCGCGGCGGCGGCATCGCAATTGCCGAAGCCGACGATCCGGCTCAGGTTCGCGGCATCGGCAAAGGCGTCGACGGCGGCAGCGATATCGGGGCCGCTCGATGTCCAGCCGCCATTGGCGCCCTCGCTGTCGCCGACACCGCGCCGGTCGAAGCGGAATACCGGATAGCCATGGGCCGCGATCCGTGCCGCCAGCATCGCCTGCCCCCGATGCGCGCCCATGCGCGGCTCGTTGCCGCCGGAGACGATCATCAGGCCGGTGTCGCGGTCCGCTTCGTCCAGCGTGCCGATCAGCGTCGCCCCCTCGCAGGGGAAGGAGATTAGCCTTCGCATGACGCGATCCACTGCGCGATATCCTCGGCCAGCAGGGCGGCGAGTGCGGGGTCTTCCTGCGGCTCGGCCCGGCGCCAGGGCGGGACCGCATCGATCACGCGGTCGGCGGGGGCACGGTCATGGCCCAGCCGCACGACGCGGCGCGGCACGCCCGGCTGGTCGTGGAGTTCGGCCCCCGCCAGCCCGGCGAGGAAATGCGGGGAAACCCGGTTGCCCGCGACCCGGACCGGCGACTCCGCGCCGAACACGCCATGTTCGTCGCCGCGCAGCCCCGCCGCCGCGCGTACCCGGATCACGTCGCGCAGCACCGCTTCGCCCGTCATCGGCGTCAGGTGCCAGCGCCCGGCCAGCAGCGCGAAGCCGTCGACCAGTGCGCCGCCCCGGATCGACACGGCGTAACAGGGCCGGTCGCCCAGCGCCTCCGCCGCCGCCTGATGCGCGTCGCGCCATTGCAGGATGCTGGCATTCTCGGTGGGGATCAGGCTCTCGCCCGTGCCCGGCCAGTCGGGCAGCGCGCCGCCGATGCCGTGATCGGCCAGCCGCCGCAGCATCGCGACCGCCACGCTGCGCGTCCGGTTCGCTTCCTCCCAGAAGGGCAATGCAACCAGCACGACCGGCCCCTGCGCCGGGCCGAAGCGCACCATCGCCTCGCGCCCGCCGGGCCAGTCATAATAGTCGATCAAGCGCCCGCCTTGGATTGCGCGAAGGCGACCAGCTGGCCGAACGTCTCCAGCATCTCACCGTCGACCTCGTCATCCTCGATCAGGATACCCAGGCGATCCTCCAACTCGGTCAGCACGCCCGCGACCGCCATCGAGTCCAGCTCGGGCAGCGCACCGAACAGCGGCGTGTCCGCGTCGAAACCGTCCACGCGCTCGGCCGACAGACCCAGCACATCGGCCAGTACGCCGCGCACTGCCGCTTCCACTTGCCCGTTTGTCTGGAGTTCCAAACCCTGTCGCCCTGCTCTTTGTAATGTTTGCGACAGCGTTAGTGCGGTGGGGGGCGTTGGGCAACGGGTGTTGGCGTGACGTTTGGTGTCCGAGCAAGCGTCGGAGACCCAGGCCCTCCCCCGACCCCTCCCGCCTGCGGGAGGGGAGAGGTGGGGGCAAGCGTAAGGCCAGGCAAAGCCCCCTCCCGCAGGCGGGAGGGGGTTGGGGGAGGGGAGGTGCTCGGTTTCCTGTCCTGACGCTGGTTGGTCGCGGCCGGTTCGGGTGTGGTGCTTTAGGAAAGAGCATGAGACCGAAGCCCTCCCCCGGCCCCTCCCGCCTGCGGGAGGGGAGAGGTGGGGGCCAAGCGCACGGCCAGACAAAGCCCCCTCCCGCAGGCGGGAGGGGGTTTGGGGGAGGGGCGGCGCTCGGTTTCTCTTTCCTGACGCTGATTGGTTGCGGCCGGTTCGGGTGTGGGATTTGGGGAAAGAGCATGAGACCCATGCCCTCCCCCGACCCCTCCCGCCTGCGGGAGGGGAGAGGTTTGGGGGCCAAGCGCACGGCCAGACAAAGCCCCCTCCCGCAGGCGGGAGGGGGTTGGGGGAGGGCTGGCGCCCGGTTTTCATTCTCGACGCTGATTGCATCCTCGACTGCGGGGCGCCCGCTCGACTTTGCCTTGTCCGCACTGATAGATGGCGCGATGACCATCGATCCGTCCGCGTATCCGATCGACCATGCCTTGCGCGGGGCGGGCGATGCCCCGGCGTTGCTCGGCCGTGAGGGCGGACTGAGCTTTGCCGAGGCGGAGGAGGCGGTCGCGCGTCTGGCCGGATGGCTGGCGGCACAGGGCTTTGCCCCCGGCGCACGGGTGGCGACGTGGCTGCCCAAGACGTGGCAATCCGCGCTGATGCCGCTGGCCGCACCGCGCGCCGGGCTGGTGCATGTGCCGATCAACCCGCTGCTGAAACGCGCACAGGTTGCGCATATCCTGTCCGACAGCGGGGCGGCGATGTTGCTGACCCATGCGCCCCGCGCCGCGACGCTGGCGGATGGCGATGTGCCCGGCGGCGTGGCGGTGATGACCGAGGCCGGACAGGGCGATGCGCTGCCCCGTTCGACGGCGGAGACGGATTCGCTGGCGGCGATCCTCTATACCTCCGGCTCGACCGGGCGGCCCAAGGGGGTGATGCTGAGCCATGCCAATCTCTGGTATGGCGCGATATCGGTCGCGCAGTATCTGAAGCTGACGCCCGACGACCGGGTGCTGGGTGTCCTGCCCTTCAGCTTCGACTATGGCCAGAACCAGCTTTTCTCGACCTGGGTCGCGGGGTGCGCGGTGGCGCCGCTCGACTATCTCACCCCGCGTGACGTGGTGAAGGCGGTCGTGCGTTACGGCGCGACGACGCTGGCGGGTGTGCCGCCGCTCTGGACGCAGTTGCTGGGCATCGACTGGCCCGAGGAAGCGATCGCCTCGATCCGGCGGCTGACCAATTCGGGCGGGGCATTGACGCCGCGACTGGTGCGGGGGCTGCGGGCCTTATTCCCGGCGGCGGATCTCTATGCGATGTACGGCCTGACCGAGGCGTTTCGCTCGACCTATCTCGATCCCGCATTGATCGACGCGCACCCCGATGCGATCGGCCGCGCCATTCCCTTTGCCGAGGTGATGGTGCTGCGCCCCGATGGCAGCCGGGCCGAACCGGGCGAGCCGGGCGAGCTGGTCCATGCCGGGCCGCTGGTCGCACAGGGCTATTGGCGTGATGCCGAGCGGACGGCGCAGCGTTTCCGCCCGACGCCGGATCATGCGCGCGCGGTCTGGTCGGGCGATACGGTGGTCGAGGGGGCGGACGGCCTGCTCCGCTTCGTCGGGCGCGATGACGAGATGATCAAGGTTTCCGGCAATCGGATCAGCCCGCAGGAGGTCGAGGAAGCCGCGCTGGCCGGTCACGAGGCACGCGAAGCGGTGGCGTTCGGCATTGCCGACGAAGCGCAGGGGCAGGCGATCGTCCTGATCCTCGCCGGTGATCCGGTGCAGGAGCCAAGCTTGCGCGCGCGGCTGAAGCGCGACCTTCCCAATTTCATGCAGCCGTCGCACATCGCCTGGGCCGACGCGCTGCCCCGCAACGCCAATGGCAAGCTCGACCGCGCCGCGCTGCGCCGGGACTGGGCCGAGAAGGATAGAGCGTCATGAAGCCGATGGGGCCGATCCCCCCCGAATTCGCCGCCCAGACCGGCGCGCTGACCATCGCCGGGCGGAGCGCCGAGACGTGGATGGAGGGCAGGGAAGGGCCGGTCTTCGTCTATGACCCGGCTATCGTCGCCAGCCGCGTCGCGCGGTTTCGCGCGGCATTCCCGTCGATCGACCTTCACTACGCGATCAAGGCCAATCCCTTCGTGCCGTTGCTGGCGGCGATGGCGGCGATGGTCGACGGGTTCGACGTCGCTTCGGCGGGCGAGCTGGCCAAGGTCGCGCCGCTCGGTAAGCCGGTCAGTTTCGCAGGCCCCGGCAAGCGCGATGCCGAACTGACCGCCGCCATCCGCGCGGGCGTGACAGTCAACCTGGAGTCGGAGGGTGAGGCGCGGCGTGCGCTCTCCATCTCGGAGGGGCTGGGCGTGCGTCCGCGTCTGGCGGTCCGGGTCAACCCGGATGTCGAACTGCGTGGCTCGGGCATGAAGATGGGCGGGCGCCCTTCGCCCTTTGGTATCGATGCCGAGCGGGTGCCGCCGCTGGTCCGCGAGCTGATCGTGGCGGGGGCCGACTGGCGCGGTTTCCACATTTATGCGGGCAGCCAGGCGCTCGATCCGCAGGCGATCATCGACACGCAAGGGGCGACCATCGCGCTCGCCGCGCGGCTGGCGGATGCAGCGGGGGCGACGCCGCCACTGGTCAACCTGGGCGGCGGGTTCGGCGTGCCCTATTTCGCAGGGGACAAGCCGCTGCCGGTGGAGACGGTCGGGGCGGCGCTGGAGCGGGCGCTGGCAACCCGGCCCGCCATTCTGGGCGACAGCCGTTTCGCGATCGAACTCGGCCGCTGGCTGGTCGCCGAGTCCGGCGTCTATCTGGCGCGGGTGATCGATCGCAAGGACAGCGGGGGGGAGACCTTCCTGATCCTCGACGGCGGGCTGCACCACCAGCTGGCGGCCAGTGGCAATTTCGGTACCGTCGTCCGGCGCAACTATCCGCTGGCGGTCGCCCATGCGATGGGGGCCGAGCCGGTCGAGACGGTGTCGGTCGTGGGGCCGCTCTGCACCCCGCTCGACCGGCTGGGCGACCGGGTCGCGCTCCCGGTGGCGCAGGTCGGCGATATCGTCGCGGTGTTTCTGGCCGGGGCCTATGGAGCCACCGCCAGCCCTTCGGCGTTTCTTGGCCATCCCCCCGCTGCTGAGACGCTCGGCGCACCGGCATAACGCTCTGTTCACCACTTGGGTGGCATAGCGACATTGCGCAATTTGCCTTTCGTCTCCGTATCCTGGGAGAGGAGGGGTTCAGGAGTACCATTCGCATGGCATCGTTCGCCCGCCCCCTCTTGATCGCAGGCCTTTGCGCCTCGACGCTGACCGCCTGTTCGACGGCCGGGACCAAGACCGAGCTGCCCTCGGCCGGTTATGTCGCACGCAAGGAACAGCCGGGCGAGGAATATGTCATCGGCCCGCTGGATACCCTGAACATCTTCGTATGGCGCAACCCGGACCTTTCGACCAAGGTGCAGGTGCGCCCCGACGGCCGCATCACCACGCCGCTGGTCAACGACATGCCCGCCGTCGGCAAGACGCCCGCCATGTTGCAGGACGACCTGAAAAAGGCGCTGTCCGAATATGTCTCCAACCCGATCGTGTCGGTAATCGTCGAGAATTTTTCGGGCACCTACAGCCAGCAGGTGCGGATCGTCGGCGCGACCGAGCGGCCCGCCTCCATTCCGTACCGCGCCAATATGACGCTGCTCGACGCGATGATCGCGGTGGGAGGGCTGAACCAGTTCGCGGCGGGCAACAAGGCCAAGCTGGTGCGCACCGACCGCGAGACCGGCAAGCAACGCGAATATGCGCTCCAGATCAACGATCTGCTCCGCAAGGGGGACTCGACGGCGAATGTCCGGCTGGAGCCGGGCGACGTCATCATCATCCCCGAATCGATGTTCTGAGGCAGCGGGCGCGTGTCGAGTATTCAGGACGAGATCCGGATCGCCCTCCATGCGATATGGATACGCCGCTGGCTGGCGCTGGCGGTGGCATGGGCGGTGTGCATATTGGGGTGGCTGTTCGTCGCCCAGATTCCCAGCAAATATGAATCCCGCGCGCGCATCGCGGTCCAGAATTCGCAGATCCTGCCCGACGGCATGTCGACCGGGCCGAACAGCCAGATGGATTCGGTCGACCGGGTCCGCCAGACGCTGATCTCGGCGATCAACCTGCAAAAGGTCGTGCGCGGCACCGATCTGGCCAGTACGGTGTCGAGCGACGCCGATGTCGCCGCGCGGGTCGCCCAGCTGGCGCAGTCGATCAAGATCGAGAACCAGCAGGACACCATCTTCCAGCTGACCGTCACCCAGTCCAGCCCCAAGCTGGCGCAGCAGGTTGCGCAGAAGCTGATCGACATCTTCGTCGAATCGAACCTGCTCGGCGATCGCAACACCACCAATCAGAGCCTGACCTTCCTCGACAAGCAGTTGAGCGAACGGCAGAAACAGCTCCAGATCGCCGAGGCCAAGCGCGCCCAGTATCTGAACCAGTTCGCGGGCGGCCTGCCGGGCAGCGGATCGGTCGCCGATCGGATCGGCCTGGCCCGTTCGCAGATGGCGCAGGTCGACAGCGATCTGGCGGCGGCGCAGTCCAGCTTCGCGGCGGTACAGGGTCAGCTGGCCGCCACCCCGCGCACGGTCAGCGAAGGCGGCGGCGCGGCGGTCGGCCCGGCGCGAGCGCGGCTGGCGACGCTCCAGGGCCAGCTCGCCGATGCCCGCGCGCGCGGCTATACCGAAAACCATCCAGACGTGATCGCGCTGCGCAACCAACTGGCCGCCGCACAGGCCGCGGCCAAGGCCGAGCCCGCCGGGGGCGTGGCAGGGGGGCAGCCCAATCCGCTCTACATGTCGCTCCAGTCGATGGCGGCGGAAAAACAGTCGCAGCTCGCCAGCCTGAAGATCCGCAAGAGCCAGTTGCAGAACGACCTCGACCGGTTGAACGCCAGCTTGGCGACCGATCCCGAGGCGGCCGCTGCGCAAGGTGCGATAGACCGCGATTATCAAGTCCTGAAAGACAGTTACGACCAGTTGCTGCGGCAGCGTGAGCAAGTGGCCCTGCGCGGTCAGGCGCAGAACCAGACCGACTCGATGCGGTTCAGCGTGATCGATCCGCCGACCTATCCGCGCGCACCGAGCGCACCCAATCGCCTGCTGCTCCTGACCGGGGTCTTCGCCGCCGGGCTGGGTCTGGGCGTGGGCTCGGCCTTTGCCCTGTCCAAGCTGCGCCAGACCTTCACCACCCCGCAATCCCTCCAGCGCACGATGGGCATGCCGGTGATCGGCGCGATCGGCGAGGTCGTGACGCGCGGCCAGGCGACGGCGCGGGCGCAGCGGCTGAAACTGTTCCTCGGCGGGACGGCGGCGCTGGGCGCGGCCTATGGGCTGGTCCTGGTTATCGAGCTATTGCAGCGGGGAATGGCCGCGTGAACGAAAACGTGAAACCCACCAGACCCCGCCGGGAACCGTCGCTGCTCGAACGCGCGGCGAACGTCTATGATTTCCAGTCCTATGTGCGTGTGCCCGAGGTGCGTGACGTGCCCGACGCGCCCGCGCCCACACCGCTGGCCGAGGAACCGGAACGGACGCCGCCCGCCCCGCCGGTCGACGCCCCTCTAATCGACGCCCTGCCGGTCGACGCTGCGCCGCCCGGCCCGGTGGCATATGACGATCCTGAGCCGTCCTATGCCGACCATCCCCCGTTCGATCCCTCGTTGAGCGGCATTCCGGCGGAGTTCCTGGCGCAGCCGGGCGACGACGAGTTTCTGGCGACCGAATATAGTCCGGGCTTTTCCGACGTCGCGATGGTCGACCGCGCGATGCTGGCGGAAAACGGCATGATCGTGCCCGGCGCGCCGATCGGCCCGCTGGCCGAGGAGTTCCGGCTGGTCAAGCGCCAGCTGATCATCACCAGCCAGCGGCTGGTCGAGGGCGGCGACGAGGACAAGGCGCGGGTCGTGCTGGTCTGTTCGGCCCGGCCGCAGGACGGCAAGACCTTCTGCTCGGTGAACCTCGCCCTGTCGCTGGCGGCGGAGCGCGATACCGAGGTGTTGCTGATCGACGCCGATGTCGCCAAGCCCGATGTGTTGGGGCGGCTGGGCCTCAGCGAGGGGCCGGGGCTGCTCGATGCGCTGGTCGATGGCAGCATCGATGTCGAATCGCTGGTGATGCGCACCGATGTGCCGCATCTGGCGGTGCTGCCCTGCGGCACCCGGACCGCCAATGATACCGAGTTGCTCGCCTCGGCCCGCACCCGCGCGGTCGTGCAGCGGCTGTTGTCGGCCAATCCGCGTCGTCTGGTGATCTTCGACTCGCCGCCTGTGCTGGCGGCGTCCCCCGCCTCGGTGTTGGCGATGCTGGCCGGGCAGGTGATGATGGTCGTCCGTGCGGACCGTACGCCCGAAAGCGAAGTCGGAGCCGCCATCGCGCTGCTCGATGCGTGCGACCATATCCAGCTGGTGCTGAACAGCGTCGCCTTCGTGCCGGGCAGCCGCCGGTTCGGCTATTACGGCAAATATGGCAAGGACGGCGCGCCGTGACGGTGACGCGGCCCGCCCTTGTCGGTCTGGTCTGGGTGCTGGCCGCCTGGCCGGGCGCGCTTTCCGCACAGGTTCAGGGCGTGCCGGTCGCGGGTGGTGCCGCCTCCACCGCGCAAGGCGATGGCTCGACCGAGCCGTCCGCCACCGATCGGGGCGACAATGGGCGCGGGGCGCGTACCAATGTGCCGCAGCGTCGCCGCGCGCATCTGGCCCCCTATGTCGAGGTCGGGCAAGGCCTGGTTGCCGACCTGACACGCGGCGATGCCGTCACCTATACGACGCTGGCGGCGGGCGTGAATGCCGAGGTGCAGACCGCGCGGGCGCAGGGGCAGGTCAGCTATCGCTACGAACACCGCATCGGCTGGGGCGACCGGGCCGTGGGCGGGGATATCCATAGCGGGCTGGCGAGAGGCTCCTATGCCATCACGCCAGAGCTGCGGCTGGAGGCGGGGGCGCTGGCGACCCGGACGCGCGCCGACATTCGCGGCGAGGCGCCCGGCGTGCTGGTCGGCAATATCGCCAACATCTCGCAAATCTATTCGGTCTTTGCCGGGCCTTCGCTGACCACGCGGGCGGGGCCGGTGCAGATCGGTGCGAATTACCGGCTGGGTTATACCCGTGCCGAGACGCCGGGTCTGGGCAGCGTGGCGGCCGATCAGCCTCGACTCGACTATTTCCGCGACAGCTGGAACCACGTCGCCACCGTCAGCGCCACGGCGCGGCCGGGGTCGATCGCGCCGGTCGGCCTGTCCGCCAACGCCGCCTATGAGCGCGACGATGCCGGGCAACTTTCGCAGCGTTACGAGGGCTGGTTCGTGCGCGGCGACGTGCTGAAGCCGATTTCGCCCTATGTCGCGCTGACCGCCGGTGTCGGTTACGAGCGGATCGAGTCGAGCCAGCGCGATCCCGAGGTGGATGCCGCCGGACGCCCGCTGGTCGACAGCCAGGGCCGCTTCATCACCAACCCTACGGGGCCGCGCCGGATCGCCTATCGTACGGACGGCGTCTATTACGACGCGGGCGTGATCTGGCGACCCGATCGCCGTACCTCGGTCGAGGCACATGTCGGCGAGCGTTACGGCTCGCTCAGCGTCACCGGCATGGCGCGCTATCAAGCAGCACGCGACATCGTGTTCCAGGCGGCGGTGTATGACGGCATCCAGACATTCGGCCGCCAGCTGCGCAACGGGCTGTCCAACCTGCCGACCAATTTCGTCGAGACGCGCGACGTCTTTGCGCAGCAGTTCAACGGCTGCACCTTCTCGGCGGGGGGGGCGTCGCCGGGCGGGTGCCTGAACGACGCGCTGCAATCGGTGCAGACCGCCGTCTACCGCGCGCGCGGGCTGGACATGGCGGTGTCCTATCAGCGGGGACGCTCCACGCTGGGGGCGGGGCTGGGCTATACCAGCCGACGCCTGTTCGCGCCGGACGGGGCGCCGGGCCTGATCGTCTCGGGCGTGCAGGACGACAGCTATTACGGCCAGATTTTCCTCGGCCGTGCCTTCGGTCCCAATTCGGGGCTTAACGTGAATGGCTTCGTTAACTATTACGTCTCTAGGTTGGCGGGGGCCGAGGACGTGGTATCGCTGGGGTCGACCGCCAGCTATTACCGCAACTTCGGTCGGCTCGGAACAACCGCGTCGGTTGGATTGTACCACTTCCAGGTCGGCGACCTGTCCAGTGCCCTGTCGGCACAGGCCCTGATCGCCGCACGGTATCAATTCTGACCGGCCGAAAGGCACGATGATGTACGAGACCCATTTCGGTCTGGGCGAACGCCCGTTTCAACTGACGCCGGACCCGCGTTTCTGGTTCCAGACGGCGACCCATGGCAAGGCGATGGCCTATCTGGGCTATGGGCTGGCGCAGGGTGAGGGCTTTATCGTCATCACCGGCGATGTCGGTGCGGGCAAGACCACGCTGGTCGGCCATCTTGTCGAAACGCTGGATACCAAGCGTCTGCGCGTCCTGCACATCGTGTCCACCGCCGTCGAGCCGCAGGACCTGTTGCGCGTCGTGGCTGGGCAACTGGGCGTCGATGCACAGGGGCTGACCAAGGCCGCGCTGCTCGCCGCGATCGAACGCGCGCTGAACGGCGTGGCGCGTGAGGGCCGCCGCATCCTGCTGATCGTCGACGAGGCGCAGGCGCTGCCGCTCGCCTCGCTCGAAGAACTCCGCATGCTGTCCAACTTCCAGGCGGGCGGCCATGCGCTGCTCCAGATCCTGCTGGTCGGGCAGCCCGAATTTCGCGAACGCCTGCTGGGCTCGGCCGCCGTCGAGCAGCTGCGCCAGCGCGTCATCGCTATCCATCACCTCGATCCGATGGAGCCCGAGGAGGTCCCCGATTACATTGCGCATCGCCTGGCGGTCGCGGGCTGGACGGGCCGTCCCGATTTCGCCGCCGACGCCTTCGACGCGCTGTACGATGCCTCGGGCGGGGTTCCGCGCCGGTTGAACGTGCTGGCGGGCCGTGTCCTGCTGCAGGCCGCGATCGAGGGTGTCGAACTGATCGGCCGCCAGACGGTCGAGAGCGTCGCCGCCGACATGGCCGCCGATATGGGCGCAGGGCGCGAGGCCCCGATGCCGATCGCGCCCGAGCCTGAGCCCGTGGCCCCGATCTTCGACAGCGCGGCGCGGTTGGGCGATCCGCTATTCTCGGCGGGCACGCTGCGCACCGGGCTGGGCCTGAACGGTCATGCGACGGTCGCCCCGACGCGAGTCGATCCGATCACCCGCGTGATGCCCGAGAGCCAGCCGGCCCCGCGCAGCACGCACCGCGTCGTCGCCCCGCCGCCCGCACCCGAGCCGGTTTCCCTGCGTCCGATGCCCACCCCCGCCGCGCCGCCGCCCGTTGCGGCGGAGGAGCCGGTGCCCGCGGCCAAGCCCTCGACCGATGCCGCGCTGGAAAGCCGCATCGCGCAACTCGAAGCGCGGCTGGAGCAGCAGGAGGCGGCGCTGCGCCGGGTCCTGACCTTGCTGGTCGACTGGTCCGAGATCGACAATCGCGGCGAGGACCGTCGCGAAGCCGGAGCCACGATCCGACCGGGAGCCTGGGGCCATGCCGCCTGAGCTTGGAGTAAAATCCTTGCCGCTCAACGGCATGTCGGTCGATGTCGAGGAATGGTTTCAGGTCGGCGCGTTCGAGCGCACGATCGACAAGGGCGACTGGGACCGGCTGGACAGCCGGGTCGAGGCCAATACCGACGCCGTCCTGTCGCTGTTCGCCGAGGCGGGCACGCGTGCGACCTTCTTCACGCTCGGCTGGGTGGCGCATCGCCATCCCGGGCTGATCCGCCGCATCGTGGCGGCGGGGCATGAGATGGCCAGCCATGGCTGGGACCATCAGCGCGTCTTCACCATGACCGCCGACCAGTTCCGCGCCGATCTGGCCCGCGCCAAGGCGGCGATCGAGGATGCGGGCGGGCAGGCCGTCACCGGATACCGCGCCCCGAGCTTCTCGATCGATACGCGTACCCCCTGGGCGCATCCCGTGCTGGCCGAGGCGGGGTATCTGTATTCCTCCAGCGTCGCGCCGCTGCGCCACGACCATTATGGCTGGGCGGAATCGCCGCGCTATGCCTGGCGGCCGCTGGCGGACTCCGGGCTGATCGAACTGCCCGTGACGGTGGCGCAGTGGGGCAGCAAACGGCTGGCGACCGGCGGCGGCTTCTTCCGGATGCTGCCCGCCAAGTTGACCGATATCGCGGTCGGGCAGGTCAATCGCGACCGCCACGGCGCGATCTTCTATTTTCACCCCTGGGAGGTCGACCCCGACCAGCCACGCGTCGCCCATGCGCCGCTGCGCTCGCGTGTGCGTCATTACAGCCGTTTGGGCGCGATGGCGGGCAAGCTGCGCGGGCTGCTTGGTCGTCACGACTGGGGCCGCGTCGATCAGGTCGCGGCCGAGGAAGCGGCGCGGCTAGCATGAGCGCGTCCGCGCCGACGATCCGCGTCGCCGATCTGGCGAGCGAGGCGGAGTGCGCGCGGATCGATGCCTTTGTCGGCGCACAGGCGGAGGGGACGCCCTTTCACCTGACCGGCTGGCTGAAGGCGGGGGCGAAGGGCTGCGGCCAGACGGCGCATTATCTGGTGGCCGAAGGGGCTGACGGTGCGATTGTCGGCGTTTTGCCGCTCAGCGAAATCCGCTCGCCCCTGTTCGGCGCCGCGATGGTGTCGACCGGCTTCGGCGTCGATGGCGGCGTGCTGGGCGAGGGTGTCGAGGCGCTGGCCGATGCGGCCTGGGCCTTGGCGGCAGATAAGGGCATCGAGTCGGTCGAGCTGCGTGGCGGTCCGGTGCCGAACGGCTGGACGGCGGATGCGGACAGCTATCTGGGCTTCGTCCGTTCCATTGCGTCGGATGACGAGGCCGAGATGAAGGCCATCCCTCGCAAGCAGCGGGCCGAGCTTCGCAAGGCGCTGTCGCAGGATCTGGAGGTCGTCACCGGCCGTGATCCCCGGATGCTCGCCGAGCATTACCGCGTCTATGCCGAGTCGGTCCGCAATCTCGGCACGCCCGTCTTCCCGGCGAAGCTGTTCCGCGAGGCGGTGGCGCGGCTCGACGCCGATGTGCTGACCGTGCGCCATGGCGGGCGGGCGGTGGCGAGCGTGCTCAACCTCTATCATGGCGGCACCGTCTATCCCTATTGGGGCGGGGGAACGCAGGCGGCACGGGGGCTGCGCGCCAACGACCTGATGTATTTCGCGCTGATGCGCCACGCCCGGCAGCGCGGCTGCCACAGCTTCGACTTCGGCCGGTCGAAGGTCGGGACGGGGGCGGCGGCGTTCAAGAAGAATTGGGGGTTCGAGGGGCAAACGCTGGTCTATGCCAGCCGCAGCGTCCACGGCCCGCGCGCGATCAACCCGCTCAACCCCAAATATGCGCTGATGATCGCGGTGTGGAAGCGCCTGCCGGTCCGTGTCGCGCAGATCGTCGGGCCGCCCATCGCGCGGGGCCTGGGTTGAAGGACCTGCTGTTCCTCGCGCACCGCGCGCCCTTTCCGCCCGATCGCGGCGACAAGATCCGCAGCTATCATGTGCTGCGCCATCTGGCGCGCGACTGGCGCGTCCATCTCTGCGCCTTTGCCGAGCAGGCGGGGGAAGAGGAACTGCCGCCCGAACTGCGCGCCGAACTTGCCAGCCATCATATCCTGCGCCGGACCAAGCCGATGCCGGTGGCGGCGGTGCAGGCGCTGGGGACCGGCAAACCCATCTCGCTGACCGCCTTCGCCCATCCCGGCATGATGCGCGCGGTGGCGGACGTACGGGCGCGCCGCCCCATCGGCGCGACCTATATCTTTTCCGGCCAGATGGCCCAGTATCGCGGGGACGAGCCGACGATCATGGATATGGTCGATGTCGATTCCGTCAAGTTTGCCAGCCTCGCTAAGTCGGCCAAGCCGGGGATGCGGTCCGTTCTGAAACGCGAGGGCCGTCTGCTCGGCCGCTACGAACGCCAAGTCGCGCAATCCGTCGCCGCGACCCTGTTCGTCAGCGAGGCGGAAGCCGCGCTGTTCCGCTCCGGCGGGGGGCAGGGGAATGTCCTTGCGGTCGAGAACGGGATCGACGCCAGCCATTATGACCCCGCCGCTATCGACCCCGGGGCGTCCGACGGCCCGCTGATCGTCTTCACTGGGCAGATGGACTACCGCCCCAATATCGACGCGGTGACACGCTTTGCCGAGTATATCCTGCCGTTGGTCCGTGCGGCCTGCCCGGCGGCGCGTTTCGCCATTGTCGGCCGCGCGCCGACCCCGGCAGTCCGGCGGCTGGCAAGCGAGGCGGTGATCGTCACCGGCGAAGTGCCCGACACCCGGATCTGGCTGGTGCGCGCCGCCGTCTGCGTCGCCCCGCTCGATCTGGCGCGGGGGATTCAGAACAAACTTCTGGAGGCGATGGCCATGGCCCGGCCGATCGTCGCGTCCGTGGCGGCGGCGGAGGGGATCGACCATGGCGGCACGATCGCGGTGGCGGGCGACGACCGCGACTTTGCCGAGCGGGTCATCGCCGCGCTGAACGGCCCCGCCGACAATCCGGCGGCGCGCGCGCAGGTGCTGGCGCGCTATGACTGGACGGCGCGGCTGGCGCCGCTCGACCGATTGCTGGGGGCCATGGCCGCGTGACCGCCGGGGATATGGCCAAAGGGGGCGAACGGGCGAGGCCGGGGCGCTGGACCTATCCCCTCGCGCTGCTGGCCGGGACGGCGCTGGCCCTGTTGCTGCTGTTCCGCGCCGATGTCGCGCATCTGGTCGACATCTGGTGGACCAGCACGACCTATGGCCATTGCCTGTTCATCGGGCCGGTCGTCGGCTGGCTGATCTGGCAGCGGCGCGCCGAACTGGCGCGACTGACCCCGGCCGCCTGGTGGCCGGGACTGTTCGTGGTGGCGGGCGGCGGGGTGTTATGGCTGCTGGGCGAGTCGGCCACGGTCGCGCTGGTCCGCCAGCTGGGGTTGGTCGCGATGCTGGAGGGCGCGGTCCTGACCCTGCTCGGCCCGATGGTCGCGCGGGGCATGCTGTTCCCGCTCGCCTATGCCTGGTTCCTGGTGCCGTTCGGCGCGGAGCTGGAAAAGCCGCTCCAGCAGATCACGGTCTCGATCGTGATGCCGCTGCTCGACTGGAGCGGCATTCCCGCCTCGGCCGACGGGGTGCTGATCCATGCGGGGCGCTATTGGTTCGAGGTGGCGGAGGCCTGTTCGGGGTCGAAGTTCGTCCTGGCCATGGTGGCGTTTGCCGCTTTGGTCGCCAATCTGTGTTTCCGCTCGCCCTGGCGGCGGGCGGTCTTCATGATCGTGTCGCTGATCGTGCCGGTCCTTGCCAATGGCGTGCGCGCCTGGGGGACGATCTTCGCCGCCGACAAGACCTCGATCGAGGTGGCGGGCGGGGTTGATCATATCATTTTCGGCTGGGTGTTCTTTGCGATCGTCATGGCGGCGGTGCTGGCGATCGGGTGGCAATTCTTCGACCGTTCGCCCGATGATCCCGCCTTCGATCCGGCGCGGCTGTCGGCCATGCCCCGCCACCGTATCGACCCGCTGCTCGCCGCGCTGCTGGTGGTGGCGATCGCGGCGGTCTTTCCCAGCTGGAGCGGTTTTGCCGGATCGCGCGCGGCGGTGCTGCCCGCCAGCATGACCTTGCTCGACGTGCCCGGCTGGGCCCCGGCGCAGCAGGGGACACCGTGGAGCCCCCATTATCCGGGCGCCGATGCGGTGCTGTTGCGCAGCTATCGCGACGGGCAGGGGCATCAGGTCGATCTGGCGGTCGGCGTCTTCTCCCGTCAGCGCGAGGGCGGTAAGCTGGGCGCGTTCGGGACGGGCGTGCTGCACGAGGATGATCGCTGGATCCGCGTTGCCGACCTGGGCCGGATCGCGGGCGGCGACGCCATGCGCCTGACCACGACGGGGCCGACCGGCCAGTCGGTCGAGCGCGACGTTGCGACATGGTACCGGATCGGCGATAGGCTGACCCCGGATATGCGGCGCGTGAAACTGGAAACGATGAAGGCCCGGCTGTTGGGGCAACGCCAGACGGCGGTGGCGGTGCATGTGTCGAGCGAGGGCGACGACCCCCGCGCGATTCAAGCGTTCGTCCGCGCGCTGGGCCCGGTCGATGGCTTTGCCGACCGCCTGACGGGGCGGCGCTGAACCCCCATGTGCGGTATCGCCGGTCTCTTTCATCCCGCCACGCCCAAGCCGGTCGATCCCGCCCGGCTGCGGGCGATGATCGGCGCGCAGGCGCATCGCGGGCCGGACGGGCAGGGGATCTGGACCGCGCCCGGCGTCGGCTTTGCCCATGCCCGGCTGTCGATCATCGACGTGGCGGGATCGCCCCAGCCGATGGTGGATGGCGAGGTCGCGGTCTGCTTCAACGGCGAAATCTATAATTATCGCGAGCTGCGCGAGGAATTGCGCGGCAAGGGCGCGGTGTTCCACACCGATGGCGATACCGAGGTGCTGTTGCACGGCTGGCGACACTGGGGTCCGTCGATGCTCGACCGGTTGGTCGGCATGTTCGCCTTTGCCGTGCATGACGCAAAGGCGGGGGCGCTGTTCCTGGCGCGTGACCGGCTGGGGGTGAAGCCGCTCCACTGGGCCGAACTGCCCGATGGCGCGGTCGCCTTCGCCTCGGAGATGAAGGGGGTGCTGGCGCATCCGCTGTTCCGCCGCCGCCCCGATATCTGCGCGGTCGAGGATTATCTGGCCTTTGGCTATGTACCCGACGATGCCAGCATGGTCGCAGGCGTCCACAAGCTGCCCGCCGGTCATTTCCTGCTGATCGAGCGTGGCCGCGCCATCCCCCGGCCGCGCCAATGGTGGGACGTCGATTTCTCGAACCGCGAAAGCGGATCGGTGGCGCAACTGGGCGAGGGGCTGATCGCCCGGATGCGCGAGGGCGTGGTCAGCCGCATGGTCGCCGATGTGCCGCTGGGCGCGTTCCTGTCGGGCGGCGTCGACAGCTCGGGCGTGGTCGCGCTGATGGCGGAGGCGTCCCCGCGCGCCGTGCGGACCTGCACCATCGGCTTCGACGAGGCGGGCCTGGACGAACGCAGCCATGCCCGCATCATCGCCCAGCGCTTCGCCACCGACCATGCCGAGCGGGTCGTCCAGCCGGACGATTTCGCGCTGATCGACACGCTGGTCGCGCAGTTCGACGAGCCCTTTGCCGATGCCTCGGCACTGGCCACCTATCGGCTGTGCGAGATGGCGCGGCAGCATGTCACGGTGGCGCTGGCGGGCGACGGCGCGGACGAAATCCTGATGGGCTATCGCCGCCACATTTTCCACGCGGGCGAGGAGCGGGTACGCGGCCTGTTCCCGGCGGAATTCCGCCGCAACGTGTTCGGGACGCTGGGCCGCCTCTACCCCAAGGCCGATTGGGCCCCGCGTCCCCTGCGCGCCAAGACGACGTTGCAGGCCCTGGGGATGGACGGAGCGGAGGCCTATGCCCGTGCGGTCGGCGTGACGGGGCCGGAGGCGCGCGCGCGGCTGTTCTCCGCCGAGGCGAAGGCGGCGCTCGGGGGGCACCGGGCGGAGGATCGCTATATCGCCGCGATGCGCGACGCGCCCGCACGCGATGCGATGGACCGGGTGCAATATGCCGATATGAAGATATGGCTGCCCGGCGATATCCTGACCAAGACGGATCGCATGTCGATGGCGGTCGGGCTGGAAGCGCGCGAGCCGCTGCTCGATCACCGGCTGGTCGAATATGCCGCGCGCCTGCCCGTCTCGATGCGGTTGCGGGGCGGGCAGGGCAAATGGCTGATGAAGAAGGTGCTGGAGCCTTATCTGCCGCGCGACATCCTCTATCGGCCCAAGATGGGCTTCGTGACGCCGATCAGCGCGTGGTTCCGCGGCGCGCTGGCGGACGAGGCGGCGCGGTTGGAGAAATCCGGGCTGCTGCGCGAGACCGGCTGGTTCGACCTGACCGAACTGGGGCGGCTGGCGGCCGATCACCGCGCGGGGCGTGCGGAACATGGCCGGACGCTGTGGCAGATGCTGATGCTTGAGCGCAGCCTGGCGCGGCTGTTCGCTTAAAGGTTTCACCCCTCCCCTTCAGGGGAGGGGCAGGGGGTGGGGCGCTTCCTCACATGCCACGCCCTTGGAAAAGCCCCACCCCAACCCCTCCCCTGAAGGGGAGGGGCTTTTCTCTGCCGCCCTTCACATCGTCCAGATCAGCACATTCCCGACCAGCACCACCCCCATCACCAGCATCAGCACGCCTTTCCGCCGATCCCCGCGCCGGATGGTGACGACACCGCCCGCCACACAGGCGAAGGCGGCGATCATCGCCAGCCCCGGCGCGGCGTTCGCAATGCCCTCCATCAGCCCGCCAGTACGCGCGCATAGGCCGCACGGTCGACATTGCCGCCCGACAGCAGGATCAGCATCCCGTCCGCCGGCGTGAACTTGCCCGCCAGCAGCGCGGCCAGCGCCACCGCGCCGCCCGGCTCGACCACCAGCCTTAGCCGCTCGGCCGCGAAACGTTGTGCCGCCGCGACCTCGGCCTCGCTGACCGCGACGCCCTCCGCGCCCCGCCGGGCCAGCACTTCGAAGGTCAGAGGCGAGACGCGCGTCGTCTGAAGCGAGTCGCACGCGGTCGGCGGCGGGTTGTCGCCGACCGGCTCGATCCACCCGGCCTCCAGCGAGCGCCGCATATCGTCCCAGCCCTCGGGCTCGACCACCGTGATCCGCGCCTCGGGCAGGGCCAGCGTCAATCCCGCCGCCAGCCCGCCGCCGCCACAGGGCGATACGACATGGACGGGCGAGGGCAGGCCCAGCGCGGCCATCTGCGCCGCCGCCTCGATGCCCGCCGAGCCCTGTCCCTCGATCACCCAGGGATCGTCGAAGCTGGGCACCAGCGTCGCACCACGCGCCTCGGCCAGCCTCCGGGCGATCTTCTCGCGGCTTTCGGTCGCCCGGTCGTAATCGACGATCTCCGCGCCCAGCGCCAGCGTGCCTTCGCGCTTCGACGCGGGTGCATCGGCGGGCATCACGATCGTCGCCGCGATCCCCAGCCGCCGCGCGGCCCAGGCGATTCCCTGTGCGTGGTTGCCGGACGAGAAGGCGACGACGCCCCGCGCCCGCGAATCCGCGTCCAACGCGGTTAACCGGTGCCATGCGCCGCGCAGCTTGAACGCGCCGACAGGTTGCAAGTTTTCCGCCTTGAAAACCACCATCTTCCCTTTGATAATAAAGGGAAATATTGGTGAAGGGGGCAGGATGCGGGCGATCTTCTCTGCGGCGTCGCGCACCCCTGCTTTTGTCGGTTGTCTTAAGATTGTCACTTTTTATCTCCGACGGGCTTTCTACCGCTTTACATTCGAAAACGCCGACCCTATTTCGCGCCTCCGCTGCCCCATGGGACTTCCAACCGCAAGGCAGCTTTTTGTCACCGTATGCCGTCCGGCAATTGGAGGTCCCTTGAGTTGCACCAGAATCATCGCGCGCTGGGGCTAGCTGCCCACTCGACCGCCGTCCCCTCCAATCTGGAGCGCGGCATCGACATCGCCAAGCGTCGTCCGGCTGATCCGGTCACGCTGCTTCGCCCGCACGCTGCTGCGCGCGCCGCCCGATTCTTCGTCGAGAAGTTTCCGGGCCGCTCGATGTACGCGGTGAAGGCGAACCCGTCTGCGGATCTGATCCAGATCCTGTGGGACAATGGCATCACCCATTTCGACACCGCTTCGATCGCGGAAGTTCGTCTGGTGAAGTCGGTCGCCCCGCAGGCCGTCTGCTGCTTCATGCATCCGGTGAAGTCGGAAGAGGCGATTGCCGAAGCCTATTTCACCCACGGCGTCCGCACCTATTCGCTCGACAGCATGGAAGAGCTGGAGAAGATCGTCCGTGCCACGAACGGCGCGACCGACCTGACCCTGTGCGTCCGGATGCGCGTGTCGTCCGAATACGCCAAGCTCAGCCTGGGGTCGAAGTTCGGCGTCAGCCTGGAAGAGTCGAAGGACCTGCTGATCGCGACCCGTCAGGTCGCCGACGCGCTGGGCATCTGCTTCCATGTCGGCAGCCAGACCATGACCCCCGACGCCTATTCGGCGGCGATGGAGCGGGTGCGCGCGGCGATCGTCGCGGCGGCCGTCACGGTCGACGTGATCGATGTCGGCGGCGGCTTCCCCTCGGCCTATCCGGGCATGACCCCGCCGCCGCTGGAGCGTTTCTTCGAGACGATCCACCGCGCGTTCGAGAGCCTGCCGGTGTCCTACTCGGCTGAACTCTGGGCCGAGCCGGGCCGGGCGCTGTGCGCGGAATACTCGTCGGTTGTGGTGCGCGTCGAGCGTCGCCGGGGCAACGAGCTGTACATCAATGACGGCGCGTACGGCGCGCTGTTCGATGCGGCGCATATCGGGTGGAAATATCCGGTCCAGCTGCTGCGCGAGCCGGATTCCGACGCGCGCGACATGGACTTCAGCTTCTGGGGCCCGACCTGCGACGACCTGGACTTCATGCAGGGTCCGTTCCCGCTGCCTGCGGACACGAACACCGGCGATTATTTTGAGATCGGGATGCTGGGGGCTTACGGCCAGGCCATGCGCACCCAGTTCAACGGCTTTACCTGTCACGAGTTCGTCGTGACCGACGACGAGCCGATGTTCTCGGTCTATCGCGACGAGGTCGAGCAGGCCCGTCCGGCGAACGTCGTCAAGCTGTAACCCGGCGACTTTAGCACCTCCTTTATCCCCTTCCGCTTCGGCGGGAGGGGAATGGGGTGGCATTGCGGTTTCGACCGCGATAAGGCCCCTTCGCATACCGGCACTGCCCCCGCGCAGAGCCGGGCCAGCCGGGTTACCGCGTCCCCAATAACGACGACGGCTTCTCGATGATGATGGAACCATCATGACCGACACGATCAACGACAACCGTAAGGCCGAGCTGCTCTCCAGCGTGGTCGAGCATATCGACATCACTTCGTTCGACGCCCGCCCGATCATCGATTCGATGGGCAAGATGAGCTTCACCAGCCGCGACCTGGCGCGCGCGACCGGCATCTACAACCAGATGCTGGCCGACAAGGACTGCTCGATCTTCCTGGTGATCGCCGGTTCGACCTCGGCGGGCGGCTGCATGGACCTTTATGCCGAGCTGCTGCGCTCGAACATGATCGACGGCATCGTCGCCACCGGCGCGTCGATCGTCGACATGGATTTCTTCGAGGGCCTGGGCCACAAGCATTATCAGGCGCTGGAAATCCCCGACGATAACACGCTGCGTTCGCTGTACATCGACCGCATCTACGACACCTATATCGACGAAGAGCAGCTGCAGGACTGCGACCACACGATCGGCAAGATCGCGGACTCGCTGGAGCCCAAGGCCTATTCGAGCCGCGCCTTCATCCGCGAGATGGGCAAGTATCTGGTCGAGCACGGCAAGAAGGAAAACAGCCTCGTCAAGCTCGCCTATGAGCATGACGTGCCGATCTTCTGCCCGGCGTTCGTTGATTCGTCGGCCGGTTTCGGTCTGGTGAAGCATCAGGTCGAGCGTGCCAAGGAAGGCAAGCCCTACATGGTGCTCGACGCCATTGCCGACTTCCGCGAACTGACCGACATAAAGATCAAGGCGGGCACCACCGGCCTGCTGATGATCGGCGGCGGCGTTCCGAAGAATTTCATTCAGGACACGGTTGTTTGCGCCGAGATCCTGGGCCATGAAGACGTCGAGATGCACAAGTACGCCGTGCAGATCACGGTGGCCGATGTTCGTGACGGTGCCTGCTCGTCCTCGACGCTCAAGGAAGCGGCTAGCTGGGGCAAGGTCGATACCGCGCTCGAACAGATGGTGTTCGCGGAAGCGGGTTCGGTCATGCCGCTGCTCGCGTCGGACGCCTATCATCGCGGTCACTGGCGGGAGCGTGTTAAGCGTCGTTGGGGGGCGATTTTCGACTAATGCTGGAATTTCTTGAACGCGAACAGCTGGCCTATGTGATCATCGGCATCGTTCTGGTTGCCGGGTTGGCGTTCGCGATCCCGTACAGCCGTCGGCGCAAGCGCGAAAAGCTGCGCAGGCGGGGGATCAAGAAATACGGTCATTGAGACGAGATTGAGACAGGGGGGCGGAGGCGAAAGCTTTCCGCCCCTTTTTCTTTGCGCCCTTTTCACTTGATCGGCGCGTGCGGCCCCGGCACCCTGATGCCCATATAGCGCTATCAGGCGCGGAGGATGAGGGGATGCCAATGATCGACCGACGCTCTCTGATCGGGGCCATGGCCACCGTGCCGCTGGCCAGCCGCGTGGCGGCCCAGACCGCTCCCGCCGCACCGGGTATGACGCCCTGGCCCCCCGCCGAGCATTTCCCGCTCTGGCCCGGTCGACCGCCCGGCGCGCGCGCGACCCTGCCCAAGCCCAATCCGTCGATGAACGGCCCGGCCGGGCGGCAGGAATTGTGGCTGCGCGGCACCGCCAATCCGATCGTCGCCGTCTTCCGCCCCGAACGCCCCGATGGCCGTGCGGTGCTGACCATCCCGGGCGGCGGCTATGGTTTCGTGTCGATCCAGAATGAGGGGGTTGATGTCGCCAAGACGTTGAACCCGCACGGCATCACCGTCTTCGCACTATCCTATCGCCTGCCGTCGGAAGGGTGGGACGATCAGGCGAACGTGCCGCTTCAAGATGCGCAGCGCGCGATGCGGCTGATCCGCGCCAATGCCGCGCGCTATGGCATCGATGCGGCCAAGCTGGGCATTGTCGGTTTTTCGGCGGGCGGGCATCTCGCCGCATCGCTGACCGTCGGATATGACGACAAGGTCTATAACCCAGTCGACGCCGCCGACCGGCAATCGGCCCGCCCACGCTTTTCGGGCCTCGTCTATCCGGTGGCGAGCCTGTCGACACCGAACACCCATCCGGGGTCGCGCGACAATCTGCTCGGCCCCAATCCCGATCCCGCGACCAAGGCGCGCTACGACACGCCGCGCCGGATTTCTGCGAGCACGCCGCCGCTGTTCCTGGTCCACGCCGTCGATGACGGCCTGGTCCCGCTCGACCAGTCGATCGACGTGCTGACCCAGGCGCGGGCGGCGAAGGTGCCGGTCGAGGCGCATTTCTTCGAAAAGGGCGGCCATGGCTTCGGCGCGATGAGCGCTCCGGAAGGCGCGCCTGCCCGGCTCTGGCCCGAGCTGTTCGACCGCTGGATCGCGCAGACCCTGAAATCCTGAACCGGCGTGGGGTGCGGAGCGAGTGACGCGTGCGCCAAACCCCGCTAAGGACCCCGCCCATGTTGCGCATCGCTCGCTGGGCCCTGAAGGCCATGCTCGCCTTTGTGATCGTCAGTGTCGTCTGGGTCGGCATCTACCGCTTCGTGCCGCCGCCGATCACCTTCACCATGTTGGGGGACGTGATCGGCGGGCATGGCGTGACCAAGGACTGGATGCCGCTGTCCGAGATGGACCCGGACATGGCGCGCGCCGCGATCGCGGGCGAGGATGCGCGTTTTTGTTCCCATAACGGCTTCGACTTCAAGGCGATGGCGAGCGCGGCCTATCGCAACGCCAAGGGCGGTCGCATCCGCGGCGGCTCGACGATCAGCCAGCAGACCGCGAAGAACGCCTTCCTGTTCCAGAATGGCGGGTACGTCCGCAAGGCGTTCGAGGCGTGGTTCACCTTCCTGATCGAGACGCTGTGGGGCAAGCGGCGGATCATGGAAGTGTATCTCAACATCGCCGAGACGGGCATCGGGACGTACGGCGCCAATGCCGGGGCGATGCGCTATTTCGGGCATGACGCCTCGCACCTCTCACCGACCGAGGCCGCACGGATCGCCGCCGTCCTGCCGCTGCCGAAGAAGCGTGCTGCGGTGGCGCCGACCGGGTTCGTGCGCAAACATGGCAATGTGATCGCGCGTTATGTGGGCGTGGTGCGGCGGCAGGGGCTGGATAGCTGTATTTCATAAGGGTGGGAGTCTCGGTGAGACACCTTTCCCTCCCCCATCCCCTCCCGCTTGCGGGAGGGGCGTGCACGGGGCCGCCCGCCCATGCCACAACGTCTTTGATGGTTTGTGTCGCCTGACAGGAACACGCCCCTCCCGCAGGCGGGAGGGGATGGGGGAGGGTAGCCACCACGCACGATGCCCTTCGAAAAGATTGCCTCTCAAAAGCCACGATCTCGCAACACCCTTCAATCATGGTAGGCGGGAACCCGGGGATGAGTGCAGCCATGGTCCTGATCATGATGGTGCAAGCCGCGCCACCGGACTTGTCGCTACCGCGCATCACCCCACGAGCAGACTGTTCGATGAGCCGGGACGAGGTGGTCGTATGCGGACGTCGTGGTGCGTCCGATCGTTATCGCATACCGCCATCGGTCCGCAGCATGGACACGGAAGCAGATGGCGCAGGCAATGGCCTGAGCGGCACCCAGGTCCTTGGGGGAGTTGGGCCTTGCGGCATGTTTGCCGATCAGAGGCGCTGTTCGCATAGCGAGGCGCGTGAAGCCGGTTATGGCGGTGGACGCGACCCTCTGACCTTTGGGGCAAAAATCCTCAAGCGCCTGACCGATCCGGAAGCCGAGATCGATCCACCAGCAATGCCGCCGGCCGAGCCAAAGCAGCCCGGCCGGTAGCGGATCGCCTTACTTGGCGTCGCCGGAAATCGCGTCGCCCGCCTTCTTGGCGGTGTCGCCGACGCTCTTGGCGGCCGAGGTCACGGCCGCGTCGCGACGGTTTTCCGCGCCACCTCGGCTGAAGAGATAGAAGCCGCCGACCAGCACGGCGATCAGCAGGACGATGGCGATCGCCATGCCGCCGCCGCCACCGCTGCGGCGCTCGATCACCGTGGTGTGCGGCTGCTGATTGCCATAAGTCTCGGTAACGCGTTCGTCGGCCATGACATTCCCTCCTATTTTGACGGAGGAAGCAACGCCAAAGCCGACATACCGTTCCCGAAACGAACGAGCCCAGATCAGAAGGGCAGCTTGAAGCCCGGCGGCAGCGGCAGGCCGCTGGTCATCTTGGACATTTCACTGCCAGAGGCGGCATCCGCCTTGGTCCGCGCGTCGTTGATCGCGGCGGCCAGCAGGTCTTCCAGCATGCCCTTTTCCGACGGCTGCATCAGCGAATCGTCGATGGTGATGCCGATGATCCGGCCCTTGGCCGAGGCCTTTACCTTGACCAGGCCGCCGCCCGAGACTCCTTCGACCTCGATATTGTCGAGATTGGCCTGCGCCTTTTCCAGTTCGTTCTGGACGTTCTGGGCCATCGCCAGGATTTCGTCGAGATTCTTCACATCATGCTCCGTTCACACTGCGTTTGCCGGGCCATTCCATCAATTCGGCCTCGGGGAAAGCCTCTCGCGCGGCGCGGACCATGTCCGATTCCCACGCGGCGGTCTTGATCGCTTCCTCGGCGGCGACCTGCTGCTCGTGCAGGGTCGGCTGGCCGGGGACGTCTTCCAGCGTGACGCGCCAGTTCTGGCCCGTCGCCGTCTTCAGCGCTGCGATCAGCTCGCTCAGCGTATCGGCCGCGATCGGGCGCGATCCGCTGAACACCATCTCCGGTGGGGCATAACGCACGAGACGCGCGCCGTGGCGCATTCGGGCCGCCAAGGCGAGTTGCCCCATATCGTCCAGCCGGTCGATCATCGCGACGAAGCTGTCGGGCAGCTTGGGCGGTTCGGGCTCGGCGGGCGGAGGGGGCGGGGCGATGGCGACCGGGGCGGCCATGGGGGCCGCCTGATGCGTCACCGCCGGAGCGCTAGGTGCCGACACGCCGCCGTCGCGAATCTGCCGTGCCAGCTCTCCCGGATCGGGCAGGCTAGAGGCATGGATCGCGCGGAGCAGCGCCATTTCGGCCGCCTCGATAGGCAAGGCGGCGCGTGCGACCTCGTCATGGCCCTTCAGGAACAGCTGCCACAGCCGGTGCAGCGCGGGAAAACTGAGCGAACCCGCCCATTCCTCGCGCGCGGCGCGCTCCTCCAGCGGCTGTGCGGCGTCGGGCGGCGTGCCGACCTTGGTCAGGGTGATGCCGTGCACCGTTTCCAGAAGCGAGCGGAGCACCGATTGCGGATCGACGCCATAATCATATTGCCGCCGCAGCGAGGCCAGCGCCCCCGCGCCATCGCCGTTCAGGATCAGGCCAAGCAGGTCACGCACCGCGCCGCGATCCGACAGGCCCAGCATCTCGCGCACCGCGCCAGCGGTGACGCCGCCACCCTCCAGATCGGCATGGGCGATCGCCTGGTCCAGGATCGAAAGGCCGTCGCGCGCGGAACCTTCCGCCGCGCGGGCGACCAGCATCAGCGCCTCGTCCTCGGCGGTCACGCCTTCCTTGACGCAGATATCGGCGAAATGGGCGGCCAGCTTGTCCGCGGTAATCCGCCGCAGGTCGAAGCGCTGGCAGCGCGACAGGACGGTGATCGGGACCTTGTTCACTTCCGTGGTGGCGAACAGGAACTTCACATGGGCGGGTGGCTCCTCCAGCGTCTTCAACAGCGCGTTGAAGGCGTTCTTGGAGAGCATGTGCACTTCGTCGACGATGTAGATCTTGAAGCGCGCCGAGACGGCGGCATAGCGCGACGCCTCGATGATCTCACGCACGTCGTCGACGCCGGTATGGCTGGCGGCGTCCATCTCGATCACGTCAATATGGCGGCCCTCGGCGATGGCGCGGCAAGGTTCGCATTGCCCGCACGGGCTGATGGTCGGACCGCCATTGCCGTCGGGACCGATACAGTTCAGCGCCTTGGCGATCAGCCGCGCGGTCGACGTCTTGCCGACCCCGCGCACGCCGGTCATCAGGAACGCATGGGCCAGCCGGTCGCGCTTGATCGCATTGCCCAGCGTCTGGACCATGGCGTCCTGCCCGATCAGCGCCTCGAAGGTCTGCGGCCGGTATTTGCGTGCAAGGACGCGGTAGGCCTCGGCTTTTGCAGGCGTCTGGGAAGGTTGGGGCGGTTCGCCCAGGTCGAACGAATCAGCCATGACGGGTCTGGATGGTCGGGGTGAGGGAAATCATCGCGGAGCAACATAGGGGCTCGGGCGCGCGCCGTCAGGTATAATCGTGTGATAGGCGACACACATGCGGGCCATGCCAGCTGTGCTTTGGATAGCCAAAATGTGCGGAGGGTGGGAGCCGGAACGACCCGCAGCGAAATCGTTACGGCTGCTTCCGTCAGGACCTGACCGGGTTGGCGACGACTACGTCCGCCCGACTCCCGCCGCGCATATGGCGAAACGGGGCCGGGGGATCAAGTCCTTATCCCACCGGCCCCATCCGTGACGAACTTTTCGTTCAGCGATAGGTGTTGAAGCACTGGCGCTGCGGCCCGTTCCAGGTGCGCACCCAGCGGCAGGTCACGCGCGGACGGTCATAGCCATAGGCGTAACGGGGACCGCGCGGACCGCGCCAGCCGGGACCACGATCCCAGCGGGGACCGCCGCGATGCCAGCCGGGACCACGGTCCCAACCCGGACCGCGATGATGCCAACCCGGCCCGCGATCCCAACCCGGACCCCGGCCCCAGCGATCGTGCGGAGCGGCTTCGGCAGGGGCGGCAGCGGCGACACCCGATACAGCGATCAGACCGGCGCCCAAGACAGCAAGAAGTTTCATAACGCTTTACTCCCGGTAATCCCGCCTGTCGGCGAGCATGGGAGAAGATTGGCGAATCGCCGATGATCGATCCCTGAACCCCTTTGTTATCAACGGTTCAGGGAAGCCGGACTGCCATATCGGCCAGCTTCTCGGTCACAACAATCTGGCAGGCGAGGCGGCTGGAGCGGGTGGCGTCGGGGACCAGATCGAGCATGTCTTCCTCTTCCGCCGATGGCGCGGGGAGATGAGCGAGATATTCCGGGGGGATCAGGACATGGCACGTCGCACAGGCCATCTGCCCGCCGCACGTGCCTTCCAGTGGTTGCCCGGCACGCTGCCCGACGCGGAGCAGCGTCTCGCCCGGCTGGGCGTCGGCCAAGGTCGTGCTGCCGTCGGGGGCTTGAAAGGTCAGCGTCATCATAGGCCCTGCGCCTTGGTGGCGGTGTTGATCCGGTCGATCGCTTCAACCAGTTCCGCCTCGGTAGTGTAGCGGCCGAAGCCGATGCGGATCGAGGATTTGGCGCCGCGGTCGCTCAGTCCCAGTGCGGTGAGCACATGGCTCGGTCGCCCCGATCCGCTGGCGCAGGCGCTTCCCGCCGAGAAGGCGATGTCGCGGCAGTCGGATATCAGCCGCGCGACGTCCAGCCCCTCGCGGCGGACATTGAGGTTGCCGTGATAGCGCTGCTCCACCGATCCGTTGATCGACCATCCGCGACCCAGTCTTTCGACGGTGAGCGACCAGAGCCGTTCGACATGCGCGCTATCCTCTTCGGCTCGCACCGCCATCAGTCGCGCCGCCGCCCCGAACCCAGCGCATAGCGCGGGGCTGAGCGTACCCGAACGCCCGCCCTCCTGATCGCCGCCATGCAGCAGCGGGGGCAGGGTGATGCCGTCGCGGATCCACAGCGCCCCCACGCCCTTGGGGCCGTGGATCTTGTGGGCCGAGATGGCGACCAGATCGACCGTATCGGGAATGGCGACCCGGCCATAACCCTGCACGGCATCGCACAGGATCAGCGCGTCTGCTTGATGGGCCCGCTCGGCCAGCGCGGCGATGGGCTGGATCGTGCCCACCTCATTGTTGACCAGCATCGCGGCAACCAGGCCCGTGCCTTTCTGGAGAAAGTTTATAGCACGATGACAGGAGTTGTGCTCACCCCTCTCCTTTAGAGGTGGGGCGCCTCCACAAGCGTGAGGCCCGTGGCGAGGCCCCACCCCAACCCCTCCCCTGGAGGGGAGGGGCTTGTCGATGTTGTCAGGGCCTGCTGCAACCAGACCCTCGCCGTCGACCGGCAATAGGGTCAGCGGTCGCCCCGTCGCGGCGGCGGTGTCGAGCACGGCGGCATGTTCGATCGCGGTCGTGACGATGCCGCCGCCGGTGCCCTTGATCGCCCAGTTCAGCGCTTCGGTCGCGCCGCTGGTGAACACCACCCGCCCGCCGGAGGGCAGCAGCGCCGCAATCTGATCGCGCGCCACTTCGACGGCCGCGCGCGCCTGTCGCCCGGCGCGGTGGGGGGAATGGGGGTTGGCATGGCCCTGCTCCAGCCAGGGGAGCATCGCTTTCAACGCCTCGGGCGCGAGCGGGGTCGTCGCCTGATAATCCAGATAGATCATGCGACCCGCCCCCCCCGTGCGATCGCCCGCCAGGCGGTGACGAAGCGGTCGACATCCTCGCGCGTCGTCGTCCGGCCGAAACTGACCCGCACCACCTCGCGACCCGCCTCCACGTCCCAGCCGAGAGCGGCCAGCACATGGCTGGGCTTCAGGCTGCCGCTGGCGCAGGCGCTGCCCGCCGAAACCGAAATCTGCGCGAGGTCGAATTGGATCAACTGCGCGGCGGAGGGCTTGCCGGGCATGCGATAGCTGGCGATGGCCGGGTGGCGGCGGCTTTCGTCTGCCACCACTGTTCCGCCCGAGCGGCGGATCGCATCGTCCAGATGCGCGCGAAGCTCTTCATGGTCCGGTTCCGGTTCCGCCAGCGCAGCGGCATAGGCGAGCACGCCTGGCATATTCTCGGTGCCGGGGCGATAGCCGCGCTCCTGCCCGCCGGTGGGCTCCAGCAGTGCGAGATCGCGGACGAGCAGCGCACCGATCCCCGGCGGCCCGCCGCGCTTATGCGCCGACAGGGCGACCAGATCGGCATGCTCGATCACCTCCGGATCGGCGCCAGCGGGCATCTGCGCTGCGTCGACCAGCATGATATGCCCGGCGGCATGAATGGCCTCGGCCAGTTGCGCGATCGGCTGGCGCACGCCCGTTTCGCTGTTCGCCCATTGCACCGTGACGATCGCGCGGCCGCCGGTCAGATCGGGCAGGCGCAGCACGCCGTCCGGCCCGACCGGCATCACGATGGCGTCGGGTGCCGCGCGCAGGACCGCGTCATGGTCGATGGCCCCGACGAAGCGTCGCTCGGCCATGGCGCGGGTCAGTGCGATAGACAGCGATTCGCTGGCCCCACTGGTGAACAGGACCTCGTGGCTCCAGCCGAGCGACCGGGCGACGGCGGCGCGGGCATCCTCCAGCGCGCGCCTGGCGGCGCGCCCCTCAGCATGCGGGGAGGAGGGGTTGGCCCAGATCGCGCAAGCCTGGGTCAGTGCCGCGCGTGCCGCCTCGGTCATCGGGGTCGTGGCGGCGTGGTCCAGATAGAGGCGTTGCATAAGCGGGGGCAGGGCTTGTTCCGTCGCTGAAATGATCGAACAATTGCGAAAATGGCGTGTCGGCCTATATAGCGCAACGTTCCCGGCGCTCCACCAGCGCGATCCAGATCGGCGAGTTTTGATGCCTGAAGTCATTTTTCCTGGCCCCGAAGGCCGCCTCGAAGGCCGTTTCGCTCCCGCTCCGCGTCCGCGCGCGCCCGTCGCCATGATCCTGCACCCGCATCCCAATGCGGGCGGCACGATGAACAACCGGATCGTGCAGGAACTCTACAAGACCTTCCAGCGGCGCGGCTTCGCCACGTTGCGCTTCAACTTTCGCGGCGTGGGCAAGAGCCAGGGCGTGTTCGACAACGGCATCGGCGAACTGTCCGACGCCGCCTCGGCGCTGGACTGGGTGCAGAGCTTCCACCCCGAGGCCTCGACCACCTGGATCGCGGGCGTCAGCTTCGGTGCGTGGATCGGCATGCAGTTGCTGATGCGCCGCCCGGAAATTCGCGGCTTCATCTCGGTCGCGCCGCCCGCCAACATGTACGACTTCACCTTCCTGGCGCCGTGCCCCTCCTCGGGTATCATCATCCAGGGCGAGGCCGACGAGGTCGCGACCCCGGCGGCGACCCAGAAGCTGGTCGACAAGCTGCGCACCCAGAAGCACATCACCATCCATCACGACACCATCCCCAAGGCCAACCACTTCTTCGAGCATGAAATGCCCGAGCTGATGGGATCGGTGGACCGGTATCTGGATATGCGCCTGGACCCGAACTCGCCGATCCGGTGAGTTTGCGGGAATACGGAATGGAAAAGGGCCTCGGCGAAAGCCGGGGCCTTTTTTGTATGGGGCGGCTGGGACATGATGTCGTTATGCCCGATACGCCATATGACCTGACCGAGAAGGAAGTCGTTGTCCTGCACCTGCTGGCACGGGGGCATGACGTGAAGAGTGCGGCGGTCGAACTCGGCCTGTCGGTCCACACCGTTCATGAGCGTCTTCGCGAGGCGCGACGCAAGACTGGCGCGAGCAGCAGCCGCGGCGCAGCGCGTCTTCTGACCGAAGCGGCCGCTCCCAATTTTTCAGGACCTCCAAAATCCGGGGTGCCGATGGTCCCGATCGTCGATCATGCCTCGGCTCAGCCCCGCCACGGGGCGTCGGATGGCCCCCGCTTCTGGGGCCGATGGGGAGCACCAGTGATGATTTCTGCGATGACGACGGTAGCGATCCTGGCGGTGGCACATATCGGCTCAGGCTCGGCCACAAAACCTGTCGATGCGCCGCATGTGGTGTCGACACGTCCGGCTGCGGTCTCGGTGGTGCCAGCCGGGCCAGTAAGCCTGACCGTCACTTTTGACCGCCCGATGCGGCACGCAAGCTATTCCTTCGTCTATGCCTCGCCCGACACCTATCCCGAATGCGGCGACAATATGCCGGTTCAGTCGGCGGATGGACGGACCTTTACGCTGGCCTGTTCGGTACGGTCCGGCCAAAGATACGAAGTCTTGCTGAACAGTTCGGCCTACAGAAATTTCATGAGCGAAGACGGTGTTCCAGCGACGCCCTATCGGTTGAAATTCCGGGCGAGGTAGCGGCGTCAACTCACGGGTGTCGGCTGCATGATCCATTGTGCAGCGTCGACACCCGTTTGATAAGCCCCATGCGCGGTCGAGAAATCCTCGCGCGAGCAGGCCTCGCCCGCGAAGAGAATTCGATTTTCGACGGGCTCGGCCAGCGTCTGGCGCGCACTGGCGTGGCCGACCCTCGCGTGGCTGTAGCTGCCGCCGATCAGCGGCACATGCCGCCAGCGCGTCGCGTCCAGTGGCGTGAAGCGTCGCCGCCAGTCGCTGCCCAACAGCGCCACCAGTTCGTCGATGGCGAAGGCCGCCGCCGCGCCGTCTTCCTCCAGCGCCTCGGCGCAGGGGCCGCCGAAGAAACTTTCGATGATTGGCCAGCCAAAGGGGGAGAGGCGGTGGCTGGCAGTGCAGCTGTCGTGAGGGTTGCCGGTCATATGCTGATGGGCGGGCCAGGGCACTGGTCCCTCGACCAATAGGAAGACCTTGTCGGCGATACCAAGCGGTAGTGCGGCGGCGGCATCCGTTTTGGCGGGGAGCGGGGGATCGAAGATCAGCTTACCCGCCGCCAACACACTCGTAGGCACGGCGATGACGACATGGTCGCACTCGATCGTGCCGTCCGAGGTGTCGATGCGAAGGACGCCCCCGCGATGATCGATTCGGTTCGCCGTTATGCCGGTGCGCACGACCAGTCCGGCGGCATGGTTCACGATGACCGTGCCATAACCCTCGACCACGGCCCAATTGTCGTCGGTCGCGGTCTGTTCGTAAGCGGCCCAGTCATGCAGCGACACTTGGTCGAGCGCTGCACCGTTTACATAGCCGGAAACCGCCTCGATCATCGGTCGCCAGTGATTGTTCGCCTCCACGAAATCGGAGAGCGGCCGGTCGGGGCCGTCAACCGCCGCCAGTGCCGCCGTCTCGAACCCGGCGAAGGCGGCATCGGCGGCTTCTTGATCTTCCGGTGGAAAGCCGAGATCGCGCCATTGGCCGTCCCAATTGGGTCGGCGGCGATCGATGGTAAAGCCCGCTTGCTCGCCGATGCGGGTCCAGGGGTTGCGCTTTGCCGAGTGGAGCCACCCGCAGCCATGGTCGACGACATGGCCAGTCGGCAAACGCACACTATGCGCCCGCCCACCCAGCCGGTCCGCCGCTTCGATCAGCAGGACCTCTCGCCCCGCGTCATGCAGCGTGCGCGCCGCCGCGATCCCGGCCGCGCCGCCGCCGATGACGACGGTGCGGCCGGTCATGCTCAGGCGGCCGCCAACAGCCGCTTTTCACCGGCGATGCGCATCATCGCCTTTTGCAGCTTCTCGAACGCGCGCACCTCGATCTGGCGGACGCGCTCGCGGCTGACGCCGTAGACCTGGCTCAGCTCTTCCAGCGTCTTGGGATCGTCGGTCAGGCGACGCTCGGTCAGGATATGCTTCTCGCGATCGTTCAGATCGTCCATCGCGCTGACCAGCATATCATGGCGGACGTCCGCCTCCTGCTGCTCGGCGACGACACTGTCCTGGAGCGGTGCGTCATCGGCCAGCCAGTCCTGCCACTGGCCCTCGCCATCCTCGCGCATCGAGACGTTGAGCGACGTGTCGCCCCCCATCGCCATGCGGCGGTTCATGCTGATGACCTCGTCCTCGTTGACGCCCAGATCGGTGGCGATCTTGGTCACGTCCTCGGGCCGCAGGTCGCCGTCCTCGAACGCGTCGAGCTTCGACTTCATCCGGCGCAGGTTGAAGAACAGCTTCTTCTGGGCTGCGGTGGTGCCCATCTTCACTAGGCTCCACGAACGCAGGATATATTCCTGGATCGAGGCGCGGATCCACCACATCGCATAGGTCGCCAGGCGGAAGCCGCGATCCGGCTCGAACTTCTTCACGCCCTGCATCAGGCCGATATTGCCCTCCGAGATCAGTTCGGAGGTGGGCAGGCCATAGCCGCGATAACCCATCGCGATCTTCGCCACGAGACGCAGGTGCGAGGTGACGAGCTGGGCCGCCGCCTCGGGGTCGCCATGCTCCTGAAAGCGCTTGGCGAGCATATATTCCTGCTCCGGGGCAAGGATCGGGAATTTCTTGATCTCGGCGAGGTAGCGGTTGAGCGACTGCTCCCCGCCCAGTGCAGGAATCGTCGCCGGGACGTTGCTGCCTTTTGCCATGATCCTTATCTCCCTTTCTGGAGCGTCATTCCGTCCGGCCCATCGCGGGCGCGAGGCGGTCTTCTGCTATACGTGAAGCCGACTGAACAGTTCCTGCATGTCGGGCGGCATCGGGCTCTCAAACGCCAAAGCGTTGCCGCTTATGGGATGAATAAAGCCCAGATGCGCCGCGTGCAGGGCTTGGCGCCGGAAATCGAGTTCATCGAGCAGGGCTTTTTGAGCACCCTTTGTTCTACCATAAACCGGGTCGCCCAGCAAGGCGTGACCCAGCGATTGCATATGCACGCGCACCTGATGCGTGCGCCCCGTCTCCAGACGGCATTCGACCAGCGCGGCGTTGTTCAGCTTTTCGATGGTGCGGTAATGCGTCACGGCCCGCTTACCGCCCTGCACGATCGCCACCTTCTTGCGGTTCTGCGGGCTGCGCGCGAGGGGCGCGTCGACCGTGCCGTCGGCAGGGCGCGGGATGCCGCCGGTGATCGCGCGATAGCGGCGGTCGATCGAGTGCGCCGCGAACTGCTTGGCCAGCCCCTCATGCGTGCGGTCGGTCTTCGCCGCGACCATCAGGCCCGACGTGTCCTTGTCGATCCGGTGGACGATCCCCGGCCGCGCGACGCCGCCGATGCCCGACAGCGACCCGCCGCAATGATGGAGCAGCGCGTTGACCAAAGTCCCGTCGAAATTCCCGGCCGCCGGATGCACGACCAGCCCGGCGGGCTTGTCGAGCACGATCAGATGCTCGTCCTCATAGGCGATGACGAGCGGGATATCCTGCGGCTCGTTATGCGCGGGCAGGGGGGCGGGCACGGCGACCTGGAACAGATCGCCGCCAGCCGCCCGCTTGGCGGGGTCGCGCGCCATCACGCCGTCGCGCGTCACCGCGCCGCTGGCGATCAACACCTTCAGCCGTTCGCGCGACAGAGTCGGCACCGCATCGGCCAGCGCGCGGTCCAACCGCCAGCCGTCCGCTGTGGGCGCGATCCGCGCATCGATGATGGAAACCCCCCGGTCCATAGCTTAGGTAATTGGGCATGACCGTAACGATTTCAAGCGATGCGCTGGACCTGATTTGCAAAAGCGCGGCCGCTTCACCCGATTATGAGGTGTGCGGATTGTTGCTGGGGCAGGACGATCACGTTGCGCAAGCGGTCCCCTGCGCCAATGTCGCGACCGAACCGAGCCATCGTTTCGAGATCGATCCCGCCGTGCTGATCGCCGCGCACCGGGCCGCGCGGAATGGCGGCCCGGCGGTGATCGGCCATTATCATTCGCATCCCACGGGGCTTGCCGAACCCTCGCCGCGCGACGCCGCCGACGCCGCGCCCGACGGCAATATCTGGCTGATCGCCGGGGGTGGAGCGGTCACCGCCTGGCGCGCGGTGGCGGCGGGTGAGCGTCATGGGCGCTTCGATCCGCTTCGCCTTGCTTGCACAGAAGGCACGCCCGCGTCAGAAAGGGCTAGTTTGTCGAGGGATTTTTCATGACCATCAGCCCGGTGGATTTCGCGAGCCTGTTGTGTTCGCGATTGTGCCACGATCTCCTGTCGCCGGTGGGGGCGCTCAATAACGGGCTGGAGCTGCTGGCCGACGAAACCGACCCGGCGATGCGTGAGCGGTGCATGGAATTGCTGGCGGACAGCGCGCGCGCCTCGGCCAACAAGCTGAAATTCTTTCGCCTGGCGTTCGGCGCGGGCGGCGGCTTTGCCGACCGGGTGGACATGAGCGAGGCGAAGGCCGCGATCGAGGGGCTGCTGGTCGACAATCGCCGCACCACGCTGGGCTGGCTGGTCGAATCGCCTGCGCTGCCCAAGCCCGCGGTGCGCATCCTGATGAACCTGGCGCTGATCGCGACCGAGGCGCTGGCGCGCGGCGGCACGATCGACATCGGTGCCGAGGCGGGCCGGGAGGCGATCGAGATCGCGATCCGGATCGAGGGGCCGCGCATCCTGCTCGATCCCGAAATCCGCCGCACCCTGATGGAGGGGCAAGGCACCGAGCCGCTGGCGTCGCGGACCGCGCCTGCCTTCCTGATCCACACCCTGACCACCGAGCTGGGCGGCATGACGCTGGTGACGGAGCCCGCGCCCAACACCATGATCCTGGGCGCGGCGATCCGCGCGGGGTAAACACCCTTTTAATCTTGTGGCGGCAAGAGGGAGCGGACTTCAGCGGGGAAGCTGGGGGCTCCCTCGGGGATTTATGGACGACCTGCTACAGGAATTCATTGCCGAGACACGCGAAACGCTGGAGGCTTTGTCCAGCGAGATCGTCGCGTGGGAAGCGGCGCCCGGCGACCGTGCGCGGCTGGATGCGATTTTTCGCTTCGTTCACACCGTCAAGGGCAGCTGCGGCTTTCTGGACCTGCCGCGCCTCGCCAAGCTGAGCCACGCCGCCGAGGATGTGCTGGCCGCCGCGCGCGACGGCAAGCGGATGCCCGACACCGCGCTCGTCGATGCGGTGCTGGCCATCGTCGACCGGATCGGCGCGGTGGTCGAGGGGATTGCGGCCGACGTCGTGGTCGATGATTCGGATGACGACGCACTGATCGCCGCGCTGACCCGTGTGGAAGAGGTGGCCGTCCCCGCTCCGGCGGCCCGCGTCGCGGTCGCCCCTCGCGCCGCGCCGCGCAGTATCCGGCTGAACGTCGATCTGCTCGACCGGATGATGAGCGGCATGTCCGACATGGTGCTGGCCCGCAACGAGCTGGCCCGGCGGCTGCGCGACGATGTGCTCGACCCGCGTGTCGAGGCCGCGCTCGACCAGCTGTCGCTGACGGTTGCCGATATGCGCGACACGGTGACGCGGACGCGGATGCAGAAGATCGACGGGCTGTTCTCCGCGCTGCCCCGCATGGTTCGCGACACGGCGGCCGAACTGGGCAAGGCGGTCAGCCTGCGTATCGAGGGATCGGACGTCGACCTCGACCGCGAGATGATCGAGATGATGCGCGACCCGCTGGTCCACATCATCCGCAACGCGATCGACCATGGCATCGAATCACCCGCCCGGCGCCGCAGCCTGGGCAAGCCGCCGACCGGGCAGATCTGCGTCACCGCGCGCCAGTCGGGCAACCAGATCCTGATCGAGATCGAGGATGACGGCGCGGGCATCGATGTCGCACGCATCGCCGCCAAGGCGATCGAGAACGACGTCCGCTCCGTCGCCGAAGTCGCCGGCATGAGCCCCGCCGAAAAGTTGAAGCTGGTGTTCGAGCCCGGCCTGTCGAGCCGTGACACGGTGTCGGCGGTGTCGGGACGCGGCGTCGGCATGGACGTGGTGCGCGCCAATATCGAGCATGTCGGTGGCCGCATCGCACTGGACAACCGGCCGGGCCGGGGCCTTGTCATTACCATCCAGGTTCCGCTGACCCTGTCGATCATGTCGACCTTGATCGTTGCGGTCGCCGATCAGCGTTTCGCCATCGCCCGCCAGGCGATCGAAGAGATCGTCAAGGTGCGCGGCGAACAGGTGCGCATCGATCCGGTCGGTGACATCCGGGTCGCGACCGTTCGCGGCCGTCGCTTGCCGATGCTGCCGCTCGGGTCGTTCCTGGAGATCGGGCAGGGCGATCCGTCGACGCTGGTGATCGTATCCACGCGGGACGGGGATTACGCTCTGGGGGTCGACGATGTACTCGACACCGAGGAAGTGGTGGTCAAGCCCGCCGCACCGGCGGTGATGGGTTCCGGCCTCTATGCCGGACAGACGCTGCCCGACAGCGGCCTGCCGATGCTGCTGCTTGACAGCGGCGGCCTGGCGCAGGCGGCCGGGCTTCGCTTCCAGCGTGATATCATCGCCGCCGATGAAACTGCCGCACAGGAAACCGCCAATCCCGCGCTGTTGTTCGACGATCTGGACGGCGCGCGCCGCGCCATCCCTCTGGGCGCGATCGACCGCGTCGAAAAGGCGACGGCCGAGGCCGTCCACCGCTCGGGCGGTCGCACGCGTCTGATCGTCGACGGCGCGACCATGCCGCTTCATCATGTCGAGTCGGCCGCGCTCGATGACGCGCTGGCGCATGGCGAGGTCGAGGTGCTGCGCCTGACCGATGGCGAGACCGAATGCGCCTATGCGATCGGCGGCGCGCTGGAGATCATCCATCTGCCCGCCGAGATCGCGCCCGCCACCAGCGGCCCGGTGCTGGGCATCGCCGTATGGGAAGGCCGCGCGCTGGAGATCCTCGACCCGCTGGTCTTCTTCCTCGACTCCGGCGTCGCGGATACCGGCCCGGTCGCGCCGCTCTGTCTGCTCGACGGTGCGGGCGCGGCGTGGATGGACCGGTTCCTGCGCCCCGTGCTGGAGGCGCACGGCTATCGCTGCACCCTCAGCCCGGATGGCGAGGAGGCCCCGTCCGTCCGCCTGATGATGGAGGAGGATGCCGTCGCCGCCGTGCCGTCGGGGGCGCCCGTGGTGCGCCTGCGCCGCGACCGGGAGGGGTTGGCCGATCCCGACAGCATCTATCGTTATGACCGCTCCGCCCTGATCGCGGCGCTGGCGGGTCATGCACGTCGGGGAGGCCGCTGATGCCGTTGTTCCTGATCGCCTGTATCGCCGGGCAGGGCGTGGTCTTCGACGCCGACCAGGTCGATTCGGTCGTCGATATCGGCGAGGTCGTGGCCGTGCCGCGCGCCGAGCCGTCGGTGCGCGGGCTGACCGCGCTGCGCAGCCGGGTCATCACCGTCGTCGATACCCGCCGGGCGCTGGGGCTGGAGCCGACCGCTTCGCATGTCCGCCGCGCCGTCATCACCCGGCAGGACGGGCATTATTATGCCATGCTGGTCGACGCGCTGGAGGATATCGAGACGTTCGACATGCGCCCGATGCCGCATGTCGCGCCCAAGGACGGGCGCTGGTCCCGCGCCGCCAACGGCATGGTGTTTCGCAACGGAGAGCCTCTGCTGGTCCTCGACCTGGCGAAGCTCGTGCCGCAGCCGGTCGCGCTGGTCGCCTGACCAGTTAACCCGGCCGTTACTTATCGGGGCTATTTCGGACGTCAGGTCCCGCTGGGATCCGGGTAGGAATAGGGCGTACCGAATGAAAACCTGTCTCGTCGTCGATGACTCCAAGGTGATCCGCAAGGTGGCGCGCCACATATTGGAAACGCTAGACCTGCAGGTTCGCGAGGCGGGGGACGGCCGCGAGGCGCTGGAGGCGTGTCTGGAGGAGGTTCCCGATGTCATCCTGCTCGACTGGAACATGCCGGTGATGAGCGGCATGGATTTCCTGCGGGCGCTGCGCGACGCCAATCTGGCGCGGCGGCCACGGATCGTCTTCTGCACCACCGAAAACGGCATGGCCCATATCCGCGCGGCGATCGATGCCGGGGCCGACGAATATATCATGAAGCCGTTCGACCGCGACACGCTGGAAAGCAAGCTCCAGCTCGTCGGCATGATCTGATCCGGCAGGACCTGCGCCTGGGACCGCGCCATGAGCTCCAATCCCTTGACTGCCCTTCAGGCCTCGCCGTCCACCCATGAGCAGGATGGGCCGACGCGGGTGCTGATCGTCGACGATTCGGCGGTCGCCCGGGCGTTGATCGCGCGCCAGATCGAGCCGCATGAGCGGTTTCGTGTGATCGGCGCCGTCACCCATGTCGAGGCGGCCCTTACCTTTCTGAACGACCATGCGGCCGATATCATCCTGCTCGACGTCGAGATGCCGGGGGTCGACGGTATCACCGCGCTGCCCCGACTGATCACGGCGGGGCGCGGCGCCCGCGTCATCATCGTCTCGGCGTCGACTCCGGCGGGGGGCGCGGCGGCGGTGCAGGCGCTGGCGCACGGCGCGGCCGATACGCTCGACAAGCCCCGGCCGCAGGGACTGGCCGAGTTCGGCGACATCCTGTTGCAGAAGCTCGACGGGCTTGCCCAATCGATGGACCGCCCCGTGCAAGCCGCCCCCGCGCCGGTTTCGCCGCTGGGCAGCCGGACGCGCCCGGCCGTCCAGCGTTCCTTGCCCGACATTATCGGCATCGGTGCCTCGACCGGCGGTATCCATGCGCTCGCCAAGCTGCTGGCGCCCATTCCGGCAACGATGACGGTGCCGATCGTGGTGACGCAGCATCTGCCCGCCACCTTCATCCCCTTTTTTGCGGCGCAGCTGACCGCCGTCGCGCACCGTCCGTGCATCATGGCGCAGGACCGGATGCGCGTGCGGCCCGGCGAAATCCTCGTCGCTCCCGGCGATGCACACGTCACCTTCGTCCGGCTGACCGATGGCAGCGCGGCGATTCGGCTGAAGCATGAGCGCGCACGCAGCGGCTGCCTGCCTTCGGTCGATCCGATGTTCGCCTCGATGGCCGAGCTATGGGGCGAGCGGGCCTGGGGTATCGTGCTGACGGGCATGGGGCGTGACGGACTGGAGGGAGCCAGGATGTTGAAGGCCGCAGGGGGGACTATCGTTGCACAGGATCGGGACAGCGCCGTCGTCTGGGGCATGCCCGGCGCGATCGTCACCGACGGTCTGGCCGATCTGGTGATGACCCCGGACGCGGTCGGCGCGATGATCGCGGCGGGAGGATCCTGCTGATGGTCCTGGCCTCAAGCTGGACGCCTGCGCCCCCCGTCCGACCCGGGAGCATGGCGATGGCGCAGTCCCCCATGTCGGGCCAGTCGCTCGCCGTCCTCAGTGCGCTGCTGGAGGCCCGGACCGGCCAGCAGATCGCCAGCCATCGGTCGACCCGTGTCGACACGGTACTCCTGCCCCTAATGCGCGAACGGCGCATGGAAACGCTGGACCAGCTGGTCTGTGCCGTCCTCGACGGGCGCGATCCCCAGCTGGCGGGCCGCGTGATCGACGCGCTGGTAAATGGCGAAACCTCGTTCTTCCGCGATCCGCATGTCTTCGAGCATATCCTCGAAACGGTCGCCGAGGTGGAGCGCGACGGGCGCCGCGCCCGCATCTGGAGCGCGGGCTGCTCGACCGGGCAGGAGCCCTTGTCGCTGGCGATGATGTTCGCCGAGCGGCAACAGGCGCAAGGCACGCCGGTGCCCGAGATCATCGCGACCGACGTATCCGAAGCCGCCATCGCCCGCGCGCGCAGCGGCTGCTACACCCAGTTCGAGGTGCAGCGCGGCCTGCCCATCCGCCAGATGGTCCGCTGGTTCGACGGGCGTCCGAACAACGAATGGGTGGTGCGGTCGGAGCTGCTGCGCCACATCTCGTTCCGCCAGATGAACCTGACGGTCGATCCGGCGCCCTGCGGATCGTTCGACCTGGTGCTGTGCCGCAACGTCATGCTCTATTTCGCGGCCGAGCCGAAAAAGCGCGCCTTTCGCACCATCGCATCCGCGATGCGGCCCACCGGCCTGCTGGTCCTGGGCGCTGGTGAAACGGTAATCGGCCAGACCGACCTGTTCCAGCTCGCCTCGGTCGGGCGCGGTGTCTATCAGAAAAGCGACGTAACGGATCCGCCGATCGGTGCATGAATCCATATCCTTGAGCGAGGCTTGCCGCTAATAGGGGCGGACGAACCGGGGTCGTTCAGGAGGTTGCATGACGATCGTCGACACGCCGTCACCCAATTTCGACGCGCGTAGCCTGCCGATCAGCATGATCGTATTGCACTATACGGGGATGCAGGATGCGGAGTCGGCTATCGCCCGACTGCGCGATCCGGAGGCCAAGGTATCATGCCATTATCTCGTCGCCGAGGACGGCACCGTGCTGCGCATGGTCGACGAGGCGGAGCGGGCCTGGCATGCGGGCCGGTCGCACTGGCGGTCGATCGAGGATGTGAATTCCGCGAGCATCGGGATCGAGATCGTCAATCCCGGCCATGACTGGGGCTATCGTCCGTTTCCCGATGAACAGATCGCGGCGGTGATGGAACTGGTCGCCGATATCCAGAAGCGGCACGGCATCACGCGCGGCAACATCGTCGGCCATTCCGACATCGCGCCCGCCCGCAAGCGCGATCCGGGCGAACTGTTCCCCTGGGGGACGCTGGCCCGGCGGCGTCTGGCGCTGCCCCGCCCGACCAAGAACCTGATGGACCCGATGTGGACCGAGGCGGGCTTCTGTCTGGCACTGGAGCGGTTCGGCTATGACGTGACCGACCGGATGGCGGCGATCATGGCGTTCCAGCGGCGGTTCCGGCCCGAGTTGATCGATGGCGAGATCGATGCGGAGTGCCGGATGATCCTGCTGGCGCTGCTGCTGCCGCGTCCGCAGGGGGATGATTGAGGGGGAGGGGCGTGGGCTTCGACTTCGCTCGGCCCGAACGGGGCGGGGAAATGGGGCTGATCCCCAACCTCCGTTCCGCCTGAGCGAAGTCGAAGGCCACGCCGTGACCTCAACCACAAACCCCTTGCCCTCCCGCCCATTCCCGCTACACGCACCCCCAGTCAGAGGGCCGGGCGGCCGCGGCCTCGGGTAACCGGGGGCGAGGAAAGTCCGGGCTCCACGGAATAACGGTGCCGGGTAACGCCCGGCGGGGGCGACCCCAGGGACAGTGCCACAGAGAGCAGACGGCCACGGCTTCGGCCAGGTCAGGGTGAAAGGGTGCGGTAAAAGCGCACCGCGGGTCCGGTAACGGAAACGGCATGGCAAACCCCACCGGGAGCAAGACCGAATAGGGATGGCATGACGCCGCAAGGCGTCGGGGCGCGTTCCCGCCCGCTATCCGGGTTGGTTGCTTGAGGCGATGTGCAAGCATCGTCCTAGAAGAATGGTCGCCCATCCGGCTTCGGCCGGTGGACAGAACCCGGCTTACAGGCCCTCTGGCTTTCGCCCGCGAATTCGGGCAGCGTCCCGCGAAACTCGGCTTGGGAGGGCGCGGGGACATGAAGACTAGCACGAATTTTGTAACGGCCACGTTGGCGGGACTGATCGTCGCGACGGGCGCCGCCGCCATGGCGCAGCAGGCGGCTCCGGCTCCGGCTCCGGCTCCGGCCCAGACCATGCAGCAGCAATATGACGCCGCGACCGCCTTGGACGCGGGCCAGGACCCGGCGGCGGCGCTGGCCGCCTGGAACCGCATCGTCGCGCAGGTCAAGCCGGGCAGCCGGACCTGGGCGATCGCGATGGTCCGCAAGGGCGGCGCGCAGTTCCGGTTGGGGCAGATCGACGACGCGGCGGCGGCGATTCGCGCCGGTCTGGCCGTGCTGCCTGCCAAGGACCCCTCGCTGGCCGAGGACCGGTTCGCCGCACACATGAAGCTGGGCGGCATCGCGACCGCATCGCTCGACTATGCCGATGCCACGGCCGAGTATCGCAAGGCGGCGGCGGAGTCCCCCGACGATATCGGGCGGATGGCCGCGCTGCTGGCGACCGTACGCACCCAGACCTTCACCGATCCGGGCGAGGCGCAGGCCACGCTTGCCCAGGCCGATGCGCTGGCGCCGAAGCTCACGCTCAGCAAGGGCGACCAGGCCGCGCTGGAGCAGGCACGTCTGCGTCTGGCGATGAATACCGGGCGGCTGGACGAAGCCAACAGGATGGCGCCCAAGATCGTGACGCTGCTGGGTGGCATGACGCTGAACAAGGTCGACCTCCGCGACGTCGCCGCCCGTTCGGATGCTGCCATCGCCGCGCTGCTGACCCATCACGAGGACAGCGCCCGCGAATATATGGCCTATACGGGCGCGGGTCGCTCGACCAAGGGCAGCTTCAGGGCCGCCAGCATGATGGCCCCGCCCGAATGCGGCGGCGAGACCGACCTGAAGCCCGAAGACGTCGCCGTGATCCAGTTCAGCGTCGGTGACGACGGAACGGTGTTCGGCGTCGAGCCCATCTATTCCTCCGGCGGTGGTGCCAAGGGACTGGCCTTTGCCCGCGCGGTCCGGGAATGGTTCTGGTTGCCCGAGGAGTTGAAGGAATTGCCGCCCTTCTTCCGGTACAATGTCCGGTTGGAAATGCGCTGTTCGACCGCCTATAGCCGTCCCGCGATCGGCGATGCGGTCAATGCCAGCTTTGCCGAATGGTTGGAGAAGAAGGGCGTGGCGGCCCCGGCAAAGTCCGGTGCGGTCGGTGCCGATGCGCTGACCCGACAGCGCGCCGTGCTCGCCGCGGCCGAGGCCCAGGGGCAGGCGCCCGCCATCCTGGCCGCCGCCGCGCAGATGCTCGAAAACCCGACGCTGGGCAGCGATGACCGCGCCGCCCTGATCGCGAAGGCCCAGCCGCTGGCCGCCGCATCGGACATGCCCGCCATCGCGCAACTGGTCTTTGCCATTCCGGCGCAGGAGGGGCGCAACCGCGACTGGCGCGGGGCAGGGCGTTATGCCGCCGTCATGAGCCCGCTGCTCGCGCAAAAGCCCTTTGCCGAAGACCCGCAGGCACGCGCAGCGCTGCGTTTGTGGATCGCGGACCGGACCGGCGAGAAATATGCGGGGCCCTATCTGCAACAGGTCGCCGACGACAAGGGCCTGGACCCGCGCGATCCGCTGCGCGTGGGTGCGCTGATCCGGCTGGCCTCGGCGGCCAAGCGGCAGGGCGATCTGGCCCTGGCGCGCCAGACCTTCGAGAAGAGCGGACTGGCCGCCTCGCAATGCGCGACGCTGGATGCGACGCCCAAGGCGGTATCTTCTCCCGGTAGCAGTGCCTTTCCGCAGGAGGCGCAGCGCTGGGGGTTCGAGGGCTGGGCCCGCAACCAGTTCGACATCGGTGCCGATGGCCGGGTCGCCAATGTCCGCACGCTGGTCAGCTATCCGCCCTTCATCTTCTCACAGGCCGCCGAGAAGACATTCACCACGATGCGCTATGAAAAGACCTACCGCCCCGACGGCGGGCTGGGTTGTGGGGCCAGCGTGAGCGGTATCCGGTTCCAATTGCCGAAGTGATTGGGCTGAGGGCGATCGGAAGTTCTGTTCTTCCCTCGCCCTCTCGAGCACAGCGCGGGCTTTCGGTTTGTTCAATCCCTCACTGGAGCTGCGCTAGAGCGATATGACATTGCATTGAGTCAACATGAGCCCCTCCCCTTCAGGGGAGGGGTTGGGGTGGGGCCTTTCCGCGAGCGCCGCGCTTGCGGAAGCGCCCCATCCCCGGCCCCTCCCCTGAAGGGGAGGGGTGGGGTGATCCATGCCATCCCGCTTCGGCCAGCACGCTGGCAAGCTTCGCCAACCCTCTCCCCTGTCCAGGGAGGAGGGAGCCGGCGGTAGTGTCGATCAACCCTACACCAATACCTTGTCGGGCCGCGCCAGTGCGTCGAGATCGGTGTCCGCATCGATCTCCAGCAGGGTTTTGATATGCCCGTCGCGCATGTCATAGACCCAGCCGTGAAGCCATAGCTCGCGCTTCTCGGCAAACGCCTTCTGGATGGTGTCGAGCCGGGCGAGGTGACGCAACTGCTCCATCACGTTCACCTCGACCAGCCGGTTGACCTTCGACGCCTGGTCCGGCTGGGCGTCGATCTCGTCCCGGTGGCGGTGCAGCACGTCGCGGGCATTGCCCAGCCACTGGTCGACCGCTCCCTGCGTGCCGCCCTCCAGCGTCGCCAGCACGCCGCCGCAGCCATGATGGCCGCACAGGATGACGTGGCGGACCTTCAGTACGTCGACCGCATATTGCACGACCGACAACAGGTTCAGGTCATCGTCATGCACCAGATTGGCGATGTTGCGGTGCAGGAACATGCCGCCCGGCGGCGTCATGGTCATCTGCTCGGGCGTCACCCGGCTGTCGGAGCAACCGATCCACAGAAAGTCGGGCTTCTGCCCCACCGTCTGCCGCTGAAAAAAGTCGGTCTTCTCCTCGAGGAGTTCGGTGGCCCATGCCTTATTGGCGAGCAGGAGCTGCTTATATTCCCTCATGCGTAGCGCACTCCCGTCGATGGGGCATTGATGAGCGGGGCAGTCCGCTCGGCGATGTCGCCGCGCACGATCACACTGATGCCCCGGAAGTCGGCGCCCTTGATGAAGGCGTTGATGATGTCGACATTGTCCAGGTCGACATAGGAGGTCGAGGACAGGTCGATCAGCAGATTGGCACCGTCCGGCACCTTGGCGAGCGACTTCTGCAATTCGTACTTGTGGATGAAGTACAGGTTGCGCCGCGCCCGGATCAGGCAGTCGCCATCGTCATAGGCATAGGTCAGCGCGGGGCGGAAATTGCGCGCCACGACGAAGACGAAGCCCACGACCAGCCCGACCAGGATGCCGATCAGCAGGTCGGTGCGCAGGATCGCCAGGATGGTGACGATGAAGGGGATGAACTGGCTCCACCCCTGCTTGTACCGCTCGGTGAACAGCTTGGGCTTGCACAGCTTGTAGCCGGTGGCGATCAGCACGGCCGCCAGCGCGGCCAGCGGGATCTGGTTCAGCACGACCGGGATCAGCGCGACCGAGATCAGCAGCCAGGTGGCGTGCAGCATGGTCGACAGCTTGCTCTCCGCGCCCGCATCGACATTGGCCGAAGACCGCACGATCACCGAGGTGACGGGCAGGCCGCCGAGCAGACCGGAGACGATATTGCCGCCGCCCTGCGCCATCAGCTCCCAATTCTTGTCGGTGGTGCGGCGGCGCGGATCGAGCTCGTCGACCGCCTTGACGCTCAGCAGCGATTCCAGGCTGGCGACGATGGCGAGCGTGATCGCGGTGGTCCATACCGCGCCCATGCCGATCGCCGAAAAGTCGGGAAGCTGGAACTGGCCGAGGAACTGCGATGCGCTGCCAGCGACCGGCACGCGGACCAGATGCGCGCCCGCCAGCTGCCAGTCGGGCCGCGTCGCGCCCAGGATCATGTTGCCGACCACGCCGATGACGACGACGACCAGCGGCCCGGGCAGCAGCCGCAGCGGGCCCTGCTTGGGCTTGGCGTGATCCCACCAGAACAGGAAGGCCAGCGACACCGCGCCGATCAGCACCGCGCCCGGCGCGATATCGTTGCTGACGCTGGTCCACAGGTCGGTGAAGGTGTTGCCGCCCGCCCGGTTGGCATATTCGAAGCTGCCCTCGAAATCGCCGTCATAGCCGATGGCATGGGGGATCTGCTTGAGGATCAGGATCAGGCCGATCGCTGCCAGCATGCCGGTGATGACTGAAGAAGGGACGAACTCTGCCAGCACGCCCGCGCGGGTGAAGGAGAAAGCCAGCTGGAGGATGCCCGCCAGCATCACGGCCAGCAGGAAGACCTGGAAACTGGGCAGCCGCTCGATCGCCTCGAACACGATGACGGTCAGACCGGCGGCAGGACCCGCGACCGATAAAGGCGATTTGGAGAGGAAGCCGACGACCAGACCGCCCGCGATTCCGGCGATCATGCCCGCAAAGGGCGGGGCGCCCGACGCGACCGCGACACCGAGGCAGAGGGGCAGGGCGACCAGCGCCACCACGATGGAGGCCGGTATGTCCGCTCTTGCGGTGGCCAGGAAGGAACGACTTTGGGCCACGCTGGCTCCTGTCAAAACTGGGCGTCCGCATATGCCCGGTACGGACATGAATATATGATGACGGATAATTCATGACCGAGGGAACCATTGTCGGTCAAGCGATTCAGCGGGCATTTGAAGGCTCTGTCCCGCAAAGCGCGGTGCGGACGCTTGCACCGGCGCGCAAGTCGCTTAAATCGGCCGGCGTGGCGCGTTCTTCTACCCGATCCAACGACTGGGGCTTCCCCCGCTGGCGCAGCTATGGCGCGTCGCGGGAGGCCGAGCCGGTGCGTATCTGTGACCGGCATGGTTGCGACCAACCGGGCAATTGCCCGGCCCCCAAGTCCCCCAACAGCCCCGACCGCTGGTATTTCTGCGAGGCGCATGCGGCCGAGTATAATCGCGGCTGGGATTATTTTCAGGGCCTGAGCGCGGAGGAAGCCGCCGCGCGCGAAGCCTCGGAACGGCAGACCAGCGCAGGCTATGCCCAGTCCAAGCACCAAGCCTGGGCCGGGCCGGGCGACGGCAGCCGATCGCGCGACGAGATGCGCGCGCTCGACGCACTGGGGTTGGAGCCGGATGCCGAGTTCGACCTGATTCGCGCGACTTGGCGTGGCCTGGCCAAGGCGAACCATCCCGATATCCGCCCCAACGATCCGGATGCGGCGACCAAGTTCCAGCAGGTGCAGGCGGCCTATGAGGTTCTGCGCGCCGCCGAGGAGCGGCGCAGCTGGAAGCCCGAATGATCCGTCGCGCCAAGGCGGACTGGGAAGCGACGGTTCTGGTTTGCGGCAAATGCTCGAAAAAGGTCGGCGGCGGGTTCGGGCCGAAGGGCAAGACGTCGCTGGCGAAGGCGCTCAAGCGAATTTTCGGCAAGGGGCGCAAGGCGTCGGTCGGGGTGATCGAGACCAAGTGCCTGGGCCTGTGCCCGAAGAATGCGGTGACGCTGGTGGATGGGCGTCGGCCGGGGGAATGGCTGGTGGTGACGCCGGACGAGGATGTCGAGGTGATCGCGGCGCGGTTGGGGCGGGAATGACTTCTTTTGGGGGGGGCGGTCTCAGTGAGACACCTTGGCCCTCCCCCATCCCAGTTTCAGGTAAACGATGCCCCGCATCGTTTAGGTCATGCCGGGGGCATGACCGACCTGAAACTCGCCTGCGGGAGGGGAGCGGCTGGAGGCGCGGGCAATTCTCTTTGTCGACCGTCAGGGATGGGGCAGACGTTTTTAAAGTAGGTTCGGGCCAGCCAAGAAGCACGCCCCCCCCCCCCCCGCAAGCGGGAGGGGATGGGGGAGGGCAAGGGGTCTCACCGAGCCCGCACCCAGAACCTCAATACCGCCCAGCAGTCTCCCGGATCAGCGCGATCATGTTCGGGATCCCCTGCGTCCGGTTCGAGCTCAACTGGTTCCGCAAATCGAACGGCGCCAGTTCGCCCTCGATATCGGTCGCCAGGATTTGCGCAGGCGTCTTGTCCTGCACCGTCTTCAACACCAAGGCGATGATCCCCTTGGTGATCGCCGCGTTCGAATCCGCCAGAAAGTGCAGCCCTTCCGCATCACCCTTGGTCGGATAGACCCAGACCGAGGCCGAGCATCCCCGCACCAGCGTCGCATCGGTCTTCAACGCCTCGGGCATCGGCTCCAACGCGCGGCCGAGATCGATCAGCAGGCGATAGCGATCGTCGGCGTCGAGAAACTCATATTCGTCGCGGATTTCGGCAAGATCGGACATGGCGCTCGCGCTACCGCGAACGGCGCTTCACGACAACTGTTCAGTCCCTGCGTGCTTAGTCCCGGAGCAGGGCGTCCACCGATCCGCCATTGCGCGCCAGTTCGGCCGCCACGCGGCGACGCCCCTCATAATAGGCCAGCACCCGCGCATGCGGATCGCGCGCGCGGATCAGCGCCTCGTCCTGCGGGTGGATGCTGGTTTCCCGCGCGACATAATCCGGATAGCCCTCACGCTTCCAGGCGGGAAGGCGAAGGGCTGCCCATTCGCCGATATGATCGGCGACCAGCCGGTGAGTCATTTCGTGCGCGATGGTGCCCGACAGGGTGCGTACGCCGCCCAGTGGCGCGCCGTTCGTCACCCGGTCCGCCGCCACCGAATGGCGGTTGAAGATCAGCGCATGGGCGAAGGGTCGCCGGAACGCGATCGACCCCTGTGCTCCGATCGACAATATGTCCCAGCGCCAGCCCCCATCGGTCAGCACCAGCTGGCGCGACAGCCCAGGCCGATAGAGCGGGCTTGCCGCCAGCAACCCGTCGGCACGGGCAAGCACCTGTCCCATCGCGGCCGTATCGATCGGCTGTTCGGACAGGACCGTCGTCCGCCCGAAATCGGCGCGATAGGGAAAGGCGAGCGCGGCGGGGACATGGAGCACCCCGGCGACGACGACCGCGCCGCCACAGGCGATCCGGGTCGTCCATCGGCGAAGGGCCGCAAAACGCGTCATGGTCAGAGATCGACCCCGGCGGCGATGGCTTCGAGCTTGCGGATACGCTCCTTCAGGTCCGCCATCTCGATCCGCGACGCGGCCGAGGCGGCGGGCGGGTAGGGCATGTCGTGGCTGCGTTCGAACTCCCGGTTCTTCAGCTGCAACCAGCCGCGCCAGCCCGCCAGGCCTGCGGTGACGATCATCGCCAGGCCGGCCAGGCCGGCGGTCGCGATCACGATGTAGAGATTGGTGTCGGTCATGATCCGGGCTCCCTGTCCGTATCAATGGTGGCTTAACGGTCGCGCAGCCGCTCGATCTCGCGGTCGAGATCGATGCTCTTGCGTTCGTCGGTGATGACGCGTTCCAGGACCTGGATACGCTCCTTGAGCTGCTGCACCTCGGCACGCAGCGCCTGGGTGTCGCGCGAGGCGTCGCCGCGCAGATGCTCGACCATGTCGAGGCCGGGCGAACGGCGATGCTTGGCCTTGAAGATGCTGGCGACCATGACGATCGCAACGATCAGAACGGTCATGAACTGTCCGCCGGACATAGCGGTAACTCCCCTCTGGATACTTATGTCAGTGTTCGATGCGGACGGGCGTTTCGCCAGGTATGCGCAAGCCTTCGATCTCGTCGCTCAGGACCAGGCCGCGATCGGTGATGATCCGCTCCAGCACCCGGACCCGCTGTTCGAGCCGTTCGGTCTGGGCGGCATATTGTGCCGCCTTTTCCGCGACCATCGAGGCTTCGGTGGCCAGCTGCTTTTCGCGATACTTGAACCAGGGCCGGACAAAGACGCCGCCGATGATGGCGACCAGGCCGCAGCTGATGCCCATGATGGGGATCAGAAGAGCGATGTTGTTCATCAATCCCCTCCCTCAGCGATCGCGCAGCGCGTCGATTTCGCGCGCGGTCCGCTCGGCGGGGTCGGTGGCGATGCGCTCCAGCACCGCGATCCGCTCTTCCAGTCGAGAAATTTGGCCGACCAGCTTCTGGTTCTCGGCGGTCAGCAATTCGACCTTGCGGCCATCGGCGATGTCGCTCTTGTGCGTCATCCCGCCCCAGTCATTTTCCAGGCTGTAGCCGTGCTTCGCACGGATCCAGGTGGTGACGACCCAACCGATCGTCGACATTGCGATGATCGCCAGGACGAAACCCGGTCCTCCCCAAGCCATAATCCATACTCCCATAGGATAGTTGATGTGTCAGCGCGGTCTCAGCGCAGGCTGTCGATCTCGTCGGCCAGCTGGCGGTTGCGGCTGGTATAGTGCAGCTCGATATCGGCAAGGCGACGGTCGAGATCGCGGAACTTCGAGCGGACCTCGGCGGTCGAGCGGCGCGGATTGCTGCGCACGCCCTGCCAGAACTTGGCATCCTCGTCCGACTGGTACAGGCCGATCGGCTTGGCCGTCGCCATCCAGGCGATCAGCATATAGGCGAGCGGGACCCAGGGCATGCCGACCCCGGTCAGGGTGAGCAGGACCGCGGCGACGCGGACCCACATCACATCGACGCCGGTATAGTCGGCGATGCCCGAGCAGACGCCCTTGAACTTGGCATTCTGCTTGTCGAGGTAGAAATTGGTGCGGCTGGCGGTCATCTCAATTCCTCCGATCGAGGCTGTAGTCGGTCTGGCCCAGGCGCGGTTCGGGGCGCCATTCGGACTGAAGACCCGGCTTGAAGTTGGGATTGTCGGCGGCGACGATCCGTTCGACGGTGTTCACCCGATCCTCCAGGCGGCGCGCGAGCAGGTGAAGCTCGTCGAGCAGCTGCTCGTCCTCATGGGTGATCTTGGGCGCCTGCTTCCACTTCGTCATATAGTGCAGGATCAGCCAGGGCAGCGCGATGAAGATCGTGGTGATCGCGATGCCGGGGGTGATGATATCCTCCATCTCACTCCCCCTTGTTCAGGCGCGCCTTGAGCGCGGCGAGTTCGGCGTCGACCCGGTCCGAGGCGCGCAGTTCGGCGATCTCGTCCTCGAGCGTCTTGGGGTTCGCGCCCAGGCCCAGCGCTTCCGCGCGGCCCTCGGCCTCGTCCACCTTGCGCTCCAGAATGTCGAAGCGGCTGAACGCATCGTGCGTCTTCGGGCCGTTCCACATCTCGCGCAAGCGATAGCGGTTGTTGGCGCTTTCCAGACGGGTCTGGACCGCATTCTGCTTGGTCCGCGCCTCGCGCAGCTTGTTCTGCAGCTTGGCGATGTCCTCTTCCGACGCGCGCAGCGCATCGTCGAGCACCTGGACTTCGGCCTTCAGCTGGTCGGCCATGTCGGCGGCCTTCTGACGCTCGATCAGCGCGGCCTTGGCCAGGTCCTCGCGATCCTTCGACAGCGCCAGCTCGGCCTTTTCGGTCCAGCTGTCCTGAAGCTGGTCCAGCTTCATGATGTGGCGGCGGATTTCCTTCTGGTCGGCGATCGTGCGGGCGGCGGAGGCGCGCACCTCGACAAGCGTTTCCTCCATTTCGAGGATGATCATCCGGATCATCTTCGCGGGGTCTTCCGCCTTGTCCAGCAGGTCGGCGAAATTGGCGGCGACGATATCGCGGGTGCGGGAGAAAATGCCCATCGGATACTCCTTGATGGCGGCTATTCGGGGATTATGCGGTCGGTGCCTCGATCGCCGCAACCGGGGGCGTGCTGGTGGCGACATGCGCGGGGGCGAGGGCGCCCATCAGGCAGGTGGCGCTCATCACGACGGTGCAGGCGATGGCGGCGATCTGGCGGCTGAAGGTGGTGGCGAACATGGTGGAAACTCCCTGAATTCTTTTGTTTCGGTCCGCTCGTCGGCGGGATGCCAGATGCTTTGCAGGAGGCGTGCCAGTTTCAAAAATGGCGGAAATCCAGGGGTTTTTGCAATAGTTGCGGAGAAACAACGATTGCACTCTTGCCAAGCGTTGGGAAAATCCGCCACCTGTTGGGAATGGAGCGAACGAGTCAGGTCATCGGCCAATCGGGGGCCTTTCTGGACGCGCTGGAACGGGCTAGCCGCGCCGCCGCGCTCGACCGTCCCGTGCTGGTCATCGGCGAGCGTGGGACCGGCAAGGAGCTGGTCGCCGAGCGCCTCCACCGGCTGAGCGGACGCTGGGACCAGCCTTTGGTCATCATGAACTGCGCCGCGTTGCCGGAGACGCTGATCGAGGCCGAGCTGTTCGGCCATGAGGCGGGCGCCTTTACCGGCGCGACCAAGGCGCGGGCGGGGCGGTTCGAGGAGGCGAGCGGGGGCACGCTGTTCCTCGACGAGCTGGGCACGTTGTCGATGGCGGCGCAGGACCGGCTGCTGCGCGCGGTGGAATATGGCGAGGTGACGCGGATCGGATCGTCACGGCCCCTGCGGGTCGATGTGCGTATCGTGGCGGCGACCAACGAGCATTTGCCCGACAAGGTCGCCGCGCATCAGTTTCGTGCCGATCTGCTCGACCGGCTGTGCTTCGAGGTGGTGACGCTGCCGCCGCTTCGCGCGCGCAAGAGCGATATCATGGTGCTGGCCAATCATTTCGGGCGGCGCATGGCGGCCGAGATTGGCTGGAACGAGTGGCCCGGCTTCGGGGCGGCGGCGACCGATGCGCTGATGGAGCATCGCTGGCCCGGCAATGTCCGGGAATTGCGCAACGTGGTCGAGCGTGCCGTCTATCGCTGGGACCGCGAGGGGCCGGTCGATGCGATCGAGATCGATCCGTTCCGCTCGCCCTATCGCCCGCAGGGCCAGTCGCCTGCCGCCGCGCGGAGTGAGCAGGGGAATCCGCCCGCCTCCGCCGAGCCGGTGAGCGACGGCGACGAGGTGGCGGCCTGCGACGTTGGCCCATCCGACTTCAAGTCGCGCGTCGCCCGGTTCGAGCGGGAATTGCTGACCAAGGCGCTGGCCGACAACCGCTTCAACCAGCGGACCACGGCCGAGGCGCTGGGCCTGTCCTATGATCAGCTTCGTCATGCGCTTCGTCGTCACGATCTGATCGGAACGGTTGCGTAACCGCGTTCGGGGAGCCATTTGAGGCGCCCGGCGTTGCCACAGGCAAACCCCAAAGGAGCAATCACGATGGCTTTCGAACTGCCGCCCCTTCCGTACGACTATGACACGCTGGAGCCGGTCATCTCCAAGGAGACGATGACCTTCCACCATGACAAGCATCATGCCGCCTACACCAACAAGCTGAACGAGGCGGTGGCAGCCGACACGTCGCTTCAGGGCAAGTCGATCGAGGACATCCTGGCGAACATCTCGTCGGCCCCGGCCGCCGTCCGCAACAATGGCGGCGGTTTCTGGAACCATGACTTCTTCTGGAAGATCATGACCAAGCCCGGCACGACCCAGCCTTCGGGCAAGCTGGCCGAGGCGATCGAGGCGTTCGGCGGCCTCGACAAGCTGAAGGACGAGTTCAACACCAAGGGCGCGGGTCAGTTCGGTTCGGGCTGGGCCTGGGTGATCGCGGATGCCGAGGGCAAGTTGAAGGTCACCTCGACCCCGAACCAGGACAACCCCCTGATGGACGTCGTCGCCGACAAGGGCACGCCGATCCTGGGTAACGACGTGTGGGAGCACGCCTATTACCTGACGTACATGAACGACCGCCCGGGCTATCTGAAGGCCTGGTGGGACGTCGTGAACTGGGACGAGGCCGGTCGCCGGTACGAGGCGGCGGTCGCGTAATTCCTACGCCGATCCGTTTCGGATAAGGGAAAGGGCGGCTCCACTGGAGCCGCCCTTTTTTCTATTCTTATTCCTCCCCTTGCAGGGGAGGTGGCAGGCCGAAGGCCTGACGGAGGGGTGTCGCCCTATCGAGAGCGGTTACACCCCTCCACCAGCTTCGCTGGTCCCCCTCCCCTTACAGGGGAGGAATTGGAGTTTATTCCACCGGCGGTTCGTCGACCTTCGCGCCTTCCGCATTCAGCCCATGCCGCAACAGCATCGGAATATTCGCGATCGCAAAGGCGATGGTCAGCGGCATCGCGCCCCACAGCTTGAAGCCGACCCAGAAATCCCAGGTCGAATTACGCCACACCGCTTCGTTCAGCACCGCCATGAAGGCGAAGAAACAGGCCCAGTTGCGCGTCAGCTTGCGCCAGCCCAACTCGGTCAGCCCCGGATAGACATTGCCCAGCACCATCTGGATCAGCGGCCGTCCGGTCGCCAGCCCGAAGAACAGCAGCGCGGAGAACATCGCATAGACGATGGTCGGCTTCATCTTGATGAAGCGCTCGTCGTGGAAATACAGGGTCAGGCCGCCGAACACGACGACCAGCACGCCCGACAGCCACAGCATCGGGGAGATGCGACCGAGCTTCACCTTGCTGACGATCATCGCCACCACGGTCGCGGCCATGAAGACACCGGTTGCGACCAGCACGCGGGTCAGCGGGCCGATCGGCGCCAGGAAATTGACCGCAAAGAACAGGATCAGCGGGCCGTACTCGATGCCCGCCTTCAACCCTGCGCTGGCTTCCTTCTGGGGCACGCTCATTTGCGGCCCCCCTCGATGCCCGCGATGATCCGGCTGACTTCGTTGGCGTCGAAGGGGCGCAGGTCGGTCATGCCTTCGCCGACACCGATGGCGTGGATGGGCAGGCCGTATTTCTCCGCCGCCGCGACCAGCACGCCGCCGCGCGCGGTGCCGTCCAGCTTGGTCATGACCAGGCCGGTGACGCCCGCCACGTCCTTGAACACCTCGATCTGGTTGAGCGCGTTCTGGCCGGTGGTGGCGTCGAGCACCAGCAATATGTCATGCGGCGCCTCGGGGTTCAGGCGACCGAGCACGCGGCGGATCTTGGACAGCTCGTCCATCAGCTCGCGCTTATTCTGGAGGCGCCCGGCGGTGTCGACGATCAGCACGTCGATGCCGGTGGCGGTCGCCTGCTTCACCGCCTCATAGACGATGCCCGCGGCGTCGCCGCCTTCCTTGCCCGAGACGATCGGTACGCCGACCCGCTCGGCCCAGGTGGCGAGCTGGCCGATGGCGGCGGCGCGAAAGGTGTCGCCCGCTGCCAGCATCACGCCATAATCCTGCTCCATGAACAGATGCGCCAGCTTGGCGATGGTCGTCGTCTTGCCCGACCCGTTGACGCCGATGACCAGGATCACCTGCGGCCGGGGAAAGGCGTCGATCTCCAGCGGGGTGGCGACCTTGGCCAGTGCCTTCTCGACTTCCTCGGCCACGACCAGGCGAATGCCGAGATCCTCCATGTTCCGCTCGAAGCTGCCCTCGGCCAGGCGGGTGCGGATATGACCCGCCGTTTCGGGGCCGAGGTCGGAGGCGATCAGCGCTTCCTCGATCTCGTCCAGCGTGCCCTCGTCGAGCCGCGCGGTGCCCAGGCCCGCCAGATTGCCGACCAGCCGGTCCGAGGTGCGACGGAAACCGCCGAGCAGCTTGTCGTGCCAGGAGGAGGAAGAACTCATGCCAATTGTCCGATCAGATGGGTTTCGGTCGCCGCCGTGACCCGAACGCGGGCGATGCTGCCCGGTTCGGCGGCGGGGGAAAAATGAATGTCGGCGAAGTCGGGCGCGTGGCCGCGCGTGCCCGGCCGCTCGACCAGCACGTCACGGGTCGCACCGATCTGCGTGGCCAGCCAGTCGCGGCGGCGACGCGCGGCAGCCTCGCGCAGGCGGGCGGCGCGTTCGCGACGGAGCGGGTGCGGCACCTGCGGCATCCGGGCGGCGGGCGTGCCGTCGCGCGCCGAATAGGGAAAGATATGCGCGTGGACGATATGGGCGTCGTCGATCAGCGCCAGCGTGTCCGCCGCCATCGCCTCATCCTCGGTCGGGAAGCCCGCGATCAGGTCCGCACCGATCGCGATCTCGGGCCGTGCGGTCAGCAGCCGCTCGACGATGGCGACCGACTGGGCGCGGCTGTGGCGGCGCTTCATCCGCTTGAGGATCAGGTCGTTGCCCGCCTGGAGCGACAGATGCAGATGCGGCATCACCCTCGCCTCACCCGTCACCAGCTCGAACAAACGGTCGTCGATCTCGATCGAGTCGAGCGACGACAGCCGCAGCCGGGGGAGGGTGGGGACATGGGTCAGGATACGCTCGACCAGCAGGCCCAAACTCGGCTGGCCCGGCAGGTCATGGCCATAGCTGGTCAGGTCGACGCCGGTGAGTACGACCTCCCGATGCCCCAGTTCGATGGCGCGCGCGATGCGATCGATCACCAGCCCGGCTGGCACCGAACGGCTGGGGCCGCGCCCGGTCGGGATGATGCAGAAGGTGCAAGCGTGGTCGCAGCCATTCTGGACCTCGACGAACGCTCGTGCATGGCCCGCAAAGGCCGACACCAGATGCGGCGCGGTCTCGACCACGCGCGACATATCGGTGACCAGCATCGGTTCGGCCGAGGCCCAGCTTTCGGGGCGCAGCTTGTCGACATTGCCCAGCACGCGCGCGACCTCGGGCATGGCGGCGAAGCTGGCCGGATCGATCTGCGCGGCGCATCCCGTCACGACGATCTGGGCGTCTGGCCGCGCCTTGGCCGCGCGGCGGATGGCGACGCGGGTTTGCTTCACTGCTTCGTTGGTCACGGCGCAGCTGTTGACGACGACCAAGTCCTCCCGCCCGGCGGCCAGCGCGCGGATCGTTTCGCTCTCGGCGATGTTGAGGCGGCAGCCCAGACTGATGATCTCGGGCCCGGATGGGGACGACATGGCTGCTGATCTAGGGATGGATGAACGACGTGTCCACGCGGAGGCGCGGGACATAATCGACTTCTGGTTCGCCCTGCCACCCGAAAAGCATTTTGCCAGGGACGATGCGCTCGACCGGGTGATCGCCGAGCGGTTCGGTGTGCTGCGCGATCAGGTGCTGGCGACCGAGGCGATCGGCTGGCGGGATGATCCCGATACACTGCTGGCGGCGATCCTGCTGCTCGACCAGTTTTCGCGCAATCTGCATCGCGGCTCGGCGCAGGCCTATGCCGCCGATCCGCTGGCGCTGGAACTGTGCCTGGGCGCAATCGATGCGGGATGGGAGGATCGCTATCCGCCCGAACGGCTCGCCTTTATCTATATGCCGCTGATGCATGCCGAGTCCCGTGCGATGCAGGATTTGAGCGTCGCGAAATTCACTGAATTGGGACGCGCGGAGAACCTCTTCTTCGCCCGCGATCATCGCGACGTCATCCGGCTTTACGGGCGTTATCCCAGTCGCAATGCGGCGCTGGGCCGAGCCTCGACCGAGGCGGAACGCGACTATCTCAGCCAGCCAGACGCGGGATGGTGAATGAGGAGGGCGAGATGCCCGCGAGCAGCCGCTTTTCCGCCAGCATCTGACGCACCTGCGCCAGATCGAGCGGCGGACCATAGAGCGAGCCCTGTCCGTGCGAGCAGCCGATGTCGCGCAGCCGCATCTCGATATCCAGGTCTCGCACGCCCTTGGCGGCGATCGGCAGGTGCAGACTGTCGCCCAGATGGACGATGGCGGTGACGATGGCACAGCAATCCGGGTCGGCCGCCATGTTGCGGATGAAGTTCGGATCGATCCGAACCCGGTCGAAGGGCAGGGCGCGCAAATGCGCCAGGCTGGAATAACCGCGCCCGAACGCATCGAGCGCCAGGGCGATGCCCTGGTTCTTCAGGCTGATGACGATCGACTGCGCCAGCGCCAGATTGGCGAACAACGCATTTTCGGTAATCTCGATTTCCAGCCGGTGCGCGGGGAAACCGCACTCGGTCAGCGTCTTGATGACCTTCTGCGCCAGCCAGGCATCCTGGAATTGCGAAGCGGCGAGCGGGATCGACAGGGTGATCGACGGGTCCCAGTCGCGCGCGGCGGCCATCGCCTGCCGCATCAGTGACAAGGAGACCTCGCCCGACAGGCCGCAGGCTTCGGCGACGGGCATGAAGCGTTCGGCGGTCATGGGACCCAGGCTGGGATGATCCCAATAGCCCGACACCTCGAACCCGGTCAGGCGCGCGGTGCCCAGATCGACCTGCGCCTCGAACCGGGGCTGGATATCGCCATTCGCCAGGGCGGCGCGCAGGTCGGTGATGATGGCGTTACGCTCGGCCATCGCCTCTTCCATCGCGGGGGCGAACCAGAGCGGCTTGCCGTCGCTGCGCGCCTTGGCGGCGATCAGAGCCAGATCGGCCTGGCGGACCAGCCGGTCGACCGTCGCGGCCCCGTCGTCGATGCGGGTCAGCGCAATGGCGGCGCGCGGCGTCAGTTCCTGATCGACCAGCTTCACCGGCTGGCCGAGTCGCACCGCCAGCCGTTCGGCCAGCCGTTCGATCCGGTCGCGGCCGCGCGGGTCGAAGGGGATGAGGCAGCCGAAGCAATCGCTCTCGAACCGTGCGACGATCGCCTCGGACGGCGCTTCGTCGCGGATGGTCTTGGCAACATGGCGGAGCAGCAGGTCGCCGGCTTCATGGCCCAGCGACCCGGCGATGGCGCGGAAACGATCGATATCGACGAGCATCAGTGCAATGCCGCGCTGGCGGCGCTGCACATTCTCGATCATCGCCTGCCCGACATCGTGGAAATAGCGGCGATTCGTCAGCCCGGTCAGCGGGTCGATCTGCTCGACATCGGGCGAGCGGGCCGAAGACGCGGGAAGGCGCCAATGGACGAGGACGGCAGCGACGGCCGTCGCGGACAGCAAAAGTTTCGCCGGAAGGGTCAGGCCCAGCTGGATCAGGACGATCGCCGCCGCCAGCAACGCGATGCCAATCGCCACCGCCGCGCCCGTAAGGCCCGCAGAAGCAGGGATATTGGCAACAGGCTGGCGCGACCCGGACATGGCATAGCGGTCGCATGTCAGGAGTGTACAATAGGTTAACGCGTGCGCCGGATCGGGGCTGGTTGCGTTCGACTTGCACCCGTCGCCATTTTCTCATAAGAGCGCACCCAAGTTCCGTTTCGGAATGTGAAGGTGAAGCGCCCAAGGGTGCACGCTGGCCGGCGAGGTTTCGCCCGCCGGCGCTTTTGCGTTTGGCGGCGCGACACGAGTTTTTGGGCCGGACTCTCCGGCTCGGGTTTGACGAGGTGAGGCGATGTTCGACAGCTTGAGCGATCGGCTTGGCGGCGTATTCGACCGCCTTCGCGGCCGTGGCGCGCTGACCGAGGCGGATGTCCGCACCGCGATGCGCGAAGTGCGCGTGGCATTGCTGGAAGCCGACGTGGCGCTGCCCGTCGCGCGCGACTTCGTCGACAAGGTCACCGAACAGGCGATCGGCCAGAACGTCCTGCGTTCGATCACGCCGGGTCAGCAGGTCGTCAAGATCGTCCATGACGCGCTGGTCGCGATGCTGGGCGCCGATGCCAGCGAGCTGCTGCTCGACGTCACGCCGCCCGCCGTCGTGATGATGGTCGGTCTTCAGGGCTCGGGTAAGACCACGACCACCGCCAAGATCGCCCGCCGCCTGTCGAGCGGTGCGATGGGCCGTGATCGCAAGAAGGTGCTGATGGCGTCGCTCGACGTCAATCGCCCCGCCGCGCAGGAGCAGCTGGCAACGCTCGGCACGCAGGTCGAGGTGTCGACCCTGCCGATCATCGCGGGTCAGCAGCCGGTCGAGATCGCGCGCCGCGCGCTCCAGGCTGCCAAGCTGCAGGGCTATGACGTGCTGATGCTCGACACCGCCGGTCGTCTGCACGTCGACCAGGCGCTGATGGACGAGATGAAGGCGGTGGCGCAGATCGCCCAGCCGCAGGAAATCCTGCTCGTCGTCGACTCGCTGACCGGTCAGGACGCGGTGAACGTCGCGACCAGCTTCTCGGAGCAGGTGCCGCTGACCGGCGTGGTGCTGACCCGTATGGACGGCGATGCGCGCGGTGGTGCGGCGCTGTCGATGCGCGCGGTCACCGGCAAGCCCATCAAGTTCGCCGGTGTCGGCGAAAAGATGGACGCGCTGGAGGCCTTCCATCCGGAGCGTGTCGCGGGCCGCATCCTCGGCATGGGCGACGTCGTGTCGCTGGTCGAGCGCGCCGCCGAGACGATCCAGCAGGAAGATGCCGAGCGCATGGCCATGAAAATGGCCAAGGGTCAGTTCGATCTGAACGACCTGCGCGGCCAGCTGGCCCAGATGCGCCGCATGGGCGGGCTGGGTGCGCTGGCAGGCATGATGCCGGGCATGAAGAAGGCGCAGAACGCGCTCAACGATGCCGGTGGCGACAAAATCCTGCTCCGCATGGACGCGATCATCACGTCGATGACGGTCAAGGAGCGGGCCAAGCCCGAGCTGGTCAACGCCAAGCGCAAGATCCGTATCGCCAAGGGTTCCGGCACCACGGTGCAGGACGTGAACAAGCTCCTGAAGATGCATCAGGAAATGGCCACGGCGATGAAGAAGATCAAGAAGATGGGCGGCATCAAGGGCATGATGGCCATGCTCGGCAAGGGCGGCCTTGGCGGCCTGGGCAATGCACTGGGCGGTCCGCAGATGGGCGAGATGCTCAACAAGGCAGGTGGCGGTAGCGGCCTGCCGGGCATCGGGGGCATGGGTGCGGGCGGCGGCAAGCTGCCCGAGGGCATGCCGAAACTGCCCCCCGGCTTCGAAAATCTTCTGAAGAAAAAATAACCCCCGCGCCGGACGGAATGGCCGGTAATTTTGAACGTTTAACTCCAAGGACTATATAATGGCTCTCAGCATTCGTCTGTCGCGTGGTGGCTCCAAGAAGCGCCCTTACTACCGCATCGTGGTGGCCGACGCCCGTGCGCCGCGCGACGGCAAGTTCATCGAGAAGATCGGCAACTACAACCCGCTCCTCGCCAAGGACAACGACCAGCGCGTGCAGCTCGACGCCGAGCGCGCGAAGCACTGGCTCGCCAATGGCGCGCAGCCGACCGACCGCGTCGCCCGCTTCCTGGACGCCGCCGGTGTCCGTGAGCGCGCCGCTCGCAACAACCCGAACAAGGCGAAGCCGGGCGAAAAGGCCACCGAGCGCGCCGAAGAGCGTGCCGAGAAGCTGAAGGCTGCTCAGGAAGCCGCCAACGCTCCGGCCGAAGAGACCGCCGAGGCCTAATGGCTTTCGGCTTTGCGCTGCCTCGGTCGATCGCGATCGGGGCAGGGCAAGGCACCGGATACGGGGTCATGCGTTTCCAAAGCCAATGGCTTCAGGAGATATGCGCATGACCCCGCCGACCGAACCCGATCCCCGGACCGCACCCGACGACCATGACGACGCGACCAACCAAGGCGTCTCTGCGCCAGACCCCGCCGAAGGCGGAGACGACGCCCCCAACGGGGACGGCAACTCGCCCAACGGGTGAGCCGCACGTCACGCTGGCCGTCATCATCGGCGCGCACGGCATTACGGGCGAGGTTCGGCTCAAGGTCTTTGCCGACGACCTGTCGGACTATCGCTCGTTCAATGACGGCGCGCTGACGTTGAAGTCGGCGCGTGACGGTTCGAACGGCGTCATCGCACGCTTCACCGAGGTCACCGACCGCAACGCCGCCGAGGCGCTTCGCGGCACGGAACTGACGGTACCGCGCTCCGCCCTGCCTCCGCTGGAAGAGGGCGAATATTATCATGCCGACATTATAGGCCTGTCCGCGATCGCCAGCGATGGCGAGGAACTGGGCCATGTCGCGTTGATCGAGAATTTCGGCGCGGGCGACGTGCTCGAGATCGAACGTCCCGATGGCCGCCGGTTCATGGTGCCGATGAACGCGCAGGCCGTGCCCGAATGGGATCAGGATCGCCTGATCGTGGAACGCGCCTTCATCGCCTGATCGGCGATTGCTCGTTCAGCAGGTTGCGGATCGTCGTGGCCGCGACTCCGGCCTCGCCCATGGCGTGGCTGATCTGATCCAGCCCCTTCACCACATCCCCTGCCGCGAACAGGCCGGGGACCGACGTCCGTTGATGGTCGTCGACTTCCAGGCATCCGCTCGGGTCCGCCTTCGCGCCTGCCGATACCGCCAGTTCCGACCGGATACGCGAGCCCATCGCCGGATAGACGCTGTCGAAGCGCATCCGCCCGTTCGCCGTGTCGAGCGCGATTTGCTCGCCTTCGATTGCCCAGCCGCCGCAGGGGCCGTCCACGCGTGACACGCCTGCTTCGTCCAGCGCTTTGGCACATGCCGGGTCGAGGTCATGCGCGGCATCGGGCGCGATCAGCGTTACGTCTTTGGTAAACCCGCGCAGGAACAGCGCCTCGCGCATGCCATGGTCGCTGGTGCCGATGACGCCGACCCGCTTGTCGGTGACCTCATAGCCGTCACAAACCGGGCAATAGCGGATCAGCCCACGCTCCAGCGCCGGATCGTGCACCTCGGGCAGGAGCTTGCGGGGACGGTGATTGACCACGCCCGTGGCGAGCAGGACGGTTCGGGTGCGATACTCGACCTCATCGGTGACGACGCGGAAGTGACCTTTTTCGGGGTGGATCGCCGAGACCCGGTGCGGCGTGCAATGCGCGCCGTAACGACGCGCCTGATCGTGCATACGTGACAGCAAGGCCTTGCCGCTGATGCCTTCCGGGAAACCGGCATGATTGTGCGTACATGGGATCATCGCGGCCCGGCTCGATCCGCTGTCGAACATATGGATGCGCAGGTGATAGCGCGCCAGATAGATCGCGGCCGTCAGCCCGGCGGGGCCCGCCCCAATGATGATGCAATCGTCCATGGCGGGGGCAAAGCCTCAATCAGCGCAACGTTCCTTGGCGTCGCGCAGTACATCATGTATATACGCGATGTATATACGGAGGCTTTATGGGCAAGGATTATCAGGCAAAGGTCTTCCGCTCGGGCAATTCGCTTGCACTTCGCTTGCCTGCCGCGCTGGGGCTGACAGAGGGGACGGAGATGACGCTGCGCGAAGAGCAGGGGCGTTATGTGTTCGAGCCCGTTCAGACGCCGCCCAAGACGATCGATCTGACCGGCATCGCAGGCTCTATGCCGTGGCTGAAGCCGATCGAACGGGAAGAACGCGAGTTCGACGATCCCGAGCGGCCCTGGCACCTGCTGAACGATAAGGACGCATAAAGCAGTGCGCTACCTGATCGACACCAATTGCTGCATTTTCCTGTTTGCCGGGGAATATCCGGCTCTGCTGGAACGTGTTGCGGCGACGCCCGTGGGAGAGATCGGATTGTCCAGCATCGTTTTCGCCGAATTGGCGCTGGGTGTCCGTCACGGCAAGCCGCCGCGGGAACGGCAACTGGAGCAGTTGGCGACGCAGATGCCGATCCTGCCGTTCGACGAAGCGGCGGCGCGCTGCTATGCGACCCTTCCGTTTCGACGGGGACGGTTCGACCGGCTGCTCGGTGCCCATGCCCTCAGCCTGGGCAGCACCGTCATCACCGATAACGAAGCCGACTTCGCCGACATCCCCGGCCTGACTATCGAGAACTGGACGCTGTGACCTTTCGCGCGACGATATTGACGCTCTATCCCGAGATGTTTCCCGGTCCCTTGGGCCATTCGCTGGCGGGGCGGGCGCTGCGCGAGGATCGCTGGGGGCTGGAGACGGTCCAGATCCGCGACTTTGCGACCGACAAGCATCGTTCGGTCGACGATACTCCCGCGGGCGGCGGCGCCGGTATGGTGTTGCGCGCCGATGTGCTGGCGGCGGCGGTGGATTCGGTGGCGGACGACCGGCCCGTGCTGGCGATGACGCCGCGCGGGCGTCCGCTCACCCAGCCGCGCGTTCGCGAAATCGCGGCGGGGCCGGGCGTCACCATATTGTGCGGCCGTTTCGAGGGGTTCGACGAGCGCCTGTTCGACGCGCGCGGCATCGAACAGGTGTCGATCGGCGACTATATCCTGTCGGGCGGCGAGATGGGGGCGCTGGTGCTGCTCGACGCTTGCGTTCGGCTGCTTCCCGGCGTAATGGGCGCGGCTTCCAGTGGAGTCGAGGAAAGCTTCGAAAGCGGCCTCCTCGAATATCCGCAATATACCCGACCCGCCGAGTGGGAAGGGCGCACGATCCCTGAAGTGCTGCGATCGGGGGATCATGCGAAAATCGCAAAATGGCGTCATGCCAGGGCTTGCGAGGATACACGGTCAAGGCGGCCGGACCTTTGGGAACGTCATGAGGGCGTTCGGGTCGGTCGCCCTCTGGCGCGCGGCGACGATTGAGGAATAGTGTCATGAACGTGATCCAGCAGATCGAAGCTGAGCAGATCGCCAAGTTCAACGAGACGAAAAAGATCCCGGAATTCCGCCCCGGCGACACGCTGAAGGTCGGTGTGAAGGTCGTCGAAGGCGAGCGCACCCGCGTCCAGTTCTATGAGGGCGTCTGCATCGCCCGCTCGAACAAGGGCATGGGCTCGTCGTTCACGGTCCGCAAGATCTCCTTCGGTGAGGGTGTGGAGCGCGTCTTCCCGCTCTACTCGCCGAATGTCGACTCGATCGAAGTGGTTCGTCGCGGCGCCGTGCGTCGTGCGAAGCTCTATTACCTGCGCGGTCGCACCGGCAAGTCGGCGCGTATCGCCGAGCGTCGCGATCCGCGTCCGGCCAAGGGCACCGCAGCCGCCGAGTAATCGGCGCGGCGGACCGTCCAGCGGTTCGACAGGGAAGGGGCGGTGGCACCAAGCGGTGCCGCCGCCCTTTTTCTATGCATTACCCCAATCTCCGTTCAGCCTGAGCGAAGTCGAAGGCCACGCCCCAGCAGTAGCCGCGAGCGGGCCGGACGCTAATTGGATAGGTCATCCCTTGGCCTTCGACTTCGCTCAGGCCGAACGGAGGATGGGACGTTATCCCCCGAAATTGTACAGCCACATCTTGGGCTCCTTGGTCGGCTGCGGCTTGCCGTCCAGTCGCTTGGCGTTGATCAGGGTGACGGGTTTGAAGATCATCTGCCCCTTCATCGCGTCCTGCCCACCGCCCGAGGGCTTGGCGAGGATCTTCTTCACCGTGTCCATCCCCGCGACCACGCGCCCGAACGCGGCATAGCCGTCATAGCCCGGTCGCGCGTCCATGCCGGGCGTCGGCCCGACGGTGATGAAGAAATTGCCGCCCGCCGAGGACGGCGTCGTCCCCCGCGCCATCGAGATCGTGGCGTCGAGATGCTTGATCCCGGTCTGGCTCGTCTTCTCCAGCGGGAAGGGGGGCAGGATGCGGCGCGCATCGGTGCGGATGCCGCCCTGTACGAAGCCCTTTTGCGGGTCGCGCTTGTCCCGTGCCGCGCGGTAGAAGCTGGTCCCGTCGAACCGGCCGTCATCGACATAGGCGAGGAAGTTCTTCGATGTCGCAGGCGCATGGCGCGTGTCGAGCGCAACGACGATCGCTCCCTCCGACGTGTTGAGCTGCACCCGGATGGTGCCGGGGCGGGGGACATTCTGGTTGGCGGGGGCGGCTGCGATCAGCAGGGCGAGAAACGGCAACGCATACTTCATGGCGCCTATCCTAGCGGGTGCGACGGCCGATGTCATTTGCCCGAAGCCCTGCATCACGGCGCTGGCGACATCGCTCCCCAGCCGTCCAGTGCAGGCACCAAATCGTCCGGCACGGCCCTCAGCCGTGCCGCGAGGATCGAAGCAAGGAGCGGATGGCCGCGAACCTCGTACATGAAGCGTGCATCATACCCCCGGCGCCGGAATGCGGGTTGCAGCTCCACCAGCGCCTCTCCGCCATAAGGATCGTCGCGCAGCATCTCGGCATAGCTTTGTGCGGTGAGGGCGACGTCGCGTGTGCAAAGCCCCAGTTGCTTGCGCAGCTTGACGGTCGGATCGATCCGGACACGCCGGTCCTGTGGCTCGGTGATCGGGTAGAGCGGGGCGGCGGCAGCCTTGGCCTCCGCCGTCCGGCCCAGTTGCTGAAGCGCACAGGCGCGTATCCAGGCGAACTGGCGGTCGCTGCCTTTAATCCGAACGTCGCCTGAGAAGATGCCGCCGGGGGCCTGGAAGCGCGCCTCGACCGCATCGATCGCGGCCAGCGCCTCGGCGGGGCGGTGCAGGTCGAGCAGTACCGATGCCCGGCTGGCCTCGAGGTTGAGCTTCACACGGTCGTTCCCCAATGGTGGGATAGCGGCTTCCAGAACGTCCAGCGTGCCCTGGCTGTCGCCGCGAACGTCCCGGGCCTTGGCCAGCCACTGCGACATCGCCGCCCAATGGATCGACCAAAACGAGTTACCCTGTTGTGGTTCGGCGATGCGGGCGTCCTCCATCAACTGGGTCGCCTCCGCGACCTGTCCTGCCGCCAGCAGGGCATCGGCCAATTGGAAAGTCGGACGAAGACGCGGGCGGACGACCGAGGCGATGGCGCTATCCGCCTGTTTGGTACGCCCCTTCGCCAAGACGGCTCTCGCATCCGCGACCAGGGCCTCGCGCAAGGCGGTAAGCGAGGGGCCAGCCCATGTCAGCAGCTGTGGCCAGATGGCGGCGAGACGACGGTCGGCCAGCACGGCAAGGGCGTCGTCGATAGTGTCGATATCGACCACGCTTTCGCCTTCGGCCGCGCGGATCGTCACCGTCGCATGGGTCGGCGATAGCGGGCGGAATGTCGCCTCGCTGGCAAAGGCCTGCGCAGTTGACGCTATCGGCGCAGGGCTCTGCACGATCGCCGCCGTCGACAGAAAAAATGCGATCATCATGGCCCATATCCCCCTGGGTCGGAGGATGGCCCGACCGCCGTCGGCAGCGCAACCCCGGCTGACGTGCGATCCCTTAGAGCAGGATGATATTATATGGAATCGACGTGATCCCCTCCCCTGAAGGGGAGGGGGGGTCCTTTTCGGGTCATGAGAATCTAAAAGCAAAGAGGCCGCCGATCCTGCGACCGGCGACCCCTTTGGTGATCCTCGCGACCCGACCTTACTGGTCGAGGAAGCTGCGCATCTTGCGGCTGCGGCTCGGATGCTTCAGCTTGCGGAGCGCCTTCGCCTCGATCTGGCGAATGCGTTCGCGGGTGACCGAGAATTGCTGGCCGACCTCTTCCAGCGTGTGATCGGTGTTCATGCCGATGCCGAAGCGCATGCGCAGCACGCGCTCTTCGCGCGGGGTGAGCGAGGCGAGGACGCGGGTGACCGTCTCCTTCAGGTTCGCCTGAATGGCCGCGTCCACCGGGATGACTGCGTTCTTGTCCTCGATGAAGTCGCCGAGGTGCGAATCCTCCTCGTCGCCGATCGGCGTTTCGAGCGAGATCGGCTCCTTGGCGATCTTCATCACCTTGCGCACCTTCTCCAGCGGCATGGAGAGGCGCTCGGCCATCTCCTCCGGGGTCGGTTCGCGGCCCTGCTCGTGCAGGAACTGGCGGCTGGTACGGACCAGCTTGTTGATCGTCTCGATCATATGGACCGGAATACGGATGGTCCGCGCCTGGTCGGCGATCGAGCGGGTGATCGCCTGACGGATCCACCAGGTCGCATAGGTCGAGAATTTGTAACCACGGCGATATTCAAACTTATCGACCGCCTTCATCAGGCCGATATTGCCCTCCTGGATAAGGTCCAGGAATTGCAGGCCGCGATTGGTGTATTTCTTGGCGATGGAGATGACGAGGCGCAGATTGGCCTCGACCATTTCCTTCTTGGCGATACGCGCCTCGCGCTCGCCCTTCTGCACCATGTTTACGATGCGGCGGAATTCGGTCAGCGCCATGCCGGTCTGTTGCGAGATGTCGGCGATCTCGCTGCGGATGCGGTCGACGGTGGCGGCTTCGTTGGTGGCGAAATTGCCCCACTTCTTGTCGACGCCGCGCACGGTATCGAGCCAGTTCTCGTCCAGCTCGTGACCCAGATAGCGGTCGAGGAAGTCCTTGCGGTTGACCTTGTGCCGCTCGGCCAGACGCAGCATCTGGCCGCCCAGCGCGGTCAGGCGGCGGTTATAGGCGTAGAGCTGGTCGACCAGGAATTCGATCTTGGCGTTGTGGAACTGAACGCTCTCGACCTCGGCGGTCAGTTCTTCGCGCAGCTTGTGGTACTTGCGCTCCTCGGCCGACGACAGCTCGCCGCCCAGCGCCATGGACTCCAGGCGCTGCTGCTGGATCTTCGAGAATTTCTTGTAGATCGCGGTGATGTTGGCGAACTTCTCCAGCGCCTGAGGCTTGAGCGTCTCCTCCATCTGGGCGAGGGACAGGGTATTGTCCTCTTCCTCGTCCTCGGCGCGGGGCCCGCGACGTTCGCCGCCCTCGCCATCCTCGTCATCGACCGAGGATTCCTCGGGCTCTTCTTCTTCCTTGAACTGGGGACCGGCGTTCTTGGCGCTGATCTCGCCATTGTCGTCCTCGTCCTCCTCGCCCAGATTTTCCGGGCCGGCGTCCTTGGACAGCATGGCGTCGAGATCGAGGATCTCGCGCAGCTGCATCGTGCCTTCGTTCAGCGCGGTCGACCAGTCGATGATCGCGTTGAAGGTGATCGGGCTTTCGCACAGCCCCAGGATCATCGTGTCGCGACCCGCCTCGATCCGCTTGGCGATGGCGATCTCGCCCTCGCGGCTCAGCAGTTCGACCGCGCCCATCTCGCGCAGGTACATGCGGACCGGATCGTCGGTGCGATCGACGGTTTCCTTCTTCTTCGCCTCGGGCTGCGGGCCGCCATCGGATTCGGCGTCCGTGGTTTCGGCGTCGTCGGCCTCTTCCTCGGACTCGCCGTCCTCACCCTGTTCCTCATTCTCGACGATATTGACGCCCATCTCGTTCAGGGCGGCCATGATATCTTCGAGCTGGTCGGAGGACATCTGGTCCTGCGGCAGCGCTTCGTTCAGCTGGTCGTACGTGATGTAGCCGCGCTTCTTGGCGCGCGCGATCAGCTTCTTGATCGACGCCTCGTTCAGGTCGATCAGCGGCGCATCGCCCGTTTCCGTGGTATCGGTCGTATCCGCCGCCATATTCGCCTTCGCCATCAAATGCCCTCAGGGTTCCGTGCCCGGCCTCTGTCACACCGCTCGCAGGTGATGCAAGCGGGTGAGGGGGCCATGCGTAATTTTCCAGTGCGGGCGTAGGTCGCCCAATATGCCCCGGATATGGGGCGGGAGAGGTGCTGTATCAAGCGGCCTCCCCGGCTTGCTTCTCGGCCAGATCGCGCGCCGCCTCCAGCCAGCGATAGAGTTCGTCGCGCGATTGCGCATGTGCCGCATGGCACCGCGTCTGCTCGGCGAAGCGATCCTCGGTCATGTCGGTCTGGAACGCCTGCACCGCGCGTTCGCGGTTCGCGCGCGTCTCGCTTTCCTCCAGCATGACCTCGATGATCTTTTCCAGGTCGCGGACCGCAATGGCCGGGTCGCTGGTCTTGCTGAAGAAGCTGAACGCCAGGTCGCGGGTATAGTCGCGCGCGTCGATCGGATGGACGTCGGTCGTCGCCATGATCTGTTCGATCAGGCTTTCCGCCTCCGCCGCATCCTTGCGCGACAGATGAGGATCGTTGACCGCCGCGTCGAGCAGGTGATGCCGCCAGTCGTTGAGATAGCGGTCGCCCATGTCCAACCGGCTGATCTCGTCCATGTAGCGGCACAGGACATGCGGATAGCGCATCAGGCCGAGCAGCACCGCGCGCTTCAGGCTGTACTCGACACCGCGCCCAACATGGCGATTGGCTTCGGCCACCGCCTGATGCACCGCCGCCGCATTGACCCGCCGGATGCCGAAGATGTCGAAATAGCGCGACATCATCGCGCGCTTGTACTCGTAGGCCAGATCCTTGTGCGGGATCTGCTGCGCCAGTTCCTCCAGCCGCTGCTTCAACGCGGCGCGGCCCTCGGGCGTGTCGGTCTGGGCCTGGGCGATCTCCGACTGCCAGAGCAGGTCGCTGAGCGGCGTGGCGCGGGTGAGCACCGCCTCGAACCCCGCTGCGCCTTTTTCCTGCACCAGGTCGTCCGGGTCCTGGCCTTGCGGCAGGGTGACGAAGGACAGGCTCTTGCCCGGCTGGAGCAGCGGCAGCGCGCGATGGGCGGCGCGGATCGCGGCCTTCTGGCCCGCCGCATCGCCGTCGAAGCAGAGCGTCGGCACGTCGACCATCCGCCACAGCCGTTCCAGCTGATGCTCGGTCAGCGCGGTGCCCAGCGGCGCGACGGCTTCCTCGATCCCGGCCTGGGCGAGGGCGATCACGTCCATATAGCCCTCGACCACCAGCACCCGGCCGGACTTGCGCACGGCGGGGGCGGCACGGTCGAGATTGTAGAGGGTGCGGCCCTTGTCGAAGAGCGGCGTGTCGGGGGAGTTCAGATATTTCGGCTCGCCGTCGCCCATGATCCGGCCGCCGAACGCGATCACCCGGCCGCGCGCGTCGCGGATCGGGATCATCAATCGGCCGCGGAACCGGTCATACGGGTCCTTGCCGTCGACCTTGATTAGCAGCCCGCACTCGATCAGCGTGGGGTCGCCATATTCGGCCAGCGCCGTCTTCAGCTTGCCCCGGCTGTCAGGTGCGAAACCCAGGCCGAAGGCGCGCGCCGTGTCCGGCGTGACCCGGCGGCGGGTCAGCAACTCGCGCGCATCACCGCCCGACAGCCCCCCCAGCTGTTCGGAAAACCATGCGGCGGCATCGGCCATCACATCGTGCAGGCCCTTGGCCCGCTCCGCCTTCTGCGCGGCGCGGCGGTCCTGGGCTGGCATGTCGAGTCCGGCGACCTGCGCCAGTTCCTTGACCGCGTCGATAAAGGGCAGTCCGCGCTGGTCGGTCATCCAGCGAATGGCATCGCCATGCGCCGAACAGCCGAAACAGTGGTAAAAGCCCTTGTCGTCGTTGACGTAGAAGCTGGGCGTCTTTTCGTTATGGAAAGGGCAGCAGCCCTTATATTCCCGGCCCGCCTTTTGCAGCTTCACCGTCTTGCCGATCAGCGCCGACAGACTGGTCCGAGCGCGAAGCTCGTCAAGGAATTGCGGGGTCAGGCTCATGGCGTCCGCGTGATTATAATTGGTAGCGGGATGGGGGTGTTTTGGCAAGGGGTGGGGTGGTTTCGGATGGTCCGGGTTTGCCCTCCCCTCGATCCCCTCCCGCCTGCGGGAGGGGAAGCGCATTTGGTGGAGGACAGTCCTCTCGGCCGGGCGCTACGGGCTCCCCTCCCGCAGGCGGGAGGGGCTGGGGGAGGGCCTTTCCGCAAGCGTGCGCTCGATGGTTGCAACGACGCCCTCCAGATTGCCCAGAACGTCGTTGTTCCAGAAGCGGATGACCCGCCAGCCTTGCGCTTTGAGATAGTGGGTTCGGGCTTCGTCGTAAGCTTCGTGTTCGGCATGATGGCCGCCATCGACTTCAACGATTAGCTTTTCCGACCGGGCGGCGAAGTCGGCGATGTACGGGCCGACCGGCACTTGGCGGTTGAAGCGGACGCCTGCGACCTGGCGTCTCGATAAGGCCCGCCACAACCGTCGCTCCGTATCGGTCGGGTTCAGGCGCAGTTCCCGCGCCTGTTTCGTGGGCCGGTTTTCGCGGAAAGGCCGGGGGCCCTCCCCTCGGTCCCCTCCCGCCTGCGGGAGGGGATGCGTTTGTGGCAGAGGACTGTCCTCTCCTCGAAGCGAAACAGGCTCCCCTCCCGCAGGCGGGAGGGGCTGGGGGAGGGGACTCCGCTCGCGATCGATCCGATCCACCAGCCCAACTCCCCACCTCACATCACGCCAGCGAAGCCTTCACCAACCCGCTGGCCTTGCTCATATCGAGCACCGCCCCATGCCGCGCCTTCAGCTCGGCCATCACCCGGCCCATGTCCTTCATGCCGCTCGCCCCGATCTCCGCCTTGATCGCCTCGATCGCGGCCTTGGTCTCATCCTCGGTCAGCGTCTGCGGCAGGAAGCGCTCGATCACCGCCACTTCGGCCTTTTCGGCGTCGGCCAGTTCCTGGCGGCCGCCCTGTTCGTACATGGCGATCGATTCGCGGCGCTGCTTGACCATCTTTTGCAGCACTTCGATCACGACCATGTCGTCGTCGGCGGGTGCTTCGCCGGTGCGGAGTTCGATGTCGCGGTTCTTGATGGCGGCCTGGATCAGGCTGATCGCCGCGCGGCTTTCCTTGTCGCCCGCTTTCATGGCGGCCACCTGCGCGGCCTTGATGTCGTCGCGAATCATGTTTCGTCCGTCTTGTCTGAAAGGCGGGGACGATAGCGTACGTAACCATTTCCGTGAACCGGTTGACGGATGGCCACATGGGGTCTAGCGGACGCCACTTAGCGACATTGCAGACATTTTAGCAGGAGTGCCCGCCGATCATGGCCGACGCCAAGCCATTCGCCATGCCCGAAAAGCCTGAAGGCGCCACGGGCGTTCTCGTTCTGGCGAACGGAGACGTGTTATGGGGGCGCGGTTTCGGCGTCGAGGGTGATGCCGTCGGTGAGGTGTGCTTCCACACCGCGATGACCGGCTATCAGGAGATCATGACCGATCCGTCCTTTGCGGGCCAGATCATCACCTTCACCTTCCCGCATATCGGCAATGTCGGGGCCAACCCCGACGATATCGAGGCGGACGCGCCGCACGCGCTGGGCATGATCGTCCGTGAGGACCCGACCGCCCCGTCCAACTTCCGCGCGATGGAGAACCTTGCCGGATGGATGGCGCGGCACAACCGCATCGGCCTGGCGGGCATCGACACCCGCGCGCTGACCCGCCGCATCCGGGCCGCCGGCGCGCCCAACGGCGTGATCGCGCATTCGGCTTCGGGCGAGTTCGACATCGCCGCACTGCTCGAAAAGGCGAAGGCCTGGCCGGGGCTGGAAGGCATGGACCTCGCCAAGGACGTGTCGACCGAGCTGCATTATGGCTGGGGCGAGACGCGCGAGGGCGGGTTGTGGCGGTTGGGCTTCGGCTATGCCGGTGCCGAGGGCGAGGATCGCCCGCACGTCGTCGCGATCGATTATGGCAGCAAGCACAACATCTTCCGCAACCTGGTTCAGGCCGGGGCGAAGGTGTCGGTGGTCCCCGCCACTGCGTCCTATGAGGATGTGATGGCGCTGAACCCCGACGGCATCTTCCTGTCCAACGGCCCCGGTGATCCGGCGGCGACGGGCGACTATGCGGTGCCGGTGATCCGCCAGCTGCTCGACACGGGCAAGCCTCTGTTCGGCATCTGCCTGGGTCACCAGCTTCTGGGTCTGGCGGTCGGCGCCAAGACCACCAAGATGCACCAGGGCCATCGCGGCGCGAACCACCCGGTCAAGCGCCTGTCCGACGGTTTGGTCGAGATCACCAGCATGAACCACGGCTTCGCGGTCGAGCGCGAGACGCTGCCCGCGAACGCGCGCGAGACGCATGTGTCGCTGTTCGACGGGTCGAATGCGGGCCTGGAACTGACCGACCGCCCGGCCTTCTCGGTCCAGTACCACCCCGAAGCCTCGCCGGGGCCGCAGGACAGCTTCTATCTATTCGAGCGGTTCGTGGGATCGCTTCGGTAATGAAGCGGGCGGCTCCCCTCGCGATGTTGGCGGCATTCGCCCTGTTGACAGGGTGTACGGCGCAATCCGGGGGGAAGCCGTTTCTAACTAAAAAAGCTTTCTCGCGTGCCGCGGGTCGGTGTCACGTCGTCTCCAAGGGGGTCTCCCGCCCTAGGAACGGCCAAATTCCCTATGCAAGTTATCGCATTCCGGGGCCGGGCGGCAAAGCCCGATCGGACGAGGGGGAAAGCCGAGCTTGCCTGACGGACGCGCTTCGCGGCTATCGGTACGATTATCTGGGCGAGGAAATTCCTGAGCCCGGCAGTGATGATAGCCCTTATCCAGCATCCCTTTTGAATGGTCATCGCCCAAATGCCAAAACGCACTGACATCTCCTCCATCCTCGTCATCGGCGCTGGCCCGATCGTCATCGGTCAGGCGTGCGAGTTCGATTATTCGGGCACGCAGGCGATCAAGGCCCTGAAGGAAGAGGGTTATCGCATCGTCCTGGTCAATTCGAACCCGGCGACGATCATGACCGATCCCGAGCTGGCCGACGCGACCTATGTCGAGCCGATCACGCCCGCCGTCGTCGCCAAGATCATCGAGAAGGAGCGCCCCGATGCGGTCCTGCCGACCATGGGCGGCCAGACCGCGCTGAACACCGCGCTGGCGCTGTTCCATGACGGCACGCTGGAGAAGTTCGGCGTCCAGATGATCGGCGCCGATGCCGAGGCGATCGACAAGGCCGAGGACCGTCAGAAGTTCAAGGTCGCGATGGAGAAGATCGGGCTTGAATCGGCCCGCTCGGCGATCGCGCATACCGAGGCGGAAGCGCTGGCGGGGCTGGAGAAGGTCGGCCTTCCCGCCATCATCCGCCCCAGCTTCACGCTGGGCGGCACCGGCGGCGGCGTCGCGTATAACCGCGAGGAGTTCATCGCCATCGTCCGCGCCGGGCTCGACGCCTCGCCGACGACCGAGGTGCTGATCGAGGAATCGCTCCTCGGTTGGAAGGAATATGAGATGGAAGTCGTGCGTGATCGCAACGACAATTCCATCATCATCTGCTCGATCGAGAATATCGATCCGATGGGCGTCCACACCGGCGACTCGATCACCGTCGCGCCCGCGCTGACCCTGACCGACAAGGAATATCAGATCATGCGCAACGCCAGCCTGGCGGTGCTGCGTGAGATCGGCGTGGAGACGGGCGGCTCGAACGTGCAGTTCGCGGTCAATCCGAAGGACGGCCGCCTGATCGTCATCGAGATGAACCCGCGCGTGTCGCGCTCATCCGCGCTGGCGTCGAAGGCGACCGGCTTCCCGATCGCCAAGGTCGCGGCCAAGCTGGCGGTCGGCTATACGCTGGACGAGATCGAGAACGACATCACCGGCGCGACCCCGGCCTCGTTCGAGCCGACGATCGACTATGTCGTCACCAAGATCCCGCGCTTCGCCTTCGAGAAGTTCAAGGGTTCGGAGCCGGTGCTGTCGACCGCGATGAAGTCGGTCGGCGAGGTCATGGCGATCGGCCGCAACATCCACGAGTCGATGCAGAAGGCGCTGCGCGGTCTGGAAACCGGCCTCAGCGGCTTCAACGATGTCGAGCATCTGGTCGGTGCCCCCCGTGCCGAGATCGAGGCGGCGCTGGCCAAGGCGACCCCTGATCGGCTGCTGGTCGCCGCCCAGGCGCTGCGCGAAGGCTTCACCGTCGCCGAGGTCCATGCGATCGCCAAGTACGATCCCTGGTTCCTGGAGCGGATCGCGGAGATCGTCGCGGCCGAGGCCGAGGTCATGCAGAATGGCCTGCCGCAGGACGCGGCCGGTATGCGCCGCCTGAAGGCGATGGGCTTCTCCGACAAGCGGCTCGCTTATCTGGCGCTGCAATCGGCGAACCTGCGCGGTATGGATCGCGGCATCGCGCGTGGGTCTGGCCTGATCCACGAGGTCGTCAAGATGATGACCGGCGGTGTCACCGAGCAGGAGGTGCGCGAGCATCGCCAGAAGCTGGGCGTGCGTCCCGTCTTCAAGCGGATCGACACCTGCGCGGCCGAGTTCGACGCGAAGACGCCGTATATGTACTCGACCTACGAAGCCCCGACCTTCGGCGAGCCCGAGGACGAGGCGGTACCCAGCGATCGCAAGAAGATCGTGATCCTGGGCGGCGGTCCGAACCGGATCGGGCAGGGCATCGAGTTCGACTATTGCTGCTGCCACGCCTGCTTCGCGCTGGCGGATGCGGGCTATGAGACGATCATGGTCAACTGCAACCCGGAAACGGTCAGCACCGACTATGACACCTCGGACCGGCTCTATTTCGAGCCGCTGACCGCCGAGGACGTGTTGGCGATCCTGGACGTCGAGAAGTCGAAGGGCGAGCTGGTCGGCGTGATCGTGCAGTTCGGCGGCCAGACCCCGCTGAACCTCGCCCGCGCGCTGGAATCGGCGGGTATCCCGATCCTGGGCACCAGCCCCGACGCGATCGACCTGGCCGAGGACCGCGAGCAGTTCGCGGCGCTGGTCGACAAGCTGAAGCTGCACCAGCCCAAGAACGGCATCGCGCGCAGCCGCGAGGAAGCGCTGATCGTCGCCGAGCGCGTCGGCTATCCAGTGCTGATGCGCCCCAGCTTCGTGCTGGGCGGCCGCGCCATGGAGATCGTCGACGGCCCGCAGCAGCTGGAGGATTATATCCAGACGGCGGTGCAGGTGTCGGGCGACGCCCCGGTGCTGATCGACCAGTATCTGCGTGACGCGATCGAGGTGGACGTGGACGCGATCTGCGACGGCGAGCAGGTCGTCGTGGCGGGCGTGCTCCAGCATATCGAGGAAGCGGGCGTCCATTCGGGCGACTCGGCCTGCTCGCTGCCGCCCTACAGCCTGTCGGCCGAAATCATCGCAGAGATCGAGCGTCAGGCGGAAGCCCTTGCGCGCGGCCTGAACGTGCGCGGCCTGATGAACATCCAGTTCGCGGTGAAGGACGGCACAGTCTATCTGATCGAGGTCAACCCGCGCGCCAGCCGCACGGTGCCCTTCGTCGCCAAGGCGATCGGCACGCCCATCGCCAAGATCGCCGCACGCGTCATGGCGGGCGAGAAGCTGGCCGACCTGCCGCAGATCGACCGTCATATCGATTACTACGCGGTCAAGGAAGCGGTCTTCCCCTTCGCGCGCTTCCCCGGTGTCGATCCGGTGCTGTCGCCCGAAATGAAGTCCACGGGCGAAGTCATGGGCATCGACCCCGACTTCACCACCGCCTTCGCCAAGTCGCAGCTGGGGGCGGGCACCGTGCTGCCGACCGAAGGCGCGGTCTTCATCAGCGTGAAGGACGGCGACAAGGAACAGATCGTTCCCGCCGCCCGGATGCTGTCGGAAGCGGGCTTCGCGATCGTCGCGACCGGTGGCACCGCCGATTATCTCGACCGTGCAGGCGTCACGGTCGAGAAGATCAACAAGGTGGCGCAAGGACGGCCGCATATCGTCGACCGGATCAAGGACGGCGGCATCACCCTGATCTTTAACACGACCGAGGGGTGGCAGAGCCTGAAGGACTCCAAGCCGATCCGCGAAGCCGCGCTCGGCCAGAAGATTCCCTACTTCACCACGGCGCCCGCCAGCGTCGAGGCGGCGAAGGCGATTGCGGCGTCGGCGACCCGTGGTCTTGAAGTACGTCCCCTGCAATCCTACTATTCGCGTTCGCACAACTGATCCCGACATGAGAACATGATGTGCTGGCGGGCCGCTCTCCCGGTTTGGGAGGGCGGTCCGTACCGGGAATGCGTAAGAATTGGGGACTAGGAATATGGCGACCGTCGAAAAGATGCCGATGCTCCAGGAGGGCTATGACAAGCTCACCCAGGACCTGCGGCGTCTGAAAGAAGAGCGGCCGCTGATCGTCGACGCGATCGAGGAAGCGCGTGCACACGGCGACCTGTCCGAAAACGCCGAATATCATGCGGCCAAGGAACGGCAGGGTCAGGTCGAGGCGACGATCGCCGACATCGAGGACAAGCTGAGCCGTGCGCAGATCATCGACCCGAAGGATTTGTCGGGCGACAAGATCGTGTTCGGTGCGACCGTCACGCTGCTCGACGAGGACGACAAGCCGGTCAAGTATCAGATCGTCGGCCAGACCGAGGCGGACGCCAAGACCGGTCGGATCAGCTACAACTCGCCGCTCGGCCGTGCGCTGATCGGGCGCAAGCTGGACGAAGAGGTCGAGGTGACGGTGCCGTCGGGCGACCGTTATTACGTCGTCAGCAAGATCCAGTTCATCTGACCCGATGAACTGGACAGCGGCACGGGCCACGACGGCCATCGCGGTCGTCACGGCGGCCGTGTCGCTGATCCTCATCGTCACCGGCATGGTGCCGGATGCGGCGGTGGCGGGCGGGTTCATACCCCTGCGCTTCGAGGGGGCGGTCCTTCCGCCCGATTTCGGCTTTGCGGTGCCGACGCTGCTGACCCCGCTCAGCGCGACGCTGATCCATGGCGGGTTCGCGCATATCGCCTTCAATCTGGTTATGCTGGTCTATTGCGGTGCGCAGACCGAGCGCGCGCTCGGGCCGCGAGGCATCGCGGTGCTGTACGTCGTGGGTGCCTATGCCGCCGCGATGGCGCAATATTTTCCCGATCCCGCTTCGCCCATGCCGATGATCGGTGCGAGCGGCGCAATCTCTGCCATTGTCGGGGCCTATGCGCTGCTGTTCGGACGGCGGCGCGCGACCCGGGGTATCGCCGGACTGTCGGCGGAATTCACCCATGTCCTGTGGCTGGCGGCCGGATGGATCGGTATCCAGCTGCTGCTCGGCTATGCGGGCATGGGAATGGGTGCGATCGCGGTCGCCGCGCATATCGGCGGGTTCATCGCCGGGCTGGTCTTTGCCAAGCCGTTGCTGCTGTGGCGCTATCGCAACGCTTGAAGCGAGGGGGACTTCATCCCACCCTCCGTTCCGCCTGAGCCAAGTCGAAGGCCACGCCTGAACCTCGCCCAGCATCGGCGGCATCCCGTGCACTTCGACTTCGCTCGGTGCGGACGGGGTTCTGGAAGGTAGGGCGGAATAGACTTCCGCCCCCATCCCAATCAGTCGAGCGTCGGCTCGAGCAGGCGGTGCAGGTGCACCACCACGAACTTCATCTCGGCATCGTCGACGGTACGCTGCGCGGCGGCGCGCCAGGCCTTTTCGGCGCTGGCATAGTCGGGGAATACGCCGACCACTTCCAGCCCGGCGGGATCGACGAAATCGAGGGTCTGCGGGTCGCTGACGCGGCCGCCGAACACGAGGTGCAGCTTGCTCATGGTGTCTCCTGAGGATTTGCCCTTTCCCCTAGCGGCAAGCGTCGCGCGATTGAAGACGGTCTTTCGCACTTGCAACGCTTTGTCATGGTCGTTGGGTCATGGTCATTTGCGTCGTGGTCATTGGCAGCCGCCGCCGATCCATCCTAGAGGATAGGCCATGACCGATATGCACAATCCCTCTTACGACATCGTTATCGTCGGCACCGGCCATGCGGGGGCGCAGGCTGCCATCGCGCTGCGTCAGGAAGGGTTCGAGGGCACGATCGCGATGATCGGTGAAGAGGACTGGCCGCCCTATGAGCGCCCGCCGCTGTCCAAGGAGTATCTGGCCGGGGACAAGCCGTTCGAGCGTACCCTGATCCGCCCCGAGCGTTTCTGGGAAGAGCGCGCGATCACGCTGCGGCTGGGCGAGCAGGTCGTCGCGGTCGATGCCGAGGCGCGGTGCCTGACCACGGCGGCGGGCATCGTGATCGACTATTGCACGCTGATCTGGGCGGCGGGTGGCCATGCCCGGCGGCTGAGCTGCGACGGCCACCAGCTGACCGGCGTGCACGGTGTCCGCAGCCGCGCCGATGTCGACCGGCTGATCGCCGAACTGCCGGATGTGGCGCAGGTGGTGGTGATCGGCGGCGGCTATATCGGTCTGGAGGCCGCCGCCGTGCTGACCAAGTTCGGCAAGGCCGTCACCATCGTCGAGGCGCAGGACCGGGTGCTCGCGCGTGTCGCGGGCGAGGCCCTGTCGCGCTTCTACGAAGCCGAACACCGTGCGCATGGCGTGACGGTGCGGCTCAACGAGAGCGTGGCGTGTATCGAGGGAGAGGAGCGGATCAGCGGCGTCCGGCTGGCAGACGGTACGGTGCTGGCCGCTCAGATGGCGATTGTCGGCATCGGCATCGTGCCCGCGGTCCAGCCCCTGATCGCGGCCGGAGCGGCGGGCGACAATGGCGTGGCGGTCGATGCGCAGGGGCGCACCAGCCTGCCCCATATCTATGCGGTCGGCGATTGCGCGGCCCATGCCAACGACTTTGCCGACGGTGCCGTCATCCGGCTGGAATCGGTGCAGAACGCCCATGATCAGGCGACGGTGGCGGCGCGCACGATCATGGGGCGCGAGGTCGCCTATCATGCCGTGCCCTGGTTCTGGTCGAACCAATATGACCTGAAGCTGCAAACGGTCGGTCTGTCGATGGGGCATGACCAGACGATCGTGCGTGGCGATCCGGCCTCACGCAGCTTCTCAGTCGCCTATCTGCGGCAGGGCCGGGTGATCGCGCTCGATTGCGTCAATGCGATGCGCGACTTTGTGCAGGGTAAGGCGCTGGTCGCCGGTGGCGCCACCGTGCCGGTCGAGGCGCTGGCCGATGCCGGTCGTCCGCTCAAGACGCTGTGGCCGCTGGCCGTGCCTTGAGCTTCTAAAACAAGCGCTTGCATCACAGCCCCGCGCTATGTCAGACTTAATGCAAAGGTTTGCAGGAGAGGTGTGATGCGCTGGCGGAATGCGATTCTGGCAGGGGTGGGTCTGGCTGCGCTGGCGGCGCCGGTTTCGGCGAAGGTGACCGCACCGACGGGGGCGAAGGTGTTTCGCCTCGATGGCGGCGGCGTCACCTATGCGATGGGGGTGGACGAGAAGGGCTATCTCCAACCGCTCTACTGGGGATCGGCGCTGGCGGAGGGCGATCCGCTGATCTCGGGCGATCCGGTCAAGACGGGCGACCCGATCGTCCTGAAGGCGCCGGGCGAACTGTCCGGCTTTGACCCCGCCGGATCGGTCACGCTTCAGGAATATCCGGGGCAGGGCGAGGGGCTGGTCAGCGAGCCGGGCGTCAAGGCGCTGTTCGCCGACGGCAATCGTGACCTCGTCCTGAAATATCGCAGCCACAAGGCCAGCGGAGAGACGCTGACCGTCGAGCTGGCCGATATCCGGCAACCGCTATTCGTCACCCTGACCTATACGATCGACCCCGCGACGGGCATCATCGCGCGCTCGGCCAAGGTTCGGAACGGCGATGCCAGGCCGGTGCGTGTCGACCAGCTGGCGGCGGCGGTCCTCTCGCTGCCGGTCGGCGACGATTACCGGCTTCATTATCTGACCGGCCGCCACGCCGCCGAATGGACCCGGAAGACGGTGCCGGTCGAGGCCGCCGCGACCATATTGGAAAGCCGTCGCGGATCGACCGGCCATGGCAACAATCCCTGGTTCGCGATCGGCCGCGAAGGCCTGACCAGTGAGGAGCATGGGCCGGTCTGGTATGGTGCGCTGGCCTGGTCGGGCTCGTTCCGGATCAGCGTGGCGTCCGACAATCTGGGCCGGGTGCGGATCGCGGGCGGATACAATCCTTACGACTTCTCCTGGACGCTGAAGCCGGGCGAGACGCTCGACACGCCGGTCTTCTATGCGGGCTATTCCGGCGACGGGCTGGGCGGGGCCTCGCGCACCTTCCACAAGTTCGAGGTCGCCAACATCCTGCCGCACGGGACCAAGGCGCGGCTGCGCCCGGTCCTCTACAATAGCTGGGAGGCCACCGCCTTCGACGTGACCGAGGCGGGGCAGATGGCGCTGGCCGAAAAGGCGGCGAAGATCGGCGTCGAGCGGTTCGTGGTCGATGACGGCTGGTTCGGCGCACGCAACAACGACAAGGCCGGCTTAGGCGACTGGACCGTCAACCCGACCAAATTCCCCAATGGCCTCAAACCCCTGATCGACCGGGTGAAGGGGCTGGGCATGGACTTTGGCCTATGGGTCGAGCCGGAGATGGTCAATGTCGACAGCGACCTCTACCGCGCGCATCCCGACTGGGTGTTGAACTTCCCCGACCGGCCGCGCACCGAGGGGCGCAACCAGTTGGTCCTGAACCTCGCGCGCGCCGATGTCCGCGATCACCTGCTGAGCGTGCTCGACAAGCTGGTCAGCGACAACGACATCGCCTTCCTGAAATGGGACTATAACCGCAACTGGACCGAGGCGGGCTGGCCCGAACGGCCGGTCGCCGACCAGCAGCGCGTCTATGTCGATTATGTCCGCAACCTCTATTTCATCCTGTCCGAGCTGCGGCGGCGGCATCCGAAGCTGGAGATCGAGGCGTGTTCCGGCGGCGGTGGTCGGGTGGACCTGGGCATCATCGGGCTGACCGATGAGGTCTGGCCCTCGGACAATACCGATCCGGCCGACCGGCTGACCATCCAGGACGGTTTTACCCGCGCCTATCCGGTGGCGGTGATGATGGCCTGGGTCACGGACAGCCCCAATTGGGCGAACACGCGCGTGACCAGCCTGGATTATCGTTTCCTGTCGTCGATGCAGGGCGGGCTGGGGATCGGCGCGAACCTGGACAAATGGGCGGACGCGGACTTCGCCACTGCACGCAAATGGGTCGCGGCCTATAAGACCATCCGCGAGACGGTGCAGCGCGGCGCGCTCTATCGCCTGGAGTCGCCCAGCGGCGACGATGCGACCTCGGCGACCATGTATGTCGGGCAGGACAAAAGGCAGGCGGTGATGTTCCAGATGCTGCATTCGTCGATGTGGCGCGACAATCCCGCCGCCATCCACGCGCAGGGGCTGGACCCGGCACGGGTCTATACGGTGCGGATGCTTGACGGATCGGCCCGACCCGCGGGTGTGCCGGAGCGGGCATCGGGGGCCTATTGGATGAACCGGGGCTTGCGTGCGCCGCTGAAGGGGGATTTCGTCGGCACGGCCTTTGTGTTCGAGGCTGTGGGATAGGCTTGACGCTGGCGGGGAACCGGGTGACCCTGACCTGGGTCAACGGGGGGTGAGTCATGAGGCGAACGATCGCGCCAGTGCTGGCGGCGGCATGTCTGGTGTCTTGCGATCAGGCGCCCATTCGCAAGACAACCGAGAAGCTCGAGGCCTTCGACGTCCAAGAGCCGGACTCGGCTCCGGCGACGGCGGCCGCCGGATTGCAGATCGCCTATAGCTATACCGTTTCCTATGTTTTCGATCGGCCGACGGTTGCCAAGGTGCAGGGTGATCAACTCACTTTGTGTCGCCGTCTCGGCAATGCCCGCTGTCTGGTGGTACGCTCGACCCTGCATGCGCCCGGCGTCGGTGGCGATGCGGCCGCTGCCGGTGTCGCTACCGTCGATGAGGCGATGCTACTGGTCGATGCGCGCCTCGCGACGCAATTCAACCGGCGCCTCGACGCTTTGGCGAAGGCGGGCGGCGCACGGCTGTCCGAGCGAGAATCCACGGCGGAGGATGTGACGCGGCAGGTGATCGACGCGAATGCCAAGGTCCGCGCCAAACAGGCGTTGGCTGAGCGATTGCTGACGATCATCCGCTCGGCCAAGGGCAATGTCGGTGAACTGGTGCAGGCCGAACGCGCCTATGCGACCACGCAGGAAGAGCTGGATGCGGCGCGGCAGGAACAGGCCAGCCTGGCGCAGCGCGTCGCCATGTCGCCGGTGACGATCAACTATTTTTACAATGATCCGCCGGAATCGCGGGGCGTCATCCTCAAAAGTCTTCGGTCGGCGGGCGACACGCTGGCGAACAGCCTGGCGGCGATGATCGCGGTCATCGTGGCCGCGCTGCCCTGGTTGGCGGTTGGCGGTGGGCTGTGGCTGCTTGTGCGTCGTATCGCGCGCAAGCGGGGCTGGCGTCGTCCGCGATGGGGGCGGAAGGCGTCCGGGGACATGTCGCCTCCCACGGGCGGCTAAGACTTTCGACTGATCGGAGGGGGCGAGATGAACGCGACGGGATGGAGTGTGGTGGCCTGTCTATTGGTGGCGGGTTGTGCCACCACGCCCCGCGAAAAGCCGGTGCTGACCAACCGTGCGCTCGCTCGTGCGGCGGCGAAATGCCATGTGAGATCGCTGGGCGTCCATTATTCGCGAACCGGCAAGCTGCCTTATGGCGACTATCTGGTGCCATTGGCGGAGCGTGACGCTGCGCCCGACGATCAGCCCAGTTTCCATTGCATGTCCGAAGCGCTGAAGGGTTATCGCCGCGATTATCTGCGGCTGGTCGTTAAGGACCCCGTTGTCCAACCCCGGAAGTAGCAGCGTTTATTCTTGATGCCGGACGGTCGGGCGGCCGTCGCGGCGCTGCCCTGGCTTTGCGCGCGTTCACGGGTAGGATAGACAAGGAGCGAGCCGATGATCCCGGTCGAGCAGGTTGCGTCAATTCCCGATGCCGCGCCCGTGAAGCGGGAAGCCTCCGCAATGGTAGGCCCGGTCGTCCTGATTCGACGCCCTTGCACTATCGGGCCGACCGATGACGATGTCGTGGTTTGCGGGCGAAGGGACGATGCGCGGTTCCGCCTTGGGCCAATGCCGCCGCCACCGTCGGCCGACGGCATGTTGTCCCGCCCCTTGCGTATCCAGATTGCGCCGGGCGTTTCGTTCGGTTTTCAAAAGGGCGGCGGCTTCGGCCTGCGGACCGAGTTCGGGCCGGGCCGGAAGACCGGCGAGGGCGAGTAGCGGCTTTCCGGGCGAGGAGAGGGTTGGCGACGACCGGCGCCGCCGTCAGCTTGTGACATGCGACACCCCTTCGACATGGTCCCGAAGGGTCAGGACGTCAGCGCGCGTTCCGTATCCTCTCGGGCCTGCTCGACCAGCACGATGGTCGCGGCGCGTGCCGCCGACGCATCGGCGTCGGCGATGGCGGCGAACAGCTGGCGGTGTTCGGGCATGGAGTCGCGGGGCAGCTTGGCGCTGCGGTGCTTGTAGAGCGTGGTCCAGCGGACCGCCGCGCCGATGCTGCCCGACAGGCTGATCAGCAGTTCGTTGCCCGTCGCCTCCAGGATGATGTTGTGGAACAGCTGGTCGGCGGCGCGGCCCTGTTCGGTATGGAGGCCATGTTCGCCCATCGCCTCCAGCGCAGCGCCCATGCGCGACAGCTGGCGCGTGTCGCGCTTGAGGGCGGCCAGTTCGGCGGCGGCGGGTTCGACGATCAGGCGGAGCTGAAACAGGCTGGTGACGAAACCGGCGGGCGGCTCGCCCTCGAACATCCAGGCGAGCAGTTCGGGATCGAGCAGATTCCATTCCAGCCGCTCGCGCACCCGCGTGCCTGCCTTGGGCTTGCTGACCACCAGCCCCTTGGCGGACAGCATCCGCAGCGCCTCGCGCACCACGGAGCGTGATATGCCGCGTTGTTCGGCGATCTCGACTTCGCCGGGCAGGGTCGATCCGGTGGGGATGCGGCCGGTCACGATGGCGACACCGATGTCCCGCGCCAAGGCACTATGGGCGGGGCCGCGCCGCTTCAAGGTCGTCACTCGGTAGGGTCCTCCCCGGATCGCGGGGCCGCACCCCGTTGTTGTCTGACCATATTATGGGGCGATGCGCCGAAAGGGAAGCGCAAGGCGAGACATGTGCCTTGGTTGCACTCCAAATGATACCATGTATCATGATCGCCGCCAGTTGCTCCCGACCCCATGTCGCGGCACGATGCGGCATCCACCGATCCATGAGGGGGTCCGTTTTTCCATGCGTTTTCGCCCGTTTCTGCTCGCCGCCAGCGCGCTCGCCGTCCTGACGCCCGCCACCGCGCAACAGGTGCCCGCGGCTGACCCGTCACCCGTGAAGGTCGTCACCGACTCCACGGTCGGCGACATTCCCGCCCGCTTCACGCCGCCGACCAATGTCGCGGAGCGGGATTACGACAAGCGCGAGATCATGATCCCGATGCGCGACGGCACCAAGCTGTACACCGTCATCGTCGTGCCAAAGGGTGCGGTGAACGCCCCGATCGTCCTGACGCGCACGCCCTATAATGCGGCTGGCCGGGCCAAGCGGTCGGACAGCACGAAGATGATCGAGGCGCTGCCGCTCGCCGACGAGGCGTTCGTCAAGGCGGGCTATATCCGCGTCTATCAGGATATTCGCGGCAAGTACGGCTCGGAGGGCGACTATGTCGTGACGCGTCCCGTCATCGGTCCGCTGAACGCGACCAAGGTCGATCACGTCACCGACGCCTATGACACGATCGACTGGCTGGTGAACAAGGCGAACCTGCCCGAATCCAATGGCCGCGTCGGCATGATCGGGTCGTCCTATGAGGGCTTTACGGTCGTCATGGCGCTGCTGAACCCACACCCCGCGCTGAAGGTCGCCGCGCCCGAAAGCCCGATGATCGACGGCTGGATGGGCGACGACTGGTTCCATTACGGCGCGTTCCGCCTCGCCAATATCGGCTGGATCGGGTCGCAAACCGGCTACAAGGGCGAGGGCAAGGCGCCGTCCAGCGGCGGCTACGACGATTACGAGAATTTCCGCTACGGCTCGGCGAACGACTGGGCGAAGAAGTCGGGCTATGACCAACTGCCCATGTGGCAGCGCGTGGTGCAGCATCCGGCCTATGACTTCTACTGGCAGGGTCAGGCGCTGGACAAGCTGCTCGCGGCCAACCCCTCCAACGTGCCGACCATCTGGGAACAGGGGCTGTGGGACCAGGAGGATATGTACGGCGCCATCACCGCCTGGGAAGCGCTGAAGGCCAAGGGCAAGCTGGGCAACAATTTCCTGGTGATGGGCCCGTGGCGGCACAGCCAGATCAACCGCACCGGCACCAGCCTGGGGCCGTTCCAGTGGAATGGCGACACCGCCAAGCAGTTCCGCGAGGAGATGGTCCTACCGCTGTTCAACCAGTATCTGAAGGACGGCGCGCCCGCCAACCTGCCCAGCGCCGCCATCTACAACACCGGGGAGAATCACTGGGACAAGCTGACCCAGTGGCCGCTCGCCTGCCAGAGCGGGTGCGCCGCGCCGCTGACCCCGCTCTATCTGGCGGAGGACAAGGGGTTGAGCTTCGACAAGCCGGGGACGGGGGCGGATGCCTATGTCTCCGATCCCGCCAATCCGGTCCCGCATCTGTCGCGCCCGGTGAACTTCAACGACGGCCGCTGGGGCGACTGGCTGGTCAGCGACCAGCGCCATGTCGATGGGCGGACCGATGTCGTGACCTATACGACCCCGGTCCTGACCAAGGCGGTGCGGGTGTCCGGTGCGCCAATCGCCGACCTGTTCGCGCGCACGACCGGGACGGACGGCGATTTCGTGGTGAAGATCATCGACGTCTACCCGTCCGAAAACGCGATCGACGAAAAGATGGGCGGCTATGAACTGCCGATCAGCCTCGACGTCTTCCGCGGCCGCTATCGCAACAGCTTCTCCAACCCCACGGCCATTCCGGCGGGCAAGGTGCAGGAATATAAGTTCCGCCTACCGACCGTGAACCATGTGTTCCAACCGGGGCACCGGATCATGGTCCAGGTCCAGTCCAGCCTGTTCCCGCTCTACGATCGCAATCCGCAGACCTTCGTGCCCAATATCTTCACGGCCAAGGCGGGCGATTACCGGAAGGCGACGATCACGCTGGAGCGCGGCGGCGCCAATGCCAGCCGCGTCTGGCTGCCGGTCGTGCCGCTCGACCAGTCGGCGGTGGCGGCGCGCTGACCCGTTTGGGGCGGGATGACCTCCCGCCCCACGGATTTATCCGAAACACCCCTTGGAGCCACGGGCCGGTAGCGTTACTCTGACCTCCGTGGCTCTCCCACCACCTTCATTCCCGCCTTTGCCGCTGCCCGGCGAAGCGATCGGAACGGCTGCGGCCAGCCCTGCCGATGCGCAGCGCTATCTGTCGCTCGTGGCGGCGGCGACCGACCGGCTGATGGCGGCGGATGATCCCGGTGCGATGATCGACTCGCTGTTCGCGCTGATCCGCGACGAACTCCATCTCGACGTCTTTTTCCATTTTCGCCGCGACGGCGATGCCGTCCGGCTGGAGGCCGCTGGCGGCCTGACCCGGGCCGAGTGGCAGGCGGCGGCCGGTCTGGACATCGGCCCCTCCGCCTGCGGTCAGGCGATGCGCGAGCGGCGTACGCTGCACCTGACCGATATCCAGACCAGCGGTGAGGAGCGGACGGGGTTCGTCCGGTCGCTGGGCGTGCAGGTCTATCTGTGCATGCCGTTGCTGCACGGGGACGAGTTGTTGGGCACGCTCGGCTTCGGGCGGCGTGCGGCGCGGCCGTTCGACCAGGAGGAGCGGCGCTTGTTGCTGCTACTCTGCCATTATGCCGCACTGGCGCAGCACCGGTTGCGGATCGAGGAGGCGCTGCGGCGCGGGCTCGATACCCAGGCGCAGTTGCTGGCCGAGCTGAACCACCGGGTCCGCAACGCGCTGCAAGTGGCGATCGGTCTCGTCTCGCATGAGGGGCGGGAGGCCCCCGATACCGGCACGCGCCGAGCGCTGATGCGGGCGGCCGAACGGTTGCAGGTGCTGGCGAGCGCGCACCGGCCGCTCTACGCCACCGCCGATACGGGGCTGGTCGACCTGCCCGCGCTGTTCGGCGACGTGATCGCGCAGTTACGCGGCGAGACCGGCAATGTGCCGATCACGGTCGACAGTCCGGTCTCGGTGCCGATCGAACGCGCGGTGGCGGCCGCACTGCTGCTCGACGCGCTGATGGCGCAGGGTGCGGGGGTGCCACGCATCGTCTTCACGGTGAACAGTGCGCCGGGGAACGAAATGCTCCGTATCTCGTTTGAGGCGATCGGATGGGGACGTATCGCCGAAGTGGTCGACCGAGATCGATTGGTGGCGAGGCTTTGCCATCAGTTGCGCGCGACGTTGACGAACGAGGATGATGGGTGCCTGATCTTGGTCATGCCGCATGACGGCGGCGCATATGGGGCTCGCCTCGCGTCCTAACGAACTGGTCGATGACGATCGCGGCGACGAAACCCCGCTGAACCTCCTGATTATCGAGGATGAGGCGCTGGTCGCCATGCTGGTCGAGGACGCATTGACGCTGCACGGTCACCGCGTGATCGGCATTGCCGACACCGTCTCCGCCGCCATGGCGCTGGTTGATGAGGAGCGGCCCGACCTTGCGCTTTGCGACGTGAAGCTGGCCGATGGCGATAGCGGGCTGACCGCCGCACAACTGCTCGCAGATCGCGGCATTCCCTGCATCTTCCTGAGCGGCAACTGCCCCGAGCGCGGCGGCCATCCGCTGGTCATCGGCTGCATCGCCAAGCCGTTTCGCGCAGGCAGTCTGGGCGCCGCCGTCCGTGCCGCGCATGTGGTGGCGCAGGGCGGGCGGCCCAGCGATCCCCCCGCCGCGCTGCGTTTCTATGGCGAGAGGATCTGATCGCGGTTCTGATTTTCGGGCGAACCCTCGATCGCCTGTTCCATCTTGTCGAGGATTCGCGCGAACTGCCCGACTTCCTCATCGCTCAGCAAACCGAAGGCCTGAGCGATCAGCGTTCGACGCAGCGGCTCGGTCTGGCGCAGCACCTGCCGCCCATGATCGGTGATATCGAGCCGCTTCGCCCGCCGGTCGTCGGGGTCGGGCACGCGCACCACCAGCAAGTCGCGCTCCATCGTGTCGATCGCCTGCGTCACCGTGCGGGGGGCCAGGTCGAACCAGTCGGCGACATCGGCGGCACGAACCGGCGCATTGTTGGCAATGAAGTGCAGCATCTTGGTGCGCGCCAGCGAAGCCCCTTGCGCGGCCATCCGCCGGTCCAGAAGCCGGTGGAAACGCAGATAGATGCGGCTGTAGCGGAGAGCCAGGGTTTCATAATCGCACATAATATGAGGTAGCTCAATAAATGGTCTTGCCTTATTGTGCAAGTGCGAGCAAATGCACCATCCAGTTCTTTTGATTCCATCGACAGGGAGGCCGGTGTGGCCGACGCAAACCAAGTGAATGAGGGGCAGGACGCCGAGCGCCAGGACGCGGAGACGGCGGAGAGCAAGACCCCCGCATCGCCCGCCAAGAAGCGGCGCATCCGTGTCATCCTGCTGGTCGTCGCGGCGGTCGCCGTGATCGGCGGCGTCTTCTGGTATGCGAACTACAAGAGCGTCGGCCAGTATATGCAGACGACCAACGACGCCTTCATCCAGGCGGATGCGGTCACGGTCGCGCCCAAGGTCTCGGGCTATGTCGACAAGGTGTTCGTCGGCGAAAACCAGAATGTCCAGGCGGGCCAGCCGCTGCTCCAGATCGACACCCGCGACTATCAGGCGCAGACCGCGCAAATCCAGGCGCAGATCGGTGTCGCCCGCGCCAATGCCGAGGGCGTCCAGGCGCAGATCAAGGAACAGCAGGCCGCGATCGACCGCGCCGAGGCCGATCTCCGCGCCGCGCAGAGCGACGCCGCCTTCGCGCAGGCCGAGGTGACGCGTTACACGCCGCTCGCCGCATCGGGTGCCGAGAGCCGCGAGCGTTTGTCGCAGCTTCAGAACCAGGCGCGTCAGGCCAACGCCAAGGTCGCCGCAGCTTCCGCCGCGCTGGCCGCGTCGCGTCGCCGTATCGGCACGCTCGATGCGCAGGTGCAGCAGGCGCGTTCGCAGGGGCAGGCCGCCAAGGCGCAGCTGGACGCCGCCGAGGTCAATCTGGGCTCGACCACGATCCGCGCCTCGATCGGCGGTCGCGTCGGCAACAAGACGGTGCGCGTCGGCCAGTTCCTGCAGGCGGGCACCCGCACCATGTCGATCGTGCCGGTCAACCAGCTGTATATCAACGCCAACTTCAAGGAAACGCAGCTGGGCCTGATGCGTCCCGGCCAGCCGGTGAAGATCGAAGTCGATGCGCTGCCGGGTGTCGAGATCAAGGGCCATGTCGAGAGCGTGGCACCGGGCACCGGCGCGCAATTCTCGCTGCTGCCGCCGCAGAACGCGACCGGCAACTTCACCAAGATCGTCCAGCGCGTGCCCGTCCGCATCGCGGTCGACGCCGATGCGCAGACCCGTGCGCTGATGGTGCCCGGCATGTCGGTCGAGGTGACCGTCGACACCCGCTCGGCCAAGGGCGCGTTGAAGCACATCGCCGAGCAGCAGGACCAGCATAACGAAGCGCGGCAGGGGGCGCAGGGCCGGTGAGCGCCGCCGCCGCCCCGTCAAAGGGCATGAAGGCCGGTTCGGCTGCCCCAGTGGGCGGCACACCGGCGAAGGCCGACCTGACCGCCTGGCTCGCCGTCGCGGCGGGTAGCATCGGCGCACTGATGGCGACGCTCGACATCTCGATCGTCAACTCCGCGCTGCCGACCATCCAGGGCGAGATCGGTGCGAGCGGGACCGAGGGGACATGGATCGCGACCTCCTATCTGGTCGCCGAGATCATCATCATTCCGCTGTCGGCGTGGCTGGAGCGGCTGCTGGGCCTACGTACCTTCCTGCTGATCGCCTCGATCCTGTTCACCGGCTTTTCGGTGGTGTGCGGCCTATCGACCAATTTGACGATGATGATCATCGGTCGCGCGGGGCAGGGCATCACCGGCGGTGCGCTGATCCCGACCGCGCTGACCATCATCGCCACCCGTCTGCCGCGCGAGCAGCAGCCGATCGGGACGGCGTTCTTCGGCGTCACCGCCATTTTGGGGCCTGTCATGGGGCCGCTGATCGGCGGCTGGCTGACCGAGAATGTCAGCTGGCACTATGCCTTCTTTCTGAACATCCCGGTCGGCGCGGTGCTCGTTACGCTGCTGCTCGTCGGCCTGCCGCACCAGAAGCCGCACCTGTCCGAGCTGGCCAAGGCCGACTGGCTGGGCATTGCGGGCCTAGCGCTCGGGCTGGGCGGGCTGACCGTCGTGCTCGAGGAAGGGCAGCGCGAGCAGTGGTTCGAGTCGCGTGAGATCATCGAACTGACCATCTTGTCGATCTTCGGCTTTGGCCTGTTGTTCGCTGGGCAGTTCGTGGCGTCGCGTCCGGTTATCCGGTTAAAGCTGTTGCTCGACCGCCAGTTCGGCAGTGTGGTGATCATGGGGATCGTGCTGGGCATGGTGCTCTACGGCACCTCCTATGTGATCCCGCAGTTCCTCGCCTCGATCGCTGGCTATAACGCGTTCCAGGCGGGCAAGGTCGTGCTGTTGAGCGGCATTCCCAGCCTCATGATGATGCCGTTCACCCCGATCCTGATCAAGAAAGTCGACATCCGTATCGCGGTCGGACTGGGGCTGAGCATCATGGCGCTGAGCGCTGGGATCGACACGGTGCTGACCGCCGATTCCACTGGCAGTTCGTTCACCGACAGCCAGCTGTTGCGCGGCGTCGGCACGATCCTTGGCATGGTGTTCCTGAATCAGGCGGCGATCTCGTCGGTGCCGCCGTCTCAGGCGGGCGATGCGGCCGGGCTGTTCAGCGCGGCGCGCAACCTGGGCGGTTCCTTCGCGCTGGCGGGCATCGCCACCGTGCAGGACCAGCGCAGCTTCCTGCACGAGCGTCGGCTGGAGGAATCGCTGTCGGCCAATTCGGGGTCGACCCAGGGATGGATCGATGCGCTGACCCAGCAATTCGGCAGCGCCGATGCTGCGCTGCGCATGATCGGTAATACGATCCGGCAACAGGCGCTGGTCATGACCTATAACGACCTGTTCTTCATCCTGTGCGTCGGCATCATCATGGTGATGCCGCTTGTCCTGTTCCTCCGCCCGCTGCCCAAGGGCGGCCCCGTGGCGATGCATTGAGACCCATGATGCGCAAGCAGCTTTCCCTCATCCCGTTCCTCCTGCTGGGGGCCTGCACCGTCGGGCCGAACTATGCCGGGCCGCCCAAGGCCATCGGTTCGGCCGCGACCCCGCCCGCCGGGTTCGCGCGTGCCGACAACACGTTGGCGACGACCGCACCCGCGGTGGCCGACTGGTGGACGACGCTGAACGATCCGATGCTCAACTGGCTGGAGGAGCGGGCGCTGGCGTCCAATCCGAATGTCGAGGTCGCGCAGGCGCGATTGAAGCAGGCGCGGTCCTCGCTACGACTGGAGCGCGCCAATCAGGCGCCCAATGCGAATGCCAGCGCGACCTATCTCCACGCCAATCTGCCCGAACTCAACCTCGGCGGCGGTGGCGGAGAGCAGGGTGGCGCCAATGGCGGCGCGTCCGGCGGTTCGGCGAGCGGCTCTGGCGGCGGCACCAATGTCGACTTCTTCAACCTGGGCTTCGATGCCAGCTGGGAGATCGATCTGTTCGGCGGCCGTCGTCGCACCGTCGAGGCCGCGCGCGCCAGTGCCGAGGCGGCGGAAGCCAATGTCGCCGATGCGCAGGTCTCGCTCAGCGCCGATGTCGCCCAGGCCTATGTCGGGCTTCGCGACGCGCAGCAGCGACTGATCCTGGCGCGCGAGGCGTCGAAGATGCAGCGCGACACGCTGAACCTGACGCTCCAGCGGTTCAACAACGGCACCGCCTCGCAACTGGAGGTCGAGCGGTTGCGCAATCAGGTGGAGAGCACCGATGCGCAGATCCTGCCGCTATCGTCCTCGGTCGAGACCTACCTCAATGCGCTCGCTATCCTGATCGGCGAGGCACCCGGTACGCTCGACCAGCGCCTGACCCAGGCGGCACCGGTGCCGTTGCCGCCGGCGCAGGTGGCGGTCGGCGATCCGACTGCGCTGCTTCAGCGTCGCCCGGACATCCGCGCGGCCGAGCGCAATCTGGCGGCCCAGACCGCCAAAATCGGCGTGGCGGAGGCGGCGAAGTTCCCGCGCCTCAACCTGATGGGGATCATCGGCATCGGCGGCACCTCGCTCGACTCGCTGACCGATCTCGACAATCTTGTGACGCTGGGCGCGCCGATGCTGCAGTGGAACGTCCTGAACTTCGGTCGCGCCAATGCCCGGGTCGGCCAGGCCGAGGGCGCGCGCGACGAGGCGGAGGCGCGTTATCGCGGTGCAGTCCTGTCGGCGCTCCGCGATGCCGAGGATTCGCTGTCGCGCTTCCGGGCGCGGCGGAACACGGTAGCGACGCTGGCGCGGGCCAAGGCGTCGGCGGATCGCTCGGCGGTGCTGATGCAGCAGCGCTATCGGGCGGGGGCGGCCACGCTGATCGACACGCTGGACGCGGAACGGCAGCGGGTGGCGGCGCAGCAGTCGCTGTCGCAGGCGGTCGCCGGGCTGACGAATGATTACGTCGCGCTGCAAAAGGCGCTCGGCCTGGGATGGCGGGCGCCGTCGGGGGCTTAGTTCCCAATTCCTCCCCTGTAAGGGGAGTTGGCAGTCCGCAGGACTGACGGAGGGGTGTCACCATCAGCGGGGACGCCCCTCCACCAGCTTCGCTGGTCCCCCTCCCCTTGCAGGGGAGGAATCAGAAGCGGTCAGGCCCCCGCCTTTGCGATCCGTTCGCGCGCTTCGCGTTCGATCGTTTCCAGTTCGTCGACCGTCTGGACCAGCGCGGTCATTTGCTGGCGCAGTTCGTCGACCCGTTCGCGGCAGCGTTCGGCCAGCACGCGCATCTGTTCGACATGCTGCGGGTCGGCATCGTCCAGCCGCAGGAACTCTTCGATCTCGCGCAGGGAAAAGCCCAGTCGCTTGCCGCGCAGGATCAACTGCATCCGCCCCGTCTCGCGCTTGGAATAGACGCGCGCGGTGCCGACACGGCGCGGCTCGATTAGTCCGCGATCTTCATAGAAACGCAGCGTGCGCGTCGTCACGCCCAAGCTGTTCGCGACATCCTGGATGCCGCGAAGCTCCTCGTTTTCCCCCACCGTCTATTCCCCCACGGGCCGCGCCGCCGTAGCGGCGGCTTTGGCCAATTCTTCCTCAACCAATTCCTTTTTCGACAATTTGCCGATCAAGGTCTTGGGCAGGCTTTCGCGGATTTCGACCTCGCGGGGAAGTTCGATCTTGCTGACCTTGTCCTGTAAAAAGGCACGCAGCTCTTCGGGCGTGGCGTGGTGATCGGCGGCCAGCTTGACGAAAGCCTTGGGCGACTGGCCGCGATAGGGGTCGGGAATGCCGATGACGACGGCTTCGGCGACGGCGGGATGCTCGTACAGCGCTTCCTCGATCATGCGCGGATAGACGTTATAGCCCCCACACAGGATCACGTCCTTGATCCGGTCGACGATGAACAGATAGCCGTCCTCGTCCAGATAGCCGACATCGCCGGTACGCAGCGCGCCATGAATGAAGACCTGTTCGCTCTCGCTCGGCTTGTTCCAGTAACCGGACATGACCTGCGGGCCGCGCGCACAGATTTCACCGACCTCGCCCGGCGGCATCAGCCGGTCGGGATTGTCGCGGTCGCGGATCTCGATGATCGTACCGGGGAAGGGGATGCCCGCCGATCCGCCCTTGTTCTCGCCGATCAGCGGGTTGCAGGTGATGATCGGCGACGCCTCCGAAAGGCCATAACCCTCGACCAGCTTGCCGCCGGTCGTGTTCTCGAACGCCACGCGCACCTCGGCGGGCAGGGGGGCGCCGCCCGAAATGCACGCCTTGATCGCCGACAGGTCGACCTTGCGTGCCTCCGCGACGCCCGCAATCGCATTATAGATGGTGGGGACGGCGGGGAAATAGGTCGGCTTGCTGCGCGCGATCGTCTTGAGCACCTGGTCCAGCTCGAACCGGGGGAGCAGGATCATCTCCGCGCCGACCCGGATCGCGAAGCTGAGCACGGTGGTCAGCGCGAAGACGTGGAAGAGGGGAAGCACGCCCAATATGCGTTCCTCGCCGATCATCTCCTCGCCGCCGGTATGGATGACCATGGCATCGGCATTGGCGACGAGATTGGCGTGGGACAGCATCGCCGCCTTGGGGCTGCCGGTGGTGCCGCCGGTATATTGCAGCACCGCCACATCATCGGACCTCGCCGAGATCGGCGCCAAAGCGCCGCCGCGCTTCATCATCTGAGCAAAGGTCAGGTGGCGGGGCGAGGGGCCGGGGGCGGCGATCATCGCGCGCTTGAGCAGGAGATAGGCCAGCCCCTTGATCGTCGGCAGCGCGCCCGCGACCGGACAGGAGATGACATGGCGCAGGCCAAGCTTCTCGGCGACATGGCTGACGCGGCCGTAAATGTCGGGAATGTCGCAGGTCGCGATGATCTCCGCGCCCGAATCCTCCAGCAGGTGGCACAGCTCGCGCTCGACATAGAGCGGGTTGACGTTAACGACGATGCCCCCGGCCTTCAGCGTCGCGAAGTAGAGGACGGGGTAATAGATGATGTTGGGCAGGCAGAGCGCGACGCGGGTGCCCTTCGTCACCCCCAGCGCCTGGAGCCCGGCGGCGGCCTTGTCGACCATCGCGCCCAGTTCGTCATATCGGGTGATTCGGCCCATGAAATCGATGGCGGGCCGAGACCCATGCCGCCGTACCGTGGTCTCGAACATGTCGGTCAGCAGCCGCGGCTCGAAGACCAGAGGGCGTCCCATCGCTTGACCCGGTACACCGCCTGTCGTGGTTTCCCCGATGGCTCCTGCCGTCATCGCGTCGCTCTCCTATATCTTTTTTCGACCATACCCGGTTGTCGATTGCGGTCGAGTTGCTTATTGTGTTGACGTATAGGGTAGGTAACGCACCTTAACGTTAGGCCGCAAGCCCATAAAGAGAGGATTGGATGACCAACATCGTGATCGCAGGCTATGCCCGCTCTCCCTTCACCCAGGCTGGCAAGGGCGCGCTCGCACGGGTTCGTCCCGATGACCTGACCGCGCAGGTGATTCGCGGCCTGATCGAGCGGACCGGCGTCGATGCTTCGGAGATCGAGGACATCATCCTGGGCTGCGCCTTCCCCGAGGGCGAGCAGGGCATGAACGTCGCGCGGTTGATCGGCCTGCTGGCGGACCTGCCGCTGTCGGTCGGCGGCATGACGGTGAACCGCTTCTGCGGATCGTCCATGTCGGCCATCCATATCGCCATGGGCCAGATCCAGATCGGCGCTGGCGAGGCGTTCATCTGCGCCGGTATCGAGTCGATGAGCCGGGTGCCGATGGGCGGCTATAACCCGCTGCCCAACCCCGAACTCGCCGCAGCGCGGCCGGGGGCCTATATGGGCATGGGTCAGACCGCCGAGAATGTCGCGACCAAGTACCAGATCACCCGCGCCGAGCAGGAAAAGTTCGCGGTCGCCAGCCAGAAAAAGGCCGCCGAGGCGCGCACCGCCGGTCGTCTGGCCGATGAGATCGTGCCGATCCACACCAAGGCGGGCGATGTGACCGAGGACGGCCTGATCCGCGCCGACACGACCGAAGAGGTACTGGCGGGCCTGAAGCCTGCCTTCGATAAGGAAGGCACCGTGACCGCAGGCACCGCCTCGCCGCTGACCGATGGTGCCGCGGCGGTGCTGGTCACGTCGGAGGAATTCGCCAATCGCCACGGCCTGAAGATCCTCGCCCGCATCAAGTCGGTCGGCATTTCGGGCTGCGAGCCGGAGACGATGGGCCTTGGCCCGATCGGTTCGTCGAAGAAGGCGCTGGAGCGGGCGGGTATCTCGGCGGGCGATCTGGATGTCGTCGAGATCAACGAGGCCTTTGCCAGCCAGGCGATCGCCTGCATTCGCGACCTCGGCCTGAAGGATGAGACGATCAACAAGGATGGCGGCGCGATCGCGATCGGCCATCCGCTGGGCGCGACCGGCGCGCGCATCGTCGGCAAGGCGGCGGCGCTGCTGGCGCGTGACGGCGGTCAGTACGCTCTCGCCACCCAGTGCATCGGTGGCGGGCAGGGCATCGCGACTGTGCTGGAGCGTGCATGATGGCTGACACGATCAACAAGGTTTGCGTGATCGGTGCAGGGGTGATGGGCGCAGGCATCGCGGCGCAGGTCGCCAATGCCGGTGTGCCCGTCCTGCTGCTCGACATCGTGCCCAAGGACGGCGCCGACCGCGACGTCATCGCCAAGGGGGCTGTGGCCAAGATGCTCAAGACCGAGCCCGCGCCCTTCATGTCGCCCGCCGCCGCCAAGCTGGTCGAAACCGGCAATATCGAGGATCACCTCGATCGCGTCGCCGAATGCGACTGGATCGTCGAGGCGGTGGTCGAGCGGCTGGACATCAAGCAGGCGCTGTATGCCCGGCTGGAAGAGCTGAAGCGTCCCGGCACGGCCGTGTCGTCCAACACCTCGACCATCCCGCTCGGCCATCTGGTCGAGGGGCGGTCGGAGCAGTTCAGACAAGACTTCCTGATCACCCATTTCTTCAACCCGCCGCGCTATATGCGGCTGATCGAGATCGTCACCTCCGAGCATACCGATGCCGGTGTTGCGGCCAAGGTCGAGCAGTTCGTCGATCACCGCATGGGCAAGCGCATCGTCCGCGCGAAGGACACGCCGGGCTTCATCGCCAACCGTATCGGCACCTATTGGCTGGCGGTCGCGATCAACGCGGCGATGGACCAGGGCCTGACCGTCGAGGAGGCCGACCAGATCGGCGGCCGTCCGATGGGCGTGCCCAAGACCGGCATTTTCGGGCTAATCGATCTGGTCGGCATCGACCTGATGCCGCTGCTTGCCAAGTCGCTATCGTCGACCCTGCCGGAGGGCGACGCCTATTTCGACACGATCCGTCCGCTGCCGCTGATCGACAAGATGATCGCGGAGGGCTTTACGGGCCGCAAGGGCAAGGGTGGCTTCTACCGCCTCGACCGCAAGCCCGACGGCACCAAGGCGAAGCAGGCTATCGACCTGAAGACCGGCGAATATCGCGCTGAAAAGAAGCCGGAACGTCTGCCAGGTCGCGCCGAAAAGGATCTGGCCGCGCTGGTCGCGGCGCCGGGCAAGGTCGGCGACTATGCCTGGGCGGTGCTGGGTCCGGTTCTGTCCTATGCCGCCGGGCTGGTCGGCGAGGCGGCGGACGATGTGGTCGCGATCGATGACGCGATGAAGCTGGGCTATAACTGGAAGTTCGGCCCGTTCGAGCTGATCGACCGCATGGGTCCGGGCAAGCTCGCCGAGCGTCTGCGTGCCGAGGGCAAGAAGGTGCCCGCCCTGCTGGAGACGGCAGGCGACCGCCCCTTCTACCGTGTGGTCGATGGCAAGCGTCAGTATCTGACCGCAGGCGGCGACTATGCCGATGTCGTCCGTGCAGAGGGCGTGGTGCTGCTGGAGGACATCAAGCTGCGCTCCGAACCGCTGCTCAAGAATGGTTCGGCCTCGGCCTGGGATGTCGGTGACGGCGTCGTAGCGTTCGAGTTCACCGGCAAGATGAACGCGCTCGACGAGCAGGTTCTGTCGCTCCTTCAAAAGACCATCGCGCTGGTGAAGAGCCAGTATAAGGCGCTGGTCATCTATAACGAGGGCAGCAACTTCTCGGCCGGTGCCAATCTGGGTCTCGCCATGTTCGCGGTGAACATCGCCGCCTGGGGCGAGGTCGACAAGCTGGTCGTCGCGGGGCAGCAGGCTTACAAGGCGCTGAAATACGCGCCCTTCCCGGTGGTCGCGGCGCCTGCGGGTATGGCGCTGGGCGGCGGGTGCGAGATCCTGCTTCACGCCGATGCGATCCAGGCCCATGCCGAGAGCTATATCGGGCTGGTCGAGACCGGCGTCGGTCTGGTCCCCGGATGGGGCGGAAACGGCGAGCTGATCGACCGTCTCGCCAAGTCGCCCAAGATGCCCAAGGGGCCGATGCCCGCCGCCATGAAGGCGTTCGAGACGATCTCGACCGCGCAGGTGTCGCGCTCGGCGGCTTTGGCCAAGGATTTGGGCTATCTCCGCAAGGACGATGGCATCACCATGAACCGCGACCGGCTGCTGGCCGATGCCAAGCAGAAGGCGCTGTCGCTGGTCGAGGGCTATCAGCCGCCCGAAAAGCCGGTCTTCCGCCTGCCGGGTGCGGCCGGACGCGTCGCGTTCAACGGCGCGGTCGCCGACTTCGCCAAGAAGGGCGTCGCCACGCCGTACGATGTGGTGGTCGCGGGCCGTCTGGCGAACATTGTTACCGGCGGCGAGGCCGACATCATCGACGAGGTGAGCGAGGATCAGCTGCTCAAGCTGGAACGCGCCGCCTTCATGGAAAGCGTCAAGGATGCGCGGACCCAGGCGCGGGTCGAGCATATGCTCGAAACCGGCAAGCCGCTGCGCAACTGATCGGGAGAGGATAATCCCATGCAAGTCTATAACGCACCGCTGCGCGACATGCGTTTCGTCCTCCACGAGCTGTTCAAGGAGGACGAGTTCGGCCCCGTCGCGGGCCAGGACGAATTTGGTCCCGAGCTGTACGACGCGATTCTTGAAGAGGCGGCGCGCGTCACGCAGGAGGTCCTGCTGCCGCTCAACGCTACCGGCGACATCGAAGGGTGCAAGCTGGAAAACGGCGTCGTCCGCACGCCTTCGGGCTTCAAGGAAGCCTATAGCCAGTTCTGCGAAGGCGGCTGGGCCGCGCTCGCCTCACCGGTCGAATATGGCGGGCAGGGGCTGCCCGAGGCGGTGAACAAGCTGGTCGAGGAGATGATCTGCGCGACGAACCTGTCGTTCAGCCTCTATCCCGGCCTGACGCATGGCGCGACCACCGCGCTGATGGGCCATGGCTCGGAAGACCTGAAGAGCTTTTACCTGCCCAAGATGATCTCGGGCGAATGGTCCGGCACCATGTGCCTGACCGAGGCGCATTGCGGCACCGATCTGGGCCTGCTGCGCACCCGTGCCGAGCCGCAGGAGGATGGTTCCTATCTGCTGACCGGCGGCAAGATCTTCATCTCGGCGGGCGACCATGACCTGACGGACAACGTCATTCACCTCGTCCTCGCGCGCACGCCCGATGCGCCCAAGGGGGTGAAGGGGATCAGCCTGTTCCTGGTGCCGAAATATCTGCCCAGGGATGACGGCTCGGTCGGCCCGGCCAATGGCGTCAGCGTCGCGGCGATCGAACACAAGATGGGTCTGAAGGCTTCGGCCACCTGCCAGCTGGAGTTCAACGACTCCAAGGGCTGGGTCGTGGGAGAGCTGAACAAGGGCCTGGCGGCGATGTTCACCATGATGAACACCGAGCGTGTCTCGGTCGGCATCCAGGGCCTGGGCATCAACGAGGTCGCGTACCAGTCGGCGGTCGCCTACGCCAAGGACCGCTTGCAGGGCCGGGCGCTGGGCGGGGCGGTGCGTCCCGACCTGCCCGCCGATCCGATCATCGTCCACCCGGACGTGCGCCGGATGCTGATGACCATGCGTGCCTATGCCGAAGGGTGTCGTGCACTGGGGCAGTGGGCGGCGCGTGGTCTGGATGCCGAAGCCCATGCGATCGACCCGGCCGACCAGTCGCGCGCGGCCGACTTCGTCGCGCTGCTGACCCCGGTCGTGAAGGCGCTGTTCACCGACCTCGCCTTCGACGCGGCGAACATGGCGGTGCAGGTCCATGGCGGCCATGGCTATATTCGTGACCATGGCATCGAGCAGTTCGTCCGCGACGCGCGTATCGCCCAGATCTACGAGGGCACTAACGGCGTCCAGGCGCTCGACTTGGTCGGCCGCAAGATGCCCGCGCATATGGGCCGGTACATGCGTCCCTTCTTCCATGCCGTGTCGGAGCAGGTCGAGGCGCTGACCCGCCACGACGACAAGGCGATCACCGGCTGGGCAGCAGGGATGCAGCAGGCGTTCGGCGCCTTGCAGCTCAGCACCGGTATGATCGCGCAAAAGGGTATGAAGGACCCCGAGGAGGCGGGTGCGGCAGCAACCGACTATCTGCGCCTGCTGGGCCTGGTCGGCATGGGGCACTGCTTCCTGAAGTCGGCGCGGATCGCGACCGAGCGATTGGCCGAGGGTACCGCCGAGGCGGGCTTCTACAAGGCCAAGCTGGCCACGGCCGGGTTCTTCTTCGACCGCATCCTGCCGCAGGCGACGGCGGCGTTCCTGGCGATCAAGTCGGGCAAGCGCTCGACCATGGCACTGGAACTGGAGGCGTTTTGAGGTGACGCGATGCCGGTTACACTTGATTGCGGTTAACCGGCATCGTAGGCATGACGTGTTGTTCTCCTATGCGTCACATGGTGGACGTATAGGGTAATAAAGATTTTCGGGAGCGACCGGCTAAAAAGCCGGCGCTTCGGCCCCGATAAGCGGGTGTGGAGAGGAGAAGAGGCATGTTGTTGACCCTGACGGCGATGGCCCTTGCAGCGGCCGGTGTGAATGCGGACTCGGTGGTCGGCCGCTGGCAGACCCAGACGCGCGGCGGCGTGGTCGAAATCCAGAAATGCGGCTCTTCGGTCTGCGGCCGTGTCCTGACCTCGGAAAAGCTGCGCACCAACCCCGCGCTGACCGACCAGAACAACCGCGATCCCAAGCTGCGCAACCGTCCGCTGAAGAACCTGCTGATCCTGCAGGGCTTTTCGCAGGATGGCGCGGCCTGGAACGGCGGCACGATCTACAATGCCGAGGATGGCAAGACCTATAGCGCCAAGCTGACGCCCGAGGGGCCGGACACGTTGAAGGTGCGCGGCTGCGTCTTCGTACCGCTCTGCAAGACGCAGACCTGGACCCGCATCCGCTGATCTTTGCCCAACCAGATAGAAATTCTCGGGGAGTATGCTCATGAACAAGTCCCTCAAGGCGCCGCTTCTGGCCACCGCCATCCTGTCTTCGTCCTTCGCCTTTGCAGGCGCGGCGCATGGTCAGGCCTTCTACCTTCAGGAACAGTCGACCCGTGGCCAGGGTCGCGCCTTTTCGGGTGAGGGTGCCGACACCGGCGCGTCCTCGCTCTGGTGGAACCCGGCCGCGATCGCGGGGATGGAGCGTGGCGAGGCGGTGCTGGGCGCATCGGCAATCATCCCCAAGGGCGATGTCGTCGACAATGGCACGCTGATCCGTCGTCCGGGCCAGACGACCTTCCAGCCGGTCGGTGGCGACCGGGTGTCGAGCGACCCCATCAATCGCGGCATCGTGCCGTCGGGCGCGGTCGGCGTTCCGCTGAACGACCGGGTCGCGGTCGGCCTGGCGGTCACGTCGCCCTACAGCTTCACGACCGAATATGACGCGACCAGCTGGGCGCGGTACAGCGCGCTGAAGACCGAATTGCGCACCATCGATATCCAGCCCTCGGTCGGCGTCGCGCTGCTCGACTGGCTGCGCGTCGGCGGCGCGCTGAACGTCCAATATACCAAGGCCGAGCTGGGCAACGCGCTGCCCAACCTGTCCTCGGCCTTGCCCGATGGCTTTCAGCGGCTCAAGGGCGATGGCTGGGATCTGGGATGGACCGCGGGTGTCCAGCTGCACAATGACTGGGCGACGGTCGGCATCAGCTACAAGTCGCGGATCAAGCACAATCTGAAGGGCAGCCTGGAAGTCGGCGGCCTGCTCGGCCCGCTCGCCGGGCAGAACCGGACGATCGATGGTGCGACCGCGACCTTCTACACGCCCGCCCAGATCATCGTCGCCGGTCGCTTCCGCGCGACCGACAAGCTGACGCTGAATGCGCAGGCGGTGCGCTTTACCTGGGCTGATTTCGATGCGATCCGCCTGGGCGCGCCGATCAACACCGCCATCCCGCAAAATTACAAGAACAGCTTCTCGCTGGCGGGCGGCTTCGATTACGCGGCCACGGATCGCCTGACCCTGCGCGCGGGCGCGCAGCGTGGCATCACGCCGACCCAGAACGGCAATCGCGACGCGCGCGTGCCCGATGCGAACCGCTGGAACTATTCGATCGGTGGTTCCTATCAGGTGACCCCGCGCTTCACGCTGGATGCGGCGGGCAGCTATATTGACTTCGCCAATGCCAGCATCGATCGCCGCACCGCCGCCTATGCGGGAACGGCCGTTCAGACGCCGATCCTGACCAATGGTCAGGTGCAGAATGCCCGTGCGTTCGTAGCGTCGATCGGCGGCCGCTTCAGCTTCTGATTGAGAGAGTGGACATGAAGATCGTCGTGCCCGTGAAGCGGGTGTTGGATTATAACGTAAAGCCGCGCGTGAAGGCGGACGGGACGGGCGTCGATCTGGCGAACGTGAA